>JADJAB010000039.1 GCA_016704435.1 Rhodobacter sp. | reverse complement strand
CCAGCACGACCGCCAGCCCCCCCAGCGCCACCGAGCCGACGATTCCGGTGGAGAACAGTCCCGCATAGCCCCACTGGATGTTCACCCCGACGGCCATGATGGCCGACAGCAGCGCCAGGTTCAGGATGTTCAGCGACAGGTTCCAGCTTTGAAACATCCCGGTCAGGATGAAAAGAAGCGCGACGCCGGCGAACAGAAGGATGTTGCGGTGCAGGGCCATGTCACTTCGCTCCGAAGATGCCGGTCGGCTTGAACAGAAGCACGATGATGAGGATCACGAAACTGACCGCCACCTTGTAGTCGGTCGACAGCGCCTGATAGAGCCCGTCGCCCAGCCAGCTGTCCGGCGCCAGGTAGCCGGCCACCTTCTTCCAGGCATTGGTCACGATCAGTTCGGAAAAGGCGATGACATAGCCGCCGATGATGGCCCCCAGGGGCGAACCCAGGCCACCGACGATGGCCGAGGCGAAGATCGGCAGCAGCAGGCCGAAATAGACGAAGACGCGGAACGACTTGTCCAGCCCGTACAGCGTGCCCGCAATGGTTGCCAGCGCGGCGGCAATGATCCAGGTCACCGCCACCACCTTGTCGGGGTTGATGCCCGACAACAGCGCAAGATCCTCGTTGTCGGAATAGGCCCGCATCGATTTGCCGGTGCGGGTCTTTTGCAGGAACCAGAACAGGAGCGCGACCGAGATCAGCGCCACCACCACCGACACGACCGCCGTGGTCTTGATCGCCAGCGGCTCGGCCAGACCGGTCCATTCCTTGAAATCGGCCGGGTTCAGCGCCATCCGCGCGCCGTCGGTAAAGACCTTGTCCGAGGTGCCGATGATCATCCGCACCAGCCCGTTCATCACGAACATCACCCCCGCCGAGACGATGACCAGGATGATCGGCTTGGCCCGTTGCTGGCGATAAAACCGGTAGACCACCCGGTCGGTGGCCAGAAGCATCGCCGCAGTCACCGCAATGCCGAAAGGCAGCGCCAGCAGCGCCGTCGGCAGCGGCCCCGCCGTGATGCCCATCGACTGGAACCACCAGGTGAACAGGATCACGAAGGCGGTGCCGAAGGCCATGGTGTCGCCATGGGCGAAGTTGGAGAACCGCAGGACGCCGAACACCAGCGTCACCCCCAGCGCCCCCAGCGCCAGTTGGCTACCATAGGCCAGGCCGGGGACGAGGATATAATTGGAAAAAGCCACAAGGGCGTTCAGGATATCCATCAGCCGGGCTCCTTTGTGCAGGTGCCACGCATCGTGTTGGCGAAGAACGCGGTGGGCGATGTGTAATGGACGGTCAGGGCGGCTTCCCCTTCAAGGTGTGGACGGTCAGCAAGATGACATTGTTCGGGCTGGGCGTACCCGCGAAGGACAAGGCGTTCTCGAAGCGGCCAGTCTCGGCAATGGCAGCGACTTGTCCGTCAAGCTCGAGACTGTAGCCACCTCCGGCATCTGCCGAAAGCCAGGCATTCCTGGGCGGCGACAGCGCGATGCACTGCTGGCCCATTTCGCAATCCTGATCGAAAACGCAGGTCCAGCTTTCGGCAAGGGTGGGCGCCGCCACGGCTTCCGACAGAAGGGTCGCGAGGGCCAGATGTCGAAGCTTCATCTCTCAGCCCCCCAGGAACGACTTGCGCACTTCGGGGTCGGCCAGAAGCGCCTGGCCGGTGTCGGTGAACCGGTTGGCGCCCTGCACCAGCACAAAGCCCTTGTGGGCGATGGCCAGCGCCTGCCGCGCATTCTGTTCCACCATCAGGATGGAAATGCCGGTGCGGGCAATCTCGATGATGCGGTCGAACAACTCGTCCATCACGATCGGGCTGACCCCGGCGGTGGGTTCGTCCAGCATCAGCACCTTGGGTTGGGTCATCAGCGCGCGTCCGACGGCGACCTGCTGGCGTTGCCCGCCCGACAACTCGCCCGCCTTCTGGAACCGCTTTTCCTTGAGGATCGGGAACAGGTCATAGACCTGGCCCATGGTCTCGGCGATCCGGTCGTCCTCGCGGATGAAGGCGCCCATTTCCAGGTTTTCCTCGACCGTCATGGTGGTGAAGATATTCGAGGTCTGCGGCACGAAGCCCATGCCCTTGCGGACCCGCGCCTGCGGCGTCAGCCCCGAGATATCCTCGCCCGCCAGCCGCACATTGCCCTGGCGCAGGGTCAGCATGCCGAAGACCGCCTTCATCGCTGTGGACTTGCCCGCGCCATTGGGGCCGACGATCACCGCGATCTCGCCCGGTTCCACCGCGATGGTGCAGCTGTGCAGGATATCGACCGCGCCATAGCCGCCGGTCATGGCCTCGCCGATCAGGAAGGGCTCAGCCATGGGCGTGCTCCTGCTTCAGCTTGTTCTTCAGGCCAGTGCCCAGATAGGCCTCGATCACCCGTTCGTCGTTCTTCACTTCGTCCACGGTGCCTTGCGCCAGCACATGCCCCTCGGCCATGCAGATCACCGGGTCACACAGCCGGGCGATGAAATCCATGTCATGCTCGATGACGCAGAAGGTATAGCCGCGCTCCTTGTTCAGGCGCACGATGGCGTCGCCGATGGTGTTGAGAAGGGTGCGGTTCACGCCGGCGCCGACCTCGTCCAGGAAGACCACCTTGGCATCGACCATCATGGTGCGGCCCAGTTCGACCAGCTTCTTCTGCCCGCCCGAGATCATTCCGGCCTTCTGGTCGGCGATATGGCTGAGGGTCAGGAACTCCAGCACCTCGTCGGCGCGGGCGCGGATGCGTTCTTCCTCTTCGGCGATGGCTCCGCGGGAAAACAACGCGTTCCACAGCTTTTCACCCGACTGGCGCGGCGGCACCATCATCAGGTTCTCGCGCACCGTCATCGAGGCGAATTCATGCGCGATCTGGAAGGTGCGCAGAAGTCCCTTTTCGAACAGCACATGCGGCGGAAGGCCGGTGATATCCTCGCCATCCATCATGACGCGGCCCGAGGTCGGCGGCAGTCGCCCGGCGATCACGTTGAACAGCGTGGTCTTGCCCGCACCGTTCGGCCCGATCAGCCCGGTGATCGACCCGGTGGCAATCTCCAGCGAGGCGCCGTCGACGGCATGGAAGCCGCCGAAATGCTTGTGCAGCTTCTCGACCTTGATCATGTGCTTCCCCTGTCGGCCTGCCATGGGTGCCGGGGGTATTCCCCGTGCAGGCGGCCCCTTCCGTAAGGCAACGGCCCGGGGCAATGCCCGGGCCGCGCCAATCTGTCAAGCGTTACCCAAGCGTCAGCGGAACTTGATGGTCTCGTAGACGCCGCCCTTGACCTCGAACTCCTTGTAGCGGCCAGCGCTTTCGCCGGGTCCGATCAGCATCACGCCCGAGCCGCCATCATAGTCGATGGCGGTGCCGGCCTTGATCAGTTCCAGCGCCTTGCCCAACTCGCCCGGCAGGATCTTGGTGCCCGACACGTCTGCCGGACCATTGGCGATCTCCATGATCTTGTCCTTGTAGACGTTCGGGTCGGTGGAACCCGAAGCCTCCATCGCCAACATGATCAGCGCCGCTGCGTCATAGCTTTCCATCGAATAGGGCGAGGTGGCGTCGAAGGCCGGAGAGTTTGCTTTGCCCATCTCGATCAGCACCGCCGCGCCCGCGCTGTCGGACTGTGCGACCTGGCCCCAGCTGCCATCCAGCGCCGGGCCGATGGCCAGGGGCAGGCTGTCGCCCACCATGCCGCCGGGGAGGCCGAAGGTCGAGAAGGCGCCGGTATCCAGCGAGGCCTGGATGATGCCCTTGCCGCCCTGGTCCAGATAGCCGGCCACGACCAGCAGGTCGCCACCCGCCGCCGCCAGTGCCGCGACTTCGGCCGAATAATCGGCCTTGCCGTCGTCATGGGCAGCGTTGATCGTGACGGTGCCGCCCTTGGCGATGAACGCGGCCGAGATCGCCTCGGCCAGACCCTTGCCATAGTCGCTGTTGGAATAGGTCAGGGCGATGGATTTCACGCCCTTTTCGACCAGAATGTCGGCCATGACTTCGCCTTCGCGCGCATCCGACGGCGAGGTGCGGAAGAACAGCCCGTTGTCGGGGTCGGCAGTCAGCGCCGGCGAGGTGGCCGAGGGCGAGACCATCACGATGCCGTTCGGCATGGCAACGTTGGTCAGCACCGCGCGGGTCACGCCCGAGCAGTCGCCGCCGATGATGCCCTTGACGCCCTCGGCGGTGATCATCCGCTCGGCGGCCGCAGTCGCGGCAGCGGCATCGACGCAGGTCGAGTCGCCGCGCACCGACGCATAGGTGTTGGCGGCCTGGCCCGAGGCGTTGACCTCTGCCATCGCCAGTTCGGCCGCCGCAGCCATGTGGCTGGTCAGCGATTCGATGGGTCCGGTGAAGCCGATGAGAATCCCCAGTTTCACGTCCTCGGCGGAGGCAATGCCAGCCGTCAAGGCGCAGGCCGAAACGGCCAGCAGCAGTTTTTTCATTGGTTAGCTCCCTAGTTGGATCGAAATCCTGAAATCGGACCCTAGAGCCCCACAAGACAAAAGAAAAGCGCCTTGAAGCGTGCGGAAGGGCGCTGACCATGGGTCAATTCTGCGCCATCGCGGTGGATGCGGGCTGGATTGACCGCAAAAGGCGATTACCTTTGGCAGGACACAACCGAAAGGCCCTTCGCATGCACGCCCGCCTGCTTTTCCCGCTTCTGCTTCTTGCCACTCCGGCCCTTGCCGGCCCGGTCGACACCTCGGCCGGACGTCTGCAGATCACGCCGGTCGCCAGGGGTTTCGACGAGCCCTGGGCGATTGCCTTTCTACCCGACGGGTCGTTTCTGGTGACCGAGCGGGACGGCCGCCTGACGCTTGTCGCCGATGGACGGGGGGCAGGCGTCTCGGGCCTGCCGGGGGTGGCGGTGCAAGGGCAGAGCGGGTTGCTGGACGTGATGGTGCCGCGGGATTTTGCCGAAACCCGCGAGGTCTGGCTGGCCTATTCGATGCAGGCAGCAGGGGGCGTGGCGACGGCGGCGGGCAAGGGGCGACTGTCGCAGGACGGGCAACGGCTTGAGGGGTTTGCGCAGGTCTTTCTTGGCGACGGCGCGGGCGGCGGGCGGCATTTTGGCGCGCGGCTGGTCGAGGCGACGGATGGCACGGTCTTTCTGACCACCGGCGACCGCGGCACCGGCCCCGAGGGGCTGGCCGCGCAGGACCCGGCCCAGAGCCTTGGCAAGATCATCCACCTTTCCCGCGACGGCTCCCCGGCAACGCTGCTGGACGGCTGGCGGGCCGGGGTCTTTTCGCGCGGCCACCGCAACCTGCAGGGCGCGGCGCTGGACCTGTCGGGCCGGCTTCTGACGGTGGAACACGGCGCGCAGGGCGGCGATGAGCTGAACGCGCCGCAGGCGGGCCTGAACTACGGCTGGCCGGTCATCACCTATGGCGAGAACTATGGCGGCGGGCGCATCGGCATCGGCACGGCGCAGGAGGGGATGGAGCAGCCCTTGCACTACTGGGACCCGTCGATCGCGCCCTCGGGTCTGATGGTCTATTCCGGCGCACTGGTGCCGGAGTGGAAAGGCGACATCTTCTTCGGCTCGCTCAACAGCGATTTCCTCGGGCGGCTGGACCCCGATACACCCGCCGCAACCGGCTATGCCGAGGAAAGGATCGCGGCACCGGAAACCGGCCGGGTGCGCGACGTGGTGGAGGCGCCGGACGGGTCGATCTGGTTCCTGTCGGTCCATGACGGCACCGTCTACCGGCTGGCGCCGGGGGAATAGCGGCCCGAGTCGGGACGCTGGTCGGTTGTTATATAAATCAATGGTTTGGGGTTTTGGCTTAAAGGTTTGTAAAGCCTTTTGATCTCATCTGTGACTCGTGCTGAGGTCATCCGGGCGCGTGCCGGACATGATTGCGCGGTCTGCAAGATGGCGCAGACGCAAAGAGGGGGGGCACGCACAGAACGGTATGCTCGGATGCTGACGGCTCCAGTCAACATCAGGCAGGGAAAAAGGGGACGTCCGCTTTTGCGTACGGAGCGGACATTCGGCAGTTGTCCAAGTTCAGCTGCCATCATGTCCTTGAACTGCAATGAGGTTTCTTTCGGCATGCCATTAGCTTCAGGAATGGCGGCCGTGACGCTTATCGGTGCGGTGCCGGGTGCGGCGATCATGCCACCCGCAAAGTCCGCCGACGATCAAAAAAAAGCCCGATGAGTGACTGCAGCCGAAGCCAAAATCGCAAACGAGTCGCGCGACAGATCAGCCGACTCTGGCACGGCGTGTCCAAGATGCTTGATCGTCGCGCAGTATGGCGACTACGCTCAGGATGAGGCATTCTACGTAGGGAATGTCGGCTGAAGCAGGGTCCCCGATGTTCAAACGCTATTTCATTGTCGCGATCGCGTTCGCCGCCTGCATGGTTCAGGTCAAGCCTGCGCACGCCGAGTCTGCGCCGACGCTCGCCGAACTCGACGCCCAGTACGACCGGCTGGTCAGCGCCGAGGATTCGGCGCTGAGCCGGATCGCCCGGCTCGAGGCCGGCCTCGCCAATCCCGACGAAACGATCTTTGCCAGGGACCAGGACGGTATTCTAGTGATCGTCCCGCGCAGCGAGTTCGGCGATTACATCGACCGCGTTACCAACGAGATCGCGGCCGATATCCTGGACATCGACCGCCTGAACGCGGTCTCCCCCGAAGAGCGGGCGCTGACGCTCGCGATCTTCGACGCGGACGCGCTGCGCGACCTGATCCTGCGCTACGCCCTCGACAACAGCCCCAAGGTTCAGGCTTCCGCGATTGAGACCCTGCGCGTCGCTCGGGCCGACCTGGAAGACATACGGGACCGTGCCGAAAAATTGCAGGCCGAGCGGGTGGCGCTGCGCGCCGCGATCGCCAGGGGGGACGGCTCCGACCTGGTCGGCGACGGCGGCCCGACCGCCGCGATCTGCCTGAACGAAAGCATTCCGGTCGACGGCTGGGTGCTTCCTTGGACCCTTGGCTTCGGCGGCGACGCGACCTGGGCCTACAAGGGCAATATCATTTGCCAGGGCCATGACGCCTACAACCACCTGTTCCTTCTTGTCGGGGACGAGGAATTGACCCGCTATTACTGTGCCCTCGCCACGCCCGAGATATGCCAGATTGATCCCGACCGCAGCCATCCCTTCGAAGAAAAGACCGACGATGAGGGACGGAGATATCTCGAGATTCTGGGCGGTTCCAATCGCTCGACGATCACCTATCTTGACGCTGACTGACCGCGCAGCGCATCGCCGCGTCGCGGGCCGGGTCGGCAGCCCACAACAGCGTGAAGTTGCCGACATTGGTG
The DNA here is from genome assembly GCA_016704435.1 of Rhodobacter sp. GTDB lineage: Bacteria > Pseudomonadota > Alphaproteobacteria > Rhodobacterales > Rhodobacteraceae > Pseudogemmobacter. Next base: position 3,611 of record JADJAB010000039.1, on the reverse strand, counting down.
CACGGCGCAGCATCTTGCAGTTTGGGCTAAAAGCTGCCGTTCAGCGTTTGCGTGACTTGCTCAGGCTGGGCTCTCTGCCGACGCGCGTCTTGGGTGGCCAGGGGCCGGCCATGGCAGGGGGATCAGATCGACAGCCGGATCGGCAATGCCCCCGGCATCCCTTGCGTGCCGCGCTCGCGGTAAGGCGTGGTGTTGTAGTGGCTGCGGTAGCATTTCGAGAAATGCGACGGGCTGGCAAAGCCGCAGGCCAAGCGCCACGTTGATCACGCTCATATCCGTCTGCATCAACAGGTTCCGCGCCTTTTGCAGCCGCAACTCCATGTAATACCGCTTGGGCGAGCGGTTCAGATAGCGGCGGAACAGGCGTTCCAGCTGGCGGGTCGACATGCCCACTTCTTCGGCCAGATCGGCCGGCGACATCGGGTCTTCGATGTTGCCCTCCATCATCTGGATGACCTGCGAAAGCTTCGGGTGCCGCACGCCGATCCGGGTCGGGATCGACAGCCGCTGGGTGTCCTGATCGGTGCGGATGGTGGAATAGATCAGCTGGTCGGCGACGGTATTGGCGACGTCTTCGCCATGATCGGCGGCCACCACCTTCAGGATCAGATCCAGCGACGAGGTGCCGCCCGCGGTGGACCAGCGGTTGCCGTCCATCACGAAGACCGACTTGGTCAGCTTCACATCTTCGAATTCCTCAAGGAAGCCGTCCTGGTTTTCCCAATGGATGGTGGCCTTCCTGCCGTCCAGCAGCCCTGCCTTGGCCAGCGCGTAAGAGCCGGTGCACAGCCCGCCGACGGTGACGCCGCGCCGCGCCTCGCGCCGCAGCCAGTTCAGCACCGCCTTGCTGGTGGCCTTCTGCACGTCGATGCCGCCGCAGACCAGCACGATGTCGTCGCGGTCCACCTCTTCAAGGCCCATGTCCAGCTTGAACGCGGTGCCGTTGGAGCAGACGGCTTCGACACCGTTCTCGCCCGCCAGTTTCCAGCTGTAGATCGGCTGGCCGGCGACGCGGTTGGCGATGCGCAACGGCTCGATCGCCGAGGCGAAGGCCAGCAAGGTGAAGTTGTTCAACAGCAGAAAGACGAACCTCCGGGGCGGGCGGTCCTTTGCGGTCTGGGTGGCCTTGCGCGGCGGCGTGGGCATATCTGCGACCTGTTCGCGTCGTTTGTGTAACATGATCCGAAATCCAGCGCCTCCGCAAGGGCCGCATCCCGCCATTTTCAGCCGGTTTCGGCCTTTGCTTCCGGGGCGTCATTGCGTATAGCCAAGCCGTTACCGCAAACGACCGAGGAAGACGCCATGACCAAGGGCTGGACGAAATCGGACTGGCGCGCCAAACCGCGCGTGCAGATGCCCGACTATCCCGATACCGCCGCGCTGAATGCCGTCGAGGCGCAGCTGGCCAAGTATCCGCCGCTGGTCTTCGCGGGCGAGGCGCGGCGGCTGAAAAAGCAGCTGGCGCTGGCGGCCGAGGGCAAGGCTTTTCTGCTGCAGGGTGGCGATTGCGCCGAGAGTTTTGCCGAATTCAGCGCCGACAACATTCGTGATACCTTCCGCGTCATGCTGCAGATGGCGGTGGTGCTGACCTATGGCGCCAAGGTTCCGGTGATCAAGGTCGGTCGCATGGCCGGCCAGTTCGCCAAGCCGCGCTCGGCCCCGACCGAGGTGATCGGCGGCGTCGAATACCCCAGCTACCGCGGCGACATCGTCAACGGCTTCGAGCCGACGCAAGAGGCGCGCATCCCCGATCCGGGCCGGATGCTGCAGGCTTATACCCAGGCCGCCGCCAGCCTGAACCTGCTGCGCGCGTTCTCCACCGGCGGTTTTGCCGACATCCACCGGGTCCACGCCTGGACGCTGGGCTTTGCCGAGCATGACAAGGCTGAACGCTACCGCGAGTTGTCGAACCGCATCTCGGACGCGCTGGATTTCATGAACGCGGCCGGGGTGACGTCGGTGACCGCGCCGGAACTGGCAAGCGTGGAGTTCTACACCAGCCACGAGGCGCTGCTTCTGGAATACGAAGAGGCGCTGTGCCGGATCGACAGCATCACCGGCCTGCCGGTGGCGGGCTCGGGGCACATGATCTGGATCGGCGACCGCACCCGCCAGCCCGACGGCGCGCATGTCGAATTCGCCCGTGGTGTGCAGAACCCGATCGGGCTGAAATGCGGGCCGACGACGACCGTCGAAGACCCTCAAGGTGCTGATGGCCAAGCTGAACCCGGAAAACGAGGCCGGGCGGCTGACGCTGATCGCGCGCTTTGGTGCCGGCAAGGTGGGCGATCATCTGCCGCGGCTGATCAAGGCGGTGCAGGACGAGGGCGCAAAGGTAGTCTGGTCCTGCGACCCGATGCACGGCAACACCATCAAGTCGACCAGCGGCTACAAGACGCGGCCCTTCGATTCCGTGCTGCGCGAAGTGCGCGAGTTCTTCGCCATCCACAAGGCCGAGGGCAGCGTGCCCGGCGGCGTGCATTTCGAGATGACCGGCAAGGACGTGACCGAATGCACCGGCGGCCTGCGCGCGGTCAGCGACGAGAACCTGGCCGACCGCTACCACACCGCCTGCGACCCGCGGCTGAATGCCAGCCAGGCGCTGGAACTGGCCTTCCTGGTGGCCGAAGAACTTTCGACCCAGCGGCGCGAGGCGCAGCGCGTGGCGCTGTAGACCGCCAAGGGAACCGGAAAAGGCGGGGTGGCACCCAAGGGGGCCGGGCTGGCCCATAGCCAGATGCGTTGTGGCAGGGTGTTTGAGCCCGGCTACGACGGATCGGCACAGTCCGGGCGCTCTCGCGGATATCTGCGAGAGCACCCGAGAGCCCTAGCCACATGCACCGCTTGGCGTCGCGAACGGCCCTTGTCGGCCATTCGTGCAATCTCCTGTGCTGCGACGCAGCGTCCCCGAACCGGCCGTTTGATCCAAGCTTACCTGAAGTGCTCATCTCAGAGTAAACGAAGGGCCAAACCGCAAAGCACCATGATGTCACACCGAATAGGCGGCCTTCCTCATCCTGGCCAAAATAGGGACAAGCAAACTCGGTTGGAAATGCCGGTCGTCTCTCAATATCCTGAAAGCGTGAGGGCGCTTGATACGCGGTGCCGAACCTCCGGATCGGTGAAAGGAAACGATTTGAAGAAGTGGCCTTGATTGGCATCTGGGCGTCGGCGCGCAACATTTCGTTGCCAAAACAGGGCTTTCTCTGGTGCCCGGTTCAGAGAATGAGCGAGCACCGCAATCATGCCGATCAGAAAATGCGAATTTGGAGATCGGGCGCCGACCTCTGCCCATTTCGCAGCAGTTTCGTAGTCACCGTCGACAATGAAAGACATCGCACGAGTGCTATGCATGGCATAGACCATCGGGTCCAGTGGACTGAGTTGACAAGCGGTGTCAACGTAGGCGCGCGCGGTGTTCTCTCTGCTCGATAGCATATCGGCGAAAGCATGCGCGTAGTGGCCATGGGCGTAATTCGGGCTGAGTGCAATCGAACGGTCAAGCCAGTCCAACCCCAGCTCGAGCTCTCCACGCAGCCAGAACGACCGCCCCATCACGAGGTTCGAGAAAGGATCCAGCGGGTCCAGCTCGATGCTGCGTTCGGCAAAGC
>JADJAB010000038.1 GCA_016704435.1 Rhodobacter sp. | reverse complement strand
CGATCGACAACAGCGTGCCCATCATGCAGCCGGCGACGCCGACATGGCAGAACCAAGCCCGAAGGCTGATCCAGTGCGGATGCGCCCGGTCTGATGCCCTGCAGCGCCGCGGTCTCGGGTTCGCCACGGCGCGGATGGCAAAGCTGGTGACCGAGCGGCGCAGGAACAGCCAAAAAGCGTGTTGGATGATCAGCCCGATGGAGACCGCCGAGATCACCATCCGCTCGTAACTCAGATAGCCCCCCGATCAGCACGCCGCCCGAAACCGCGCTGGGGAATGCCCTTGGTGGTGGTGCCGAACAAGAGTTGCCCGCTGCCCGGAGATGATCAGCACCAGCCCCAGCGAGACCGCCAGCAGTAAAGAATGTTCTTGCCCTGCAAGGGTCTGAACAGCACCACTTGCAGCACCGCGCCGACGCAGAAAATCAGCAGCGCACTGACAGCGACACCCGGCCAGTAGGGCAGGCCCAGTTCTGCGTGCCAGTAGTACAGCGTAAAGGCGCCCAGCATGAACATCTCGCCATGCGCATACTGGATGATCCGCATCACGCCGAAGATCAGCGTCAGGCCGATGGCGATCAGGGCATACATCAGCCCGAGGCTCAGCCCGGTCAGACCCATCTGAAGAACGTCGCTCATGCCGGGGCTCCGGGATCGGGGAAAGGGCCGCCCGAGGCGTGTCGGACCGGCAGTGGGCCTTGTCGCGGCCGAAGGCTCCGGATCAGTAGTCGTCCGGCAGCGCGGGAAGCGGATGTCCTCGACCCGGGCCACACCCTTGTCGATGGTGGTGGTGTAGCAGTCGTAGATGCCCTGGCGGGCCACGCCGAAGGACTTCTCGCCGCCCCACTTCACCTTGCCGACATAGGTATCTTCCAGTTCCACCTGGGCCAGCGCCTCGGCCACCGCCTTGGTGTCTTCCGCCGTCCCAGCCATTTCCCAGGCCGCTTTCAGCGAATAGATCCACCACGAATAGTTGCCAGCCAGCGCGTTGAAGGTGCCGAACCGGTCAAGGGAACCGCTTTTCGATCGCCTTCTGGGTGTCGGTCGAAGGCGTTACATTTGTCACCGGCAAGACAACGCCATCGGCATGCTCGCCCGCGACCTCCAGGATGGTCGAGGTCTCGGACGCCGCCGGAGAAGAGATCGGCCCGGTATAGCCCAGTTCCCGCGCCGCCTTGATGATCGAGGCGGTGATGCCGGGCGGCGACGGGCTGGTGACGATGAAGTCGGGGCGATCCGCGATGGTCTTGGCGACGATCGGGTAGAAGTCGGTGTCTTCCCAGTTGTAGTATTCCGTCGCCTTCTTCTCGATCCCGTAATAGTCCATCAGACGTTCGTAGGAGAAATGGCAATCGGTGCCATCCTGATCGTTCGGCCCGATGAAGGCCGCCGATTTCAGCGCGTCCTTGCCGTATTTTTCCTGCATGAACGGGATATAGGCGAAGCCCTGTTCGTAATCCGACATCTCGGCGCGGAAGTGCAGCGGGTAGTCGCGGCCGAACAGGTCCAGATAGCCCCAGCAGGCCACGATCGAAAGAACGCCCGCCGGTTCGGTGACCTGCAACATGCCGACGGTCGAAGCAGCGGCCTGGCTGAAGACGTATTTGCAGCCGTCCTGTTCGACCAATCGCAAAGTAGCGGCACGGGAATCGGCGACCTCGCCCTTGGTGTCGTAGCTGATGACTTCCAGCATATGCGGCTCGCCGCCGATCATCACGCCACCGGCTTCGTTGATCACCGCCGCGCCGTCGTCAAAGCCCTGCGCGGTGGATTGACCCCAATAGGCGACCGGGCCGGACAGCGGCACAGCACCACCGATCCGGATGACCTTGGCCTGTTGGGAAAACGCCCGGCGCGGCAGGATCGCAGGCGCCGCCAACGCAACGGCACCGGTCGTCAGCAGACGACGTCGGCTCAGAAGCAAGGAACCTGAGGTCATCGTCATCACGTTTCTCCTTGTTGGCAGATTGTTTCTTGTGGTCATATTCAAGTGCTAAACGCTTGCTCTATAGCAAACTAAGCGTAGAAGGCGGAAAGCAGTTGCTCCGCTCAGCTTTGCGAACTGGGTAACGGATAACGCGCGGGTTGCCATTGGACGTAGCAGGGAATGTGACTTGCTCAGCCCCCAACCTCTCCGAAGCCGAAGTTAACAGTTTAGAGCCAAACATAGGCAGGCTCACTTGCCCCGAGCCTTGGTGTAAGCTCGGCCCGCGCGCCATGAATGGCCGGGGCGAAGAGCAAGGCCAGATTTCATTGATGCCCCTCCGTCATAATATCTAATGTCTATCCTTATACCTTTTAGAGGAACGGTCAACCCTTTTATGCCTCGCCGGACGCTCTTGATCCGGGCAAGAGACCTCCGAGAAACAGGCGTGTTCCCTGTATGTGCTCCGCGATTGCAAGCCTTGCGCCCGACGCATCGTGCTTCGCTATACATGCAACGATTCGCGCGTGTTGAAGATTTGAGTGAGACAACGCGTCGGGGCTGGGTGGAATCAGAGCGATAAGGGACGTCAGTTCTGCCTGGAGCTCGGCAGACATCCTTACAAGATCTGAGTTTCCTGTAGCTTCTGCAAATGCGATGTGCAGCTGGGCATCCTGTCGGCGGAACTCAACGATATCGTCAACCAATTCACCGAGTTGTCCAACACGCTGCCGTAACGAGGCAATCTGACTTTCGCTTGCGCGCTCAGAGGCCAGCTCGCAGATCCCCGTTTCAAGCACGAAGCGCCTGTCCAGAAACCCGGAGGCTTCAACCGGTTTCCCACCGGCTTCCTTGGATCGCTCCTCCCACTGGGGGATTTTCCACCACAAACGTGCCGCCGGTCCGCCCACGTCGCGCAACGAGAAATCCTCCGATGCCAACACCTGGATTGCGGCTCGAACGGTGACCCGACTGACACCAATTATGTCCGCCAAATCGCGCTCTGATGGGAGCTTCTGTCCAGGCTTGAAAAGGCCCAGTTTAATGGATTGCCCAAGACGTTGAACGGTTGCTTCAAAGACGTTGGACGTTGGGGCCGCGCCTCTGAGAAGCGCGGTCATCGTGCTTTCCGACCCCATCTCGGAGTTCGAAAGCGCGGGCAGGCTCGGTTCTATCAAGTGCATCTCCCCTCCCAAAGGTATATTGACATACCTTAAAGGGTGTAGTGTAGTGCGGATATGGGGAGGAAATCAAATGACCTTCGAGGAGCTGAAAGCCCAGGTCGCATCTGGACTAGTGGAAACCGTGATCGTCGCCGCGACGGACATGCAAGGCCGGATTTTCGGCAAGCGCATGACCGCCCGCCATTTCATGGCCGCAGGAAAGGAAGGCGTCGGAACATGTTCGGTTGTGCTTGGTTGGGGGCATGATCACTCGCTTGACCCAGGTTATGCGCTTACGGGATGGGACAACGGCTATCCCGATCTCGTGGTGAAGCCCGACCTTTCCACGATCCGGCCCTATCCATGGTTCGACAAGACTGTCTTCGTCATGGGAGATGCCAACCACCCCGATGGCACGGAAATCTCGGTCGCGCCAAGGACAATTCTGAAAGACCTCGTCGCGCGGTTGGCAGGCCATGGCTTGAAGCCGTTGTTCGCGTCCGAGCTTGAGTGCTATCTGCTGGACGAGACTGCGAAGACGGCCTTCGACAAGGGCTTTGTCAACCTCAAGACACGCCATCGCACGTTGCATCCCGAAACACTCATCCGCACATCCGAAGATGAAGGCTATCTCGGTCCGTTGCGTCGTTACATGGAAGCGGCAGGCGTCCCCATTGAAATGGTAAAAGCAGAGTACTCGCCGGGGCAAATCGAAGTGAACCTCGAATACGCGGAAGCGATGGAAGCGGCTGATCGGCATATGGTCTTCAAGACCGGCGCGAAGGAAATCGCTATCCAGCAGGGCTTGGTCGCCACGGTAATGGCAAAGCTCGCACAAGATCTGGGGGAAGCTCCTGTCACATTCACATGTCTTTGCTCGGTGCCGACGGAAAAAGTGCGTTTGCAAGCGGTGACAACGGTCGTGGCACGTCCGATACGATGCGGCACTTTCTGGGCGGCCTAACTGCCCATTTGCGAGATGTCTTTCTTCTCCTTGCGCCTACGATTAACTCTTACAGGCGTTTGCGCCCCGGAACTTTTGCCCCTGCCGCCGTCACTTGGGGCGAAGATAACCGAACTGCAGCTTTACGGCTGGTCGGCAAAGGGCGTCGCGCCGGATCGAGAACAGAATTCCGGGAGCGGACGTAAATCCCTACCTGGCATATTCCGCGATGCTGGCTGCGGGATTGCGAGGCATTGAGGGTGGCCTTGAACCGATTGGCGAAGCAGCAACCGGAAATGCCTATGGCATGACTGAAAGCCCAAAGCTGCCGTCCAGCCTTGATGAGGCAACAATCGCTTTCGAGTCTTCACCGATGGTCAACGAGGCATTCGGGTCTGTGATCCAGAAGCACTACGCAAACTTCGGTCGCCAGAGTCTCCGCGCAGCATCGACGGTTGTTACCGACTACGAGCGGCGCATTCTGTTGCTCGACATATAGAACCGCCGCAAAAACAAGGAGTATCAAATGTCGTCAATGGAATCGCAACTTCCGGGCGACCCCCGGAAATGGGTCGAAGATCTCGAAGCTATCTGGCAAGCGCACGACGGGAAAAAGGCTGGCCAAGGCTTCACAGACGACGCCGTGCTAGTATGGGGTGCGAACCAACGCCAGTCTGGGCCGGAACTATCCCAGCGCCCGTCAAAGTGGTTTGCGTATGCGGCCGATCTCCAAATCACGAAACAATACGTCGCGCACACCCATGACACGATCGTTGCTTCTTGGAACAGTGCCTACACCAGCCCTGAAACTGGGAAAACGGTGCACGAACGTGGGATCGAGTATTTCAAATTCCGCGCGGGCAAGGTTTGCGAACAACGCGCATGGCAGCACAGTTGGTCCGAAGGTGATGACAGTGCGAACTCTGCCTTCAGTACGGATTGATCCTTCGGAGGCCGACCTGCACGACAGCGTAATCGCATCGTGCGGGCTACAATATCGTTCCGGGTGGGAACCGCAGCTGCCGAAAAGGTGGCGGCTCTTTCGTAATCGAAAGGGCTGCGCAGATTGCAAAGGCGAGCAATGGAAAATCTGTTCGAGATTGACGGCATTTCCGAAGTCGGACCGGCTTTGATCGACGAAGTCTTGCGATCCTATCGCAGCATGCGGCCAATGCCTAGTCAATACGAGGCCCCTCATGAAATCCCTGAAAACGGATGTGGACTTGCGGGGATGCCAGCAATCTGGCGTACGATCACAGAGCAGTCGGCGCATCTGGCGACGCCCTGGATGTCCGGTCACATGGACACCGCCCCACATCCTGCAGCTGCACTGACTCAAGGGTTGGTGGCTGGCCTGAACAATAATCTGCTATTCCGCGAGCTTTCGCCATTTGCGAGTCAAATCGAAGAGCAATTGATAGCATTCTTTTCTGCTCGCCTGGATCTTTCCGATGGGTGGCAAGGGCTGTTTGCAAGCGGCGGTTCACTCGCAAATCTGACTGCACTCTTCGCAGCGGTCGGGGGATTTTCCGCCGATGAGGATCGTGACCGCTTTCATCTGTTGATGCCAGAGTCGGGCCACCTTTCTTTGTCCAAGTCAGCAATCGTGCTTGGGATTGGCGCGAGCCGTATACACAAGCTGACGTGTGACGAAGCCGGTCGGATTGATTGCGACGCCTTGCGCCTTGCACTTGGTGGGTTGCCAGTTGGCGCTCGCCCAATCGTTGCCAGTGTTCTGGGAACAACAATTCACGGATCGGTCGACGACATCGAGGGCATTTCTGCTCTCTGCCGAGAGTACAATGCTTGGCACCATGTCGATGCGATCTACGGTGCAGCGCTTGCTGTAAGTGGCAGGTTTAAGGATTTTCTGACCGGGCTTGATGACGCAAACTCTATTGTGCTTGGCCCGCAGAAGTGGATGTATGTTCCTAGGGTTTCGGCAATTACCCTAATCAAGGGCAAGGATCTATTTGACCAGCGATTGGGATCGTCTCTACCCTACTCACTTGGTGAGCAAGAGCATCGTGGACGCTGGGGTATTCAAGGGTCAAGACCCGCAGATGCAGTTGTGCTTTGGGCCACACTGCATGCCATAGGAATCCGCGCGCTAGGCGATGCGGTGGATCACGCCATTGACCTCGCGCGCGCGTTCCACGTCCGTCTGACAAAATCGGAAATTCTTCAGCCCACTCATATTCCGGATCTCAATCTTCAGGTTTTTCGCGTGAAAGACGCTGATCACGATGGCCACCGCCTTGGCGAAATCCAGCGCCGCCTGAGTGAGGGTGGTCGAACTTGGATGAGTGTGTCTCGTTGGCGTTCAGAAACCTTCCTTCGCGCCGTTTTGCTGTCTCCTTCGCTAACTACGGAGCATCTCGATGCCTTCGTGAGCGATGTCGAAGCCCTTGCCTGAAAGAGAGGTTCAGATGTCAGTCCAACAGATCCTGTCGCCCATTGATGGTGCGGTCTACGCGTCCTTCGAAACGCTTTCCGACGCGTCCGCAGACGCCTTGAGCAGACCGCAGCAAGCGTCTGTAAACAGCCCAAATGCTACCTGGAAGCGGCTGCCTTCCTAAATGATTGCTCTATGACGGAGACCCGCTTGCCATTCCCGCAATCATCGCACCGAGCGCGACAAGATGGACCAGCATCAACGCCCTGTCATTCCACAACACGCCAACAGCAAACCACCCCAATACGCCGATCAGAAACAGATAGAGGTTCCATGGTGTCCATCCGAATCCTGTAGCGGTGTAGCCCATGATCTGGATGATCGATGCGCCCCATTTGACCGCAAACACCCCGCGGTCAACTCCTGGGCGCTCGATGACAGCATCAGACGGCACGGGTCAGACCTCCGTCGATACGCAGGTTTTGGCCGGTTATGTAGCCGCCACCCTCGGACGCCAACAGCGAAATCACCGAGGATACTTCTTGCGCCCGCCCATAGCGTCCCATCGGAATGCGGGCCTTGCGATCTTCGGTTTCCGGAAGGCTATCAATGAACCCCGGCTGGATATTGTTCATGCGAATATTGTCAGCCGCATATTTATCGGAATAGAGCTTGGTGAAGGCCGCAAGGCCCGCCCGGAAGACGCCCGAGGTCGGGAAGAGGGGATCCGGCTCGAAGGCCGCAAATGTCGAGATGTTGATGATCGTGCCGCCGCCCTGCGCCTGCATGACCGGTGTGACCAAGCGCGTCGGGCGAATGACGTTCATCAAATAGACTTCCATGCCCTTGTGCCAATCATCATCCGAAATCTGCAACAGCGGCCCTTTGGGGCCATGGCCCGCCGAGTTGATCAGCGCGTCCACACGGCCCCAACGGTCCACGGCACCTTGCACCAATGCAGACAGGTCATCGGGGTTGGTGTTGGAACCCGTGACACCAAAGCCGCCCAGTTCAACGCCAAGCGCCTCGCCTTTCCCTGACGAAGAGAGAATGCCCACCTTGAAACCATCTGCGGCCAACCTGCGGGCGGCATCTGCGCCCATACCGCTTCCGCCTGCGGTGATGAGCGCTACTTTTTCTACCGACATCATTCTCTCCATTTCTACTTTAGCATATCAATATGACAGTTTGGTCGTTATCTCCCCTGAGAATTGATGCTTTATGCCAGTAGGAATACTATCGCCAAATGTCGCAACTTCCTCCGCTCAACGGGCTACGCGCATTTGACGTGGCTGGCAGGTTTCTGAACTTCCGTGCTGCTGCGGACGCACTGGGCGTCACTCAAGGGGCCGTCGCCCAACACGTGCGCCAGCTTGAGACGCATCTGGGCATGCCATTGTTTGAAAGACTGCCGAAAGGGCTGGCCTTCACTTCGGCGGGGCGGAGTTATCACGCGAATGTCGCCGCCGCGTTCGACGCACTCCGCAGTGCGACCGATCAACTAAAGCCGGAACCCGGCAAAGTCCTTGTCAGCGTCACGCCAACATTCGCGGCAAAATGGTTGATCCCCAACTTGCCTGAGTTTTCGGCCAAGCACCCTGAGATCGACCTACGTATTCTTGCAACAGAAAAGGTCTCAAGCTTTCACAGCGACGGAATTGACCTTGCTGTGAGGCAAGGAAAGCCACCCTTCGGGGCCTCCCTCAATGCGCACCTTCTGTTTCGTCAGGAGATTATCGCAGTGGCGGCACCAAGCCTTGTTGACGGGCACATCTTGCCTGCCATTCCACAGGCCATATCATCCATGGCCAAGCTTCACGATGCTCATGATCTGTGGCCGAAATTCCTGAGATCGCTGAACGTCGAGGATAAGGGAGGTCGTGGGCTGCGCCTAAGTCAAACGTCATTGGCGGTGGATGCTGCCCTTTTTGGTCAGGGTGTGGCACTGGTTAGCCGCTTTCTTGTGGCTGCGGAGATTGCAGCCGGGCGATTGATCCAGATCACACCGCAAACCCTGTCCGGTGAACTGGATTTCTTTTTGCTCGCCGCGCGAAAGCCCAAACAGAACCCCGCGATTGATGCCGTGGTGGCGTGGTTTTTGGAACGAGCGGAAAGGTAGCCCCTTCCTGATTGTGCCAAAGGAAAACTGCCGATTGCGGCCATTGGAGCAGCGGTGGCGACGAGCCGTTTTGTCCGCAGAGCAGGCTTTGGTGCTGACTGTATCTAACGACTGCTTGCCGCCCCTCACATCGCGCCGTCGCAACGACGTGGTCGGACCAAAGCTGATTTTCCAATTTCGTCGTAGCCGACTGGCTCATGAAGATCACGTTCCCTCAAGCATTTCTGGCGACCCCTAGAAGCCACTCAGAAAACGCAGCTACCTCCGGCCGTTTTCTGGCCTCGTGTGTCGTCACCAGATCGTAACCGATGCCAGTTGAGCGGGACTGGTCCGGGAAGAGGGGGATCAAAAGGCCGACGTCGATCGGATCTTGCAAGATCGGCCAACTTGCCGATCACGCCCTCGCCAGAGGTTGCAGGCACCATTCAGCCGATCATCACGAAGGCCATTGCTCTGCAGGGTCTTCAAGCAACGATCCGCCCCGATGGCGACAAGCTCTTCATCGACTACCCGCCAGTCGCCAAGGGTATCCCAATGACGCGGGCAGGTTCCTCGCCGCCGTCGGTTAAGCGCAGTAGCTGCCTCAGGATCGTATCGTCACTTACCCGAAGGCCAAGTCGGTGCAGGATTTTCTCGGCGGTCGCCCACCTGCGGAATGCCCCTAGGAGACCGATGATTTGTGCAGCACGCTTGGTGTGGTGCGAATATGGCCGAGCAAGCAGGGCTTCGTCGTCAGAAAAGGTTCGGCGGGCGCAGCTCAGCTGTTCGCAACGCCACCGGCAAAGGCGCACATACAACTCGACCAAGTCCCCGTGAGAGGCGAGATCCCTAAGACGGCGGCTGCGCCAACCGTGACACCGGCGTGATTTCAACCCGCAGTCTGGGCATCTACCGGACGGTCGAAGCGTACATGAAACTGTCCAACGGCCCAACTCCTGGGCAACTCTATCAACCGTCACCCCACGGCAGGGTGACCAACGCGACTTCAAGTTCATTCCTGTCCTCCGTTACTCTTTCAACGAAGGATAAGCGCCACACACTTTGAGGCAGAACCGAAATAAAGGCCGCCTGACAATGCGGTCCATCCGTGCTCGACCGCCTGCTTGTCGCCATCCTTGCCCTGCATGGGAGGAATGGGATCAAGATCCCAACGTGTTCATCGCCAGATCGTGACATGGCAGCAGCAAATCCACCGTCGGTGGAGAATTGACCAATGCGTCCGCGATACCGCCACCGGGTCGCAAGCGTGAGAGATTTCCACTCGGCACACCTGCCTCGACTCTGAACTCGATCCGATAAGCCTGCTCGTCGACGAGGAAAGTCATCGCGACCCAGTTCAGCCATTTGCGGACATCGCCCTGAAGGTCTTTGGGCGCACCTCGCAGGCACCACAGTATAATTTCGAGCACACTCGATTTGCCCGCGAGATTTTTTTTCGCTGGTTACTGCCCAGATGCCGGGGTTTCAAATCACTCCACGCGAAGTCGATGGTTCCGTGGCCGGAACCGCGCTTTTCACCCTTGAAGGCAATTGATGTGATCGTGAGCGTGCGAGCTGGGCCGCAATGGTCGATCAGCGGTGATGCCCCGTTTGCGCAAAGCAATTTCGGCCTGCGTCGGCGTCATGTCGACCCGTTGCGCGATTGTCTCAAGCCAACTTGAGGTCATTCCGCCAAACTCCCAAGGATTGCGCTGAGCCGCCCGCGAACCCGGTCAGTGATCGGTGCGATAATGTGGGTGAGTTCCGTTCCGGCATATTCCTGCTGGAGATATTGCCGATCTTTCAGGGCTTTGCCGCCTTGATCACCAGCGATGCGGGCCACGATCGCAGCCCGCGCTTGATACCACGCGAGTTCCGGCGCGGCTCCTGCGAGCGAGACCATCGCGGCGCGGCCTTTCACTGTGAGCAGATAAATATGCTCGCGAACCTGCCCGGGAACCCCCTGCCGCCGGATCCGGATGAGATCGGCCGCCCGAAGAATCGATAGCGCGTTGTCCAGAGGTTCGGCAACGCGCCAAAATGATATCGGATCATCGGCAAGCGACGCAGATCGGGCTCACGATCATCGAATATTCGCTGGGCGAGGTGGACCAGTGTTCGGTCGCCGCCTGCCTCGAACTCGGTCAGAAGCTCGTTGGCGAGGTAGTCGGGATTGCGCATCCAGAAGTCGAGTGCTTGCAGCCTTGACTGAGCATGGAGAGCTACCACGACGTCCGGACCCCACTGATCTGAACGGTCGGGGCTGCCCGCCGCGTCGATGCAAGCCAGCAATCGGACGGCACTCTGTCGGTCGGTAGACCCAGGAATTTCAACCACAGTTTCCGCCCCTTTTGGCTCCCCACCGTCCTCAGCGGGCTGCCTTTTGTGGCCTCCTTCGCCTAGAACCTAAAGCCACCGTCGCAACCCAACCGGAATACAACGCCGTTCTACTAGCATAATTGTAAGCTTGGTGCTACATATTCCTACAGTCTGTAGTGCGAAGGTGCCAAATGCCGACACCACATAGTCCTCCCGCCGCCGTGCGGCGCGCCTTGCGCAAGCTAGGTGCCGATATCCACGATGCCCGTCGGCGTCGAAAGTTGCCGATGGCGGTCGTGGCGGAGCGTGCCTTTACCTCCCGCTCCACCCTCCAAAAGGTCGAGGCGGGAGATACAAATGTGAGCATTGGCATCTATGCGGGCGTCCTTCAGGCGCTCGGCCTGCTCGACGGTTTGAGCCAGATCGCCGACATCGGCAACGACCCAGTCGGACAAGCGCTGGCCAGCGCCGAACTGCCCAAGCGCGTCCACTTCAAGCGGACAGCCGGATCATCTCGCGATGGCTGATTTCGAGGTACATATCGACTTGGTTGGTCGCACGCGCCCCATCGGACTGGCGCGAAGCAATCGCGTCCGCGGCACAGAGACCATCCTTTTCGAATATGATGGCGCGTGGCTCGACGATTCAGACCGGTTCTCGCTTGAACCTGCCCTTGCTCTAACCCGCGGTGCCTTCGCCCCTCCTGCCGGACTGGTGACTTTCGGTTCCATCGGAGACTCAGCGCCCGACACATGGGGGCGCCGCCTTATGCAACGGGCCGAGCGCCGTCTTGCGGAGCGCGAAGGCCGCGCCGTTCGCACCCTTGCTGAAAGCGATTACCTCCTCGGCGTCGCCGACGAGACCCGCTTGGGTGCCCTCAGATTCCGCTGGGCAGGCGAAGAGACGTTCCAGGCACCTATCCGCGCCGGCGTCCCAGCCCTGATCGAACTCGGGCGGCTGCTCCAGATCACCGGAACGGATCCTCCGGGACGAGGAAACAGACGAGGACCTTCAACTCATCTTCGCCCCCGGCTCCTCCCTCGGCGGCGCGCGGCCGAAGGCGTCGGTCATCGACCAGCACGGACAACTATCCATCGCCAAATTACCGAAGGAGACCGACGATTACAGCATGGAGACGTGGGAGGAGATCGCGCTACGGCTGGCTGACCAGGCAGGCATCACCACCCCTCACCATGAGCTGATTGAGGTCGCCGGCAAGGCGGTGATGCTGTCGCGGCGCTTCGATCGCGCCGGCCAGATCCGCACTCCCTTCCTATCTGCAATGGCGATGATGGGCGCCAAGGACGGTGAGCGCGGCAGCTACCCGGAGATCGTCGACGCTCTTACGCAACATGGCGCGCAGGGGAAGACGGACGCTCATGCACTCTATCGGCGGGTCGTCTTCAACGTGCTGATTTCCAATGTCGATGACCACCTGCGCAACCATGGCTTCCTTTGGCGCGGGAAGGCAGGATGGTCTCTTTCACCCGCCTACGACCTTAACCCTGTGCCCACCGACCTCAAGGCGCGTGTGCTGACGACGAACATCGACTTGGACGAGGGCACCTGCTCGGTGGATCTGCTTGAGGGGGCTTCGGAGTTCTTCGGCCTAACACTGCAGCAAGCCCGCGCAATCATCAAAGAGGTCGCGACCGTGACCGCGACGTGGCGTGAAACCGCTAAGGCAGCCGGTGCGCGCTCCGCCGAAATCACCCGGATGGCCAGCGCCTTCGAGCACGATGATCTCAAGCGCGCGCTGGCGCTATGACCCGAACCTTCATCTACAACTTCACGCCTCCATCACTTGACCCGTCTGCCGGCGCCACCATCGCCCTGGACGTCTCCGACATCGAAGACGCCGGCATTCGAGAAGTGCTTCAGACGCCGGGCGCAGCCTATGGCGCATGGTCAATATTGGATGCCCTCCTCACGCCGACCGGCGCGGGTACATCCTTCCTTTTCAGGCAGCCGCTCGGCCAGGCGCGCGAAGTGAAGGTCGCGTTGTCGGGCTTGTTTGGGCGATTCGTCGCCCGCGCTTATCTCGAACGATATTTCGGCCTCTCCATCTTCGCCCATCTCGGCAACCACGTGATCGATCTCGACCGTCGCAAGCAAACCAGGATCAAGCGCCTCACCCGAGGCGATCTCCCCGACTGGATCGCATGCAAATCTGATCTGACCTCGCTCACAATCGCGGAGGCCAAGGGCTGTCACGACCCGGGTGGACCTGCGAAAGCGCTCGCGCGCGCTTGGACGCAAGCCGGACGCATCGACGTGACAGTCAAAGGCCGAAGAGTCACCGTGAAGCGGATCGCGGTCGCCACCCGGTGGGGCGTAGCCAATTCTAATCCCGCTGACGCCTACTTGTCGGTTCGCGATCCCGTCGACGAGGGCGATCCGATCGATCCGCAAGACAAGGACGCTCCCTTCATTGGCTTGCTCCGCCTGCATGTCGCCAACATGATCGAACCCCTTGGCCATGCCGAACTCGCCCAGGCGCTGCGCACGCTGACACGCCAAACCTTCCCGCGACCACTCCGGGAGCGTCGGGTTCATGATGTCGGTGTTCTGGAACGGCGTTCGACAGAGGCATGCGCCGAGGATTTCGGGCTAAGCCTTGCCGAAGGGAAGGTAATCCTGAAAGAGAGCCAACAAGCAGTTCTGCAAGATCAAGTAGAGGAAATCAGTGAGATTGAGCGGGTTTGCCAGACCTGCCAAACCTACTTGCCCATACATGATCGCCGCTCACGTCGGATAGATACTCTGTTCGGCCGTGTAACCGTCGAGGCACCACGGGTCCGCATCTGCATGAGCCGTTTCCCGGGTTTTCCAAACTGCACAGCGGCATTCTCGCCACTCACGCGCATGCTCCCGGGAAACGCGACACCGGAGTTTTGCAAGCTGCAGGCCGATTTGGCCGCGCGCCATAGTTTTCGTGAAGCTGCACGGATTTTGAACGCGCTGACACCATGCGCCAGACAGAACCACACAACAATCCGCAACCGCCTTGCCTCGGTAGCTGACGGCTTGGAAGCCCGATGTGACGAAACTCAAAAGGACCCGGAGGTTCAATCTGGTGAACGCGAAATGACAGTGTTTCTGGATAGCGCCTATGTCCGCTCAAGACCTGAATATCAAAGGCGGAACTTTGAAGTCATTGTCGGATCGATCGAGAGCAAAGTTGGCAACAAACGCCGTTTCAGATTGAGCCTGGCCGGGGCTGACCATCCTTGGAATGCCTAAAGTCCAATCTCAAAGCCGCGGGCTGGAGGCCGGGTTCAGCCAAAACAGTGTTGTCCGACGGTGATCCCGCACTTCCGCGTCTTGTGCGAAACGCAACCAATGGAAACGTCGAACACATCCTCGATTGGTGGCACATATTCGCCCGCATCAGGCACGTGGAGACAACGTTCCAAACCCTGCTGTCGCAGCTTGAAAACAGCGAGACCGCCGATGTCGAGGCGCTCGTGGAACGGCTACGATGGCGCATCTGGCATGGCCAGACTCACCGCGCGCTGGAAACACTCGGAATCCTGTTCCGGTTTGCCATGCAGGCGCGCGATTGCGCTGTAGGTAACACTAGGGAAGCGGCGCTGTCGACAGCGGCCCGAACTATAGACCTACCTGACCCATAATCTGTCCGCTCTCGTCAACTACGGGCACCGGCGGAGGCAGGGAAAAGCTGTCTCGACATCGCGGGCCGAAGGCCTGGTCAACGAAATCGCCAATGTCCGAATGGGAAAGAAGCAGCGGATGCGGTGGTCACCAAGGGGCGCCCACAGGGTCGCTACGGTTAGAGCGGCCGTTCTGGATGGAAGACTATCAAATCAGCATCTCAAAGCCGCTTGAACCTCAGATCCTTTCCACTCCCAAACTGCCCCATTGATTTTATTGACTTTTGTATACCGCATTTAAGGCGACACCTAAATATGGCCGCCCGCATTCGGTGGATTGCGGGATTGACGAACACCGCCAGATCATCGAGGCGCTGATTTCGTGGCGAGCGGTGATCGTGCCGCCGATCTGATGGACCATCATATCGACAATGTCGCGGGTCGCGCGCTTTTGGAGGCGCTGACCTGAGCCCCGTATCCTCCTCCAGTTTGAGGTAGAGTCCGCTCCAAACGAGGAGACGGACGATGAAGCGATCAAGGTTCACCGAGGAGCAGATCATCGCGATGCTCAAGGAGCAGGAGGCCGGCATGTCGACGGTCGATGTCTGCCGGCAGCATGGGGTGAGCACTGCGACCTTCTACAAATACAAGGCGAAGTATGGCGGCCTGGAAGTGTCGGATGTGCGGCGGCTGAGGGCGCTCGAGGAGGAGAACGGCAAACTCAAGAAGCTCTTGGCCGAGGCGATGCTCGACAACGCCATCCTGAAGGATGTCGCGGCAAAAAATGGTAGCGCCCGGTGTGAAGCGGGAGGCGATGGCCCATGTCGTGGCGGTCCACGGAGTGAGCCAGCGCCGGGCGTGCCG
>JADJAB010000037.1 GCA_016704435.1 Rhodobacter sp. | reverse complement strand
CGCCAGCGCGGCAACCAGCGCTCCATCGCCGCGAAATCGGCGAACAACGGCCGCAGGCGCGACAGATCGCCCGTTGCGGCCTCGGCCAGCCGGTAAAACACCAGCGTCCAGTCTGCCCCCGTCATCGCCGCCAGCAGGTCATCGACCAGCGCGGCATCCCCCGGCCCTGTCCCGCCCAGCGCCAGCTTGCGCCGCATCACCGCCAGCCATTCCGCCTGATAGGTCGCAGCGATGCCGTCCAGCCGGTCATTGGCGATCTGGACCGCCTTGTCGCCATCCGGGTCGATCAGCGGCAGCAGCGCCTCGGCCAACCGGGCGAGGTTCCAGCCCAGGATCTGCGGCTGGTTGGCCCAGGCATAGCGCCCCTGCCGGTCGATCGAGGAAAACACCGTGCCCGGCGCAAAACCTTCCATGAAGGCGCAGGGGCCATAGTCGATGGTCTCGCCCGACAGCGCCATGTTGTCGGTGTTCATCACCCCATGCACGAAGCCAAGGCCCATCCATTGCGCGATCAGCCGCGCCTGCCGCGCCAGAACTGCGTCGAACAGGCCCAGCGCGCCGGTCACGCCGGGGAAATGCCGGGCCAGCGTGTAGTCGGTCAGCGCCTGCAGTTTGTCGCCCTCGCCCCTTGCGGCGAAGAACTGGAAGGTGCCGACGCGGATGTGGCTGGCCGCCACCCGCGCCAGCACCGCTCCGGGCAGGCGGCCCGCGTCGCGCCAGATATCCTCGCCCGTCGCCACCACGGCCAGCGACCGCGTTGTGGGCACGCCCAGCGCGTGCATCGCCTCCGACACCAGGTATTCGCGCAGCATCGGCCCGACCGCGGCCTTGCCGTCGCCCCCGCGCGAGAACGGCGTGCGGCCGGAGCCTTTCAACTGCAGGTCGAAGCGCCGGCCGTCGGGTGCCAGGATCTCGCCCAACAGATGCGCCCGGCCGTCGCCCAGGCTGGGCGAGAAGCCGCCGAACTGGTGCCCGGCATAGGCCAGCGCCACCGGATCGGCCCCCGGCATCGGCTCGGCCCCGGAAAACCAGCCCGCGGCTTTTGCGGCCCAGCACATCGGAGTCCAGCCCGATGTCCGCCGCCAGCCCCCGGTTCAGCGCCAGAAGGCGCGGCGCCGGGGCGCGGTCGGGGTCCAGCCGCAGGAAGGTGCCGGGCAGGTCGCGGGTCCAGGAATTGTCGAAGCGCAGGGTCATGGTCGGGATATGGGGCAAGTGCGGACTTGCGGCAAGCGCTGTGGCCATGATGGTGGCCTGCAATGGTCGGGGCGAGAAGATTCGAACTTCCGACCTACGGTACCCAAAACCGTCGCGCTACCAGGCTGCGCTACGCCCCGACTGATGCCCCCATAGCGGCATTCGCGGCGAAAGGGGAAGGACGCGGCCTTGGCAGGCTCAGTCGCAGGGCCAGACCGCCGCCTGCCCGATCAACGGGTGCCGCATCTCGGCCCCCGGCACCAGCCCCAGCCGCGCCGCCATGCCGCCGTTGATCTCCAGCACGAACTGCACGTCCTCGCCGCCGTCGATCGGCGTTTCGTCCAGCGGAACGGCGCCGGAATGCACCCGCGTCACCCGGCCTGTTGCATCGGCAAAGACCATATCCAGCGGGATCAACGTGTTCTTCATCCAGAACGCCACCCGACGCGGGCCTTCATAGACGAACAGCATCCCCGAGGCCGGGTCCATGCTTTCGCGGAACATCAGCCCCTGCGCCCGCTCCGTGGCATCATCCGCCACCTCGACGGCAAAGCTCTCGCCGCCACCCGGCCAGCGCAGATCGACCCGGTCGGGCGCACATTGCGGCGCGGCCAGGGCGGCGCCGGTCAGGGCAGCATTTGCGGCACAGGCCAGGGCCACCGCCCTGCCCCATGCCATTGCCAGCCCCATCGCGGTCACGCGCCTCGCGCTCACGCAGGGCGTTTTCCCATGCGTTCACCTGCACGGCCATCCGCCCCCGCTTGCCCTCGACGATGCGCAGCGCCACCGCCTCGCCCGACGCAAGATCGGCAAAGCCCGAGACGCGCAGCACTTCGACATGGATGAACACATCCTCGGGCCGCCCGAAGACGTTGGCAAAGCCGAACCCCTTGCCCTTGTCGAACCACTTCACCCGCGCCGGTTCCAGCGGCAGCGCGATCAGCGCCTCGGGAGATAGCTGTCCTGCCTCTTCCCCAAGCGGCACGACAACGCCCTCGGGCGGTTCAATCTTCAGCACTTCAACGGCCTGCACGCCGCGCTGCGTGGCCTGTATCTTCACGGTGATTCCGGCCCCGTCCGCAATGGAGCTCTGGCCGAAATTCCGCAGGACGTTCGCGTGAAGCAGGATGTCGGCAGATTCACTCTCGGAAACGATGAAACCAAAACCCTTTGCCGGATCAAACCACTTCACCCGGCCCTGCACCACCTGCATGGCCTTGTCTTCTTCAGTCATCCTAAGAGCCATCTCCCCAGAATAAGCCCCGCCCAACTGATGCGGACTTAGCCGCACGGGTTCAAGAGGAAAACACCTCAATCACAAAATACCTGTCCGAACAGTCAACCTTTACGGGTTAAGACGGCTCACCTCCCAGACTGACGCAGCGGAAGTCTTAGTCCAGCGAAATCGGTCGTGTAGGCGAAAGGTGCCATCGGCCCAGAACTCGATCTCGACGGGCCGGATCCGAAAGCCCCCCCAATACGGCGGGCGGTGCGGCGCGGTGCCGTGCTTCAGCGTCACCTTCGCCACTTCGGCCATCAGCGCCTCGCGCGAAGACAGCGGCTGCGACTGCTTCGATGCCCAGGCGCCCAGCCGCGATTTCAGGCTGCGGCTGGAGAAATAGGCGTCGGCCTCGGGGCCTTCCTCGCGGCTGACCTCGCCTCGGACGCGGATCTGCCGGCGCAGCGATTTCCAGTGCATCACGAAAGCCGCCTTGCCGGTCGCGGCGATCTCGGCCCCCTTGGCCGAGCCGTAGTTGGTGTAGAAGACGAAGGAACCCTGGGAATTGCCGTGGCTTTCGATGTCCTTCAAAAGCACCATGCGCACGTTCGGCAGGCCGGCCGCATCCACCGTGGCCAGCGCGATGGCATTGGGGTCGTTCGGCTCTGCCGCCTCGGCTTCGGCCAGCCAGGCGCGAGCGATGACAAACGGATCGTCGCCCGCAAAGATGCCGTGCCGGTCGCTGCCCCCATTGCTGCCCATGGCCGTCCGCTCCTGCCTGTCACGGCACGCCCGCGCCCTTGCGGCATCCGGGCTTTCCGGCTATTCGTCAACGTCACTGGAATAGGGTGGGTGAGGGTCAGGGAATGTCAACCGGACTTATGGCAGGCAAGCGCGGGCTGATCATGGGGCTGGCGAACGACAAGTCGATCGCCTGGGGCATCGCGCAGGCCGTGGCCGCACAGGGGGCCGAGCTTGCGTTTTCCTATCAGGGCGAGGCGCTGAAGAAGCGGGTGGAACCGCTGGCCGCCAGCCTGGGCCGGCCGCTGCTGTTCGAATGCGATGTCGCCAGCGAAGACAGCATGGATGCGCTGTTCGCCGGGCTGAAGGCGGAATGGGGCCAGCTTGACTTCGTGGTCCACGCCATCGGCTTTTCCGACAAGTCCGAGTTGCGCGGCCGCTATGTCGACACCAGTCGGCAGAACTTCCTGATGTCGATGGACATTTCGGTCTACAGCTTCACCGCGATATGCCAGCGGGCGGCGGCGCTGATGGGACCGGGCGGCAGCCTGCTGACGCTGACCTACTACGGCGCCGAAAAGGTCATGCCGCATTACAACGTGATGGGCCTGTGCAAGGCAGCCCTCGAGGCGAGCGTGAAATACATTGCCGAGGATCTGGGCAAGGACGGTGTCCGGGTGAATGCGATTTCCGCCGGCCCGATCAAGACCCTGGCCGCCAGCGGCATCGGCGATTTCCGCTATATCATGAAATGGAACGAGCTGAACTCGCCCTTGCGCCGCAACGTGACGCAGGAAGAGGTCGGCAAGGCAGCACTGTATCTGCTGTCGGACCTGGGCTCTGGCACCACGGGCGAGAACCTGCACGTCGATTGCGGCTATCATGTCGTCGGCATGAAGGCGATCGACGCGCCCGACATCGACCTCGTGACCGGCAAGAAAGAGGGCGGTCAGTGACGCTTGCCGCCTTTCTTGCGGTTGCCCTGCTGCACCTGATGGCGGCGGTCAGCCCCGGTCCGGCCGTACTGATGGCCGCCCGCACCGGCGTGACCGAGGGCATGCGTACCGGGGCCTTCCTGGCGATGGGGATCGGGCTTGGTGGCGTGATCTGGGCGGCGGCGGCGCTGTTCGGCCTGAACCTGGTGTTCACGGCAGCCCCGGCCCTCTTGTGGGCATTCAAGATCGCCGGCGCGGGCTATCTGATCTGGATGGCCTTCGGCATGTGGCGCGATGCGGCCAGGCCTCTGGACATGGGCGCATCGGGCCGCCCGCCGCGCAGCGGCCTTTCGGCGTTCCGGCTGGGCATCCTGACCCAGCTTGCCAATCCCAAACCCGCCATCCTCTTTTCCGCCATCTTCGTCGGCACCGTGCCGCCGGGAACGGCACTCTGGATCCATGGCGCGCTGCTGGCGGTGGTCTTCGCGAACGAAACGCTGTGGAACATCCTTGTCGCGCGGATCTTTTCCTTCGAGCGCACCCGCACCGGCTATGTCAGCCTGAAGACCATCCTTGACCGGGCCTTTGGCGGGCTTCTGGCCCTGCTTGGCCTCAAGATCGCCGCCACCTGAGGGGAGAACCGCCGATGTCCGCCGACCGTCTGCCGCATGAAAAGGGCTTTCACGTCAGCTGGGACCAGATCCACCGCGACGCCCGCGCGCTGGCCTGGCGGCTGGACGGCAAGGGGCCGGATGGCGGCGCCTGGCGGGCCGTGGTGGGGATTACCCGCGGCGGGCTGGTGCCGGCGATGATCGTCAGCCGGGAACTCGACATCCGGGTGGTCGATACGATCAGCGTGAAATCCTACAGCCACCAGTCGCAGACCGAAGCCAGGATGATCAAGGCGCCGCAAGCCGATCTGATGGGCGATGGCACCGGCATCCTGGTGGTCGACGACCTTGTCGACAGCGGCAAGACGCTGGAACTTGTGCGCAAGCTCTACCCGAAGGCGCATTTCGCCACCGTCTACGCCAAACCCCACGGCAAGCCGCAGGTCGACACCTATATCACCGAGGTCAGCCAGGACACCTGGATCTTCTTCCCCTGGGACATGGCCCTGCAATACGTCCAGCCCTATCGGGGAACCGACTGACACCCTGCCCTTCATCCTGCCCCAAGTATCCAACGGAGGAAGCGCAAATCCGCGCATTCGCGCGGGGGTGTGAACCCCCGACTCCTCGGCCCCGACCGGAGCGCTGCCCATGACCTCCCCTCTCAACCCCGCCTTCGCCGCGACCGAGCCGCCCCCGGTGATGGAGGCGCGGCGCTGGATCACCGGCAAGACCTTCCCGTCCGACCGCCCGCTGATCAATGTCAGCCAGGCCGCCCCGGTCGAAAGCCCGCCGCTGGCGCTGCGCCAGGCCATCGCCGAGGCTGCGCTGAACGACCCGGACGCGCATCTCTACGGCCCCGTGCTGGGCCTTCCTGCCCTGCGCGCCGAGATCGCGGCGCAATGGTCGGCCAGCTACGGCGGCAGCATCCGCCCCGAACAGGTCGCCATCACCCAAGGTTGCAACCAGGCCTTCACCGCCGCCCTGGCCACCCTTGCTGGCCCCGGCGATGAGGTGATCCTGCCGACGCCGTGGTATTTCAACCACAAGATGTGGCTCGACATGGCCTCGGTCACCACTGTTCCGCTGGATACCGGCGCCAGCCTTATCCCTGATGCTGCCGCCTGTGCCGCGCTGATCACCTCAAGAACCCGCGCCATCGTGCTGGTATCGCCCAATAATCCCGGTGGCGTTGAATACCCCGCCGAGATCCTTTCCGCCTTCCGCGACATCGCCCGCACGCATGGCCTGGCGCTGATCGTGGATGAGACCTACCGCGATTTCGACAGCCGGCACTCGATCGAGATCGGGGGGCGCCCGCATGACCTGTTCGCAGATCCGGCCTGGGGCGACACGCTGATCCAGCTATACTCCTTTTCCAAGGCCTACCGGCTGACCGGCCACCGCGTCGGCGCCATGGTGGCCTCCGAGGCGCGGCTGGCGGAGGTGGAGAAATTCCTCGACACCGTCGCGATCTGCCCGGCCAGCTGGGCCAGATCGCGGCCCTGTGGGGGATGCGCAACCTCAGGCAATGGGTGGCAGGCGAACGCGACGAGATCCTCGCCCGCCGCCGCGCCATGGCCGACGGCTTCGCGCAACTGAAAGGCTGGAAACTCCTCGGCTGCGGCGCCTATTTCGCCTATGTCGAGCACCCTTTCACCATGGCCAGCGATGCTCTGTGCAAGAGGCTGGTGGATGATTGCGCCATCCTGATGCTGCCGGGCACGATGTTCCAGCCAGAGGGCAGCGCCGCCGGCAAGCGCCAGATCCGCATCGCCTTCGCCAATATCGACGCCGAGGGCATCGCCGAGATGTTCCGTCGTCTCGCGGCCTTTCGCCCCTGACCGGGACGGATGGGGCAGGCTTGCCCCGTCTTGCCCCCCGCCCGCCTTCCCACTAGACAGGCGGGCGAACCTCCTTTCCCGCAGGCCGCCCATGTCAAAGACCCCGCACCGCCACGGCGACGACGAAGAGAAAAGACCGCGCAAAAAGGGGACCGGGTGGCCGCCTGGGTCCTGACAGGCTTTCTGGTGATCGGCCTTGGCGGATTTGGCGTCACCAATTTCGGCGGCACGGTCACCTCGGTCGGCTCGGTCGGCGATGTCTCGATCACCACGCAGGATTACGCCCGCGCCGTGCAGCAGGAAATCGCCGCGCTGGAGGCGCAGCTGGGCGTCAACATCGGCATCCAGGAGGCGCAGGCCTTCGGTCTGATCGCCAACGCGCGCGCCGCAGTCGTCACCCGTGCCGCGCTGGACAACGAGACGCAGCGCCTGGGCCTGTCGATCGGCGATGAACAGGTCGCCGCCGAAGTGCCCAAGATGGACAGCTTCAAGGGCATCTCCGGCGCCTTCGACCGCGAAACCTATGCTTTCGCGCTGCGCCAGCAGGGCTGGAGCGAGACCGAGTTCGAAGCCGCGATCCGCCGCGATGTCTCGCGCTCGCTTCTGCAGGGCGCGGTGACGGGCGGCTTCACCGCACCGCAGCCGATGGTCGACACGCTCTACCGCTGGATCGCCGAGCGGCGGTCGTTCTCGATGATCCGGCTGGGCGAGGCCGACCTGACCGCCGCCCTGCCCGCCCCCACCGACGACGAACTGAAAGCCTGGCATCAGGCGAACATCGACCGCTTCACCCGGCCCGAGGCGCGCCGCATCGCCTATGCCGCCCTTCTGCCCGATGCCATCGCGGCCGACCAGCCGGTGGACGAGGCGGCGCTGAAGCAGATGTATGACGACCGGATCGACGAATTCGTGGTGCCGGAACGCCGTCTGGTCGAACGGCTGGTGTTCCCGGACCAGGCCGCTGCCGATGCCGCCAGCGCACGGCTTGACGCCGGCGCCCCGTTCGAGACGCTGGTGATCGAGCGCGGGCTGACGCTGGATGCCGTCGATCTGGGCGATGTGTCGCAAGACGACCTTGGCGCCGCCGGCGCGGCGGTCTTTGCCGCCGCCGAAGGCAGCGTCACCGCCGCCGAAAGCGACCTGGGCCCGGCGCTTTTCCGGGTCAACGGCACGCTGGCCGGCGAAAGCATCAGCTTTGACGAGGCGCGCGAGGTGCTGGCCGCCGAGATGCAGGCCGACGCCGCCCGCCGCCTGATTGCCGACAAGGTCGAGGCGATCGACGACCTGCTGGCCGGCGGCGCTGAACTGAAGGAGCTTGCCGCCGAGATGGGCATGACCTTCGACACCCTTGACCATGTGCCCGGCCAGCAAGGCACCGCGCCGATCGAAGGGTATACCGCCTTCCGCACCGCCGCCGATGCGGTGACGGCCGAGGATTTCCCCGAAGCCGTCGTGCTGGACGATGGCGGGGTGGTGGCGATGCAGTTCCTGGAACTCGTGCCCGCCGCGCCGATCCCCTTCGACGAGGCGCGCGAGGCCGTGGCCGAGGACTGGCGGGGCGCGCAACTGGCCGAGGCTCTGTCGGCCCGCGCCATCGCGATCAAGGCGGCGCTGGAAGGCGACGCGGCGATCGGCAGCCTTGGCATCGTTGACCAGACCCCCGGCATCAGCCGCGACGGAACGGTGGACGGCGCGCCGCAGGGGCTGGTGAAAGCCGCCTTCGAGATGGCGCCGGGCGAGGTGCGGGTCATCGAAGAGGGCGATTTCGTCGCCGTCCTGCAGCTGAACGAGGTCATGGCCGCCGAAGAGACCGGCGAAGAGGCCGAGGCCCTGCGCGCGGCCCTTGCCGCCCAGATCGAACAGGCGCTGTCGACCGATGCCATGACCGCCTATTCCGAGGCACTGATCTCGGAAACCGGGGTGACGCTGGACGAGGCCGCGATCAACGCCGTGCATTCGAGACTGCAGTGATGCTGGAGCCGTCCTTCGAGGTTTTCGAGGCGGCCTGGGCGCGCGGCGAGAACCAGGTCGTCCACGCCAGGCTGGCGGCCGACCTCGACACGCCGGTCAGCCTGATGCTGAAGCTGGGCGAGGCGCGGGCCGATACCTTCATGCTGGAATCGGTCACCGGGGGCGAGGTCCGGGGGCGCTATTCCATCGTCGGCATGAAGCCGGACCTGATCTGGCGCTGCCATGGCACGCAGTCGGAAATCAACCGCGAGGCGCGTTTTGACGCCCAGGCCTTCCGGCCCATGGACGGCGCTCCATTGGACACGCTGCGCGCGCTGATCCGGGAAAGCCGGATCGACCTGCCCGACGGCCTGCCGGCCATCTCGGCCGGGCTGTTCGGCTATCTTGGCTATGACATGATCCGGCTGGTCGAACATCTGCCGGACGTGAACCCCGATCCCCTGGGCCTGCCCGATGCGGTGCTGATGCGGCCCTCGGTCGTCGCCGTGCTGGACGGGGTGAAGGGTGAGGTGACGGTGGTTGCCCCGGCCTGGGCGGGGTCGGGCCTGTCGGCGCGGGCGGCCTATGCCCAGGCCGCCGAACGGGTGATGGACGGCTTGCGCGATCTCGACCGGGCGCCGGCCGCCGCCAGCCGCGATCTGGGCGAGGCCGCACGGGTGGGCGAGCCGCGGTCCAACTTCAGCCATGCCGGCTACAAGGCAGCGGTGGCGAAGGCCAAGGACTACATCCGCGCCGGCGACATCTTCCAGGTCGTGCCCAGCCAGCGCTGGGCGATGGAGTTCACGCTGCCGCCCTTTGCGCTCTATCGCACGCTCCGGCGCACCAATCCGTCGCCCTTCATGTTCTTCTTCAACTTTGGCGGCTATCAGGTGATCGGTGCCAGCCCCGAGATCCTGGTCCGCCTACGCGACGGCGAAGTGACGATCCGCCCGATCGCCGGCACCCGCAAGCGCGGTGCCACAGCCGAAGAAGACAAGGCCCTGGAGGCGGAGCTTCTGGCCGATGGCAAGGAACTGGCCGAGCATCTGATGCTGCTCGACCTTGGCCGCAACGATGTGGGCCGGGTGGCGCGGGTCGGCACGGTGCGGCCGACCGAGCAGTTCATCATCGAGCGTTACAGCCATGTCATGCATATCGTGTCGAACGTGGTCGGCCAGATCCGCGACGGCGAGGACGCGCTGTCGGCATTGCTGGCGGGGCTGCCGGCGGGCACGGTATCCGGCGCGCCCAAGGTCAGGGCGATGGAGATCATCGACGAGCTGGAGCCGGAAAAGCGCGGCGTCTATGGCGGCGGTGTGGGGTATTTCGCGGCAAACGGCGAGATGGATTTCTGCATCGCGCTGCGCACGGCGGTGCTGAAGGACGAGACACTGTATATCCAGGCCGGGGGCGGCGTTGTCCATGACAGCGACCCGGAGTCCGAGTATCAGGAAACCGTCAACAAATCCAACGCCCTGCGCCGTGCGGCCGAGGATGCGGGCCTGTTCGTCCGGCGCGGCAATACCTGATCGCGGTGAAGCAATTGCGCGCCTGCCGGCGCATGTCCTGTAGGTCTTGCCTCTGTGGCGCCCATGGCTGGCGCTGACTGATGAGGGGCCCTGCCCCTCAAACGCCCCGGAGTATTTTCGCCGAGATGAAGGGCTGGAGCGTCCCTGAACTTCATCCCGTTCCAGTTGTTCCGCGCGGCGCGCAAGCCCGAGCCGGTTGCGCCCGGCAGGCGCAGAGGCGAGACAACAGGCTTGCGGCGCAGCCGCGCAATTTCCTGGTCACGCTCAGTTCGTGGACAGAACGGCCGACAGGGGTGCCAGTGCCACTGTCGCCGCGCGCCCTTCGACTGTCCATTCCAGCAGGGCCGCCACCGTCTCCGGCCGGGTCCGGCCGACGACGGCCACCCGCCCCTCCTGTGCAGCCTTGAAGGCTGCCCGGTCCAGGTAGCGACGGATCACCGGGGCGGCCTCGCCGTCGCCGTCGAGATCGCGGAACGCCACCGCCGCAGGGACATCCTCGCGCCGCGCCACCTGGTCGGCGGCGTTCAACCCGCGGTCCCAGGTCAGCAGGCCGCGACCCTGGCCACCGATCACCGGCACCACCAGCGCGGCCAGCGGACGGTCGCCCTGGAACGCAGTTTCCGGCAACTCCATCACGGCCACCGTCTCGGGCAACGCCCGCGCCATCGCTTCCATCGCCACTTCGACATCGGCGGCCACCGCGCCCTTGGGCAGGCCCGAGGCCAGCAGCACCACCTCCTGCCCGGCCGCGCGGTAGATCGCGGCATGGTCCGCCGCCTTCGGATGCGCCGGATCCAGCGCGAAGCTGACCGGGAAGGGAAGCGCCGCCAGTGCGGCGCGGTCGATGGCCTCGTCACCGTCGTCCATCAGGACGATGGCGAAGGCGGGCTTGGCTTCGGGATTGTCGAAGGGCCGGGCAAAGGCGGCCAGCGGACGGTCGTCGGCCGCGTCCTTTGCCGCAGCCGCGGGATCGACGGCCGCATCGCCGATGCGCGGCAGACGGCCGGTTGTGACGCCCTCGGCATCGCCGGACAGGGCGGGGACCGTGGGCAGGGTCGAGGACTCGCCGCCCGGCTGGAGGATCTGATCCTCGGGCGGCGCTTCGCCGGCGACCGGCGGTTCCGAGGGCGCCTCTGGCGCGGCCTCCGGGACCAGGCCAGAGGGCAGTGCGGTTCCGGGACCGTCTTCGGCGATCTCGCGCAGCAGGGCCTCTTCTTCCGGCGTCAGCGGCGGCGGGCCGGGCAGGTCGGCGGGCGCCGGGGCCACCTCGGCCAGCAGCAGGCCGGGCTGGTCGGGGGCGGCGGAGCCGGCCGGTGCGTCCAGCCCGGCCAGAGGTGCTTCGACCGTTTCTGCGGGCGCGGCTGGTTGCGACGGCGTTTCGGGCGCGGTTGCAACGGCAAGATCCTCCGCGGCGGCCGGAGTTTCCGTGGTGGCCGGAACGGCGTCGCCGTCCAGGTCCACCGGGCTTTCCGGCGCAGCGGGCAGCAGCAGCGCCTCGGCAGCGGCCGGAGCATCGGGCAGCGTCTCGGCGCCGGCGGCGGCGGCGGGCAATGGGGCGGGGGGGGCCTCGGCCGTCAGGTCGGGCTGCGGCGCGGTTTCAGCGACGGGTTCGGGTGCAGGGTCCGCGGTCGCGGCAGCGGGTGCAGCCTCCTTGGCCGGATCGACGGGTTTCGGAGCAGCAACCGGGTCTGCCGCAGGATCTGCCGCAGGATCTGCGGCTGCAATCTCAGGCATCTCTGCCGCAGCTGTGGGCGCCGGATCCGCCAATCGCGACCTGCCCGGAGCCGGTGCCACCACCGAGGCCAGCGCCAGAAGCCCTGTCCCGACCAGTGCCCCCAGACCAGAACCCAAAAGGAACCTGCCGATCACCGCTGCCTCCGTTCTTGCCTCAACGTCTCGCCTCATCTCCGCGTCCCGGCCTTGACCGCGGCGCAGCGGGTTGCCCCCGCTTCCTGCTTTGACGGCGGGCCGCAGGGCATGCCATGCCCTTGACCTCTCCGCCTTGACCTGACCATGTATAGCGCGACCTGCACCGCGCTTCACCCCCTTTCCCGCAAGGTTCGGCAATATGCTGCTTCTGATCGACAACTACGACAGTTTCACCTGGAATCTCGTCCATTATCTGGGCGAGTTGGGGGCCGAGGTCGTGGTGCGCCGCAACGACGCGCTGGAGGTGCAGGAGGCGCTGGCGATGCGGCCCGAGGCCATCGTGCTGTCGCCCGGCCCCTGCGACCCCGCGCAGGCCGGCATCTGCCTGCCGCTGACCCGCGCCGCCGCGTCGGCCGGCGTGCCGTTGCTGGGCGTCTGCCTGGGACATCAGACCATTGGCGAGGCGTTCGGCGGCAAGGTGGTGCGCTGCCACGAGATCGTCCACGGCAAGATGGGCCTGATGCACCACGCCGGAAAGGGCGTCTTCCGTGGCCTGCCCACGCCTTTTCAGGCCACGCGCTACCATTCGCTGGTGGTCGACCGCGACAGCCTGCCCGATTGCCTGGAGATCACCGCCTGGCTGGAGGATGGCACGATCATGGGCCTGCGCCACCGCGAATTGCTGATCGAAGGCGTGCAGTTCCACCCCGAATCCATCGCCAGCGAGCATGGCCACCAGCTGTTGCGTAACTTCCTTGACGATGCCCGCGTGACGGCCCCGGCATGAGTGATGCGCTGAAAGCCCTGATCGGCACTGCCGCGACCCGCCCGCTGACAAGGGCGGAAGCGGAAACCGCCTTCAACGCGCTGTTCGAAGGCCAGGGCACGCCGGCGCAGATGGGTGGTTTCCTGATGGCGCTGCGCACGCGCGGCGAGACGGTGGACGAATATGCCGCCGCAGCATCGGTGATGCGGGCGAAATGCCATGCGGTGCGCGCGCCAGCGGGTGCCATGGACATCGTCGGCACCGGCGGCGACGGCAAGGGCACGCTGAACATCTCCACCGCGACCGCCTTTGTGGTGGCGGGCGCGGGTGTGGTGGTGGCCAAGCATGGCAACCGCAATCTCAGCTCGAAATCCGGCGCGGCGGATGCGCTGACCGAACTGGGGCTGAACGTGATGGTCGGCCCCGAAGTGGTGGAGCGCTGCCTGGCCGAGGCCGGGATCGGCTTCATGATGGCGCCGATGCACCACCCGGCAATCCGCCATGTCATGCCGGTGCGGGCCGAACTTGGCACGCGGACGATCTTCAACATCCTTGGCCCGCTGACCAATCCGGCCGGCGTCAAACGCCAGTTGACCGGCACCTTCTCCGCCGATCTGGTCCGGCCGATGGCCGAAACCCTGCTGGCGCTGGGATCGGAAAAGGCCTGGCTGGTGCATGGCGGCGACGGCACCGACGAGATCTCGATCGCGCTGCCGACCTGGGTCGCCGCGGTGGAGGGCGGCGCCCTGCGGGAATTCGAGATCGCGCCCGAGGATGCGGGCCTTTCGCCGCATCCTTTCGAGGCGATCCTGGGCGGCACCCCGGCCGAGAATGCCCAGGCCTTCCGCGCGCTCCTGGATGGCGCGCCGGGCGCCTACCGTGATGCGGTGCTGCTCAACGCCGCCGCCGCGCTGGTGGTTGCGGACCGCGCCGCCACCCTGCCCGAGGGGGTGGAAATCGCCCGCGCGGCGATCGACAGCGGTGCCGCCAAGGCCAAGGTCGCCACATTGGCCCGACTGACCCAGAGCTGAACCGCCGCGGTTGACAGGCCCGATCCGCAGCGCCACCCTTGCCTTCGATTTTGATCGAAGGGCTTTTCACCATGATCCGACATTTCCTGCGCGCCTGGGGCTGGGTGCCGCTGCTTTGCTTTCTCGTCGCCACCCTGGCGCTTTATGCCTGGCGCGCCGCCGGGGACGATGCCCGCGCGCTGGCCCGCGACGGAATCGCGGTCGAAGCACGGATCACCGATCTTGACCATTTCGAGACCCGCCGGGTCGGCGACAGCCACAGGTCCGAGGATTTCCTGGTCACGGTCGCCTATTCCTCTGGCAAGGCTACCGACAACACACTGGAGCTGCATGAAGAACGGCGCAGCGTCTCGGAAAGCTTCTTTGCCGGGCTGGTCATGGGGCAAACCCTGACGATCCGAATGCTGCCCGATGAACCCGGCCTGATCGAGGTCGAACCCGGCTGGAGTCGAAGGCAACGCCAGCGCCGCCGGCTGGGTGGGCCTGGGCTTCCGGAATTTCTGGGCGGGTTGCCGCTGCCCTTCCTTTTGCGCCGCGCCGCCGGCGCGCAGCGCATGCGGACGCGCGGCCATCCGCGCAAGGGCGAAGTGGTCGAAATCCACTCGGTCGAGGGCTACCAGATTCTGCGCTATCGCTGGCGCGGCGGCGACGGGGGCCAGCACGAAGGCCGCAGCCCTGCCATTGGCAAGGCATCGGTGCTTGCCGGCCTGAAACCCGGCGACAGCGTCGATCTGCTGGAAGACCCGCTTCATCCCGACCGCGCGATCTGGCCGAATACGGCAAAATAACCTGCCTGCCCTTTCCTGTGCCAGGGAATCCCCCTAATCATGTGGGGCAGACGCGACAGCAGGACGGATCCGCCAGATGAGCACCATTCTCGACCGCATCAAGGCCTACAAGCTGGAGGAGATCGCGGCGCGCAAGGCCGCCCGTCCGCTGGCCGCTCTGGAAGAGGCCGCAAAGGCCGCGCCCGGCACCCGCGGCTTCGTCCGCGCGCTGAAGGAAGCCGCCGCCTCGGGTTACGGGCTGATCGCCGAGATCAAGAAGGCCAGCCCCTCGAAAGGCCTGATCCGCGCCGATTTCGACCCGTCCGCGCTGGCAAGGGCCTATGAGGAGGGCGGCGCCACCTGCCTGTCGGTGCTGACCGACGGCCCCAGCTTTCAGGGTGCCGACGAGTTCCTGACCCAGGCGCATGATGCGACCCGCCTGCCCTGCCTGCGCAAGGATTTCCTGTTCGACCCGTATCAGGTGGTCGAATCCCGCGCGCTGTCGGCCGATTGCGTCCTGCTGATCATGGCCGCGCTGACCGACAGCCAGGCGGCCGAACTGGAAGACGCCGCCCTCGCGCTGGAGATGGACGTGCTGATCGAGGTCCATGACCGCGACGAGCTGGCGCGCGCGAGCCTGCTGAAATCGCCGCTGATCGGCATCAACAACCGCAACCTGCATACGTTCGACGTCACGCTGGACACCACCCGCGACCTGGCCCGCCGGGTGCCGGAAGACCGGCTGATCGTCGCCGAAAGCGGGCTTTCCACGCCTGACGATCTGGCCGACCTTGCCCGCTACGGCGCACGCTGCTTCCTGATCGGCGAAAGCCTGATGCGGGCCGACGATGTGGCCACCGCGACCCGCACCATCCTGGCCAACCCGCTGACCGCACAGGGTGGGATATGACCGCCTCGGGCCTCACCCATTTCGACGACCAGGGAGCGGCCCATATGGTCGATGTGTCGGCCAAGCCGGTGACCGACCGGGTTGCCGTGGCCGAAGGTTTCGTGGTGATGGCGCCCGAGACCCTGGCGCTGATCACCGAAGGCCGGGCGAAGAAGGGCGACGTGCTGTCGGTCGCCCGGCTGGCCGGGATCATGGGCGCCAAGGAGACCGCCCGCCTGATCCCGCTTTGCCACCCCTTGCCGATCACCAAGGTTGCGCTGGACCTGACCGTCGTCCCCGCCCGAAATGCCGTGCGGATCGAGGCAACAGTCAAGACCGGCGGCCAGACCGGGGTCGAGATGGAGGCTTTGACGGCGGTTTCCGTCGCCTGCCTGACGGTCTATGACATGGTCAAGGCGGTGGACCGCGCGATGCAGATCGAAGGCATCAGGCTCTTGCTGAAAGATGGCGGCAAATCAGGCCGTTACGAGGCGACATGATGATTTCTGTGGAAGAGGCACAGGCCCGGGTCCTTTCCCTTGCCGGACCGCCCGCCCCCGAGGATGTGCCGCTGGCGCAAGCCGCCGGGCGCTGGATGTGCGCCTCCGTCGCCGCCCGCGCCGACCAGCCGCCCTTTGCGGCCTCGGCGATGGACGGCTACGCGCTGAAGGGCGCCCCCGCAGCCGGCGACAGCTTCACCGTGATCGGAGAGGCCGCCGCCGGCCGCGCCTTTGCCGGCTGCATCGGCCTTGGCCAGGCCGTCCGCATATTCACCGGCGCGCCGGTGCCCGAAGGTGCCTCCCGCGTCGTCATCCAGGAGGACGTCCGCCGCGACGGCGACCGGATCACTGTCACCCAGGGCGCCGACTCTGGCCTCCATATCCGCCCCCGCGGCGCCGATTTCCCGGCCGGCGCCACGCTGTCGCCCCGCCGCCTGCGCCCCGCCGACCTGGCCCTGCTGGCCGCGATGAACGTCGCACAGGTCCCCTGCGCGCGCCGCCCCGTCGTCGCCCTGATCGCCACCGGGGACGAACTGGTGATGCCGGGTGAAGAGCCCGGCCCCGACCAGATCATCGCCTCCAACGCCTTCGCGCTGAAAGCCATGGCCGAAGCTGCCGGCGCCGAGACCCGCCTGCTGCCCATCGCGCGCGACAATGACGCAGCCCTGCGCGCCGTCTTTGGCCTGGCGACCGGGGCCGACATCATTGTCACCATCGGCGGCGCCTCGGTCGGCGACCATGACCTTGTCGGCAAGGTCGCGGGCGAGCTTGGCCTCGAAGCGGCGTTCTGGAAGATCGCCATGCGCCCCGGCAAGCCGCTGATGGCGGGCCGGATGATGGGCGCCGCCATGCTGGGCCTGCCCGGCAACCCGGTATCGGCCATCGTCACCGGCCACCTTTTTCTCTTGCCGCTGATCCGCGCGATGCAGGGCGACCCCTCGCCACTGCCGCCCCTGCACAGCGCCACGCTTGGCACCGACCTGCCCGCCAACGGTCCGCGCGCCCACTATATGCGCGCCCGGCTTTCCAGCACCAGCATCTCACCGTTCGACCAACAGGACAGCGCGCTGCTGACCATACTTACCGAAGCCAACGCCCTACTGCTGCGTCCGGTCGCCGATGGCCCGCGCAAGGCGGGCGACAAGGTCCCCTACTTGCCCCTCTAAGCCTTCCTCCGTGTGGAAATATCCTCGGGGGGCGCGGGGGGCGAAGCGCCCCCGCAGCGGCTTGCCCACAGGCGCGGCCAAAAGAACTTGACACAAACCGGGAACACGGGCAGAACATTGCGTTAACGAATTGCTTCGGAGGGTGGCCAGGTGCTGACGCGCAAACAGCTGGAACTGCTGACTTTCATCAAGACCCGGATGGACGCCGACGGCGTGCCGCCCTCGTTCGACGAGATGAAGGAGGCGCTGGACCTGCGCTCGAAATCCGGCATCCACCGGCTGATCACCGCGCTGGAAGAGCGCGGCTTCATCCGCCGCCTGGCGCACCGCGCCCGCGCGCTTGAAATCATCAAGCTGCCCGAAGCGATGGAAAAGCCCGGATTCCGGCCACCCGCCTTCACCCCCAAGGTCATCAAGGGCGACCGGCTGGACCCGCCGAAAGGCGCCATGGACGTCACGGCCGTGCATGCAATGGAACTGCCTGTCATGGGCCGCATCGCCGCTGGCGTGCCGATCGAGGCGATCTCCGAGGTCAGCCACCACGTTGCCGTGCCCGGCTCCATGCTCTCGGGCCGCGGCAACCACTATGCCCTTGAGGTCAAAGGCGATTCAATGATCGACGCCGGCATCAACGATGGCGACATCGTGGTGATCCGCGAACAGAACACCGCCGAGAACGGCGATATCGTGGTGGCACTGGTCGAAGAGGCCGAGGCCACGCTGAAGCGGTTCCGCCGCAAGGGCAGCATGATCGCGCTCGAGGCTGCGAATCCGGCCTATGAGACCCGCGTCTTCCCCGACCACCTCGTCAAGGTGCAGGGCCGCCTCGTCGGGCTGATCCGCAGCTACTGAGCGGCCAGCAGGGGCGCCTCCTTCGCCACAAGCACCGGCAGCGCCCCTGGCAGCATCGGCTTGCCGACCCAGAGCCGTGGCGATTGCCGCGTACCGGTCACCGAGATCCCGCTTCGCGTCACCCGGAACGCCAGAGCACCGGTCTGCGACAGCCGCTTCTGGTCGATCACCACGCATCCCTCTGGCGGGTCGTCGATCCAGACAGCGATCACCACCAGATCATGCGCCGCACAGGCCGAGGCCAGCTTGCTCTCCGCCCCCTTGCCCGACAGCGCCAGCCCCGAGAGTCCGGCGAGGGAAAACTCCCGCTCGCCGCGCGGGCCGGAAAAGCCCGGCCGATCGGCTGCCGCCTGCTGGCCCACCAGATCGCCGTCATTCTCCAGCCAGTTCTCGGCCGCGAAGCCGCCGCCCTTGGCCCAGGACAGCGCCCGCCCTTCGGGACCGATCAGCCCCAGAAGCCGCCCGTCGCCCGAAATCAGCAGGTCCGGCCGCCCCGCCATCGGCCACAGCGCCAGCCCTGCGGCAATCACCGCCACTCCCGCCAGCCGCGCCCGACCCGGCCAGCAGATCAGCCACAGCCCGCCCAGCGTGATCAGCGGCATCGCCAGCGCCGAAGGCTCCGGGATCGCGGTGACCGAGCCTTCGAGGCCCGCGATCCAATGCGCCACGCCCAGGATCCAGCGCACCCCCTGTTCCATCACCCACAAGGGCAGCGCAGCCAGGCCAAAGGGGGCCAGCAGCGCCGCCACCGCGCCCGCCGGCATCACCACCGCGCCCATCACCGGCACGGTCAAAAGGTTGGCCAGCAAGCCGTAGTCGGTGAAGCGGTTGAAGGTCGCCGCCGCATAGGGCGCGGTGGCGAAACCCGCGATGACCGAACTGGCCACCAGCGTGAAGACCGGCACCGTCCAGCGCGGCCAGCGCTCCAGCAGGACCTTGTGGTCGAGCACCGAGAACCCCCAGACCAGCGCCACCGTGGCCGCGAACGACATCTGGAATCCCGGCTCCATCAGGCTTTCGGGTCGCGCCAGCAGCAAGAGAATCGCTGCGATCGCCGAGGTCCGCAGCGTGATCGCCCGGCGGTCGAGCAGCACCGCACCAAGGACCACAGCGACCATGACGAAGGCGCGTTCCGTTGCCACGTTGGCGCCAGACAGAAGCAGGTAGAACAGCGCCACGCCCAGCGACAGCACCGCCGAGACCTTTTTCGCGTTCACCCGCAGCGCCAGTGGCGGCACCATGGCAACACCCGTGCGCACCAGCACAAAGACAAAGGTCACCAGGAACGCCAGGTTCATCCCCGAAATCGCCAGCAGGTGCGCCAGAGAAGAATCGCGCAGCGCCGCCACCGTTTCTTGCGTGATGCCGGAACGGTCGCCGGTCATGGCGCCACTGGCAAAGGCCCCGGCATCGCCCGGAATATGCGCCTTCATTCCGGCCGACAGCCAGGCCCGCAGCCGCGCGATCACCTCTTCTCCGGTAGCTGGTTTTTCCAACAGAAGCAAAGGTTTGCGGGTGTATCCCACCGCCCCCAGCCGGTCGAAAAAGGCCATGCGGCGGAAGTCGAAGCCGCCCGGTTCCACCGGCCCGTCGGGCGCGGATAGAAGGGCAGTGACGATCACCGTCTCGCCCGGCGCGGGGCTGTGGAACGGCTGCTCGCCATGCAGCGAGACGC
Source organism: Rhodobacter sp. (assembly GCA_016704435.1). Lineage (GTDB taxonomy): Bacteria > Pseudomonadota > Alphaproteobacteria > Rhodobacterales > Rhodobacteraceae > Pseudogemmobacter. The sequence continues at coordinate 54,145 of JADJAB010000037.1, read as the reverse complement.
GCACCATCACCGGCGTCTTTTTCGGCGCCACATCCTCCAGCACCACCCGGTCAAGGGTGATCCGCAGCGCGTCCGAGGACGATCGGTCGATCTCGACCACCCGCCCCTCGACCGGGCCGTAATAGCGAAACTCCAGCACCGGCGCGGCGATCAGGTGACCGCGCAAGCCGGCGGCCAGAAAGCCCAGGGCGAGCACGGCGACAAAGGCAAAGAGCACACGAAGGGGCTGTGGCCCCGCAACCGACAGGACAACCGCGCCAAGGCAGGCCGCAAGGGCAAGGGCATAGTGCAGGCGGCCCGGCTCGATGGGCAAGAGGAACCACAGGCCGATGCCGATACCCAGCGCCACGGCAGCAAAGGGCATCAGTTGGCCGCGCGCCGCTTCCAGCGCGTCCAGCGGGCGCCTCAGCCATTGGCCCACAGCCGCCACCTTGCCCGCACCCCCTGTTCTCGTCTAAACCCGAACCGTTCCCGGCCCACCCTGGCCGATCTTGGTTTCCGAAAGGTTAACGCGCCTCATGTCCCCGCAAACGACTTCCGGGCCGGTTGTCACCCGCTTTGCGCCCTCGCCCACCGGCTTCCTGCACATCGGCGGCGGCAGGACGGCGCTGTTCAACTGGCTTTTCGCGCGCGGGCGCGGCGGCAAGTTCCTGTTGCGGATCGAAGACACCGACCGCGAGCGTTCCACCCCCGAGGCGACGGCCGCGATCCTGAAGGGCCTGACCTGGCTGGGGCTGGACTGGGACGGCGATGTGGTCAGCCAGGCCGCGGGCCGCGATCGCCATGCCGAGGTGGCGCATGAGATGCTGGCGCGCGGCACCGCCTACAAGTGCTTTTCCACGCCCGAGGAAATCGCCGCCTTCCGCGCCGCGCAAGAGGCAGCGGGCGCCAGCTATGCGGTCTTCCAAAGCCCCTGGCGTGACGCCGACCCGGCCAGCCATCCGCAAGCCCCCTATGCCATCCGCATGAAGGCCCCGCGTCTCGGCGAGACCATCATCGACGACAAGGTGCAGGGCCGCGTCACCATCCGCAACGAGACGCTGGACGACATGATCGTCCTGCGCTCCGACGGCACGCCGACCTATATGCTGGCGGTGGTAGTGGACGACCACGACATGGGCGTGACCCATGTGATCCGGGGCGACGACCACCTGAACAACGCCGCCCGCCAACAAATGGTCTACGCCGCGATGGACTGGCCGGTTCCGGTCTGGGCGCATATCCCGCTGATCCACGGGCCGGACGGCAAGAAGCTTTCGAAACGCCACGGCGCGACCGGGGTCGAGGAGTATCAGGCGATGGGCTATCCCGCCGCCGGCATGCGCAACTATCTGACGCGGCTGGGCTGGGCGCATGGCGACATGGAGATCTTCACCAGCGCCGAGGCGATGGCGGTGTTTTCGCTGGAAGGCATCGGCCGCGCCCCCGCCCGCCTGGATTTCAAGAAATTGGAAAGCACTTGCGGGCATCATATCGCCGTGATGGACGATGCCGCACTGCTGCATGAACTGGAGGGATATCTTGCCGCCGCTGCGAAGCCGGCGTTGACGCCGCTGCAACGCGCGCGGCTTTTGCAGGCCATGCCGGTGCTGAAGGAAAGGTCGAAGAACTTCCCGGAACTTCTTGAAAAAGCGTCGTTTGCGCTGATTTCCAGACCCGTAGTGGCCGAGCCGAAAGCGGCGGAATCCCTGGATACGGTATCCCGTGGTATACTGAAAACATTGACGCCGCGCCTGCAACATGCTAGCTGGACGAAAGAGACGCTGGAGCCCATTCTGAACGGAATTGCCGCCGAAAACGGCATCGGATTCGGCAAGCTGGCGGCGCCCTTGCGCGCCGCGCTGGCGGGGCGAAGCGTGACACCTTCTGTTTTCGACATGATGCTGGTCATCGGTCGGGAAGAAACGATCGCAAGGCTGGACGAGGCTGCCGCCTGAAGGCGCCAGACCCCCCGGCCCTGCCGCGCGCACCCCCGCTGACGGGGGACTGACTTTGGCCTATGGCTGCCGCGATCCATCTGCGGTCGGCCTGATACGGGGGATGAAAGAGAATGGCAGAAAAGACCGCAAAGCTGACGCTGGACGGCAAGTCCTATGACCTTCCGGTCATGAAGCCGACGCTGGGCCCGGAAGTCGTCGACATCCGCAAGCTTTACGCCGAGGCGGACGTCTTTACCTTCGACCCCGGCTTCACCTCGACCGCCGCCTGCGAAAGTGCCATCACCTTCATCGACGGCGACAAGGGCGAACTGCTTTACCGCGGCTACCCGATCGAACAACTGGCCGACAAGTCGCATTTTCTGGAGGTCTGCTTCCTGCTGCTTTACGGCAACCTGCCCACTGCCGACCAGATGGCCGATTTCGAAGGCCGGGTGACCCGTCACACCATGGTGCATGAACAGATGCACTATTTCTTCCGCGGGTTCCGCCGCGACAGTCATCCGATGGCCACCATGGTAGGTGTCGTCGGCGCAATGTCGGCCTTCTACCACGACAGCCTCGACATCAACGACCCCTGGCAGCGCGAAGTTGCCGCCATCCGGATGATCGCCAAGCTGCCGACCATTGCCGCCATGGCCTACAAGTATTCGATCGGCCAGCCCTTCGTTTACCCCAAGAACAGCCTCGATTACGCCGGCAACTTCCTGCACATGTGCTTTTCGGTCCCGGCCGAGGAGTATGAGGTCAGCCCGGTCCTGGCCAAGGCGCTGGACCGCATCATGATGCTGCACGCCGACCATGAGCAGAACGCCTCCACCTCGACCGTGCGTCTGGCCGGTTCGTCCGGCGCCAACCCCTTTGCCTGTGTCGCCGCCGGCATCGCCTGCCTCTGGGGCCCCGCGCACGGCGGCGCCAACCAGGCCTGTCTGGAGATGCTGCGCGAGATCGGCACCGTCGACCGCATCCCCGAATACATCGCCAAGGCCAAGGACAAGACCAGCGGCTTCCGCCTGATGGGCTTTGGCCACCGGGTCTACAAGAATTTCGACCCGCGCGCCAAGGTGATGAAGGAATCGGCCGACGAAGTGCTGGAGTTGATGGGGATCCACAACAACCCCACGCTTCAGGTCGCCAAGGAACTGGAACGGATCGCGCTGGAGGACGACTACTTCATCTCGAAGAAGCTGTATCCCAACGTCGATTTCTACTCGGGCATCATCCTCGATGCGATGGGCTTCCCGACCTCGATGTTCACGCCGATCTTCGCGATCTCGCGCACGGTCGGCTGGATTTCGCAGTGGAAGGAAATGATCGGCGAGAAGAACCAGAAGATCGGCCGCCCGCGGCAGCTGTATATCGGCGAGACGCAGCGCGACTACGTCGACGTACGCCACCGCTAGGGGCGATGCATGCCCGGACAGGGGCGGCGCCGAAGCGCCGCCTTCGTGCGTTTCCGCTTGCACCCGCGCGCCCGAACGGCAGGATCGCGGCCCATGGAACAGACCGGAGAATCCAGGCCAAGACGGCTGATCGGGATCGATCTGGCCCGCACGGCGGCGCTGGTCGCCATGGTTGCCTATCACTTCACCTATGATCTGGACCTGTTCGGCTTCATCCCGCGCGGCACCTCGATCACCGGGGTGTTCTGGTGGCATGCGCGGCTGACGGCGGGCAGTTTCGTCTTTCTGGCCGGGGTTTCGCTGTGGCTGGCGCATGGCCAGGGCATCCGCTGGCCCGCCTTTTGGCGCCGGTTCGCGAAGATCGCGGTGGCGGCAGGGCTGGTTACCCTCGGCACCCATTTCGCCCTGCCCGGCTTGACCGTGTTCTACGGCATCCTGCACTCCATCGCGCTGTCATCGCTGATTGCCCTTGCCGTGCTGCGGCTGCCAGTGGTGGTGACGCTGGCACTTGCCGCGGCGATCTTCGCGCTGCCCTTCGGCTTTCGCGACCCGGCCTTTCAGGGCGCGCTGGTCTGGACCGGGCTGGCCCCGGTACCGCCGGTAACCGCGGATTTCCTGCCGCTTTTCCCGTGGCTTGCGCCGATGCTGGCCGGCGTGGCACTGGCGCGCCTGTTCACTTGGGCAAAGCTTTGGCACCTGCTTGCCCCGCCCCCCATCCGCTTCTGACCGCACTGGCCTGGCCCGGCAAGCACACGCTGGCGATCTATCTGCTGCATCAGCCGATCCTGATCGCACTGGTCGGCGGCACAGGCTGGCTGCTGGGCTGACCTGCGCCCCCGTGCCGCAGGCCGAAGGGGGCGCAATTCGCCTGCCGCGCCTTATATGATGACTTGAAGACTCATCATATAGGCCCGCAGGATTCAGAGATGAAGGACCCCTCCCAGACCACCGATCTGACGCTGCACCATTCCCCGCGCGACATGACGGACCGGATCGCACTGCGCTTCGTGCGGTTCATGCGACTGTTCGCCGACGGCTTCTTTGCCAAACGCTACGGCCACCGCGCCGTCGTGCTGGAAACCATCGCCGCCGTGCCGGGCATGGTCGGGGGGCTCTTGCAGCACCTGAAGGCGCTGCGCCGAATCCGCGACGACCAGGGCTGGATCCGTGAGCTTCTGGACGAGGCCGAGAATGAGCGGATGCACCTGATGACCTTCATCCAGATCGCCCAGCCCTCGCGTCTGGAGCGGTTGCTGATCATGGTCGGCCAGTTGGTCTTCTACAATTTCTACTTCTGGCTTTACCTCTTCGCCCCTCGGGCTGCGCATCGCGTGGTCGGCTATCTGGAGGAAGAGGCCGTGGTCAGCTACACCCAGTATCTGGCCGAGATCGACGCCGGCCGGGTCGAGAACCTGCCCGCCCCGCAGATCGCCCGCGACTACTGGAAGCTGCCGGACGCGGCGACCCTGCGCGACGTGGTGATCGTGATCCGCGCCGATGAGGCCGGGCACCGCGACCGCAACCACCAGATGGCGGATGATCTGACGACGGCGGCCTAACTCCGCCCGTCCAGCGTGCCGACCGCACCGTAAAGGTCCACCCGCCGGTCGCGGAACAGGCCCCAGCTGGCGCGCAGATCGGCGATGGCATCCAGATCGACCGTCGCCGTGATCTGCTCTTCGGCATCGCGGCTGGCCTTGGCCAGAAGCTGCCCGGCGTGGTCGGCGATGAAGCTTGATCCGTAGAAGGTGACATCGCGCCCGCCCGGCGCCTCTTCGCGGCCGATCCGGTTCGAGGCCACCACCGGCAGGATATTCGCTGCCGCATGGCCGCGCATGGTCATTTCCCAATGCGGCTGGCTGTCATAGCCGGGGCTTGGCGGTTCCGAACCGATCGCCGTGGGGTAAGCAGCATCTCCGCCCCTTGCAGCGCCATGGCGCGGGCGGCTTCGGGGAACCACTGGTCCCAGCAGATCGCCAGCCCGACTCGGCCGAAGGCGGTCTCCGGACCCTGAAGCCGGTATCGCCAGGCGAGAAGTAGAACTTCTCCTCATACCCCGGCCCCTGCGGATGTGGCTCTTGCGGTAGAGGCCCAGGTTGCGGCCATCTGCGTCGATCATCACGGCAGAGTTGAAAAAGGCCGAGCCGGCGCGTTCGAAGAAGGAACAGGGCATCGCCACGCCCAGCTCTTTCGCCAGACTTTGGAACCGAGCGATCAGCGGGTGGTCCCTGGCCTCGCGCGCCAGGCGAAAGTATTCGGGCCGCTGCTCGATGCAGAAATAGGGCGCCTCGAACAGCTCTTGCACCAGGATCACCTGCGCGCCCCTTGCGGCGGCGGCGCGGATGGCGCGCTCGGCCGACTCGGCGTTTTTCGGCAGGTCCCAGCTGCAGGCGAACTGGGTGGCGGCAAGGGTGACATTGCGCATGATCGGTGGCCGGTCTTCAGGTTGCGGGGTTTGTCATGAGTATTTGAGCCGAGAGGAAGCCGAAACCCCTATTCGGCCGCTTGTGCGCTGGACCAGCGGGCACGGGCGGCGCTGGGCACGCTTTCGTGGATCCGTTCGCTGCGGTCGTGGCCGATGCTGCGGCGGTGGCGCTTGAGGAAGAACTTGCCCCAGCTTTTCCAGGTGCCGACCATCGGCGCCAGCGGGTCGCAGGGAAAACGCTGGCGCCAGCCTTCGGGCAAGATCAGGCCACAGGCCTCGGCCCGGTCCAGCATCCAGACCAGCGGGATGTTCGACAGCGGTCGCGCCGCCTCGAACGCCCCAAGCGGGCCACCGATATCGCCATGCGCGCCGCCGAACCAGACCTGCTCGATGTTGCCTTCCCAGCCCGGCGGGCAATCCCACAGCAGCGGGGCGAACACGGCGCGGGTTTCGTTCAGCGCAAGCGCATGGAAGCCATGCCGGATCGAGGCGCCGAGGTGGTGGTTGTGAAAGGCGTGATGCTTGTCGGTCAGCATCCACAGGATCGGCAGGCGCAGGCCCAGCGCCTTGACCGTGTCCCAGACCCCCACCATCTCGATCGGGGATTCGAGGTGGCAGTAGGCATTGGTGAATTCCCGCGCCGCGGTCGATCCGGGATCGGTGCGGTAATGCCGATAGGCATAGGTCACGTTGCGTTCGGTCGCGCAATCGTGGCGCAGCAGGCCGACGCGGTCGATCACCCCGGCCAGGCTGCGCACCGCAAAGGCGCCGCGCGAATAGCCGAAAAGAAAGATGCGGTCGCCGTCGCGGTAGTGGCTGGCCAGATGGCCGTAGGCGCGGCAGATCTGGCCGTTCATGCCGACGCCGTTGATCACGTCGAAGCCGCGCCTCCAGCCCTGCCACTGGATGCCCTCTTCATAGTAGAGCGTGCGTCGCGCATTGCGCCCGCCTTCGCACAAGAGCCGGAAGGCCAGGCCGGCGTTCGATTCCTCGCCCGCGCGCAGCGACGAAAAGGTGCCGTCGAGAACGATCACATGATCGACCCGCCCGCGCGCCGCCCCTTTTCCCGGCATGCCGGCGGCCTCGGTCTCGCTTTGCGGGACCGGGCGCAGCCAGCGCTTGATGCGGTCAAGGACGGACGTGGCAGCCTCCGGTCATCGGTCGGTCATCTGTCAGGTCAGTGTGAAGCGTGGTCGTCACGGAATGGTTAACCGTCGCAAAGGCTAAACCCCCGGCGGGAATTGTCCAGCCGGGGGTTTGCACTACACGCAAATGCGATCCGGTCAGGCCCTGAGGTTCAGTACCGTCGCCATCTGAAGGTCGCCAAAGCCGTTGAAGCGGCTGTTGGTGACGACCGAGTAGGAGCCGAGTCCGTGCCAGATCAGGTAATCGCCTTCGATCATGTCCGCGGGCAGCGGAATGTCGCCCGGCAGCCGGTCGATCGAATCGCAGGTCGGGCCAAAGACGATGCGGGGCAGCGGCTTGCCCTTGCGCAAGCGTCCCTCGGGCGAGATGACCTGCATCCGGTCGATCACCCCAATTTGCGGCAGTTCGTTCAACGAGCCATAGACCCCGTCGTTCAGGAACACATGCTCCGCGTCGCGGATCGACTTGACCTTGGCGGCCAGGGTGAAGGCGTCGCCACACATGGCGCGGCCCGGTTCGCAGACGAGGAGGGGGCGGTTGTCGCCGAAGGCCTCGGTCGCGGCGCGGTCGATCACGGCGAAGGTCTCTTCCAGCTGCGGCACGACCGCATTCAGCCGGTGGCTGGGGAAGCCGCCGCCGACGTTCAGCCGCGCGATGGTCACGCCGGCCTTGGCCGCGATCAGCGCCGCCTCGCGGATATAGGCATCCCAGGCCATCGGATCGGTGCATTGGGTGCCCGGATGGAAGGTGATCGACGGGATGAAGCCCGCCTTCGCCACGGTTTTCAGCAGCTCCACCGCCATATCCGAAGTGGCGCCGAACTTGGCGCCGAAGTTGTACGCCGCGCCCGCGACCGGCAGTTTGAAGCGCACCGAGATCTCGGTGCCCTCGGCCGGTACCATCTCGATCAGCTTGGCCAGTTCGGATTTCGAATCGACGCTGTAGCTTTTCACGCCGCGCTCGACCGCATGGGCGATCTCGGGCCGGGCGCGCACCGGGTTGTTGTAATGGATGGCCGCATCGGGGGCGAGGCGGCGGATCAGGTCGATCTCGAAGCTGCTGGCGCAGTCATAGCCGCGGATGCCGGCAGCGGCGAGGTTTTCCACCATCTCTTCGCCGGGATTGGACTTGACCGCATAGGTCACCATGCCCGGAAAGCCGTCGATGAAGCGGCGCGCATTGGCCTGCGCCACCGAAGGGGCAAAGAACAGCACCGGATCTTCCGGCTGCACGTTGCGGATGAATTCGGTCGGATTGGTCCAGATCGTCTTCGACAGTCCCATCGGCGGGTTCCTTTCTGCCAACAAGATGCGTAGCCCTTGACCCCTTGCCGTTGCGGGGCCGGACACCAGCGTGGTTTGCGAAAAAACCAGGCCAGGTGCGTATGAGCCGCCTTTTCCTGCACTCAGGATGCGCGATATGGGCTACAACTTCACCGAAGAAAACTGTATAACTGCCCCGAACTGTCGTTATTATGACGAAAAAACCGGGCAGATTGCATGGATGAGCTGGATCGCAACATCATCGGGCTTCTGGGGGCGGATGCCCGCATGTCGGTTGCAACGCTGGCGCGGCGGCTGAAGGTCGCCCGCTCGACCATCCAGGCGCGGCTGGAGCGGCTGGAGACCGGCGGCGTCATCGCCGGCTATACGCTGCGGCTGGGCGAAGGCGCACGCGAGGGGCGGCTGCGGGCTTCGGTGCTGTTGAGCGTGGAGCCGCGCGGCCAGGCCGCGATCCTGACGCGGCTGAAGGCGATCTCCGAGGTGGAGCGGGTGTTTACCACCTCGGGCCGGTTCGATCTTCTGCTGCAGGTGGCCTGCCCGAATACCCAGGTGCTGGACCAGGTGCTGGACCAGATCGGCGCGATGACGGGGGTGCGGTCATCGGAAAGCCTGATCCATCTGTCGACCAAGATCGACCGGGCGGTCTAGCGGATTTGGCGGTGAGGGGGAGCGGCCTCGGGGCGCATCGAGCGCCCGCTCGCCCGCGTTGCCACGGGAAGCGGCATGGGCGGTGCGAGAGCCTTCCCCTTGCCGCGCGCTTTGGATAAAGCCAAGGCGGACGCAAAGGAAGCCGATCATGCCGATGGAAAAGACCTTCAATGCCGCCGAGGCCGAAGCCCGCATCTCGAAGCTGTGGCTGGACGCCAGGGCTTTTGTGGCCGGGGCCAACGCGAAACCCGGCCACCCGGCCTTCTCCGTCATGATCCCGCCGCCGAATGTCACCGGCAGCCTGCACATGGGCCATGCCTTCAACAACACCTTGCAGGACATCCTGACCCGCTGGCACCGGATGATGGGCGATGACACGCTGTGGCAGCCCGGCACCGACCACGCCGGCATAGCCACCCAGATGGTGACGGAGCGGGAACTGGCGAAGACCAACCGCCGCCGCACCGATTTTTCGCGTGAGGCGTTCACCAGGCTGGTCTGGGAACAGAAGCAGAAATCGCGTGGCACGATCATCGGCCAGTTGCAGCGGTTGGGCGCCTCTTGTGACTGGTCGCGGGAGGCCTTCACCATGTCCGGCGCCCCCGGTGCGCCTGCGGGCGAGGAGGGCAACTTCCACGATGCCGTCATCAGGGTCTTCGTCGATCTATACAACAAGGGCCTGATCTATCGCGGCAAGCGTCTGGTCAACTGGGATCCGCATTTTGAGACCGCCATTTCCGACCTTGAGGTCGAGAAGACCGAAGTCGCGGGCCATATGTGGCACTTCAAATACCCGCTGGCGGGGGGGGAAACCTATATCTACCGCGAGAAGGATGGCGAAGGGCGCGTCACCTTTGAAGAGGAGCGCGACTATATCTCCATCGCCACCACGCGACCCGAAACCATGCTGGGCGACGGCGCGGTTGCCGTTCATCCATCAGATCAGCGTTACGCGCCAATCATCGGGAAACTCTGCGAAATCCCGGTTGGCCCGGCGGAGCATCGCCGATTGATCCCGATCATCACCGATGAATACCCCGACCCCAGCTTCGGCTCGGGCGCGGTCAAGATCACCGGCGCGCATGACTTCAACGACTATGGCGTCGCCACCCGCAACGGCATCCCGCTTTACCGTTTGATGGACAGCCGCGCCCGGATGCGCGACGACGGGCTGGCCCATGCCGAGGCCGCCGCGATCGCAGGCGCGGTTGCGCGCGGCGAGCGGACGCTGGGCGAAGCGGAAGCCGACACCATCAACCTCGTCCCCGACGACCTGCGCGGGCTTGACCGCTTCGACGCCCGCAAACGCGTGGTCGCGGCGATCAACGCCGAAGGGCTGGCGGTGACGGTGCTGCGCAAGAGCATCGACAAGGAAACCGGCGCCGAACATCTGGAGCGGGTGCCCTACGTCGAGTCCAAGCCGATCATGCAGCCTTTCGGGGATCGGTCGAAAGTGGTGATCGAGCCGATGCTCACCGACCAGTGGTTCGTCGACACCGCCAGGATCGTCGAACCGGCGCTGGAAGCCGTCCGCACCGGCGCTACCCGCATCATCCCTCCGTCGGGCGAGAAAACCTACTACCACTGGCTGGAGAGCATCGAGCCCTGGTGCATCTCGCGCCAGCTGTGGTGGGGGCACCAGATCCCGGTCTGGTACGGCCTTGACCTCTCTGCCCCCGGCTTCACCGATGATGAGGGCGACGAGGCGCTGGATCCGGTGGAAATGCTCCGCGTTCTCGGCGACGGTGGCCACGCCCAACGCGAGGCGCGCCACCATTGCGCCGGCAATGCCGCCACCGTCACGGAGCGTTTCCGCGACGATCTGGCCGCCCTGCCACACCCGCTGAACCACGCAGGCATCGTAGAAGTCGCCGACCGGGCGAAAGCCGTGGAAACGCTTGCTGCCAGCCTCGCCGCCTATGAGGTCGATCAGGACGCGACCCGCCTCACCTACCCGATCTGGCGCGACCCCGACGTCCTCGACACCTGGTTCTCCTCCGGCCTCTGGCCCATCGGCACCCTCGGCTGGCCGGAACAAACCGCGGAACTGAAAAGATATTTCCCGACCTCGGTCCTGATCACCGGGCAGGACATCCTGTTCTTCTGGGTCGCCCGGATGATGATGATGCAGCTGGCGGTGGTGAATGACATCCCCTTCCACACCGTCTACCTGCACGGTCTTGTCCGCGACGCCAAGGGCAAGAAGATGTCGAAATCTCTCGGCAATGTCGTCGACCCGCTGGAGATCATCGACGAATTTGGCGCCGATGCCCTGCGCTTTACCAATGCCGCCATGGCCTCCCTCGGCGGGGTGCTGAAACTGGATACGAGCCGCATCGCCGGCTATCGCAACTTCGGCACCAAGCTGTGGAACGCCTGCCGCTTTGCCGAGATGAACGGGGTCTGGGAAGGCCACGCCACCCAAAGCGCGCCGCCGCAGGCAAAGGCCACCGCGAACCGCTGGATCATCGGTGAAACCGCGAAGACGCTGGCCGAAGTCAACGCAGCACTTGAGGATTTCCGCTTCGACACCGCAGCCTCGGCGCTTTACGCCTTCGTCTGGGGCCGCGTCTGCGACTGGTATGTCGAGTTTGCCAAGCCGCTGTTCGACGGTCCCGACGCACAGGAAACCCGCGCCACGATGGCCTGGGTCCTCGACCAGTCGATGATCCTGCTGCACCCGTTCATGCCTTTCATCACCGAGGACCTCTGGGGCAGCACCGGCAGCCGCGACAAGCTGCTGGTCCACACCGACTGGCCACAATTCCCCGCCAGCCTGGTCGACGCCGAGGCGGCCGCCGAGATGGGCTTTGTCACCGCCCTGATCGACGACATCAGGTCGGCCCGCGCGCAGGTCCATGTGCCCGTCGGCCTGAAGGCCGATCTGGTGGCGACCGAGCTTACCCCGGCCGCCCGCGCCGCATGGGATCGCAACGAGGCACTGATCAGGCGCCTCGCCCGGATCGACGGCTTTTCCGAAGGCCGCGCGCCGAAAGGCGCCATTGCCGTCACGGCCGAGGGCGCCAGCTTTGCCATCCCGCTGCAGGGTCTGATCGACATCGCCGAGGAAAAAGCCCGGCTTTCCAAGGCCCAGGACAAGCTGGCCAAGGAAATCTCCGGCCTGAAGGGCCGCCTCGACAACCCCAATTTTGCCCGCTCTGCCCCCGAAGACGTGGTCGAGGAAGCGAAATCGAACCTCGAGGCCCGCCAGGACGAAGCCGCCAGGATCGCCGCCGCCCTGAAACGGCTTGCCGATCTCGACTGACCTCCGTCCGTCTGCGGCCTTCCTTGAAGGACCGGTATCCTTGGGGGGATGAGGGGTATCAGCGACGAAGGTGGCGGAAAGCCGCCCATTTCCCCGGCCCGCAAGCGGCGCAAGGCGGCCGGGAAAGGAGCCGCGCATGTCCTGGCTTTCCCGCCTCGCCGAACGCGAGATGCTCAAGGCCCGCCTCGCTACCCACACCGACCCGGCAGTGCGCAAGTCGGCCATGGCCGAACTCGCCGGTCTGGAAATGCGGCAGACCATCGCCGAGGAAAGCTGCCGCAAGTTCCTGCGCTGATGCGGGTTCTGCCCCGGCGCCGCGACGCCGCGTCGGTCTTGCATTCCGTCGCACCGGGTCGGCAGCACAACCCCGCGTTTCGCTGATCGTTCCCTCTTGCGGCCCGCTGCCCCGGCGCCCTACCTTCCGGCGCATGAGCCGCTTTCTCACGCCCCATGCCGCCGCACTGCCCGCAACCGTGCCCTTCACCGGCCCCGAGACGCTGGAACGGCAGGCCGGCCAGCCCTTCCGCGCCCGCCTTGGCGCCAATGAATCCCTGTTCGGCCCCTCTCCCAAGGCCATTGCGGCCATGGCACAGGCAGCCGGCGAGGTCTGGAAATACGGCGACCCGGAGAATCACGACCTGAAACTGGCGCTGGCCCGCCACCACGGCTGCCAGCCCGCGCATTTCGCCATCGGCCCCGGCATCGACGGGCTACTGGGGCTGGTCTGCCGACTCACGCTCGCCTCCGGCACCCCCGTCGTCACCAGCCTCGGCGCCTATCCGACCTTTGCCTTCCACGTCACGGGCCAAGGCGGCGCGCTGGCCCGCGTGCCCTACCGCGGCGGCCACGAAGACCCGCAGGCGCTGCTGGATGCCGCCCGCCGCGATGGCGCCCGCCTGCTTTACCTTGCCAACCCCGACAACCCGATGGGCAGCCACCACCCAGCCGCCGTGATCGAGGATCTGATTGCCAACTTGCCCGAAGACACCTTACTCGTTCTCGACGAGGCCTATGCCGACCTTGCCCCCGCGGGCACGATCCCGGCCATCGCCCCGGATCACCCCCAGGTGATCCGCCTGCGCACTTTCTCCAAGGGCTATGGCATGGCTGGCGCCCGCGTCGGCCATGCCCTGGCCGACCCCGCGCTGGCGCAGGCCTTCGACAAGGTGCGCGATCATTTCGGCATGGGCCGCATTGCCCAGATCGGGGCGCTGGCGGCGCTGGCGGATCAGGACTGGCTGGCGCAAGTGAAGCGCGGCGTCGAGGCCGGGCGCGAAAGGCTGGCGCGGATCGCCGCCACCAACGGGCTGGAGGCCCTGCCCTCGGCCACCAATTTCGTCACCATCGACTGCGGTCGCGACGGCGCCTTCGCCCGCCGCGTGCTGGCGGAATGCCAGGCCCGAGGGTTGTTCATCCGGATGCCCGGCGTGGCCCCGCTGGACCGCTGCATCCGCGTCAGCATCGGCCCCGACGCGGCGCTGGATGTGGTGGAAGAAGTGCTGCCCGAGGCGCTGAAGGCAGCGGGCTGATCGGTCACTCGGCCGCAAGATCCGGTTTGGCCGGTCCCAGCGCCGGGGCCGCGCCGATCGGCGACTCGGCCGCGCCAAGGCGCAGCGGCGGCACGGTCTGGGCTGCGGCTGCGGGTTCTGCCTCATGCGCGATGCGCAGGACCGGCGCGGGGGTATCGGCGCCGGGGGCGGCGGCATCGGCCTCCATCATCCGGCGGAACACCAGCATGTTCTGGAAGGTGGTCTTCGACCCGGTCAGGCCCACCCGTTCGTCACAGGGCAGCGCGTCGGCGCGGACATAATCCCAACCCTCGGCGCCCATGCGGTTCATCAGGCCGGTCAGTGCCAGGGCAAACCGCTCTTCGGTCGACTTCACGCCGCGGGCTTTCTCGCCCCGCCGGGGCGCGGGAACGACCTTGTATTCGAAGCGGTGCATCTTGCGCGACTCTCCATCAGGACGCCGTGGAGTTTAGCGAGATTCGGCCCGCAAGTGCAAACGCCGAAAGGTTTTTCCGGCGCGCCGCCGTTGCCCCGCAACACCCGCGCCATGTGGTAGGAAGCACGCAAAGGCACGCAAGTTGTTGTGGGCAGGGCCGCGCAACCCGATCAGCGGCCCGTCACCGCGACGCAGCCGGCGGCAGGATTCCGCGTGCCGGTGTCACAGCCCAAGCCGGGGAATCTCGATCGCGGGGCAGCGGTTCATCACCGCGTCCAGCCCGGCAGCGCGGGCGCGGGCGGCGGCGGCTTCGTCGATCACGCCCAACTGCATCCAGACCACTTTCGCGCCGATGGCGATCGCCTCATCGACCACGGCGCCGGCCTCTTCGCTGCGGCGAAAGATTTCGACCATGTCGATCGGCCCGTCCTTTTGCCGCACTTCGGCCAGCGAGGCGCGCACCGTCTCGCCCAACGCTGCCTGGCCGGCCTGGCCGGGGTTGACCGGGATCACCCGATAGCCGCGCCCTGCCAGAAAGGCCGCGACGCCGTGGCTGGGCCGGTCCGGTTTCGGCGACCATCCGACCAGTGCGATCACGCGGACAGAGGTCAGGATGCGGCGGAGGGTTTCATCATCGGTCATGGCACCAAGGGAAGCAGAAAAAGGCGCCCAAGCCAAGGGGCCGGGCGCCGAAGTTGCGGAACGAGGGACAGTGAAATCAAGGTGCGGGGGTTCCAGTTCCCGCGCCCGATATATTGTATCTAGAAAGGTGAAGGCCGTGTTAAAGGCCTGTCGCGCATTCGTGATCTATCGCGTCGACGCGGCATAGAGCGCGACGGCGGCGGCGTTCGACACGTTCAGGCTGCCGAAGCCGCCGGCAAAGGGGATGCGGGCGATCAGGTCGCAGGTCTCACGGGTCTTTTCACGCAGGCCCGGTCCCTCGGCACCCAGCACCAGCCCCACCGCACGGGTGCCGGCCGATGCCAGCGCCTCGGCCAGGGTCACCGGCGCTTCGCCTTCCAGCCCGATCAGGAGATAACCCGCCTCTTTCAGTTCTTCCATTGCTTCGGCCAGGTTGGTCACCCGCAGATAGGGCTGGCGTTCCAGCGCACCCGAAGCCGTCTTGGCCAGCGCCCCGGTTTCCGGCGCCGAGTGGTGGCGGGGCGCGATCACCGCGCGGGCGCCGAACACCTCGGCGCTGCGCAGGACGGCGCCGGCATTGTGCGGGTCGGTCACCCGGTCCAACAGCACCACCAGCGGCGCGCCTGCCCCCGAGATCGCCACATCCATCAACTGGCCCCAGTTCAGTGGCCGCGCCTCAAGCGCAGCACCCTGATGCACGCTGCCATCGTCAATCGGCACGTCGAATTTGCGCGGATCCACCACCTCTGGCGCCATGCCGCTGGCGGCCACCGCCTCTTCCAGCCGGTCGAGCGCGTTCTTGGTGACCACCAGCCGCAGCTTTTCGCGGTTCGGATTCAGCAGCGCATCGCGCACGGCATGCAGGCCGAACAGCCAGACGGTCTCTTTCGCCTCGGCCTTGGCGCGGCGTTCCTTGTCCACGATCCAGGTGGGTTTCTTCGATCCGGGCTTCATTTCCGCACTCCATTGCCTGCGCCCCCTATAGCGCCGGTTTCGGCCCCGATCCACCCTTGACGCCCTCCCCGCCCTTGGCTACACCCCGCCCCACTTCGGGTGACGAGCTGCAAGGTGCGGCAGCGGACTGTAACTCCGCCGGGGCGACCCACGCCTGGTTCGATTCCAGGGTCACCCACCAAACACCCATCGGTTTGGTGAAGGCTAGCGCGCGCTGATCAAGTCGCGCGATTTCGAAGGGTTGGGCAGCAGGTCATCGCCTCCACACCGCAGACCTCCACCTGCAGAGCGGCTTTCAGGCCGGTTTTTCCCGGACTTCTCTGCGAGCAATTTTCGCGACAGGGCTTGAGGGCTGCCTTTGATGCGGAATCAGATGGCAACCAATCCATGCAACGCGCCCTGTTCGGCCCGATCCAGTAGCAGATCGAGAAGGCCACGCAGCCGTGAGGCCCGTCGGCTGTTGACCATCACGGATCGCTTCGCCGATGTCTGAAGCGAGCCGCGCCAGCGGCAGGATTCGGTTGATGGCCGTCTCGGCAGTCTCTCACGGCTGGTGAGGTCTTCGAAGGAGGCGGCGCGACCCGCAACATGGGCGGCGCTGACCTGCTGCCCTGCGCAGGTGGCGCCGGGACGCGGCGTGGGGCTGCCCGGCAGCCCGACTACAGGTTTCGGGGCCGATGATGCAGGACACTTCCGAATGGCAGGTGCAGTGGTGCGTGGAGACACCGCGCCGGATCGGCGTCAGCACGTAACGGACCGCTCGATCCGGTCCAAGAGTGCCGTCACCTCGATTCGCATCCCCGGTGCCAGATCTTGCAGCTCTGACCGGAAAACCGCCGTTTCAATCGGGGCAAGGTAGGTTTCGGCGGGATCGAGAAACCCATGGCCGAACCCGGCCACGACCGCCGATTGCTGGTGCTGCACAAGCGGATGCGATGAAGACAGAACCGATCGGGGTGCTTGCTCCGTCGCTGCGGTGAAACCCCGCAACCACCCGGGCGGATCGTCCCGCAACGCCGCAAGCAGCGCCAGCCGCATCCGCCGTCTGGCAAGATGGTCGGATCGTCCCGCGACATGCAGGTTCATCAATCGCACCAATGCCGTTTCCCGGGCCGGGGGGGTCGGGTTGCAGCGGCTGGTCGCGAAATGCGGGGCGTCCTGACCCAGCCCGAACATCTCGTCCATGAAGGCGGGGCCGATGTCCTGCGCCTGAGCAATGCGCGCATCGTGGATCGCGATGCGCAGCGCGTCAGGGCCGAAGACGGACCGCAACCGCGTCAGTTGCTGCAGGGGCAGAATGGGGGCCTGCGGCGCGCGCTCATCAGCCTGCGCGACACGGTCCAGATAGTCCGCAAAGGACAGCCCCTGGCCATGCTTGACCAGTTCGGCCCAATGGGCTGGCCAAAGCGCTGCAAGTCGGCGCAGCGTATAGCTGACGCGGACCTCTGCCTGCGGAAAGGCAATGCGCAGGGCTTGCAGCATATCCCTGTCCAATGCCGAGAAGTTCTCGCTGGACAGCAGCAGCGCGCGCCAGCCGCGCGCCTCGGCGGCCAGTGCATCCAGAGGCTCCGGCATCCCCGGTGCGAAGCGCCTCGGCCAGTGGCGCGTGGCAATCTGCCGTGCGACCGGACGCCGGATAGAGGATGCCGCGATGCGCCAGCCGCGCCGCATTGGCGGCAAAGGCGCGCTGAAGCGCGGTTGTGCCGGTCTTGTGCGGCCCGACGTGCAGGACAAGGGTTTCGACCATCGCGCGCTCTACCGGTAGCCAAGATCGGCGGAAAGCGGGGCGGTGATCGCCCGAACCGGATTTTCAAAAGGCCCGCGCAGGATTGCCGGGCTGTCGATCGGGACAAAGCCCGTTGCGCCGCGAGGCGCGCGTGGCTGCAAGAGGCGCAAGAGGCAGTCGCGCAGGGCTTCGCCGCCTGGCTGGACCTCCTCGATGCGCAGTTCCGCATAGACGGCGTTGCGGTCAAGCGCCCATTGCCGTGCCTGCGCGATCCGGCGCGTCCATTCGACAGCGCGGCTGCGTTCAAGGCTGCGCTGCACGTTGTGGCCATGCAGGCCGGCCGGATGGCCCAGAATGTTCAAGACCGGGTGGTTTTGCGTCATCCCCCAAAGCGCGCTGGCATCAACCGTAGCGATGCGCAGCCCGGGCAATGCGGCCTGCAGCAAGGCGGCATGGCCGCCGCCCGCGCCACCGTCGACAAGGTAGAGGTCGGCCGGCACGGGCAGCGGCGGCGCGGCATAGGGGGCCCGTGGCCGGAAGAAAGGCAGGCGGCGAAGGTCTGACGGTGATGCCTTGCAGAACAGAGCCGGGTCGGGTTCGACGATGTCGAAGGCGTGCGCGGCCGAGCGGTTGTCATGCCACAGCCTTGCGCGGTCGCCCGGCGCAAAGACCCGCGCGTGGTATTGCGCCCGCAGATCATCCAGCGAAAGACCGGGAAAGTGCTGCAACACAAGCGGCGGTGCCAGGCGTTCAGGATCGCGGGTGACGGTATGGCCGCCGGTTCGCATCCACAGGGCTAGGTCGGCGTTGCTGCGGAAAAGCCGCTGTTTGGCGTCGTGTTCGTGCATCTGCACGAAAGCAGTCATCGTCTTGCGGAAATTCTGCGGATCGTGCTCTTCGTCTTCGTACCTTGGAACAAAGAGTTGCTCGGTGACCGGAAAGGCGATCTGCCCATTGCTGCTTGCCGAAACGATGCAATCGGCAAGGCTTTGGCCCGGCGGAGGTTCAAGAAATTCGTCGGCATCGGCATGCAGCACCCAGCCTGGCGAAAGCCCGGCGATGATCTCGCGCTTTTGGGCAAGCTGGCGGTGCAGATCGAAAGCGCCGGTCCAGCGCGAGTCGATGATGCGGCAGCGGCCCGCCTGTTGCGATGAGGCGGCGATATCCCGGCTGCCATCGGTTGATCCGTGGTCAATGGCAATCACGTCGCAGCCCAGCGCCTCAAGATGCTCGAACGCAGCGGCAAGCGTGCTTGCGGCGTTGCGGAAGGTCAGGATCGCGGTCACCCCGGCGCCGCGGTAGCGCACATTTGCGGCCGGCCCTGGCAACCGGAATGCGGCCGCAGGGGCGGGATCGCGCGCTGACAACTCGGCCTGCCGGGCCGGATCGCGAGCGATGGGCAGGCCCGCCAGCCGATACAGCCATTTGCGCCGCCGGAAGGTATCCGGGCGCGTCACGGCGACATATTCCTCGTGTTTGCGCAGGTTCAGCCCGGCCAGCGCAGGCAGGGCCCGGCGCGGAATGTGCCGGTCGCGGATCAGCTCCAGGCTCATCTCCAGCACCGGAAAGCTGCGGTAAAGCCCGCGGTCGGAAAGGCTGTCGACGGCCTCGGCATAGCGGAACCAGGGGGTCTCTTCGCGAAACAGCAGCTGCTGCGGCAGGGAAAGCTGCGGGCCTTTCGCCAGCAGCGCAACCATCAGATACCAGTCATAGGCGTTGAACGGCCGTGGCGGAAAGGCCGCCGCAAGCAATCCGGTCCGCATCAGCCCATACATGCGGGTACCGCCCGGATGCCGGAGATACTGCGTGATCCGCCGCGACGCATCTCCCCTGAGAAAGCCCAGATTGGGCACCGGTCTTTCCGGTGATCCGATAAAGGTGGCCTGCGGCAGAGCCGAAACTGCGGCAGGGGCAGCGTCAAGCGCGCGCAGCGTGTGCTCCAGAAAGTCCGGATGCCAATGGTCATCCCCGGCAAGCCAGACGAAATAGGGCGTTTCGGCCGACGCAAGCGGTGCGCGGAAATTCATGAAGCCCAGCCGCTGCGGCTGCCGCAGCAGGCTGATACGCGGGTCTGCCTTGGCGGCATGGGCGGCGATCCGATCGCTGCCGTCGGTCGACCCGTCGTCGCTGATGACCAGCACCCAATCGGAAAAGCCCTGACCGAGGACCGAGTCGATGGCGCGTCGCAGGGTGCGTGCGTTGTTGAAGACCGGCATCCCCACCGTGACCCTTGCATCTGACCGAGCCTGATGCCTTGCTCCGGTCATCTGTGCCAGCCGGCCGTCTGCGGAACCGGGCGGAAGGCAAGCGGGCTGCGCTTGCGGGTCAGCGTCAGACCTTCCAGGAAGCGCGCGGCGGCGCTCGCGCCATTGGCCTGCCTTGCGGCCGAACAGGCGGCTGCCAGCCGCGCGCGGGTCTGTGGCTCCAGCAGGCATTGGAACTTGCGGCGGAACTGGTGGGGGTCTTCGGTCCGGGCGCGCAGCGCCATGCCCCGCAGCGCCGCGAATTCGGCGCGTAGCCATTGCTCGTCCTGCTCGGGGTGGTCGTTCGAGACAAAGAGCGTCGGCAGCGCAGCCGCGATGTTTTCGTGAAAGGTGTTGTAGCCCGCGGTCGCGACGGCACAGTCGAACGCTGCCAGATAGCGCGAAATCGGAAAGGCATCCAGCAGACGGACATGCGCAGGCAAGGGCCAGTCGTTCTCGGAAATCCGCCAGCGCGCAAAGACGATCTGCAGATCGCGGTTTCCGGTCTGCGGATCGGCCATCTCGAACACGGTTTCGGCCTGATGGCGCAAATCGAAATTGTTGCCGGCGCCGAACTGCATCAGCACGGCCGGGCGATCCGGGTCCAACCCCAGCAAAGACCGCGCAAGCTTGCGCGAATAGGCCTCTTCGAGGTCCAGAAAGCGGATCGGCGCCACGCGGAAGGCATCGGCGCTGCTGGCGGTGGTCAGCCCGCGGTCGACCGGGTCGGCAAATTCGCCGGGTTCCAGCACGACATCGAAAGCGGAAGCCAGCCTCAGGAATTCCGCACCGACGCCGGGTCGCCACAGTGGCCTGCGCTGCCAGACCCTCCACAAGTCCGGCCTGCTGTCCAGCGCGGCAAGCATTCCGCCGTAAGGCACATTGCCGTCAAAGACAAAAACGTCGGGCTGGTGGTAGGACAGAATTGCCGTCAGCTCATCCGTCAGCTTTTCGGTCCAGGTCGCGTGATCAAGTCCGATGGAGCGAAAATAGCGCAGATACTCGACATGGATGCCCTCGTCCTGCACCACCCCGAAGGCCTTGCTCATCGTGATCACGACTGGGCTTGTTCCAGGCGACATCCGTCGTGCCGTGGCCATGCAGCGGGTCAGATGCCCCATGCCCACGCCGTTCGACGTGAAGTAAAGGATACGTCCAGTGCAGCGTGAAGCCTCGGCGGGGCGGCTCGCGGCAGCCCGGCCGACGGAAGGCGGGCCGATCAGGGCCTGCACACGGGCAACCGCCAGACCGGGTCCGAACCGTTCGCGCACGGTTTCAACCGCGCGGGCAGCCATGGCCTGGCGGGCGGGCAGGTCCTGTTGCAGCCGCCGCACATGACCCAGAACCTCGGCGGGCGTGCAGTAGACCGCGGCATCGCCGAACAGGTTGCGGAAATCCGGCGGCAGAAAGCACACCAGCCCCGACGCCATCGCCTCAAGGATCGAACGGCCAAAGGCCTCGATCCAGTCCGGGCCATGAAAGTAGGAGAAATAGTCCAGCGAGCCCAGAAAATCGCGCACCGGCAACGCGCCGAACGGCAAGACCTCCCAGTTTGCGGGGCGCGGGGCGACGACAGGGTCAAGCTCGGCGGAATAACCCAGCAGCCGCACCCTGACGCCGGGATCGTCGGGATAGGCCGCAACAAAGGTTTCCCGGTCGCCGGGCCATTTCGACGCCTGCGGGCGGCTGTGGCGCCCGATGACCGGAAGGCGGTGCGGAAGTCGGGCGCGGGCCGCGGCGAAGTCGTCGGGATCCAGGATGTTGAACCAATCCTCGGGCGTCATCGGCGGCGGTTCGGGCAGGTTCTCCAACGTTACCCGCACCTTCGGACCCACGGGCGCCCAGAGTGTCGGGCCGAAAAGCGCAGCGGTGATCGCGATCACCGCGGGCACATCGTATTGCGCGGCACCGGACGCGTCGACTGCGGGGTGGTGAACGACCAGAATGCAATGCCGACAGGTCACCAGCGGCGGAACGGCTGGCAGCACCGAAAAGGCAAGCGGATGATGCAGGCAGCAAAGCTGCGCCTGCACAGGTTCATTCTGCGGCACAAGGCGGGCAAGACCCGCATCGTCCAGCGCGCGGATTTCGGCATGGATCGGGCGACGGGGCGCCAGGGGGCCGGTCGCAAGCGCCAGAAGACCGACACGATAGCCTGCCACCGCCAGCGCCCGCGCCTCGGACGCGATCGAGGTCGATGTCCCGCCGGGAAACCGGAAATCGCCGGCAATCAGAATATCGACGTCCATCATTGCTGTGCCCTGCGATCAATGTATCACTATATGTCCGCCTGAAACTCTGTCCATGCCGTTTGCCCCGGAGAACCGATCATCCATGTTACGCCGCCTCTCCAATGCGATCGCTGCCGGAAAGCGGGCGGCCGCAAAGGCAGCGCCGCCCGTTGCCTCCGGTGCAACCGAAGACGGCGAGATGGCGGGCATGCAGGTCAGCCGGGCGCTGGTCCACTTTGGCGATGCGCAGGATCTGGAAACGCGGCTTGGCGCACATCGCGCCTGTTGCGAGACAAGGGGGTTCCGCTGCCTTGTCATTTCGGATCGCATCCCGACCGGCTGCATCACCGCACGCGACATGATCTTCGAATTCGTGCCCTGGCCGCTGCAAACCGCATATGCCGCCCCCGGCGACATTCAGGATGCGCTTGCCCACAGCTTTCGCCGCCTGTCGCTGATCCTGTCGTCCTGGTGCGTCGTCAGTTGCGAGTGGGCCAACGATGCCGCGCTGGAACTGCTGGAACTCGCGCCCAAGGATGTGCATGAACTGGTCCGGATCGCCCGGAACGAGAAACGGATTGCTTTCCGAATCCTCTCAAACATGGTAGAAAAAATATAGCATTTCGACCCTGATTACGGATTCCGGTTTCATGGCCACAGTTTCCCGCTGGACTTCATTCCTCAGAGCTTTCTTCGCAGTCCTGCTGAGCGGCTCGGCCGCTTCTGCGGCAGGAACCGATGAAAGCGAAACCTGGAGCGCCGCGATGTCGGCGGATACGGCCGAGGCCTATTATCATTACCTCAGCCTGTTCCCTGCCGGTGACTATGTTGACGATGCCGTCGCGGCCCTTGCCCGGCTGGGTGTCATCGGGGCGCCCCGAAAGATCGCCCCTGTGCCCCCTGCTGCCGGTGGAACAACCCGTGTGGGCGATGGCGGAAACGGCGACGCGGGGGTTTATTGATGCGCGGTCCTGAGGTGTTGGCATTTCCGTCGGGCTGGATGCCGGGTATCGGACTAGCACTGCTGGTGGCCGGTTGCGCCGCAGTGCCGCCCGCACAGGACGGCCTGACGTTTCGTGCCCCCAGGCGACTGGAACGGACACCATCTCTACCAGCAGAACGCCGGGTGACGTGGTTCAGGCGTTGAAGGCCGCCGGTTTCGAAAGCACCACGCTCTTGCGCGATGGCAGCATACGCGTCAGGTCGGCCGCTCCGGCGCTGGTTGATTGCGGAACGCTGATTCAGGTGGCGCTGGGCAACCGGGTCGAAGTGTCGGGGACGGCTCCGAAGGCAGTGCTGATCGCCAAACCGCCGCTGAACGGCCCGACAGAGCGCAAGGTCAAATCCAGTTCGGACATCCGCCTTGTGCCGCTTGCGTCCGGCAAAGGCTATGCCGTGGCCGAGACGCATTCGGTGACGGTCACGTACAGGTCGGTCAGCACCGGGCGGGTCGCGACCTCAAGGATCTCGTTTGACGAAACCGGATCAGGCAGGCTTGCGGATCATACGTCCTGCAAGTCGTCCGGTCTTATCCACAAGATCCTCAGGTAGCGGTCTGGCGCTTCGCCTCAGGCGCCCTGCCCCATAGGGCAATTGCCGCCTGCGCCATCATGCACGACCGGTGCTGCATGTCGGGGCCAAGGCCCGCCAGTGCCGTTGCGGCGTTCTGCCAGTGGTGCCGTGCAGGGATCGGCGGCAGCATTCTGCGCAAGGCGCTGCTTTCCTCGGCCGACAAGATCGGCACTTCGGCCCCGGTTTGTTGCGAAAGGACACGCGCCGCGGCGTCGACCTGGCGCAGGATGGCTTCGAGGCCAAGCCGGGCAAGCCGTTTGATCTCGGCCACGTCGGGCTTCCGCCCCGAAAGGGCAAGAAGCGTGCCCAGCACCCAATACGCTCCCCAGGGACGGTCAAGTCCGATCGTCGCAAGAACCAGCGGCATATCCTCCTGGCTTGCGGCCAGACCTCCGGCCAGGGCCTGGGCTGGATCGGTTGGGGCAGGCAAAAGCCCCAGGATGACCGGCAGGATGACATCAGCCGCGGCATCCGGCGTCTGGATCAACCTTTCCGGTGTCGCCAGGCGGAGGCCGCGCGGACGCCCAAGGCCGGTGACCGGGCAGACACAGAGGTAGCCGACGATCTGCCCGGCAAGCGCCGGCGCGGGATCCGGCACATGCGTGCCAAAGGTGGGTGCCGGGGTGACGCCCTGATCCAGGACCAGACAGATCGGCCCATCGCATTGGCGCAGCGCCCGTCGCAGCGCGGTCTTGTTCTTGCCGTGCTGGGTCAGGACCGGCAGATCCCGGGCAAGCCGGGCCGGGGCGACACCGGCCACCGCCGCAGCGGTGGCCGGATCGGCGGCAAGCGCAGCCAGATGGCCGGGAGCATGCGGATTGCCAAGTGCTGCAGCCGCGCCAAACAACCAGGCCGCGCGGGCAGGATCGGCACCGGCGGAACCGTGTTTCAGGCAAAGCATGCCCAGATTGTCAAAGGCGGCCGGGTGGTCCAATGCGGCGGCAATCTCCAGCACCTCGCGCAAGGGCGCGCCGTCCTGCTCCGATTTTGACAGCCGGTGCCCGAGGCCGTCCAGCCTGCTTGACGTGACCGATGGCGACCAGACATCCAGCGCTGCCAACTGCCGCGAATGCGCGGGCTCGAATTCGATGATGGCAAGACCCTGGCCCTGGACAAGCTCTTGCCCCAGATGGCGCAGGTCACCGTCCAGGCTTTGCCAGTTCCAGCCCCTGCCCCGGGCATGGCGCGGCATTGCCTGCCCGTGCCAGAGTTCGGCGATGCGGCCATAGTCGTTGATCATCCGGGGATCCCAGCCCGGCCAGAGCTGTGGCAGCAACAGGCCAAGCCTGGCACCGTAGAGCAGCCAGTGCCCGTTCGGGGCGTGCCGCCCGATGCTGCACCAGATCTCGATCAGGCGCCGTGCTGCGGTATCCTCGCGCCAATCTGCAAGGCCACTGCGCAGCGCCGTCGCTTCGGCCATCTGGCGCAGGAAAACCGTTTCCCGCAGACCCGCGCGGAAGGCGTGAAACGCGGTCAGCGACGGTTCGGTGAATGCCGCACGCTCGGGCATCGTCACCTGTGCCGATCTGCCCGGACGGATCGCGCCGATGTCGTGATCCAGTGACATCGCACCCGGCGGCGCGGCCTCATGCGACCGCATCTCTTGCAAGAGCGCCCTTGGCCACAGCTTGACGCAGCCGTTGCCGCTCCACAATCCGTTGACAGCATTGCGGCTAAGCCAGTCCAGCCGCAGATTGCCGTTCATAAGGTATAGCGGGACGGTGGCATCCAGCAGACGCGGGTCGATCCTTGTATCGGCGTCGATCGTCACCACCCAGTCGCCGGTCACGGCATCCGCCGCCGCCTTGTGACAGGCATCAAGCCCCTTTACGCCGTGGACACGCAAGGCATGCGGTTGATTGCCGACAAGCTCACGCCAGTTGGCATCGGCCCAAGGCTCGTCATAGGACGGAAAAACAAAGGGAAAATCGCCCAGACGCCGGTTCCCGTCACCCGGCTCACTCGCTGACAAGGTTGAAGTCCAGTAGCCCGTATTGGTTGATCCAGTTCGTGGCGATCTGTTCGCCGGCCGTTCGTTCCTCGGGCGAAAGCGCGGGCTGGATATCGGCGATCCGGGCCTCGGCGTCCGTCAACTCCTCCTTGGCATCGCGCGTGTCACGCAAGATGGCCGCCTCGCGGGCGATGATGTAATTTGCGTAGGCTTCCGGCCCGTTGGGCGGTTCGCCCGGCAGCCCTTCGCGCAAGATGTCACCGATCAGGATATGCGCGCCCAGATAGTTCCGCTGGGCCGAAAGCCGGAAATAGGCCAATGCGGTCTTGAGGTCTTTCTTCACGCCCCAACCGTCCTGAAACGCCCGCCCCAACTGGAACGCCGCAAAGGGGTTTCCCGCATCGCTGGACCGCACCAGCCATTGGATCCCAGTCTCGGGATCATGCGTCGCGCCCTTGCCGCGCATATAGGCCATGCCGATCAGGTTCTCGGCGTCCGAGCTGCCCAGAACCGCCGCCTGCCGGTAGAAACCGACCGCGCGCGCCTCATCAACCTCGACGCCCAGCCCCTTGCGATAGAAGTCGCCATAGGCAACGAAGGCCGGAGGAAAGCCGTTCTGCACCGACAGCCACATCCAGCGCATGGCCTCGGGGTAGGATTGCTGCACGCCCCAGCCTTCGCGATAGAAGATGCCGGTCATCAGCTGCAGCCGGGGCGAGCCGAGCAGCGCGCCAGTCCGGGCGGCCTCGAAGGCGCGCCTGTAATCGGGTTCGACGGCGATCCCCTGACGGTAGAATTCCGAGATCCCGATATAGGCCGAGGGGTTGCCCAACTCGGCTGCAAGCCTGTAGTAGTGCAGCGCCTCTTCGAAACGCTGGGACAGCCGCAAGACCCGCGCCAGATGGTTCACCAGCCGGGCATTCTTCGGCGCTTCTTGCACCGCCTCGACACAGGCGCGCAGGGCGGCACGGGTGTTCACCAGATCATGCGGCACCGGCTCTGCCACTGCCATCACGTCGCCGACCCCTGTCGCGAGGATATCACAGGCCGTGACTTCGGAAATCAGCCCTTCGGGGATCTCGCGGCCGGGCCCGTCGACCTCGATCTCCATCAGCGGAAAGTCAGGACTATTGCCGGTTTCGATCTCAAGGATCTGGCGTTTGGCGGCCTCGGCCAGTTGGTCCTCGGGGAAAAGCGCAATGAAATGCTCGAAGTCGCGGGAATCGGCGCTTTCCGCAATGGTCAGCCAGGCCGTCAACGGCAGGCTCATCGGGCGGCCCGAGACAAGCTCGGTCAGCTCCTCGGGCGCAATCGGATTGGTCGGACGGATGGTGATCGGCGCGCGGGTATTGTCGATGTACCACGGCGTCTGCTCGCCACCGGTTGCCAGCCGGACCTTGGCGCGCACAAGGCGCAGCACGTCACGGAAATCCTTTTCGGAGCCTTCGAGAGACGAGGCCAGGGCAGCGGTGTAGGGGCTGTTTGCACCTGCGCCGTCAAAGGCAACGGCACCCGGCGAAGTCGAATATGCGATCACCGTGTTCGGTGGCGCATCGACCAGTGCAAGACCCGTGCCGCTGGCGCTTTCTCCGGGCAGCGGCGAATTGCGACAGGCGTCCAGGATGACGACAAGGCTGCGGGTGCCGATCGCATTCATCCGGGCCACCACCTCGTTGACCGAAACCGCATCGGTGCGCAGCGTCTTGCCCCCTTCGGGTCGATGTCCGAGGGAAGGACGAAGTTCTGCCCTTCAAGCTGGACGGCATGGCCCGCAAAATAGAACAGGCCGACCTCCTGCCCGGCTGATCGATCTCGATCAGGTCAAGGGCGCTGTTGATTTCGTTCTTGGTGGCATTCTCAAGGTAATAGACCTTGAACCCCATGTTGTTCAGGGATGCTGCGACAGTCCGCGCGTCGTTCAGTGTGTTCTTCAGCGGAGTGACCAGCGGGCTGTCATAGGTCGACACCCCCAGAACCAGTGCCCAGCGGTCCTGCGCGCGGGCCGTATCGGCAAAGGTCGCAAAGGCGACCAGCACCATCGCAAGGCGAAGACCCAATCGGACAAGGCCACCAATCCTCATGAGCCAACCTCAAATGCGGCCCGCGAAAGCGGGAGAACAAGCGTTTCAATGCGGGTAATTCTAGCATAGCCTGCTGATGTGACCAGTCAAATGCCTTGCCGATGCCTGCAGCGGTATACCGGACATGGATGACCTTAGCCCGCGAACCTTCGATCTGATCGAACATAGCCGCGCCGATCATGCGCGCGTGGTTCTGGTGGACTGGATGCTGGGCAACAGCTGCAGCTATGCCTGCAGCTACTGCCCCAAATCCCTGCATGACGGCTCTGTTCGCTGGCAGTCCGTTGCTGATGTTCTGGCGTTCTACGACCTGCTGCAGCGCCACTATGCCCAGCTTCGCGGCAAGCGGGTCTGGCTGCAGTTCACCGGGGGCGAGCCGACGATGCACCCCCAGATCATCCGTCTGCTTGAGGCGGCCACCGCTTGCGGCTTTCAGGTCAGCCTGATCTCGAACGCCTCGCGCACATTGCGGTTCTGGGAACGAATTGCGCCGCATCTGGACAGCGTGATCCTGACCTATCACAACGAATTTGCCGAGCTTGACCATTTCCGGTCCGTGGGCCGGATGCTGGCCGAACGGATGCCGGTGCATCTGAATGTGACCATGCGCCCCGAGCACTTCGACCGCACCCTGGACGAGACGCAGGCCCTGCGCGACGCAATGCCGGCGGCCTCGATCACGCTAAAGCCGTTGCGCGTCGATTTT
Organism: Rhodobacter sp.; assembly: GCA_016704435.1. Lineage (GTDB taxonomy): Bacteria > Pseudomonadota > Alphaproteobacteria > Rhodobacterales > Rhodobacteraceae > Pseudogemmobacter. The sequence goes on along the minus strand of JADJAB010000037.1, from coordinate 25,988 downwards.
GACCACGACCTCTTCGACTATACGCCCGCGCAACTGCGGATCATGGCGGCGGGCCTGCCCGCGAAAGCGGCGCAAACGGGCGCAATGCCCCGCGGCACCATGACGGTCCAAGGGACCGGGCTGCCGCGTCGAGCCGTGCGCGCGAACGAATTCATGATCCGGGGCGAGAACCGGTGGAAAGGCTACCGCTGCAACGCCGGGATCGAGTCGTTGCGGATCAAGGGCAATGGCAGCATCACCCGCGCAGTCTGCTCTGTCGGCGGCGAAATCGGCCGCTTGGGCGGGACGGTCACGCTGCCGGTGGCGCCGATCGTCTGCTCGGCAGAGGTCTGCGCCTGTGTCGCCGACATCCTGATCACCAAATCCCGCCCGTCGGGACAATCCCCCGAAAGGCGTGTCACCGGCACCGGTTAGGGGTATGTGGCGACCTTTGGTCGTTGGCGCATCGGGCCGTTGTTGGCAGTCCATTGGCCCCGTTTCACAAATCGGGAGGTATTTCCCCGGTGTGACCGGGTGCTGTGCCTGAGACCACGCCTGATGCGTGACTTCCCCTTTCCCAGCAGGCGTCGGGCCGGGCGAGCGGCTCTTCTCTCTTGATCCCGAATCCCTTTCATCGAAGGGGGGGTAGATCGACTGAAAAGGGGGCGTGCGACCCTCGCGTTTGGTCTTGCGGCCAACGGACCTTCTCGACGCAAGGGCCGGTGGCCGAGGCCGCCAGGACGGCGAGCCTGCCCGAAGCGGGCAGAGTGCCGGAAAACGTCCTGTAGCCGCTGAAGGTCCGGGCACCCGCGAAGCGCGGGTTCGCTTTGGGAGTTGGGCAGCGCGAAGGTGACCGTCACGCCGGAATGCGGATCGCGCTTCAGCGCGGTCCGGACGTTCCGCTCCGGCGGCGGGTGGCAGCAGCAGAAGTCGGCAGGTCGCGCAGCCATGACGATCGATGCCGCCGGTCGGATCGGAGTCAAAAGCCGGATCGGCCGCACCATAGCCTGCAGACACCGGCACGAATGCCGCAACAGCGGCCTCGCGCATCCTTTCCGCGGCCTCGCGGGCAGGACCAGAAGACCTCCTTTCGCCTGAACGCCGTGGGTAAGTTCCCTGCCAGACTGAAAGAACGTCCTGTTCGCATGACCATGATCACCTGTTCCCATGCTGCTTGAATTCGACCGTCAAGGCACGGCACAGTCGGGACTGCGGTCACCACCATCCGCCCGAAGGACGGTGGACCGATTGGGCGAAACCGGCGAAGGCCAGGTTGCGCCCGCCGTCCGGGGCGTGGCAAAGAAGCGGTAGTTCCACCGGAGGTTCCGATGTCCGACCGTTCCTACCGCTTTACCCATGCCATTACCCGCCGCCCGGCGGCCTCGATCACCTCAGGTCTGCGCGCGGTCGATACCGGCACGCCCGATCTGGCGCTGATGCAGGCGCATCATGCCGCCTATGTCGCGGCGCTGAAGGCCACCGGGGCCACCGTGATCGAACTGCCCGCCCTGGCCGATTTCCCGGATTCGGTCTTTGTCGAGGACACCGCGCTGTGCCTGCCCGAAGGTGCCGTGGTGATGCGCCCCGGCGCGCCGTCGCGGCTGGGCGAGGCGGCGGAAATGGCGCCCACGCTGGCAGGGCTTTACACCCATGTGCTGCGGATCGCGGGTGAAGGCAGCTTCATCGAGGGCGGCGACATTCTGGTCAGCGAGCGCGAAATCCTGGTCGGCCGCAGCGCCCGCACCAATGCCGCAGGCATCGCCGAACTGACACGGGCAGTCGCGCCATGGGGACATTCGGTGCGCGAGGTGCATACGCCCCCCGGCGTGCTGCATTTCAAGACCGATTGTTCGCTGATGGATGGCGAGACGGTGCTTTCGACCGAAAGGCTGGCGGCCTCGGGCTGCTTTGAGGGTTACAAGGTAATCCCGGTCGCGCAGGGCGAGGAAGCCGCCGCCAACGCGATCCGCTTCAACGACGCGGTGCTGTTCCCGGCCGGTTTCCCGCGCACCCGCGACCGGCTGGTCGATGCGGGCTTCGCCGTCGTCGAGATCGGCAACAGCGAATGCGCCAAGCTGGATGGCGGCATGTCCTGCCTAAGCTTGCGTTTCACCCCGTCCTGACCGCTCAGGGGATCAGATTTTTCGCCCTTTCGGAGACGAACTCGGCCATCTTGCCATCTTCATAGATAACCCGGATCGTCACCTTCTGCGCAGATTCCTTCGGCACGTCGAGGAAGAAGGGAAACCCCGGCTCTCCGATATGCTGCAGCACGTTCGGCTCGCGGAACTCGCGGTAGCAGGGCTCGGCCGGGAACAGCGTGGTCGGCGGCTCGTCGTTCAGCCCGTACATGATCGAGGCCGTCCCGCAGCGCCAGGCCAGCAGGTTCGAGAAATAGATCCGGTCGATCTCTCCCTGATTCTGGAACGACAGCATGGTCGGGCCAAGCGACTGGTGAATGAAGGCTGCACCTTCGGGCGTTGTGAAGTCGGTCGGCTGGGCAACCGCCGGGCCGGCGGCCAGGCAAAGGGCAAATGCGAAACGCTTCATCGAAAATCTCCATCGCGATCTTCCGCCATGCGGACACCGCCCCTATAGTGATGAAAAAGACCGAAGGGGCAGGCACAGCGTGGCATCAAAGCCGCAAAGCACGCAAGTCTTCAATATCGCCGCCGTCCTGCAGGGCGGCCGTCTGGGTTATGAGGCGCTTTTGCTGACGGCCTCGCTCCGCGTGACCAATCCGGGCTTTGCCGGGCGCCTTCTCTTGATGGAACCGCAGCCCGGCCCGCGCTGGACCGGTAGCCCGGCGCTGGACAACCCTGCCTTGCGGACCCGGCTGGAAGATCTGGGCGCCGAAATCCTGCCCTTCGAGAGCCGCGTCTTCGGGTCGGCCTATCCATATGGCAACAAGATCGAAGGGCTGGCCGCACTGCCGGACGCGCCCTTCCTCTTTCTCGACACCGACACGCTGATCACCGGCGACCTGGGCAGCCTGGAGATCGATTTTGCGCACCCCTCGGCCAGCATGCGCCGCGAAGGCACCTGGCCCATGATCGAGCTTTACGGGCCGGGCTACGCCGCCACCTGGATGGCACTTTATGACCGCTTCGGGCTGGACTTCGAGACCTCGTTGGACCTGAGCCAGCCGGATGAATACTGGCAACGCTATCTCTATTTCAACGCCGGCTGGTTCCTGCACGAAAGCCCCGCCCGCTTCGGCGCGCGCTTCCTTTCCTACGCCCGCGAAATCCGTGACAACCGGCCTGCGGCGCTGGTCTGCCAGGAGATCTATCCCTGGCTCGACCAGATCGCCCTGCCCTTGGTCATCCATTCCTTCGGTGGCGGCCGCCCCGGCCCCGGCCTTGCCGGCCTGGACGGCGATGTGACCTGCCATTACCGCACCCTGCCGCTGCTATACGCCAAGGAAAGCGACCGCGCCGTCGAGGTGCTGGAACAGGTGGCCGAGGAAAAGGAGAACCGCCGATCCCTGCGCGACTGGGCGCCGCTCAAGCAGATGGTGTACCAGAACAAGGGCCGCAAGGCGCGCGGGTTGTTCGACCAGGCCGCCCTGCCCCACCGCGAACAGGTGATCCGCAACACCCTGAAGCGCGAGGGACTGTGGCTGCGCTGAGGGAAGAGAGATACTTCTGATATACTGCTTTTTCTTGAGGCGCATGCCGGTTAGCCTGCGTTCCCATCAGAAACCGTTCATTGGAGAAAGTGCTATGCGCTTGCGTCTTTCCATTTTCATGCTCGGGTTTTTCGCCCTGTCCAACTGCGGGGTGTCGGGGTTCTCCAGCCCGTTCGGGGGCACGGGGGTGGACTATGAACCGCCTTCGACCAGCCCCCGAGAGGACCGCGGCCGCGATGGTTCCCACGAATCTCATTCCGAAACCTGATCCTGCGGCCCGCCACGCCGCGAACGGGTGAGCGGCAACATATCGAAGCGCGAAAGCCTTTGGCCGCGCTGAAGGCGCGCTTGGCAGGCTTTGCCCGCCCGGCGCGCCATTGCGTCCTTGGAATGTGGTGCTGACCGCTTTCCCGGTTTCGTCCGCCGCTTCTCCTCGCCTGTGGGTTCGCAATGGCCGAGCGGTTCAGGGTCTTCGCGATGCCCGGTCCGGGCATTGCGAAGACCCGAAACCGGCCGAAGACCCTGCGGTATTGGCGTTTCCTCTTCGATCCGGGCGGTCTGCAAGACGAATTCCATTTTCGGAATGCTTTCAGGTATTTATCCCGACGGCGGGCCAAGCGGCCTTGGACAATGCCGATTGCTCCGGATTGCGTCCTCCCCTACCCTGTCGCCAATTCCACAGGAGGATCACATGACCGACAGACCCATGGGCTTTGACACGCTTGCCGTTCACGCAGGCACTGCACCCGACCCTGCCACGGGCGCGCGTCAGGTGCCGATCTACCAGACCACGGCCTATGTCTTCAAGGATACCGACCACGCAGCACGTCTGTTCAACCTGGCCGAGGTGGGCAACATCTACTCGCGGCTGACCAACCCCACCGTCTCGGCGCTGGCGGCACGGGTGGCGGCGCTGGAGGGGGCGGCGGGCGGCATCGGCTGTTCCTCAGGGCATGCCGCGCAGATCATGGCGCTGTTCCCGCTGATGGGTCCGGGCAAGAACATCGTCGCCTCGACCCGGCTTTACGGCGGCACGATCACCCAGTTCAGCCAGACCATCAAACGCTTTGGCTGGTCGGCGAAATTTGTCGATACCGATGATCTGGGCGCGGTCTCGAAGGCCTGCGACAAGAACACCCGGGCGATCTTTTGCGAAACCATCGCCAACCCCGGCGGCTATGTCACCGATATTCCGGCCCTGGCCAAGATCGCCGACCGCAAGGGCATTCCCTTGATCGTCGACAACACCACCGCCACGCCCTGGCTGTGCAAGCCGATGGAGATGGGGCGACGCTGGTCGTGCATTCGGCCACAAAATACCTGACCGGCAATGGCACCGTCACCGGCGGCATCGTTCTGGATTCGGGCAAGTTCGACTGGTCGGCCAGCGACAAGTTCCCCAGCCTGTCGCAGCCCGAGCCCGCCTATCACGGCCTGGTTTTTCACCCCACCCTGGGCAGCATGGCCTTCACCTTCCATTCCATTGCCATCGGCTTGCGCGATCTGGGCATGACGATGAACCCGCAGGCGGCGCATTATACGCTGATGGGGATCGAAACGCTGGGCCTGCGGATGGAACGCCATGTGAAGAACGCACAGAAGGTGGCCGAGTGGCTGGAGGCCGACCCCCGCGTCGAAGCCGTCACCTATGCCGGGCTGAAATCCAGCCCCTACCACAAGCGGGCGAAGAAGATCGTGCCGAAGGGCGCCGGGGCACTGTTCACCGTGGCGCTGAAATCGGGCTACGACGGCTGCGTCAGGATGATCGACCGGGCCAAGCTGTTTTCCCATGTGGCGAACCTTGGCGACACCCGCAGCCTGATCATCCACCCCGCCTCGACCACGCATCGCCAGCTGACCGAAGAGCAGCAGGTCCGGGCCGGGGCCGCGCCGAACCTGGTGCGGATCTCGATCGGGATCGAGGACGTCGAGGACATCATTGCCGATCTCGATCAGGCGATGGGCTGAGACGGGCGACCGACGGAAGGCGCGACCGACGGAAGGGGGCCGCAGCAAGTGCGGCGGCCCCCTTCTGCAACGGGCGGCCGGGGCGTTGGTCCGACAGGACAGGAAGCTGGCCGCACGGCCGCAAGAGGCGGCGATTTTTCAACGCGTCTGCCGTCCGACGCAGGGCAAAGCGCGCTTCGCGTTGGCTCTGGCAAGACCCATGCGGGCAACACATGTTCGGTGCGTGGGCCCGGTTGCCTTGAGAAGTCAGGCCCGGCGGCCGTCGCGCCTTGCGGTCAGAACAGCGGCGGCGCGGGGTAGAGGCCCTTCGGCAGAGGGCCCAGCTTGCCAAGGCGGATCGAGGCCGTGGCCTCTTGCGGCGATCGCCAGCCCACCTGCATGCCCAGCACCCGGCAGGCGTGGCCTGCAGCCTGCTCGGCGGCGCAAGCCGCGCTCGCGGCGGCGACCACTTCGGCCAGATAGGCCTCGGGCGAGGCCGCGGCGGCGCCGACATCTTCGGCATCGACATTCAGCCGATCGGTGGTGAAAGTGCGGGCCGACAGGTCGGGCAGCGGTGCCGTCTCCGGCTTCAGGGTGAAAACCGCGCTGACGTCGAATTCGGCCGTTTGCGTGGCCGGATCATAGCTGTCGTCGCGCAGGCTCGCGGCGTGAACCGCGCAGCCCTGCGCCCAGGCCGCCAGAAGCGGCGCGCACAGCCTGGCGCCGGCAACCCCGGCACGCACTTCGGCAAAGGCCTCCAGATAAGCGTCGCCGGGCAGGCCTTCGCCTTCGGACAGAAGGGCCGACAACGGCAGGCGCAGACTCATCGACACCTCGCGCTGCCGGACGAACTTGCCCTGCTGCAGGAAGGCGCGCGCATCGTCGCGCGGCACCAGCCCGCCGCCTTGCGAGATCAGCCAGACCTGGCCTGGCTCTGCCACATCCGGTTCCGGCGCGGCGGCAACCTCTTCGGGCGGCGCGGCGGGGTCGTCGGGGGCGGCATCCTCGGCCGGCATCTCGACGATCTCGACATCCGATGCCGCCGGAAAGCTTTGCCAGTATTGCCAGCCCGCCGCGCCAAAGGCGGCAAGAACCAGCCCGATTCCCAGGAAAAGAACGACCCTGACCAGCATCAGAACGATACCTCCGGCTTGATGTTGTCCAGATTGCCCCAGGCGAAGGCGGTGGCGATCGCCACCACGCGCGAGGCGAAATCGGCGCCCTCGGCGGCCAGCGCGGGGTATTCCACATAGGTGTCCGTGGTGATCCGCGCGGTCGATCCCTTGATGGCTGCAAAAACCGCCCGGCCCTCGGGCGCGGCAGGCACCGGCCCGACCACGGCGATGCTGCCGTTCCTCCAGTTGCCGGCCATGGTTTCATTGGCCGACACGCCGAAGGTGGTGCGGAACCAGCCATCCCATGCCGCATTGGCCGCCTTGATCTTGCCCAGCGTCTGGTCGGCCTCGTCGGCGTCCAGGATGCCCGCTTCCAGCGACTGATAGAGCATGTGACCGGCGTTCAGCGGATAGACCGGCAGCGGCACGCCGCAGGCCTGCAAGATTGCATTGCGCATGACCTCGACCGGCACGGCAGGGGTCAAGATTGGTCACCCTGGCCTGTTCTGCCGCCCAGAAGTACCACCCGCTCCACCTGCGCGCCGGGAGCGAGGTGGATGTTCCACAGCATCCGGGTGCCTCCGCTGGCCTGCAGCACCAGATAGACCGGCTTTTCCGTCTCGGTCACGGCCACGTCGAAGGCGGTAAAGCGCAGATCGCCCAGACCCTGCACCTGCTTGCGCCCGGACTTGCGGTAGACGCTGGCCAGTTGCCGCACCGCTGCGGCCAGGTCCTGGTCGCCATAGGTGGCAAGATCCAGCCGGATCTCGCCCATGGTCAGGGCAAGCATCGCCATCATGAGCGCCCCGGCAATTGCCATGCTGATTGGTCCGCGCACCATGTCCTGCCCCCGAAATCGCTTCGTTCAGGGGCAGGACTAACGGCGAAATGGGGCGAAACCGCGCCGCAAACGTGCCGAAGGTCGGGAATTATCCCGGCATGGGCATCAATCCGCCAGTTCCCAGACCACGGTGACCGAGGCCGTCAGCGACAGCTCTCCCGCCGCGATCGGCACTGATCCCGCCGGCGATTTGGCGCTGTCATACATCGGCGCCGGGCCGCCGTAGCCGCCGCCCTCGGCGATCGACACGATGCGCCCCAGCGTAACCCCCGCTGCTTCGGCGTAAAGCTCGGCCTTGGCACTTGCATCCTTCACCGCCGCCCGGCGCGCGGCATCCATCGCCGGGCGCGGGTCTTCCTGGCCGAAACTCAGCCCGTTCAGCGTGTTGGCGCCGTCTGCCACGGCGGCATCCAGCACTTCGCCGTCGCGGTCCGCGACCCCGGCGGCGCGCAGCCGCTCCAGCACCGCCGCCAGCGCCGCCGAATTCTGCGCCAGCGCCGTTGCCGCCGTGTCTCCGGTGGTTGTGACGCCGATCGTCAGCACCGCCAGATCGGGCACGGCGTCACTGATCCCGTCGCCCGTCACGGTCAGCAGTGCGGGTGCCGGATCCGCCAGCGCAAGCGGCGCCGCCAGATGCAGCGCCGCAGTCAGGACAAGGGCAAAGACGGGAAGGGTTCGGTTCAGCATGGGTGCCTCCTTGCACGGAACATACATTTCATCTTCTGTGACGCAGGCGGCAAGCGGGTACCTTGGCGTGTTCACGGCCGTTTTCCTTCCATTCGGCAGATTCCTGCTTTATGAAGGCGCTAACCTCTCCGGGTGCGTTTCCGTGCCCCATTTTCCTGTGCTAGACCCGCGGAATGAAACCAAGTTTTGCCCTGAACTTCACCGACGACAGCATCCAGCTCCTGCATCGCACCAGCAGGGGGTGGGTTCCGGTCGGCGACACCCCCTTTGCCGCGCCCGATCTGGACGATGCGCTTGATTACATGCGCAAGACCGCGCTGGGCCTGGAGCCGGGCGGTTTTGCCACCAAGCTGGTGATCCCGAATTCGCAGATCCGCTATATGGAGCTGGATGCCCCCGGCCCCTCGGACGACGAGCGTCGGGCCCAGATTCGCAAGGCCCTTGAAGGACGCACGCCCTATGCGGTCGGCGATCTGGTGTTCGACTGGTCCGGCAAGGGCAAGACAGTGCGCGTGGCCGTGCTGGCGAAAGAGACGCTGGACGAGGCGGCCGCCTTCGCCAGCATGCACAAGCTGAACCCGGTCGGTTTCGCCGCGATTCCCGATTACGGCGATTTCAACGGAGAGCCGTGGTTCGGCGAGGCCGAAGGGGCGGCCGCGCTTTTGGGCAAAGGCGAAACGGTAGAGCGCGACAAGTCGCCGATCCGCATCCTGAACCGCGAAGTGCCAAAGCCGAAGCCGGCCGAGTCGGCCCCGGAAGCCAAGGCTGACCCCGCGCCCGCTGCGAAGGTCGAGCCCGAGGCTGCAGATGGAACCGAGGCAAAGGTCGAGTCCGAGGAAAAGGTAGACTCCGCGGAAAAGGCCGACTCGGCAAAGACGGTCGCGCCTGAGGCAAAGGTCGAGACCGAAGCCAAGCCTGAGCCCGAGCCCGAAGCCAAGCCTGAAACCGAAGCCGGGGCCGCGCCTGAAATCAGGACGACGCCGCGAAGGTCGTGCCGGCGCCCGTGGACCCTGGGCCGAGACCGCCGAAACGGCAGAGACCGCCCCGAAGCCGCCCGTCCCGGACGAGGCCGAAGAAGCACCCTTCACCCATGTGCCGGACAATTCGGCCTTCCCCGAGGAAGACAACGCGCCGACGCCGTTGCCGGAGACCGACGACAAGGCCGCCAAGGCGCCGGACGGTGTCGCCGCCAAGGCCGCAGGCGACGGCGACGACCTGCCGCCGGCACTGCCCTCGGCGGCGATGGTGGCCTTTGCCAGCCGGCGGGCGGGCGAAGGCACGGCGCGGCCCCCGGCACTTGGCGCCGCGTCGCGGCCCGATCCCGCGACCCTGGCGCGCGCCGCCCATGGCAAGCCGGTCGAGGATCTGCCGCCGATGCCGCGCCCGCCACAGGCCGGATCGCGCCCTTCCACCCCGGCAAAGGGTCTTGCCGGGCTGGTCACCGCCCCCGGCCTGCCGGGATCGCGCAAGGCCAAGGTCAAGCCCGGCCCGCTGCCGCCGCCGCCCTCCCTGCCGCGCGGAGGCGCTGCCGCGGCATCCGGGGCCATCGCCGGCCCGTCCGATGCCGCCAAATCGCTGACCCGGCCCGGCGGTACCTTCGGCGGCCAGCCGATCCCGCGCCAGCGGTCGCGCACCATGCTGTTCCTGGCGCTGCTGGCGGTCCTGATGCTGTGCCTGGCGCTGATCGCGGCCTGGTCGTCGTTCTACCTTGCTTCGAACCGCAATGGCGGCACCACCGGAACCGCAACCGCCGAGGCCCCGGCCGATCCGGACATCCCGGCGATCGAGGACGAGATGCTGGCGGATGGCGAGGGCGCGCTGATCGAAGGCGACGGTGCGCTGGCGTTGGCCGAAGACCCCGCCGCCAATCCGGCGGTGGACCTTGCCGCCGAAGAGACCGCAGGCGAACCCGACGCTCCGGTCGGCGACCAGGACCTGGCCGCCGCCGAGGAAGTCCCCGCCGAAACCACCGAGGAAACCGCCGTGCCCGCCGCCGATCCTGCGCCGGGCACTGCCGTTTCCTCGGACAGCCCGACCTCGCAGCCGCTGCCGGAGAACCAGGACGAGATTTTCCTGGCTGCTTCGGACACACCGCCGCCGGCACTGGATGCGCTGTCGCTGCCGGCACCCGAAGCCGCCGCCGATGCGCTGCCCGGCCCGCAGATGCCGCCACCACCCTTTGGCACCGTCTATGCCTTTGACGAGAACGGCCTTCTGAAGCCAACGCCCGAAGGCATCGTATCGCCCGAAGGGGTAATGCTGATCGCGGGCAAACCGCCGGTGCTGCCACCGTCACGCAGCGAAGCCGCCGCTGCTGCAGCTGCTGCAGCAACCGCCGCTGCGGCCGAGGCCGAAGCCGCGCTGGCAGCACTTCCCGGCGATGCAGCCGCAGTCGACCCTGCCGCCGACCCTGCCGCCGACCCTGCCGCCGCGCCGGCCGAACCTGCCGTGCAGCCCGATCCCGATCTGGCCGACCGCCGCCCGCGTTTGCGCCCCGACGGGCTGGTGCCCGACCCCGACGATGCCGCCCTGGCAACCGAACCGGAGGTGCGCTTCACCAGCCTGCGCCCGCGGTCGCGCCCGCAGGCGGTGCTTGCGGCGGGCGAACGTGCAAGGCAGGAAACCTCGGCTGCCTCGCTGGCCGCAGCGCCCGTGCCCGCGCCCGAAGACGCTGCCCAGGCCGAGGCCGATCTGGCCGCCGCCGCCGCGGCAGAGGCGGCAAACCCCTCGGTCGTGGCGATCTCGCGCCGGCCAGCCGCCCGCCCCCGCGATTTCAGCCGCGCCGTCGAAGCCGCCGTCGCTGCCGCCATCCGCGCGCCCGAACCGGAACCCGAGCCGGAGCCCGCGCCGAAAAAGACCGCGAAGAAAGAGCCCGCCCCGGACATCAAGCCCGATGAACAGTCCGAGATCGACGAGCCGGAAGTCGTCGCCTCGGCCGCGCCGAAGATCCCCACCAAGGCCAGCGTCGCCAAGCAGGCGACCTACAAGAACGCACTGAACCTGTCGAAGACCAACCTGATCGGCGTCTATGGCACCCAGTCCAAGCGCTATGCGCTGATCCGGCAGTCGAACGGCAAGTACAAGAAGGTGAAGGTCGGCGACAAGATCGACGGCGGCCGGATCGAGGCGATCACCCAGAACGAGGTGCGCTACAAGAAGGGCGGTCGGCTGATCAGCCTGAAGATGCCGAAGGGCTGACGAGAATGGGCCACGCCCGGATGGCGCGGCCGCTTCCCCCTCCCCTGCCGGACGGCGCCGCTGCGGGCGGCCTTTCCGGCGGACTTATCCCGCTTTCAACACGCCACGCGCGATCTGGTCGGCTTCGATCGATTCGAAGAGGGCGCGGAAATTGCCCTCGCCAAAGCCGTCATCGCCCTTGCGCTGGATGAACTCGAAGAAGATCGGGCCGATCACCGTTTTCGAGAATATCTGCAACAGGATGCGGGTCTCGCCGCCATCCATCACGCCCTCGCCGTCGATCAGGATGCCGTGACGGGCCAGTTCCGCGATCGGTTCCTGATGGCCCTTCACCCGGTCAAGCGACTGCTCGTAATAGCTCATCGGCGGTTTCGGCATGAACTTCAGCCCGCGCGCGGCGATTGCATCGGTGGCGGCATAGATTTCATCGGTGCCGATGGCGATGTGCTGGATGCCTTCGCCCTGATAGCGCTTGAGGTATTCGACGATCTGTCCGGTCTCGCCCCGGTCTTCGTTGATCGGAATGCGGATGCGGCCGCAGGGGCTGGTCAGGGCGCGGCTGTAAAGGCCGGTGAACTTGCCTTCGATGTCGAAGAACCGGATCTGGCGGAAGGCGAACAGGCTTTCGTAGAAGCTGAACCACTTGTCCATGTTGCCCTTGTGGACGTTGTGGGTGAGGTGGTCGAGATAGCGGAACCCCACACCCTCCGGCCCCGGACTGGCCAGCCACTCGAAATCCGGCCCCCAGGGGTCGGCGCCCGGCCCGTAAGCATCGGTGAAATAGATCAGGCTGCCGCCGATGCCGGTTATCGCCGGCCAGTCCAGCGATTTGCCCGGCCCGTCGTAGGACACGGCACCTTTGGCTATGGCAAGCGCAAAGGCATGGGCGGCATCGACCACCCGCCAGCCCATCGAGGGCGCGCAGGGCCCGTGCTCGGCGACGAAGTCGCGGGCGTGGCTGCCCGGCGCGTCGGTCAGGACATAGGTGATGTCGCCCTGCTGCCACAGCTCCACCGCGCGGTGGCGGTGGCGGGCGGTCAGGGTGAACCCCATGCGGGCGAAAAGCGCGCGCAGCTCATCCGGCTGCGGATGAGCGAATTCGACGAAGGCAAAGCCGTCGGTCCCGGCAGGGTTTCGTGCGTCGATCACGGCTTTCGGGGCGTCGTGCGGGAAGGGACCCATAGAAAACTCCATATTCTGCTTGCATGAATTCTAGCGCACGACTTGCGCGAAATGCGCGCATTGTGTAGAGTGTTTACGCCTTTCAATGCGATCATTTCGCGCCACTTGGCGAATCATGCAACGCACAGACAGTCTCGACGACGTCGATTCCCGCCTGTTGGCGGCGCTGCAACACGATGCCACCCTGACCGCGCAGGATCTGGGAGAGGTGCTGAACCTGTCGCCCAGCCAGGCCGCACGGCGGCGGCAGAGGCTGGAACAGATCGGTGTCATCACCGGCTACCGCGCGACCGTCGCCCCCGACCGCATCGGCCTGGGGGTGGAGGCCTTCATCCAGGTCGTGATGGCCGCGCATTCCGACGCCAACGCCCGCGACTTCCGTCGCCTGACCGGCACACGCCCCGAGATCGTCGCCGCCTGGACGCTGACCGGCGAGGCCGACTACCTGCTGCGGGTCTGGTGCGCCGATCTGGCGGCGCTTAACCTGCTGGTGCAACAGGCGCTTCTGCCGCATCCGGCGGTGGCGCGGGTGCAAAGCCAGATCGTGCTGGACCGGGTGAAGCCCGATGCACCGCTGCCGCCTGGTCCGGCCTGAGCATTTCGCCCGCAGATGCCCGCAAAGGCATCACATTTCAGCAATGTTTCAATCAATTGAGACGGCTCGGCAGGCAAGCCCATGGATTCCCCCGCCCCCCGGCCTGGGAATCCGCTGCAGCCGCGAAAGGACCGCACCGCCCGATGGAAAGTTTCCTCTTCCAGGCCAGCCTCTATCTTGGCGCCGCCGTGGTGCTGGTGCCCTTGGCCACCCGGCTGGGACTCGGCTCGGTGCTGGGCTATCTGGCGGCCGGAATTCTTCTTGGCCCGGTCTTCAACCTGGCCGGCGGCCAGACCGCCGAATTGCAGCATATCGCAGAATTCGGCGTAGTGATGATGCTGTTCCTGATCGGGCTGGAGCTGGAGCCGCGGGTGCTGTGGGACATGCGCCACAAGCTGCTGGGACTGGGCGGCGCGCAAGTCGCCCTGACCGGCGTGGTGATCGCGCTGGTCGCCTGGGCGGCCGGGCAGGACTGGCGCGTGGCGATCACCATCGGCATGCTCCTGTCGCTGTCCTCGACCGCCATCGTGCTGCAGACCCTGTCGGAAAAGGGGCTGATGCGCAGCCCCGGCGGGCGGGCGTCGTTCTCGGTGCTGCTGACGCAGGACATCGCGGTGATCCCGATGCTGGCGGTGATCCCGCTGCTGGCGCTGCCCGACGTCGGCCTGGGCGGTGTATCGGCCGAGACCTTCGGCGTCACCAATGCCGATACGGCATCCGAGGCCGCGGCCACCGTGGCGGAACCGCTGCTCAGCTTCGTCCAGCAATTGCCGGCCTGGGCCGCTACCTCGGTCACGCTGGCAATGGTCGTCGCCATCGTGCTGGCCGGCCATTTCCTGTCGCGCCCGGTGTTCCGCTTTGTCCACGCCTCTCGCCTGCCAGAGATGTCGACCTTCATCTCGCTGCTGATGGTGCTGGGCATCGCGTTCCTGATGATGCTGGTCGGCCTGTCGCCGGCGCTTGGCACCTTTCTGGCCGGCGTCGTTCTGGCCAACTCCGAATTCCGCCACCAGATCGAGGCCGATATCCGGCCGTTCAAGGGACTGCTGCTGGGCCTGTTTTTCATGACCGTGGGCATCGGCATCAACTTCGACGTCTTCGCCCGCGCGCCGGCCACGATCATCGGGCTGACGCTGGCGGTGATCCTGGTCAAGGCGGCGATCCTGTTCGGTATCGCGATCCTGTCCGGGCTGCGCGGCAAGGACCGGTTCCTGTTCACCCTGGGGCTGGCGCAGGCGGGCGAGTTCGGCTTCCTCCTGATCTCCTTCGCGCGCTCCGAAGGGGCGCTGGCGGTGGGGTCGTCGCAAAAGGCGCTGCTGGTGATCAGCCTGTCGATGCTGCTGACGCCGCTGCTGTTCTTCCTTTACGAACGGGTGGCGAAGCATCTGGTGCATGTGCCGACCCACCACCAGCCCGACACGATCGACGAAAAGGGCCGAGTGATCATCGCCGGCGTCGGGCGGTTCGGGCAGACGGTGAACCGGCTCTTGCGGTCGTCAGGCGTGCCGAACGTGGTGCTGGACAGCGACATGGCGATGATCGAGACGCTGCGGCGGTTCGGCATCAAGGGCTTTTTCGGCGATCCGTCGCGGCCCGAGCTGCTGGAGGCGGCAGGCCTGTCCACCGCCGAGGTGCTGGTGGTGGCGGTGGACGACCGCGAGAACGCGCTGAAGATCGTGCGCCATGCGCGCCGCGTGCGCCCCGACATCCACATCATCAGCCGCGCCCGCGACCGCGTGCATGTGTATGAGCTCTATCAGGCCGGCACCAATGACATCGTGCGCGAAACCTTCGACAGTTCCGTCCGCGCTGGGCGATATGTGCTTGAAAATACAGGATTTACAGAATATGAGGCGGCGCAGCTGAGTCAGGCCTTCTGGCGCATCGACCGCGCCGCGATGCGCGATCTGGCCCAGCTTTGGGTGCCGGGCCAGCCGCTGCACGACAACCCCGCCTATATCGAGCGCGCCCGCCAGCTGGAGAAAGACTGGAATCCGCCTGATCGACGAACTGGACCAGGCCCGCCCGCGCCCCGAGGCGGCGGAATAGCGTCGCCTCAGCCCCCTCTGACGCCCGCTTCGGCGAAAGTCGCCATGCCGTTGTGGCAGGACACCGCGCCGCGCAAGATCGCCAGCGCCAGCGCCGCGCCCGAGCCTTCGCCCAGCCGCATCCCCAGCGACAGGAGCGGCTGCTGGCCGAAGGCCGCCAGCAGCCGGCCATGCGCGCCCTCGGCACTCAGATGCCCCGCGATGCAGTGGTCCAGCGCGCCGGGCGCGGCCCGGTGCAGCACCGCCGCCGCGGCGCCGGAGATAAAGCCGTCCAGCACCACCGGCACCCGGTGCAGCCTTGCGGCCAGATAGGCCCCGGTCATCGCCGCGATCTCGCGCCCGCCAAGGCGGCGCAGCACCTGCCAGGGTCGTCCAGAAGCCCGGCATGGGCAGCCAGCCCCGCCGCCACCACCGCCTCTTTCCGTGCCAGCCCCGCGTCGTCCACCCCGGTACCGCGCCCGGCCCAGCCGGTGCCGCCGAAAAGCGCCGCCGCCAGCGCCGCGGCGCTGGTGGTATTGGCGATGCCCATCTCGCCCGCGATGAACAGATCGGCCTTCGAGTCCACCGCGCCAATGCCTGTGTTCAGCGCGGCGATCAACTCCGCCTCGGTCATCGCGGCGGTTTCGGTGAAATCGGCGGTCGGGCGGTCAAGCTCCAGCGGATGCACCGAGATCTCGGCCCCCAAGGTGCTGGCAAGCTGGTTGATCGCCGCCCCTCCGGCCAAGAAGTTCGCCACCATCTGCACGGTCACCTCGGCCGGAAAAGCCGATACGCCCCGCGCCGCAACCCCATGGTTTCCCGCGAATATCGCCACCTGCACGCGGTCCAGCGCCACCTTGCCGCGCCAGCCTGCCAGCCATTCCGCCAGCCCCTCCAGCCGGCCCAGCGCGCCAGGCGGCTTGGTCAGCACCGCGTCGCGCGCCCGCGCTGCCGCCATGGCAGCGGCATCCGGCTGCGGCAGGTCGGCCAGCAGGGCGCGCAGGTCGGAAAGGCGGCTGATCGGCTGCATGGCTGTCCTCGGGCAATTGATCCTGTGTCGCGAAGGGGCTACCCCATGGACCCAATCGCAGCCAGTGCAGAAAGGACACCACAGAGATGGAACGCGACAGCCTGCGCCACCTGACCGATCAGTTCCTGTCGGCGCTGGCACTTCTGACCCGCCTGCCGCTGCCCGATCATCGCCCGGCGGGGGCCGAGGCGGTCTGGGCCTGGCCGCTGGTCGGCGCGCTGCTCGGGCTGGCGGCGGCGATCCTGGCCTCGGCACTTCTGGCTTGCGGCTCTGCCCCCGGCCCGGCGGCGGCGCTGACCCTTGCGGGGCTGGCGCTGATGACCGGCGGCCTGCACGAAGACGGGCTGTCCGATACCGCCGACGGGCTGATCGGCGGCCGCAGCCCTGAACGGCGGCTGGAAATCATGAAGGACAGCCGCATCGGCAGTTTCGGCGCTTTGGCGCTGGTGCTGGTGGCGCTGGCCGCCTGGTCGGCGCTGACGGGGCTGATGGCCAATGACGCGCACTGGCCGGCGCTGATCGCCGCCTCGGCCCTGTCTCGGGCGCCGATGGTGGCGATCATGGCGGCGCTGCCCCCGGCCCGCTCCGGCGGCCTTTCGGCCGACACCGGACGCCCTGGCCTGCCCGCCACCGCGCTGGCACTGCTGCTGGCGCTGATCGTCGCCGGCCTCGCCCTCGGCACCGCAGCACTTGCCCCCCTGCTTGCCGCCGCCGCCACCGCCACCCTGCTGGCCCTTGCCGCCCGCCGCCTGATCGGCGGCCAGACCGGAGACATCCTTGGCGCCAGCCAGCAACTGGCCTTTGCCGCCGCCCTGTCGTTCATCGCCTGAGCAGTTCATTGCCCGAGTCGATCAATGCCTGAGTCGATTATTGCCTGATCCCCGGCGGATTCCGCGCGCCTCCCCTCTGGCCTTTGCCGTAGTCCCGCGCTATCCCGCTTGCGAAACCGTCCGAGGCCCCCATGTCAGACCCGACCGCCGACCGCACCGATTTCTCCGACGCCATATCTTCGGTCGAAGATATCATCGAGGATGCCCGCAATGGCCGGATGTTCATCCTGGTCGACCATGAAGACCGCGAGAACGAGGGCGACCTGGTGATCCCCGCCCAGATGTGCACGCCCGATGCCATCAATTTCATGGCCACCCACGGCCGCGGGCTGATCTGCCTTGCCCTGCCCGCCACCCGGATCGAGGCACTGGGCCTGCCGCTGATGAGCCCGAAGAACTCCAGCCGCCACGAGACCGCCTTCACCCTGTCGATCGAGGCACGCGAAGGCGTCACCACCGGGATTTCCGCCGCCGACCGCGCCCGCACCGTCAGTGTGGCCATCGACCCCGCCCGCGGTGCTGCCGACATCGCCACGCCGGGCCACGTCTTCCCACTGCGCGCCCGCGACGGCGGCGTGCTGGTGCGTGCCGGCCATACCGAGGCTGCGGTGGACGTTAGCCGCCTGGCCGGCCTCAACCCCAGTGGCGTGCTCTGCGAGATCATGAACGACGACGGCACCATGGCCCGCGTGCCCGACCTGATCGCTTTCGCCCAGCGCCACGGGCTGAAGATCGGCACCATCAGCGACCTGATCGCCTACCGCCGCCGCCACGACAACCTGATCAACGAAAAGGACGTGCGGCCGGTCACCTCGGCGCATGGCGGCGACTGGCTGATGCGGATCTATTCGGACGAAACCCAGGGTGCCGATCATGTGGTGCTGACCAAGGGCGACCTGACCGGCACCGACCCGGTTCTGGTCAGGGTGCATGCGCTCAATCCGCTGGAAGACGTGTTGGGCATCGGCAGCGCCGGCGAGTTGCCCGCCGCCATGCGGCTGATCGCTGCCGAAGGGCGTGGCGCGGTGGTCCTGTTGCGCGACACCACGATGAAGATGGTCGAGGAGGGAGAACACTCGCCGCAGACTCTGCGCCAGTACGGCCTCGGCGCGCAGATTCTGTCGGCGCTTGGCCTTTCCCGGATCACCCTCGTCACCAATTCCAGGGCGCCCAAGGTCGTCGGCCTTGACGCCTACGGTCTGACCATCGCGGGCACCCGCCCGATCACGGACTGACCCATGGCCGCCTCCGAGACGCATTATACCCTGCCGCTGCCCGGCTTCGACAAGCCGGTCAAGCTGCTGATCGTCGTCGCGCCCTATTACCGCGACATCGCCGACAATCTGATCGCCGGCGCCCGCGCCACTGCCGCCAAGGCCGGCGCCGAGGTTGAGCTGGTCGAGGTGCCCGGCGCGCTGGAGGTGCCGACCGCCATCGCCATGGCCGAGCGGCTGGCGAAATATGACGGCTATGTCGCGCTTGGCTGCATCATCCGGGGCGAAACCACGCATTACGATACCGTCTGCAACGATTCCTCACGCGCGCTCAGCCTGCTTGGCCTGCAAGGCGCCTGCATCGGCAACGGCATCCTGACGGTGGAAAACAAGCCCCAGGCCGAGGTCCGCGCCGACCCCGCAGGCCAGGACAAGGGCGGCGGCGCGGCGGCGGCGGCGCTGCACCTGATCGCGCTGGCGCGCAAATGGGCCGGCGGCACCAAGGGCATCGGGTTCCGCACATGACCAGGCAGGCCGAGAAACGCCAGATGAAGTCCGCCGCCCGGCTTTACGCGGTGCAGGCGCTGTTCCAGATGGAAAGCTCCGGCCAGACGGTCGAGGCCGTCTGTGCCGAGTTCGAAACCCACCGCTTCGGCGCCACCTACGAAGAAGGCGAATTCGCCGAAGGCAATGTCGAGCATTTCCGCGCCGTCGTCGCGCAATCCGTCGACTGGCAGGCCGCGATCGACCAGCTGACCGACCGCGCGTTGGTGGCGAAATGGCCGATCGACCGCATCGACCCGGTCCTGCGCGCGCTGTTCCGCGCCGCCGGGGCCGAGATCACGCAGATGGACACACCCCCCAAGGTGGCGATCACCGAATATGTCGATGTCGCCAAGGCCTTCTTTCCCGAAGGCAAGGAAGCCAAATTCGTCAACGCCGTGCTGGATCACATGGCGCATGAGGCCCGGCCCGAAGCGTTCTGATCCGTCCAAGGGACAGGATGTTTCGATAGAGGAGCCGACATGCGCCGCCTGATCCTGGCCGCCTCGCTTTCTTTCGCTTTCCCCGCCTATGCCGAAGGCATCGACGGCGACTGGCACCTGATCGGAATCGAGGGCCAGCCCGCCCCGGCGCCCTTGTCGATCAGCTTTGCGACCGATGGCACATTCTCGGGCCAGGCGCCGTGCAACCGGTTCTTCGGCACGGTAACCGGCACCCTGCCCGCGCTGTCGCTGGGCAGCATCGGGGCAACCAGGATGGCCTGCCCCGAAATGGCCACCGAAGCCGCCTATTTCGAGTCACTGGATGCCATGCAAAGCGCCGAACTGGCCGAAGACCGGCTGTTCCTGATCGGTCCCGAAGGCCGGGTGCTGGAATTCGCCCGCAAGACCGGCGAAGACATGCCCTGCCTAAGCTGCGCGGGCGGCAACTGACCTCCAACCCGGCGAAAAACTCGCGCCAAGGGCTGGCGACGGGCCAGGACCCGCCCCATATCGCGGCGAATGCCCGCCCCCGCCCCTTGATGACGGACCCCGAATGCCCAGCCGCGCCGCCGTAGCCGCCTTTCTGGACCGCCCGGTCATCGCGCGGTTCCTGATTGCCGTGATCCTTCTGAACGGCATCACCCTGGGGCTGGAAACCTCTCCGGCGTTGATGGACCGGATTGGAGGCCTGCTTCAAACCGTCGACAAGGCCTGCCTCGCCGTCTTCGTGGTCGAGATTCTGGCCAAGCTCCACGCATTTGGCCTGCGCTTCTTCCGCTCCGGCTGGAACCTTTTCGATTTCGCGATCATCGGCATTTCTCTGGTGCCCGCCGGCCAGGTCTTTTCCGTCCTGCGCGCGCTGCGCATCCTGCGGGTGCTGCGGGTTGTGTCAGTCACGCCAAGCCTGCGCCGGGTGATCGACGGGCTGGGTCGGGCGCTGCCTGGCATGGGCTCGGTCTTCGTTCTGATCTCGCTGATCTACTACATCGCGGCCGTGATGGCGACCAAGCTCTTCGGCGCGGGCTTTCCCGACTGGTTCGGCGACCTTGGCGCCTCGGCCTATTCCCTGTTCCAGATCATGACGCTGGAGAGCTGGTCGATGGGCATCGTGCGCCCGGTGATGGAGGTCTATCCCTATGCCTGGGCCTTCTTCCTGCCCTTCATCCTGATGACCACCTTCGCGGTGATGAACCTGATCGTTGGCCTGATCGTGAATTCGATGCAGGACGCGGCATCCGAGGAAACCCGCGAGGAGACCCACGCCTTCGAGGCCGCCGTGATGGCCCGGCTGGACCGGATCGAGGTCAAGCTCGACAAGCGGGGCTGACACGCCCCCTGCCCCCGACCGGACTTGCTCTTTTGGAAATACTCCCCCCGGAGGGCGGGGAGTTTGAGGGGCAGCGCTGACGGCGTTCATAAGGTTTGAAACTTCGCGAAAAAGGTGGCCTTGATTTTCAAGGGGTTAGCGGGGAGCGTGGTCAGAAGGTTTGACCAGATCGGGGAGAAATGCCGTGGATTTCGGCTGGTGCAAACTCTCGTGCCAAAAAAAGGTCAATGAAATCAGAGGCGGGCAGGTATCAGACCGGGGCTCACCGTGCGCAGTTTACCGCACACCGCACACCCATTAGCTGCGGGTTTCGATCAATCGCGTGATCGGTCCAGTAGGCCGTCCATCACTCGGAAGCTGTCGAAGTCGAGGTCGGCAAAGAGGCGTTCTTTGATGACGAAGTGAAGCATCACACGCTCGGCAAAGTCTTCGATAGAACGCGCGCCAATCATCCCCCCCTTTACCACGGGTTCGGTTTCGGTTGCCTGTGCGGCGTCAATATCCCTAAGGACTTCCACGACCAAGCGGAACATCGCGAGTGCAATCCGCCGAAGTTCTGCCTCTCCAACCTCTTTCGCGTCTGACCTTCCGGTGATCCAGTCAATCGATACCCTCATAGCGTCGGCAATTGACACTAGTGCATCGACACCTGGCCGTTTGGCATCCTTGAGGCGCATGTAGCCTTCGAGGGAGCTCTTCGGAAGGCCGCATTGCTGAGCCATCTCCTTAATTGTCAGTCCATGCTGCACCGCGAGTGAATGAAGACGCTGGACCAAAACGTCCGGCTTGCCGCTCTCATCCATTGACAACGTCCTATATCGGGCTTAGCTTCCTATTTGAGTCTCAGCAGGCTTGAGGGTCATGTCACTACCTAACATGAACACAAAAGAAGGCAAAGAGCGCCTGATCCGCTCGCGTTTGAGCAGGTTGAAGAAGCTTTCCGCCACGGCGTTGTCCCAACAGTTGCCGCGTCGGCTCATGCTAGGGACCAGATTTCTCAGTTGCTCGAGGAACTCCTGCCACTCATAGCTGGTGAACTGCGAACCCGGGTCGGAATGCACATAGACCTTGGTTTTGGGCCTTCAGCCGCCAGACGGCTACGAGCAGGGCTTGCAGCGGTAGACGGCATAGGTGCGGCCCTGCATGGACCAACCGATCACGCGCCGAGAAACAGATCGATCAATGACCGCCAAATACAGAAAGCCCGCTTCCTGCCTCGCCCGGATGCCCTGAACAACCGCCCGTGTCGCGCCCTATGTGGAATGCCCGGGTACGAGCTGGCTGTCTGGATCCTCTTTGACTATGGTGGGGCCGTGAGATTTCAGCCTTTGCCGCCGATCCGGGGGGCCGCAGCTCTGCCGAGGCTCTGTCGGAGTCGAAGCTGCTGCCCGCATGGCCGATCATTACCAGCTCGGGCAACGTCCGCGTTCCGCTGGCGCGGAAATGGCTGGCGCAGATGCTGCACTGGCAAGGTCATTCCACCGCCGAGGTCGCCCGCACCATCCGCGCCTCTGATGTGTCGGTAAGGGCATGGATCAAGAGGGGATGGGGATGATCGGCTGCGCGTCCAGAAAAGGCAAAGCTGAGGTCGCGGTTGGGCTCGAACCAACAGTCGGTCACCATCGTTGCGGACAGCAAGCGCCCCGTTCCGGCAGGGGATCGCGACCTCGAAGATGAATTTAGTCCGCCGCGGTCACCCATTCAAGCCCATCCGTACAGGCATCGCAGGCCCAAACCTTGCTGGATTGCATCGCCATGGCTGACCGCCCCGATCCGCGCGCCCTGGCACAGGATGCCCTTGCCGAACTGGACGCCGCGCGCGTTGCCCTGACCAACCTTGCAACCGCCCTTGAAGGGGGCCTTCAATGCCCGGTTAAAGGCGCTTCAAACGCCGCCACTTGGCGCGCCGCGCATCGCCCCGGAAGGCTGTCCCGGATCGAATCCGACTCTGATCTGCGCGCCCGGATCTTGGCCCGAATCCAGCGCCTCACCTTCGATCAGATGATAGACGAAATCCGTTCCAACTTCCCGCCCGAGCGCCAAGCCTCACGCTCCTCCCTGCACCGCTGGTGGCACAGAACCGGCAAGTTTGCCGCCGCCTCAACCGCCAACTCTCGGCTCTAACCAGCTAATCCCGATATTCGTTCTGTAATCAAACCTTCTGCCAATACTTCACGGACCTTGTGAACACAACACAAGCGCCCCTCATCGTGGCAACGCCGGATGCGTGCGAACCTTCCATGCAGAGACCAAAGCCACGTGGCGGCAGCCGCGCAATTGTTTTCACCCTGCCCGGCATCCGATCTAGCCGCGATCTGCTTCGAAAGCGCGCAGGCCCGGTCGAAGAATACCAGCCTTCGCGCCGCCGGGCCCTCCATCATGATCTCATGCTCGGCGCCGGGGTAGAGGTCCAGCTTCCGCCCGGCGCCCTGCAGCCCGCCATCCGCAGATGCACTGGCGCCGGGTCCACCACCTTTTTCGCCCATGCCCAGTGCACTGATTGCCGGCACCCGGGGCGCGGCCAGCACCGCCAGCGCCCCGCATTCGGTCAAGGCCGCGCGCAGCCAGCCAAGGCTCGGCCATTCGCCAAGGCTGATCTCCGCGGGCGCACCTGGGCGCGCGGGCACAGGTCCCACATCGCGCGGTCGGTCCAGCAAGTTGCCTTCAAACGCCGCCTCGGCGACATAGGTCTTGGTCTTCGGTCCCCGGCGCATAGCGATGCCCCGGCCAAACGGCGAGGCCAGCGCCGACACCACCTGGTGCCACCGGCCGCATCCGTGCCGCCATCAGGATGCCCCACATCGGCGCCGAGAACGCGTCGCGGCACGAAAGCCCAGATCGGGGTAGAGTGCCTGCAGCTTCCAGATGCAGCCGCCCATCGAATGGCCCATCAGCATCCGCGGCCCCGGCATGCCTTCGGCCGCCGTAAGGGCCAGCACTGCATCCAGATCGCGCTGATACTGGGCAAAATCGTGCACATGGCCCGCCATCGGGGTCAGCCAGCGCCCAGTCGGCCAGCCCCTGCCCGCGCCAGCTCCGTCACCGTTACCACCGACCAGCCACGCGGACACCAGATCGCCTGCCGCATCGGCCGTATTTCTCGATGTATTCCGTGCGCCCCGGCAGCAGGAATACTGTGCCCTCGTCGCCACCGCGCCAAGGGCCTGCGCGGGATGCGCACTCATCCGCCGTACGTAGCCAGACCGCCCGGCCACCGGGCGGACCATCGGCCAGGTCGGCATGGAACGGTGCCGGCAGCGGGCGACGGCCATGTTCACGACAGTACGGCCGCCAGCTTCATCGCCGCTCGCCCCATCGAGCCGTCGATCTTCAGCTTTGCCCGACATGAAGCCATGGTCGTGGTTCATCTCGCCATCGAGAATGGCCTTGAACACCTCGGTCGTCTGCCGTCATCGTCACATCCGCCTCTTCATCGGGCAGCCCGCGCCCGCCTGCATCCAGCATGATCGCGCTTTCCCCTTCGATCACGAACTTCGCCAACCCGTCAGTGCCGCCCTGCAGCTTTTCCCAAAGCTGCAACTACGTAGCCGTATCAATCACCGCGCTCATCCGACAGTCTCTTCGTGACCTGTGCACCCTCTGGCATTCCCGCGCCAATCGGCTACCATCCGGGTTATGAAAGCCATGCGTCGGTTACACAATCGTATCGTTGCGGCACTTTTGCCGGTTTTTCTGGCCTGCGCGCTGGCGGCGACACCCGCGATGGCCGAGGACAGCGCCAAGCTGACGATCTCTTCTGCCGCCCGGCGACCACGCTGGATCTCGCCGAGGCCGGCCGGATCGAGGCCGAGATCTGATCGAATGGTCGAAATCCGGCTCGCCGTCGATGGACCTTCTGTTCCGCCGCGGCCGTGACGCCATGCAACTGGGCAACACCCAGGCCGCGGACGAGCATTTCACCGCCCTCGTGGACTACGACCCCGCCTTCACCGAAGGTTGGAACGCGCGGGCGACGGCTCATTACAGCATGGCTTATGAGATCGTACGTCGCTTTCCGACATCGCCCATGTGCTGCGTCAATCCTCGCCATTTTCGGCGCGATCACCGGGCTGGCGCTGATCCCGAGGAAAGCGGCAAGCTTCGGAACAGGCGCTTGAAGCCTACCGTGCCGCTGCCGCCATCCATCCCAAGGCATCACCGCCACGGTCAACGACGCCATCGCGCGGCTGGAGAAGTCGCTCGAGGAGCTTTTAATCCTGATGGACGCGCCCCGGCGGGTGACGGCGGTCCTTGGGCCGACTCAACACCGGCAAGACCCATCACGCGATCGAGCGTATTAAAAGCGCGGATGCACCGCACCAGCGTGTCATGGGCCTGCTGCTGCGCCTGTTGGCGCGCGAGGGCTCATGACCGCATCGTCGCAAGGATCGGCCCTCCGAGGTGGCACTCGGTGACGGGCGAGGAACGCAATAGTCTCCGACCGCAATGCATTACTGGGTTCGTACCACCGAGGTGATGCCACTGGAGATCGGTGCCGATTTCGCCCGCGTCGGCATTTAGATCCAGCTTTGCGCCGATCCCGACCGCGGCCATGTCTTTACCCATCGCCTGATGCAATGCGTCGCGGCTGGTTTCCGAGTACGCTGTTTCTGGGCGCCGACACCATGCGCGGGGCGATTTCCGGCCTTGTCCACCAGCATTCCTACGTCAAGCGCGACTGGTTCTCGACGCTCAGCTATGCCGGGTCTAAGAAGATTTCCCGCATGCCGCCGCGGTCTGCCATCGTCGGCTTCAGCGTCGAAATAGTCTATGCGATTGCCGAGCTGATCCGCTGGCAAAGGGCGGGTGCGCTGTGGTCATGGGCGCGCTCTCAGCCCACGCACTCGCAATGCGCAGGTCGATCTCTACCAGAACGGCGAGGTGGGATTACCCGGTCGCCACCGAGGGCAGGCATGGGGCTTCGAACCTCGGATATCAAGCATGTCGCGTTTTCTCGACGTCGAAGTTCGACGGCCGCCGGATGCGCCTGGTAAGCGACCGCGCAGGAAATTGCCCAGATCGCCGGCCGCGCCGGACGGCATACCGAGAGGATGGCACGTTCGGCGTGACGGGCGAGACGCGGCCCTTCGACCCCGAATTGGTGGAGGCCATCGAATCACACCGTTTCTCACCGGTCAAGAAGGCTGATGTGGCGCAATGCCGGATCTGGATTTCGGCTCGACCGAGCGCTGATCCGCGTCTCTTGAGGCGCCGACCTCGAACGACTGGCTTTCCCGCGCCCGCGATGCCGATGACGTCCGGCGCTGAAGGCGCTGGACTGCGATGCCTGGAGTGTGATGGCCAGGGTCACTGATAAAGGGCGTGTGGCGCTTTTGTGGGATGTCTGCTTCGGATTCCGACTTCCGCAACGGATCGGACGCCGACATCACGCCATGCTG
>JADJAB010000036.1 GCA_016704435.1 Rhodobacter sp. | reverse complement strand
GCGATGCAGCTGCTCAGCGGGCTGGGGCAGCTGGCGGCAGCAGTTCGTCCTCTGGACACCGATATCCTGTATCAGTTCATCCAAAGCCAGGAACTGGTCGGCAAGATTGATGACGCCATTGACCTGCGTGCGATCTGGTCGCGCGCCGATCCGGCGGTGGACCCGCTCTATGCCTTCCATGTCCCTGGCACCATCGAGGATCTGATGCGCTACTGGCCGCGGATGGTGAAGGTCTACAACACCGAAGGCGCGGGCATCCTGAATGTCACGGTGCAGCCTTTACCGCCGAGGACGCCCGCCAGATCGCCACGCAGATCTATGAAAACAGCTCCGAGAGGATCAACGCGCTGTCGGTCATCGCCCGCAATGACGCCACCCGCTATGCTCCGCGAGACCGCGACGAGGCGGTCGACCGGCTCAAGCAGGCGCGCGAGGCCCTGACGCTGTTCCGCAACCGCACCCAGATTGTCGATCCCACCGCCAGCGTGCAGAACCAGATGGGGCTGCTGTCCTCGCTGCAGGCCCAGCTGGCCGAAACCCTGATCAACCAGGCGATCCTGAAAGACAGCGTGCCGGCCGATGATCCGCGCATGGTGCAGGCGGACCGCCGCATTCAGGTGATCCGGGCGCAGATCGCCGCCGAACAAAAGACCCTTGGCATCGGGGCGGGCGGGTCCGGGGCAGCAGGCCCAAGCGCCTTTGCCGATCTGGTCGGCGAATATGAACGCCTGACGGTTGATCTGCAATTCGCCGAGCAGACCTATACCGCTGCGATGAGCGCATATGACGGGGCGGCGGCCGAATCCCGCCGCCAGACCCGCTATCTGGCCGCCCATATCCAGCCGACGCTTGCCGAGGCTGCCGAGCAGCCCTCTCACCGATGACCCTGCTGTTTCTGACCGCGATGTTTGCCTTCCTGCTTTGGGCGGTCAGCCTGCTGGTGTTCTATTCGCTCAAGGACCGTCGTTGAGGCCGCCATGATTGTTCTGCGCGACCTTTGCAAAACCTTCACGCTGCAGGGCCAGCGCAAAGTGGTGGCCGATCACATCAATGTCACCTTCCCCTCGAAACCCTCGGTCGGGTTGCTGGGGCGCAACGGGGCGGGCAAATCCACCCTGTTGCGGCTGATTGCGGGCACCTCTGATCCGACCTCGGGCGAGATCCTGTCGACCGGCACGATTTCCTTTCCGGGTGGGCTTTGGCGGCTCGTTCCACCCTGACATGACCGGCGAGCAGAACACCGCTTTGTGGCGCGGATTTACGGTGCCGACACCGAAGCCATGATCGACTATTGCAGTCCTTGCCGGAACTGGGCCAGCATTTGTATCTGCCACTGCGGTCCTAGTCATCGGGCATGAAGTCGCGGCTGTCGTTTGGGGTCTCGATGGGGCTGAACTTTGACACCTATCTGATCGACGAGGTCACAGCGGTCGGCGATTCCGGCTTCAAGAAGAAAAGCAGCGCGGTGTTCCGGGGAACGGATGCAGCATTCGGCGGGCATCTTGTCAAGCCATTCGCTGGGCATCGTGCGCGAGATGTGTTTCGGCAGGGGCGGTGCTGGAAAACGGCAAGCTGACCTATTTTGCCGATGTCGAAGAGGCGATCGAGCGGCAAATTTCAACATGGACGGGCCACGCGCCAAGGTGGTGGCAGCGGTGCGCGATGCCGCGATCAGCATTGATCCCGAAACCGACGAGCCGACCAGTTTCCGGTCGATGCCCGCATGCTGTTCTGCATCGGCGCGCAATATGCCGGGGTGGACTGGCTGTGGGACTATATGCGGCGGCATCGTGCCTGCCATTTCCCCAAAACGCGAGCTGCATTACTTTGACATTCTGGAAGGCCATGCCAACAAGACCCTGCGGCGGCGGCAGCGGGCGCTGTCGATCCTGACCGAACGGATCGAGATTGGCCGCGTCGAGGAAAACAAGCGCACCCTGCAGCAGCTGGAGGAAGAAACCGCGCTGTTGTCGATCTATACCGGGGTCACTGACAGCGCCGAGCCGCACCGCCTTATCTGGAATATCTGCTGCGCGGGCGGCGCAATCAGCAGCTGGTCTGTGATTTCACCCCGACCTATGGCCATCTGAAGCGCAAGGATTTCGCCCAGATGGCTGAAATCGGCACCGCGCGGTTCCTCTTTGTGCTGCGCGACCCGGTGGACCGGCTTTGGGCGCAGATCGGGGCCGGATATCCCCGCGATCAACCCCGCAGCCGAACGCCGCAAGATCGCGGTGCAGGCGGCGCGCGCGGCATGCCGACAGTGGCAAGCTGTTGACCCTGCTGGATGTGGATTACAGCCGCAGCCTGACCGAGCTGGAGGCCGCCGTGCTGCCCAGCCGGATCCGCTATATGTTTTACGAAACCCTGACCGAACAGGCGGGGCTGGACGGGCTTTGCGGTTTTCTGGGCGTGTCGCCCCAGCCGGCGATCGCCCCGCCTGATACAACGGCAGCCCTGCCGATCCCGACACGGATCAAGCGCGATTTGCGGCAGGCGCTTGAGCCGGTCTATGCGGCGATGCGGGCACGCTTTGGCGCGGATCTGCCTGGAGACATGGCGGTACGGACGCACCGCGCGGCAGGCCGATGATGCCGCTGGCCAGGCCCAGCGGCCGCAGACGCGGCAGAGGACGCAGCGGAAGATGCAGCAGCGGCTGCGGCAAGTCCGGCCCCGGCAGAGACCCCGCCAGATCCCCCGGCGAATGTAGGACCGCGATGACGGATCTTTCCAACGACGAACCCGCCAAGCTGCGCCGCGTCTCTGCCCGGCTGCCCTTTGCCGGCAGCCGCACGGTGCTGGCGCTGATGCTGCGGGAAATGTCCACCACCTATGGCCGCTCGCCGGGCGGCTATCTGTGGGCGGTGCTGGAGCCGGTGCTGGCGATTGCCCTGCTGTCGCTGGTGTTTTCCACCGGTTTCCGCAGCCCGTCCCTGGGCACGAATTTCGCGATATTCTACGCCACGGGCATCTTGCCGTTTCAGTTCTTCATCATCATCAGCGGCCGGATGGCGCAGTCGATCAACTATTCCAAGGCACTGCTGGCCTATCCGCGGGTGACATTCGTCGATGTTCTGCTGGCGCGGCTCTTGCTGAACACCGTCACCCAGATGCTGGTGGCAGTGCTGATCTTTACCGGCATCCGGATGGCCTGACACCCGCACCACGCTGGAAACCCGCGCATCCTGCTGTCGTTCGGCATGGCCGGGTGCTGGCCGTCGGCGTCGGCACGCTGAACTGTTTTCTCAACGCGATGTTTCCGCTTTGGGACCGGATGTGGAGCATCGCCACCCGGCCGCTTTTCCTGCTGTCAGGGGTGATCTTTCTTTATGACAACATCCCCGAACCTTATCGCGGCTGGCTCTGGTACAACCCCTGATGCATGTCACCGGCGAGATGCGGGGCGTTTTACTACAGCTATGCGGCGGATTATGTGATGCCCAGCTATGTTCGGCGTCGGATTGATCTGCCTGCTGGCCGGACTGATCTTTCTGCGCCACTTCCACCGCGACATCAACGAGCTTTGAAGCCTGTTGCATTTGATCGGGTTCACCCCGTCCTTGCCAAGGTCATGGAAAACTCCGCAGCGGCCACGATTTCAGGCTTTTGCGGCGGATTTTCGCATCGCTGCCCCCGGTCAAACGGCTGCCGATCCGGGTCAAATTGCACCAGACCGCAAAATTTCAACCGCTTGCCGCTTGAAAACCGCCTTTTTGGGTGAAAAATCTATGTCAGCCGTATAAGATTTGGTCACAGTTTTGACGGCATATGATGGTATGGCAACAAGACAAAGTTCGAGTCCTGGCCCCTGCGTGACACGCCGGGAACGGTGCCTTGGGAACGCAACAACGAAAACAACGGGTCGGAAAACCGGACCCCGCAAAAAAATTGAGTGGAGCAAGACATATGGCGACGTTTCTGGCTAACCTGACCGCTGGCGCAGATCCCATTCTGGGCACGGCGGGTGACGACATCATTCAGGTGCCGCCCTGCACGTCGAATTTGTCCGGCTCTGACACCATCGCGGCGGGTGCCGGGTTTGACACCCTGCTGTTCCTGCGCGACACCAGCCTTGCGGTTGGCCATACGCTGCTGACCAATGTGTCGGGGGTCGATGAATTCGACGTCACCCTCGCGCCAAGCGTGCATATCTTTCTGAACGATGGGTCTATCCCAACAAAGGTACGTAATGCGACATAGGATTATGCCTGCGCTCTGACTCGCATGATTGTTTGCCTGCTGGTTTCGAACTGACGTGCGATGGCTGAGATTGTCTCACCGTTTTGCAGTTTTTCCTTCACTTCGGCCTGTTGATCCTCGGAGAGAGCGGAAGGGCGTCCGAGGGGTTTGCCAGATGCCTTTGCGCGGGCGAGGCCGGATTGGGTTCGTTCGATGAGTAGGTCGCGTTCGAACTGGCTACGGCGTTGATGACATTCATGGTCATCTTACCTGCGGAGCTTGTGAGATCGACCCCGCCCAGGGCAAGACAGTGGACGCGGATACCAACTTCCTCAAGCTTTGCGACCGTTGTGCTGACGTCGATGGCATCCCGCCCCAGCCTGTCGAGCTTGGTCACGATCAGGATGTCTCCCTTTTCCATCTTATCGAGGAGTCTGGAGAACCCTTCCCGCTGTGCAATGGCCATGGAACCTGAGATGGTTTCCGTGACGATGCGGTGGGGCTCGATGGCGAACCCGGCGGCTTCGGATTTCCTGATCTGATTTTCGGGGGTCTGATCGAAGGTTGAGACACGTGCGTATGCGAATGTTCGAGACATGGTTCCTTCGCTACCGCCTTCGGCTGCTTGAGCGCCGGGCGGATTTGTTACGAAATGGCTGTACGGAATAATACTCCTGTCCTATAGTATTGCAAGATAATTTACGGACGGCCTTTTGGACCCTGTACGCAATCGTCCCTTTTCGGTCAGCTCTAACAGGATCAACGTATGCCTGAATGCATTCTCTCGACTAATGAACAGGAAGCCTTTGACAAGCCGCCAGCATTTGATCATCGCGACCGGAAGAAGTTCCTCGATTTTCCCAAGTTTCTGCTGACAACCGCTGCGACCATGCGGCAACCCGGATCATCAGATCGGGTTTCTGCAGGCTGCGGATATTTCCCGTGCAACACGCCGGTTTTTTGCGCCAGTAGATTTTGGGAACGTGATCTTGCCTATGTGGCCAGCCAGCTTGGCCATCCGTTATCATCGACCGTTCAATATCCAGATCGCACTCGGCAACGGCATCAGAAGATCATTCTGGATTTCCATGGGTTTGCGCCGTTTGATCAAGGTGCGAGCTATGCCCTGGTCACCGAGAGCCTCGCCACGATGGGGTCTGATGCCGGAGAGTGCAGAATCCTACGCTAAGCGCTGAGAACCCGTTTCCCGTAATCGCGTAGATTGCCGTTCGGGTCGACATATCGGTAGAGTGTGACCGGTTTGACCCCCAATTCCTTACAGAGTTCTGAAACCGATGTGTCGCGGCTAGCCATTGCGGCCTGAGCCATGCGGACCTGCGCTTTCGTCAGCGCAAACTTTCTTCCTCCCTTTCGGCCGCGCGCGCGGGCGGCTTGGAGCCCCGCCATCGTTCGTTCGCGGATCAACTCGCTTTCAAATTCGGCAAGCGCAGCAAAGATGCCGAATGAAAGCCTTCCAGCCGCAGTCGTTGTGTCAATCTGCGCCCCTTGCCCGGTGAGAACTTTGAGGCCAACGCCACGCTCGGACAGCATGCTGACGGTTTTGACAAGGTGGTGGAGGCTGCGCCCCAAGCGGTCGAGCTTCCACACGATCAGCACATCCCCCTCACGCAATGCTTTGAGGCAGGCCTCCAGACCGGATCGGTCATCCTTCTTGCCGGACGCCAGATCTGAGTAGATCTGGTCCTCCTCGACGCCGGACGCGATCAATGCATCTCGTTGCAAGTCGAGGGACTGGCTGCCGTCGGCTTTGGAGACGCGGGCATAGCCGATCAGCATGTTTCACAAACGTTCGTTTCTGGTGCTTCCATGGAAAGAGGCGCGTTGCGGCATCGTTTCTATCTCTTAAGCCTTATCATAAACAAAATACCATAAATCAGACGCAGAAAGAATAAGATATATGGCACATCGCACAGTTCTGACCGACCGGCAGCGCGCAGCATTGTTCGATCTGCCGACCGTTGAGGCGGAGATGCTGCATCATTACACGCTGTCGGACGATGACCTGGAAATCATCCGCGCCCGACGCCGTCCACACAACCGTTTCGGCTTTGCTCTGCAACTGTGCGCCTTGCGATATCCCGGTCGTCTGCTGACACCCGGTGAAGTCATTCCCTTGGCAGTTACGCGCTTTCTGGCCGCGCAGGTTGGCCTGAAGCCTGATGATCTGGCCGGTTACGCGACCCGTGAAGAGACCCGCCATGAACATCTGGCGGCCCTGCGGGAGCTGTATGGCTACAAGATGTTTACCGGGCGAGGGTCGCGCGACCTGAAGGCCTGGCTGCAGGATCGGCCGAAACTGCCCGTTCGAACGACGATCTGGCGCGGCGCTTTGTCGAGAAGTGCCGGGCGACCCGAACCATACTGCCTGGCGTCACGATCATCGAGCGCCTATGCGCGGACGCGCTTGTGGCGGCGGAGCGGCGGATCGAGTCCCGGATCGCGGAGCGGCTGGACGATGCCATGAGTACCCGCCTCGATGCCTTGCTGACCGAAGACGCTGGCGGATCGGTCACACGGTTTGTCTGGCTGCGTCAATTCGAGGCCGGGCAGAACTCGGCCGACATGAACCGTCTCCTGGATCGGCTGGAATTCCTGCAACGCCTTGGGTTGACCGAGACGGTTCTGGCTGGGGTGCCGCCGCACCGGATTGCCCGACTTCGCAGGCAGGGAGAGCGATACTTCGCGGGCGATTTGCGAGACATTTCCGGTGATCGCCGTCTCGCCATCCTTGCCGTCTGCGTACTGGAATGGCGCAGCGCCATTGCCGACGCCGTGGTCGAGACCCATGACCGGATCGTCGGCAAGACCTGGCGCGAGGCGAAGTCCCGGTGTGACGCTCGTGCGGAAGATGCCAAGGCAGCGCTAAAGGACACCTTACAGTCCTTCGCCACCCTCGGTTCGGCGCTGCTGGAAGCCCATGAAGATCGCGCATCGCTCGAGGAGGCTGTCGACAATGCCGGTGGCTGGTTATCCCTCAAGGGGCTGGTCGCGACAGCGGCCCAGTTGACAGACACCCTGGCCGCCGACCCTCTGGCGCATGTCGGACATGGATATCATCGCTTCCGCCGCTACGCACCGCGCATGCTGCGGACGCTCGACATTCGCGCGGCGCCCGTGGCGGAACCGCTTCTGGCGGCGAGCACAATCATCGCGGGCACGGAGACGACGGAGATCCTGCCGCTGGCGTTTCTGCGCCGGGGGTCGAAGTGGTTGCGGCACCTGAACGCGGATGGCTGCGATGCAGGCCGTCTGTGGGAAGTCGCGGTTCTGTTCCATCTGCGGGAATCCTTCCGTTCGGGGGATGTCTGGCTCGCCCATTCCCGGCGGTTTGGCGATCTGAAGGAGGCGCTTGTTCCGGCAGAGGTTGCCCGCGCCACGCCGAAGCTGGCTATGCCGTTTGAGCCCGATATCTGGCTCGCCGACCGCAAGGCACGAATGTCCGACGCCCTGCGTCGCTTGGCGCGGGCCGCAAAGGCCGGGGCCATTCCGGGCGGGTCGATCGAGGATGGTGTGCTGAAGATCGACCGCCTGACCGCCGCTGTTCCCGAAGAAGCCGAAGCCATCGTCCTCGACCTCTACAAGCGCTTGCCGGAAATCAGGGTCACGGACCTCTTGCTGGAAGTGGATGACGAGGTCGGGTTCATCGAAGCCTTCACGCATCTGCATACGGGTGTGCCTTGCAAGGATCGGATCGGTCTCTTGAACGTGATCCTCGCCGAGGGGCTGAACCTCGGCCTCAGCAAAATGGCGGGCGCCACCAACACCCACGATTACTTCCAGCTCTCTCGCCTGTCGCGATGGCATGTCGAAGGCGAGGCCATGTCACGCGCACTAGCAAAGGTGATCCAGGCGCAGTCCGCGCTGCCGATGGCACGGTTTTGGGGTGCCGGACAAACGGCATCGAGTGATGGGCAATTCTTCCCGACAACACGACAAGGCGAGGCGATGAACCTCATCAACGCCAAATACGGCCAAGAGCCCGGGCTTAAGGCCTACACCCACGTGTCCGACCAGTTCGGCCCCTTCGCCACACAGACCATCCCGGCCACCGTGAACGAAGCGCCCTACATTCTGGATGGCTTGCTGATGACGGGCGCGGGCCAGAATATCCGCGAGCATTATGCCGACACGGGCGGCTTCACCGACCATGTCTTCGCGGTCACCGCCCTCTTGGGCTTCCAGTTCATCCCCCGCATCAGGGACCTGCCATCGAAGCGCCTCTATCTCTTCGACCCGGCGGCCTGCCCCAAAGAGCTGAAGGGGCTGATCGGCGGCAAGATCAAGGAACGCCTCATCACGGCAAACTGGCCCGACATCCTGCGCAGCGCCGCCACCATGGTCGCGGGCGTCATGCCGCCAAGCCAATTGTTGCGTAAATTCGCATCCTATCCCCGACAGCACGAGCTGGCCTTGGCCATGCGCGAAATCGGACGTGTCGAGCGCACGCTCTTCATCATCGACTGGCTGCTCGATGCCGACATGCAGCGCCGCGCGCAGATCGGGCTGAACAAAGGCGAGGCTCATCACGCTCTGAAAAACGCCCTACGCATCGGCCGCCAAGGGGAAATCCGCGACCGGTCCGCCGAAGGGCAGCACTTCCGCATGGCAGGCCTCAATCTGCTCGCCGCCATCATCATCTACTGGAACACCAAACATCTCGGGCAGGCCGTCACAAGCCGCCGCCGCGCCGGTCTCGACTGTTCACCCGGCCTTCTGGCTCACATTTCGCCCCTCGGATGGGCGCACATCTTACTCACAGGGGAGTACAGGTGGCCGAAAAGAGCTTAGCGTAGGATTTAGCACCGTCCGGCAGCAGACCCCTTCCTTGCCGCCGCTCTGCTGGTGTCGACGTCAGGCGTCCGCGCCGAGGCGCCGCCCGCACTTGATGCCGAGCTGAGTAAGGTGACCGATGGCGATACATTCACT
>JADJAB010000035.1 GCA_016704435.1 Rhodobacter sp. | reverse complement strand
TGGACATGTATCGGAAGGTTCGGCTGGCCTGTTCGGAGGGCATGAGCCAGCGCGAGGCGGCGCGGCATTTCAACATCTCGCGCGACAGCGTAGCCAAGATGATGGCGTTCTCGGTTCCGCCGGGCTACCGGCGGAAGGCGGCGGTGAAGCGGCCGAAGCTGGATGCCTTCATCGGGATCATCGACGCCTGGCTTGACGGCGATCGGGATGTGCATCGCAAGCAGCGCCACACGGCGAGGCGGGTGTTTGAGCGGTTGCGCGACGAGCACGGCTTCGCCGGCGGCTACACGATCGTGAAGGATTACATGCGGGAGCGCGAACGGCGCGGCCGCGAGATGTTTGTGCCGCTGGCGCATCCGCCCGGTCATGGCCAGGCCGACTTCGGCGAAGCGGTGGTCGTCATCGGCGGTGTCGAGCAGAAGGCGCATTTCTTCGTCATGGATCTGCCGCACAGCGATGCCTGCTTCGTGCGGGCCTATCCGGCGGCGACGGCGGAGGCCTGGGTGGACGGGCACGTCCATGCCTTTGCCTTCTTCGGCAAGGTGCCTGCGTCGGTGCTCTACGACAACGACCGCTGCCTGGTGGCAAAGATCCTGCCTGACGGCACACGCCAGCGGGCATCGCTGTTCAGCGGGTTCCTGTCGCATTACCTGTTCCGCGACCGCTACGGGCGGCCGGGCAAGGGCAACGACAAGGGCAATGCCGAGGGGTCTGGTGGGCTTGTCCGCCGCGAACTTCATGGTGCCGATCCCCCGGTTCGCGACCAGGGGACGAGTTCAACGCCCATCTGGAGGCGCAGTGCCGCAAGCGTCAGGGGGACGTCCTGCGCGGCCAATCGGAGACGATCGGCGAGCGCCTTGCGCGGGATCTGGCGGCGATGTCCGAGCCGCCCCGCCGCGCCGTTCGATGCCTGCGACCAGGCCACCGGGCGGGTCAGCTCGCAGGCGCTGGTGCGCTACAAGACCAACGATTACTCGGTGCCGGTCGCCTATGGCCACCGCGATGTCTGGATCCGGGGCTATGTCGACGCCGTCGTAATCGGCTGCGGCGGTGAGGTCATCGCAAGGCATCCGCGCTGCTACGACCGCGAGGACATGGTCTTCGATCCGGTGCACTACCTTCCGCTGATCGAGCAGAAGATCAATGCGCTGGATCAGGCGGCCCCGTTGGCGCAATGGGACCTGCCGCCCGAGTTCGCGACCCTGCGCCGCCTGATGGAAGCCCGCATGCTGAAGATGGGGCGGCGCGAGTATGTGCAGGTCCTGCGCCTGCTGGAGACCTTCGGCATGGAAGATCTGCACGCGGCCGTGAAGAAGGCGCTGCAACTGGGGGCAGTGGGCTTCGATGCCGTAAAGCACCTCGTCCTCTGCCAGGTCGAGAAGCGACCCCCGAGGCTTGACCTCGACGTCTATCCCTACCTGCCGCGCGCGAACGTCGCGACCACTGCTGCGGCCAGCTACATGTCCCTGCTGTCGGAGGCGGTGCAATGACCGAGGCCCCGAAGATCCTGCTCGCCCATCATCTGAAGACACTGAAGCTGCCCACGTTCCTGCGCGAATACGAGAAACAGGCCCGCCAGTGCGCCGCCGAGGGGCTGGACCATGTCCGGTTCCTGGCCCGCCTGGTTGAGCTGGAACTGATCGACCGCGAGCGGCGCATGGTAGAGCGCCGCATCAAGGCCGCGAAGTTCCCGGCCACCAAGAGCCTCGACAGCTTCGACTTCAAGGCGATCCCGAAGCTGAACAAGATGCAGGTGCTGGAGCTGGCCCGCTGCGACTGGATCGATCGGCGCGAGAACGTCATCGCCCTCGGGCCGAGCGGTACCGGCAAGTCCCATGTGGCCTTGGGCCTTGGGCTGGCAGCCTGCCAGAAGGGCTTGTCCGTCAGCTTCACCACCGCCGCCGCGCTGGTCAACGAGTTGATGGAGGCGCGCGACGAACGCAGGCTCCTTCGCCTCCAGAAGCAGATGGCGGCCGTGAAGCTGCTGATCATCGACGAACTGGGCTTCGTGCCCCTGTCCAAGACCGGCGCCGAGCTCCTGTTCGAGCTGATCTCCCAGCGCTACGAACGCGGATCGACGCTGATCACCAGCAACCTGCCGTTCGACGAATGGACCGAGACCTTCGGCACCGAACGGCTCACCGGCGCGCTCCTCGACCGGCTGACCCACCACGTCAACATCCTCGAGATGAACGGCGAAAGCTACCGGCTCGGCCAAAGCCGCATCGAACGCCACCGACACCGCCTGATCCCACCCGAGCCGGATTGGCCCTGAAGGGCCAAAGCGCCATGACGCACGCCAGCTATGTGGTTCGGTCTGAACAAGTCTTAGGCCATTGATTTCATGTGTTTTAGTCGCGGATTGTCTCGCCATGGGTCGCAAGGTTTTGTATAATCCCTTTGGAAACCTTGCAAATTCGGACTTGCCCATGAAGCACCGCAGTCGCCCTGCAGAACAAGATGACCTCCTTCGACCGCGACTGATCGACATGATCGACCCGCGCCATGAGTTGGTGAAGCTGACGGCCCTGATCACCTGGGAAGTATTCGACCGGGAATGGTCGGGGTTCTTCCCTTCGGCGACGGGGCGTCCGGCCACCCAGCCGCGGCTGGTGGCGGGGCTGCTTTACCTGCAGCATGCCTATCGGCTGTCGGACGAGGCGGTGGTCGCCCGCTGGGTCGAGAACCCCTACTACCAGCACTTCACCGGCGAGACCTTTTTCCAGCACCGGCCGCCCATCGACCCGTCTTCTTTGACGCGCTGGCGCAATCGGATTGGTGAGGAAGGTGTGGAGTGGTTGCTGACGCAGACCATCGAAGCCGGGCGCAAATCCGGAGCTATCGACGACGCCAGCCTGAAGCGCGTGGCGGTCGACACCACCGTCATGGAAAAGGCCATCGCCCATCCCACAGACGCCAGGCTTTACGAACGGGCACGGACGCAGCTGGTCGCCCTGGCGCAAGAGGCCGGGATGGAGTTGCGCCAGTCCTACGCCCGCCTGGCGCCCCGTTTGGCGATGCAGGTCGGCCGCTATGCCCATGCCAAACAGTTCCGCCGCATGCGCAAGGCATTGAAGAAGCTGAAAGGTTACACCGGCAGGGTCATGCGGGACTTGCGCCGCCACCTGGATGACATCGCCACTGGTCCGCTTCGCGACCAGATTATCGCCAAGCTCGCCCTCGTCTCGCAAGTGCTGCACCAACAGCCCAAAGGCAGCAACAAGATCTACGCCCTGCACGAGCCGGAGGTGGACTGCATATCAAAGGGCAAGGCGCGGGTGCGCTACGAATTCGGCTGCAAGGTCAGCATTGCCACCACGCTGGACAAGGGCTTCGTGGTCGGCATGCGCAGCTTTCCCGGCAATCCCTATGACGGCCATACTCTGGCCCCGGCGCTGGAACAGGTGGAAATCCTGACCAGCCACAGGCCCGACCTGGCTGTCGTCGACCGTGGTTATCGCGGCCACAGCGTGGACAAGACCCGTGTGCTGATCAGCGGAACCCGCCGCGGACTGACGCCAAACCTCATCGCCGACCTCCGCCGCCGCAGCGCCATCGAGCCCGAAATCGGCCACATGAAAACCGACGGCCGCCTGTCACGATGCCCCTTGAAAGGCACCATCGGCGACGCCCTCTTTGCCGTGCTCTGCGGCTGCGGCCACAACATCCGAAAGATCCTCGCCCACCTCAGGGCACTTTTGTCCCTCATCATTGCGGTTATCTTGGGGACCTACAGACCACA
>JADJAB010000034.1 GCA_016704435.1 Rhodobacter sp. | reverse complement strand
GTGCCCGTGGTGATCCACGAGATGCGCCCGCAGGTCGGCACATTCGCCCACCGTTCCGGCGATTTCGCGGAAATGGTCTGCTCGAATTCATTCCGCTCCGATGATGACGAACGCAATGCCGTGGGCCTCTTGCATTGGGAAATGCGCGCGGCGGGTGGGTTGATCATGGAAATGGCGACGCGGCACCGGCTGCCTGCCGGCGGCGCGCTGGCGGTGGACCGCGACCCGTTCGCGGCTGCAGTCACCGAACGGTTGAAACTGCATCCGCTGATTTCCTGCGAATATGAAGAGGTTACAAGCCTACCCTTATCCGGCCAATGGATCATCGCTACCGGCCCGCTGACCTCTGGCACTTTGGCAGAATCGATCCGCGCCACCACCGGCGCAGATGCTCTGGCCTTCTTCGACGCCATCGCTCCCATCGTCTATGCCGACACCGTCGACATGTCCGTCGCCTGGATGCAAAGCCGCTACGACAAGGGCGAGACGGTCGCGGAACAGACCGCCTACATGAATTGCCCGATGACGAAGCCGCAGTATGAGGCCTTTATCGACGCGCTCCTCGCCGCCGAGAAGACCACGTTCCACGAAGGGGAAACCGCCGGCTATTTCGACGGCTGCCTGCCGATCGAAGTCATGGCCGAACGTGGCCGCGAGACCCTGCGCTTCGGCCCGATGAAGCCGGTGGGCCTGACCAACCCGCATGAAGGATGAAAAGCCCTATGCCGTGGTGCAACTGCGCCGCGACAACAAACTGGGCACACTCTACAACATCGTCGGCTTTCAGACAAAGATGAAGTATGGCGCGCAAACTTCTGTTTTAAATATGATTCCGGGGCTGGAGAACGCCAGCTTTGCCCGCCTCGGCGGGATCCATCGCAACACCTTCATCAATTCCCCCACGCTCCTGGACGACCGGATGCGCCTGCGCAGCCGCCCGAACATCCGTTTTGCAGGCCAGATCACCGGCGTCGAAGGCTATGTCGAAAGCGCCGCCATGGGCCTTTTGGCCGGGCGGATGGCGGCGGCGGAACTCCTGGGCCGCGATCTGCTGCCGCCGCCGCCGGAAACCGCGACAGGCGCGCTGATCACCCATATCACCGGCGGGGCCGAGGCAAAGACGTTCCAGCCGATGAACGTCAATTTCGGCCTGTTCCCGCCGATCGACGCCAAGGGTGGCCGCAGGGGGCGCAAAGACCGCTACAAGGCCTATACCGACCGCGCAAAAGACGCCTTCACCCAATGGCTTTCGTAACCCGCTTTGCGCCCTCGCCCACTGGCCCCTTGCACCTGGGCCATGCCTATTCCGCGCTTCTGGCGCATGACATGGCACGCGCCGAAGGTGGCAGTTTTCTGCTGCGGATCGAGGATATCGATTCCTCGCGCAGCCGTCCCGAATGGGAGGCGCAACTGATCGACGATCTGCACTGGCTGGGGATCCAATGGGACGCCACCCCGATACGGCAATCAGGGCGCCTTGCCGCCTATCAACTGGCGCTTGATGATCTGTGGCAGCGTGACCTGCTTTACCCCTGCACCTGCAGCCGACGCGACATCGATCAGGCACTCGCGGCGCCTCAGGAAGGCGTGACGCAGGCCGAGGGGCCAGACGGCCCGATTTACCCAGGAACCTGCGCTGGCAGGCATTGCGGCGGGCTGCCCTGCTCGATGTTGCCACGGCCAAAGGACCGCCACCTGCGCCTGGATATCGGGACTGCCGCGATGAACTGCGACCACAATATCTTGCAGCCTGGCAGGGGGGATTGGGGGCTTTGGTTCGCGGAAACCGGCCCCGGCCATGCAGGGTCCGTGTTCACCAGGCGGGAAGACTACACCGCCCGAATCGGCGATATTGTCCTGGCTCGCAAGGATTTTGGCACCTCTTATCACCTGTCGGTGGTCGTGGATGACGCCGCTCAAGGCATTACCCATGTGATCCGCGGCGAAGACTTGTTCGAGGCCACCCGAATTCACATCCTGTTGCAGCGCCTGCTGGGCCTGCCGACACCGATCTATCACCATCACGCCTTGATCCGCGACGACACCGGCAAGCGGTTGGCCAAACGCGACGATGCGCGCGCTTTGGCGAAATTCCGCGCCGAAGGGGCGACCGCGCAGGATATTCGCGCGATGGTCGGGCTAAATCCATCGGCTGGGTCAAGAGCACCTTCGTCGCCCTGCCGCAGCGCCGTGAAAAAACACGACCGCCGGTTGGTATGGCAGGCCGGGCCGGTCTGATCCACCAGCGCCAAGAGGCAATCGCGGTCGCAGTCCAACCGCAGTTCGACCAGCTTTTGCACATGCCCCGAGGTTTCGCCCTTGACCCAGAAAGCTGCGCGCGAGCGGCTCCAATAAGTCACCGCGCCGGTCGCAATCGTCTGTGCCACCGCGGCGGCGTTCATCCAGGCCAGCATCAGCACCTCGCCCGTGGCATGGTCCTGCGCGATGCAGGGAATCAGGCCGGCGGCGTCGAATTTCAGGCTGGCCGGGTCAAAGGGCATCGCGGTTCTCCTTGGCGGGGCGCTTGCGCGGGATTACATAAGGGGGGCGCGGAGGGCAAGGTATGAGCGATGCGGATCTGGTGAAGCTGTATTCCGGGCGCATTCTGGCGCTGGCCGCAGATATTCCGCATCTGGGCCGGCTGCCCGGGGCGCAAGGCTCGGCGCGGCGGCGGTCGCCCTTGTGCGGGTCGACGGTCACGGCGGACGTGGTGTTGCGGGGGGGCCGGGTGGCGGAGTTTGCGCAGGACGTGAAGGCTTGCGCCTTGGGGCAGGCCTCGGCTTCGGTGCTGGGGGCGGCGGCGATCGGGCGCAGCCGGGTTGAGCTGGAGGCCGCGAGGGATTCGCTGCGGGCAATGCTGAAGGACGGCGGGCCGGTGCCTGCGGCGCCTTTCGGGGGCTATGAGGGTGCTGCTGCCGGCGCGAGAGTACCGCAATCGCCATGCCTCGATTCTGCTGGCGCTGGACGCGGTCTGCGAGGCGTTTGAGGGCGGCGAAGGCCGGTGCTGCCTGGCCGCGGCTGAACTGAATTAAAGGCTTCGGCCGCAGCCTTTGGTTCCAAGGCGCCCCAGGTGGCGGCGGCAGTGGCGTGTCTGGGCGCGCGAAGGACAGGCGTCGTCTCGGGACAGAGGGGGGACGCGGGCGCGCTGTGGGAACAGACCGCAGGCAGAAAGGGTCAGGCGGCGCCTGGAAGGGCAAGGGCCGCAAAGAGCATCAGAAACAGCGCGGCGATGCCGACCACATCTTCGGCCAGCGACGGCTGATGCCGGGTGGTCATGGTCTTGATACGGGCGATCATGGCGTGTCTCCGATGCTTTGTTGCTATATTGTTCTCATATCCACACCGCTCTGTAAAGAACTTTTTAAGAACATCTGAGAACAGGCGTGAAACACCCGAGTCGCTTGGCGCTTTCAGCCGACTGAGATCAGGCGGATTGCCCGGTCCTGATCCAGCAGCCACAACAGCAACCGTGCCGCCCGCCCGCGCGGGCCGTCCAAGCCCGGATCGGAGGTCAGCAGCGCCCGGGCGTCGGTTTGCGCCACCGCCATCAGCGCCGATTGCCGCTCCATATCCGCCACCCGGAACTTCGGCAGGCCGGATTGCGCGGTGCCGATCAGATCGCCGGCCCCCCGCATCGTCAGGTCTTCCTCGGCGATGCGAAAGCCGTCTTCGGTGTCGCGGATGGTCTTCAGCCGCCGCTCGCC
The DNA here is from genome assembly GCA_016704435.1 of Rhodobacter sp. Taxonomy (GTDB): domain Bacteria; phylum Pseudomonadota; class Alphaproteobacteria; order Rhodobacterales; family Rhodobacteraceae; genus Pseudogemmobacter. The sequence continues at coordinate 3,557 of JADJAB010000034.1, read as the reverse complement.
GCTGTCGGTCAATGGCGCTTGATACAGCAAGAGGCAGGTCGATTCCGCCTCTCCCCACCTCGATCACCGTTGTTGCCACCAGCACCGAGGTTTCCCCCGAGATGAAACGCGCCATCGCGGCGTCCTTCTCGGCGGGCGGCATCTGGCCATGCACCAGCCCCACCTTCCCATCGCCCAAGGCCGCGCGCAGCGACTGGAAACGCTCGACCGCCGAGGCCAGGTCGACCACCTCGGACTCCTCGACCAGGGGGCAGACCCAATAGGCCTGCTTGCCCTCGGCCACCGCGCGGGCAGATGGCCCACCACCTCGTCCATCCGCTCCACCGCGACCAGCGCGGTCTTGATCGGCTTTCTGCCCGCAGGCTTTTCATCCAGCACCGAGACATCCATGTCGCCATAGCTGGCCAGCGCCAGACTGCGCGGGATGGGGGTGGCGGTCATCACCAGCACATCCGCCGCCTGCCCCTTGGCCCCCAGTTCCATCCGCTGTGCGACGCCGAAACGGTGCTGTTCATCGACCACCGCCAGCCGCAGATCGGCAAATTCCACGTCTTTTTGAAAGACCGCATGGGTGCCGACCAGGATCTGGATGCGCCCGGCGACCAGATCGGCCAGCTTGGCAGCGCGGTCAGCCCCCTTGTCGCGGCCGGTAAGGATGCCCAGCCGCACCCCGGCCGCAGCGGCCAAGCGTTCCAGCCCCTCAAAGTGCTGACGGGCGAGGATTTCGGTCGGCGCCATCATCACGCCCTGACCCCTGGCCTCGACCGCGACCAGAAGTGCCAGAAAGGCGACCAGCGTCTTGCCCGCGCCGACGTCGCCTTGCAGCAAGCGGTTCATCCGCAACGGCGTGGCCATGTCGGCGGCGATGTCGCGGATGGCACGGGATTGCGCGGCGGTTGGCGCATAGGGCAGGCTTTTCAACACCTTGTCTTGCAGCGCGCCGGTGGCGTGGCTTGCAATTCCCTTGCCGCGGCGCATCGACTGGCGGGCCAGCGACAGGGTCAGCTGATGGGCGAAAAACTCATCATAGGCCAGCCGCGCCCGCGCCGGATGGGTGGCAGCCAGCGCCGCGGCATCATCCGGCGCATGGGCGGAGGTGACGGCGGCGTGCCAGTCGGGCCAGGCTTCGCGGGCTTTCAGGGCCGGGTCGATCCATTCCGGCAGAACGGGCGCCCGGGCCAATGCGGATTGCGCCGCCTTCTGGATCTGCTTTTGCGTGATGCCGGACGTCAGCGGATAGACCGGCTCGTAGGGCGGCAGTTCGGCGGCTTCTTCGGGGCGCAGCACGTGGTCGGGGTGGACCATCTGCGCCACGCCGTCGAAGGTTTCGACCTTGCCGGAGAGCAGGCGTCTTTGCCCGGTCGGCAGCAGTTTTTGCAGGTAATCGCCCTTGGCGTGGAAATAGACCACCGTCCATTCCAGCATCGCGTCGCGCACCATGATCCGGGTGGGGCCGCCCTTGCGGCGGGCGGGAAAATGCGCGCCGATGGTGACCTCGACCGTGACCGTGGTGGGGAAGGCCGCACCCTGCACGGTGTCGCGGCGGCGGCGGTCGGTGCCGGCATAGGGCAGCAGGTAAAGCAGGTCTTTGGGCCGCGCGACGGCCAGCGCCTCGAACGCCTGTGCGGTCTTGGGGCCGACGCCTTCCAGCGTCTCCAACCCCGCGAACAGCGGAAAAAGCAGTTCCGGGCGGCTCATGTCGCGCCGATGAGGGCGAGCCATTCGTCCTCGTCAATGGTGCGGATGCCCAGTTTTGCGGCCTCTTTCGCCTTGGAACCCGCACCGGGACCGGCGATCAGAAGATCGGTTTTCGCGCTGACGCTGCCGGCGACCTTGGCGCCCATGGCCTCGGCGCGGGCCTTGGCCGGCGCGGGTCATCTTTTCGGGTGCCGGTGAAGACGATCGTCTTGCCCGCGACGGGGCTGTCAAGGTGGCGGCGGCGACGGGTTCGACGGTCAGGTGGGTTATGAGCGCGTCGATGGCGGCGCGTTCGGCGGGGTTGGCGAAGGCCTGTGCCAGGCTGGTGGCAAGGATGTCGCCGACGCCGTCGATGGCGGTCAGTTCCTGCCACTCGGGGGTGCCGGGTTCGGCGTTGGTCATGGCAGATTCGAAGGCGGTCCAGGTGCCGTAGTGGCGGGCGAGAAGGCCCGCGGCGGCCTCGCCCGCGTGGCGGATGCCCAAGGCGAAGATGAGGCGGTCGAGCGGGATCTGGCGCTTTGCCTCGATCGCGGCGAACAGTTTGGTCACCGATGTGTCGCCGAAGCCGTCGCGGTTCTTCAGCTGCCTCAGAGGGTTGGCAGCGTCCCTTGCGGCAAGGGTGAAGATGTCGGCGGGGGTTTTCACCGGCAGGTCCGAGTCGTGGAAGAACAATTCTATCTGCTTGCACCCAGGCCTTCGATGTCGAAGGCGTTGCGCTGAGACGAAGTGTTTCAGCCGCTCTACCGCTTGCGCGGGGCAGATCAGGCCGCCAGTGCAACGGCGGATGGCGTCGCCTTCTTCGCGGTGGGCGGGGCTGGCGCATTCCGGGGCAGGTCTGGGGAAGCGGTAGGGTTCGGCGCTGGCGGGGCGTTTGCTCAGGTCGACGTCGGCGACCTTGGGGATGACGTCGCCGGCGCGGTAGACCTGCACCCAGTCGCCGATGCGGATGTCCTTGCCGCCTCGGATCGGGTTGCCCTTGGCGCCGCGGCCGGCGATGTAGTCTTCGTTGTGCAGGGTGGCGTTCGAGACCACCACGCCACCGACCGTCACTGGCGACAGCCGCGCCACGGGCGACAGAGCGCCGGTGCGGCCGACCTGGATGTCGATCGCCTCAAGCCGCGTCCAGGCCAGTTGGGCGGGGAATTTATGCGCAATGGCCCAGCGCGGGGTGGACGAGCGAAAGCCGAGCCGCGCTTGCAGCGCCAGATCATCGACCTTGTAGACGACGCCGTCGATGTCATAGCCCAAGGTCGCGCGCTGTGCCTCGATGGCGCGGTAGTGAGCGAGCATTTCCTGCGGCCCGTCGCACCGGACGGTCAGGGGATTTGTCTGAAAACCCAAGGCGTTCAGGTGCGATATTGCAGCAAACTGGGTGGTGGCCAGCGGGGCGGAGAGCTGCCCCCAGGAATAGGCGAAAAACCGCAAGGGCGGGCGGCGGTGATACTCGCATCCAGTTGGCGCAGGATCCGGCGGCGGCATTGCGCGGGTTGGCGAAGGTCTTTTTCGCGTTTTGCGGCCTGGCGTTCGTTCAAGTAGACGCAAAATCGGCGTGGCTCAAGGCAGACCTCGCCCCGCACCTCCAGCACGGACGGCGCGCCGGAGACCCGCGCGGGGATGTCGGCGATGGTGCGGGCGTTGGCGGTAACGTCCTCTCCCACTTCGCCATCGCCGCGGGTGGCGGCCTGCACCAAGGCACCGTCCTCAGCGCGCAACGACAGCGAAAGCCCGTCGATCTTCGGCCTAGGCGGTGAACAGCAGCGGCCGGAATGGCCCAGATACTTGCGGACGCGGTCTTCGAAATCGGTCACGCTCGCTGCTTCGAAAGCGTTTTCCAGCGACAGCATCCGCCGGCATGCGCG
>JADJAB010000033.1 GCA_016704435.1 Rhodobacter sp. | reverse complement strand
AGCGAACAAGGCCCGGGGATTTGAACCGGTGGTGACCTGACATGCCCATCACTCCGTGATCAACTCCGTCGCCTAACGCCCTGATCTCGACGTCGCAAGGTGGTCAATTTTGGACGCTGATACGAAATCACTTTTGGCGCTCCGTTCGACACGTTGTTGGCGGATTGGTGTCTATTGGAAACTTCGACAATGATCGCAGTAAGATTTGATACTATTGAGTTAGACAGCCAGCATTGCGAACCGGGAACGGAAGATTCCGGGCGCCATCTTTCCCATTCGGATGTTGTTCGGCACTTGGCCGTGGTCTGGCGTGGCGGAGAGGCGTGAGTTGTTCACAGGCTGCGTCTTGTTTCCCTTCTACCCCGCCGCTGCCCAGGACCCTGAACCTCCCGCCTGCCCGTCACTTCCGGATCAGCCCGCGCGCCTGCAGCACATCGAGGTTGCGCTGCACGGTGGCGCGGGAGGCGCCGGTCTCAAGCTCGGCCTGCGGGGCGGCGAGCAGGTTTTGTCGCAAACTTCTACGTTGAGTGCGAGGGGGACCCGGTCCCTTTCTGTCAGGCTGCCAGTGCCGCGAACTGGATGAAGGGACAGAGTCCGGGCGTCAGCTGACCCTTGCGGATTATGTTTGCGACCTCGATCCCCTCGAGCGTGGCTGAAGCGGAGACGAAGGATTTGAACCCGAGAATGGGCCGGACCCGCTTCTTGATCGTCCGGTGGTCTTGCTCGACAATATTGTTGAGATACTTGATCCGGACCATCTCGATCGGGATCGGGCAGCCGAAGCTTCGCAGCATCCGGTTGACCGCGTTGATCCCGGCAGTGTTGGCACCGCTGCGATCGATGACGATCTTGCGAGGCAAACCATTGACCTCCAGAGCGCGGGCGAAGAACCTGGTCGCCGCCGTCTTGTTGCGCTTCTTCGACAGCATGAAGTCCAAAGTCTTGCCGAACTTATCGACCGCCCGGTAGAGGTAGGCCCACTGGCCCTTCACCCGGATGTATGTTTCATCCATGCGCCAGGATCGGTCGGCTGGAGCTTTCCTGCGGCGCGCCTCTTCTGCGATCAACGGTGAGTACTTTGCGACCCAGCGGTTCAGCGTCGCATGGTCAACACTCACGCCGCGCTCCGCCATGATCTCTTCCAGATCGCGGTACGACACGGTGTAGCGAACATAGAAGAATACCGCAAAGAGGATCACATCCTTCGGAAACTGCGCACCTTTGAACGAGATCATCTTACGCCCTCAGACGGTGCCCCAGCGTCCGGAACCGTCGGTCCTACGGCATACATCGGTCAATGGCCAAAACTTGCGACAGAACCCGAGATCATCGCTCCGCCTCCGTCTGGTATTCTTGGATGAATGCAATGTCTGGCCACGATCCGCTCGGGTCAACCGCAGAAGTTTGCGACATGTGTAGACGCCCCAAGCGCAAGGTATGCGTCCGGTCTGACTGGTGTTGACTTATTCCGCCGCCCAGTTCCATGGCATGAGGTCTTCGAGGCGGGTCATTTTATGATCTGCGACGCGGGCGAGGACCCACCTGAGCCAAGCTTCGGGATCGACGTTGTTCATGCGGGCGGTCTCGATGAGCGTGTAGGCGATGGCCGCAGCTTCTCCGCCCCCTTTTGATCCCATGAACAGATAGTTTTTCCTGCCGAGAGTCACCGGCCGGATTGATCGCTCGCAGATGTTGTTATCCAGCTCGAGCTGCCCCGTCTTCGAGATAGGCACGGGCCTTGGGCATGCGACCGAGCGCATAGCGGATGGCCTCGGCCAGTGTCGACTTGCCGGATATTTTGGGCAATTGAAGCTGCAACCATGCCTCGAGCCCCTCGAAGACCGGCTTTGCCTTTTCCAACCGCAGGGCAACGCGCTCTTCGGCAGGCTTGTAGCGCGCCATTTTTTCCACGGCATAGAGGGCCGCGATCCGTTTGATGGTCTCTTCGGCGATGGCAGAACCTTCGCGATCAAAGACCTCGACAAATTTACGGCGCACATGGACCATGCATGCCTGCTCGCTGGCCTTGCCGTCTCCAAACAGACCGTTGAAGCCGGTGAACCCATCAGCATGCACCACACCTTTATATCCTGCGAGATGGGTTGAGGGGTGCTCGCCTTTACGATCCACGCTGAACTGATACCACGCACAGGGCGGCGCCTGCCCACGCCACGGGCGTTCGTCACGCACATAGCTCCACAGCCGGGCGGTTTGGGCCTTTCCGGTCTTGCCCTTGGTCTGCATCTTGACGGGGGTGTCGTCAGCGAACAACGCTGGCCCGGCCCGCACCAGCTTGCCGATGTGGTCGGCCAGAGGGCTCATCAGGGCCGTGGATCGGCCCACCCAGTCGGTCAGCGTGGAGCGATGCAGATCGACCTTGTCCCGGGCATAGATCTCGGACTGGCGGTAGAGCGGCAGATGATCGCAGTATTTGCTGACCAGAACATGGGCCAACAGACCCGGACCGGGACGGCCACGCGTGATCGGACGGGAGGGCAGCTCAGCCTGGGCGAAAGCCTCGCAGCAGGTGCAGGCCATGCGCGGTCGCACGATCCGCTTCACGACGAAATGGCCGGGGACGTATTCCAGCTCTTCGGTGACATCTTCGCCGAGCGCTGTTTGAGCGCACCACCGCAATCGCCGCAGGCATCGCCGGGCGAGAGCACCTCCTCCGGCGTTCAAGGTGGTCAGGCAGCGGCGCGCGATTGTGGTTGCGCTTGGCTGGGGCGGCCTCATCCGCATCGCCTTTGGGCGCCGTCTTTGAGCGCCGGCTGCGGCCTCAATCTCGGCGTCTTCCTGCAGATCGAAAGCCAACTGATCCAGGCTCTCGGACTTGGCGCCGAAACGGGCCTTGCGATGTGCCGCCAGTTCCTTCTTCAGTTTCTCGATCTGATAGGCCTGCGCCTTGATCTCTGCCGCCATCAACTCGCTGACAGCCCGCAGTTCGGCGGGGTCTTCGGGCAGGGATTTGAAGGTCTCAAGCATGCGGAATTTATATCCGATAGGCCAACCGGACGGAACACAAAAACACTCAAAACCCCATGTTTTATTGGGCTATCCCGCCTGCAGGGGCCGCCAGGTTCTTTGCGGCATCCGCCAGTCGATCCCCTCCAGAAGCATCGCCAGCTGGGCGGCTGTCACGCACACCTTGCCGTCCTTGGCCGCGGGCCAGACAAACCGTCCTTTCTCAAGACGCTTCATAAAAAGGCATGCCCCCTGCACATCCCACCAAATGACTTTCAACAGATCACCACGGCGGCCACGGAAGACAAACAGATGCCCCGAATACGGATCCTCGGCCAGCACCCGCTCGGTCTGCGCCGCCAGCGTGTTGAACCCACGCCGCATGTCCGTCACGCCAGCGGCCAGCCAAACCCGCGTGTTGCTCGGCACCGGGATCATGCCGTCAGCCCTCGCACAAGACCCATAACTGATGACAGCGCCGTTGGACCTTCCACCAAAATGCGGCGACCGTCCGACAGGGTGATGTCCACGCGCTGTGCTGAAACCGCAGGGCCGAGACCTGCCCCTGCGCTGTGCGACGGCGCAGCAGCAACACCCGCCATCGGGGATGCACCAATCTCAACCGGAAGGAAAACACCCTCAAGGGCTGCGCCCTCCGGCGCTGGCACACTGCCCGACGGTGCAAATCGAGGATCCTTCAGCCATTTGAAAATCAGGTTCGCGTTCATCGAATACCGCCGCGCAACCTGTGCAACCGAAACACCCGGCGTCAACGTTTGCTTGCAAATCGAACGCTTCTCGTCATCAGACCAGAGCCGCTTCTTCAGACCCTTCTTCCCCGCCACAGCCCACCTCAAGATGTCCACCATCGATGGTGGACACTATCACCCACTCCATCGACCAGGCAGGGCAGTCAGACCGGACGCATACTGTCGACGGCGATACGGGGTCAGGCTTTCAGTGTCGACGGCACCGGATTTGCGCCCGGCCTCGATGGTCTTGGTCAACAACCACTCGACACCTTCTTCGCCAATCCGCTTGCGCCAGCTTGCCAGCGAGGACGGTCGATCGGCACATGATGCTGAAAGAACGTCTCGCCGCAGAAGTGTTGGACGTAAGGGGCTGTCAATCAGCGCGCGACCACCGCTTCGTCCGAGCCGGTAGGTGTGCTGAAGATACAAGAGCCCCGCCACCAGACGCGGGAGCTGGCGGGCCTTCCGCGGTCGGAAGGAAAGAGCCCGGCCTATTTGGCCTCGAAAAACTCCAGTCGATCATCACCGCCAGCTTCACCATCTCGTGGCGCATGTCGATGATATCCACCAGCCGCGGCGCAGGAGGTCATCCTGCTCGGTCGTGCGTTTCTTCGGCTTCATGACAGCACCAGAATTTGCAGGGTTTCCGCAGCAAATCTACCAAATCCTGCAGGCGAAGCCACAAACATCCGGAAAACCATTCCGTTTCAGACAGTTGAGAGTTGTTCAGGACGGACCTCATGAAGGCCACCGCAAACCGCCCTTGTGATACGATCCTGCCCCCTCCGGCATTCGACCCCAGAAGACCGTCCTTCGCGAACAGATCCTGCGGGTCCCGCCCGCCAGCGGCTGGCCCGAAGGTCTTTCTCGACCGCCGTGTGATGCTCTCTCAGCCCCATCAAACGCAATATTTCCCAGACAATCCCCGCTCCGGGGCGCGAATCCAGGGACTTCTTACCCGCGGACCTCTGTCGAAGAGCAAACAGAAATTTGCACAACCTGGTAGCTGACGGAGGGGGCCTTCACGATTTGGCCAGATTTGGCGACCGCGGTAGGGCCAGTTTTCCATAAACTGGCCCTATGAATCGCCCCCCAACCCCCCCGCAGGCAAGATTAAGACAATTTTCACCTATTTTTCATATAATTATGGCAAAATTTAACCATTGTTTACGAAACGTGAACAACCATCCAGCAGGTAAGACATTGTTTCCTCATGGGCACAGAAATCGCGAAAGTTCCGTACTATTGCCGCTGCAGAGGGTGATCTTTCAGGCATCAACCCGTGGCGCAGAACGCACCACCCGAACGGAAAGGCCCTGAAATGGCACTCGCTATCCGCAAGAACCTGCAAGTTCCGGCCAACGACACCCTCCCCGAAAGAGCATTCCTGCTCGCAGACGATCGCCAGCCTCATCGAACAGTATGACTACGTCGAGAAACTGTGCGAGGTCGCGATCGGCCAACAGGAAGGATATTGCCCGCCAGTTCTACGCAATGCAGCTCACAAGAACTGCCCCGATAAGGACCTGGTGGAGGTGAAATCCGGAGACATGCGCCCGCGAGGCCGACATGTCCATCAGCGACATCTCGTTCAAGGATTTCCGGCAGCTGCACCGCCTCGCCCAGACGGTGGTTCCGAACGGCCTGCCCAATGCAAGCAGGCGATTTGTCGTGAACGCCTGCACGCCGGCCTTTGTCGAGATCGAGGACCTTGAAGAGATGATCAAGCTCTATCGCTATCGCATGAGCATCATCGAGCAGGATATTCTCGACCACACCCCGACATCATCCGCGGAAGCGGTGAGCAAGCTGAAGTTCATGTCGAGCCTGATGCTCGATGGCGGCAATCTCGAGGTCGATTTCTTCGCCTATCTTGTCGAGGAATGCGCCTTCGTGATCGCAAACAACATGCGTCAGCCCTAGGCACTGACCGGCCATCGCCATCCAGGGAACTCTTCGATCGGACAGCATCCTGTGAAGCAGGCCCGCTGATCGCCCCGGTGGCAACCACCATCCAAAGCCGAGACCTTTGGGCCGCGTCCAGCGACCTGTCTCGGGCTGCGTCCCGAGCATCAACAATCGCATCAAGAAGTGAGCCCCATCATGACCCCGCACAGCACCACTCCGACCGCGAACCTTTCGGGGAAATCATCCAATACAACATGGGATCTGCGAAGAAGGAGACCCCGTTCAACCTGGCGAAAGCCGTCCAGTATCACGAGGAACTTGAAGCGAGCTGTGATGAGGTCATCCAGAAACAGGATGATCTGATCCGCAAGGTCACGCATCGTTGTCACGAGGCAGGCCGGCTGTCGACCGACAAGCCCGGATATGCGCCGCTCGTTTCCCCACCCGCGAAGAGGGCGAGCACGCTTGTCGGCCCAGGATCATTCAGCATCGCTCGCTCCGATGGCTTCTCAGGCGTTCATTCTGCAAGCCAATGACGGCGAGACCGACTGCATCGAGCAATGGGAGTTCGACATCGGACTTCTGCGCCAGCGCATGCGTCTGGTGGAGGATGAGATCGTGAAACATGCCCCGGTGACTCCGGTGGATGTTGCCGGGAAGATGAAATTCCTCGCGGGTCTCGTGGCGGATGGTGGAGAGGTGGATATGGACGCGTTTTCTCGCCTCGTCACGGAAGGCTCCGAGATGCTGCTGACCGCTCTCGGCGAGGTTGGGTTCTTCTGATCAGCAAAGTCCCGATGCAGTGAACAGGAAGACTCAGACACAAGATACTGCAACCTAAGCGTTAGCTGTTAAGGGTTCATTAACCAATAAGGGTTGTGGTTGGCCAAAAAGAGGCAAATGAGGCTCGGGAGTATCCTCTGTTACTACCCGAGCCCCTAACGAGCGAGGCAAGCATGTTGACAACTCTAAGTCCTGGTGAGCTTTCGGTCCGGATACGGGCTCTTGGCAAAACCAGTTCAGGCACAAGAAAACGCTTCCGCGGAAAGAAGGCCGCGATCGAGGCGATCCGGAAGAAGCGGCAAATCATCGATTGCATGATGGTGCGATTGATCGAGGAGGTTTCGGAGGTAAGGGAGCGCTGGTCTTGCATCCAGACAACCGGGGCGGCTCACGAACTGGACAGGCTGGCCTGCGTGTCCTCAAGGGCGCAGTTCATGCACCGTTCGCTTGCAAGAGCCACCGCCGAGGTTGAAGTTCTCTGTTTTTGGGCTGAACAGCTGTGACGCCGAGATTCAGGCGAGCCAATCTCTTCTCGCCAAGCTGCGCTGGAGGTTCGCGTCTCCGCTGCACGCGCCCACGCTGAAGAGAAGGCAAGGGACACTGCCATACTGCCGCGCCGGATGCGCACGGCATGACAGTCCAGTCATCCCGGGGCTCTGTGGCAAGCTTCTTTTTGACGGCCAAGAAAGATGTGATGATCTCAGGCACCGCGCAGGTGTTGTAGCGCTGCTACGCTGTGGAAAACTGTGTGGATGAAATCGAATTGATGCTCCATTGACGTGAATCCTTAAGGTAGTGTTAACGCTGTACGTTTCGTTTATTGGTTGTAACCGAGCAGCAGCAACATTACCCGAGGATAAAATGCAAGAGAAGCATCAATGGATGCCGGACACCCTGTTTGGAATGGCCGCGCTATGCGACCGAAATGGCCTGGATCAACCACGAGATCTCCTGCTTGAAACGGCTCTGGCGATTGCCGACTACCTGAGCGATTCGGGACTCCGGGTGCAGGAGCGCTGCCGACGTCAGAACTTGGCACCCGGGCCAGCTTGGCGGCCCAATAGACCAATTCGCCACCGAAAGAGCTCATGGATATTCAGGGCCCATCCGGGCGATGAGCGCGCATCAAAACCTCATCGAACGTTGAATCGGTGCCGGTGCTGCCGTATGAAGGAGGTATCGGAACGGAGGCTTGAAGCATGAGCAAACGCGACGATCAGCGTGGACAGATCGTCGAAGGGGCTGCGAAGCACCTGCTTTCAAATGGGCCGCCGCCGCCTGTCATTCGGCCGGATAGAAGAAACGGCGGGCATCTCGCGGCAGCTTGTCCGGTACTATTTCGATGACGCCGATGACTTGCTGCTGGCTGTCTGCGACCATCTTGCCTCGGCCTATCGCATGGCTCTGATCGGCGGCGTCGAGACCCTGGCAGGCGCCAAGCGGCTGCATTTCATCTTCGATTTCTATTTCGACCTGGTGGCAGACCTGCCCAAGCCGCGCGATGACCAGGCCTATGACGCGATGTTTGCCTTTGCCGCCGGTTCCCCAAGGATCCGTGATAATTTGCGCGCCCAGTATACTTTGCTGGGGCAGGTACTGCAGCTGGAAATAAAAATGCAGTACCCGGAATTGAGCCTCGAGGATTGTGCCGAGATCAGCTATCTTTTCGTCTGCATCATGTATGGTCATTGGAAAATGGTGGCCTCGCTGGGGCTTGGCGAGGATCACAAACTGATCTCGCGCCGCGCCATCGACCGAATCATTGCCTCCTATGCCGCCGGAGACGAGGCGGGCGCCCATCCGATCCGCACCTGGGGTGCGGCCTAGGCGTTTTTTCGACAGGAAAAGATTTATCCCGCGCAGGTTGCAAGCGAGCCCCGTTTTCGCATGCATTCCAGTGGAAATCCGGTGACTTGGGTTTTCCAACGGAAAAACCCGGAAAGTATTCGTTGACCGGGTTCTGCCGCCCGCCTTTCCTGACAAGGCTGCAAGGTGGGTCGCGTATTTTGACAAAGGGGATGGACATGAAACAGGTTGTTATGGCCGCCGCTGTCGCGGCTTTGGCCGCATTGGGGGCGACGGCGTCTTCGGCGGCGCCAATCACTGCTTGATACCATTGCGGATGGCATCGTTGGAAATACCTCCGGCCCGTTCTTGCCGTCGGCCTGCACAAACTTGAGGCTGATCACATGGCCCACCACTGCAATTCTGGGTGTGTTCGAATTCGACCTGTCGACGATAGCGGACGACTCGACCATCCTTTCTGCGGCGTTCGGATTTACCCTCGGCGTAGGTTCGTTCAGCTTCTATTCACCGATCGAATTCACCGTCGATGCCTACCTGGGTAACGGTGTGGTCGACGTGGCCGATTTCACTGCCCTTGGCTCGACGGTGATCACCTCGTCCGTGGTTTCGGGTTTGGCTGCCGGCACAACACTATCGTTCGACCTGTCGTCTCTGGTGCCGCTCCAGGGCGCGCTGGCCGGGAACCTTCTGACCCTGCGGCTGTCGTTGACGAACCAAGAGCAACTGAACATCGCCGCAATTGAGAACACGGCTTACGGGAATGCGACGCTGACGCTGGATGCAGAAGCGGCACCGCCGCCATCGCCGGTTCCGTTGCCCGCCGGATTGCCGCTGTTGCTGGCCGGCCTCGGGGCGCTTGGCCCTGCTGCGCCGCCGCAGACCCTAAGTTTGAGGCTTGCGGATCGACCATGGAACGGCCCGGCGCGCTGATCGCCGGGCCGATGCCGTTTCAAGGGCGTTGTGCAAGGGCCGGGCAACGACCGATGGGCCGTTAACCAAAAAGAGAAACACACTGTTTACTTGATCCCGTCGAGGTTGTGCTGAAGGGTCCCGGCTCGACACCCTATGGATCGGCAGTAAATGCTGCGCTTACTCTTCGGATTTGCCTGCCTGTTCCTTGTTCTCGGCTGTGGAGAGCAGGCCCCGAGGGGTGGCTCCTCGCGCATCCTCCTTCTCGGGGATTCGATGTTTGCCTCGAACAAGGGGACGGACGGAGGGGTGGCCGATGCCATCGAGGCCGCGCTGGGTCTCGAGGTCATCGACCGTTCGGTTCCGGGTGCGCGCTACTTCTATGCCTTGCCGGTTTCCGGAAGTGCAGGAATGAACCTCACGGCGCAGTTCAAGCCTGGTCCGTGGGAAGTGATCGTCGTGAACGGCGGCGGAAACGACCTGCTGTTCGGCTGCGGCTGTGGCCGCTGTGAGGGCGTGCTCGATCGGCTGATCTCTTCCGACGGGCGCCGAGGCACCATCCCGTCCTATGTCGCGGAACTGCGCAAGACCGGTGCGCAGGTGGTCTACGCCGGCTACATGAGGAACCCCGGCACATCGACCCCGATCAAGGGCTGTGGCCCGGCAGGCAATGAGCTGGACCGGCGTCTGGGTGAACTCGACAAGCTCGAACCGGGGATGGTGTTCCTGCCGATGTCGGACCTGGTTCCCTACGGCAGCCTGTCCTATCACCAGATCGACCGCATCCACCCCTCGCGCACCGGCAGCCGAGAAATCGGCCTGCGGATCGCGCGCCTGATCGGCCCGCTTCTGGGCCGCCCCCCCGACACATATGTCCCGTCAGAGTACTAGCCTCAGTCTTCGAGAGGCTCCGTCACCGGGTTCCCGCTGGTCGCGACATCGGCATAATACTTTTGCGCCTGTGCGGCAGCGGTGGAAGTTCACCCGGCGGCGCGATCAAGCGCTTCCTCGGCCCATTGGTTCAGGCTCTTGCCCGACAGCTCAGCGGCCAGTGCGGCCTTGCGGTGAACCTCTGGGCTGACCCGGAACATGACCTGCCCTGAATAGGTCTTCTGCGGTTCCTTGCCGATCCTGGCGCAGGTCTCAACGTAGTCTTCCACCGCCTCGTGAAAGGCTTCGCGCAGCCCTTCCACGGTGTCGGCATGAAAGCCCACCCCGTCGCGGATACCGGCAATCCGGCCGGTGAAAATCCCGTCTTCGTCGTCGTATTCGATCCGGGCGGCATAGCCCTTGTAGGTCATGGTGTTGGTCATGGTCTAACCCCGATCCGTTCCAGAAAGTCGCGGGCATCGCGCACCTGGTATCGCCTGGCTTCCTTGGCAGGGTGCGGGCGGTGGAACGTCGCGACCTCGCCATCCTTTTCGAACCGTACCCGTGATCCACGCCCTTCGATCAGCCGCGCTCCAGAGGCCAGCAGCAGGCCCTCAACAGCCGCCCACTCGATGGTGCCAGACACCGGATCGGTGAAGACGGCGGCAAGGGCCTTGCGGTGCTTGCTGTTCATCCTGCCAAGATGGACCACGCTAGCTATAAATGCAAGCACTTTACGCGCTGCGCACTTCACCAGTCAGCCCCGATCTTGCCCAGAGTAGAACGATCTGGAGGGCAGTCGGTCCGGCGGCAGGAACAGTGATTTGTGGTACACGATCGACGGTTTGCAGCCATGGCAGGAAATGCGGCATGTCTACAAAAATTCAGGGACCGCCCCGAACCGGCCCGCGTATTGGCCGCCCAGCCCTTTGAGCCGACGCTTGCCGCACAAGGCCCATCGGTCTGAAGGGGGCGCGGCCAGGCCAGGCAAAGAAGCTCGTCAGGACGTGTGCAACTGGTTGTGGCCGGGTGTAGTGGTATCGCTTGACTGTGGCCGCCTTGGTCGTGCGGTTCATCCGCTCGACTTGGATCGCTGGTCCACGGATGTTAGGATTTGTTAGGTGGTGTTCGATCCTGTTGCCCTCGCTGCCACCGCCATGTTCTGGCGCTTGAGATGCTGTCGAGGGGTGCCCTCAGCATCAGAGGCTGAATAGTGCAGCATGAAAAACACATGATTGTCGTGATGTTGCCGGAGCGATGGCCAAGGGCCTTGATCCAAGGACGATATCTTACGAAAAAGCCGTATAAATCAATTGCCAAAAACATTGCCCAAGAATAGGTTTTCCGTGAGATCGAGCGGCGTAATCGGGATGGCATCGTCATGGGACTGATCGGCTATGCGCGCGTCTCCACCGCTGAGGGTGCGCAGGTTCTGGATCGCCAGCTCGACGCGCTGGCCGGGGCAGGCTGCGAGCGGATCTTCGAGGATCGCGCGTCGGGAGCCAAGGCCGAACGGCCCGGCCTTGCGGCCTGTCTCGACTTCCTGCGCAAGGGCGACGTGCTTGTCGTGCTCGACCTCGACCGGCTGGGCCGGCTTGCCGGCGATTTGATAGCGTTGATCGACCAGCTGGCGGCGCGGGGCATCGCCTTCCGCGCGCTGAACGCCCCGATGGACACGACGACCCCGACGGGCCGGGCTTTCCTGCAGATCCAGGCCGCCTTTGCCGAGATGGAGCGCAATGTCATCCGCCAGAGGGTGAACGAGGGGCTGGCGGCCGCCCGCGCCCGGGGCCGCAAGGGGGGGCGGCCGCGGATCATGACCGCCGACAAGCTGCGCTATGCCCGGCATCTGATGGCCGACAGCACGCGGTCCATCCCGGAGATCTGCGCCGAGCTTGGCGCGATCCGGCCCTCGACGCTATACCACTATCTGCATGCCGACGGGACGCTGAAGGCTGCGGGGCGGAATCTGCTGGAACCGCACCGTACGAGCACCACGACCGCCTGACCGGCACACTGCGGCCGGGCTGGGGACTCATGCCCCCTCAGCCTTCCGCCGGGCGCGCAGCTCATCAAGCCGCCGATGCAGCTCTTCGTCCGGCAGATCGTGCAGCGATGGTGGTGCTGGCGTCGAGTCCGGGTCGAGGAACAGAAACTGGACAAGATGCCGTTTGACGCAGAGTCGGCGGCTGATTGACAGGACCGTCAGCAGGTGGGGCCATCGTGCGATGGGACTTGGGAACTGGGCGGCCGTATACGTACTTACGCTGCGGCGCTGGGCCTGACATGGCGAACAGCTCCGGAAGGGCTGCTGAATGCAGTGGGCCTCTTGGCTTGCACAATCTGGCCGCTGGTGCTGGCCGTGTTCTTGGTGGTGATGCGCAAAAGAGCAACGTGAAGGCTGTAGGATTGCCCCGCTTTAATCGCACCCGCGCCACATTTCGCTGATAATTGGGCAACAATAGTACCGCTGCCGAGAAACGATGAGGTTCACTCATGCTGAGAGTCGTCGCCCTGCTTCTGGGTCTGTTCGCATTGTCCAGCGGGCCCGCCGTGAGCGAGACCTATTACGTCGCCCCTCTGGATGCTGTGGTTGCCGGAACGCCTG
>JADJAB010000032.1 GCA_016704435.1 Rhodobacter sp. | reverse complement strand
TCCGGGCCTGACTGCCCTGCTGCTGATAGAGTGGGTTTGATAGTGTCCGCTTTGGGTAGTGGACACTATGGGGTTCTGGGTGGTTCGGCGGACGAAGCGGCTTTGGACGGATGAGGAGAAGCGGTCGATCTGTGTTCAGACGACGGCGCCGGATGTGTCGGTTGCCCAGGTGGCGCGGCGGTATGCGCTGAACGCCAACATGATCTTCAAATGGTTGCGGGATGCACGTTATGCGCCGGGAACGGCGCAAGTCGCTGTGGATGCGCCGGTCTTCTTGCCGGTTGAGATTGTGAACCCGGCCCGTTCGGAAGTTGCACGGGCGGTCTTGCCCGCCAGCACCTTGCCCGACTGTCTGCTTGAGATAGAGATTGCCGGTGGACACCGACTTCGTGTCAGCGGGGCCTACGATCCTGAGACACTTGCTCAACTGATCCGTGGCCTGTCAGGATGATCCCGGTTCCGATGAATGCTCAGGTCTGGCTGGCGGCCGGGGTGACAGACATGCGCAAGGGTTTTGCGGCGCTTGCGGCTCAGGCCGAGCAGGTAACTGCGCAGAACCCGTTCGATGGCCACCTGTTTGTGTTCCGAGGTCGGCAGGGCGATCTGATCAAGATCATCTGGTGGGATGGCCAGGGGGCATGCCTGTTCTCCAAGCGTTTGGAGAAGGGTCGGTTCGTATGGCCTTCGGCCACAGATGGCAAAATCGCGCTTAGCCCTGCGCAACTGGCGATGCTGCTGGAAGGGATCGATTGGCGGTTGCCACTGCGGACATGGCGGCCTTTGACGGCAGGATAAATTGAAGGATCTTCAGTTTTGGGATTCCCGTAAAAGCCTTGTTTTGCTATGATTACCCATGCTGGATGTCACCAAATCGCTGCCGGAAGACCCTGCTGAACTACGGGCGTTCACAGCACTTTTGTTTGCCGAAGTGAAGTCTCAGGCGGTGCTGATCGAGAAACTGCGGCATCAGTTGGCGGGCCACCGCGCCCATCGCTTCGGGGCATCCTCCGAGACGTCCGACCAGTTGCAACTGGCCCTGGAGATGTCCGAGATCGCAATCTCGACCCTGACGGCCAAGCTTAATCTTCCCGAGGAAGCACCCGCCGACAAGCCGAAGCGCAAGCCGATCCCGGATCACATTCCGCGCATTGAGGTCGAGCTGACACCCGGCACCGCGGAGTGCGGCCATTGCGGTGGTAAGTTGCGCAGGTTGGGCGAAGATGTGACCGAGGAACTGGAATACGTGCCCGGTCGCTTTGTCGTGAACCGCATCGTCCGCCCTCGCATGGCCTGCTCAGGTTGCGATTGCTTCACCCAAGCCCCGCTTCCGTCGCGCCCGATTGAGCGCGGGCGTCCCGGCCCGGGCCTGCTGGCCCATGTGCTGGTAAACAAATATGCCGACCATCTGCCTCTCTACCGGCAAAGCCAGATATTCGACCGCGAAGGGCTTGATCTGGACCGCTCGACGCTGGCGGATTGGGTCGGCAAATCGACCGCCTTGCTGGAGCCACTGGCCGACGCCATCAGACGGCATGTGCTGGCTGGCCAGGCAATCTTCGTCGATGACACCCCAGTCGCGATGCTGGCCCTCGGAACGGGCAAGACCCAGACTGCACGCCTTTGGGCTTATGGGCGCGACGAGCGACCATGGGGCAGCGCCATCCCACCCGCCAGTTGGTATCAGTTCTCGTCTGATCGCAAAGGCCAGCACCCCAAAGATCACCTGTCCAAGTATACCGGCTGGATGCATGCCGACGGCTATGCCGGGTTTGAAGACCTGTATCGCACCGGCGAGATCCGCGAGGTCGCCTGCCTCGCCCATGTCAGGCGTAAGTTCGTCGACATTCACAAGGCCCAAGGCTCGGCCATCGCCGACGAGGCGATCACGCGGATAGCTCAGCTTTATGCAGTCGAGAAAGCCGCACGAGGGTTGCCGCCCGACAAACGGGTGGAGGTCCGGCAGGCCGAGGCCAAACCTGCCTTCGACGGGCTGGAAACATGGCTGAACATCCAACTCCACGACATATCGGGTAAAAGCCCTCTGGCCGCCGCCATCCGATATGCCCTGACCCGCATGGCCCGCCTGCGCCCCTACCTCGATCACGGTATCTTGGAAATCGACAACAATACCGCAGAACGCGCGATGCGCCCTGTCGCCTTGGGTCGCAAGAACTACCTCTTCGTGGGATCGCAAACAGGCGGGAAATCCGCCGCCATCGCCTACACCCTGATCGAAACCGCCAAGCTGAATGGCGTCGATCCACAGGCATGGCTTGCCGATACCCTGGCGCGCATCGCAGACCATAAAATCAATCGGATCGACGAACTGCTCCCCTGGAACGCACGATAACTGCAGTCAGGCCGGACGCTTACGATACTGGCAGGTCAGCAGCGCCTTGTTCACAAGGGCTGTCATTTTTGTTCAGTTGCTTTTGTCAGCAACCAATCAATAAAGGCCGCGGTGTGCGGATGATTGTTGCTACCCGCTGGCTGCAAGATGTGAAATGCCTCATCTATGGGCACGGCAAGACCAAATGGAGCGACCAACCGCCCTGATGCCAAGGCATGTGAGGCAAGTGACTTGCGACCTAGCGCAACACCGCCGCCGTTTGCAGCGAGTTCAAAGGCCGTCAACGAGGTATCCAGATGCAGACCCGATCCGGCGTCGATATTTTGTGCCTTTGCTGCCTTGAGCCATATTCCCAACCCTCGTGATAGCCCATCACATGGAGCAAACGATGATGGCGTAGTTCATCGGGCGCGCTAAGCGTAAGGCCAGGCGCGCAGAGTGGCGTGATGGTTTCCCATGTCAGGCGATGGCTATTAAAACCCGGCCAGTGTCCATTGCCGTATTGAATGTCCAAGTCGAAGTCCTCGGCATCAAAGGCATCGTTCCAAACGCTGGACAACAGGCGGATGGTTTTGCCCGGGTGGCGGTCAAGAAAGTCAGGCAGACGTGGGGTCAGCCAATTGACCGCAAAGGAAACGGCACAGCGCAAGGTCAGGGCGCTGGTACGCCGCTGGCCGAACACTTCCCGGGTCCCGATCGCGAGCCGTGCCATGGCGTCTTGCACTTTGGGCAGGTAGGCGGCACCCGATTTGGTCAATTCCAATCCCCGGGGGCGGCGCAGGAACAGCGGCTGGTGCAGGTGGCTTTCCAGTGATTTCACATGGTTGGAGACGGCGGCTTGGGTGATGTGCAACTCACTTGCCGCATGTGTAAAGCTGAGTGTCCGTGCCGCCGCCTCAAAAGCGCGCAGCCAGGTCAGCGGAGGGAGGTCAGGTTTCATCTTTCATCCAATACGCAGCTATAACTTTTTGTATAGGTGCCCCCCTTGCATACGTCGTTTGACCAAAGGTTGCCAGCGGGTCCAAGTGTGCAAAAGTATCAGGAGCGTCCATGTTTTCCTTCCAGCCCAACACGCGTATCCGGCCATCCCCGTTCTTTGAATCGGCCGTGGCTGAAGGCATGAAAACCGCAAATGTCTACAACCGCATGATCATGCCAACCTCTTTCGGTGACCCCGAAGCTGAGTATTGGCGTCTGATGAACGGCGTGGCGCGGTGGGATGTTGGGGTGGAGCGGCAGGTTCAGCTCAAGGGCCCGGATGCGGGCCGTCTGGCGCAGATTCTGGCGATGCGCGATCTTTCAAAATGCAAAGTGGGGCAGGGCGAGTATGTCGCGATCTGCGATCACCGTGGCACGATCTTTAACGATCCGATCCTGCTGAAGCTGGCTGATGACCTGTTCTGGCTGTCTATCGCTGACAGTGATGTGGAGCTTTGGGCGCGGGCCATTGCTGCCGCGCGCGGGCTGAATGGCGAGATTTGCGAGCCTGACGTGTCGCCCATGGCGATCCAGGCCCCAAGGCCGAGGATGTGGTGGCGCATGCTGGGCGACTGGGTGCGGGAGCTGAAGTACTTCTGGTTCCGCGAGACAGAGATCAACGGCATCCCGGTTGCCGTCCAGCGCTCGGGCTGGTCCAAACAGGGCGGGTTCGAGATTTACCTGAAGGACGGAACAAAAGGCACGCAGCTTTGGAATATTTTCAAAGAGGCGGGCCAACCTTGGGGTATCGGGCCGGGCGCCCCTGCCACACCAGAACGGGTGGAAAGCGGGCTGGTGTCTGTGGGCGGCGATACGGACGATGACACCAACCCCTTCGAGGTGCGGTTGGAGAAATACGTTGATCTGCATGTCCCCGATGACACCATCGGCGTGCAAGCGCTGCGGCGGATCAAAGCCGAAGGCATCAAGCGCCACCAGCTGGGCATCGTGCTGGAGGGCGACAAGCCCGCGCCCTTGGGTGTGCGGCGCGAAGATGTGATGCTGAATGGCGCCCGCATCGGCATGATGACGAACTGCGTCTGGTCTTACCGGATGAAGGCCAACATCGGGTTTGTCCTGATTGATGCTGCCGTTCCGATGGGCACCGAGGTTGCAGTGGCCCGCGCGAACGGACCGACGGTAGGCAAACTCGTCGATATTCCGTTCCTGTAACCGCCATGCAGCAGCACTTTGACACCCCCGAACGCGATGCAGCCAACCATGTGGCGCTATCGCCCTTGTCGTTCCTCAAGCGGGCCGAGGTGGTTTACGCCACCCGGCCCGCCGTGACCTATGGCGACATCCGCCGCACCTGGGCCCAAACGGCGGCGCGCTGCCGGTCCGTGGCGGCGGGACTTGCCGCGATGGGAATTGGCCGTGGCGATACCGTTGCGGTGCTGTGCCCCAACATCCCGGAGCTGTTTGAGCTGCATTATGCCGTGCCCCTGCTGGGCGCAGTACTGAACACGGTGAATACCCGGCTGGAGCCAGAAACGGTCGCCTATATCCTTGACCATTCAGACGCCAAACTGGTGATTGCCGATACCGCATTGGCCCCCTTGCTGCGCCATGCGTTCCAGATCAACGGCAAAGGCCTACCGGTTGTCGATATCACCGATGTGGCGGGTGATGGCTTTGGTCAAACCACCTATGACGCTCTTGCGGCTTATCCGCCGATGGATTGGGCTTTGCCCGGTGATGAATGGCAAGCGCTGGCGCTGAATTACACCTCGGGCACGTCGGGGCGGCCAAAGGGGGTGATCTATCACCACCGCGGGGCTTACCTCATGGCGATGGGCACGGTGGCAGGCTGGGCCTTGCCGCCGCATCCGACATATATGTCAGTGGTGCCGATGTTTCATTGTAACGGCTGGAACCACCCCTGGGCCATGGCCATTGTCGGCGGCCACATGATCTTTACCCGCGATGCGACGCCCGCAAAGCTGCTGGCGGCCTTGGCGGACCATGGGGTTACCCATTTCGGCGCGGCCCCATCGTGTTGCAAATGCTGTGCGACAGCCCCGAGGCCAAACCCTTTGCCACCAGGATCAAGGTGCTGACCGCAGGCGCACCGCCGCCTCCGGCGATTTTGCAAAGGCCACCGCCCTGGGGCTTGAGGTCATGCAGGTGTACGGGCTGACCGAAACCTATGGCCATATCTCGCAATGCCTGTGGCAGGAGAGTTGGGATGACTTGCCCGCAGCGGCCCAAGCCGAAAAGCAGGCGATGCAGGGTGTGACCTTTCCGATGGTCGAGGATATTCGCGTTGTGGATCGCGCCACCGGGCAGGATGTGCCGCGCGATGGGCTGACCCAAGGCGAGATTGCCATTCGCGGCAACACCGTGATGAAGGGCTACTACAAAGACGCCGCCGCCACGGCCGAGGCGTTTGCCGGTGGCTGGTTCTGGTCGGGCGATGCCGGGGTGGTGCACCCTGACGGCTATTTGCAGATCCGCGACCGGCTGAAGGATGTGATCATCTCGGGCGGTGAAAACATCTCGTCGGTCGAGGTCGAGGCGGTTCTGTATCGTCATCCCGCCGTGCTGGTCGCTGCGGTTGTTGCCCGGCCGCATGACAAATGGGGCGAAAGCCCTGCGCCTTTGTCGAACTGCGCGAGGGGCCCACGTCCTTGAGGCCCGATCTGATCGCCTTTTGCCGGGACCACATCGCCCATTTCAAAGCCCCGAAAACCGTGGTCTTTGGCACTTTGCCCAAAACCGCCACGGGCAAGATCCAGAAATTCATCTTGCGCGCCGCTGCCCGTGACATGGGCCGCAACCTTGACCTATGCGGCCCCCGTCAAGGATATGCTGTTCAACCTTGCCCATATCGCACCGGGCGAGGCCGATCTGGATATGGCGCGCGCCGTTCTGGAAGAGCTTGGCCGCTTTTGCACCGAGGAAATCGCCCCCCTGAACCTGCCGGGCGACCGCGAAGCGTCGCATTGCAAGGACGGGCAGGTGACCACGCCCAAAGGCTTTAAGGCCGCCTTTGACAAATTCGTCGAAATGGGGTGGCAAAGCCTGATCCACCCGTCCGAATTTGGCGGCCAAGACCTGCCCCGCACGCTTGGCGCTGCTGCCGGTGAAATCCTGAACGCCGCAAATATGAGCTTTGCGCTGTGCCCCTTGTTGACCGACGGTGCCATCGAGGCGCTGTGTCATTTCGGGTCGGACGAAATGAAGGCCACCTACCTGCCGCATCTGGTGGCCGGACGCTGGACCGGCACGATGAACCTGACCGAACCGCAAGCCGGCAGCGATCTTGCGCTTCTACGCACCCGCGCCGAGATGCAGGCCGATGGCACCTATGCGGTGACCGGCACCAAAATCTTCATCACCTACGGTGAACATGATCTGGCCGAAAATATCATCCACCTTGTGCTGGCCCGCACGCCGGACGCGCCAAAAGGCATCAAGGGGATCAGCCTGTTTCTGGTGCCCAAGATCTTGCCCGATGGCCGTCGCAACGCGCTGCGCTGTCAAAGCATCGAACAC
>JADJAB010000031.1 GCA_016704435.1 Rhodobacter sp. | reverse complement strand
AGTTCGTCGCTTTCGGTCACCGCCTTGGCCACGATGCGCCCGTCGGGAGCGACAATGACGCTGCCGCCGATCATGTGGTGGCCGTCCTCAGTGCCGCATTTGGCAACCGACACGACCCGGCAGAGTTCTGATAGGCGCCCGCCTGAACCGACAGATCGGAATGGAACTGCCGCAACTCCGGCTTCGCCGGCGTTCTGCGAATTGCGTGATGGAGTGTTGTAGCCCGGAGGATCAACTCGGCCCCCTGCAGGCCAAGTTCGCGGTAAGCTTCTGGCCATCTGCGGTCGTTGCAGATCAGCATGCCCATCCAGGCATCGAGATTCCGGAACACCGGAAAGCCGAGATCCCCCGGTTCGAAGTAGTATTTCTCGAGGTGTTGAAAGCTGCGGGCGGGATCGAAATCGGCATGTCCGGGAAGGTGGATCTTCCGATATTTGCCGACAATCCGGCCAGCCCTGTCAGTGACGATCTGTGTGTTGAAGCGGCGACCTTCGGGGTAAGTTCGGCATATCCCAGTGACAGCGCAATCCCGAGCACGCGGGCGCGTTCGGAAAAGCGGCGCGGTTTCCGGACCCGGCATCTCGCGTTCGAACCAGGCCAGGATTTCGTCCCGGGATTCGGTGTACCAGCGCGGGAAGAAGGTGGTAAGGCAGAGTTCGGGATAGACCACCAGATCGCAGCCCGCCGCGGCCGCCTCTTCGAGCAGGCGCAGCATCCGGGCGACAACCTCGGTCCGGCTTTCGGCCTTCTGGATCGCGCCCATCTGTGCGGCACCGGTGACAATGGATCGCATGGTTCAAGGGTCTCCTTCGTCGTGGTAGCGCAACATGTCCGAAACGTCGTGAGCGGTTGTTTCTCGGATCTGGAAAAAACTCTCTGGCCGACTTCGCCGAGCGTTTGGATTTGGGTCTGCTCGGGCCGCGAGGTCAAGGTTGCTCGGTTCAATCGGCTGAGACAAGGTTTCCCATCGGTCGATCTTTCGAATCTGGTTCTGGCCGGACGCCACCAGTGCCGAGAGGAGCATGGGCTGAAGTTATTGCTTTTGCCAAACATTGCACACGACCCCTGCGGAACAGGTTCCATCTTCGGCTGATCAGAATCCGTCTCCACGCATATGGGCGCCACGCCGGAAACCAATGCCGACGCAGTTTGCGACCGTGGCGAGGGTCAGCGTCGGCGCCAGCGCCGCAGTGGATCCATGGTGGCGAAGAAGCCCATCGGGCATTTGGCGGCAGCTGATTGAGGTCATTGCGCCGAGAGGTAGTCAGCGGAGACATAGCCTTTGATACGAGGCGCTGCAGCAAGCGCGACCTGGCACCAGAGCTGGCCCAGTTCGGTCACGCAGGTGCCGCGAGTAAGTGGGGTTCCGTCTGGCATGCCCAAGATCACTTTGTAACCAAGCCCCGGTCCTGCCCGCAGTTTCAGGAGCTCGTCCGGTCCAGCGCCTTTGACCACTGTGCGGCCAGCTGTCATTTCCGCACAGCCGGCGACGAGCATCAGAGCGAGAAGAGCCGGAAAGGCGGTGGGGCGCATGTTTGACCTCGATCATTTCCCTTTCATTAGACCGACATCGGGCCAGATGACAATCTGCTGTCATTGAACTTCGGGGAGCCAGGACTTATTGCGACGAACACCGTCGATGGTCCCATGCGAATTCCTGGCGGCATGGATGATCAGAGGAGACCGAAGCTTGCAGGGCATGGGGCCTCTCAAGCTGCGCATGATGTCGCACGACGATCATGGTTTCTGGCCTCCGACCGAGGAACCATTGATCCTTTCCAGCACGTTCCGCACATTTGACACATGCCACTGCCCGCCCCGCCGGGTGAGCATGCCGCGCTCGCTCAGTGCAGCGGCGATGCCCCGCAGCGATGTGATTCCCTGCCGGCGCAGATCCTCGACCACGGGCGCCAGGTCCCACGCATGCTGGTCGGCGTTCCGAGAAACTGTCTCTCTCAGCGCCGCACCGCCCTTCCCTGCCCGTTTGAGCGCCGCAGCCCCGTTGGGATTGCCAAGCCTCACACCCCGGGCTTTCGCCACCGCCAGCGCTTTCTCGTGCGCCGTGAGATCGCTTCGCGCTCTGCCTCGGCCACCAGCGCCATGATGCCGACGGTCAGGTCGTTGGCTTCCGGCATGTCAACGGCGAGGAACCGCACCCCACTGTCGCGCAGGGTCAGCAGGAACGCCGCTTTCCGCGACAGCCGGTCCAGCTTGGTGATGACCAGCGTGGCGCCAGTGACCTTTGCCAGATGCAGCGCCCGTGCCAGTTCCGGGCGATCCGATTTTCGGCCGCTTTCCACTTCCGTGAACCGTGCCAGACTTTCGGCGCCGCGCGTTGCCGCGAAGGCATCGATGGTATTCCGCTGCGCTTCCAACCCGAGGCCGCTGGTGCCTTGTCGGGTTGTCGAGGCCCGCTCGTAAGCCACAAACCGCTGCGTGCCTGCCGCTGCCACCGCCATTCCCGCCCCCCGTACACAACTGCCAAACGTTCGTTGCGCAGATGTGTACAGGCAAATTGGACCCGAGTGTAACGTCAAGCCATTGAATTTGATCGACTATCTTTATGAATGTAGAGTTCTTCGACTTCATCGGCGCCAGGCTTCGGGTCATAGATGGTCCGAAACACGATCAGCGGCTCGAGAGTCGATTGCTGGCTCAGCGCGTTCACCCGCGACCAAGTCACAAGCCGACATGACATAACCCTCGAAAACAACGCAAAAAGTAACCGATGGGGTGGACGCCCCCGGCGGCATCGAATGTGCCAAGGTAGTGGGTGTTGAAGCACCGCTACAAGGGAGAGCGTCCATGAACGAGGTTAGCATCATCGGCCTGGATTTGGCCAAGAATGTATTTCAGGCGCATGGCGCCGGAACCGATGGGTCAGTTGTCTTCCGGCGCAAGCTGTCGCGTGCGCAGCTGTTGAAGTTCATTGGCCAGCAGCCGCCTTGTATCGTGGCGATGGAAGCCTGCGCCAGCGCCCATCACTGGGGCCGGGCGATCGGCGATCTCGGCCACGAGGTCAAGCTGATCCCACCGGCCTACGTCAAGCCGTTCGTGAAGCGGCAAAAGAATGACATGGCTGATGCGGAGGCGATCGCTGAGGCGGCATCGCGGCCCACCATGCGGTTCGTGGCGGTGAAGAGCGAGGAACAGCAGGGGGCGGCGATGGTGTATCGAACACGCGACCTACTGGTCCGGCAGCGCACGCAGACGATCAACGCGCTGCGGGCCCATCTGGCCGAGCAAGGCATCGTCGCGCCGACCGGCCCCGCCCATGTCGGGCGCCTCGCCACGGTCATCGACAGCGACCACGGGGTGCTGCCTTCGACGGTCAAAGACCTAGCGAGACTGCTTCTGGGTCAAATCGCAACGCTGAGCAGGAAAGTTGCAGATCTGGATGCCGAATTGCGCCGACGTGCCAGCGTCGACGACACCGCGCGTCGCCTGGCGACGATCCCGGGAGTGGGTCCGATCACTGCTGCGGCGATCACCACCTTTGCGCCGCCGATGGAGACCTTCTTAAAGGGCCGCGACTTCGCGGCCTGGGTCGGCCTTACGCCCAGACAACATTCGAGCGGCGGCAAGGAGCGGCTCGGCCGAACCTCAAAGATGGGTCAGCGAGACATCAGAAGGTTGCTGATCGTCGGTGCCGTGGCAGTGGTGCGTTGGGCAGCACGCAAGGGTGCTCCAGACGGCTCGTGGCTCGCACGGATGCTGGCGCGCAAACCGAATATGCTGGTCGCGGTGGCATTGGCCAATCGCATGGCCCGTACCGCTTGGGCGCTGATGTGCAGAGGAGAGGATTACAGGGATCCGGCGATGGCAACCGCATAGGTCAGGATCGTCGGAGTGTCGCCGCGGATGTGAGCAGGACGGAGGAACGTAAGGGCAAACGGTCAAGAGACCGGATCGGGAGAACCATCATTCCGGACGATGCGCCATCGAGCGCGGGTAAGCGAACTGGACCCGATCTGCATATCTCCATACAGGCCCGCGGCGATTGAAAGGCCGCATCTTCGAGGCCGGACACACGACCGCACCTGATCACATGCCCGATCGTGCCAAAATAATTGCTTGCATTCATGGGGGCGTCCACACACGTCCGGTCTGACCGCTACCGGTTCCAGCGCCAAGGCAGCAGGTCGTCGACCTTGGTGATCTTGTAGTCCGGGATGCGGGCGAGGGTGTCGGCGAGCCAGGCGTGGGGATCGACGGCGTTGAGCTTGGCCGTTTCGATCAGGGTGTAGGCGATGGCGGCGGCCTTGCCGCCTGCCTCGGAGCCGACGAAGAGGTAGTTCTTCCGGCCGAGGGCGATGGCGCGCATGCCGCGTTCGGCGGCGTTGTTGTCCAGCTCCAGGATGCCGTGGTCGAGGTAGGGGCGCAGGCGTTCCATGCGGGTCAGGGCATAGCGGATGGCGGCCGCGAGCGGTGATTTTCCCGAGATCGTGGTGAGTTGCATGGCCAGCCATTGCTCCAGATCGTCGAAGACCGGGGCGGCATGGGCCCTTCGCAGCTCAGCGCGTCGATCCGGCGGGGAGCCTCTGGCCTCCTTCTCGACGGCATAGAGCTGGGCGATCCGGCCGATGGCTTCTTCGGCGATCGGGGAGCCCTGCGACCGGTGGATGTCGACGAACTTGCGCCGGACATGGGCCATGCAGGCGACCTCGCGGATGGCGCCGGAACGATAGAGGTCCTCGAACCCGGCATAGCCATCGGCATGCATCCAGCCGCGGAACCGGGCGAGATGGTCCTTCGGATGCTGGCCTTTCCGGTCGCCGGAGAAGCGATACCAGGCGGCGGGTGGGGCAGCGCCGCCCCAGGGGCGTTCGTCGCGGGCATAGGTCCAGAGCCGGGCGGTCTGGGTCTTGCCGGTGCCGGGGGCCAGCATGCTGATCGGCGTGTCGTCCGCGAAGATCGCCTCGGCCGACAGGACATGGCGGCCGATGGCATCGGCCAGCGGTTCCAGCAGGGCCGTGGTCTTGCCGACCCAGTCGGCCAGGGTGGAGCGGTCCAGATCGAGCCCCTCGCGGTCGAAGATCTGGCTCTGGCGGTAAAGCGGCAGATGGTCGGCGTATTTGCTGACCAGCACATGGGCCAAGAGGCCCGGCCCCGGGCGGCCGCGCTCGATGGGGCGCGACGGCAGCGGGGCTTGCACGAAGCGTTCGCAGCAGGCGCAGGTCAGCCGGGGCCGGACAATGCGGTTCACGATGAAGCGGCCGGGGACATATTCCAGTTCCTCGGTGACATCTTCACCGATCCGGCGCAGACGGCCGCCGCAATCGGCACAGGCATCGGCGCCGGGTGTCAGTTCCACTTCCATCCGGGGGATGTGGTCCGGGATCGGGCGGCGCTTGGGTTTGTCCTTCTCCTCGATGTCCGGCAGCTTCATCCGCGCGGTCATCGCGGCGGCGGCGATCTCGCTGGTCTCAAGCGCCAGTTGAAGCTGCTCGGCCGTCTCGGACGAGGCCCCGAACCGATGCGCGCGGTGCCCGGCCAGCTGGTGGCGCAGCTTCTCGATCAGGATCGCCTGCGCCTTCACCTCGGCCAGAAGCCGCGCGGTGAAGCTGCGCAGCTCCTCGGGGTCTTCCGGCAAGGTCAGGGTCTGATCCAGCATGCAAGAAGTTTATCCCACTGTATTCGTTGTGGGAATCATTGATTGCAGGATGAGAAGATTATCCCGCTGCCAAGGGCCGCCACGTCCGCTGCGGCGCCCGCCAGTCGATCCCTTCCAGCAGCATCGACAACTGGGCAGGCGTCAGCGCCACCTTGCCCTCCTTGGCCGAGGGCCAGACGAACCGGCCCCTTCTCCAGCCGCTTCATGAACATGCAGGCCCCTTGACCATCCCACCAGATGATCTTCACCAGATCACCCCGGCGGCCCCGGAAGACAAAGAGATGTCCGGCAAACGGGTCCTGCTTCAGCACCGCCTCGGCCTGTGCCGCCAGCGCCGCAAAGCCCTTGCGCATGTCGGTGACGCCCGCCGCCAGCCAGACCCGCGTGTTGGCCGGAACCGGGATCACGCCGAGAGACCCCGGATCAGCCGCGCCAAGACCTCGGGATCATAGCTGCCGCTGATCCGCATCCGGTGACCGCCCGCCAGTTCGATCTCGATGTGGTTCTCGGCGGCAAGTGCCGGTCGGGTCACCGGCGCTTGCTTGACGATCTCCACCGGCAGAAAGCGCAAACCTGCTTCCTTTGATCCCGCCTCGGGACTGGGCCGATACTTGGGATCACGCAGCCATTTGAAGATCAGGTTCGCGTTCACCGTATAGCGAAGCGCGACCTGCGCAACAGAAACGCCGGGCGCGGTCGTCTGCAAGCAAATCGACCGATTCTCTTCATCCGTCCAAAGCCGCCTCGTCCGCCGCGCCATCAAGCACCTTAGTGTCCACTATCCTTGGTGGACACTATCCCGCACCATCACCCCGCGGCAGAGCGGTCACAC
>JADJAB010000030.1 GCA_016704435.1 Rhodobacter sp. | reverse complement strand
GCGGCGTCCTCGCCCCATTCTTCGTAGTCGCCGATCTTTACCGACCATGCATCGCAGACGCCTTCCTTGTGCAGCATCTCGACAAAGCCGATCCCCTCGACATCGGCCTGAATTCCCGAAGGGCCGATCAATGTGTCGATTTCGAAGCGGTGGTGACGGCTGCATCATTGCCGCAAGCCTTCTTGAGCGCGTGCATCAGTTCCAGATAGAACCGCGCCCGCTTTTCAAAAGTACCGCCATAGGCATCGGTGCGATGGTTGTAGCGGTGGTCAAGAAACTGGATCGGAATTGTGCTGTCGCCGCCCGAGACCTCGAGAATGTCAAAGCCTGCCTGTACGGCGCGTTTGCCTGCCTCAACATACATGTTGATGATTGCCTTGATGTCGTCAACATCCGCTTCCGAACTATAGGCATTGCGACAAGGAACGAGGTTTGATG
This sequence comes from Rhodobacter sp., assembly GCA_016704435.1. Taxonomy (GTDB): domain Bacteria; phylum Pseudomonadota; class Alphaproteobacteria; order Rhodobacterales; family Rhodobacteraceae; genus Pseudogemmobacter. Next base: position 17,686 of record JADJAB010000030.1, on the reverse strand, counting down.
GCAGGGAACTGGCGCTACGCGGCACCTCACGGCTTTCCATGCAGATCGAGTGCATGCCGCCGTACCAGAGCTGAACACCGGCTAGGCCACCGTGCTGATGCACGCTGTCACACATCAGGCCGAGGTTGATGATATCGCCTTTGTCCCAGAGCCGGGCGCTGATGAAGGGATATTCGTCGGACTCGGGGTGGACCGAGCAGAACTCAGTGAACACGGCCGCCCAGCCACCTTCCGCCTTCATTCCACGGTATGCTGCCTGGGCGCCGGGACGCTCAGAGCCCGGACCAAGGCAGTGGGTGGTCTGCCAAAAGCGATTGTGCATCGTTTTCGGTCCGATCCTGATGGGTTCAAACAGAATGTCGTACTTTGGGTCCCTGACCATGCTGCGTCCTTTCCTGAGACTGATTGTAGTGCTGTGACACAAACCTTCGCCAACGAACGGAGAGAGCTCAGGAGTACCTTCGCAAGCAGCGTGTGAATAGCCCCTAGGCCGTGTTGACAAAAGGGATTCACATGGGGCCGTTGAACGTGATTCAAGCTGGTATCTGCGATGGAGACCAGCTTGGCACGAGATCTGATGTCGGACGGGGAGTGGGCGTTCCATGAACGCTTCATTTTGGCCGTCCGGGCCCCGAATGGGCGCAAACCTTCGAACCATAGACTTGTTCTGGATGGGATTTTCTGGATAGCTCGGACGGGCTCTCCGTGGCGCGACCTGCCGGAAGAGTTTGGCAAATGGTCCAGTGTTTACCGCCAGTTCCGGCGCTGGACCTTGGCCGGGCTGTGGGAGCAGATCATGGAGGCGCTGAACTGCGGCAGGGTGGTCCCGATGGGCTGCAGATGATCGACAGCACCGTGATCCGCGCCCATCACCAGGCAGCGGGCGCTAAAGGGGGACTCCGCAACAGGGTTTTGGCCGTTCGCGAGGTGGCTTCACGACCAAGATCCACCTCCGCGTCAACGCAGCAGGCCTGCCCATGAGGTCGGACATCACGCCGGGCCAGACATCGGACTATCTGGGCTTTGACCTCATCATGGACGACAACCTGCCAGAGCCCTCCGTCCTGCTGGCGGATCGCGGCTATGACTCTGACAAAGTTCGCAAAACCATGGAGGCGCGAACGTCGTGCCGGTGATCCCGATGCGAAAGTCCCGAAAGCTGCGTATGGCCGTGACCGCAAACTCTACCGGCTGCGCAACCTCGTAGAGCGCGGTGGCTGAACCTTGCGACAAAACCGCCACGAGTACCGGAAGTACGGAATTCGGCACACATCCCATCGGGTAAAGGACAATATTCTCGTTTTTGACACCCTTTCAAACTTTGCGACAGAACCGGGCCAGCTAGCCCCAACGTCCAAAATTGGGGTCTTACACCGAGAACGCAGCAGAACCCAACTAGTGACAAAGCGACAGAACGGATCAGTAACTACCTTTGACGCGCTCTTTTGTCGGATCGAAATGCGGGAAGGCCACTACACGGGCGGTCAAACGTTTCTGATCACCGTCAAGCCTGCCGATTTCCACTTCGGTGCCGATGGCTGAATAGGTGACATCGACGCGGGCCAAGGCGATCACCTTGCCAAGAATTGGCGAGCGGATCGCCGAAGTCACCATTCCGATCTGTGGCTTGTCAACATGAACGCAATCGCCGGGGGTTGGGACGATGCCGCCTTCGAGATCAAGGCCGACCAGCTTTCTCTGCGGATTGGCCTTGCGCGTTTCAAGTGCTGCGCGCCCGATGAAATCATCGGTCTTGCCTTTCAGGGGAACCGCAAAACCGATGCCAGCCTCAAACGGATCGGTTTGGTCGTCAAATTCCGAACCGGCAAAGATCAGCCCCGCCTCGATCCGCAGGATGTTCAGCGCATTCAGGCCCAAGGGGATCATGCCCATGGGGTCGCCCGCGGCCCAAACCGCATCGAAAACGGCGGTTGCATCTTTGGGATGGCAGAAGATTTCATAGCCCAATTCGCCGGAATAGCCGGTGCGGCTGACCACCACTGAGGGCCCATGGAAATCGCCGATCCGCGCGATGGTCAGGCGGAACCATGCGAGTTCGTCCATGTCGGGTTGGACGGGGGGCGTCCAGATTACCTTTTTCAGAATCTCACGCGACAAAGGCCCTTGCACCGCGATGTTACAATGGTGATCGGTTGATCCTCGCACCCAGACGTTTAGGTTTTTCTCGGCCGCGATTTTCTTCAATTGCAGACCGGATTGGTCGTTGCCGCCGATCCAGCGGAAGTTCATTTCACCCAAACGGTAGATGGTGCCGTCGTCAATCATGCCACCATGCGGGTAGCACATCGCGGTGTAGACGATGCCGCCGACGGGCAGTTTTTTCATGTCGCGGGTCACGCAGCATTGCATGAGTTCCTCGGCATCCGGCCCCGTGACCTCGTATTTGCGCAAGGGCGAGAGGTCCATCACTACGGCCTTTTCGCGCGCCGCCCAATATTCGGCAATCGCGCCGTGATTGGTCATTTCCGAGGGCAGCCAATAGCCGTTGTATTCGACGAATTTGCGCGTGTGTTTGGCAAAGCTATCGTGAAAACCGGTCTTTTTAGTCTCTTCCAAATCAGCCCCCGGAGTTTTGCGCCATCCTATCGAGCGCTTGAAATCTTCACCCGCAGAGTAAGTGCGCAGTTGAATATCTGTGGGATTCCAGCCGTTTGCGGGATCAATATCGCAAGGGCAGGCGGTGGACACGCAGACCAGATCGGTCAGGGCGCGCAGCAGAACGAAATCACCGGGGCGCGACCAAGGGTCATCCATGCTGATGGCGTGGGTGTCATCAAGCAGGGTGTTGAAGAAATAGTTGATCGCGGGCCAGCCTGCACGGTGGCGCATGCCGAATTCGGCAAGGGCCACGTTCATGTTGTCAGAGCAGTTGATATGCCCGGGATAGCCCAGATCCTCGTAGTAGCGGGCGGTGCAGGAGAGGCCGAAGGTGTCGTGCCGCCCGATGGTATCCTGGATAATCTCGACCAGCGGTTCGTGATCGACCGAGAAGTATTTCGCGTGCAGGCCGGGCATCGGATAAAGCGACCCCATCAGAGAGCGTGTGGTGGTGGGGTCAATCTCGCGTTCAAGGCCCTTGTCCAGCGCGCGCATCGAGAAGGCTTGGAAATCGGAACATTCCCGGCCCTGAACATCGACAAGTTGGATGTATTGCCCGGCTTTGATCTCATAGGCGACTGCCTGACCGGGGCGGATGTTCTGATCGCGCAACGGGGTGGCAAGGGGATCGGGCGGCGCCTTGGGGTCTATGGCATTGGCGGGATTTGCGCGGTGGATATAGAGGGTGACTTCGGTGGGCGCCCATTGTGTGTGGGGCTCCATCGGTTCGCCTGCGGCGCAGACGATCAAGAGACCATCTTGGGCGGCAAGGAAACTGGCGGTGTCACCGGCGCGAGAGCCATCCTCGAAAACTACGGTGCCATCGGCTCGGCCCAGATCGAAGCGGGCACGTTCAAGCGCCCGGATCACCTTTTGGCCGGATGGATCGCGCAGCAGGGCCGATTTCAGGCCAGCGGGATCGCGCCCGCCTTTGGCCCCGATCATCGCGGCATCGGACCGGCCATCGGGGGCAAAAAAACCATTTCCACCGGTTGCAGGCCCTCGCGGTCCTGAATGACGATGCGGTCACCCTTGAAGACCTCAACGGCACGGCTGCCGCCGCCGGGAACCGGGTGACGTTCGACCCCAGGGGGCAGAACCGGCAGGCCGGGGATACGGACACCGGCGCGCTCAAACGGGTGTTCAAAGATCGGTTGGGCGGTCAATTCAGTGGCTCCATTTCAGAAACTCTTGCCGAGGTCGTGCGGCCCCAATGGGTAACCAGCAGGCGGCATCCGGCCGGACTAAGGGAGGTGTGGACACTGCCCGCACCCAATTGCACATGATCGCCGGTGCGGAAAATCTGGCCGTCGAAATCGACCAGTTCTCCCTCCAGCACCAGAAATTCCTCAGCTCCGACATGGGCGTGCAGGGCCGAAGAGGCGCCGGGGGCCATTTTCAACAGATACGACCCGGTGCCAGAAGTGCGGCTATAAGTGAGGTTGTGCCAGAGCATCGAGCCATCAACCCCGCCAAAGCCCAGATCGGGCAGGGGCGTGAAAGCGGCGGCATGGGTTGGGGTTATGGTGCGTTGCGGCATCAGCCCACCCCCAGAATCTTGCGCCGGTTGGCCGACCATTTCATCAGCACATGATCAAAGGCCAAGGCCATAAGCGCGACGCAGATGCCAAGGACGAAGTTCTTGCCGAGTTCGGCCCCGGCGAGGGTTTTCTGCAACTCTTGCCCTAGATCTTGCGTGCCGATGAAGGCCGCGATGATCACCATGAAAAACGCGAACATGATGGCCTGATTGAAGCCGACGGCCATGGTTGGCAGGGCAATCGGTAGCTGCACCTTCCACAGTTTTTGCGAGCGGGTGGCGCCCGACATATCGGCGGCCTCGATCAATTCTTCGGGCACGGCGCGGATGCCTTCGATGGTGTAGCGCATCAGCGGCACGGTGGCGAAAATGAAGATTGCAAAGACCACCGCCACATCATTGACGCCGAAAAACATGATCGCGGGGATCAGGTAGATGAAAGAGGGGAAGGTTTGCGCGGTATCGCAGGCGATCAGGATCGGCTCGGCCCAGCGTTTCCTTTGCGCGGCCAGAATTCCCAAGGGCAGGCCAACACAGGCGGCAATCACCACTGCCGACAGCACCGCGTAAAGTGTGATCATGGCGCGATCCCACCAGCCGGTTGCGGCGACGATGGCAAAAAAGCCTGCCGCCAGCAGCGCCGATCTGCGCCCGCCTACGGCATAGCCGACCGCTGCAATCGCGCAAAGAACGGCCGTGGTTGGCAGCCAGAGAAGGCCGTCGCGGAAGGGGATCAGCACCCAAGTGATCAGAAACCAGCGCAGCCAACCGGTGACGGCGACAAGCACCGGGTTGTTCAGCACGATGTCGAAAACCCCGTCGATCTGGGTTCCGATCGACAAATCCTTGCCGCGCGGGATCACGCCCGCCAGCGGATAGACCAGCGCAATGGCCCAGAAAAGGGCGAACACGCCGAGGGCCAGCAGCAGGTAGATGTTGCGCCGCCACCAAGGCGTGCCGCGCTCGAAATGCTGTGGTTGTTTGACGACCCAAGCCTTGGACAGCCGATCCAGCGTGATGGCGATCAGAACGATGGTCACGCCGATCTCGAAACTGCGACCCAGTTTCAGGGAGTTCATCAAAGAGAGCAGTTTCGCGCCCAGCCCCGGCATGCCGATAAAGGCGGTCAGCACCACCATGGCCAGCGACAGCATGATGGCCTGGTTGACGCCCACCAGAATCTCGGTCCGGGCCGAGGGCAGGTAGACATGGCGCAGCATCTGCCAGCGGGTCGAGCCGCTCATCTGTCCGGCCTCGATCACTTCGGGCGAGACTTTCTTCAGCCCGAGCGTGGTCATCAGAACCATCGGCGGCAGGGCGTAAAGTGCTGTGGCCACACAGCCCGCGGTGGGGCCGACCTTGAAAAAGATCACGGCGGGCAGAAGGTAGGTGAAGAAGGGCAAGGTTTGCAGGATGGCGAGAATGGGGGCGAGGGCCTTTTCGAAACTGCGCGATTTCCACGACAGGATGCCCAAGCCAAGCCCGGCCATGATTGCCAAGGGGGCGGCGACGGCGATGACCGACATGGTTTGCATCGCCAGATCCCATTGGCCGACCAGCGCGACCCAGACAAAGGTAAGGCCCGCAAGAGCCGCCAGCTTTTTGCCACCCAAGGCATAGCCCAGAACGGCCATCGCGGCGGCCACGGATGTCCAGGGCAAAGGCCCGATATGGGGCCAGCGGTTCTTGCCGAACAGCAGATTGCCGGTGGCGTCCAGCAAGACTTCAAGCCCTGCCGAGATATAGCGGGTCAGGGTGCCGAAGCCCAGATCATGGGTGATGAAATCGAAGAGGCCTTGCAGCCAGCGGTCATAGGGCATCACGGCATTGAGGGGCACGCGGATCAGCGTCTCGGGCAGCAGGGGTTTCAGCAAGGCGACCAGAACCGCCAGTAGCACCAGCGCCAAGGGGAAGCCAAGCGTCAGGCCGAAAACGGTGCGACGCGGGGCAATGGCCACGCTCATGGCGCGGCACCCAAGAGGATGTCCAGTGCCTCTTGGCGGCTCATCAGGCCGATGACCTTGCCGGATTTATCGGCAACGGGCAGTTGCTCGCGGGTCTCATTGACCAATTGTCGTGCCAGTTGCAGCACTGAGGAACCCGCCGCGACGGTGGCCCCTTCAAAGACGGTGCCGTTCAGCGGACGCGCCAGCGCGCGGGCATGGACGACGCGGGATTTCTCGACCACCTCGGTGAATTTGGTCACGTAGGGCGTCGCCGGATGCAGCACGATCTTGTCGGGGGTGTCGCATTGCTCGATGGCCCCGTCTTTCATGATGGCGATGCGGTCGGCCAGACGCAGGGCCTCGTCGAAATCATGGGTGATGAAGACGATGGTCTTGCCCAGCATTTCGCGCAGACGCAGGAATTCGTCCTGCATTTCGCGGCGGATTAGTGGGTCCAGTGCCGAAAAGGGCTCGTCCAGAAACCAGATGTCGGGCTCGATGGCCAGACTGCGGGCGATGCCGACGCGCTGTTGCTGGCCGCCCGAGAGTTCGCGGGGGTAATAGTCTTCGCGGCCCTCAAGACCCACCAGCTTGATCACCTCCATCGCGCGATCCCGGCGGGTGTGGCGATCCTGTCCGCGCATTTCCAGCGGGAAGGCCACATTGTCCAACACGGTGCGATTGGGCAGCAGGCCGAAACTTTGGAACACCATGCCCATCTTGCGGCGGCGCAGATCGATCAGTTCGGCCTCATTGATACGCGTGATGTCGCGGCCTTCGATCTGCACCTCGCCGCCGGTCACGTCGATCAGCCGCGACATACAGCGCACCAGCGTTGATTTGCCCGAGCCGGAGAGGCCCATCACCACCAAAAGCTCGCCCTTGGCCACATCGACCGACACATCGCGCACGCCTGCGATATAGCCATCGCGGCGGATGTCGTCAAAATCTCGGCCCTTTTCCAGTCCCGCCAGATAGGCAGCAGGAGACTGTCCGAACAGCTTCCAGACATTGCGGCAGGAAATGGCGGGGGCTTCTGACATCAATTCTTGTCCTTACTTTGGGCGTGGGAAGGCGGAGGCCGCCTTCCCGAGGGGTTTGGATCACTCGGTCCAGGGCTTCCAGACGGCTTCGTTATCGGCCAGCCATTTGGCGGCGGCGTCTTCGGGTTCCATGTTGTCAACATCGACCATCTTGGCCATTTCGGCCAGTTGGGCGTTGGTGAAATCGACCTTTTGCAGCACGACATAGGCTTTGGGCCATTTGGCCTCCATGCCATCCCAGGCGGCGATCTTCATGTAGCCATTGGCCGGGTTGCCGCAATCAAAGGCCTTGTCGGGGTTCGGGCCTTTGGCTGGGTCAACATCACAGCCGTCTTCCCATGCCGGAAATTCGACAAACTCGCCGGGCCAGACCGCATCGACAAAGTTTGGCGTCCAGTTGAACAACACAATCGGCTTTTTGTCTTTTTCGGCAGCGGCGATCTCGGCCCAAAGGGCGGCGGCAGAGCCTGCGTTCACCACGGTGAAATTCAGACCCAGAGCGTCGACACGCTCTTGATCATGCTTCAACCAATCGACCGGGCCGCCAAGAAAACGACCCTTGTCGCCGGTTTCGGGGGTGGCGAAGAGAGCGGCGCAGTCGTTCAGGGCTTTGTAGTCGGGCAGGCCGGGGCATGCCTCTTTGGTCCAGCTTGGATACCACCAATCCTCACGCGTTACGGCGTTCATGGTTTTCACATCGACGATGCCGCCTTTTTCCTGTGCGGCGCGGAAGGATTTGCCAAAGGCGCCTTCCCAAACCTCGACCTCAAGCGCCACGTCGCCCAAGCGGATGGATTCGTAGACGGCCTGGCTGTCGGTGGTGACATATTCGACATTCGCGCCGACCGATTGCAGGATCTGGCCGACCACGTTGGAATCGACGATCTGGCTGGACCAGTTGTGGATCGGGATGATGATTGGATCGGCACTTTCTTCGGCCAAGGCCGAACTGCTGCACAGAGCGAGAACCGAGATGGTGGCAAGGAGTGCGCATTTGTTCATTCTGAAGTCCTTTTGAAAAAGAGGAACGGCTGGGCCGGCAAGATGGAACCTCGGCATCATGGACCATTCCCGTTGCGGATCATCGTAGAATTTTGTGAGGGCTTGGCGCGAGAAATTGTTGGCAAATCGGGCGTTGGCGCGTAGGTTGGATGCTCGGATCCGGGGCGCAAATGATTGATAGAACAGGGGAAGCCACACCTGAAAAGTGGCGCAAGTCTCTGCCACCATTGGATTATCTCTTGGCATTCGAGGTAACGGCGCAAACGGGTAGTTTTGCCGCAGCCGCAAAACAGATGCGCATCTCCGAAACCGCCATCGCCCGCAAGGTCAAATTGCTTGAGGGTCATTTCGGCTTGTCTTTCTTTGATCGCAAACACCGCTCGATCACGCTGTCGAAACAGGGAACCGAGTTTCTCAGCCGGATTTCCCCCGCCTTGGACATGCTGCGCGCCGCCGCCGATGACACGGGCGGCCTAAGCTACAAACGCCCGATTGTGCTGGCAGCCACCAATTCGGTGGCAGCACTTTGGTTGACCCCGCGCCTGCATGCCTTTCGCAAGGCCAACACGCATCTGAAAATCATGCTGCTGGCCTCGGACAATGATGCGGAATGTCTGGCGGACGCCGTCGATCTGACCATCCTGCGCGGCGATGGCATTTGGCCCGGCTATCAATCGACCCTGCTGTTCGGCGAGACGATCTTTCCGGTCTGTTCGCCCGATTTTCTGGCGCAGCACCCCGAGGCCACTGATCTGGCGCAACTGCCCGGCCTGCCGCTGATCGAGGTGGCAAGTGCGCATACCGAATGGATGAATTGGCGCACTTGGTTGGGGCAAAAAGGGGCCGAGGCACTTAATTTCGATGATGTGATGCTGTTCAACACCTATCCACTGTCGATCTATGCAGCAATTGATGGGCTGGGGTTGGCACTGGGTTGGGGGCATCTGGTGGATCAATTGCTTGAGTCCGGCAAGCTGGTGCGTCCCATTCCCGAGTCCGCCGTGCGGACAAATCACGGCTATTACCTGCTAACACCAGAGCGGCGCAAGCAAACCGCCCCCGCCAGCGACGTTGCGGATTGGCTGATGGATATTAGCGCCAGGCGTCGTCGCTATGGGACCGATCCGTCGCCGGAATAGGCCAGTTTCACATTATCTGGCGTTGACGTTATAGACGCCCCCGACGGGTTCCGGCAGGCGATTGCAAAGCAATCTGCCGAGAGGGGCGATGCTGAAGGAACAGGAGGCCGGGATGCCGAGCGCCGAAGTCTGCCGGAAGCATGGCGTGAGCACGGCGACCTTCTACAGATAGTCGATCATTGGAACGCCATTGGCCCGAGAGACAATGTCGACGCGAAGTATGGCGGTCTCGAAGTGTCGGACGCTCGGAGGCTGGGCGCCCTTGAAGACGAGAACGGCAAGCTGAAGAAGCTGCTGGCCGAAGCGATGCTGGAGCGAGACCTTGTCCGCCATTGGTCCGAGGACAATGTCGAGCGCGATCCTGAAGGATGTCGCGGCAAGAAAATGGTAGCCCCGGCGTCAGACGGGAGGCGGTGGCCCAGGCTTGTGCGACGCATGGTGTGAGCCAGCGTCGGGCGTGTCAGGCTTTGGCTGTGGACCGGTCGAGCGTGCGGTATCTCAGCGTCCGATCGGACGATTCCGAAGCAAGGGCCGCGATGAAGGCGGTGGCGGGCGAACGGCGGCGGTTCGGCTATCCCGTTGCCCGGCAGTCGATACGAAGTATCGATGAGAGGGCGGCGCATCCATGTGATGCTGGAGCGGCAGGGGATCGTGATGAACCTCAAGAAGCTGCGGCGGCTCTATCGAAAAGAACGGCTGCAGGTGCGCCGCAGGGGCGGCCGCAAGCGGGCATTGGGGACAAGGCGACCGATGCTGGTGCCGGATGCCCCGACCATCCGATGGAGCCTGGATTTCGTCAGCGACGCGCTGACGGACGGGCTGCGCATTCCGGGGTGATCCGGTCGGGGATTCCGATTTGATCCGGTCGGGGATTCCAATCTGATCCGGTCACCGATTCCGGGGTATCCGGTCACCCTTTCGGGGTGAGGTTCTGACGCTGCTGGGCAGTCCTGCGGCGGGCTACGCTTGCTCTTTCAAACAGAGCAGGCGGCCCCATGAAGAGACTGACGATGCGGAAGATCAGAGAAGCGCTGCGGCTTCACGCCAGCGGATTGTCGACCCGGAAGATCGCGACGAGCCTTGGTGTCGGGCAGAGCACCGCCAGTGAGTATCTGAAGCGGATTGAACGGGCCGCGCTCACGTGGCCGCTTGCAGCGGAGATGACGGACGCCGCGTTGGAAGCGCTGCTGTTTCATCCGATCGGTGGCGCCATCCGGCTTGTCGAGGCGCAACCGGATTGGCCGGCGATCCACCGCGAGCTCAAGCGCCCGGGCGTGACGCTGTCCCTGCTGTGGGAGGAATACCGCGCCGTTCATCCGGAAGGCTATGGATACAGCCGGTTCTGCGATCTCCACCGCCGCTGGACAGGGCGCCTGACGCCAGTGATGCGCCAGCACCATGTTGCCGGTGAACGGGTCTTCGTTGATTACGCCGGCACCATGCTGGCCGTCATTGACGCGGCAACTGGCGAGGTTCGTCAGGCGCAGTTGTTCGTGGCCACGCTGGGGGCCTCGAACCTGACCTATGCCGAGGCAAGCTGGAGCCAGAGCCTGTCAGACTGGATCGGCGCGCATTGCCGGGCGTTCAGCTACTTCGGCGGCGTCCCGGCGCAGGTGGTATGCGACAACCTGAAGTCCGGCGTGACCAAGGCCTGCTTTTATGAACCGGCAGTGAACCGGACCTACGCCGACATGGCCGCGCATTACGGCACGGCAGTCGTGCCGGCCCGACCGCGCAAGCCCCGCGACAAGGCGAAGGTGGAAGTCGCCGTCCAGATCGCAGAGCGCTGGATCGCGGCGCGCCTGCGCAACCAGCGGTTCTTCTCGTTGGCGGAATTGAACGCCGCCATCCGCGTCCTCCTTGACCGGCTGAACGACCGGGTGACCCGGCATCTCGGCGCCAGCCGCCGGGACCTGTTCAATCAGGTCGAGCGATCCGCCCTGCGGTCCTCGCCCGCGGAGCCCTACGTTTTCTCTGAATGGAAGCAGTGCACTGTCGGCCTCGATTACCACGTCGAGGTGGACAAGCATTACTACTCGGCCCCGCACAGCCTGCTGCGGGAGAAGGTCTGGGTCCGACTCACGGCGCGGACGGTCGAGATTTTCCACCACGGCAAACGTGTCGCCGCCCACGCCAGGACCTCGTCCAATCGCAAGCACACCACCATCGCCGATCACATGCCGGCCAGCCATCGGCGCCACTCCGAATGGTCGCCCGAGCGGCTGAAGAACTGGGCTGCGAAGATCGGGCCCAATACCGCGACGCTGGTTGAGGTAATCCTGCGCGACCGCAGCCACCCCGAGCAGGGGTTCCGCTCCTGCCTCGGCATCATGCGCCTGGCCAAACCGCACGGCCCCGAGGCGCTGGAAGCAGCCTGCGAGCGGGCGCTCATGATCGGGGCGCGGTCCTATTCCTCGGTCAATTCGATCCTGAAGAACAACCTCCATCGCAAACGGCCCGAACCGGCCGCGGACGGGCCCGCGATCCAGCATGGCAATATCCGCGGCCCCGGTTACTTCCATTGAAAGGACAAACGATGTTGACCCACCCCACCCTGGACCTGCTCCGCCAGATGAAGCTCGACGGCATGGCCGAGGCATTCATCGACTTGCAGGCGCAAGACGCCACCGTGGAGCTGAGCCACGCCGAATGGCTCGGCCTTCTGGTCGACCGCGAAGTCGCCAGTCGCGACACCCGGCGGTTCCAGACCCGCATGCGAGCGGCAAAACTGCGCCACATCGGGGCGGCTATTGAGGATGTCGACTTCCGCACACCGCGTAAACTGGACCGGGCCCTGTTCCAGCAACTCGCCACCGGCCGCTGGATCAAAGACGCCCGCAACCTGATGATCACCGGTCCCTGCGGCGTCGGAAAGACCTGGATCGCCTGCGCGCTGGGGCAAAAAGCCTGCCGCGACAACTGCACTGTCATCTACCAGCGGTTGCCCCGTCTGTTCGCCGATCTCGAACTGGCCCATGGCGACGGACGCTTTCCACGCCTGTTCCGATCCCTCGTGAAAGTGGACTTGCTCATACTGGACGACTGGGGTCCGGATCGTCTGACCGCCGGTCAGCGACGGGACCTCATGGAAATCGTCGAGGACCGCCACGAGCGAGGCTCGATCCTGATCACCAGCCAGCTCCCGGTTACCGCATGGCACGACGTCATCGACGAACCCACATTCGCCGATGCCATCCTCGACCGCCTGGTCCACAACGCTTACCGCTTCGAACTCGACGGTCATTCCATGCGGCGCTCCACCGACCCCACCGAAAAAGTTGACGAAGGCTGCCCGGCCTGACATCAAAAACCATGCCCACGCGGCAACGATCCTCAGGTGACCGGATACCCCGGAATGACTGACCGGATGTTGTCGGAACAGCCGACCGAATGCGTCGGAATGCGCAACCGAGCGGTCGACAAGTTTGGCAAACCGCTGGATTTCATGCTGCCCAAGCGCCGAAACAAGTCTGCTGCGACCAGATTCTTCGCCCGTGCACTGGAAGTGAATGGCTTGCCCCGGAAGATCGTCATCGACAAGAGTGGTGCCAACACGGCCGGCATCACCACGATCAACGGCATGCTGAAGCGCTTCGGCTGCCCGATCCCGATCGAGATGGTGACGATCGAATTCCTCAACAACCTGGTGGAACAGCCCTCTCGCGGTTTGAAGGCAAACCCCTGCCGGGTAATGGACCACCGCACCATCAAGAAATCGAGTCGACCGATGCCCGGGGTCAAGTCCTTCGTTTCAGCTTCGGCAACGCTTAAGGGCATCGAAGCAGGAACATGATCCGCAAAGGCCAGCTGCCGCATCAAGCCCGTCGGTTCCTACGACTTGCAGCTCCGGCCGCATAGTCGAAGGAAAGCAAAGTCCTCGCCGGTCGTCGGGCCCCGCTTTTCCGACCGCAGGCTGGTCGCATTGCTTTGCGCTTTGAAGCAGGTCGCATCCATTGCCCGGCAGTTGATTGCACGGCAGACAACGAGAGCGGATCATGATTGTCGTCGGCCTGGCGTCCGACGCAGCGCGACCCGCGCCTCCGTCAGTCAGAAGAGGTTGCTCATCAAGCAGCCTTCCTGCGGAACCGGAATCGCGCCTGCAATGCAAGATCAATGGGCCCTGACCCTGGATCAGCCGGAAACCTGTCCGAGAGATCTGGCGCAGCTCAAACATCGATGCCGCCGAGGAGCGGTCACGTCATCAGAACCCTGTCGAACCGTGCGAAACCCTATCCGGGTTCAAACTCTGCGCATCGGCGCTGCACTGCGTTGGGCCTTGCCGGTGCCGGGGCGTAGCCGACCTCCGCATTGGAAGCGGGTAGCAACGTCCGGTCGCGCAGCATGTCGCTGGCGCGTTCGGCCAGCATGATCGTCGGCGCGTTCAGGTTGGCGTTGGGTTCGGTCGGAAAGACCGAGCTGTCAACGACCCGCAGACCGTCGATGCCACGAACGCGCAACTCGCTGTCGACCACCGCCATGGCGTCTTCGCCCATCCGGCAGGTGCCGCAGGGATGGTAGGTGCTTTCCAGCGTCTGGCGCACGAAGGCGTCGATCTCGTCATCGGTTTGCACATCCTTGCCGGGCGCGATCTCTTCGGCGCGGAAACAGTCCATCGCCGGTTGGGCGATGATCTCGCGGGTCAGCCGCAGGCAGCGGCGAAAGCCTTCGCGGTCTTCCGTGCGGTCCAGGTAGTTGAACAGGATATCGGGATGCTCTGCCGGATCGGCGGAGCGCAGGCGGACGTATCCGCGGCTCTTTGGGTTTGTTCGGCCCGGTCAGCACCATGAAGCCATGCCCCCTTAAGCGGCTTCTTGCCGTCATAGCGCATCGCTGCGGGCAGGAAGTGGAACTGGATGTCGGGCCATTCCAGCGACGCATCCGAGCGGATGAAGCCACCGGATTCGAAATGGTTGCTGACGCCCAGACCGCGCTTGAAGAAGAACCATTCGGCCCCGATCAGGAACTTTGACAACAGCCCCATCTTGCCGTTCAGGGTGATCGGCTCCTTGCAGGCATACTGGATATAGACCTCGGCGTGGTCCTGCAGGTTCTCGCCGACACCGGGCAGGTCGTGCAGTACCTCGACTCCGGCCTTGGCCAGCACCGCGCCCGGACCGATGCCAGAGCGTTGCAGAAGATGCGGCGAGCCGATGGGCCCGGCCGAAACCACAACCTCGCGCCGGCAATTGGTCGTATGTCGCGCGCCGTTCCAGTCGTATTCGACCCCGACGGCGCGCTTGTCTTGCAGGATGACGCGCCGGGTCATGGCATGGGTGATGACCGTCAGGTTTGGCCGCCCCATTGCCGGACGCAGATAGGCGTTGGCGGTTGACCAGCGCACCCCGTTCTTGACCGTCATATGCATCGCGCCAAAGCCTTCCTGCATATAGCCGTTCGGGTCTTCGGTCTTGATGTATCCGGCCTGATGCCCGGCCTCGACAAAGGCGCCGTACAGCGGGTTCTTCATCCGGTTGCCCGCATTGGTCGCAAGCGGGCCATCGCCGCCACGATAGGTGTCGCCGCCATCGGTCCAGCTTTCGGCCTTCTGGAAATAGGGCAGGCAATTGGCATAGCCCCAGCCACGGGCGCCCAGGGTTTCCCATTCGTCGAAATCGCGCGGGTGACCACGCATGTAGACCAGCCCGTTGATCGAGGATGATCCGCCCAGCACCTTGCCGCGCGGGCAGTGAACGCGCCGGCCGTCCAGACCCGGTTCCGGCACGGTTTCATAGCGCCAGTTGTATTTCGTGCCGTTCATCGGGATCGACAGGGCCGTTGGCATCTGGATGAAGATGCTCTTGTCGCTGCCGCCGGTTTCCAGCACCAGCACCGATACGGCCGGATCTTCGCTCAGCCGGTTGGCAAGCACGCAGCCGGCCGATCCGGCACCGATGACGATATAGTCGAATGTGTCGTGCATTTTGCGCCCTCGGCCGAACTGATGTGACGTGGAGTTCGGGATGGGGCGCAGGGCCCCATCCCCTTTTCACCTAGCGACGGCGGTCGGGGTAGGCCCCCCAGCCCCTGGCGGATGCAAGGATCCGGGTCAGGGCATAGTGGACCAGCCCTGCCGCCAGGCAGGACGGGATCGACGCGGTCAGGTATTTGAACGCCGCCGCGTTGGCCAGCGTCTGGGGTTGAACACCGCGATGTAGACGACGAACCCGACCGCCAGCGCGAACAGGCCGATCGGGTTGAACCCGCCGATAAAGCGGTAGGGGCTTTTGCAACCGGGCCATGTAGTGCTGCCAGGTCAAGCCTTTGGCGGCGCAGGAAGAAGTAATCGGCGATCCGATCCCGGCCGGGGCGCTGAGTTCAGCGCCGAGGTCCAGACCAGGAAGATGAAAAGCCATCATACATGCCGGGGTAGAACAGCACCAAGAGCACCGAGCGGCACGCAGAACAGGAACAGCAGGACTTCCCAGCTGATCTGGCGGATACCGTCGGTGCCGACCTGCCGCAGCCCGACGATCGAGGTGTAGAGGATGTTCGCCATCGAGGTGATGTTGGCGAAGGCCACGAAGCCAAGCGCGATCACGCCGACCGCGACACCGCCGACCTGGGTCATCCAGATCGTCGGATCGCTGTTGGCCAGCGCGGCCGCGCCCAACAGCCCGACGATCTCGCCCAGAGCCGCGGCGCCGAAGATGCCGACGATGTTGGGCCAGAAGGCGGTGCGTTCGTTCCGGGTCAGCCGGCCGAGGTTGCCGATATAGGGCCACCAGGAGAACCCGGCGGCCAGGTTGACCTCGATCGCGATGATGAAGTTCAGGTGCTTGTCCTCGAACGGCGGATCGATCGCCGCCATCGCCAGCAGATCGCCAAGCGAGTGCTGGCTGAGGATCAGATACAGCATCCAGCCCATCAACAGCACCAGCGCCGGGCGAGACGACCATGTTGAAGAACTTGATCGAGGTCGGCCCCTTGGCGACGATGAACCAGGTCAGGAGAATCGCCCCAGAGCCGCGATCACCATCTTGATGCCGGTGGGAGATGCCTCTGTGCCGCTGACCAACGCGGTCATGCCGTCGATCGAGCGGCCGAACATCATCGCCAGCACCGCCAGCCAGCCCATGGTCAGGAAGATCACGGCCAGGAAATAGACCAGACGGCTGCCGTTGGTGCCAAACTGGCTGCGCAGGATGACGAACTGTTCAGCCCCGTATTTGCCGGCCGGAACGCAGATCGCCAGTGAGGTCAGCACGACGCCGATGATGTTGCCGATGATGATGGCGGCAATACCCTCCTTGGGGCCGACGAACAGCCCGACGGCCCCGCCGATCAGAAACGCCCAGGTGGCAATCGCCAGCGCCGAGTTTGCATAAGTGAATTCCCAGAACCCCAGAGGCGTTCGGTCGGCAACAGCGGGGCATCGCCTCGTTCGGCGGCGGCCCGGAAGTCGTTTTCCTTGCTGCTCATGACGCCCCCCAAACCCAGAAGCCCACGACCAGACCGACCACCAGGACCAGAAGCCCCAGGTAGTCAGCTGCCGTCATCCGGCCCTGCCAGGCGCCTTTCGCCTCGATGTCATCGTAGACCCGCGCGCGTCGGTCGATCTCGACTTGCCAGGCTTTTTCCGTGTCGTTCATGTCCTTCCTCCCCTTATGCCGCCCGTTTGATCCGGGCCGTCTTCACGTCACCCGTACCGGTTCGCTGTAGTAGGGCAGCCGGTCGATGCGCGGCTGCCATTGGCCGTTCTTCACCATGGTCTGCACATGCGCGGCGATCTCTTCCATCGGCGCGAACCAGACATCGCCGCGCGCCGAAGCCCTTCCAGAAACCGATGCCAGACATGCCAACGCGAAAGCCGCCCGGTGGCGAAGGGATGCACGACCGGCACCCACAGACCGCCATGGGCATAGGTCGCCGCGAATTCCTGAGCAAATGCCGCCAGCCCCTGTTCGGGCGCGCGGATCGGCATCATGTAGTCAAGGTCCATCGACTGCACATATTGCGGCCAGTCATCCAGCCCCCAATGCGACGGCAACTCAACCAGCCGCCCGGCGGCGCAGTCCAGAAGGTAGGGTTGGTCGTCGCCCATCAGCGAGGCGTCATAGACAAAGCCGCGCGCGGCCAACAGATCCGCCGAGCGATGCGAGAAGTTGTAAAGCGGCGCGCGCCAGCCGCGCGGGCGCTGACCGGTCGCCTTGACGATCACCCTGATGCCGCGGTCCAGCCAATGTGCCTCATCCGCGTCGCTCAACTCGCGCGGGTGCTCGTGCAGAAAGCCGTGGTGGGCAATCTCATGCCCGCCTTTCAAGATCGCCTCGACCGCTGCGGGATAGGTTTCAATGCACCAGGCGGGGATGAAGAAGGTCTGCCTGATGCCCAAAGCGGCATAGCTGTCGAGGATGCGCGGGATCGCCACTTTCGGTCCGTATTGCAGCATCGAGATCG
>JADJAB010000029.1 GCA_016704435.1 Rhodobacter sp. | reverse complement strand
GGTCTGAAAGCTGAACATCGCCGAAATGGCCACGGTGATCGGCTTACCAGAGGTCACGGTCAAGATGCGGGCAAAGACGACCTCGATCCAGGAAAAGACAAAGCAGAAAAAGGCAGCAACGGCGATGCCGGGTGCAAGGGCTGGGATCAGGTGGCGAAAGAAGAACCCCGTGCCGGAATGGCCATCAAGAAAAGCGGTTTCGTCCAATTCGCGCGGCACGGCGCGGATGAAGCTTTCCAGAATCCAGATCGCTACGGGCAGGTTGAACAGCGCATGCACAAGGGCAATCCCGACCGGGGAATTCACCAGCCCAAGACGGGCAAAGATGATGAAGATCGGCAAGGACAGCACCACCGGCGGCGTGACGCGAAACACAAGGATCAACAGCAGAAAGTGGCGGTCGCCTACAAAGCGAAATCGCGCCAGCGCATAGGCCGCAGGCAACCCGCAGATCAGGCACAGCGCGACGTTCATCGTCACATAAGCAAGCGAGTTCAGGATGGCCGACTGCAATTCGGGCGTTGTCAGCACATGGGTGTAGTTCATCAGACTAAAGCTTCCCACGGCGCGGCCCTCGACCGGAAGCGTCACCGTGAAGCTAAGGGATGACAGCCTGCGTCAGCGGCAGCAGGATAAAGGCGGCAAGAGCCAGAATGGCGAAACCGCGTCTCATGCTGTCGGTTCCTCGCGGCGGGTAGCGATGACAAAGGCCCAGACGATGGTCAGCACGATCAGGAAATACAGGCTGGCCCGCGCGGCGGCCTGCCCATAGGAAAAGCCCTTGATCTCTTCGCCAAGCTCCAGCGTGAGAAACCGGGTGGCATCATTCGGGCCGCCTGCGTTGATCGTGAACGCCTCGGTATAGATCATCAGGCTGTCAACACAGCGCAGTAACAGCACGATCGCCAAAGCGCCGGTGATGCGGGGCAGTTCGATATGACGGAACACCGCCCAACCCGTGGCCCCATCAATGGACGCGGCTTGCCGGTAGGCTTGGGGAACCGACGCAAAGCCAGCATAGGCAAGGATCGCAACCAGCCCCAGCCAGTGCCATGTATCCACCATCAGGATGAGTATCCATGTGTGCACCGGGTTGAATTTGTAGTCAAACCCCCAAGCCGCGACAAAGCCGAACAGCCCGGTCTGCGGCTGGATCATGCCCAGCCACAGCATCGGGATCATGTTCCACGGCACCACCAGCGGCAGCGCGCAGAGCACCAGCCCCCAAACCGCGCGGCGGCCAAGTGACAACAGGAGTTTGGCTACCAGAATGCCCAAAGGGATCTGCACGCCCAAGGCCAGCGCCGAAAACAACAGGCTGCGCCCAAGCGAGGCCCAGAAGCGGTCACTGTGCAGGATATCCTCAAACCATTGCAAGCCGACCCAATGCAGTTGGTCCAGCGTAAAAATGTCGTGCAGCCCATAGTTGACGACCGCCAGCAACGGCAATCCCCCGACCAGCGCAAGCAGGCAAAGGGCGGGCAACAGCAGGAACCACGCGCGGTTATCGGGCCAACGATCCATCGTCCCCCCGTTTGGTCATGGGGCGGCCTGCGACAGGATCCACATCAGGTCTGCATGTGTCAAAGGCACCGGATTTGATTTCATCGATGAAGATTGCAGCGCTGCTTCGGCCACGTCCGCATGATCGGAAGGCGCAAGCCCTTGCACGCTCAGACCCTCAAGCCCGGCGCGGCGGACCCAATCTGCGGTGGTCTGGGGCGCAGTTTCAGCGATGCCGCCAAGCACCTGTGCAATCAGGGTACAAACCTCGGCCAAGCGTTGGGCGGCCTGGGCGTTTTGATCCGCACGGTTGCGGTTCATCTGCAGAACCGGCCCGAGCAGCACGGCGCAGACGGCACCATGCGGCGCGGGACACATGCCGCCAATCGGTCCGGCCAACCCATGCACCGCCCCAGCCCGGCATTGGCCAGCGCAAGGCCGCCGCACAGGCTGACCCATGCTAGTTCATCGCGGGCGGTGGCGTCTTCGCCCTGCGACAGGCGGTGCAAGGCGGTCAGGCCGCGCGCGATGGCGGGGCGGGCAAGCGCGTCGGTAAAGTCATTGGCGCGGGCGGACAGGTAAGGCTCGATCACCTGCACCACGGCATCCAGCCCCGAGGCAAGCGTGACCTTCCACGGGCAGTGATCGGTCAAAGCCGGGTCGACGATGGCCAGCCGTGCCAGCATACGGTCATCGCGCAGGCTGACCTTGCGGCGATGGTCGGGCAGGCCGATCACGGCGTTCTTGGTCACCTCGGCCCCGGTTCCGGCGGTGGTGGGCAAGGCGATGAGCGGCAGGGGTGCGGTGGACAGCGGCAAGCCGCGCCCGACGACCTCCAGATGGTCCATTAGGGGCGTGGCCGACGGGATCAGCGCCGCCAGCGCCTTGCCCATGTCCAGCACCGCGCCGCCGCCCAAGGCCACAACCCAATCCGGGGCAAACGGGCGGGCGGTCGCCAGCGCCGCTTCCAGCATCGACAGGGTGGGTTCCTCGGCGCAAGGCAGGGTCATCAAAGTGCAGCCCTTGGCGCGCAAAGCCTGCAACAGCCATTCGGCGCGGGCGGGATTTGCGCCGTGCACCAACACCCCGCGCGGGCCAAATGCGGCAATGGCCTCCGCCGCCCGGTCCTTCATGCCCCGGCCGAACAGGATCTGCGTTGGCGTCTGAATGGAAAATCCCATCACACGGCCATGGTTGCGGCAACGGCGCGGCCCCAGCGGGCGTATTTTGCATCGCGTGTGGCGGGGTCCATTGCGGGCGTAAAACGCCGCTCCAGCGCCCAGCTTTTCTGAAACTCGTCAGGCTGCGGGTAGATGCCCGCTTGCAGCCCCGCAAGATAGGCCGCGCCTAGGGCGGTGGTTTCGGTCACGACGGGCCGGTCCACGGGCGCGCCCAAGATATCGGACAGAAACTGCATCGCCCAATCCGACGCCGTCATCCCGCCATCGACGCGCAGGATGCCATCGGCGGCGGCCCCCCAATCTGACCGCATCGCCTCTAGCAGGTCGCGGGTCTGGTAGCCCACGCTTTCCAGTGCGGCGCGGGCCAGTTCAGCCGGGCCGGAATTGCGGGTCAGCCCATAGACCGCGCCGCGGCAATCGGGCCGCCAATAGGGCGCACCAAGACCAGTGAAGGCCGGAACCAGCACGACATCCTGCGTGGGGTCGGCGGCATCGGCAAGCGGTTGGGTTTCGCGCGCCTCACGGATGATCTTCAGCCCGTCGCGTAACCATTGCACCACGGCCCCGGCGATAAAGATCGACCCTTCCAGCGCATAGGTGGTTTGGCCGTTCAAACGGTAGGCGATGGTGGTCAGCAGACGGTTGGTCGAGGGCACCATGTCGGCCCCGGTGTTCAACAGCGCAAAGCAGCCAGTGCCGTAGGTCGATTTTATCATGCCGGGCTGAAAACAGGCCTGACCTATGGTCGCCGCCTGCTGGTCACCGGCGGCGCCAAGGATCGGGATTTCGCGACCGAAAAGGTCGGCGCGGGTGGTGCCAAAATCGGCGGCGCAGTCCTTGACCTCGGGCAGCATGGACATCGGGATGTCCAGAAGGCCGCAAATCTCGGCGTCCCATTCGCCTTTGGCAATGTTGTAAATCAGGGTGCGGGCGGCGTTGGTGGCGTCGGTCGCGTGAACACGCCCGCCGGTCAGCTTCCAGATCAGGAAGGTGTCAACCGTTCCGAAAGCCAGTTCGCCGGCCTCGGCCCGCTGCCTTGCGCCGGGGACATGGTCGAGCAGCCATTTGATCTTGGTGCCCGAGAAATAGGGGTCCAGCAGCAGCCCGGTGCGGGCGATGATCATCGGCTCGTGCCCGGCAGCCTTCAAGGCGGCGCAGGTGTCGGCGGTGCGGCGGTCTTGCCAGACGATGGCGTTGTGAATTGGCTCGCCCGTTTTGCGGTCCCAGATCAGCGTGGTTTCGCGCTGGTTGGTAATGCCGATGGCGGTGATATTGGTGGCGTTGATCCCGGCTTTTTCGATCACAGCGCGGGCGGTTCCGGCGACGGTGGACCACAGGTCAGACGGGTCATGTTCAACCCAGCCCGAGGCGGGGTAGTGCTGGGGAAATTCCTCTTGCGCCGTGGCCACGACCCGCAGGTTGCCATCAAACAGAATGGAGCGGGA
Organism: Rhodobacter sp.; assembly: GCA_016704435.1. GTDB lineage: Bacteria > Pseudomonadota > Alphaproteobacteria > Rhodobacterales > Rhodobacteraceae > Pseudogemmobacter. Next base: position 12,496 of record JADJAB010000029.1, on the reverse strand, counting down.
TGAGGTGGTGCCCTGATCAATGGCCAGAATATGGGTCATGGAAGCGTTGGTCCGTCTTTGCGATGTCCCACGTTGGGACATTTTTAGAGTTGTTGTTTTCAATGGCTTAATGTTTCCATTTTAACCACTTGTTTACACTTCGCGCCGTGAACACGCCACGTTCCCTACCCTTCTGGCACGCAAGGCGCGCCACGGAAGGGGCAAGGAAAAGGGCGGCACCCATTGGATGCCGCCCCCATTGTTGCTTAGTTCTGCCAGGACTTGATCAGCTCGTCATAAGCGATGGTCTTGGCCCATTCGCTTTTCGTTTTCCAGCTTCGCCACCGGTGCGCCGGGGGCATCAAGCCAGACCTGCGCGTCCTGCTCTTCGTTCATGACCGGGCCAAGTTCGCCCTGTGCGCCGGATTTCTCCAGACGGATCAGGACCTTTTCCTGCTCCGCGCAAAGCGCATCCAGCGCCTCTTGCGGGGTCTTGGCGCCCGACATGGCGTCGCCAATGTTCTGCCACCACAGCTGTGCCAGCTTGGGGTAGTCAGGAACGTTGGTGCCGGTAGGCGACCACTGAACGCGGGCGGGCGAGCGATAGAATTCGATCAGGCCGCCAAGCTTTGGTGCGCGTTCGGTGAACGATTCGTGCTGGATCGTGCTTTCGCGGATGAAGGTCAGGCCGACATGGGCTTTTTTCACATCCACGGTCTTGGAGGTGACGAACTGGGCATAAAGCCAAGCCGCCTGAGCGCGATCGACCGGGGTCGACTTCATCAGGGTCCAGGAACCGGCGTCTTGGTAGCCGATCTTCTGGCCGTTCTGCCAGTAAGCGCCGTGCGGCGAGGGGGCCATGCGCCACTTGGGCGTGCCGTCCTCGTTCATCACGGGGGTGCCCGGCTCAACCGAGGCTGCGGTGAAGGCGGTGTACCAGAACATCTGCTGGGCAATCGCGCCCTGTGCAGGAACCGGGCCAGCCTCGCCGAAGGTCATGCCAGCGGCTTCCGGCGGCGAGTACTTTTGCAGCCATTCGATCGCCTTCGTCACAGCGTAAACGGCGGCTGCGTCGTTCGTGGACCCACCACGCGCCACGCACGAACCCACAGGCTGCGACTTTTCGTTGACGCGGATACCCCATTCGTCGACCGGCAACCCGTTCGGTTCGCCCACGTCGCCCATGCCGGCCATCGACATCCACGCGTCGGTGTAGCGCCAGCCAAGCGAGGGGTCCTTCTTGCCGTAGTCCATGTTGCCATAGACGCCGGTCGCCGGGCCGCCCGCATAGGACATGTCGCGACCGGTGAAGAATTCGGCGATGTCTTCGTAAGCCGACCAGTTGACCGGAACGCCAAGGTCATAGCCATACTTGGCCTTGAAGTCGTCCTTGGTTTTCGGATCGTTGAACCAGTCGTAGCGGAACCAGTAAAGGTTGGCGAACTGCTGGTCGGGCAGCTGATAGAGCTTGCCATCCGGACCGGTCGTGAAGGACGTGCCGATGAAGTCGGCAATGTCCAAGCCTGGGTTCGTCACCGCAGCACCTTCGCCAGCCATCCAGTCGGTCAGGTTGCGGGCCAGTTGATAGCGCCAGTGGGTGCCGATCAGGTCGCTGTCGTTGATGTAGGCGTCATAGATGTTTTCGCCCGACTGCATCTGCGTCTGCAGCTTTTCCACCACGTCGCCTTCGCCGATCAGGTCATGGGTGACCTTGATGCCAGTGATTGCCTCGAAGGCCGGAGCGAGGACCTTGGATTCGTATTCATGGGTGCCGATGGTTTCCGACACCACTTTGATTTCCATGCCGGCATAGGGTTTGGCGGCATCGATGAACCATTGCAGTTCGGCTTCTTGGCCTGCGCGATCTAGCGTGGACAAATCACCGATTTCCGCATCAAGGAAGGCTTTCGCCGCCTCGATATCTGCCCAGGCGGGCAGACCGCTGGCCATCAGCACAAGCGCCATGGCGGTTGCAGTTTTCCTTAGTCTCATTATGTATCCTCCCAGATTGTGAGACGTCCGTTCTTTGCAGTCCGGCCGGGGGGCAGGGGTGCGATCCCAGCCCTTCGGCGCCTTTTCCCCACTTACACCCAGCGAAACACCGCTGCCGCGTAAAGCAGGCATAGGATCAGTGGCCACGTCAGCGGCGCACCGAAGAAAAAGAGCCAAGCCAGATTGATGAAGGCCGAGCCCAAGAGTGTGATGAACAACCGGTCGCCGCGCGTGGTTTCAATGCGCAGCACGCCACGACGGGGTGTTTCGGGAAAGCGGATCGCCAGCAGGGTGAAGAGGATCAGCAGGCAGGCGATGATGAAGAAGAACAGCGCGACAGGAAAGGTCCACGCCATCCAGCCCCCGGGGATCATCGGGTCAAACCACGCCATCCCCTCTTCGTTACGCGGCACTGACCAGACTAGAAAACCAAGGATGGTGGCCATCAGGGCAAGGGTGCCCACGTAAATGCCGTTCCAGCGCGATGTAGTCATCACACCCTCCCTAGGGCAAAGCCCTTGGCTATGTAGTTGCGGACAAAGTAGATTACCAAGGCGCCAGGGATGATGGTCAGGACACCTGCGGCGGCCAGAACCCCCAGTCCATCCCGCTGGCAGACACCGTGCGGGTCATGGTCGAGGCGATGGATTTCGCGTAGACGCTTGTCAGCGTGCGCGACAGCAGCAGTTCCACCCATGAGAACATGAAGCAGAAAAACGCAACCACACCGATGCCCGATGCGATCAGCGGCATGAAGATGCGGGTGAAGAAGCGGCCAAAGGAATAGCCGTCGATATAGGCGGTCTCGTCAATTTCGCCCGGGCACGCCGCGCATGAAGCCCTCCAAGATCCAGACCGCCAGCGGCACGTTGAACAGGCAATGCGCAAGTGCCACGGCGATATGCGTGTCAAACAGCCCGACCGAGGAATAAAGCTGAAAGAAGGGCAGCGCGAAGACGGCGGGTGGGGCCATCCGGTTGGTCAAGCCAGAAGAAAAGATGCTTGTCGCCCATGAAGCTGTAGCGGGAAAAGGCATAGGCGGCAGGCAATGCAACGGTGATCGAAATCACCGTATTCATCACCACATAGATCAGAGAATTGACATAGCCCATATACCATGACGGGTCAGTCAGGATGGTGACATAGTTGGCAAAGGTCAGGTTGTCGGGAAACAGGGTAAAGGTCGAGGTGATTTCTGAGTTGGTCTTCAGGCTCATGTTGACCAGCCAATAGATCAGGATCATCAGGAACAAGAGGTACAGCGTCATGACGATGGCAGAGGACCGGATACGCATCATTTCGTCTCCACTTTTTCAAGGGCGGTCATGACGGTGTAAAAGGCCCATGACACCAGCAGGATCACTAGGAAGTACATGATCGAAAACGCGGCGGCGGGGCCAAGGTCGAACTGGCCGACGGCCATTTTCACAAGGTCGATGGAGAGGAAAGTGGTGGAATTGCCGGGGCCGCCGCCGGTGACAACGAAAGGTTCGGTGTAGATCATGAAACTGTCCATGAAGCGCAGCAGAACGGCAATCAGCAGCACGCCCGCCATCTTTGGAAGTTCGATAAAGCGGAACACGCTCCACCGGCTGGCTTGATCAATCCGGGCGGCTTGGTAATAGGCCTGCGGGATGGATTGCAGACCTGCATAGCACAGCAATGCGACCAGCGAGGTCCAGTGCCAGACATCCATCACGATGATGGTGATCCATGCGTCCAGCGGATCGTTGGTATAGTTGTAATCAATGCCCGATGGCCGCCAAAGCGTGGCCTAAAAGACCAATGTCCACCCGGCCAAAGATCTGCCAGATCGTGCCGACCACATTGAACGGGATCAGCAATGGCAGCGCCATCAGCACAAGACCAAAGCTGGCCCAGAAGCCTTTTTTCGGCATGTTGAGCGCAATGAAGATACCCAAGGGTACCTCGATCGCCAGAATGATGGCGGAAAACAGCACCTGACGGCCAAGCGCGTCATGCATGCGGTCCGAGGTGATCATTTCTTCAAACCAGCCAAGGCCGTTCCAGAAGAATTCATTCTCGCCGAAGGTGTCGTTTACCGAATAGTTCACGACGGTCATCAGCGGGATCACAGCGGAAAAGGCCACGATCACGAGGACCGGCGGTACAAGAAACCATGCCTTGTTGTTCTGGGTCTTTTCCATCCAGACGGCCCCTCCTGCAACGCGCCAGTCATCGGCGTAGACACTGATCTTGCCCGGCGCAAAGGCAACACGGGTCATTTCGGGGCTTATACCCGCGCCTTCGGCGGCGATGATGTTGAAGGGTTGGCCGAACAGATCGGCACGGACGATACGGTGACGGCCCAATCTTCGACCCGCCGGATGGTGATGGGCAGGCCAGCCCCATCGGTCAGGCTGCAGTATTCGGGTCGGATGCCGATCTGAGTGCGGCCCTTTAGCGGGCCATAACCCGCGCCCAAGGAAATCTCGGCCCCTTGCAGATGCGCGATGGTTCCCGAAACGGTCGCGTCCAGCAGGTTCATCCCCGGCGAGCCGATAAAATAGCCCACAAAGGTATGGGCCGGGGTTTCGAACAATTCCTCTGGCGTGCCAATCTGCACCACACGGCCGTCATACATGACCACCACCTTGTCGGCAAAAGTCAGAGCCTCGGTCTGGTCATGGGTGACATAGATCATGGTGTGGCCGAACTGGCGGTGCAGTTGTTTCAACTGGGTGCGCAATTCCCATTTCATATGGGGGTCGATCACGGTCAGGGGTTCGTCAAACAGGATCGCGTTGACATCCTCGCGCACCATGCCGCGGCCAAGGCTGATCTTTTGCTTGGCGTCGGCGGTCAACCCGCGCGCTTTGCGGTTCAGAATGTCTTCCATCCCGATCATCTGGGCGATCTGGTTGACCCGCCCCGCGATATAGGCCGCATCCATGCCGCGGTTCCGCAACGGGAAGGACAGGTTTTCGCGCACCGTCATCGTGTCATAGACCACCGGAAACTGAAACACCTGCGCGATGTTGCGCGCTGCGGTTTCCTGATCGGTCACGTCCAGATCGCCAAACAGCACCCGCCCATGGCTTGGCCGCACAAGGCCAGAGATGATGTTCAAAAGCGTGGTCTTGCCACAGCCCGACGACCCCAGCAGAGCATAGGCCCCACCGTCTTGCCAGACGTGATCCATTTCCTTCAGCGCATAATCCGACTCGGCATTCGGGTTGGCGGCGTAGGAATGGGCGAGTTTTGAAAGCGTGATCTGTGCCATGGGTCAGGCCGCCAATGCATAGGACGCAGGTGCGACAAGCGCGCCATCAGCGTCGAAAAGATAGATACGGGTCGGGTTCAGATAGACATTGACCGCCGTGCCGGGGGCGAGATCCTGCACCCCATGCACAAGGCCCACCCATTTCTCGGCCCCGTGCCGCAGATGCAGGAAAGACTCTGACCCGGTGATTTCGGTCACGGCCACAGTGCAGGGCAGTTCGACGGCATCGCCCGAATGCTTGTCAAGCGTCACATGATTGGCGCGGAAGCCTGCTAGATAGCGGCCATCTGGCAAGGCAGCATGGGCCCCTTCTGCGGGGGCCTTGGCCAACCCGCCAAAATCCAGCCGAGGACCGGTCTTGACGACCGGGACAAAATTCATCGGCGGATCCGAAAACACCCGCGCCGTGGTGGCATCAGTGGGCAGGCGGTAAACCTTTGGCGTCGGGCCAAACTGGGTGACGCGGCCTTCCCACAGGGTGGCGGTGTTGCCGCCCAGAAGCAGGGCCTCTTCGGGTTCGGTGGTGGCATAGACAAAAATCGCCCCCGAAGCCTCAAAAATCCGGGGGATTTCGACGCGCAATTCCTCGCGCAGCTTGTAGTCAAGGTTGGCCAAAGGTTCGTCGAGCAAAACCAGCCCCGCGCCCTTGACCAAAGCCCGTGCAAGCGCACAGCGCTGCTGCTGGCCGCCCGACAGCTCCAGCGGTTTGCGGGTCAGCATCGGCGTCAGTTTCAGCAGCTCAGCGGTTTCGCGCACCGCGCGGTCAATCTCGGCCTTGGACTTGCCCATTAGACGCAAGGGCGAGGCGATGTTGTCGGCGACCCGAAGCGACGGGTAGTTGATGAACTGCTGATAGACCATGGCGACCTTGCGGTCCTGCACGCGTTGACCGGTCACATCCGTGCCGTTCCAAAGAATCTGGCCTGTGGTGGGAACGTCCAGCCCGGCCATCAGGCGCATCAGCGAGGTCTTGCCAGACAGTGTTGGCCCCAACAGCACGTTCATCGTGCCGCGCTCCAGCATCAGGTCGGTCGGGCGAATATGCGCGCGCCCCTGAACTGACCGTGAGACTGATTTCAGTTCAAGCGCCATCCGGTTCGCCTATTCGGCAGTGGGGCTAAGCGCCCCGTCTTGTGCGGCTGCGATCATGTACGTCCAGCGCGGCGATCTGGTCCGCCGTTAACCGCAGCCCAAGCTTGGTGCGCCGCCAGACCACATCTGCCGCGCGGCGGCAAACTCGCGCCTCATCAGCCAACGCACTTCGGTCTCGGTCATGGTCGCGCCAAAGTCGCGGCCCAAATCGGCTGCAGCCTGCGCATCGCCCAGCAGGGTTGCCGCCTCTGATCCATAGGCGCGCACCAGACGCCCGGCCCAGTAATCCGACAGGAACGGGAACCGCGCCTTCAGATCATCGGTCAATCTGGCCACGCCATCATGCGGAAAATCCCCGCCAGGCAAGGGCACACGCGCTGTCCAGCGACCCGAGGCTTGCGGAAAGAACGGCGCCAGCTTTGCAAGCGCGCTTTCGGCCAAACGCCGATAGGTGGTGATCTTGCCGCCAAAGACGTTCAACAAAGGCGCGCCGTTGGTGTCCAGCGACAGCACATAGTCCCGCGTCGCCGCCGTGGCCGACTTGGCCCCATCGTTATACAGCGGCCTAACGCCGGAATAGGTCCAGACCACATCTTCGGCAGTGACCGACTTGGCAAAATAGCGGCTGGCAAAATCCAAGAGATAGTCACGCTCGCCATCGGTGCAGGCCACCTCGCCGGGCGCGCCCTGATGGTCTTGGTCGGTGGTGCCGATCAAGGTGAAGTCTTGCTCATAAGGAATGGCAAAGATGATGCGGCCGTCGGTGCCCTGAAAAAAATAGCAGCGGTCGTGGTCGTAAAGCTTGCGGGTGACGATGTGCGAGCCGCGCACCAGCCGCACGCCTTCGGCTGTATTGATCCGAACGACGTTGCGGATCACATCTTCGACCAAGGCCCGCCCGCATTGACCAACGCGCGCCGTCAGGTGGGTGTGCGTGCCGTCAGGCCCTTCAGTCACAACTTCCCACAGATCCCCCATTCGGGTGGCAGAGGTGACGCGGGTCCGTGTCAAAACCACCGCTCCACGTTGCACGGCATCGCGAGCGTTCAGCGACACTAGCCGCGAATCTTCTGCCCAACAGTCCGAGTGTATTCATAGGCATGGCGGAATTTCGGCTGCAGGGCTGCACCCGCAGGATCGCGCTTAGATCCAGCGTGCGCGCGCCGGGCAGGATCCCGCGCCCCCCAGCGTGTCATAAAGAAACAAGCCAAGCCGGATCAGCCAAGCCGGTCGCCGCCCTTCATCCAAGGCATCACTCGCGACAAAAGCCGCCCCTGTCGGCGTATCGCCTTCAAACCGCATGTCGGGGGGAATAGGCAAGACAAACCGCATGGGCCAAGAAATATGCGGCATGGCGACCAGCAGCGTCTCACGCTCTTCCAGCGCTTCGCGGACTAGCCGGAACTCGAAATATTCAAGATAGCGCAGCCCGCCATGAAACAGCTTGGTCGATGCCGAGGATGTGGCTTGGGCCAGATCGCCTTGCTCTGCCAGAACAACAGAAAGACCACGACCCACCGCATCTCGCGCGACGCCACATCCATTGATGCCGCCGCCGATTATGAACAGGTCGGTCGGGTTGGTCCCGCTTGTCAATGGCACGCCAATCTCCCCCAAATGCCGAGATACAAGCCTAAAGAACGTCTTGAGTCAATCAGTTATTTTCGCTTTTGCGCGATACCTCCAAACGCGAACATCAAGCGGGCATATATGCGGATATTTCCATCTTGTCCGTGCCCTAAGTCCCGATATTTTTCTGCAATCGCACAATTTCGCGCTGCGTCGCGGCATCGGCTGGAGGCGATTGCGCCGCCGGTTTTTCCCTCTTGTGCAGCAAAGGAACTTGAACGAAAATCAACGATATCTTTCGCAAACCAAGGAATAAGACGTGGCGCTCAGCTTTCGTCAAAGCGAGATCCTCGACATAGCCCGCCTTGAAGGCCGGGTGATGGTCGACGATCTGGCGCAAAAGTTTGACGTCACGCTGCAAACCATTCGCCGCGACCTGTCGGAGCTTGCTGACATGGGGCATCTGGACCGGGTGCATGGCGGAGCCTGTGCCACGGACCGGGGCCGCCAACCTTGGGTATGAACAGCGGCGACGAATGCAAATCAGGATGGCAAGGTAGCCATCGCGCGGGCCTGCGCGGCAGCGATCCCCGAGAACTGCTCGCTTATCATGAACCTTGGTACGACCACCGAGGCTGTTGCGCAGGAATTACTGAACCACAGCAATATCACCGTCGTGACCAACAACATGAATGTCGCCAATACGCTGGCCGCCAATCCGGGCTGCGAGATCATGGTCGCAGGTGGCGCTTTGCGCCGTTCCGACGGTGGTTTGGTCGGAGAACTGACGACCCAGTTCTTCGAGCAGTTCAAGGTTGATTATGCGGTGATCGGCGCTTCGGCGCTGGATCACGACGGCGACATTCTTGACTTTGATCTGGCAGAAGTCCGGGTCTCAAAGACTATCATTCGGCAATCGCGCAAGGTGTTCTTGGTTTGCGATGCCTCCAAACTCGACCGATCGGCACCAGCCCGACTGGCCTCTCTGGCAGAAATTGATACTCTGTTTACCGATCGAGCCCTTCCACCGGATCTCGCCCGCAGATGCGCCGACTGGGGAACCAAGGTTACCATAGTGCGCGAATAGTTGTTTCCGCCGCGGCCATTCCCGGGCTCCGGGCACTCGCTTGAAACAATGCTTGGGCGTGTAGTTGCGCCATAAATCGTCGCCAACCTCTGCCGAACTCCCTGTGAAAATATTCTATTAACCGGGGCAACGCTTAGGTCGGACTGGGCACGAAAAGGTGCCGCACGAGCAAAAGCCCCGAACGTCCGCTTTGGGCCGAAAGCGAAGTCTGAGGAGGCTTACGCCCTTCTCGAACTTCATGACCTGGATGCCGAGCTTCTTGGCTTTGTCTGCGAGGTTCTCCTGGATGCCATTGCCCGGGAAGACGAGGACGCCCACAGGCAGCACGTCGACCATCGCATCGTTGCGCTTTGAAGGGTGCGGCCTGGCGTGTTTGGTCCAGTCCGGCAAGGCGACTTGGCAAACCTTGGGGCTTCAAAACCTTTGCGGCGATGGGTTCGGCCCCCTTGGGGCTGCCACCGTGGAGAAGGATCATGTCGGGTATTTGGTCTGGACCTGATCGAGCTTGGCCCAGATCAGGCAATGATCGTTGAAGTCGGTCCCACCAGTGAGGGCAATCTTGGTGCCTTGGGGCAGCATCACTTCGGTTTCGAGCGGCGCTTGGCGGCCAGGAAATCGCGGCTGTCGATCGGAGAGTTGCGGTCAGGTGCTTGTGGTTGCACCATCGCGCTGCAGAAAGCGCGGCCGCCAGGTGGAGCCTGTGCCAGCTCGACCGCCTCGGCGCTGCGGTCGCGGAAGGCTTCCAGAACAATGCCGCCGTTCGACAAGGCTGGTGCCTTCCGGCCGTCAGGCGCCAAGTTCGGTGGATTTCACTTCAGAGCCGTCCTGTTCGCTGGAAGACGATGCTGCGCCCTCTTCGTTGTCATCGACAGGCGTTCTGGTAGCGGGCTCGGCGCGGTGGAAGAGGTTGACCTGGCCCCAGAGCAGTTCTTCGAGGTCGGGTTCCAATGCGGGTGTCGCCAAGTGTTACCGCGGGCATCAAGACATCAACGCTGACCGCGTCGATGAGGCGCTCAGGCTCCGGCATCGGGCGCAAATCGACCTCGTCCTGAAAGCTACGGGTGCCGTAGAGCTGAAGCCCCTGGAAGTGCCAAGGCAGTCTGGGAAAGGGGCGGGGCTGCGGTCGAAATCCTTGGCGCTCTGGAATTGGGGTCGTCATGGTCTTTGCCTCCGGCTGCTCAGGCCCGCGCGACATCCCGCGCACCTTCATGGGCAGCCAAACTGTCCTCTGGGGACGCCCCTTACCCTCTTTGGGGCCGGGAAGGCGTGTGGAGGGGGATACGGTGGGCGGCTGATTTGTCTCGCGATGCAAAAGCGGGGCTCAGTCCCCCGCGGCGGAATCAGTTGCCCTCCGTCCTTGAAAGGGGCGGCCCCTTTGACGGCCGCCTGCCCCATCTCTTGGGACGTCGGGTGTCGGGGGGTTCCTTGGAAAGCGGATGCGAAAGGCGCGACCCGGTTACTCTGGCGATCCTTGACCCCTGCCCCGCTCCTGACTGGCTTTGCGGCTTTGAGCTCGGATCGTCAGCCGATGCTGATCTTGAGGTCGATCTGCTGCGCCAGATGCTGGCGTAGCCTTAGCGCCATGGGCTCGAAGGTCGTCGTTGAAATCTCCGGGAGCTTCGCGCTCGCCACCGCCCGCCAATCCCGGCCTCGTTTGCTCTGGCGGTCAACCTTTCCGCCGCGCGCTGCCCCCGCCAAGTCGCGGTTGAGAGCGGTGTAGAGTGCTGCAATCCGTCAGGCAACAGGACGGCTCCCAAGGTGACCCGACGAGAGCGCCGCCCATGAACCGGGCAAAGAAGGTGCCGCCTCGCGAACGGAAGGCGGTGGTCTCGATGCCTTCCCCAGCACGAGGGTTTGATCTGCAAGGGCGATCTGACGGCATTGCCGGAGGGGTGACCATAGCCCGCCGCGGTGCGACCCAGCCGCCTTGTCCTTTCCATTAGGCAAGCCGAGTGCAGATGCACGCCGTGCAGGGCCCCGGTTGCTCCATCGGTGACCGCGGCGATCGTCGCAGGTCTGGGAACAGGCTTGGTTCGGCCTTCATCCCGATGCCAGCACTTCGGGTGGAAGCAGGGTTGCACTCGGCACTGTTTGGGTAATGCCCCGGGCGCGCAGATAGACGTCGGCCAAAGAACCCGCCAAAAGGCAGCGAGGCCGCAAACAAGCGCGATGCCGCCTCTACCGTGCCGCTTGGTGATTGTCGCCCTTTGCACAGACATCCGGGAGAACCGGCTGGGGACGGCCAAGCGCGCGCGAGCCTCGGCCAGAAGGTCGGGAAAGCGGGTGATCCCCGTGCGTTCGCGAATGATATCAAGGAGATCACCGAATTCCGACGTGGCTAAATCGGTCCATTTGCCCCAGGCTCCAAGCCCCAGGTGGGGGTCAATAAGCTGACGAACAACGAGCGGCCTGGATTGTTCTTAAATCGCCAACATCCAGTAAGAGCTTCTTCCCGCTCCGGCAAAAGATAGTGACGGCAGACGCTTTCAGCATTTTGCGAGGAAGAGTCTCCCCGTATCTCTTCTGTTTCACTGATATTACGCCAACTTTTAAGCCAACCTTTGCGTGCATGTGACCCTCGATGGGGAAGCGCGTGCAAGCAGGTGGTCTGGCTTGCTCCGGTCCCTGGACGCATCTGCAGGAGAGCAAGAGGCGCAGCTTCCAACTGATGATCTCTGAGAAGAAGCCATCTGCCTTGAGCCGGTCCTTCTGCGTTCCCGTGAACCCGAGAGCTCAATCGGTTGACCCCCCATGACGCGGGAGCGGTGGAGTTCCATCCTCAGCCATTTGCATACGGTCTTGCCCTCCAGAACGAGGGGCATGGACCTGCCTGCACTGAGCTTCGGCGCGTCATCCGCGAGATGGCCGCGACCCAAGCGGGAGAGAGACGCGGCGGCCGATGTTCCGTTGACCGTCATCGGTTTGCAGCCGGTAGACGCGGGTTTCGGTCCTGGGAAGTTGTTTCAGATCGGCGGCGAGGCCTGCCACGATGTGCAGCGTGGCTTCCGGAGAACCCCGGCACTTCGGCCAGTTCCGGAGGTCCACGAGGCAGCGAAGGCCGCGGTCGGCTTACCTCGAGCCAATGCGTGTCGTTCATCAGCCGGCGGACGGTGCTTGCCTCGGTGGGGCGGATCAGCCCGCAAGCGGGGCTCTATGGTGCCATCATCCAGCATCAGGCTGGTGGCATGCACCTGCACTGCAGCGCGACCGGAGCGGCTGTTGACCAAAAGCCGCGCCTTTTGGGTTCGAGCCAGTCGAGCGCATCCGCCAGTGATACAGCGGCGTGTTGCGCTGCTTTTGCGCTGGCTCAGCAGTCAGTCTCCGCGCCGGGGCCGGGATGGGTGTAGATCACCCGTGCATCCGTGACGCGGAAGCTCTCGGCGCGCAGCGTCTCGAGCCCGAGGTCATCGGCAGACCCGGCGGCGATCGCGCCCTCGATGCGCTGCGCCAGAAGCTCCTCCCGAAAGCGGTGAACAGGAATGCCCTGCATTTGTAATCGTCAGAGCCAGCAGGCGATTGAGGAAGGTCGTGAT
>JADJAB010000028.1:0-20000 GCA_016704435.1 Rhodobacter sp. | reverse complement strand
TCAGAACCTTCGCATTGGTGACGATCATCTCGGCCCGCATTGCCCTTTGCCCTTCATCTTGGTCCAAATACTCCACCGGGGGTCCGGGGGGCGTGAAGCCCCCCGGCGTTCACCGCCCGCGCGCCACGGCCTCCGCCATGGAACACAGCATCTCGAACATCAGCGAAATCCCCAGCCAGGCCGTCCCGCCCGAGGCGTCGAAGGGGGGCGACACCTCGACCAGATCGGCCCCCACGATATCAAGGCCCCGCAATCCCCGCGCCACCTGCAGCGCCTCCCAGGAATTCGGCCCGCCCACTTCGGGCGTCCCGGTGCCCGGCGCGAAGGTCGGGTCGACGAAATCGATGTCATAGGTGACGTAGACCGGTGCCGCACCCACGATCTCGCGCGCCTCGGCCATCACGTCCTCGGCCCCGCGCGCATGATATTCGCCGATCGGAATGATGCGGATGCCGACACTGTCGGCAAAATCCCAATCCTCGCGGCCATAGGCGGTGCCCCTTATGCCGATCAGGCAATAGCGTTTGGGGTCGATCAGCCCTTCTTCTATCGCGCGGCGGAACGGGGTGCCGTGGTTGTAGCGGCTGGTGCCGAAATAGCAGTCGTTCAGGTCGGTGTGGCTGTCGAACTGGATGAACCCCACCGGCCGGTCCTTCGCCACCGCGCGCAGGATCGGCAGGCTGCACAGGTGATCGCCGCCCCCGGTCAGCGGCCGGATACCGGCGGCGACGACGCGGGAATAGAACGCCTCCATCCGCGCCATCGACTCCATCAGATCGCCGGGGTTCGGCGCCACATCGCCCAGATCGGCGCAATTCACCATTTCGAACGGCGCCACCCAGGTCTCGCCGTTCATCGCCCGGATCATCGTCGACAGGTCGCGCAGCTGTCGCGGCCCATGCCGCGCGCCGGGGCGGTTGGTGGTGCCGCCATCCCAGGGCGCGCCGATCAGCCCGACCTCCACCTCGCCAAAACGCGGATGCTCGAACGGCACATGCGGCAGCCGCATGAAACTGGGCACACCGGCGAATCGCGGCAGGTCGAATCCCGCCACTGGTGTGAAGAAGCCCTTGGTCATCGCGCGCACTCCTGTACATCTGTTCCCCGAGTCGCCTGCCATCCAAGCATTCCACCGCCCCCCTTGTCAGGCCCTATTCCGACATCACATCGGCGGGATTTCCGCTTGTGGACGCTGCCGGTGACCAGTCGCCCCTTGACCGGGGGGCGCCGATTGCACCTTATCAGGGGGTGCCAGACAGGATGGACCAGATGTTCTCGAAGACCGCCGACCCCACCGCCATGCCCACCGACTCATCCCGACCGACCAGACCCGCCGGCGCCGGCAATGCCAGCAAATCCATCCTCGGCAACGATCTCAAGGTGACCGGAGAGATCACATCGGCCGGCACGGTCGAGGTTTACGGCGAGATCGACGGCAACATCGCCGCCGATATCGTGACCGTCGGGCAAGAAGGCCGAATCTCGGGTGCCGTCAAGGGCCGCACGGTCGAGGTGAAGGGCCATGTCGACGGCAAGATCACCTCGGAGGAGTTCATGATGCGCGCGACCGCCCAGGTCGCGGCCGATGTCACCTATGCCACCGTCGTCATCGAAAGCGGCGCCCAGATCGAGGGCCGCTTCTCGCTCGCCAAGGCCTGAGGCCACGGGGGCCCAGTGGCCTTCCCCTTCGCCCACATCGGGCATAGCCTGCTCCGGCCGAGGGGAGATCAGCCATGACCAGCACCACCAGTTCCACCACCAAAGCCGCCGGCCTTGTTCTGCGCGAGGACCGCGACGGCATCGCCTTCCTGACGCTGAACGCAGCCCACAGCCTGAACGCGCTGTCGACGCCGATGCTGCGCGCACTGGACGGCGCCTTCGCTGCCCTGGCCGAAGACCGCAGCGTCCGGGTGGTGGTGCTGAAGGGCGCGGGGCGGGTGTTTTCCGCCGGGCATGACCTGAAGGAGATGCAGGCCGCCCGCGACGGTGCAGACAACGGTGCCGCGCATTTCGAGGCGCTGTTCGCGCTATGTGCCGGTGTCATGCAGCGCATCCCCGCCCTGCCCCAGCCCGTCATCGCCCAGGTCCATGGCCTTGCCGCCGCCGCCGGGTGCCAGCTTGCCGCCTCCTGCGATCTGGTCACCGCGGCCGAGGATGCACGGTTCGGCGTGAACGGGGTGAACATCGGGCTGTTCTGCTCCACCCCGATGGTGGCGCTGTCGCGCAAGGTGCCGCCCGCGGTGGCCTTCGAGATGCTGACGACGGGCGACTTCATCACCGCCCCGCGTGCGCGTGAGGTCGGTCTGGTGAACCGCACCGCCCCGCCCGAAGCGCTGGAAGAGGTGACCGTGGCGCTGGCGCGCACGCTGGCAGGCAAGCTGACGGCGGCGGTGAAGGCGGGCAAATCGGCCTTCTACGACCAGATCAGCCTGCCGCTGGCCGACGCCTACCGCCACTGCGGCGCGGTCATGGTGGAAAACATGCTCTGGCGCGACACCGCCGAGGGCATCCAGGCCTTCCTGGAAAAGCGCAAGCCCGACTGGAACTGAGCTGGCGCCGCGCCAGCCACAGGCCCAGCGCAAGGCCTGCGGCGGCCATTCCGAGGCAGGTGCCATAGACCAGCCCAGTGCCGCCCAGGCCCAGAAGGGCGGCCCCGACCGACGGCGCCGCCGCCGAGGCCAGGATGGCCGGCACCGCCACCGCGCCCGACACTGCGCCAAAGCCTTGCCGCCCCAGCACTTCGGCCACCAGGACCGGCCGCAGGATCGACAGCAGACCCGCCCCCGCCCCCTGCAGCGCGGCAAAGACGAAGATCAGCCCGGTTGCAGCCCCGGCCGCCCACAGCACCAGCCCCGCCGCGGCCACCGACCCCAGCGCGCCCAGCGTGGCCCCGGAGGTCGAGACCCGCGCCCCGGCCAGAAGCAGCGCCAGCCGCCCGGTCACCTGTGCGGGGCCGATGCAGGCCGCCGCCGCCAGCGCCGGCGCCGCCCCTCGGTCAGCAAGAAGCGTCAGCACATAGGTCAGGAGGATGCCGTGGTTCAACCAGATCAGCCCGACCGCGCCACCGATCGCCCAGAACTCGGCCCGGCGCAGTGCCGCACGCAGGGCGCCGGGCGCCTCGGGCCGGCTGACCAGCCCCGCCGCCCGCGCCCGCCGCCGCAGCCGCAGCACCGCCAGCACATTCACAGGCACCACGCAGCAAAGGATCAGCGCGGCAAAGACGAACAGCGCGCCCTGCCCACCCAACCGCCCCCCAGGACATGCCCAAGCGGAAAGGTCAGCGTCCCGGCAAAGCCCACCACAAGCGTCACCCGCGTGATCGCGGCGCGCGCTGCGGTTCCCAGACGGCGGGTCAGAAAGGCAAAGCAGGTCTCGTAAAGACAACCCGTCTGCGCCAGCCCGATCAGCGCCCAGGCCGCCATCCAGCCGGAAGGCGAGATCGCAAGGCCCAGCCCCGCCACCCGCGCCGCCGCCAGCACCGGCCCCCAGATCAGCATCTCGCCGCCGAGGCCCCGGTCGACCAGCCGGCCGCTGAACGGCGTTAGCATCGCCATGATCAGAAAGGCCAGCGTCGGCCCCGCCGCAAGCGTGGCCTTGCCCCAGTCGGTCGCGGCTTCAAGATCGGGCAGAAGCTCGGGAAAGACATAGTAGCTGCCGGAATAGACCAGCGTCTGACCCAGCGCCAGAAGCCAGACCGAAAGACCGTCGCCCCCCCGTCACCGAGGCGCCGGCGGACGTCACAAACCGTAGATCTCGGCGAACTTCGCCTCCAGATAGCCCAGCAGCGGCGCTTCGCCCGGCGCGCCGCCGATGGCGCGCGCAATCACCTCGCGCGGGGCGTAAAGCCCGCCGTGGCGCTGCACCTTTTCGCGCAGCCAGCCGGTCGCCGCCGCCAGGTCACCGCGCGCCAGGTCATCGTCCAGCCCCGGCTGGTCCGCCCGCAGCGCCTGGTGCAGGCATCCGGCATAGAGATTGCCCAAGGAATAGGTCGGGAAATAGCCGAACAGCCCCACCGACCAGTGCACGTCCTGCAGAATCCCGTTGCTGGGCCGGTCCACCGTCACCCCGAAATCGGCCTTGAAGCGGTCGTTCCAGGCGGCTTCCAGATCGCCCACCTCCAGCGATCCCTGCATCAAGGCGCGCTCCAGATCGAAGCGCATCATGATGTGCAGGTTGTAATGCACCTCGTCAGCCTCGGTGCGGATGAAGCCGGGCTGCACCCGGTTCACCGTGGCAAAGAACTCATCCGCCGAGCCGATGCCGAATTCGCCGAATCGCTCGCGCATCTGGCCGAAAAGCCAGCCGGTGAAGGCACGGCTGCGGCCCAGCTGGTTCTCATAGATCCGGCTCTGGCTTTCATGCACCCCCATCGACACCCCCTGACCGATCGGGGTCAGCGCATAGTCCGGGTCGATGCCCTGCTCGTAGGCCGCATGGCCGACCTCGTGGATGGTCGAGTAAAAGCAGTTGAACGGGTCCGCCTCGGCGATCCGCGTGGTGATCCGCACGTCATTGGCCGAGCCGCTGCTGAACGGATGCACCGCGATATCCAGCCGCCCGCGCGTCCAGTCATAGCCGAAGGCAGTGGCCAGATCGCGCGCCAGCCGCAGCTGGCTGTCGGCGGAGAAGCTGCCAGAAAGGGCGGCAGGGCGGCGGTCTGACCCCAGCACTCTTTCGCGCAAACTCACCAGCCGCGGCCGCATCGCGCCGAACATCGCGGCGATCTCGGCCCCGGTCATCGCGGGTTCATAGTCATCGACCAACGCGTCATAGGGGTCACCCCCCTGCGCCAGCACCGCCCCCTCCTGACGCTTCAGCGCGATCACTTCGGCCAGGGTCGGCAGGAAGCCCACCACATCCTCGGCCGCGCGCGCCTCGGCCCAGATGCCCTGGGCAAGGCTGGTCACCCGCGCGATCTCTTGCGCCAGCGCCGCCGGCACCTTGCAGGCCCGGCGATGCGCCCGCGCCAGCCGCAACTGCCTCGCCCCGGCGGCATCCGGCGCCGCGGCCGCTTCCAGCAGATCGGCCAGCCGCGGGTCAGTGCGCCGCGCATGCAGCACGCCCTCCATCGCCGCCATCTCCTCGCCGCGCTGCTCGGCCGCCCCGCGCGGCATGGTGGTTTCCTGGTCCCAGCCCAGCCGGCCCGCCACCTGCTCCAGCGCCGCCGTCTGGCGGGCCATCGCCATCACTTCGGCAAAAGCATCGTTGCGCATCATGCCGTTCCTTCGCGGATCGACCCCGCCACGGGGTATTGAGCCAGATGCCGCGCCCGCAGGATCAGCACCCACAACAGGATCGCGCCCAACTGGTGGGTGATCGCCACATGCAGCGTTGCCGCCTGCAGCACGGTCAAGATGCCAAGACCGATCTGCGCCAGCATCATCAGCATCACCATATGCACGGCAAACCGCGTGCTGGCATGCGACGACTTGCGCCCCCGCAGCCAGACCACCACGCCAAAGGCCAGCAGCAGATAGCCCGCCATCCGGTGGATGAACTGCACCAGCCCGGCGTTCTCGACGAATGCCATCCAGACCGGCAGGCTGCCGCCCGCGCCATCGGGCACATAGAAGGCATCGGCCGGGAAGAACTGGCCGTTCATGTCGGGCCAGGTCGGAAAGGCACGGCCGGCGTCGATGCCGGCAACCAGCGCGCCAAGGATGATCTGAAGGAAGGCGAAATGCATCAGCCCGGTCGCCATGGAAAAGAGCTTGGCCTCGCGCCCGCGCCGCGCGGTCATCAACTGCGCCTCGCTGCGCGCCAGCGCAAACGCATACCAGGCCAGCACGCCCAGGATGGCGAAGGCCAGCCCCAGATGCGTCGCCAGCTTCCACGACACCACATCGACCCGCGCGCCGACCAGCCCCGAGGACACCATCCACCAGCCGATCGCGCCCTGCAGCCCGCCCAGCGCCCCCACCACCAGCAGCCGCCCGGTCCAACCCGGCGGGATCTGCTTTCTGGCCCAGAACCACAGGAAACCGACCGCCCAGACCAGGCCAATCAGCCGCCCCAGTGCCCGGTGGCCCCATTCCCACCAATAGATGGTCTTGAACTCGTCCAGCGTCATCTGCGCGTTCTGCAACTGGAACTCGGGGCTGGCCTGATACTTGGCGAACTCGGCGCCCCAGTCGGCCGCGCCCAGTGGCGGCAGGGTGCCGGTGACCAGGTTCCATTCGGTGATCGACAGCCCGCTGTCGGTCAGCCGCGTCAACCCGCCGACCAGGATCATCGCCGCCACCATGACGAAGAGCACGACCAGCCAGAGCCGGATCGCGCCCCGCGCGCCCTTCGCTCCGGCGTCGATCAGCCCGCCCGCCGCCTTTGCGTCCGGCGACCCCGCCGTACCAACCTCTTCGAAAATGCTGTGCTTTGCGGCCATCACCTTGCCCCGGTTATCGGTTTCGCCGGACACTAGGCCGCGCCACCGTCCCCTTCAAGACCCGCTTTGGACGCCAGGGGCCAGATCGGAGGCCAGACCCCCGATCCCCCCAGGCTCCCCCAAGTATTTCTGCCGGGATGAACACATCCCCGCATTCATCTTGGCAGAAATACTCCCGCCGGAGGCAGCCGACCGCGGCCCCTGTCGCAGCGGTGCGGCAGGGCGTCGCACGTCACCCGGGCGAAAGAAAAGGCTTGCGCGCAGCGCACAATTTCTTCACCGCCGCAAAAGCACCAGCAGATCGAGGCTGGGCTCGCCTGTCGCCGCCAGGCCGCGGCTGGCCTGAAACGCCCCGATCGCCGCTTTGGTCTTGGCCCCGCTCACCCCGTCCGAGCCGCCGGTGTCAAAGCCATTTGCCGTCAGCAGCCGCTGCATCTCCTGTCGGTCGGCCTTGGTCATTCCCGCCTTGTCCGGCCCGAAAGCCGCCTTCAGTGGTCCGCGCCCGGCCAGCCGGTCGCTCAGATGGCCCACGCCCAGCGCATAATTCTCTGCGTTGTTGTAGCGCAGGATTGCCGCGAAGTTGCGGGTCACCAGAAAGGCCGGGCCGCCCAGGCCCGCCGGTGTCAGGATCGACCCTGCCGCCAGCGCCTGCCCGGTGGCCGAACGGACGCCAAGCCCGCTCCATTCCGCCGCCGACTTGCCCTTGCCGCGCCCGACCAGCCCGCCGGAAAACCCCGCGGGCAGCATCACCTCCATCCCCCAGGGCACCCCCGCCTGCCAGCCCGAGCGCGACAGGTAGGCCGCCGTCGAGGCCAGCGCATCGGACGGATCCTCGCCCCATATGTCGCGGCGACCGTCGCCGGTGTAGTCCACCGCGAACTCCAGGTAGCTGGTCGGGATGAACTGGGTATGGCCCATCGCCCCGGCCCAGCTGCCGGTCATCCGGTCCGCCGTGGTGTCGCCGCGCTGCAGGATACGCAGGGCGGCGGTCAGCTGGCCTTCGAAGAACTCGCCCCGCCGCCCCTCATAGGCCAGCGTCGACAGCGCCGAGATCACCGGAACATTGCCCCTGCGCGTGCCGAAAAAGCTCTCCAGCCCCCAGACCGCCGCTATGACCTGCGCATCGACACCGTAGCGCGATTGCAGCGCGTTCAGCACGCCCGCATGGGCCGCGTATTTCGACCGGCCCATCGAGACTCGCTCATCCGAGGCGGCGATGTTCAGATAGTCCTCGGTGGTGCGCTTGAATTCTGTCTGGTTGCGGTCCTTGTCGATCACCTCGGGCAGGAAACCCGCGCCACGGAAGGCCGCGTCGATGGTGGCGCGCGAAACCCCGCGACCGGCGGCGCGGTCCTTGTAGGCGGCAACCCAGGCATCCCAACCCGCGTCCGGCACCGGCCGCGGCGGCGGCGCCTCGCCCGAGGGGCCCAGCACCCGTCCGCCGCCGCCCGAAGGCACGCAGGCAGATGCAATTGCCCCGCCCAGCGCGACAAGCGCCGTGGTGGTAAAGATGCGACGTGAGATCATGGGTCTGCCTGCCTGTGCTGCTTTTGCGCCAGACTAGCCCATCGCGGCAGGCCCGCAAAGGGCACTGTCCGGGCAGGAGCCGCTTTTCCGCCCATGCAAAATCAAGGGCTTGCGGCAACGGCTGCGGCCTTCGTCAGTCGCCCGCCCCGTCGCCGCCCTGCCGCTTCAGCGCAAAGGCGATCTGGCGAAGCATGCCGTGAAAGGTCTGCACCTCGGCACGCGTGAGGCCAAGACGCCCCCACATGTTGCGCAGGTTGGTCTTCATCGCGGGCGCCTTGGTGGCGGGAAAGAAGAAGCCCGCCGCCTCCAGCCGCTCTTCGTAGTGATCGCCCAGCGATTGCACCTCGGCTCGGTCGGCCAAGTCCTTGCCGGCCAGTTCCAGCACCGAAGCCGGCAGCTCGGTGCCTTGCCGACCCCATTCATAGGCCAGCAAGAGCACCGCCTGCGCCAGGTTCAGCGAGAAGAATTCGGGGTTCACCGGCACGGTGACGATGGCATTGGCCTGCACGATGTCGTCGTTCTCCAGGCCGGCGCGCTCGGGGCCGAACAACACGCCTACCTTCTTTCCCTCGGCCGCAAAGGCCCGCGCCATCGCCATCGCGCGTTCCGGCGTGACCACTTCCTTCACCAGTTCGCGGCCGCGCGCGGTGGTCGCAAAGACGAAATCGCAATCGGCCACGGCAGTGGCGACATCGGCAAACAGCCCCGCACGGTCCAGCACCCGCCCGGCGCCACTGGCCATGGCCACCGCTTTCGGATTGGGCCAGCCGTCGCGCGGTTCGACGATGCGCATCCGGTCCAGCCCGAAGTTCAGCATCGCCCGCGCGGCACCGCCGATGTTCTCGCCCATCTGGGGCCGGACAAGGATGAGGACGGGCTGAATCATGGCATTCCTCTGGCCGCGCGGTCGCGGCGTGATACGCCGGGCAAGGGGGCATGACAAGACGACAGGACCGTGCCGGCGGAAGGGCCTGCCGCGAAGAAAGCGCGCGGCCAGGGGGCTGCCGCCCAAGGTAGCCAAGCCGTGGAAAGGCTGATAAGCCGGGCCGTCCATCGAAGCCCCACCCAAGCCCGAGACCCGCCATGGCCGCAGACGACCGCCCGCAGATCACCCTGATCACCCCCGCATCGCTGGATATCGAGTCCTTTCCCGAAGGGCTGGCGCGGGTGCTGGACGCGGTGGAGATCGCCTGCCTCAGGCTGTCGCTGGCAACCAGGGACGCCGATCAGGTGGCGCGCTCTGCCGATGCCTGCCGCGAGGTCGCGCATGCCCGCGACGTGGCGATCGTGGTCGAGAACCACATCGGGCTGGTCGAGCGGCTGGGGCTGGACGGCGTGCATCTGACCGACGGTGCCCGCACGGTCCGCAAGGCGCGCAAGGATCTGGGCGCCGATGCCATCGTCGGGGCCTTTTGCGGCGCGACACGGCATGAGGGGATTTCCGCGGGCGAAGCCGGCGCGGATTATGCCGCCTTCGGCCCGATCGGCGCCACGGGCCTGGGCGACGGCACCACGGCCCCGCACGAGCTGTTCCAGTGGTGGTCGGAGATGATCGAAGTCCCGGTGATCGCCGAAGGCGGGCTGACCGCCGATCTGGTCGCCAGTTTCGGCCCGGTAACCGATTTCTTCGGGATCGGCGAGGAGATCTGGCGCAGGGAAGACCCCGTGGCCGCACTGAAGGCGCTTCTCGCACCGCTGGGGTGACGGAACCTTCCGCCGCAGCACCTGCGGAAGCCTGCGCCTCCGGCGGGAGTATTTCTGCCAAGATGAAGACCGGAGCGCCCTTGCCGTTCCTGCCGGCTGGAATGCCCTCCGGGCGATGTCATCGATTGCGCGCGGATCGACGTCGTGGCCTAGCCTTCCGCCAGCACATGCGAGGTGCGGATCACCCGCTCGCAATGCTGGGCCAGCGCCTTGCGGTCCTCGAAACCATCCACCGGCACTGGCGGATGCAGGATCACCTCGACCCGGCCATGCCGCGGGGCGGCCAGCATCATCCATAGGTGGCCGGCGAATTCCATGTCACCCCACCAGCCGTAGAAGCGCGGGTCCTGGCCTTCGGGGGCGCGGTAGATCACCGTCACCGGCTGGATGAACATCAGCCGGTCCAGCCCATGGGTGTAGAAGGCCTGGAACAGCGAAGACTTGAACGGCAGTACGCGGATCGTGTCGGTGCTGGTGCCCTCGGGGAAGAACAGGAGCTTGTGGCCGGCGCGCAGGCGGGCCTCGAATATCTCTTGCTGCGCCTTTGCCTCCACCCCGCGGCGGGTGATGAAGACGGTGCCGGTGGCGCGGGCCAGCCAGCCGATGCCGGGCCAGCCCGACACCTCGGACTTGGCGACGAAATAGACCCGCTGGATCGCGTTCAGGGTGAAGATGTCCAGCCAGGAGGAGTGATTGGCGACCACCGCGCCCCTCTCGGCCATCGGGGTGCCGGAGACGGTCAGGCGCAGGCCAAGGACGCGCAGCGCGGCGCGGCAGACGAATTGCGTGACATGCGGCGTCAGCGGCCGGTCGGGGCCGAAAAGCGGCGCCTCGAACAGCCGGACCAGCAGCAGCAATGCCAGGCCTGCGTAGGTCACCAGCCCCAGCGTCAGCCCCCTGGCCAGCCCGCGCAACCAGCCGATGGGGCCGATCCGCGACCGGGGCACAGGGGCGTCATGCCAGTCCATCCTCAGCCCGCGCCCTTCTTGCGGGTGTAGAAATCGCGGTGCCGGGCCGACATCCGGCCGGTGTCCATGACCAGGCAGACATCGGTGGTGTTGAAGGCGTGGTCGACCCAGGCGCCATCGCCGACAAAGCCGCCCAGCCGCAGATAGGCCTTGATCAGCCCCGGCATCGCGGCCATCGCGGCGGCGCGGTCCAGCCGGTCGGCCGGGATGCTGCACAGTTCTGCCCGGTGCGGCGGCAGGGCGCGCACCCGCATGTCGGGCGGCGCCAGATGGTAGTGGCCCAGCCAGGACAGCGGCATCGCCAGCGCCCCCACATCGGTGCCATGGAACGAGGCGACGCCGAACATCACTTCGATCCCGCGCGCCAGCACGTAGTCGGCCAGCCCGTTCCACAGGTGGAACATTGCCGTGCCGCCGCGGTGGTCGGGATGCACGCAGGACCGCCCCAGTTCCAGCAGCCGGCGGCCCGAGCGGCGCAGCGGCCCCAGGTCGTATTCCGATTCGGAATAGAACCGCTGGCCGGCAGCCAGCCGGTCCGATGGCAACAACCGGTAGGCGCCGACGACATGCGTCCCCGCCGAAGGATCGGCCCGGTTGTCGATCAGCAGAAGATGGTCGGTGAGGGCGTCGAATTCGTCACGCTCCAGCCGCTGGTCATGGTCGACCATCGGCCCCGCCGCCCCCAGTTCCTGCACGAAGACAAGGTAGCGCAGCCGCTGCGCCGCCGTGATGTCGCGCGGCCCGTCGGCAAGGCGCAGCGAGTAGAGATTGTCTTCCGCCTGCATGTTCCCCCAGGTCCGGCCCCCGATGCCCGCCCGCAGCAATGCCAGATTGCGGGCGCTGTTTCCCTTAACACGGGTCTGCGGCAAAGCAACTGCGGCGCCTTGGTGTTGCATGCGTTCTGCCATCGCCGGTTGCATTGGCAGACGGAATGCTCACTATGCGTGTCAGGCTTCGAAATCCGGCAGAAGGAAGACGTGCTTGCTGTCGATCACCACCTTGCCGGCGTGTTCGAAATTCACCGTGACACGCCCGCCGATCACCGATTGCACCTGACCCAGCCCCCAGTCCGGCCGGTCCGGGTGGCGCACGATCATGCCCGGCTCAAGAAGCGAAATCATATCTCTCCACGCATGAGACCCATCACTATGCAAGACAAGCCCGACCTCGCCGCCCTTATCGGCTCGCGCATTTGCCACGACCTTATCAGCCCGATCGGCGCCATCGGCAATGGGGTGGAGCTTCTGATGATGGATGGTGCCGCGCAGACGCCGGAACTGGCGCTGATCGCCGAAAGCGTCGCCAATGCCAATGCCCGCATCCGGTTCTTCCGGGTCGCCTACGGCTCGGCCCTGGGCGACCAGCGCATCGCGCGGGGCGAAGTGGCGGGGATCATCTCCGACATGACGCGCGGCGGGCGGCTGAGGGTGGAATGGGCCAGTCCGGCCGATCTGTCGCGGCGCGAGGTGAAGCTGGCTTTCCTGCTGTTGCAATGCCTGGAAACCGCCATGGCCTATGGCGGCACCGTGCGGATCGAAAAGACCGAGACCGGCTGGGTCATGCAGGCCGAGGCGCCGCGGCTGAAGATCGACCCCGCCCTGTGGGAGATCCTGACCGAGCGTCATGCCCCGGCCGAGATCGGCGCCGGTCAGGTGCATTTCGCCCTGGTTCCCGAAGCGCTGCATGCCCAGGGCAAGCGGCTGGTGGCCGAGTTGCGCGAGACCTCGATCAAGCTCAGCTTCTGATGCCGAACTGGCGGCGCGCGCCAAGGATGCGCGCCAGCGCGGTCAGCAGGCAGAGCGCGCCGAAGCCCCAGGCCAGCGGCGCGAAATGCTGCGGCCAAAGGCAAAGCGCCACGAAAAACGCTATGGTCTCGGTGCCTTCCAGCAGGCCCGCGGCATAGAACAGCGATTTCTCGCCCTGGGCGCGGCTCCGCATCCCGCGCTTTTCGGCCATCACCGCATAGCCCAGGAACGAGGCGGCGTTGACGTAGAAGGCAAACAGCACGAAGGCCCCGGCAATGGCATTGGCGGCGGGGTCGCGGATCACGAAGGCCAGCGGGATCGCGCCGTAGAAGGCAAAGTCGCAGGCGATGTCGAGATAGCCGCCGAAGTCGGTCTTCCGCGTTGCCCGCGCAATGGCGCCGTCCAGTCCGTCTGCAATGCGACTGGCCGCGACCGGCACCAGCGCAAGCCAGGCCGGCAGGTCCGCCGCCAGCATCAGCGCCGCCAGAAGGCCAAGGCCCAGCCCTGCCAGTGTGACGTGATCGGCCAGGATCCCGCGCTGCGCCAGTGCCCGTCCGGCCCGGTTCAGAGGGGGGTCGATCAGCCGGCGCAGGGCACTGTCGAACATGGATTTTCCTTTTCGTTACACGCCCTCGCGCGGTCTTGATCGTGCATCACTCCAGCGGGAGGCGGCAAAGTTTCCGTTGCGCCCGCCCTGACCTTCGTATCCCCTTTGGCTGCGCCCGCCAATCGGCGGCGCGATCAGGGGGATGCCAATGCAGCGACGCGACTTTGGGCGGCTGGTTCTGGCCTCGGTGCTGGTTCCGACCTTTGCGCGGCAGGCAAAGGCCGCGGATTGGGACGCGGTGCTGGCGGCGGCAAAGGGCCAGACCGTCTGGTGGCACGCCTGGGGCGGCGACCCGAAGATCAACGATTTCATCGCCTGGGTCGGCACGCTGGCGGCCGAGCGGCACGGCGTGACGCTGGAGCATGTGAAGCTGGCATCGACCGCCGATGCGGTGGCTGCCGTTCTGGCCGAGCAGCAGGCGGGCAAGACCACCGGCGGCAGCGTCGATCTGATCTGGATCAACGGCGAGAACTTTGCCGCGATGAAGGCCAACGGATTGCTCTACGGCCCCTTTGCGGAAAGCTTGCCGAACTGGCCGCTGGTCGATATGTCCGGCAAACCCGCCTTGGTGACCGATTTCACCCTGCCGACGATGGGCTACGAATCGCCCTGGGCGATGGCGCAGCTGGTGTTCGAATACGACTCCGCCCGCCTGCCCGCGCCCCCCGCCGATCTGGCGGCGTTGAGGGACTGGGTGCTGGCCAATCCGGGACGCTTCACCTATCCGCAGCCACCGGACTATCTGGGCGTGACCTTCCTGAAGCAGGTGCTTTACGGCACCATCGCCGATCCGGAGCGCCTGCAGGCCCCGGTCGATGCCGCGAGCTATGCGGCCGATACCGCCGGCCTCTGGGCATTGCTGGACCAGATGCACCCGGCACTCTGGCGCTCGGCTCAGGCCTTCCCGGCCAGCGAACCGGCGATGGGACAGCTGCTGGCCGATGCCGAGGTGGATATCGCCTTCGCCTTCAACCCCGGCCGCGCCAGCGCCGAGATCGCAGCCGGCAACCTGCCCGACACGATCCGCACCTTCACCCTTGCAGGCGGCACCATCGGCAATGCCTCTTTCCTGGCCATTCCCTTCAACTCATCTGTGAAGGAAGGCGCGCAAGTCATTACCGATCTTGTGCTTTCACCTGAGGTGCAAGCCCGCGCGCAAGACCCCGCCGTGCTGGGCTTCCAGACCGTGCTGAACCTTGCCGCCCTGACGGCGCAAGACCGCGCCAGGTTCGATGCGCTTGATCTGGGCGCCGCCACCCTGCCACCCGACCGCCTCGGCCCGGCGCTGCTGGAGCCACATGCCAGCTGGTCGGTGAAGCTGGCCGAGGACTGGCAGGCCCGCTACGGGGTCGCAAGGTGACGCCTGCCGCCCCGCGCCCCGGCCCATTGCGGCTGGTGCTGGGGCTGACCATCGCAGCCCTTGCCGTGCCGGTTCTGGCCGGGCTCTGGGGCACGGTGACGCCGGCGCTGAAACCGGGTGCGCTGGCGGCGCTGTGGGACTGGCCGGGGCTTTTCCCCGCCGCCCGGCTGTCGCTGGTCACCGGCATCGGCTCTACCGTCGTGGCGCTGGCGATCACGCTGCTGATCCTGGCCGGATTGCGCGGAACGCGCGCCTATGCGGCGCTGATCCGGCTGTTGTCGCCGCTGCTGTCGGTGCCGCATGCCGCCGCGGCGCTGGGCCTGGCCTTCCTGATCACGCCCTCGGGCTGGATCGCGCGGGCGCTGTCGCCCTGGGCGACCGGTTGGGACACCCCGCCCGATCTCTTGCTGGTGAATGACCCTGCCGGGCTGGCGCTGACCTTCGGGCTGATCGCCAAGGAGGTGCCGTTTCTGATGCTGATGGCGCTGGCCGCGCTGCCGCAGACCGATGCCGCACGCCGGATCACCCTGGCCGAGACGCTGGGCTACAGCCGCGCCATGGGCTTTGCGCTGACCGTGCTGCCCGCGCTTTACCGCCAGTTGCGGCTGCCGGTCTATGCGGTGCTGGCCTATGCGATGACCACGGTCGACATGGCGCAGATCCTGGGCCCGACCCTGCCGCCGACGCTGTCGGTGCAGATCACGCTGTGGATGACCGACCCGGACCTTTCGGGCCGGCCATTGGCCGCCGCCGGGGCGCTGTTGCAACTGGCGCTGGTGATCGCCGCCCTGGGCTTCTGGCGCGGGGCCGAGGTGGCGGCGCGGCGGACCTTGCGCCATCTGGCCGAGCAGGGCCACCGCGGCGCCGGGCTTGACCGGCTGGCCGTTGCGCTGGCCACCCTTGGTGCCGGAACCACGACGGCCGCGCTGCTGGCCGGGCTGGCGGGGCTGGCGCTGTGGTCGTTGGCTGGTCTGTGGCCGTTTCCCGACATTCTTCCAGAGGCCTACAGCCTTCA
This sequence comes from Rhodobacter sp., assembly GCA_016704435.1. GTDB lineage: Bacteria > Pseudomonadota > Alphaproteobacteria > Rhodobacterales > Rhodobacteraceae > Pseudogemmobacter. Next base: position 4,692 of record JADJAB010000028.1, on the reverse strand, counting down.
GACCTGGACCCGCGCCGGGCCGGGCGTGTGGCAGGCCACGGCGGCAACTGCCGGGCTGGGGCTTGCCACCGCGCTGATCGCGCTGGCGCTGGTGCTGGGCTGCCTGGAGGCCGAACAGCGCTTTGCCCTGCGCGCCGGACGGACGCGGCTGATCCTGTGGTTGCCGCTACTGGTGCCGCAGATCGCCTTCCTGCCCGGTCTGCACGCGCTGGCGCTGGCCACCGGCACCGGCGGCTGGGCGGCGACGCTGGCAGCGCATCTGACATTCTCGCTGCCCTATGCCTTCCTGTCGCTGGCCCCGGCCTTCCGCGCGCTTGACCCCCGCCTTGCGCCCCTGGCCGCCAGCCTTGGCGCCTCGCCCGACCGCATCTTCTGGACCCTGCGCCTGCCTTTGCTGGCGCGACCCGTGCTGACCGCCGCCGCCGTGGCCTTTGCCGTCTCGGTCGGGCAATACCTGCCGACACTGCTGATGGGCGGCGGCCGGATCGAGACCCTGACGACCGAGGCGGTGGCGCTGTCGTCGGGTGGCAACCGCCGGCTGATCGGGGCCCATGCGTTGCTGCAGATGGCGCTGCCGGCACTGGCCTTCGCGCTGGCCACCGGCCTTCCCGCGCTGGCCTTCCGCCGCCGCCGGGGGATGGCGCCATGACCGCCGGGTTGCAGATCGCCGATCTTTGCGTTGCCCACGGCCCGCGCCAGATGGTTCGGCTGACGGCCGATATAGCACCGGGAGAGGTGCTGACGATCATGGGGCCCTCGGGCAGCGGCAAGTCGACACTGCTGGCGGCACTGACCGGCACGCTGGACCCGGCCTTCCAGGCCAGCGGACGGATCACCCTGAACGGCCGCGAGGTGACACGGTTGCCCACTCGCCAGCGCCGCATCGGCATCCTGTTCCAGGACGCGCTGCTGTTTCCGCATCTGTCGGTCGGCGGCAACCTGGGCTTTGCCCTGCCGCGCGGCGCGCCGGACCGGACGGCACGGATCGACCGGGCGCTGGCCGAGGCGGGGCTTGCCGGCTTCGCCCCGCGCGACCCCGCCACCCTGTCGGGGGGCGAACGCGCCCGCGTGGCGCTGATGCGCACGCTGCTGGCCGACCCCGAGGCGCTTTTGCTGGACGAGCCGTTCTCGCGCCTCGATGCGGCCTTGCGTGACCAGATCCGCAGCTTTGTGCTGGAGACCGCGCGGCGCCACGGCCTGCCGGTGATCCTGGTCACCCATGACGGCGAAGACGCACGCGCCGCCGGCGGCAGCATCCTTTCGCCGATGGGCGCCCCGGTTCCGGCAAGTTGACGGCAGCCTTCGCCTTTCCGCCCCGGAAATTGCCGCTTTGGGCCGCATTTCCGTGCTTTGCTGTGCCAAAGCCAACATGATGGAGCCTGCCGATGCGGATCCCGACCCTTGCGCTGGCAATCGCCCTGACCCTTGCCGGTCATGGCAGCCTTGCCGCTTGTGCCCTTCCGACCGGGTCCGAAGCCATGCAGACAGAATTGCTTGCCAACCTGAACGCCGAACGCCGCGCCCGCAACTTGCCGGCGCTGCGCCTCGACGCAGCACTGGACAAGGCCGCGCAGGGCCATGCCTGCGACAACGCCCGCCGGCTTTCGATCAGCCACGACAGCGCGGACGGCAGCCGGTTGCAGCACCGGCTGAAGCGCGCCGGCTACCCTTACCGGACGGCGGCGGAAAACACCGGGCGCGGCTTCCGCTCGGGCGCCAGGGCGGTGCAATGGTGGATGAACTCGCCCCACCACAAGGACAATATCCTGATGCCCGAGATCCGCGACATCGGCATCGGCATTGCGCTGAGTGACGCGCCCGATTCGCGGCTGCACTGGGTGATTGACATGGGAAGGTCGAACTGAAGGCGTCGCACTGACGGTAACCAGCCGGGCCCGCGCGAGGGCGCGCAAGCTCAGCGGGCGATCACCAGCTCGGCCTTCAGCCCGCCCAACGCCTCGCTGTCGCCCAGATAGAGCCCGCCACCATGGCTGCGCGCCACATCGGCGGCGATCGAAAGCCCCAGCCCCACCCCGCCGCCGCGGTTCGGGTCACGCTCGGCGTCCAGCCGGGTGAAAGGGCGCTGCGCTTCTTCGCGCCGGTCCGCCGGGATGCCCGGCCCGTCATCCTCGACCACCAGACGCAGGTGCCGGTCGGCAAAGACCAGCCGCACCTCGGCCCGCCGGCCATGCCGCAGCGCGTTGCCGACCAGGTTTTCCAATGCCCGCGCCACGGCTTGCGGGCGCATCTTGACCGGCGCCGCGGTACCTTCGGCCCCGGCCAGCCGCACCGCGCCGCCCATTCGAGCGGAATCCCCGACCACCCGCGCCGCCAGTGCCTGGGCGTCGGTCTCGACCATCTCTTCCATCGCATCGCCGCGCGCGAAAGACAGGAATTCGTCGACCATCCGTTCCATCTGCGCCACATCGGCCATCAAGGCGCGCGTCTCGTCGTCTTCGGGCAGCATCGACAATCCCAGCCGCAGCCGGGTCAAGGGCGTGCGCAGATCGTGACTGACCCCCGACAGCATCAGGGTGCGCTGCTCGATCTGGCGTTCGATCCGCGACCGCATGTCCAGAAACGCCGCCCCCGCCGCCCGCACCTCCAACGCGCCGCGCGGCCGGTAGGCCAACCGCTGGCCCTTGCCGAAAGCCGCCGCCGCCGCCGCCAGCCGGGTGATCGGGCGCATCTGGTTGCGCAGGAACAAGTAGGCGATCACCGTCATCAGGACCGAGATCAGGATCATCAGCACCAACAACTGATGCGGGTTCGAGGCCGCCATCCGCCGCCGCGACAGATCGGCCTGCACCTCGCCATGCGGCGTCGACAGCCGCAGCCGCACCGTGCGGCCGGGGTCGGTCACATCCACCGCCAGCAACGCGGGCAGGTTCTGGTGCAGCGTCTCCACGATGGCGCGGCCCGACAGGTCGAACCGGTCACGGCGGTCCCCTTGCGGGGCCAGCGGGCCGGGCGGGGCATGCAACACGATCTGCAACGGCGCGGCCACGGCGCTCGCCCGCGCCAGCCCTTCCCCGGCAGTCGCGCCCAGGGCGAACTCCTGCAGCACGAGCTCCAGCTCCAGCGCCACGCCCTGCGTCATCTGCCGGGTAACGCCCTCGTAGTGACGCTGGATGAAGGCCATGGACACCACCAGCTGGATGGTGACGATGGGCACGATCAGGATCAGCGCGGCGCGACCATAGATGCCGCGAGGGAGAAAGCGTTTCAGCACCATGGAGCAAGGCTAGCCATGACCGCAGCGATTGGAAAGCCCATCACGCTTCCGGGCCGGTTGCGGCGCGTTCTGGCGCCCAATCCGTCGGCGATGACCGGCCCCGGTACCTTCACCGACATCGTCGGAGAGCGCGTGGTGGCGATCATCGACCCCGGCCCCGACATCGACAGTCATCTGGCGGCGGTGCTGGCGGCGCTGGAGCCGGGCGAAGCGGTCGCGGCGATCCTGGTCACCCATCCGCATCTGGACCATTCGGCGCTGGCTCCGCGGCTGGCGGCGGCCACCGGCGCGCCCGTCTTGGCCTTCGGCCCGGCCGGGCATGGCCGCAGTGCGCTGATGCAGCGGCTGGTGGCCGAGGGGCTGCAAGGTGGCGGCGAAGGGGTGGACCGCGCCTTTGCCCCCGACCGCCGACTGGCCGATGGCGAGGTGGTCGCCGAGGCCAGCTGGAGCCTGCGCGCGCTGCACACCCCGGGCCACATGGGCGGGCACCTGTGCTTTGCCTGGGAAGATGTGCTGTTTTCCGGCGATCACGTCATGGGCTGGGCGCCCAGCCTGGTCTCGCCGCCCGAGGGCGACATGGGCGCCTACATGACCTCGCTGGCGCGACTGGCCGAAGTGCCCTGGCGGCAGATGCTGCCCACCCACGGCGCGCCGATCGCAGCGCCGGCGCAGCGCCTGAAGGAGCTGACCGCCCATCGCCGCAAACGCGAGACCATGATCCTTGCTGCCCTGGCGGCAGGCCCGGCCCGGCTGGAGGCCCTGACCGCGCAGGTCTACGGCGATCTTGCCCCGGGGCTGCTGCCAGCAGCGCAGCGTAGCGCCCTGGCCCATCTCATTGATCTTGCGCAACGAAACCTTGTCCATGCCGATCCCGCGCCCAGCCTGTCGGCCCTGTGGACCCATCACTGACCACCCGCAACTTTTCCCCGATTCTCCCCTTGCCGCCCCGCCGACCGCTTGCTATACGCGCCTCCGTGTTCCGGCGTAGCTCAGCGGTAGAGCAGTTGACTGTTAATCAATTGGTCGTAGGTTCGATCCCTACCGCCGGAGCCAAAAATACCAAAGGCTACAGTTATTCACCGAGACCTCTAGTGGTTCCTGGTAATTCCTTGACCGACCCGTAAGACCGCCGTAAGATTTGAGCGGGTCTCGGCAGCACCTCGTAAGTCACTGATTCCGCTGCACCTCGTGAAAGCACCCCCACCTTGCGGCGAGGGTGCTACAGCGTCGGACTCAGGAGAGACGAAAGGGCAAGCCCCGCTGCTGGTTCCGATGGTTTAACGAGGGTCGGTTTCCTATACCTCGTCGCGGGGCACTCGCCGCGCCTGTCAGCCCCTTAGCCTCCTGACAGTTTTTCGTTCCCCTTGCACCTGTCGCAGATGCGCGAGCTATAACGTCTTGGCTCCAGAATGCACGCGGGTGCAGCGCATGCAGCGCCGCCACCTGACAGACCTGAC
>JADJAB010000027.1 GCA_016704435.1 Rhodobacter sp. | reverse complement strand
GGAGAGTATTTGGACCAAGATGAAGCGGGTATCCGATCTGACGGAGTATTGTCCGGGATATTGACATTTCCACGCGTCCAAGGGATTTTCCGGCAAAGTGGAGGATATGGCGTCATGACGGATTCGGGAGCGTTTCTGGAGCACCTGTCAGCAGTTCTGGCCGGGATCGAGGCCGAGGGGCTGACCAAGCGCGAGCGCGCGATCGAGGGGCCGCAAGGCGGCTGGGTGGCCATGGAGGGGCGGCGGATGCTGAACCTTTGTGCAAACAACTACCTTGGGTTGGCGGATGACCCTCGTCTGATCGCGGCGGCTCGGGCGGCGATGGAGAGCCATGGTTTCGGCATGGCCTCGGTCCGGTTCATCTGCGGCACCGGCGATCTGCATCTGGCGCTGGAGGCGCGGCTGGCGGGGTTTCTGGGGACACAGGATGCAATCCTGTTCGCGGCCTGTTTCGACGCCAACGGCGCGGTATTCGAGCCACTTCTGGGGGCAGAGGATGCGGTGGTGTCGGATAGCCTGAACCATGCCTCGATCATCGACGGCATCCGGCTCTCGAAGGCGCGGCGGTTTCGCTATGCCAATGGCGACATGGCCGATCTGGAGGCGCAGCTGAAGGCGGCGCGGGACGGCGGCGCGCGGTTCGTCATGGTGGCGACCGATGGCGTGTTCTCGATGGACGGCACTTTCGCGCCATTGGCGGAAATCCGTGCATTGGCAGATCGTTATGGGGCGTTGTTGATGGTGGATGATTGCCATGCGACGGGCTTTGTCGGGCCGCAAGGCCGGGGCACGCCGGCGCGGGCGGGGGTCCGGGCGGATATCCTGACCGGGACGCTGGGCAAGGCTTTGGGTGGCGCCCTGGGCGGCTATATCGCCGGGCCGCAGCCGGTGATCGACCTGCTGCGCCAGCGCGCGCGGCCCTATCTTTTTTCCAACGCGCTGCCGCCGATGGTGGTGGCGGCGGGTCTGGCGGCGATGGACATCGTCGAGGCGGCGGATGATCTGCGCGCACAACTGGCCGCGAATGCCGCCTATTGGCGGGCGGGGCTGGAAGGGCTGGGTTCCGCCTGCTGCCCGGCGAACACCCCATCGTGCCGGTGATGCTGGGCGAGCGCCCCTGGCGCAGGCGATGGCGGCCGAGCTGGGCAACGCGGCGTGCATGTGGCGGGTTTCTTCTTCCCGGTCGTGCCGAAGGGGGAGGCGCGGATCCGAACGCAGATGAACGCGGCGCTGACCTGTGAGGATCTGGATTTTGGCTTGAGGCGTTTGCTGAGGCAGGAAAGGCCGTGGGGGTGTTGTGATGAAGGCTCTGGTCAAGGCGAAGGCGGAACCGGGTCTGTGGATGGAGGACCGCCCGGTCCCCGAGATTGGCCCCGACGATGTGCTGATCAAGGTGCGCAAGACCGGCATCTGCGGCACCGATGTGCATATCTGGAACTGGGACGACTGGGCGCAACGGACGGTGCCGGTGCCGCTGGTCACCGGCCATGAATTCGCCGGCGAGATCGTGGCGCTGGGCCGCGATATCACCGATCTGGCGATTGGCCAGCGCTGCAGTGGCGAGGGCCATCTGATCGGCAGGCACAGCCGCCAGAGCCGTGCCGGCAAGTTCCACCTCGACCCCGAGACGCGCGGCATCGGGGTCAACGAACCCGGCGCCTTTGCCGAATTCCTGCGGTTGCCGGCGTTCAACGTGGTGCCGCTGCCGGCCGCGATTGATGATGAGATCGGGGCCATTCTGGACCCCCTGGGCAATGCCGTTCACACCGCGCTTTCCTTCGATCTGGTGGGCGAGGATGTGCTGATCACCGGCGCCGGGCCGATCGGCATCATGGCGGCGGCGGTGGCGCGGCATGTCGGCGCGCGGCATGTGGTGATCACCGATGTCAACCAGGCGCGGCTGGATCTGGCGGCGACGGTTGCCGACGTGGTGCCGGTGAACGTGACGAAAGAGGACCTGCGCAGCACATTCCCCAAGCTGAAGATGACGCAGGGCTTCGACGTCGGCATGGAGATGAGCGGCAACCAGCAGGCGCTGGACCAGATGGTCGAGGCGATGGTGATGGGCGGCCGCATCGCGATGCTGGGGATTCCGCCCGGCAAGAGCCCGGTGGACTGGAGCCGGATCGTCTTCAAGGCGATCACCATCAAGGGCGTCTATGGCCGCGAGATCTTCGAGACCTGGTACAAGATGATCGCGATGCTGGGGAACGGGCGGGACGTGCGCAGGGTGATCACCCACCGCTTCGGGGTGGACCGGTTCGAAGAGGGCTTTGCGGCGATGCGCTCGGGTCAGTCGGGCAAGGTGGTGCTGGACTGGGGCTGACCCTGGCGGGATGGCCGCCGTCAGGCCCCGGCGCCGAGGGCAAGTCCGGCGGCGCGGACGACCTCGGCGATCTGGCGCAGTTGCGGGGCCAGCGGGCTGGTCTTGCGCCAGATCATGCCGATGGTCCGGCTGGGCTGCGGGGCCGGGAAAGCGGCGACCGAGACGGCGGCCGAGCGGGTTTCCACCGGCACCGCCATTTCCGGGATCAGGGTCACGCCGATGCCCGCACCCACCATCTGAACCAGTGTCGACAGGGATGATCCGTCCATCAACTCGCGCGGCAAGGCCGCGTTGCGGCTGCAAAAGGACAGCGCCTGATCGCGGAAGCAGTGGCCTTCTTCCAGGAGGAGAAGCCGCATCTCGCGCAGGGCCTCGCGGTCGGGCACCGGCTTGCCGGCATCGGCCTCGGGGCGAACCAGCACGAAGGTTTCGGAAAACAGCGCCGCCTCTTCGAAGGCGGGCTCCGACACCGGCAGCGCCAGCACCGCGCAATCCAGCCGGCCATCGGCCAGGTCGCGGATCAGCCGGGGCGTCAGCGTCTCGCGCAGGTTCAGTTCCAGCGACGGGTAGTCCGCCGTCAGCCGCCCGATCAGGCCGGGCAGCAGATAGGGCGCGACGGTCGGAATGATGCCGATCCTGAGCCGCCCGGCCAGTTGGCCCCGTGCGGCGCGGGCCAGATCCTCCAACTCGTCGGCCTGGCGCAGCAGGGCGCGGGCGCGGATCAGGAAATCCTCGCCGAAAGCGGTCAGTCGCAGCATCCGCGGCGCCCGTTCCACCAGCGCCAGGCCCAGGGTTTCCTCCAACTCGCGGATCTGCATCGACAGGGCCGGTTGCGAGATCGCCGCCGCTTCGGCAGCACGGCCGAAATGGCGGTGGTGGGCCAGATGCTCGAAATAGCGCAGCTGTTTCAGGGTCAATTTCATCATAAGAAAGATTTATCGTCGCAATCAGAAAATGCAACTTAATCCGATGGCTCCGATCTGTTAGAACGATTCCAGAAATCAGCCGGAATCGCCTGCGAACCTGACCCGCACGGGTCGCGCATGGCATTTGGCCCAAGCCTTGAAAGGGAGACTTCGGATGGATGGAGACAACGTGGGCAAGTGCCCGGTGATGCATGGGGCGATGACGACCAGCGGCGCGACCGTGCTGGACTGGTGGCCCAAGGGGCTGAACCTTGACATCCTGCACCAGCACGATGCCAAGACCGATCCGCTGAAGGATGTCGACTATCGCGAGGAAGTGAAGAAGCTGGACGTGGCGGGGCTGAAGCGTGACCTGACCGCGCTGATGACCGACAGCCAGGACTGGTGGCCGGCCGACTGGGGCCACTACGGCGGGCTGATGATCCGCATGGCCTGGCACTCGGCCGGCACCTACCGGCTGGCCGATGGCCGGGGCGGGGCGGGCAGCGGCAACTTGCGCTTTGCGCCGCTGAACAGCTGGCCCGACAATGGCAACCTCGACAAGGCCCGGCGCCTGTTGTGGCCGATCAAGAAGAAATACGGCAACCGGCTGTCCTGGGCCGACCTGATCATTCTGGCCGGCACCGTGGCCTATGAATCGATGGGGCTGAAGAGCTACGGCTTTTCCTTCGGGCGCGAGGACATCTGGCACCCCGAGAAGGACGTCTACTGGGGCGCGGAAAAGGAATGGCTGGCGCCGTCGGACAGCCGCTACGGGTCGGTCGACGATCCGAAATCGATGGAAAACCCGCTGGCCGCCGTGCAGATGGGCCTGATCTACGTCAACCCCGAAGGTGTGAACGGCAAGCCCGATCCGCTGAAGACTGCGGCAATGGTGCGCGAGACCTTTGCTCGCATGGCAATGGATGACGAAGAGACCGCCGCCCTGACGGCGGGCGGTCACACGGTAGGCAAGGCGCACGGCAACGGCAGCGCGGCCAATCTGGGGCCAAGCCCAGAAGGCTGCGAGGTGAACGAGCAGGGCCTGGGCTGGATCAACAACACCACCCGCGGCATCGGCCGCGACGCGGTCACCAGCGGCGTCGAGGGCGCCTGGACGACGCATCCGACCAATTGGGACAACGGCTTTTTCGACCTGCTGTTCGGCTATGAGTGGGAGCTGACGAAATCACCCGCCGGCGCCAACCAGTGGCAGCCGATCAACATCCGCGAAGAGGACATGCCGGTCGATGTCGAGGACCCGACTGTCCGGGTGATGCCGATGATGACCGACGCCGACATGGCGATGAAGATGGACCCGGCCTACCGCGCGATCTGCGAACGCTTTGCCGCCGATCACGCCTATTTCTCGGACACGTTCGCGCGGGCCTGGTTCAAGCTGACCCACCGCGACATGGGGCCGCGCACCCGCTATCTGGGCCCGTTGGTGCCGCCGGAAGCGCTGATCTGGCAGGATCCGGTGCCCGCGGGCCGCGCGGATTACGACGTGGCGGCGGTCAAGGCGAAGATCGCGGCCTCGGGCCTGTCGGTGGCCGACATGGTCGCCACCGCCTGGGATTCTGCGCGCACCTATCGCGGCTCGGACATGCGGGGCGGCGCCAATGGCGCGCGCATTCGCCTGGCGCCGCAGAAGGACTGGGAGGGCAACGAGCCCGCCCGCCTGGCCCGCGTGCTGGCGGTGCTGGCGCCGATTGCGGCCTCCGGCGGGGCTTCGCTGGCCGATGTGATCGTGCTGGCGGGCAGCCTGGGCGTGGAGCAGGCGGCAAAGGCGGCGGGCTTTGCGGTTCAGGTGCCGTTCGCACCGGGCAGGGGCGATGCCTCGGCCGAGCAGACCGACGCGGCCTCGTTCGACGTGCTGGAGCCATTGGCCGACGGATTCCGCAACTGGATGAAGAAGGACTATGTTGTCAGCGCCGAAGAACTGCTGCTGGACCGCTCCCAGCTGATGGGCCTGACCGCGCAGGAGATGACCTGCCTGGTTGGCGGGATGCGGGTGATCGGCGCCAACCACGGCGGCACCGCGCATGGTGTCTTCACCGCCCGTCCGGGTGCGCTGACCACCGATTTCTTCACCACGCTGACCGACATGGCCAACAAATGGGTGCCGAAGGGAGCCAATCTCTACGACATCACCGACCGCAAGTCGGGCGCCGTGAAGCATACCGCGACGCGGGTCGATCTGGTCTTCGGGTCGAACTCGATCCTGCGCGCCTATGCCGAGGTCTATGCCCAGGACGACAACGCCGAACGCTTCGTGCGCGATTTCGTCGCCGCATGGGTCAAGGTGATGAACGCCGACCGCTTCGACCTGGCCTGAGGCAGCACTTGCAACATCAGGGCGCCCCCGCGAAACCGGGGGCGCTTTTGCGTGCCGGCGGCAAGGACGGGTCTTGCGACCCCGGCGGGTTGGCGCAGGGGCAGGGCTGCCGGTCGGTTTTCGGCGGTCCCCCATCGACTCGGGCGCAGCCGATCGACCGGCCTTCGCCCTTGGTGGGTGCTCGACGGTGCCGAAATCAGCCGTCAAGTTCTCGACCGCCCTTCTGAAGGGATAGCCGGCGTTTCGCTCACTTCCGCGAGCAGCAAATGACATACCGGCTGGCACCTGAACAGCACGATCAGGAAGACACCATCGACGCGTTGCCGCGAGGCGGCGAGGCTGCCCGCATGCCACTCCTGCCGCTGGTTCCTGCCCTGTCAGAGACGGGGCTTTGAAAAATCGGTGGCCCGGATTCCGCCGATCCCGCGAACCGGCTTGTAACAGCTGGGTCGAAAGCACCTTGGACCCCCGCACTTGCGCAGGCCGCCGGGACCAAGGCAGGGATTTCTGCGCAGGACGCTTCGGAACCAAGACCGTCCACCCTGGCGGTGCCCGACGCCACCGGGCTTTATGCGAAGCTTCGGGCTGTCCGGGCGGCGCCGACGACGGATGCCCGGCCCAGGAAGCGCATTGCCATTGATCGCCCCGACATAGGCGTTTTCCGCGGGTTTTCCGGGCCGGGAAACGCCCGGCGTGACCTTCCCACCCCATCCCTGAAAACCCGTCGGCTGACGTCAGGAAAACGGAATTGCCGCACGTATGCGCGGGGGCTAGCGTTTGTGGGCAAAGCTTGACAACTCAACCAGGGGGGGTGCCAGATGCGTTTGGCCACTGCGAAGTTCCTACGACTTGGACTGCGCGCCGGAATGGCGGCATTGCTTCTTGTCGCCGCACAGTCCGCCTCTGCCGACGACTCGTTCAAATGGCGCTTCGGCATCTATTTCCCGTCCATCGACTCTCTTGAAGGACAACAGGCGCAGGCGTTCGTGAAGGCCGTCGCCGAACGCTCGGACAACCGCCTGCAGATCGACATATTCCCCAGTGGAATGCTGGGCTTCTCCAGCTTTACCCATCATCGCGTGGTGGGCGACGGGCTCCTGGAAATGGGCACGACGATGAGTGCGGCAATGATCGAGTCGCCCGAATGGGAAACGCTGTCGCACACCATGCTGTTCACGACGCGCGACGATGTCGGAACCGCCTGGAAGATCGCCCTGCCGGATCTGGCAACGGCGGCAGAGCGCGATTTTCACACCAGGCTTCTTGGCGCCTTCATGGCAGAGCCCGACCATATGCTGTCGAAAACGGCCCTGCCGACCGTCGAAAGCTGGAAGGGCCACAAATACCGGGCCTGGCAGAAGCAGCTTGCCTGCTGGTTCGAGCAGATGGGCGCGACGCCGATGGTCATTCCCTATAACGAAGCCTACACCGCCATGGCGACCGGCGTGGTGGAGGGAAACTCCGGCGGGTTGCAAGCGGCGCTGGACGTGAAGCTTAACGAAGTCACCAAATACGTCAGCACCGGCTGGACCCCGAATATTCCGATCTATGTCACGCTGGTGAACGAACAGGCCTGGACCGCGCTGCCCGCCGATCTTCAGCAGATCCTGTCCGAAGAGGCCGACAAGTATTTCACGACGACCACTGACGCCTATTGGGCCGCCATGCCGCAGAACCTGGACAGTCTGGTGGCGAAGGGAATGGAGAAGGTCGATGTCTCTCCCGAGGAACTCGACAAGGGTCGGGCGGCGGCGCGCGTCTGCTGGGACAACTGGATGGGTGAAACCACGCCGGAAGCCTCGGCACTGATGACCAAGATCCTCGACGGCATCGGCAAGTGACATGACCCTGACGGACGCGAGGCGCGTAGTACGGGCCTCGCTTCTGCATTGCGGCACCCGGGGGGCGGCCAGTCCGTCCCTGCCGCTGCAGCAGGTCCGGGCGCAGCCCTGCGATCGCCCCTCTGAACCACCGGAAGGACCGCGAACATGCTGAAGACCGTGTTTGCACTTGCACCCAGGCTCAGCCTCCATGTTGCCGGGGCCGGCATTCTTGCCATGGTGTCCCTGATGTTCGCCGAGATCGTTTCGACAAAGCTTTTCAACTATTCGCTGCCCTACGTCATCGAGTACTCCGAATATCTGGTGCCGATCATCGTCTTCTGGGGGGCGGCCTATACCCTGGCCGAGAAGGGCCATGTCAGGCCGATATCCTGGTTCACCACTTTCCGGGAATGTGCGCCGCTGGATCCTGCGGCCGGCTATGTCCTCGGCCTGATCTTCCTGATCGTGGTATTCTGGCAGTTGCTGCAAGTTGCCCTGCGCAGCATCGAGATGAAGCGGTATTCGTTCTACCCCACCCCCTCGCCGATCGGGCCGCCCCAGCTTTTTGCCTGCATCGGCCTGGGCCTTTTCATCTTCCAGCTGCTTGTCGAGATTGCCCGGATGGGACTTGAGATTGCCGGTCGTCGCGACCCGGGCCCCGAGCAATGAACATATTGCAAGCGTCACAGTTGAACCTGCGGAGGGTCAATTGGACCTACTGATCATCGTCAGCACGTATGTTGCGGTATTGATCTTCCTGATCTTCTTCGGCCTGCCGATCGTTTTCGCGCTCGGGGTGGTTGCCGTCGGCTCGCTGTATCGCCAACCCCGCGCTGATCCTGGCGTCGGGGCAGCTGACCTGGGACGGCCTGACCAGTTTCGTGCTTGGCGCGATTCCGATGTTCATCTTCATGGGCTATCTGCTGTTCGAATCCGGCCTGAGCAAGCGGATCTATGACGGCATCTATCCGCTGCTGGACAGGCTGTTGCCTGGGGGCTTGCTGCATTCCAACATCGTTGTCGGCGCCGCTTTCGCTGCATGTTCGGGGTCGAGTCTGGCTAGCTGTGCGACAATTGGCACCGTGGCGCTGCCGGAAATGGAAAAGCGCGGCTATGACCGCAGCATCGCTGCCGGGTCTGTCGCGGCCGGCGGCACGCTTGGTATCCTGATTCCGCCCAGCCTCAGCCTCATCGTCTTCGGCGCGATGACGGACCAGTCCATCGGTCAGCTTTTTCTGGGCGGGGTGATCCCCGGCATCCTGCTGACCGCAGCCTACATGATCTACATCGCCGCAAGGGTCCGCCTGTCGCCGCATCTGGTTTCCGATGGCGAAAGTGGAAAAGGCTTCCGTGGAGCGCGTGTTTCGCGGCGCTGGGTCAGACGTGGACGGTGGTCGTGCTGTTCGTCGGCGTGATGGGGTCCATCTATGCCGGCATTGCAACACCGACGGATCGGCCGCGATCGGCTGTGTCCTGACCTTCGTCATTGCAATCGGCTACCGCCTGCTCAGCCGTGAGGTTCTGGCACGGGCGCTGGCAGGCAGCGTCAAGACGACGTCAATGGTCATGTGCATCTTCTGGGCCGCGAAACTCATGGGCATCTATCTGACCTACGATCAGATCACCGCCCAATTGTCGGCGATGGTGCTGGACCTGGGTCTGTCGCCCTATTTCAATCTTCTTGTGCTGGTCGTTTTCTATCTGGTTCTGGGCATGCTGATGGATGGTCTTGCCGCCATGGTGATGACGCTGCCGCTGACATTTCCCATCGTCGTGTCGCTTGGATTCGATCCGATCTGGTACGGTGTGCTGCTGACGATGCTGATCGAGGCCGGGTTGCTGACACCTCCGGTCGGGATGAACCTGTTCATCCTGCAAGGGCTGAGACCGGACTATCCCTTTGCCGTGCTGGTGCGCGGGGCAATGCCGTTCTTTCTTGTCCTGCTTCTGGTCATAGCGGTGATCGTCGCGTTTCCGGATATCGTCACCTTACCTGCCGCGACTGGTCTTTCCCGACGTCGACCCGGCTGGCCCGGATGATCTGCGAGCGCACCGCAAGGCCGGGTGTTGCGCCTGACCCTGCTTGCGCATGATTAGGTCAAGGCGATACTTGACTGCCGGCAGCCACGAAAGATCACGCTCGGGCTGATGATGGAGCCGTTTCGGGAGGACTGGGAGAGGCAGAAAGATGCCGACTGGAACTCTCCTTTCAGTTGAAACGGCGTCCACCGCTGCCGAAGCGCGCGGCATCATCGCAGCAATCGCGTCGGTCTGAGGCGGCGGGCGTGCCGCCGCGCCGGGGGCGTCAGTTGCTGATCCGCAGCGCTTCGTTGCGGCCCGGCACCTCCATCGCTGCGGCCACGCCTTCGGCTGTGACAAGGCTGCGCGAGGCGCTGATCGAGGTGAGCGTCGGGATTGCCGCCAGCACCAGCAGCCCCGCATCACCCACCTTTGTCTGCCCGATCTGGATCGAAACCTGGCTGCAACCCGTCAGATGCGTCATGCCGGCATCGGAAACGGCCGTTCCGTTCAGCCAGAGCGTCCGCAGCGCCAGCAGCCGAAAGCGACGCCGGGCCCGCATCGGTGATCGCGGTGCGGTCGAGATACACCACCTCAAGCGCCGGAAGCTGCCCGATAGAGGCCAGCGCGTCATCGCCGATCTTGGTGTCCCACAGGAACCGTTTTCAGCGAGGGCACCTTGGTCAGGTACCAGACCGCCACGTTGTCCACGGCGGTATTCATCATGCCCATTTCCTGCAACCCGGTCAGGCCGCCCAGATGCTCGAAACCCGACCCGTTCACCGGCGTATCGTTGAACGCCAGCGTCTGCAGCGTCCGGATGGTTCCGAGCGCCACAAAGGCCGCATCGGTGACGCCAGTCCGCGCAAAGTAGAGGATCTGCAGGGTGCGATTTCCCTCCAGTGCCGCCATGCCCGCATCGGTGATGCCGGTGGCGTCCAGCGTCAGTGCGTCAACGCCGGCATCGCCGCCAGTCCGGGCATCGCGGCATCGGTGACACCCATTCATCGTCAGGTCAAGCCCGCGCACCCGCGACAGTCCGGCCACCACGGCCATATGGGCATCGGTCATCTCGCTGTCACGCAGACTCAGCTTCCACAGTTCGGGCACATCGGCCAGTTGCGCCAGACCCTCGGGCGTGAGGCCGCGCGTGTTGTCCAGCGCGACGTATCCCAGCCGGGGCAGGAACTGAAACAGGCCGATATCGGCATCGGTGATCTGCGGCGCGATCGCCGAACCGAAGGAAAGCGACTGCACCTCGCCGAGCGTCTCGGCGGTCACCGGTTCATTGCGCACCTTGACCCCAAGTTCGGCCGGCCGTGCCGCGGCTGCGTTGGCGTCTTCGGGCCGCCGCGGCTGTCGGGCTGAGCGCCGGCAGGCCAAAGACCATACCGACGGCCAGAGCCGTTGCGGGCACGTGCCGATACGGCGGCGGGTGATGTGACATTGCGCGGACATGGAATTTCACTCCTCTACAGATTCCGTGAATGATTCTATACCTCTCCGGCCCGTTCTTCCTTGATTGGGGTTAAGCCGATTGCCGACCTTCGGAAAGAAAATCAGCCCTTGCGGCGTCTGAGTCCGCGCCGCGCCGTGGCCTTGGCGTCGAGGTACATCTTGGCTGGTTCATGGAAACGCGCCCGGCATTCGGCGATGGTTTCGCTAGTGCCGGAAGTTCCTGATCAAGAAAATCGACCTGAATCCGGCTTGCCTGGTGTTCTCGGTCGATAGCGGGGCATCACGGCATGGCATCGAGGCGACGCTGATTGCTCCAACCGTGGGTTGACCAGCAATACCTGAGACAGTGCGGCGACCGCGAAATCCAATGCGTCGGCCTCGGGGAGACAGGCAGAACGCCATTGGTTTGGTGTCTGCGGGCTGGATCAGATCAAGCGGGACAAGCTCCGGGTCCCCGGGCCAGTGTTCCTGCTGCAAAGCTCATTTCACATTGCCGGCGTCCAGCATGCGCATTCCGGGTGATCCGGTCGGGGATCCTGATTTGATCCGGTCAGGATTCCAATCTGATCCGGTCACCGATCCGGGGTATCCGGTCACCCTTTCGGGGTGAGGTTCTGACGCTGCTGGGCAGTCCTGCGGCGGGCTACGCTTGCTCTTTCAAACAGAGCAGGCGGCCCCATGAAGAGACTGACGATGCGGAAGATCAGAGAAGCGCTGCGGCTTCACGCCAGCGGATTGTCGACCCGGAAGATCGCGACGAGCCTTGGTGTCGGGCAGAGCACCGCCAGTGAGTATCTGAAGCGGATTGAACGGGCCGCGCTCACGTGGCCGCTTGCAGCGGAGATGACGGACGCCGCGTTGGAAGCGCTGCTGTTTCATCCGATCGGTGGCGCCATCCGGCTTGTCGAGGCGCAACCGGATTGGCCGGCGATCCACCGCGAGCTCAAGCGCCCGGGCGTGACGCTGTCCCTGCTGTGGGAGGAATACCGCGCCGTTCATCCGGAAGGCTATGGATACAGCCGGTTCTGCGATCTCCACCGCCGCTGGACAGGGCGCCTGACGCCAGTGATGCGCCAGCACCATGTTGCCGGTGAACGGGTCTTCGTTGATTACGCCGGCACCATGCTGGCCGTCATTGACGCGGCAACTGGCGAGGTTCGTCAGGCGCAGTTGTTCGTGGCCACGCTGGGGCCTCGAACCTGACCTATGCCGAGGCAAGCTGGAGCCAGAGCCTGTCAGACTGGATCGGCGCGCATTGCCGGGCGTTCAGCTACTTCGGCGGCGTCCCGGCGCAGGTGGTATGCGACAACCTGAAGTCCGGCGTGACCAAGGCCTGCTTTATGAACCGGCAGTGAACCGGACCTACGCCGACATGGCCGCGCATTACGGCACGGCAGTCGTGCCGGCCCGACCGCGCAAGCCCCGCGACAAGGCGAAGGTGGAAGTCGCCGTCCAGATCGCAGAGCGCTGGATCGCGGCGCGCCTGCGCAACCAGCGGTTCTTCTCGTTGGCGGAATTGAACGCCGCCATCCGCGTCCTCCTTGACCGGCTGAACGACCGGGTGACCCGGCATCTCGGCGCCAGCCGCCGGGACCTGTTCAATCAGGTCGAGCGATCCGCCCTGCGGTCCTTGCCCGCGGAGCCCTACGTTTTCTCTGAATGGAAGCAGTGCACTGTCGGCCTCGATTACCACGTCGAGGTGGACAAGCATTACTACTCGGCCCCGCACAGCCTGCTGCGGGAGAAGGTCTGGGTCCGACTCACGGCGCGGACGGTCGAGATTTTCCACCACGGCAAACGTGTCGCCGCCCACGCCAGGACCTCGTCCAATCGCAAGCACACCACCATCGCCGATCACATGCCGGCCAGCCATCGGCGCCACTCCGAATGGTCGCCCGAGCGGCTGAAGAACTGGGCTGCGAAGATCGGGCCCAATACCGCGACGCTGGTTGAGGTAATCCTGCGCGACCGCAGCCACCCCCGGAGCAGGGGTTCCGCTCCTGCCTCGGCATCATGCGCCCGGCCAAACCGCACGGCCCCGAGGCGCTGGAAGCAGCCTGCGAGCGGGCGCTCCATGATCGGGGCGCGGTCCTATTCCTCGGTCAATTCGATCCTGAAGAACAACCTCCATCGCAAACGGCCCGAACCGGCCGCGGACGGCCCGCGATCCAGCATGGCAATATCCGCGGCCCCGGTTACTTCCATTGAAAGGACAAACGATGTTGACCCACCCCACCTGGACCTGCTCCGCCAGATGAAGCTCGACGGCATGGCTGAGGCATTCATCGACTTGCAGGCGCAAGACGCCACCGTGGAGCTGAGCCACGCCGAATGGCTCGGCCTTCTGGTCGACCGCGAAGTCGCCAGTCGCGACACCCGGCGGTTCCAGACCCGCATGCGAGCGGCAAAACTGCGCCACATCGGGGCGGCTATTGAGGATGTCGACTTCCGCACACCGCGTAAACTGGACCGGGCCCTGTTCCAGCAACTCGCCACCGGCCGCTGGATCAAAGACGCCCGCAACCTGATGATCACCGGTCCCTGCGGCGTCGGAAAGACCGGATCGCCTGCGCGCTGGGGCAAAAAGCCTGCCGCGACAACTGCACTGTCATCTACCAGCGGTTGCCCCGTCTGTTCGCCGATCTCGAACTGGCCCATGGCGACGGACGCTTTCCACGCCTGTTCCGATCCCTCGTGAAAGTGGACTTGCTCATACTGGACGACTGGGGTCCGGATCGTCTGACCGCCGGTCAGCGACGGGACCTCATGGAAATCGTCGAGGACCGCCACGAGCGAGGCTCGATCCTGATCACCAGCCAGCTCCCGGTTACCGCATGGCACGACGTCATCGACGAACCCACATTCGCCGATGCCATCCTCGACCGCCTGGTCCACAACGCTTACCGCTTCGAACTCGACGGTCATTCCATGCGGCGCTCCACCGACCCCACCGAAAAAGTTGACGAAGGCTGCCCGGCCTGACATCAAAAACCATGCCCACGCGGCAACGATCCTCAGGTGACCGGATACCCCGGAATGACTGACCGGATGTTGTCGGAACAGCCGACCGAATGCGTCGGAATGCGCACGTTGCCGGAGTCCAGATCAGGTGAACTCCGACCCCATGCTCCAAATATGCTATGGTGGGAGTCGTAGGGATGCAGCAGAGTTCAAGAAATGACACGTCAGATCGAGGCGGGGTTGACGGAAAGCGGCGGCTGAGCCAGCGCGCCTGAGATTTCCGCCAGAAGTATGAGAGCGAGCTGGCGAGGCTGCAGATTCGAGCTCGTGAAAATGCAGGAATGGATCAAGGACAAGGGCCATCGTATCGCCAATTGTCTTTGAAGGGCGGGACGCGGCGGGCAAGGGCGGAACAATCAAGCGGATCACAGGACCACTCAACCCTCGTCTGTCCGCGAGATCGTCGCCCTGCCTGCCCCGACCGAACGCGAGAAGTCTCAGTGGTACTTTCAAACGCTTCGTGGCCCACCTTCCTGCCGCAGAAATGGCCATCTTCGACCGGTCTGGTACAACCGGGCGGGCATCGAAAGGGTGATGGGGTTTTGCACCGAGAGCGAGTATCAGGAGTTCCTGCGAAGCTGCCCCGAGGATTTGAACGCGCATGCTGGTACGATCGGGCATCAGTTGATCAAGTACTGGTTCTCGGTCAGCGACGACGAACAGGAGCGGCGCTTTCAAAAACGTCTGATTGAACCGACAAAGCGCTGGAAACTCAGCCCGATGGATTTGGAAAGCCAGGATCGCTGGGTCGATTGTTTCAAGGCCAAGGACGAATGTTCGTCCATACCGATATCGAGCAGGCACCGGAACGTGGTGAATTCCGACATCAAGAAACACGCAAGGCTGAACTGCATAAGCCATTTGCTGTCCGTCGTCCCCTACACGGACTGCACGCCCGGGCCTGATCGCCACGGACGAGGCCCACGCGGCGCGACTATGTCACGCCCGCCCGTAGAGCCGCAGAAATTCGTTCCGGAAATCTACTAGAGCCGTGATCCCTGCCCGTTGCGGCCGGCACAGGCTAAAGAACGTGTCTGGATCGATCACTCGTCGCGCGGCGCAATGTCCCCTTCGGCGTCCACCTTGGGGCCGGGATCTGCGGGCTGTCGATTTCCGAGCAACATCTCGGCGCGTTTGGTGTGTTCGTTGGCAATCAGGACCTTGCGTTCAAGCCGCGACTTCCTTGATTCCTTGACGAAATTTCGTTCGAATTCGTCCTGAAGTTGCTGCTTCTTCGCCTTCAGCTTTCGGATCCGCGGTTTTCGACGTGACTTGCCTTGATCTTCTTGGCCTTTCCCAAGAGTGAGTCTGCTGAAGTAATCGTCGGGATTTGTCAGCGTATTTCTTCCAGCCCCATTTTGAACATCTCCTGCAGTGAAATGGTCAACGCAATCGCGAACGGCGATGGCAGCCTAGTTTTTCTGTGATCCCGGATCTGGTTTCGGCGGTGTCAACCGTCACCTCGCCGACTTCTTCCTCATCAAATGCAAGAATGCGTTCCACCTCTGCGACGGCGCTGTCGGATTCGATGTAGTAGGCGCGCGCGGCGCCGATCGGGTCGCGCATGGCGTTGTAGGCATAGCGGGATCGTTGAAGAACGGGTCGCGGCATCTGCATCGAGACTGCCCTTGCGGATCAACGCATCGACGACACGGTTGCTGTTGTGTGCATCATCCTCCATTCCTGCGCGGCCTCTTCGTCCAGCCACAGATTGCTTCGAGCCTCGGGCTCGGCAATGTCGAGGACGTTGCGGATCTCCACGAGGATCGGCGATTTCAGGGTGCGCAGCGCGTCATGAATCTCGGTTACGGCGCCTTGATCATGTGTCGTGTAGGCCCGTGGCATTGCGGCACCAAGTGTGACCGCCTTCACCGCCCGGACAATCTGGCCAGCCACATCACGAAGGATGTAGATCCTGTCGGTTACGTCCAGGGGCAGGTCCTTCGCGCCGGTACGTGTCGTGAACTCCACGATCGCCGCATAGAGCGATCTTCGCGTGCCTCGCATAGCGCGAAATCGAAATCAAACCACCTTGCGGCTCTGAACGGACCGTGGCAGCCACATCGCTTTGTTGCGAAGATCTCACGGCGGCCAAGGGGTTCAGCCCATGCACCCGATCAAGCTCCAGCAGGTTGTCGTAGACATGCTTTACTTCCTTGCGCAGCGCATGCGGGGATTGTTGCCGGAAATTCGTCAGCAGCCTCCGGCAAATGCTTCGGGCGGCTGGGTCAGCCTGCAGTTTCCTTGATGACTGTTTCGATGAAACCGATCAGCCGGTTCAAGAGCGGCAGCATGATTGCGACACCCATCACGTTGAAAATGGTGCCGGAACATCGCGACCTTGAGCGCGAAATCGTAATCGGCGGTGCCGACCATACCGCCAGGACATCGACAAGGCCCGTAGCGGAATGATGTGAAGATCCGGCCGACGCCGGCTGTCGAAACCTTGAAAATCATCTGACAGCGCCAGCTGCCCCGCGGAGATAATTCGCACTCAGCGAGCCTATGATGGCGGTTATCGTCGTGCCGATGGCTGCGCGCGATCGTCAGGAGCAAGCGCGTTTTCATAAGCTGATCTGCGCGGCAAGCGCGGTAAGCCGATCGGCACCAATGTCGCAGTAAATGGATTGCACTGATGACCGTCGCCAGCGTACCCCACCAGCGTGTAGACCAGCAGGCCCGCAATGCCGGACATCGCATAGCGGCTCAGATCGAAGAGTGTCCTTGAAGGTCTCGAACC
>JADJAB010000026.1 GCA_016704435.1 Rhodobacter sp. | reverse complement strand
CCGCGCCACCCTGCCCGCCGCCCGGCTGCACCCGATGGAAGATCAGGACAGCACCGATTTCGAAAAGGCGCTGGCCGCGATCGGCGCGCCCTTCGTGCTCGCGGTGGGCTTTTCCGGCGCCCGGATGGATCACGGGCTTGCAGTGATGAACGCGCTGGTGCGGCTGCAGGACCGGCCCTGCATCGTGATCGGGCCGAAGGACATCGCCTTTGCCGCCCCGCCGCGGCTGTCGATCCGGCTGCGGCCCGGCGATGCCTTCTCGCTTTTTCCGCTGGCGCCGGTGCGCGGCGAAAGCCAGGGCCTGCACTGGCCGCTGGACGGGATCGCCTTCGCGCCCGACGGCATGATCGCCACCTCGAACCGGGTCACCGCGCCGCTGGTCCGGCTTGACCTCTCCGGCCCCGGCATGGTGGCGATCCTGCCGCGCAGCCGACTGGACCAGGCGATCCAGGCAATCAAGGCGCCGCCGCCCGCGCCGCCACCGCACGGTCCCGATGTGCCAGCCGCTCACGGTGGATGACGAAAAGGCCCGAAGCGACGATCACCACGATCCCCGCCCAGGTCAACGCATTCGGCAGATCGTCGAAGATCAGATAGCCCAGCGCCACCGCCACCACGATTTCCAGGTAATGCAGCGGTGCCAGCGTGGCGGCCGGTGCATAGGACAGCGCATAGGTCATGCACAGGTGGCTGACGGCCGCCCAGAACCCCACGCCGAACAGCCACAGCCATTGCCAGTCGAGCGGCATCACCGAATCCAGCGCCGGCAGCGGCCCGTCGTTCATCAGCCAGACCACCGGCAGGCAGATCGCCACGCCGATCCAACTGGTATGCGCCTGCATCGCCACCGGGTGCATGACGTCCGAGACCGACCGCGTCACCAGCATGTAGAAGGCAAAGGAAAACGCCGTGCCCAGCGGCCACAGCGCCACCAGCCCGAAGGCTTGCAACGAGGGCTGGATCACCAGCAGCGCGCCGGCAAAGCCCACCAGGCAGGCCAGGATCCGCCGCGGCCCGACCTGATCGCCGAACAGCCAGCGGCCCAGAAGCAGCAAAATAAACGGCTCGACAAAGACGATGGCCAGCGCATCGGCCAGGGGCATCACCGCGATGCCCGACACGAAGGCGAAGGTGGAAAACACCAGCAACGCCGCGCGCAGGGCCACCAGCCCAAGCGCCCGTCGCCCGGCCCGCAGGCGGACACCCATCACGGCCACCACCGGCAGCATCAGCCCGCACTGAACTACGAAACGGGCCGCGGTGACCTGGCCTACCGGAATGCCGCCCTCGGCCGCCAGCTTCGCCGCCACGTCCAGAAGCGGCGCCAACAGGCAGAAGGCCAGCATCAGCAGGACGCCGGGCAGGATATGGTCTTCGGTCACGCGGCTCATGCGGCCATCGCTAACCCGCCGGACCCGAGGTCGCCATCCCGAAAACGACCGACCATCTGCCAGCGGTGAAGCAATTGCGCGCCTTGCGGCGCAAGCCTCTTGTCTCGTCAAGGCACTTGCGCGCCTTTCCTCGGCGCGGCGGGCAAGCCCCAATTCGCGGCAGTTTTCCGAACCGGCGGCAGAGCCGCCGCCCTGCCCCGCTGCGGCACTGCCCGGGAACGGGAAGCGCTCCCGCCTTCATCTCGGCCCAAATATTCCCGCCGGAGGCCCCGGCCGGCCACAGACGCATCGGCCCCATTGCGCGACGACCTGTGCCCCTGCGGACCCGCAACCGCCTGGCCTGCGGGTTTCCCCGTCCATCCGTGGCAGCGCCGCCGAGCGGGGGCGGCATCTGCCCCCCGAGGCGGCTCCCCCTCACCCCCGGCGCCGCCGCTTGCACCTTGCGCCGCCCGCCGCTTGCGCCTAAGTAGCCCCGGCAAGTCCCGGCATGAAAAGCGCGCTCATGGAAACCGTCCTCCTCACCGTCCACCTGATCCTCGCCCTTCTCCTGATCGGTGTGGTGCTCTTGCAGCGCAATGAAGGTGGCGCGCTTCTGTCCGGCGGCGGCAACATGCAGGCGCGCGGCCAGGCCACGGCGCTGACCAAGCTGACCTGGGTTTTCGCCGCCGCCTTCATCGGCACCTCGATCACGCTGGCCGTGCTTTCCGCCCGCGATGCCGGCGGCAGTTCGGTCGTCGACACGTCCGCGCCGGCCGCAGCGCCCGCCGAAGTCCCCGCCGCCCCGGCCGCGGACGGCGCCGAGCTGCTGCCGCCCCCGGCGTCGAACGCATCGTCTGCCCCGCCGCCCGCCGACCCTGCGCCCGCCGACCCTGCGCCCGCCGAAGCCCCCGCCGAGGGTGCGGCCCCGGCGGACGGCACCGCCCCCGCGCCGGGCAACTGACCCACAACCCTTTGTCACACTCTTCCAGCCGCAAACATCATCTTGCGGTCGACGGTTGCGCATCCGGGCCGGACGGACTATATCCCGACTCCCGTGGTGCCGCGATTCCACCCCATCCGAATCGCGCTTGTTACACGGGAGTCCCGCCTTGGCGCGTTACATCTTCATCACCGGCGGCGTGGTCTCCTCGCTTGGCAAGGGCCTTGCCTCCGCCGCCCTTGGCGCACTCTTGCAAGCCCGCGGCTACACCGTCCGGCTGCGCAAGCTCGACCCCTACCTGAACGTCGACCCCGGCACGATGTCACCCTTCGAGCATGGCGAGGTCTTCGTCACCGATGACGGCGCCGAAACCGACCTCGACCTCGGCCATTACGAACGCTTCACCGGCGTCCACGCCCGGATGACCGACAGCATCTCCTCCGGCCGCATCTATTCCAACGTGCTGGAGAAAGAACGCCGCGGCGACTACCTCGGCAAGACCATCCAGGTCATCCCCCACGTCACCAACGAAATCAAGGACTTCCTGCGCATCGGCGATACGAAGTCGACTTCATGCTGTGCGAGATCGGCGGCACGGTCGGCGATATCGAGGGCCTGCCCTTCTTCGAAGCGATCCGCCAGTTCATCCACGAACGCCCGCGCGGCCAGTCCATCCTGATGCACCTCACGCTGCTGCCCTACCTCGCCGCCAGCGGAGAACTCAAGACCAAGCCCACCCAGCATTCGGTCAAGGAACTGCAGTCCATCGGCCTTGCGCCCGACATCCTGGTCTGCCGCTCCGAACACCCGATCCCGGAAAAGGAACGCGAAAAGATCGCGCTGTTCTGCAACGTCCGCAAAGAGCACGTCATCCCCGCCTATGACCTGAAGACCATCTACAACGCGCCGCTCGCCTACCACGCCGCCGGCCTCGACCAGGCCGTGCTGGACGCCTTCGCCATCACCCCCGCCCCCAAGCCCAACCTCGCCCGCTGGCAGGACGTGATGGACCGCCTTGTTCATGCCGAGGGCGAGGTTCGCATCGCCATCGTCGGCAAATACACCCAGCTCGAAGACGCCTACAAATCCATCGCCGAGGCGCTGACCCATGGCGGCATGGCCAACCGGACTCGGGTAAGAGCCGAATGGATCGACGCCGAGATCTTCGAGCGCGAAGACCCCGGTCCCTACCTGCAGAACTTCCACGCCATCCTCGTCCCCGGCGGCTTTGGCGAACGTGGCACCGAAGGCAAGATCAAGGCGGCGCAATTCGCGCGAGAGAGAAAGATCCCCTACCTCGGCATCTGCCTCGGCATGCAGATGGCGGTGATCGAGGCCGCCCGCAATCTCGCGGGCCTGCCCAACGCCGGCTCCGAAGAATTCGACCACGACGCCAAACGCTTCACCCCCGTGGTCTACCACCTGAAGGAATGGGTGCAGGGCAACCACACCGTCCGCCGCAAGGCCGACGATGCCAAGGGCGGCACCATGCGGCTGGGCGCCTATACCGCGAATCTCAAGGACGGCTCCGCGGTCGCGCGCATCTACGGCGGCACCGTGATCGAGGAACGCCACCGCCACCGCTATGAGGTCGACGTGAAATACCGCGACCAACTGGAAAAATGCGGGCTGATCTTCTCGGGCATGAGCCCCGACGGCAAACTCCCCGAGATCGTCGAGGTGCAGGACCACCCCTGGTTCATTGGCGTCCAGTTCCACCCCGAGCTGAAGTCGAAACCTTTCGCACCGCATCCCCTGTTCGCGGATTTCGTGCGGGCGGCGGTTGAAGTCTCCCGCCTCGTGTAGGTCGGGGCTTGCCCCTGCCGCCCCAAGGGTGCGCATCCCTGATGGGTCAACCTCAGGACGGGTTCGCTGAACCGGATCATTTCGCCTGAATTGGTTCCAGGTCCAGAAGGCGCTGCTTCACGCAGATCGACTCAGCCCTGATTCGGCCCGGCCCGACCAAGCGTGAACCGCGGTCAGGTCCTGGCACCCTATAGAAGCGACTAAGCCCCCATTAACACAATCAAAAGTGGAATTGCGTGACCTGCCGGGCACAGCGGGAAATCCGTTTGCCGTGCCTGCCCGGCAGTCCGTTCCCGCCCCCGCCAGGCTTATATTCGAAAGACTGAACAAAAAAGGAAAGGGTTCCAGAATGACCAGCATGTTCAAAGTTTTTCTTGTTACGACCTCGCTCCTTGTCCCCGCTGCCACCAGTGCTCAGGAGTTCTCCGGCGGCGTCACCCTCGGCTTCAGCCAGTCCGACATCGACGCCATTCCCTTCGATGTCGACGGCATCAGCTTTGATGGCCGGATCGCGGTCGAACTCGGCAGTGGCTTCACCTTCGGCGCGCGCTTCAACCAGTTCAACATGGACGTCGACTCCACGCCGGTTTCGGTCGACGGTCAGATGATCGGGCTGGACCTGGACTATGCCTTCTCCGCGAATGGTTCCGTCGGGTGCCTTCGTCGAGAACGCCGAGGTCGGCCTTGATATCGGCGTCCCGGATCGGTCTGAACGTCAGCGCCACGACCTTCGGCATCGAGGGCCACTACACCTCCGGCGCGCTGGACTTCGGCGGCTTCATCGCCGTCAGCGAACCCGGCGGCCTGCTGCCTTCGGACATCGACATGCGCCATTTCGGCCTGTCGTTGAAATACGCCCCCACCGAAGCACTGACGATCGGCGCCTCGGCGATCCGCACCAATGTCGATGCTTTCGGCACCGATATCGACGTCGACTACATCGGTCTGGCCGGCGTCTATTCGGTCAATGAGCGCATCAGCCTGTTCGGTGGCGTCTCGCGCACCACGCTCGACATCGTCGATGCCGATGTCACCACGGTCGGCCTGGGCGGCGCCTACGATCTCAGCGCGATGGCCGGGATGCCGATGGCGGTCTCGCTGGAGTTGGCGCGGTCCGATTTCAGCGCTGGCGGCGTGGGCAGCACCGATGTCGACACCGTGCGTCTGGGCCTGACGATCCCGCTGGGCGGCAAGGCCGCGAAGGCGCCGCTGAACAGCACCGCCGATGCGATCCTGAACCCCAGCCACAGCGCGATCAGCCAGACCGTGCTGAACTTCTGATTGACGGCTGCAAGATGCAAGGGGGCGGAGTTTTCTCCGCCCCTTTCTTCTGTTCCGCTCCCTTCCGGCAGAGTGCGCAGATCGCGCACCCTACCCCCCGTTGCACCCAATCCTAACGCCCTCCCCCTCTCCTCCTCCTGCCAGACGCTTGCCATACACTTGCCAGACGTTTTGGGCAGCACATCATTCCCCCAAAAACCCCATTCCCTACCCCACCGGGCGGAGTCTCTTGCGTCCTCCCCCCGCTGCCCTGATAACCAACAAAAATGCTCTCCTACCAACACGCCTTCCACGCCGGAAATCTGGCCGATGTTCACAAGCACGCGCTGCTGGCGTGGACGCTCAACTACCTGATCCAAAAAGACAAACCCCTCACCTATATTGAAACCCACGCCGGGCGCGGCCTCTACCACCTCACCGCCCCCGAGGCCGCAAAGACCGGCGAAGCCGCCGCAGGCATCCTCGCCCATCAAGACTGGTTCCCCGAGGACCATCCCTACGCCCGCGCGCTTTACGATTGCCGGCACATGAACGGGCCAGACAGCTACCCCGGCTCCCCCCTCATCGCCGCGCTAACCCTCAGGGAAACCGACAAAATCCACCTCGCGGAACTGCATCCGCAGGAACACACCGCGCTGTCCGAGACGTTAACCCCCTGGGGCGCCACCATCCACAAACGCGACGGCTTCGACCTCGCCCTGGCCCTCACCCCCCCCACCCCGCGAAGGGGCCTGCTGCTGTGCGATCCCAGCTATGAGGTCAAGGACGACTACGACAAGATCCCCAAGATTTTCAGCCAGATAGCCCGCAAATGGAACGTCGGCACCCTGGTCCTGTGGTATCCGATCCTGCGCGACCACCCGCACAAGGCGATGACCCGACAGCTGCAAATCCAGCACGAAGACCACCTGTTGCATGAGGTCGCCTTCCCGCCCGCCCGCAACGGCCACCGGATGGAAGGCTCCGGCATGTTCTTCGTCAACCCGCCCTATGGGCTGGAGGCCGAGGCCAAACGCCTGACCGCCCTTTACAAGGCCCTGAAATGATTACATTCCATACCCTGGACGTCTTCACCACAACCCCCTTCGCGGGCAACCCCCTCGCGGTTGTTCTGGGCGCCAAAGACCTCACCACCGCGCAGATGCAGACCATCGCGCGGGAGTTCAACCTGTCGGAAACCATCTTCGTCCAGCCCCCCGCCAACCCCGCCCATACCGCGAAAGTCCGCATCTTCCCCACCGCCGAGATCCCCTTCGCCGGCCACCCCACCATCGGCTGCGCCATCCTTCTGGCCGAACAATCCCACGGTGGTGATTTCGAAACCCTGATCACGCTGGAGGAGGAGGCGGGCCTGGTTCCCGTCACCGTCCGCCGCCAAGGCACGGATATAACGGCGGAATTCATCGCCCCGGTGATCCCCCTGCCCACCAGCCACCAGCCCGAACCCGGCCTTCTGGCCGCCGCCCTGGACCTGTCGCCCGAAGACCTTGGCCCCCATATCCCCGGCGTGCACCAAGGCGGCCCGCGCTTCCTCTACGCCCCGGTCAAGACACTTCAAGCCCTCGCACGCGCCCGCCCGATCGAGCCGCATTGGTCCGCCCTGATGGCCGCGGCCCAAGTCGACAGCGCCTATCTTTACAGCGCCGCGAACGACTACCAGGCCAGGATGTTCAGCCCCAATGCGGGCATTCCCGAAGACCCGGCGACGGGGTCTGCCACCGCACTTCTGGCGTCGCAGCTTCTGGCAAATGACGCGCTGGCCGAAGGCACGACCACCCTGCACCTGCAACAGGGCGTCGAGATGGGCCGCCCCTCGGACCTGCGCCTGAGCGTCGATGTGTCCGGGGGTCGTCTGCAAGCCGTGCGCATCGCGGGCAGCGCGGTCCGCATTGGCGAGGGGCGGCTGCGGCTGCCCTGACGGCTGGCGCAACCCGGAAAAAGCCCCTATCTTCCGCCGCATGTTCGAAACCCTGCTGCGCCGCCTGCTGTCACCCCAGCCGCCTCGCTTGCCCGAGGCGGATGCGCAATTGGCCCTGGCCGCCCTTCTGGTCCGCGTGGCGCGCACCGACGGCCGGTATTCCTCCGAAGAGGTGGACCGCATCGACCGCATCCTGATGGCGCATCACGGGCTTGGCCCGTTCGAGGCGGCAAAGCTGCGGGCCGAGGCCGAGCAACTGGAGCAGGAAGCCCCCGATACCGTCCGCTTCACCCGCGCGCTGAAGGCGGCGACAGAGCTGGACGAGCGCATCCACCTGATGCAGGCGATGTGGTCCGTGGCACTGGCCGATGGCCAGCGCGACGCCGAGGAAGACCGGCTGCTGCGGCTTGCGGCCAATCTGCTGGGGTTGAGCGACGTGGAAAGCGCGCAAGCCCGGCAAAGGGCGCAATCGGAATGATCGCCAGCCTGGGGATGTATGACTTCGGCCCGGCCATGGCTGCGAATGACCGGCTTTGGGCGGGTATCCGCGACCGGCTGCGAGCGGCGGGCCAGCCTGCGCCCGATGCCCTGACGCGCGGCGAGGCGGCGTTCTGGCCGGCCTGGATGGACCCCGCGCTGGTGCTGTCGCAGACCTGCGGCTACCCCTACCGCGCCCGGCTGCACGGCAAGGTCGCGCTGGTGGCCACGCCCGACTACGGGTTGCCGGGGTGCCCGCCCGGCCATTACCACAGCGTCCTGGTGGCCCGCGCCGATGACCCGCGCGACCGGATCGAGGCGTTCGATGCAGCACCGATGGCCTTCAACGAAGAACTGTCGCAATCGGGCTGGGCGGCGCCGGCCCAGCATCTGATCGGGCTGGGCCTGACCCCGTGCCCCGTGCTCCGGACCGGCGGGCACCGGCTTTCGGCGCAGGCGGTGGCGGCGGGCCGGGCGGATCTTGCGGGGCTGGATGCGCTGACCTGGGCGATGCTGCAGGGCCAGGAGCCCGCGGCAAAGGCGCTGAAGGTGGTCGGCCAGACCGCACCGACCCCCGCTCTGCCCTTCATCGCCGGCCAGGGCGCCGACCGCGCGGCACTTCTGCCGGCCCTGCGCGGCGCCATCGCGGCGCTTTCGCCCGCAGATCGCACAACCCTGCACCTGCAGGGCCTGGTCGAGATTCCCGCCGCGGCCTATCTGGCCGTGCCGACACCACCGCCACCCGTGCATTTCGGTTGGTCGCAGGTATCAGATTGACGTGCCGTAAGGCCTGCACCGGCTGAATCGCCGTTGCAATGCGGGCGAAACTGCGCCCTATTGGCCTGACAGACAGCCGCGCAGGCGCATAGAACGCCGCCGGATCATCAGGGGAACGAAGGGGAGCCATGGCCGACACTCCCGTCATTGAAATTCGCGATCTGCACAAGTCCTATGGCAATCTCGAGGTGCTGAAGGGTGTCGATCTGGTCGCACCGCGCGGGCATGTGGTATCGCTGATCGGCTCTTCGGGGTCGGGCAAATCCACGCTCTTGCGCTGCTGCAACCTTCTGGAGGACAGCCAGCAGGGCCTGATCCGCTTTGAAGGCGAGGATGTGCACTGGAAGGGCACCGGCCACCACCGCCACCCCGCCGACCGCCATCAGGTCACCCGCATCCGTACCAACCTGTCGATGGTGTTCCAGCAGTTCAACCTCTGGGCCCATATGACGGTCTTGCAAAACGTGATGGAGGCGCCGGTGACGGTGCTGAAGCGCGAGCCGAAAGAGGTGGAGGAAACCGCGCGCAAATACCTCGACAAGGTCGGCATCGGCGAGAAGGCCGATGCCTGGCCGGCGCAGCTGTCGGGCGGCCAGCAGCAGCGCGCCGCGATCGCCCGCGCCCTGTGCATGGAGCCGCGCGCCCTGCTGTTCGACGAGCCGACCTCGGCGCTGGACCCGGAGCTGGAGCAGGAAGTCGTCCGCGTCATCAGGGCCCTGGCTGACGAGGGCCGCACCATGCTGCTGGTGACGCATGACATGAAGCTGGCGGCGGATTGCTCCGACCACGTCATCTTCCTGCATCAGGGCAAGATCGAAGAAGAAGGCCCGCCCGACCGGCTGTTCGTCGCCCCGCAGACCGACCGGCTGCGCGGCTTTCTGTCGGCCACGGCGGCATAAGGGGGGCGAATGGCGTGTCTTGCCTCTGTCTCGGCCCTGGGGGTGGCGCTGGTGCTGGCGTCGGGCGGCGACGACCATCTGACCATCGGCACCGAGGTGCCATTTCCGCCCTATCTGGTGCAGGCGGAGGATGGCGCGCTGAGCGGCTTCGACCACGACGTGATGGCCGAGGTCTGCACCCGCGCCGCCTTTGACTGCGACTGGCAGCTGGCCACCTTCGACGAATTGATCCCCGGCGTGATGGAGGGCCGCTTCGACGTGGTGCTGGGCGGCATGGCGATCACGCCGGAACGGCTCGAGAAGGTGGATTTCACCGATCCCTACCATTTCGCCGACGACACCGAATGGTTCATCGGCCCGCCCGGCGCGCCGGTGCCGGACCGGGCGCGGACGGCCGTTCAGGCCGGCACCCTGCACGAGGCCTTCCTGCGCCAGGAAGGCCATGACTTCCGCGCCTATCCGACGGAAACCGCCGCGCTGCGGGCGCTGACCGAAGGCGGCGCCGATCTGGCCTTCGGCCCGTTCGAGAACCGCCCCGACCTGGCCGGTCTTTTCGCCGCGGGCGGGTTCCAGCTGCTCTATGACGTGCATCTTGCAGACGAAGGCACCGCGATCGCCGTCTGCAAGGGCAATGACGCGCTGCGAACCCGGCTGAACGGAGCGCTGCAGGCGATGTTCGACGATGGCACCATGCAGATTCTAGAAACCCGCTGGTTCTGACCCGGAACCGGCGATCACCCCCAGAAGCAAACCAACGGGAGACCAAGATGAAAAAGCTGCTTCTCACCACCGCCGTGCTGCTGCTCGGCACTACCGCCATGGCGCAGGACGTCGTGCGCCTGGC
Organism: Rhodobacter sp.; assembly: GCA_016704435.1. Taxonomy (GTDB): domain Bacteria; phylum Pseudomonadota; class Alphaproteobacteria; order Rhodobacterales; family Rhodobacteraceae; genus Pseudogemmobacter. The sequence continues at coordinate 17,384 of JADJAB010000026.1, read as the reverse complement.
CACCGAGGGCGCCTACCCTCCCTACAACTTCATCAACGACGCCGGCGAAGTGGCCGGGTTCGAGCGCGAACTGGGCGACGAGCTGTGCAAGCGCGCCGGGCTGACCTGCACCTGGACCACCAACGAATGGGACAGCATCATCCCGAACCTGCAATCCGGCAACTATGACGTGATCATCGCCGGGATGAGCATCACCGACGAGCGTGAGGAAGTGGTCGATTTCAGCCAGGGCTATCTGGCGGCCACGCCCTCGGCCTATCTGGCGGCGTCGCCGGATGCCGACCTGATGTCGGGCCCGGTCGCGGCGCAGACCTCGACCATCCAGGCCGCTTTCGTGGCGGAAAACGGCATGCAGCTGGTGGAATACGCAACCCCCGAGGAAACCGTGGCCGCCGTGAAGAACGGCGAGGCGGTGGCCGTTCTGGCCGACAGCGACTACCTGCGCCCGATCGCCGATGGATCCGGCGGCGCGTTGGTGCTGCTGGAGAAGATGGAGAACATCGGCGGCGGCGTCGGCGCGGCCTTCCGCGACAGCGACGACGAGCTGCGCGGCAAGTTCGACGCGGCGATCCAGTCGATGAAATGTGACGGCAGCCTGGATGCGATGATCACCAAGCCGGAGTACTTCGGCCCCGATGCCCCCACCGCCTGGGGCGAGAAGGCCAAGGAAGGCTGCTGATCGTGACGACAGGGGCGGGGGTCTTCTCCGCCCCTCTTTCGTGAAAGTCTGCCTTCAGCGCGAAAGCCCGCACATGTTCGCTGCCTGCGCCGATCCGAAATCCATCGAAGGCCTGACCTGGGCCATGTGCTACCTGACCTCGGGCAAGCACCAGGATTTCTACTGGTCCTTCGTGACCGTTCTGGTGCTGCTGGCGATCACCGCTCCGACGGCGCTTGCCATGGGTTTCGCCGGCGCCACCGCCGCGCGGTCGCATGTCGCGCCGATCAGCTGGCTGGGCAAGATCTATATCTGGATGGTGCGCGGGGTGCCCGACATCGTCTTCTTCCTGTTCTTCGTGATCGCGCTGGATCAGGTGATCGAATATGCCAAATCCGCCGCAGTCTGCCCTTCGACCGACCCCTACCCCTGGCAGGGGCTGGAGTTCCGGGTCTGCCAGGCGGCCAAGGTGCCGCTGTCCAGCGCCTCGCCCTTCGCGCACAAGCTTTACGGCTTTGCGCTGGCGGTGGTGACCTTTGCCATCGTTTTCGGCGCCTTCGCGGCCAATGTGATCTACGGCGCCATGCAGGCGGTGCCGCGCGCCCAGCTGGAAACGGCCGAGGCCTACGGCATGTCGCGCGCCCAGGTGTTCCGCCGCATCCTGGTGCCGCAGATGTGGGTCTATGCCCTGCCGGGCCTGGGCAATCTGTGGATGATCCTGATCAAGGCCACGCCCTTGCTGTTCCTGCTGGGGGTCAAGGACATCGTCTACTACGCGCGCGAGCTGGGCGGGTCGAAGACCCAGTCCTATGAATACCCGCATGGCGATTGGCGGCTGTGGTATTTCCTGGGGCTGATGGTGTTCTATCTGGTCTTCACAAGGGTGTCCGAGATCGGCCTGACGCGGCTTACCCGGCGGCTGAGCCATGGCCAGGCCACGGCGGGCGGCGAGGCGCTGCGAAAGGCCGCCACATGACCTGCTGGGAAACCATTCAGGCTTACGGCCTGCGTTCGATCGGGATCGGCGAGAACCTTCTGCCGCGCACCGATTTCACGCTTTGCCAGCAGTTCACCCTGATCGGCTCGGGGTTGATCTGGAACATCTATTTCGGTGCGCTGGCATTGCTCTTCGGCTTCTTCCTGGCCAATGCCATCGCGCTGGCCAAGACCGCCCGCAACCCCTGGGTCCGCAAACCGGCGGAATGGTTCGTCTTCGTCTTCCGCGGCTCGCCCCTCTTCATCCAGTTCTTCCTGGCCTATGAGGCGCTGGTGATGCTGCCGCGCCGGGATCAACCTCTTCGGCCTGACCGTCGAGACCGCCTGGACCACCCGCGCCTGGGCCGGCGCGCTGTTCGTGCTGTTTCTCAACACCGCCGCCTATTCGGCCGAGATCTTCCACGGCGCGCTGAAGTCGATCCCGAAGGGCGACCTGGAGGCCGCCGACGCCTATGGCCTGACCGGCTGGCAGAAATTCCGCCGCATCGAATGGCCGACCATGCTGCGGCTTGGCTGGCCGGCCTATACCAATGAGGCGATCTTTCTCTTCCACGCCACCACGCTGGTCTATTTCTCGGGCTTTCCGGCCTTCGGGCAAAAGGGCGATGCGCTGTATTACGCCAATTATTTCGCCGACAAGACCTTCAACCCCTTCGTGCCCTACCCGATCATCGCCTTCTACTTCATCCTGCTGACGCTTGTGGTGACTTCGGTCTACGGGCTGGTGAACCGCCGCCTGAACCGCCACCTGCCGTCGAACCAGCACGCTAAAATCCGCTTGCGTCCGAACCTTGTCCGGTAGTAGGCTACTTTTGATCAAATTATCCGGGCCGTCGCCTGGACCGGACCGGGGGCCATGAAAGGCCCCGCCCGGACGCTGATTGGAATCAAGGGAAGGACCAAGGGCATGGTCCGAACTTGCGCATCAGGCGGGCCATTTTCCGGGCCCGGGCGCGCGGGGACCGTGCCTTTCCTGTTAACGACATGAACATGAAAGATTATCTGCGCAAGCACCCCGACGTTCGCACGATCCGTGTGGCGGCGGCGGACCTCAATGGCCAGGCGCGCGGCAAGCGTGTCCCCGCCCGCTTTGCCGACAAGGTGGTGAAGGACGGGACGCGGTTCCCGTTCTCGGTCCTGAACCTCGACATCTGGGGCGAAGATATCGACGACAGCCCGCTGGTGTTCGAGCAGGGCGATCAGGATGGCGTGCTGAAGCCCACCGAGCGCGGCTTCATGCCGATGCCCTGGCTTGAAGCACCGACCGCGCTCTTGCCGATCTGGATGTTCCGCGAAAACGGCACGCCCTATGAGGGTGACCCCCGCCACGCGCTGCGCGCCGTGGTCGACCGGTTCACGGCCCGCGGGCTGACCCCGGTCTGCGCGATCGAGCTGGAGTTCTTCCTGATCGACGACAGCGGCAAGACCATGCAGGTGCCCGCCAGCCCGCGCAGCGGCAAGCGCCGCAAGGCTGCCGAGACCCTTTCGATCCGCGCGCTGGATGCGTTCGACACCTTCTTCACCGACCTTTACGACGCCTGCGAGGCGATGGACATTCCGGCCGACACCACCACGTCGGAAACCGGCCTCGGCCAGTTCGAGGTGAACCTGATGCATTGCGACGACGCGCTACGCGCCGCCGACGATGCCTGGCTGTTCAAGATGCTGGTCAAGGGCCTGGCGCGGCGGCACGGCTTTGCCGCCAGCTTCATGGCGAAACCCTATCAGGATTATTCCGGCTCGGGCCTGCACACGCATTTCTCGGTGCTCGACGCGAAAGGCGACAACATCTTTGACTCCGGCGGGCCGAAGGGCACGGCCGTCCTGCGCCATGCCGTGGCGGGCTGTCTTGCGGCCATGCACGACTCGACCCTGGTCTTTGCCCCGCATTCGAACAGCTACGAACGCCTGGTGCCCGACAAGCACGCCCCAACCGCCATCGCCTGGGGCTATGAGAACCGCACCGCCGCCATCCGCATCCCCGCCGGCAACCCGGCCGCGCGGCGGATCGAACATCGCGTCGCGGGCGGCGACGTGAACCCCTATCTGATGCTGGCCGCCATCCTGGGCGCCGCCCTGTCGGGGATCGAGGACGAGATCGAGCCGCCGCCGCCCGTTACCGGCAATGCCTATGCGCTGGACCTGCCGCAGATCCCGTCAACCTGGGAAGCTGCCATCGACGCCTTTGAGCATTCCGACATCGTCTACCGCTTTCTGCCCAAGGAACTGGTCCGCAACCTGGTGCAGACCAAACGGCAAGAGCTGCACTATATCGCGGAGCTTTCGCCCGAAGAGCAGGTGGAGCTTTATCTCGACACGGTCTAGGGGGCGTGCCCCCCAGACCGCTTTCCGACAACCCCCTTGACCGAAGCCGCTTCCAGTGCCCACCTTCAGGCAAACAACGAGGTCCATGATGCAGATCGGCATCCTCCAGACCGGCGCCTCCCCCGACGCGCTTCGCGCCGACCATGGCGATTACCCGGATTTCTTCGAAACCCTGCTGGCGGGGCGCGGTCTCACGTTCCGCACCTATCACGTCGAGGCGATGGAATTCCCCGCCGATGTGCACGATTGCGATGGCTGGCTGATTACCGGCTCGCGCCACGGCGCCTATGAAGACCACCCCTTCATCCCGCCGCTGGAGGAATTCGTCCGCAAGTCCTACGGCGCCAAGGTGCCCGTCGTCGGTATCTGCTTTGGCCACCAGATCATCGCGCAAGCCATGGGCGGGACGGTCGAGAAATTCGATGGCGGCTGGTCCATCGGCGCCACCGAATACGATTTCGGCGGCGAAAAGCTGCGGCTGAACGCCTGGCACCGCGATCAGGTCACACGGGTGCCCGAAGGCGCCGAGGTCGTCGCCTCATCGGAGTTCTGCGAAAACGCAGCACTCCTTTATGACGACCTGATGTTCTCGGTGCAGCCGCACCCGGAATTCCGCCCGGAATTCGTCGAGGGCCTGATGCGCACCCGCGGCCCCGGCCTGGTGCCCGATCAGCTGATGGCCGAGGCCCGCGACCGGCTGACCGAACCGCTGGACGACCAGACCATGGCCGGCCGGATCGCCAGCTTCTTCTTGACCCACCAGACGACCAAGACCACCGACAAAACCACCGACAAAACCACTGGGGCCGAGAAGCTCCGCGCCTGATCGCGCGGGGGCCACCCCCCGAAAAACCAGTGTGACATATGTCCAAATGGACCGACCAGCTGCCGCAGGCAGCCCGCGACTACATCGGCAACCGCCGGGTGGACGAAGTGGAATGCGTGATCGGCGACATCGCCGGCGTGGCCCGCGGCAAAGCCATGCCCGCCGCGAAATTTGCCAAGCAGACCAACTATTTCCTGCCGAATTCCATCTTCCTGCAGACGATCACCGGCGAATGGGCCGACAGCCCGTTCGACGCCTTCACCGAACCCGACATGATCCTGGAGCCGGACTGGTCCACCGCCACCGCGGCGCCCTGGACCGCCGACATCACCCTGCAGGTGATCCATGACGCCAAGGACCAGCAGGGCAACCCGATCGCCTACAGTCCCCGCAACGTGCTGCGCCGGATCGTGGCCCTTTACGAGGCGCAGGGCTGGCGCCCCGTCGTCGCGCCGGAAATGGAATTCTTCCTCACCGCCCGCAACATCGACCCGAACCAGCCGGTGATTCCGCCGATGGGAAGGTCCGGTCGCCGTGCCGCGGGCAAGCAGGCCTACAGCCTGTCGGCGGTCGATGAATACGGCAAGGTGATCGACGACATCTATGATTTCGCCGAGGCCATGGGCCTGGAAATCGACGGCATCCTGCAAGAAGGCGGCGCCGGCCAGATCGAGCTGAATCTGGCCCACGGCGACCCGATCCGGCTGTCCGATGACGTGTTCTACTTCAAGCGGATGATCCGCGAAGCCGCCCTGCGCCACGATTGCTTTGCCACCTTCATGGCCAAACCGATCGCCGGGGAACCCGGCAGCGCCATGCACATCCACACCTCGGTGGTGGACATCAAGACCGGCAAGAACATCTTCGCCGGTCCCAAGGGGATAGAGACCGAGGCCTTCAACCACTTCATCGGCGGCATGCAGAACCACATGGGCGCCGCCGTCGCGCTGATCGCGCCCTACGTCAACAGCTATCGCCGCTATGTCCCGGATTTCGCCGCCCCGATCAACCTCGAATGGGGCCGCGACAACCGGACCACCGGCTTTCGCGTCCCGATCTCGGGGCCGGCGGCGCGGCGGTTGGAAAACCGCCTGCCGGGGATGGACTGCAACCCCTATCTCGGCATCGCGGCAACGCTGGCCTGCGGCTACCTGGGGCTGATGGAGAAGAAGGGCGCGCGCCCCGAATTCTCCGGCTCGGCCTATATCGACAGCGACGAGATCCCGGTGAACATGGGCGACGCGCTGGACCTGCTGGAAGAGGACAAGGCCCTGCAAGAGGTGCTGGGGGTTGATTTCGTCAAGGTCTACGATTCGGTGAAACGCAACGAATACAAAGAGTTCCTGCAAGTCATCTCGCCTTGGGAACGTGAACATCTGCTGTTGAACGTCTGAGGCGCCAATGAACCTTCTTTACGTCAATGACCGCGCCGGGGAATACCCGGCGAGTTCGTGGTATACCGCCACCAAGGCCGCGCTGGAGCCGTTTCCGCAGCTTCTGGGCGAAACCAGCGCCGATGTCTGCATCGTCGGCGGCGGCTACACCGGGCTTTCCTCTGCCCTGCATTGCGCGCAGAAGGGCCTCTCGGTGGTGCTGCTCGAGGCGCATCGCGTCGGCTTCGGTGCCTCGGGGCGCAACGGCGGTCAGGTCGGCTCGGGCCAGCGGCAGGATCAGGTCTGGCTGGAAAAGGCCGCCGGGCGCGAGGATGCCCGCCGCCTGTGGGACCTGGCGCAGGACTCCAAGCAGCTGGTGCGCGACCTGATCGCGGATCACGCGATGGAGGGCGTGACCTTCCAGCCCGGCGTGGCGCATGCCTGCTGGTCCGATGCCGAGGTGCGCGAAACCCATCTTTACGCCGAAAAACTGCACCGCGACTACGGCTATGAAAAGCTGGAGCCGCTGGACCGGGAAGGCATCCAGCGTCTGATCGGCTCGCCGGTCTACAAGGGGGGCGAACTGGATCGGGGGGCCGGCCATGTGCATCCCCTGAACTTCGCGCTGGGGCTGGCGCGGGCTGCTGCCACCGCCGGTGCGGGGTTGCACGAACGCAGCGAGGTGGTCGACATCCGGCATGGGGCCAAGCCTGTCGTGCGCACTGCCAAGGGCCGGGTCATCTGCGATCATGTCATTCTGGCCGGCAATGGCTATCTGGGCCGGCTGGAGCCGAAGGTCGCCGCCCGCGTGATGCCGATCAACAACTTCATCGTGGCGACCGAACCCCTGGGCGACCGCGCCCGCGAGGTGTTGTCCGAACCGGTCGCCGTGGCCGACACCAAATTCGTGGTGAACTACTGGCGGCTTTCCGAAGACAACCGGCTGTTGTTCGGCGGCGGCGAAAGCTATGGCTACCGCTTTCCCGACATCGTGAAAACCGTGTCGAAACCGATGCTCGAGGTCTATCCCCAGCTGAAGGACACCCGGATCGACTATGCCTGGGGCGGCACGCTGGCGATCACGATGAACCGGATGCCCTGCTTTGCCCGGCCCCGGCCCAACGTCCTGTCCGCCTCGGGGTATTCCGGCCACGGCGTCGCGCTGGCCACACTTGCGGGCAAGCTGATGGCCGAAGCCGCCGCCAGCCAGTCGGCGGGCTTCGATCTGATGGCGAGCTTGCCGCAGCCCCGCTTTCCCGGTGGTGCGGCCCTGCGCTGGCCGCTTCTGGTCATGGCAATGACCTGGTACTCCACCCGCGACCGGATCGGCTTTTGATCCGTCGGCGGCGGGGGTTTCACACCCCCGCACCCCCGTGGAGTATTTCTGCCAAGATGAAGGGCGCTGATCTTCATCTTGGCAGAAATACTCTCGGGGGGTCCGGGGGGCGACGCGCCCCCGGGCGTTCTGCAACTCTCGCGCGAAAGGCGAGAAGGCCCATATCTGATCCATGAGCCTGCCGTCCGGATTCCTTGACGAGTTGCGCACCCGCGTCTCGCTTTCTGCCGTTGTCGGGCGGAAGGTCACATGGGACATGCGCAAGTCCAACATGGCCAAGGGCGACTGGTGGGCGCCCTGCCCGTTCCACCAGGAGAAATCCGCCAGCTTCCATGTCGATGACCGCAAGGGGTTCTATTACTGCTTCGGTTGCCACGCCAAGGGCGACGCACTGAGTTTCGTGAAGGAGACCGAGAACCTGTCCTTCATGGAAGCCGTAGAGGTGCTGGCCCGCGAGGCCGGGATGACCATGCCCGCCCGCGACCCGAAGGCGGCGGAAAAGGCCGACCGGCGCAGCGAACTGGTCAAGGTCATGGAAGAGGCGGTCAAGTGGTTCCGCCTGCAGCTGAAGACCGCCGCCGCCGCGGACGCCCGTGCCTATCTGGTCAAGCGCCGCTTGTCCGAAGCTGCCCAGGACCGCTGGGAAATCGGCTTTGCCCCGGCGTCGTGGACCGCACTCACCGATGCGATGACGCAGAAAGGGATCTCGCCGGATCTGTTGATCGACGCCGGTCTGATCGCAAAGTCCGACAAGCGCGCGGCCTATGACCGTTTCCGCAACCGGATCATCTTTCCCATCCGCGACGGGCGCGGCCGTGCCATCAGTCTTGGCGGCCGGGCAATGGACCCAGGGGACCCTGCCAAGTACCTGAACGGGCCCGAAACCGATCTGTTCGACAAGGGTCGCAACCTCTACAACCACGGCCCCGCGCGCGAGGCGGCGGGCAAGGGCAAGCCGCTGATCGTCGCCGAGGGCTACATGGACGTGATCGCGCTTTGCGAGGCCGGTTTCACCGCCGCCGTGGCACCTCTGGGCACCGCCGTCACCGAAGACCAGTTGCGCCTGATGTGGCGCATTTCCGACGAGCCGGTGATCGCGCTGGATGGCGATGCCGCCGGCATCCGCGCCGGTCTGCGCGTGGTGGACCTGGCCCTGCCGCTGCTGGAGGCCGGCAAGGGCCTGCGCTTTGCGCTGCTGCCCGGCGGGCAGGACCCCGACGACCTTCTGAACGCCGAAGGCGCCCCCGCCATGCAGCGCGTGCTGGATGCGGCACAGCCCATGGTGCAGCTGCTCTGGCAGCGGGAGACCGAGGGGAAAAGCTTTGACAGCCCCGAACGGAAAGCGGCCCTGGACAAGACGCTGCGCACCACGCTGCGGCGGATCACTGACCCGTCGATCCGCGCCCATTACGGCGAAGCGATCAAGGCACTGCGCTGGGATCTGTTCGGCACCAACCGCCGCCCCGTCGCCGCGCGCCCCTTCCAGCCCTGGCAGAAGGGCGGCAAGGGCCGCTTCCAGCCCCCTGCCCCGGCGCTGGCCGCCACCCGTGCGTCGCTGCTGGCCACAGCCACTGCGCCCGAGGATGGCTTGCGCGAGGCGATGATCCTGGCCACCCTGCTGCGCTTTCCCGCGCTGATCCCGCGCTTCGAGACCACGCTGGAGCGGCTGGACTTGACGTCGGACGACCATGCCCGGCTGCGCAACCTGCTGCTGACCCACGCCCATGCGGAAGATTGCGCCGATCTGGTCCGCGCCGACAGCCCCGCCGCCCTTGACCGGATGTCGGCCAATCCCCATCTGCGGATAGCCCCCGCCCTGCAGCCGCGCGCCGATGCCGACCTTGCCGCCGCCTGTGTGGAAGAGGCTCTGGCGCGCCTGCGGGCCGACCGCGCCCACCGTGCCGAACTGGCCGAGGCCGAGGAAGACATGGGCCATCTGGCGGACGAGGGTCTGACCTGGCGGCTGTCCAAGGCCACCGAGGCCCGGGCCAACGCCGCCCGCGGCCCGCAGGAACAGAAATCCGAGGCGATCATCGCCCCGAACGGAGTGGAACTTGACCGCGAGGAACTGGACCGTGCCCGACGCCTGCACGCGCAGATCGACTTCACCCGCGGCGGAAAAAGCCGCCATTAAGCGTGTTTTCTCCCGGTTACCGCAGCGGACGCAGGGTGATTCGGGGTGTCCCTCCGCGTGATTCGCGCTATTGCTTCACCAGCCCGCAGCGATTCGCACCTTGCCAGAAGGAGCAGACATGGCCCTCAAGGACGCCGACGACGCCAAGCCCGACACCGACGAAGCCGATGTCTCGCTGGACATGAGCCAGGCGGCGGTCAAGAAGATGATCGCCGACGCGAAAGAACGCGGCTACATCACCTACGACCAGCTGAACCAGCACATGCCGCCCGAGCAGGTGTCGTCCGAGCAGATCGAGGACGTGATGTCGATGCTGTCGGAGATGGGCATCAACGTCATCGAGGACGAGGAAGTCGACGAAAGCGCCGAGCCGGCCGGCGAGCTGGTGGAAACCTCCACCTCGCGCGAAGTGGCGGTTTCCGGCACCACCACCGAAACGCTGGACCGCACCGACGACCCGGTGCGGATGTATCTGCGCGAGATGGGCAGCGTCGAGCTGCTGTCGCGCGAGGGCGAGATCGCCATCGCCAAGCGCATCGAGGCCGGCCGCAACACCATGATCGCGGGCCTGTGCGAAAGCCCGCTGACGTTCCAGGCCATCACGATCTGGCGCGACGAACTCCTGAACGAAGACATCCTGCTGCGCGACGTGATCGACCTGGAAACCACCTTCGGCCGCAGTCTTGACGGCGACGAAGAGATGGAGGGGCCGGGTCTGGACGGCGTCGGGGCAAGCGACGGCGCGCCACGCGCCGCCGGAGCGACAGAGCCCGAGCTGGATGCCGACGGCAATCCGATCCAGGCCGACGACAGTGATGACGAGGATGACGAAGCCTCGAACATGTCGCTGGCCGCGATGGAAGCCGCGCTGAAGCCGAAAGTGCTGGAAACGCTGGAAATCATCGCGCGCGACTATGTCAAGCTGTCCGAGATGCAGGACAACCGGATGACCGCCGCGCTGTCGCAGACCTCGCGCTATTCGGCGTCCGACGAGGCCGCCTATCAGAAGCTGCGCTCGGAAATCGTGCTGCTGGTGAACGAGCTGCATCTGAACAACAGCCGGATCGAGGCGCTGATCGACCAGCTGTACGGCATCAACAAGCAAGATCATGCAGCTCAACTCGGGCATGGTGAAGCTGGCCGATGCCGCGCGCATCAACCGCCGCGAATTCATCGACGAATACCAGGGCTATGAGCTGGACCCGCATTGGCTGGACCGGATGGCCGAAAAGCAGGGCCGCGGCTGGCAGGCGCTGCTGGAAAAATCCCGTGCCGCGATCGAGGAATTGCGCGCCGAGATGGCGCAGGTCGGCCAATATGTCGGCGTCGATATTTCCGAGTTCCGCCGCATCGTCAATCAGGTGCAGAAGGGCGAGAAAGAGGCCCGGCAGGCCAAGAAGGAAATGGTCGAGGCCAACCTGCGTCTGGTTATTTCCATTGCCAAGAAATACACCAACCGCGGCCTGCAATTCCTTGATCTCATTCAGGAAGGCAATATCGGTCTGATGAAGGCGGTTGATAAATTCGAATATCGCCGCGGCTATAAATTCAGCACCTATGCGACATGGTGGATCCGGCAGGCGATCACGCGCTCGATCGCCGATCAGGCCCGCACCATCCGTATTCCGGTCCATATGATCGAGACGATCAACAAGCTGGTCCGCACCGGCCGGCAGATGCTGCACGAAATCGGCCGCGAGCCGACGCCGGAAGAACTGGCCGAAAAGCTGCAAATGCCGCTGGAAAAGGTCCGCAAGGTGATGAAGATCGCCAAGGAGCCGATTTCCTTGGAAACCCCGATCGGCGACGAGGAAGATAGCCAGCTGGGCGATTTCATCGAAGACAAGAACGCGATCCTGCCCTTGGATTCCGCCATTCAGGAAAACCTCAAGGAAACCACCACCCGCGTTCTGGCCTCCCTGACCCCCCGCGAAGAGCGCGTCTTGCGGATGCGCTTCGGCATCGGCATGAACACCGATCACACGCTGGAAGAGGTCGGCCAGCAGTTCAGCGTCACCCGCGAACGCATCCGCCAGATCGAGGCGAAGGCCTTGCGGAAGCTGAAGCATCCCAGCCGGTCAAGGAAGCTGCGGAGTTTCCTGGATCAGTAGAAAGCCCTTTCCAAACACCGGAGAAAAAAGGGAGCCCCTGTTCAAGGGGCTCCTTCTTATTTCGGAGCGTTGGTTGCGACGTGAAGCTGCCCTTTACATCAGCTCTTGCGCTTCTTGCGACCTACAAAACCGATTATGCCAAGGCCGACAGCCAGCAACGGCAGCGAGGCCGGAACCGGTACGGCTGCTACGCGGAACGCATAGTTGATCGCACCTAGGCCTTCAAGATTGTCCCGGATAAAGGCCGAGGCGGCATTGTCAGGGTTACCAAAATCATAGGTTCCTGTCGGGCCATAGTAGAGACCGAGATGCTTGTTACTGTATCCCTCAGCAGCTGCCAACTGCCCATAGCCGATGACATCATACCAGGCCATATTGTTGATGTTCGCTACCATCTCATCGATGGTTGAGATGACGTAATCCGACGCGACACCGCCAAAGAGCAGCGCTGCGGCTTTCTCCCGGTATAGGCCAGCGGTCCGTCCGGCGGGTATGCTGCCCATTCCGGCGCCGTCGCGTAGTAGACGTCCCAGTTTCCAACATAAGTATAGGTTGCGGCGGCGGCGGCCGATACCGTCATCACGAAAGACACCGCGCTGGCGGCGACAAACTTGAGTCCGAATTTCACAGCAGTTTCTCCTTCTTCCTCGAACGCGCCTTGAAAGCGCGCCTATAATTCTCAGTCGTCACCCTAAGGTAGCCGGTCTGAAGCCAAGAAAGCAATGGGTTTACGTTAAGTGCCGGTTACCCTGGGCCCCCATGGAAACCATCGAGTTCGATCGCTATTGCAGTCAACTCCAACACAACCCTGCCCGAAGTGGCCGATTGGTATTCCGCGCTTGAAGCAACCTTTCCCCACCTTGCGCCCAACCCCCCTCCTCCCCACACTCCCCGCAATGGAGTTCCGCCCATGCGAATCGCCGCCCTCATCCTCGCCCTTCTCCCCCTCCCCGCCTTCGCCCAGTGCCCCGGCGGCACCGAAGTCTTCTCCTGCCCCGCCGGCAAGAAGATCATCGAGGTCTGCACCCTGAACGGCGCCGTCACCTACAGCTACGGCCCCAAGGGCAAGCCCGACCTCTCCCTTTCCGTTCCGCTGCAAGACGCCGACTACACCCCTTGGCCGGGCGTCGGCCGCGCCATCTGGGACAGCATGGCCTTTCACAACGAGGGCTATACCTACGAAGTCTGGGCCTCCTACGACAAGCTCGACAAAAACGCGGTCTGGGAGGGCGGGGTCAACGTCTTGAAAGGCGAGGCGCTGCAAGCCCAGGTCAGCTGCAACAAGGGCAGCGTCGCGGGCGATCTGTCGGGGCTGATCAACGCCAAGGAGGCCATCGGCCAGTGCTGGAACACCAAAAGCTTCGCCTGGCAAACCGCCCCCTGCCCCTGACGCCCTGAGTCCCCGACGCCACAGTTCCCCCCCCAGATAAAGGGGGAGAAACTTCGCTCTGGCCCAGATGCGCGATCCTCTCCTATAGTCGGGGCATGAAACCGGGGGAACACCCGGACCTAGAGGCAGGCCAACAACAACAAGCAAGGAGGGAGCCGATGCGCTGCCCATTCTGCGGCAATATCGACACCCAGGTGAAGGATTCACGCCCGGCCGAGGATCACGTCTCGATCCGCCGCCGTCGCTTCTGCCCCGCCTGCGGGGGGCGATTCACCACCTATGAGCGGGTGCAGCTGCGCGACCTCGTGGTCATCAAATCCTCCGGCAAGCGCGAGGATTTCGACCGTGCCAAGCTGGAACGCTCGATCCGCATCGCGATGCAGAAGCGCCCGATCGACCCCGAGCGGATCGACCAGATGATCTCCGGCATCGTCCGCAGGCTGGAATCCCTGGGCGAAACCGACATCCCGTCGAAGCAGATCGGCGAGATCGTGATGGAGAGTCTGGCCCGCATCGACACCGTCGCCTATGTGCGCTTTGCCAGCGTTTACAAGAACTTCCAGGCCGCGGACGACTTCGACCGCTTCGTCAGCGAGTTGCGGCCCGGCGACAAGCCGGAAGAGTGAGCGACGAGACCCACATGGCCCACGCCCTGCGCCTTGCGGCGCGGGGCCTGGGATCGGTCTGGCCCAACCCGGCGGTCGGCTGCGTCATCACCCAGGGCGACCAGATCGTCGGCCGCGGCTTTACCCAACCCGGCGGCCGCCCGCATGCCGAACGCATGGCGCTTGACCAGGCCGGGGCGCGGGCCAAAGGCGCCACCGCCTACGTCACTCTGGAACCCTGCGCCCATCACGGCGCCACGCCCCCTTGCGCCGACGCTCTGGTCGCCATCGGCCTTGCCCGCGTCGTCACCGCGCTGACCGACCCTGACCCCCGCACCGCAGGAAAGGGCCACGCCCGGCTGCGTGCGGCGGGCATCACCGTCACCGAAGGCGTCCTTGCCGCCGAGGCCCGCCGGGTGACGCAAGGCTTCCTGACCCGTGTCACCGCCAACCGCCCCTTCACCACGCTGAAGCTGGCCACCACGCTTGACGGCCGCATCGCCACAAGGACCGGCGACTCCCGATGGATCACCGGCCCGCAGGCCCGCACCCATGTCCACATGCTGCGGATGACCCATGACGCCGTGCTCGTCGGCTCCGGCACCGCCCGCGCCGATGACCCCGGAATTGATCGTCCGCGGCCTGGGCGCCGCCCGCCAACCCCTTCGCCTGGTGATCGACAGCCGGCTCACCCATCGGCCCGACAGCAAACTCGGCCAGACTGCCCGAACCCACCCGGTCTGGCTGCTGCACGGTCCAAGCGCCTCCGAAACCGCCCGCAAAGCCTGGGCGACCACCGGCGCGCGGCTGATCGAATGCCCTGCGTACGGCAGCCACCTCGACCTGCCGGAAACCTTCCGCCACCTCGCCGCCGAAGGCCTGACCCGCATCCTGTGCGAAGGCGGCGGCACGCTCGCCGCCGAACTCACCCGCCACCGCCTTGCCGACGACCTTGCGCTCTACTCCGCTGGCTGCCTGATCGGCGCCGAGGGCACAGCTTCCCTCGGCCAACTCGGCCTCGACCGGCTGGCCGAAGCCCCCCGCCTGACCCTGCGCGAAGCCCGCACCCTCGGCCCGGACAGCTTCACTCTCTGGTCCTTCTGACCTTCATCTTGGCCCAAATACTCTCGGGGGGTCCGGGGGGCAGAAGGCCCCCCGGCCTTGGCGCGATCGGGGGGGGCAGAAGGCCCCGGCCTTGGCGCGATCGGGGGGCAGAAGGCTCCCAGGCGGCGATCACCAGTGCCCCAGGCTCGGCATCGACACCCAGGGTTCCGCCGGTGCCTTTGCCTCCCCGGCCTGCAGCAACTCGACCGACACGTTGTCCGGGCTGCGCACAAAGGCCATTCGCCCATCGCGCGGCGGCCGGTTGATCACCACGCCATTGGCATGCAGATGCGCGCAAACCGCGTAGATATCGTCCACCTCATAGGCCAGATGCCCGAAATGCCGGCCATCCGAGGGCAGGCCGTTATCGCCGTCCCAGTTGAAGGTCAGCTCCACCGGGCATTCCGGCTGACCCGGAGGCGCCATGAACACCAGCGTGAACCGCCCGCCCTCGTTTTCATAGCGCCGCGTCTCTTCCAGCCCCAACAGCTTGAAGAAGGCAATCGACGCCTCCAGGTCCTTCACCCGGACCATCGTATGCAGGTAGCGTATCGTCATGGCATGCAATCCCTTTCGTTCCCGCCAAGTCTAGCGCAACCGGCAGCGGAGCAAAGGGCCGATGTCAGAACTTCGACCGGATCGAGAAGCCGACACCCAGCGACTGGCTGTCATAGAGGCTGATGTTCGACCTGGTCCGCGACCCGGAAAGAGTCACCACCGGGATGAACCCCATGTAGTCGACCTTCTCGAAGGCCAGCGACAGTTCTGCGCCGACCCCTTCATCCAGCCGCCCGTCCGGGCTGTAGCGCGACAGGGAGTAATCCTTCATCTCGGCCCAAAGCCCCAGCGCCAGCCGCGCGCCCATCACCGGTTCGCGCCGGGTCCAGTCCAGGTCCAGCCGCAGCCGCTGATGGTCGATCTCGGGCGAGTCCGAGGCGGTGTCGCGGAACGACAAGCCAAGGCCGATCCGGTCCTTCGCGCCGGTAAGCGTGGTCATGCCGAAGCCCAACGTCCAGATATCGGCCGAGCGGATCGCCGAATCCAGCCGGTCCTGACGCTCCAGCGCCAGCGACCCGCTGAAGGCCAGCTTCGGGGTGACCGGTTTGGACAGGCTGGTCTCCAGCCGCAGGTAGTTCGACATCGGATCGCCCGCATACCAGTCATGGCCCAGCGTCAGCGTCGCCCGCGCCTCGGCGCCGGGCAGGCCCGCCGGGCGCCAGGTCCGGTCCAGCCCCACCTCCAGCGCGGTATAGGCATAGTCGGACCCCCTGGCCCCAGGCGCCTGCGCCTTCGCCTCGCCCGACAGTGCCACCCTCCGGCCCAGCGCCGAAACCGTCAGATCGGTCTTCGCCACCTCGGTTTCCGCCAGGCGATAGCGCAGGCTGGCACCAAAGGTGCCTTCGGTGCCCGACAAGGCCTGCGCATCGCCCGAAAGCACCAGCGGCAGGCCATAGAACCACAGGATATCGCTGGACGAGCCGTTGTTCACATTGTTCGACGGCCGGATCGAGGCGTCGAACCGCAACCACAACCGGCTGCGCGTTCGGACATAGGCAAAGTCACGCTCGGCCACCTTCTTCGCCGCCGGGTCGGGTGCGGCCTGCATGGCGCGGCGCAGCCAGAATTGCGCCCGGAATTTCTGCCCATCCGAGGCCAGCCCCTGCGGCATCGCCATCGCCGCATCATAGCGCTGGCCCGCGTTGTCCGCAGCGGCCCAGGCGCCGCGGGCCGATCCCACGGCCGCATCGTTCAGACCCAGGTCGCGCTCCGCCCGGCTTTTCAGGGCCAGTACGCCGGAATCCTCGGGGTCGCGCGCCAGCAGCGCCTCGGCCATGCCCAGCGCTCCCTGGGCCGGCCCTGGTCGATCATCAGGATCGCCAGCCGCAACAGGTTCTCGGCATCCAGCTCCATCGGCTCGGCCCCGGTCGGCCGGCCCGGTGCTGCGGCCAGTCCCAGCGCCAGCGCGCCGGCCACCAGCAGCGACCACAGCCGCCGCCTGCCATCCCCGCGCCTCACCGATCCGGCCCCCGCCACTGTCCCGTCTCAGCGATACAGGATGAAGCCGCCGGTTTCGCGCACGGTAAGATTGTCGATGCCCGGATAGGCCGATTCGACCACGATGATGCCCACCACCTCTTCGGCATTGGTGCCCGAGACGATGGCATAGTAGTTGCCTGACTCATAGGTCGTGATCGCAGCGCCATCGCCGTTGTAGTCGACAAGCGTGCTGTCAAGGAAGCCGCGGATCTCGCCATTCGCGTCGATGGCGCCGGGGCCGACCCGGAAGATCAGCGTCGGAAGGCTGCTGATTGTCGGGTCGCCCGGATCCGGGCTGAACTCGGCATTGATCTGCCCGATCACGGCCGCGGTGATGTTGTTTCCGGCCATGTCGAAGATCTGCCGGTTGTCGACATAGCCCTGCACGGCATCGCCGTCGTTGAAATCCTCGAAGTCGATCGCCACGAAGGCGTCGCCGGTGGTATAGCGCAACCCGCCGGCGCCGTTGAAATCCTGCAGGCCCGCATA
>JADJAB010000025.1 GCA_016704435.1 Rhodobacter sp. | reverse complement strand
TTAAATCGGCTCAGCCTCAATCTGTGTGGCGGAGGGCAGCAATTCTGCCCTCAACAGTTCTGGCCCGGCTCGGTAATTGCCGGCAGGCGCGTTTGAGGGTCTTCCAGACGATTAATCTGACCTTCTGCTTTGGCCGTTGCCCGTGGCATCTCTCGATAGCGTTTTTTACCGCATCGGAAATCCCGGTTCAATGTGCGTGCGAAAGCGCACGATGGGCGCCGGGTCGGTTTCGATCGCGTCGTCGATCCATGCAGGGAGCGGGTCTGCCTCGCGGCCACGCAGGATACCGTTGAACCGCATGACGAGGCAGCGCATCGTTGCGAAGGCGGGAGAGAGCCAGCCTTGAGCGCGTCTACTTTCCGCGCCTGATCCGGGGTGAGTTTTCCGCGGGTTTGATACACAGCGCTGCCGCGAGACCGGGAGATCGCGTGCCCCGTTTCCGGGTCCCGGACCGGTTCGGATCTGGTGCAAGGCAGGGCCCTTCGCTTGCTTTTCGGCTCTGCTCCACCCCGCCAGCAGCCGCTGCGAATGCGTCGGGCTCCCCTCGTAGCCACGCTCGGATCAGACGGAACAGGGCGCTTCCAGTTCGAATTCCGCCATTCCAGCTTTGGCTCAGGAACTCTTCAAAGTACCACGGCGAAGTCGGCTTCAAAGCTGCCCGCCTGCGGTCCGGCGGCGTCTCGAACTGCAGCCATTTCGCGATGCTGCGACGAGGGGAAAATCTCTTCCCGAGACGTCCTGTGCGCAAGGCGTGACTTCAGAAGGCTTCCGGCGGCGGTGATGTTGTCGGCGTCGGACAGCAGCGCCCTGCCGGTCGCACGGCCGTGAAGGTTCATCTGCTCCTCGATAGCCTGCCGCAGGTTCTGCACGATGAAACCGGTCGGCGACCTGTTTCCGCTTGCGGCGCCTTGCCGCCGGGCAGCCCGGGCGTAGAGACCGCAGCGATCTCTGCTGATCACTTCACCTCGATGTCGTTTCAGCCAGTCGGTGCAGGTGACCACATCACGATCTTCGAGAACATCGATGACCGCGCGACGCTCCAGATCGACAATGATCGTGCCGTAGGTCTGCGACTTCCGCCAGCTCCAGTCGTCGATCCCGATGACGGTCGGCGGCTCGGCAGTGTCTTGAGCACGGTTCTTCAGCTGCCTAAGCACCGTGTCATCACTGACCCCAAGGCCCAAGCGGTGCAAGAGCCGCTCGGCAGGCCGCCCGCCGGTCGCGTGCCCAAGATGGCTGACAATTTCCCCGACACGCGAAGTGCGCCGCGCAAAAGGGGTCATCCTCAATTTGTGTGTCACGGTCTGACCGAGTTTCACAGATTGAAGGGATCAGGCCGTGGTATCGAAGAAGCATTGGGCTCCAACCGCCAGCGTCGAGGTTGGTGAGGTCCGCCAGTCTGAGACGGGTGCATGGGTCGTATCTGGCAGACTGGCTCCGAATGGCACCTGCCCTGAGTGCGGGACGTCCTCAAGACAACGACATGGTTGGAGGCGCCGGCGGATCGAGGATTTTCCTGCTCAGGGCCAAGCGGTTTGGATCGAGCTCAGGGTTTGTCGATGGCGATGTTTGAACTCGGATTGCCGCCGCCGCACGTTCTCCGATCGCGAGGCGGCGGTGGCGACCCCTTATGCGCGCCGGACGTCTCGACAGGCACAACTCTTAGGCCATATGGCGCACGCCGCTGGCGGCACCCCAGCTGAACGGCTCTTGCGGCGACTGGGTATCCGGGTCAGTGACGATACTATTCTCCGACAGTTGCTACGCGCAGCCTGGTTGTTCCACCACGCGCGCGGATCATCGGGATCGATGATTGGAGTTGGCGAAAGTCGCAGAACTACGGGACGATCATCATCGACCTCGAGCGTCGCGCTGTCATCGATGTTCTCGAAGATCGTGATGTCGTCACATGCACCGACTGGCTAAGGCGTCATCCTGAGGTGGAAGTCATAAGCCGGGATCGCTGCGGTCTCTACGCCCAAGCCGCCCGACAAGGAGCGCCGCAGGCGGAACAGGTCGCCGACCGGTTTCATATCGTGCAGAACCTTCGCATGGCAATCGAGGAGCAAATGAACCTGCACGGTCGTGCAACTGGAAGGGCCTTGCTCTCCGATGCAGACAACATCAGCACAGCTCAGAACCTTCTGAAATCACGTCTTGCCCATCGCAAATCCCGAGAAGAGATTTTCAAGACCATTTCGGTACTTAGGCAGCAAGGGCTGACGTGCAGCGAGATCGGACGGCGAACGGGGTTTCCCCGGCGTAGCGTCGCGAAATGGCTGCAGTTCGAGACGCCACCTGACCGAAAGCGCGCCGTCCTCAAGCGCTCCTCCGCATGGTATTTTGAAGAGTACCTGAAGCAACGCTGGGAGAACGGTATTCGCAGCGGCAATGCGCTGCTCCCTTTGATCCAAGAACGTGGTTATGAGGGCAGCCTGTCAAACTTGCAGCGGCTCTTGGCCGGATGGCGCAGAGCCGAAAAAGAGGAACAGGAGGGACCCACCAAGGAAGATCAGGTCCTTGCACCGGTCCGGGACCCGGAAACGGGGCACGCGATTTCCCCGGTTATCGCGGCCGCACTCTGCATCAAACCAAGAGGAAGATTTACCTTGGAGCAGGCGAGAAAAGTCGAAGTTCTCAAGGAAGGCTCGCCTGCCTTCACAACAATGCGGCGCCTCGCCATGCGTTTCAATGGCATCTTGCGTGGTCGAAAAGCAGACCCGCTGCCCGCCTGGATCGACGATGCGATCGAAACGGACCTAGCGCCCATCGTGCGGTTCGCCCGAACCTTGAACAGAGACATTGATGCGGTCAGGAATGCGATCGAAATGGAGTGGAGCAATGGTCAAGCCGAAGGCCAGATCAACCGATTGAAGACCTTGAAGCGCGCGATGTATGGGCGAGCCGGCCCGAACTTGCTCAGGGCCCGAATGCTTCCTCTGCACCACACAAATTGAGGATGACCCCCCCCCAGCGACACGGTGCTTAGGCAGCTCAAGAACCGTGCTCAGGAACACTGCCGAGCCGCTGACGGTCATCGGGTCGATGACTGGGCTGGCGGAAGTCGCAAACCTACGGCACGATCATTGTCGATCTGGGCGTCGCGCGGTCATCGATGTTCTCGAAGATCGTGATGTGGTCACCTGCACCGACTGGCTGAAACGACATCCCGAGGTGGAAGTGATCAGCAGAGATCGCTGCGGTCTCTACGCCCAGGCTGCCCGGCAAGGCGCGCCGCAAGCGGAACAGGTCGCCGACCGGTTTCATATCGTGCAGAACCTGCGGCAGGCTATCGAGGAGCAGATGAACCTTCACGGCCGTGCGACCGGCAGGGCGCTGCTGTCCGACGCCGACAATATCACCGCAGAGGGAAGCCTTCTGAAGTCCCGCCTTGCGCACAGGACGTCTCGGGAAGAGATTTTCACCACCATCCATGCGCTTCGAAATCAGGGGCTTACCTGCAGCGAGATTGGGCGGCGAACAGGGTTCCCTCGTCGCAGCATCGCGAAATGGCTGCAGTTCGAGACGCCGCCGGACCGCAGGCGGGCAGCTTTGAAGCCGACTTCGCCGTGGTACTTTGAAGAGTTCCTGAGCCAAAGCTGGAAGGGCGGAATTCGAACTGGAAGCGCCCTGTTCCGTCTGATCCGAGAGCGTGGCTACGAGGGGAGCCCGACGCATTTGCAGCGGCTGCTGGCGGGGTGGCGCAGAGCCGAAAAGCAAGCGAAGGGCCCTGCCTTGGAGCACCAGATCCTGGAACCGGTCCGGGACCCGGAAACGGGGCACGCGATCTCCCCGGTCATCGCGGCAGCGCTGTGTATCAAACCCCGCGGAAAGCTCACCCCGGATCAGGCGCGGAAAGTCGACGCGCTCAAGGCCGGCTCTCCCGCCTTCGCAACGATGCGCTGCCTCGCCATGCGGTTCAACGGTATCCTGCGTGGCCGCGAAGCAGACCCGCTCCCTGCATGGATCGACGACGCGATCGAAACCGACCTGGCGCCCATCGTGCGCTTCGCCCGCACCTTGAACCGGGACTTCGATGCGGTCAAAAACGCCGTCGAGATGCCCTGGAGCAACGGCCAAGCCGAAGGTCAGATCAACCGCCTGAAGACCCTCAAACGCGCCATGTACGGCCGGGCCGGTCCAGAATTGCTGCGGGCGAGAATGCTTCCGTTCCACCACACAAATTGAGGCAGAGCCCTTAAATGCGGTATGCGAAAGTCAACAAAATCAATGGGGCGGCTTGAGACCGTTCAATTCTCTGGGGTGCATTGTTTGCCGAAGCGGGCTCTACTCTCTGCCAGTCTTGGCAGAGGAGAGGCAGGATGCGCTGGAAAATCAGTATTGAGGGTTCGGACGAAATCACGCGAGGCCACCGGTTCGAGTTTGAGATCGAGAGGAGCCTTGATGATCTGGCCGCCGGTAGCCTCGGCCTGTCGATTGACGAAGGCAAAGCAATAATGGCCTCGCTTCAGCGGCACATCGTCGAGCAGCAGTGCGCCCTCTATGTTCTGTTCCGACGTCATTGCCAGGGGTGTGGCGGAACGCGGCCGATCAAGGACTATTCGACCAGAACGATCCAGACAGTTTACGGCGCTGTCACCGTGGAGAGCCCGCGGCTGTACCCCTGCCGCCGCTGCATGCCCGGTGTTGATTTCACAATCACCCCGGTCTCCGAGCTCTGCCCTGACCGTGCGACGGCAGATCCGCATTGCGCATGCAGAACTTCTTGCTGTCACGCAGCGCTCGCACGGTGACGCAGGTGGCGCAGGATTGCGGGTTCGTCGATGTCTCGCATCTGATCCGGGTATTCAGGAGCATACATGCCACAACTCCGGAAGTCTGGCGCAGGGTGCAAATCCGGACTTCCGCTTCTTGGTTCTGCGAATGGATGGAGTGAAACGGTCGACGGAGCGGAAGGCAAAAGTCAATAGCGCGTCGTCATGCGATAGCCGCGCCGGTGGCTGAGGGTGACGAGAGTAATCGCAGCGTTTTGCCACCATGTCGCGCGTTCGACGCAGAACACCGGTTCGCCAAGTTTGTGGTCAAGGTGCGTGACGGTGATTGCATCAGCGGCAGCCGCCAGGAAGCTGATCTCCACCTCGGAAAACGGGACCGCCGCAACTAGCCACTCATTCGGGCCGATCGCGGCAAAGTCCTGCTGTAACGCTTGCGGCAGCGCCGCGCCGTTGATCCAGCGGTCCTCAAGCTGAAAGGCTTCGCCATTGGCAGAGTGCAAGCATACCAGATGAACCACTTCACTGCCGACCTGAAGGTTCATCCGTGCGCGCAGCCAGTCTGGGGCTGCAAGGATTTCGCGACTGACCAACGCATACCGGTAAGACGCGCCGGTCTTTTCGACTTCCGCGCGCACGATGGGCATCTCAAAGCGCGCTTGCCGGATCGGTGCCATGCGAACCCGCGTTCCAGCTTTGCGCTTGCGGTCCAGAAAGCCAAGCTCGCTCACTTCGCGCAGGGCGCGGTTCATCGTCGTTCGCGAACACCTGAACTCTTCCGCCAACTCCACCTCGCCCGGAAGCAGGGTTCCGGGGCCCCAGGGGCCTTCGGTAATGCGGTGCAGGATTTCTGCCATGACGTCCCTGAAGGTGGTCTTTTCAAAGATCGGTGTCTTCGCCATTCAGGTCTGCCTCTTGGCCGCATATGAAGCCCTTGATACGGTTATGTGTACGCTTAAGGCAAGGATTGGCCCCATGTTTCACATCCTGAACCCAGATGAGTTCCAGACCAACCCGTGGAAGAACGGTGGCGGCGTTACGCATGAGATTGCGCGGCACGCTGTTGGTGAAGGTTGGCAGTGGCGTATCAGCATTGCCGAGGTCGGCGGGGATGGGCCGTTTTCGCTGTTTCCCGGCATGACACGGATTTTGACGGTCATTGACGGTGCGGGGATTGACCTGCTGTCTGCGGGCGGCGTTCTGGAAGCGCGCTTGCACCAGCCGGTTCCCTTCTCTGGTGATCTCGATGTGACAGCCAGGCTGGTCGGCGGACCTGTCCGCAACTTGAATTTGATCTATGATGCGAACGCCGTCGAGGCTACGGTGGAGGTGGTTTTTGGGCCAGCCACGCTGATCTGTGCGGCTGGAACGGTCGGGTTCTTGTGCCTTTCAGGCGCGGTGATCGTTTCGGGTGACGGGTTGCCTACGGGTGCATTCGCCTTTGGAACTGGTATAGATATAGCACTTGCGGCTGACGCCGCAGGGCTATTGATTTTCCTGCGGGATCGGGCCTGAAAGGGTTCAAACAGCGTCGATCAAGCCTTTCACCGCTTTTCGCCAGCCCGCGATGATCTGTTCGCGGTGGATGTGACGCCCGTCTTTCACTTGATGCCTGCCTGCGGACCACAGGTCTGTGACCACAGCATCGGGTGCCGCAAAGGCCAGACCATCAAGAACTTGATCGGGGCGCAGCGCGCAAAGCGTCGGGTGCGACAAGTCGATTGCTGTCAGATCGGCAAGATTGCCGACCGCGATCTGCCCCGATTTGCGCCCCAAAGCCTGTGCGCCACCCAGTGCGGCACCGACATAAAGGCACTGACCGACCGAGCCTTCCTTTGCGACCATGACATTGCGGGCAATGTCGCGCAGGCGCTGGCTGTATTCCAATGTGCGCAGCTCCTCGGTCAGGCTGATGCGGACGTTGCTGTCGGACCCAATCCCAAACGCCCCGCCTGCGGCCAGCCAGCCCGGCCCGTTGAACGGCCCGTCACCCAGATTAGCCTCGGTGATCGAACATAGCCCGGCAACCGCACCGCTTTTTGCCAGAGCTGCGGTTTCTTGTGGGGTCATGTGTGTGGCGTGGATCGCACACCAATCCGCACCAATGGGGGTGTTGCCTAGCAACCATTCCACCGGCCGCGCACCAAGCCAAGCGGTGATATCGGCCACTTCCTTGGGCTGTTCAGCGACGTGGATGTGAATGGGATTTCCCGCAGCCAAAGCTAGCGCGCGGGCCAGACCCTCCGGGTTGGTGGCGCGCAGCGAATGCGGCGCAATCCCGACGCGGGTGTCAGCGGGCAGTGTGCGTGCAGGCGCGAGTGGGCCTCCAGCAAGGCGGCAAAACCATCGACCGTATTGCCAAACCGCAACTGCCCGGCGGCAAGGGGTTGCTCACCCGCGCCGCCATGGGTGTAAAGCACCGGCAGATGCGTCAGGCCAATGCCCGTCAGATGGGCTGCGGCAAAGATGCGGTTCGAAAGCTCGGCGATATCGGCATAGGCGCCACCCCCGGTTGATGATGCACATAATGGAACTCGCCAACGGCGGCATACCCGGCTTCTTGCATTTCCATGAATACAAGCGCGGCAATGGCCTCCATCTGCTCGGGCGTCAACCGGTCCAGAAAGCGGTACATCAGATCGCGCCAAGTCCAGAAACTGTCACGGCCCGCAATGCGGTGTTCGGTCATGCCCGCCATGGCGCGTTGGAAGGCATGACTATGCAAGTTTGAAAGTGCAGGAAGAAGCGCCGACACTCGAGAATCGCCGGGTTGCGGTGCCGCTGCTTTGCCACCCCGGTGATATATGCCCATAGGCCACGGTGATCCTGACCTGTTCGGCCCATCCGTCGGGCAGTAAGGCGCGTTCTGCAAAAATCACGATGGCGACTCCTTATGTGTAGACATAATACTTATACTTGCATACATAACGACTCGGCAACACCTTTTCCGGAGCAAGTCACGTGCAGCAGCCTTCTGTCGTTCTGACCTCCCTTCGTGCGGCAACGATGCGTTCAGGGGCTGATCCTTATGGTTTGATCGAAGATGCGGCGATTGTTTTGGCTGGGGGCAAGATCGCATGGCTTGGGATGCAGGCGCATTTGCCGGGCGACTACGCCGCTTTGCCCGTGCGGGACATGGGTGGGCGACTGATCACACCAGCGCTGATTGATTGCCACACCCATGTCGTCCATGGCGGCAACCGTGCCACGGAATTCGAGATGCGGCTGCAAGGGGCAAGCTACGAGGAGGTTGCGCGGGCAGGGGGCGGGATCGTCTCGACTGTAACCGCGACGCGCAAGGCTTCGGAAGACGATCTGGCTGCGGGCGGCGCTGCCCTTTGTCGATGCGATGATTGCAGAAGGCGTGGCTGTGATCGAGATCAAGTCCGGTTACGGACTGGAGCAGGACACAGAACTGCGGATGCTGCGTGCCGCGCGGCGGATTGGCCAGTTGCGCCCCGTTCTGGTGCGGACCAGCTATCTTGCGGCCCATGCTGTGCCTGTGGAGTATAAAGGCCGTGCCGACGCCTATATCGATCAGGTTTGCATTCCCGCGCTACACGCGGCCCATGCCGAAGGGCTGGTCGATGCGGTGGATGGGTTCTGCGAGGGTATCGCGTTCTCAGTCGCCCAAATCGAACGGGTGTTTCAAGCCGCCCAGAGCCTTGGGCTTCCGGTCAAGCTTCACGCCGAACAGCTATCCAACCTTGGTGGCGCGGCACTGGCTGCGCGGTATGGCGCGATGTCAGCCGATCATCTGGAATACCTAGATGAGGCGGGGGCGGTCGCCATGGCCGCATCTGGAACCGTGGCGGTGATCCTGCCCGGTGCGTTTTATACCCTACGCGAAACGCGGATGCCTCCGATTGATTTGCTGCGCCAACACGGCGTGCTGATGGCCGGTGGCGACCGATATGAACCCCGGCTCCAGCCCCATGACCTCGCTGCTGCTGGCGATGAACATGGCCTGCACACTGTTTCGCATGACCCCGGCCGAGGCTTTGGAGGGGGCCACCACCCATGCTGCGCGCGCCCTTGGTCTGATAGATCGCGGCACGCTGGCGTCGGGTCAGATCGCGGATCTTGCCGTCTGGAACTGCGGCCATCCGGCTGAGCTGGCCTACCGCATCGGCTTTAACCCCCTTTACCAACGCATAATCGGAGGCGTCCTTTGACCGCTCTTACCCTTGTTCCGGGCCAGACCACCTTGGTACAACTGGCACGAATTTACCGCGAAGAACTGTCCGTCACGCTGGATCGCGCAGCCCGTCCGGGGATCGAGGCTGCCGCTGCCGCGATCAACGCTGCAGCTGCCGGGGACGTACCGGTCTACGGGGTGAACACCGGTTTTGGCAAACTGGCGTCCTTGCGCATCGCCCCGAAGACACCGCCACCCTACAGCGCAACTTTGATCTTGTCGCATTGCTGTGGCGTGGGCGACGCTATCCCCGCGCGCCCATGCGCGGTTGCTGATGGTGTTGAAGCTTCTCAGCTTTGGGCGCGGTGCTTCGGGCGTACGTTGGGCGTTTGTTGAACTGCTTGAGGCTATGCTGGCCTGTGGCGTGACGCCTGTCATTCCTGCGCAAGGGTCGGTCGGGGCGTCGGGTGATCTGGCCCCCTTGTCCCATATGACTGCTGTTCTGATCGGCCATGGCGAGGCGGAATACCAAGGCCGCGTGATGCCAGGTGCCGAGGCCCTAGCTGCGGCTGGTCTGACCCCGATTCCGCTCGGCCCCAAAGAAGGACTGGCCTTCATCAACGGAACGCAATTTTCCACCGCTTTCGCTCTCGCGGGCCTGTTCGACGGCTGGAATGCGGCGCAGTCCGCACTTGTCACCTCGGCGCTGTCGACGGACGCGATCATGGGGTCTACCGCCCCCTTGCAGCCGGAAATCCATTCGCTGCGCGGTCATGCGGGACAGATCGAGGCTGCAAGCTTTATGCGGGCGCTGCTGGCGGGATCCGAGATCCGCGAAAGCCACGTCGGCGATGCCCGCGTGCAGGATCCCTGCTGCATCCGGGTGCCAGCCGCAGGTCACCGGGGCCGCGATGGATGTTGCGCCGGGCGGCCCATACGCTGGAGATCGAGGCCAACGCGGCAACCGACAATCCGTTGGTGCTGACTGGGGCCGGGCTGATCGTGTCCGGTGGTAACTTCCACGCTGAACCCGTGGGCTTTGCCGCCGACATGATTGCGCTGGCCCTGGCCGAGATCGGGGCGATCGCGCAGCGCCGCGTCGCCTTGATGGTGGACCCCGTTTTGTCGTTCAACCTGCCTGCGTTCCCTGACCCCCGCGCCCCGGCCTGAACTCCGGCCTCATGATCGCAGAGGTGACCACTGCCGCGCTGATGTCCGAGAACAAGCACATCGCCATGCCTTGCGTGACCGACAGCACGCCGACATCGGCTAATCAGGAAGACCATGTCAGCATGGCAGCACACGGTGCTGTGCGCTTGGGCAAGATGGTGCAAAACCTGAACGTGATCCTTGGGGTCGAGGCGATGTGTGCTGCCCAGGGCATCGACTTCCGGGCGCCGCTGCACACCAGTGCACCATTGCAGGACGTTGTCGCGCGGCTGCGTCAGGATGTGGCAACGCTGGGCGATGATCGCTACCTTGCCCCCGATCTGGCCGCAGCAGCGCGCCTGATTGGCACCGGCACCTTGGCGCAGGCAAGCGGTCTGGCACTGCCAGAGTTGTCCGCATGATGCCTGTCACCATAACGCAAGGCGACAGTCCGGTCATTCTCGGTCTGCCGCACGGGGGGACATATGTGCCCGACGCGCTGATGGCCCGGTTGAATGACCGCGGGCGAAGGCTGTCAGACACGGATTGGCATATTGCTCAGCTTTATCAGGGGCTTTTGGCTGACGTTACGACAGTCGAGGCGACGTTTCACCGCTATGTCATCGACGCCAATCGCGATCCAGCCGGGGCTTCGCTTTATCCGGGTGCCAACACCACGTCCCTGTGCCCGACAACGGACTTTGATGGGCTGGACATCTGGAGCGAAGGGCAGGAGCCAACGCTCGACGAGATTGCCGCACGCCGGGCGCAATTCCACGCGCCCTATCATGCGGCACTTGCCGCCGAAGTCGAGCGAGTGAAGGCCCGGCATGGCGTGGCGATCGTCTTTGATTGCCATTCGATCCGCTCGACCATCCCTTTTCTGTTTCCGGGGCTGCTGCCGATGTTTTCCATTGGCACCAACGACGGGCAGACCTGTGCGGCACAGGTGTCGGATGCTGTCTCGACGCCCTGTTTTGCAGCCAAGACCTTTGATGCCGTGTTGAATGGCCGCTTCAAGGGTGGCTGGACCACGCGGCACTATGGTCAGCCCGGCACGGGCGTTCATGCCATCCAGATGGAACTGGCCCAGCGCGCCTATCTGGCCGCCGAGGCAGCACCTTGGACCTATGCCCCCCGGATCGCCGCGCCATTGCGCGCGGTTCTTGGGCAAATTCTGCAATCCCTTGACACCCTTGCCCGCTCGGGCGCTCTCACCCATGAAGGAGCCTTCCATGCTTGATCGCAAGAACAGCCGCGACATCTATCCCGCCACCGGCACTGAAATCACCGCGAAATCGTGGCAGACCGAGGCCGCGATGCGGATGTTGATGAACAACCTGCATCCTGACGTTGCCGAGAACCCGCATGAGTTGGTGGTTTACGGCGGCATTGGCCGCGCCGCGCGGTCTTGGGGCGATTTCGACCGGATCGTCGCCACGCTGAAAGACCTTGAAGATGACGAAACCCTGCTGGTGCAATCCGGCCGGCCGGTCGCGGTGGTCCGCACCCATAAGGATGCCCCGCGCGTTTTGATCGCCAATTCCAACCTCGTGCCGCATTGGGCGACCTGGGACCATTTCAACGAGCTCGATAAAAAGGGCCTGATGATGTACGGCCAGATGACCGCCGGGTCGTGGATCTACATCGGCACCCAAGGTATCGTGCAAGGTACCTATGAGACCTTTGCGGAGGCGGGCCGTCAGCACTTTGGCGGATCACTCAAGGGCAAGTGGATCCTGACGGGTGGCCTTGGCGGCATGGGCGGGGCGCAGCCCTTGGCAGCTGTGATGGCGGGGGCTTGCTGTCTGGCCGTTGAATGCGACGAGACGCGGATCGATTTCCGCCTTCGCACCCGTTCTGTCGATGCCAAAGCGCGGACTTTGGACGAGGCGCTGGCGATGATCGCCGAATGGACCGCCAAGGGCGAGGCAAAGTCGGTCGGCCTCTTGGGCAATGCCGCCGATGTGTTCCCCGAACTGGTGCGCCGGATGAAAGCGGGTGGCGCACGTCCTGATATCGTCACCGACCAGACATCGGCCCATGACCCGCTGCACGGCTATCTGCCGCAAGGCTGGAGCGTTGCCGAGTGGCGGGCCAAACAGGAAACCGACCCGAAGGCGGTGGAAAAGGCCGCTCGCGCCTCGATGTGCATCCATGTAGCAGCGATGGTGGATTTCTGGAATGCGGGCGTACCGACGCTGGATTATGGCAACAACATTCGGCAGGTCGCGCAGGAAGAAGGGCTTGAAAACGCCTTTGCCTTCCCCGGCTTTGTGCCGGCCTATATCCGGCCCCTGTTCTGCAAGGGCATTGGTCCGTTCCGCTGGGTGGCGCTGTCCGGCGACCCCGAGGATATCTACAAAACCGATGCCGCGATGAAAAAGCTGTTCCCGGAAAATGAACACTTGCACCGTTGGCTTGATATGGCCGCCGACCGCATCGCGTTTCAGGGTCTGCCCGCCCGCATCTGCTGGATCGGGCTCGGGGATCGGCACCGCGCCGGGCTGATGTTCAACGAGATGGTCAAGTCGGGTGAATTGAAAGCCCCGATCGTGATTGGTCGTGACCACTTGGATTCAGGATCGGTTGCCTCGCCCAACCGCGAGACCGAAAGCATGAAGGACGGATCAGACGCGGTATCGGATTGGCCACTGCTCAACGCGCTGGTCAACACCGCGTCGGGGGCCACTTGGGTTTCGATCCACCACGGCGGCGGCGTCGGCATGGGCTTTTCGCAGCATTCCGGCGTGGTTATCGTGGCTGATGGCACCGATGATGCCGCCAAACGGCTGGAGCGCGTCCTGTGGAACGATCCAGCGTCTGGCGTCTGGCGTCACGCCGACGCAGGTTATGAAACCGCAATTGACTGCGCCAAAGAACGTGGTCTGCGCCTGCCGACTATTCTGGGCAACTGAGATCACCTTGCCGCTTGTCAGATAACGCCGGCCGGAGAAGCACTCCGGCTTGCCATCCCTGTAGAAAGGAAGTCCCCATGCGCACTCGCGCCGCTGTCGCCATCGCCCCCGGCAAACCGCTTGAAATCATGGAGGTAAACCTCGACGACCCCAAAGAGGGCGAGGTTCTGGTTGAAATCAAGGCCACCGGCATTTGCCACACCGACGAATTTACCCTGTCGGGCGCCGATCCCGAAGGGCTGTTCCCGGCGATCCTCGGCCATGAAGGCGCGGGCGTGGTGATCAAATGCGGGCCCGGCGTGAAATCGCTGAAGCCGGGCGATCACGTCATCCCGCTTTACACCCCCGAATGCCGTGAATGCCCGTCCTGCCTGTCGCGCAAGACCAACCTTTGCACCGCCATTCGCGCCACGCAGGGCCAGGGCCTGATGCCTGATGGCACCACCCGGTTTTCCATGCTGGATGGCACGCCGATCTTTCACTACATGGGCTGTTCCACCTTCGCCAACCATACGGTGATGCCGGAAATCGCGCTGGCCAAGGTGCGTGAAGACGCGCCGTTCGACAAGATCTGCTACATCGGCTGCGGTGTGACAACCGGCATCGGCGCGGTGCTGAACACGGCGCAGGTTGAAATCGGTGCAAAGGCCGTGGTTTTCGGTCTGGGCGGCATTGGTCTGAACGTGATTCAGGGCCTGAAAATGGCCGGGGCCGATATGATCATCGGCGTTGATCTAGTCGTCCAAGCCATCGTTGATCTGACGAAAACCCCCTTCGACAAGATCGGCGGCGCGGATTACTCGTTCGATTGCACCGGCAACGTCAAGGTGATGCGCGACGCGCTGGAATGCACCCATCGCGGCTGGGGTCAGTCGATCATCATCGGCGTCGCCCCCTCGGGTGCGGTGATCGAAACCCGCCCGTTCCAGCTGGTGACCGGCCGGGTCTGGAAAGGCACCGCATTCGGCGGCGCGCGCGGCCGCACCGATGTGCCGAAGATCGTCGATTGGTATATGGAGGGCAAGGTCGAGATCGACTCGATGATCACCCATATCCTCAAGCTGGAAGACATCAACAAAGGCTTCGATCTGATGCATTCGGGCGAAAGCATCCGGTCCGTCGTCGTATTCTGAGATCACAATACCGGAACCGGACCGGCGCGTACTATCCGGGGTAATGGGAGGAGACACCACATGACCAAACCGAAATTGCACCCGGCACTGGACAGCGGCATCGCCGCGACCTCGCCGGATTTCACAGGCGGCACGCTTGTTTGTGCTTGTACCGACAAACCCGTGCGCGTGCGCGTCGAGGGCCAAATCGCCCACAACCACGCTTGTGGTTGCACCAAATGCTGGAAGCCCGAAGGCGCGATCTTTTCGATTGTCGGGGTGGCCCCGCATGACAAGGTGACTGTGCTTGAAAACGGTGACAAGCTTTCCGTAGTTGATCCAGCCGCTTTGATCCAACGCCACGCTTGCCAGGCCTGCGGCGTTCATATGTACGGGCCCGTCACCCGCGAGCACCCGTTTCAGGGACTGGATTTCATCCATCCTGAGCGGTTCGAGGAAAAGGGTTGGGCGCAACCCGGCTTTGCGGCTTTTGTGTCCTCGGTGATCGAAGCGGGTGTTGATCCGTCGCAAATGGAGGCCATCCGCGGCCAACTCAGGGCGATTGGGCTGGAACCTTCTGATTGCCTGAACCCGGGCCTGATGGACTATATCGCAACTTGGACCGTTCAGGACCGCGTCTGAACAGGGACATAAACACCCGCAGGCAGGCTGCGCCGCCTGCGGTGCCGAAATCGCCTTTTGGCGGCGAGAAATTGTCTGAATCCAGTTCCGTAACTCTGCCCCAAATGGTTTTTCCAGCGCGCTCGGGTCCCAAGCCAGGGAGTAAGGCTGTGAGAGCTTGAGCCGGATGTCGAAAGGCACGACAAGCCGCCCCGAGGCGATATCTTCGGCTGCCATGGAAAGTTGCGCCAAGACGAAACCCCGACCGTTGATCGCCGCATCAATCGCCGCACTGGACATCGAAAAGGCAACCTCGCCCACGGCCTTCCGACGAGGTACGCCAACATGTGCCGCCCAATCGCCCCAGCCAGGTGCTGCACCCTGCGCGCGATCCCATTCGATCCCTAAAAGCGGCGCATCGAGTATGTCCCCGGGCGTTTGCGGCTTCAGTTTTGCAAGAAGCGACGGAGAACAAGCCGGGACGACCCAATCCGTGAACAACTCGGTTCGATGATCAAAGCGCGTTATCAGATCACCGTAAGACAGCCGAAAGTCTACCTCATCAGATCCAAAGCGGGGTTCGGTGTCGTCCCCGATCAAGCGCACTGTTGCGGTGGGATGTGACGATTGCCAGTCGAACAGTTGCGCGCCAATCCATTTGGAGGCCAGCGACGGCAGACACGAAATCGTCAGTGATGCCTCTGATCGAGCCCGCAGCATCTTGCTTTGTGCCTCGCGCAGCGCATCAAACGCAGCTTTGACGTCGTCATGATAGTGCCGCCCGCGGGTCGTCAACGCGATCGACTTGCCTTTGCGCTCGACCAGCCGCAGCCCGACCTCTGCCTCCGCTTTGCGAAGCTGCTGGCTGATCGCGCCGACTGTCACACCCAGTTCGGTTGCGGCCGCTGTGGCACTGCCAAGTCGGCCAAATGCCTCGAAGGCCTGTATCGCACGCATGGAGGGGAGTTTTTGCAAGTTCGTTATTCCGGATTCCGGCAGAAGCAGAGTTTAGATTTTCTAAAATAGAACACAGAAGCAAGTGCTTTTTGAATCGGTAAATGCAGACTAGCAATATGTCTACACATAAAGCCGGGAGCAGATCATGTACCTAACCAACAGCTGGTATGTCGCAGCGTGGGATCACGAGGTCGGCAAGGACCTTTTCCCAGTCAAGATGCTGGGCGAACAAATCGTGCTTTACCGGAAGACCAATGGGGAAGTGGCGGCCCTGGAGGACGCCTGCCCGCATCGCAAGCTGCCGCTGTCGATGGGCCGGATCAAAGGCGACACGGTTGAATGCGGCTATCACGGTCTGACATTCAACAGCACCGGCACCTGTACTCGGGTTCCTGGAGTCGAGAAAATCCCGCATGTCGCCTGCGTGCGCTCTTATCCGATCCACGAACGCTATGGCTTGCTTTGGGTCTGGATGGGCGACGCCGAAAAGGCCGATCCTGCGCTGATCTTCCAGGTGGACCATTGGGGCGATCCGGCCTGGGGCCTGAATCGCGGCGATTCGATGGCGATCGATTGCAACTATCTTTACATGACCGACAACTTGCTCGACCCGTCTCATGTGGCTTGGGTTCACCAATCGTCCTTCGGCAATGCCGCAACTGAAGAGGCGCCGCTGGAAACCACCATCGGCGAAAATGGCGTTACCGTTTGGCGCTGGATGCTCGATGTGGAGCCTGCGCCCTTCTATGCGCCCTATCTGAAGTTCAAGGGTAACACCGACCGCAAGCAACACTACGAAGTGCACTACCCAAGCCATGCCATCATCAAGGCGATCTTCGCGCCAGCAGGCAGCGGTGGCGAAGGCCGGCCGCTGCATGAGGACACGTTCCTGATGGACAGCTACAATTTCATGACCCCTATCGATGAGAACACCACCAAATACTACTGGTTCCAGATGCGCAATTTCGCGCCCGACGACGCAAAAATCTCTGCAGAATTTGCCACCTCGGTGCGTGGTGCCTTTGATGAGGATCGCGCCGTTCTGACTGCAGTTCACAAGGGCATGGCCAATATGCGCACGCCGAACCTTGATCTCAAGATCGACGTCGGCCCGATGCGCTTCCGCCGCAATCTGGCCAAACTGATCGAGGCAGAGCAGGCACAGAAAGTCGCGGCTAAATGACCCTGAACATTGACCAGGGTCTGCAAAGCAAAGCTGGGTTTCGCGGTCTGAGGGTTGCCGCAAAAATCGTCGAAAGCAGTCTCATCACCTCGTTTCATCTGGAAGCGGCGGATGGGTCGGCCTTGCCAGCCTTCCGTCCCGGTCAGTTTCTGGTATTCAAGATCCCGTCGGGCGACCTAAAAGGCTATGTGCTGCGCAACTACAGCCTGTCCGGCTCGCCCGACGATCACTGCCATTACCGCATTTCGGTCAAGCGTGAGCCGTCAGCAGGGCCGGGCCTGCCGGTCGGGCAAAGTTCCAACTACCTGCATGACAATGTCTGCGTCGGCGATGTCTTGATCGCCGACGGCCCGCGCGGCGAATTTGTGCTGGATGATGCCAGTGACCGCCCGGCGGTTCTGTTTAGCGGCGGGGTCGGGCTTGACGCCAATGGTCGCGATGCTGCACGCACTGGTCAACCGGTCGGCCCGTCGCACCCCTGTTTCTGCATGCCTGCGAAAACGGCGAGGTGCATGCCCTGCGCGATGAGGTCAATGGTCTGATCGGCCAGCGTCCCGGCCTGTCGGCCCATTACTGCTATCGTGCGCCCAGTGCCGAAGATCGCATTGCAAACCGATTTGACAGTGAAGGCTTCATCACCCGCGACGTGATGCAAAGCCTGCTGTGCCTCGACGATTACGATTTCTACCTCTGTGGCCCACCACCATTCATGCAGGCGATGTTCCAAACGCTGCGCGGCCTTGGCGTGGCCAAGGACCGCATCGCCTATGAATTCTTCGGCCCAGCCACGGTGCTTGACGCCGAGGTCAAGTCGAAGCCGGTCGCTCCGACAGCCGGTACCACTCCCGTGCCCGCAGTCGGGGCGATCACGGTCGAATTCCGCAAATCTGGAATCGTTGCCGAGTGGAATGCCAGCGCGCAGTCGTTGCTGGCCTTTGCAGAAGATCACGGGTTGAAGCCAGAATTCAGCTGCCGCGCGGGCATCTGCGGCACATGCACGTCACGGATCATTTCGGGCGACGTGGCCTATTTCGAAGACCCGCTTGAAGATCTGGCGCAGGGCGAATTGCTGCTGTGTTGCTCGCGACCAAAGACCGCCATCGTATTGGATCTGTGATGACCGCTTCGCCCAAAATCCAACCAAACCCCGGCGCGGCATCTGCGGCTCTGATGGTCAATCCGAATGTGGCTGCTTTGCCAGCCTACAATGCAGGGATGTCGCTTGCACGCGCCCGGTTGCTCAGCGGGCATGACGATTTGGCACGGCTGGCCAGCAACGAAAATCCCGATGGCTGCGCGCCCGCAGTCCTGGCTGCCTTGGCGAATGGTGGTTTTGAGCCTTGGCGATACGCCGATCCGGCCTGCACCGCATTGCGCGAAGCTTTGGCCGCGCGGCTCGGAGTCGATGCAGGTGTGATTGTGGCTGGCAATGGGTCCGAGGAAATGATCGCCGCGATCTCGCGTGGCGTTCTGGTGGCTGGCTCGCAGGTGGTGACGGTGGTGCCAAGCTTTGGTCTGCATGAGATCGAGCCGCTGGCTGCTGGTGCCTCGGTCTTGAAAGTTCCGATGACGGTAGATGCAGGCTTTGATCTCGCGGCGCTGGAGGCGGCAATTGCCGCCGGGCCGCGCGTGGTGTTTCTGTCTTCGCCGTGGAACCCGGTTGGTCCCGCGCTGGATAAGTCTGCGCTGCAGCGCCTGATCGCAGCCGTTCGGCCGGGGACTTTGTTCGTTCTGGATGAAGCCTATTTCGAATATGCAGATGCTGATGCACCCGACGGAATTGAAAGCCTGCGCAATAGCGGCATTGCTTTCGTTGTGCTGCGTACCTTTTCCAAAGCCTATGGTCTGGCCGGTTTGCGCGTCGGGTATGCAGTATGCTCAGACCCTGAAATTGCGCGGGTGATTACCGCGGCCAAGACCCCGTTCAACGTGAATGGGGCCGCACAAATCGCCGCGGTGGCGGCCCTTGAGGATGAGGCGTGGATGAAGGCTTCGGTTGCGCGCATCCGTTCCGAACGGGATCGCGTTGCGCTTGCCTTGGCCGGAATGGGCCTTCATGCTGCCGCATCGCAGACGAATTTCCTTTTCTTTGACACCAGGCACGACAGTTCCATTGTCGCCGCGGCACTTCTGCAAGACGGCATCATCGTCAAGGCATGGCGTGAATTGGGGTATGAGACATGGCTTCGCGTCACGATCGGCAAGCCTGCCGACAATGATCGGCTGATCGCCTCGCTCCAAAAGCAGGTGGCGGGATGAGGATGCAGGCTGTTGCACGCGTTGATCTTCCGGCGTTGAAACAAGCGTTGATCGCCGCCGTTGGTGCTGGCCATGTGCGCACTGATGCTGGCCCGGATCACGGAGCCGAACTTTTGGTCCTGCCTGCATCCACCGCCGAGGTGGCCGCTGTTGTCGCCATTGCACGGACGCACGGTGTCAGCATCGTGGCGCAAGGCGGCCATACCGGTTTGGTCGGCGGTTGCCAGTCTCATCCCGGCCAGATCGTGCTGTCACTGACACGCATGGCATTGATTGAGGCCATTTACCCCGACGAGCGCGTGGCGATCGTGCAGGCGGGCGTGGCACTGGAAGCCTTGCAGAGTGCTGCCCTGACACATGGCCTGGAACCCGGCATCGACCTGGCCGCGCGAGGAACCGCGACCATCGGCGGCATGGTGTCGACCAACGCGGGTGGCATCATGGCGCATCGCTACGGGGTGATGCGTCATCGCGTGCTGGGGCTGGAGGCGGTGCTGCCTGATGGCACCATCTATTCCGACATGACCCGCGTGGTGAAAAATACGGCGGGCTACGATCTGAAGCACCTGTTTATCGGCGCTGAAGGCACCCTTGGCATTGTCACGCGGGTGGTCATCAAACTGGAGCCTTTGCCGCAGTCCACCGCCACGGCGATGCTGGGCCTGCCATCGGTGGCTGCGGCGTTTGAGGCAATCAATCTCGCGCTGCGCGTCGATGCGGGGCATTTGCGGGCGGCCGAAGGACTCTGGCAGTCCTATATTCAACTGACCGCGCGGGCCCAGGGCTGGTCGGAACCGAGCTTTCCACTGGATCAACCGATTTGCCTGTTGCTGATGCTGGGTGGTGCCAACCAAGCTAGTCTGAACGAGGGTATCGAGGCAGATCTTTGCTGCCATCTTCGACCGTCACCCAACAGCCACTGGCATATTGCCGGATCCAAACGCCAAGAATCCGATTTGTGGCGATTGCGCGAGGATACTGATCAGCTCTACCGCGCCCATGCGGCAGCGCCGTCCTATGATGTCTCCGTGCCGCTTTCCGAAATCGGTGCCTATGTTGACCATGTCACCATCGGTCTGGCCCGGATCGACGCCCGTCTGGTGCCCTATGTCTTTGGGCATCTGGCCGACGGAAATCTGCATATCGTGCTGAACCGCGCCGGTCCGCTGGATGACGCCATATCCAGCGCAGTCGAGCATGTGCTTTACGCAAATCTGCGTGCCCTTGGCGGATCATTTTCTGCCGAACACGGGGTGGGGTCCGCATACCCGCCTTGGTCGCCACATCTGATCCGGCGAAGCTGGCCACGATGATGCTGTTCAAGCAGGTTCTGGACCCCGACCTGATCCTGAATCCCGGCAAAGTTCTGCCGTTACAGCCTTTAGCCCGCGAGAAATCCCAATGATGCAGCCGCGCGACCTGACGCAATCCGCCGACACCAGCCTGCCGTTCGCGTTGGACTATGCAACGATGCGTCAGCGTTTCTTGGCAGCTGCCCGTGCGGCAGGTGCGGCTCTTTCAGAACACATCCATCCGCTGCACGGGCCTGATGGCAAGACGATCGCCACGGATGTGGCGATGATCGGGCAGGCGGATGCACCCAAACTGATGGTGATGATTTCCGGTACGCACGGGGTGGAAGGGGCTTATGGCTCTGCCTGCCAAACGGCATGGCTGGCGCAAAAGGCCAATTGGGCGCTGCCGGACGATACCGCAGTTCTGATGATTCACCTGATCAACCCCTGGGGCACCGCATGGTCGCGCCGGGTGAACGAAGACAATGTCGACCTGAACCGCAACTTCATTGATTGGACCGCCAGGCCGCCCGAAAACCCGCGCCTATGCCGAACTGCACTCGGCCTTGGTTGTGCCCGCCTGGGATGGGCCGGGCGGATCGCGGCGGATGATGCATTGGCGGAACAGACCCAGGCCAAGGGTCAGACGGCAATGTCCTGATCATCGAGGCGGGGCAATACGCCTTTCCCGATGGCCTGTTCTATGGCGGTGACGCCCCGTTTGGTCCAACCGCGTGCTGGCGGCCATGCTGGCAGAGTTTGGGCAAAAGGCCGGGCAGGTCATTGTGTTTGACCTGCACACCGGCGCGGGGCCTTACGGCTATCCGGCGCTGTTGTCGGTCAGCCCGGTGGATCATGCGGGCCTTGCCTGGGGGGCCGAGACGTTCGGCCCCGCGATGGTGCCGGTGATCACGGGTGCCGCTGCGACGACAAACACCGGCATTGCGGCCACCGCCACTGGTTACGTCTCGGCCTTTATGCGCGCGGCGATGCCGCAGGCGCGCGTCCTCCCTTTGGTGATGGAATGCGGCACGCTGAGCAGCGCCGAGATGCAACGCCGGGTGGTGGACGACAACTGGCTGCATCTTTACGGCAAGCCCGAGTCAGAACGTGGCCAACGCATCAAGACCGACCTCGTGCACGGCTTCATTCCGCAGGACTTGAGCTGGCAACAGATTTGCCTTTCGACCAGCCTTCGTCATTTTGACACGGCCTTGACTGCACTGAAAAAGGTCGAAGCAAAACCCGGTTCTGCGGCCGTCCGTCAAGCCCGGTGCAGGTTGCGCCCAAGGGCACTGCCGCCGTCGAAGTGGTTGATCTGCATAAATCCTTTGGCGCGCTGGAGGTTCTGAAAGGTGTGAACCTGACCGCCCATCCGGGCGAGGTGGTGTCGATGATCGGATCATCCGGCTCGGGCAAAAGCACCATGCTGCGCTGCATCAACTTCCTCGAACAGCCCAACTCGGGCCGCATCGTGATCGACGGCGAATTGGTGCGGATGAAAACCGCGGCCAAGGGCGCGCGACAATCGCCGACCCGCGCCAGATCGAACACATCCGCGCGCGGGTCGGGATGGTGTTCCAGAACTTCAACCTTTGGCCCCACATGACGGTGTTGGAAAACATCATTGAGGCGCCGATCCATGTTCTGAAAGAAGCGCGCGCCGAGGCTGTGGAGCATGCGCATGCACTGCTGAAAAAGGTCGGCCTGTCGGACAAGCACGCGCACTATCCGGCCAGCTTTCGGGCGGCCAGCAGCAGCGCGCCGCCATTGCCCGCACGCTGGCGATGCGCCCAAAGGTGATGCTGTTTGACGAGCCCGGCGAGGTGCTGCGCGTGATCCGCCAACTCGCCGAGGAAGGCAACACCATGATCCTTGTGACCCATGAGATGCAGTTCGCGCGTGAAGTCAGCCACAAGGTTTTGTTCCTCCACCAGGGTCGCGTGGAAGAAGAAGGAACCCCGGCCGATCTGTTCGGCCAACCGCGTTCAGAACGTTTGCGTCAGTTCCTGGCTCGGACGTTCTGAGACTGACATCGCGACCCGGCAAGCCAGAACAGGGCAAAATCGGTGCGGTGAATACCAAAAGGAAAACGAAGTTCAACAAGGAGACGGACATGAAATTGAAAGTTCTTTCACTGATCGCGCTGCTCGCTGGGGCAGCGTCTGGGGCGCAGGCCGAGGGCCAGCTGAAGATCGGCACCGAAGGCGCCTATCCCCCGTGGAGCATGGCCGACGCCAATGGTGCAGTCACCGGCTTTGACGCCGACGTCGGCAACATGCTGTGCACCAAGCTGGCCATGGAGTGCGTGTTTGTGGTCCAGGCATTTGACGGCCTGATCCCGGCATTGCAGGCAAAACAGTTCGACATCATCATTTCGGGCATGTCGATCACCGCAGACCGCAAGAAAGAAATCAACTTCTCGATCGGGTATGCCGAGCTGGCCAACAAGGTCGTCGTCTCCAAGGAGTCCGACCTGGTCGGCATTACGGATATCCCGGCGCTGCTGGCCGCTCTTGATGGCCATTCGGTTGGCGTGCAGGCTGGCACCACCCATGCCCATTTCATGCAAAAACTGGCCCCGACTGCAACGCTGAAATCCTACGCCACTTTGGATGAAATGCAGATCGACCTTGCTAACGGTCGCGTGGATGCTGGCTTTGCCGATGTCTCGGCGCTGCAAAGCTTCCTCGACAAGCCCGAAGGCGCAGGTTTCCAGTTTGTCGATGTGAACATCATCTCCACCTTTGACCCGACCTTGGGCGAAGGCGTTGGCGTCGGCATTCGGCAGGACGATGCGGACCTGAAAGCGAAAATCGACACCGCCCTTTGCGAGCTTATCGCGGATGGCTCGATCAAGGCTTCCAGCGAGAAGTGGTTCAACATGGATATTTCGCGCCCTGCCAGTAACGCCGGGCCGAAATTTCAAGAGCAGGCCGCGCCCGGCCTCGGCTGGGCGCGTGTTTCAGAAAACAGGATGAAGCGATGGAATTCGGTTTGCTACAGGTCTGGGAGGGCGGCTGGGTCGGTGCGATCCTGCAGGGTGCCGCAGTCACCATCGCCGTCGGTGTGGCCAGCATGATCTCCGGGCTGATCATCGGGACAATCTGCGGCCTGATCAAATGGCGCGCGGTTTCGGGCTGTCGCATTTGGTCGATCTTTACACATCGGTTATCCGCGGTGTGCCGGAACTGTTGATCATCTACCTGCTGTTTTTCGGATCGGTCGAATTCGTCACCAAGATTGCCACCGTCTTCGGCTTTGCCGAACTTGCCGATGCGGGCTATGCGTTCTTCATCACCGTGGCCGCGATCAGCGCCATTTCGGGCGCTTATTCAACCGAAGTCATCCGCGGCGCGCTTGCCGCAATTCCGAAAGGCCACATCGAGGCGGCTGTGGCACTTGGCCTGCCAAGTCGCCGGATCTTCGCACGTATCATCGCCCCGCAGATGCTACGCATCGCCTTCCCGGGCATCAACAACGTCTGGCAAACCACGATCAAAGACACGGCGCTGGTTTCGGTGGTTGGCCTGCAAGAGCTGATGCGCACCGCCTTCATCGGCGCGGGGTCAACCCATAATCCCCTGATCTTCTATTCAATTGCCGCCTTAGTCTACCTGATGATCACGCTGATCAGCCAAGTCGGCTTCAATAAGGTCGAAACCGTTTTGTCACCGCGGAAAGGGGCCTGAGCCATGGAGCTTATTCAGCTTGCCGTGCCTGTGCTGCTCAAAGGTCTTTGGATGACCCTGACGCTTACGGCCCTTTCCGTGGCTATCGGCTTTAACCTGGGCTT
>JADJAB010000024.1 GCA_016704435.1 Rhodobacter sp. | reverse complement strand
GGCTGCGACATGGCGTTTCACGGCAATGAAACTGTCCGGTGTGACCGAGATGGAATCGATCCCGGCTTTCACCAGCAGCTTGGCGAAGGCCGGATCGTTGCTGGGGGCCTGGCCACAAAGCCCGACCTTGGCCCCGGCCTTGTGGGCACGGGCAATCAGGCTTTCGATCATCCACAGGACGGCGGGATCGGATTCGTCGAACAGGTCCGCCAGGGCTTCAGAGTCGCGGTCCACGCCCAGT
Organism: Rhodobacter sp.; assembly: GCA_016704435.1. Taxonomy (GTDB): domain Bacteria; phylum Pseudomonadota; class Alphaproteobacteria; order Rhodobacterales; family Rhodobacteraceae; genus Pseudogemmobacter. The sequence continues at coordinate 51,678 of JADJAB010000024.1, read as the reverse complement.
GTCAGCTGCGTCAGGTCGTTCGATCCGATCGAGAACCCGTCAAACCGCTTGGCGAAGTCTTCGGCCAGGATGACGTTGGCCGGGATCTCGCCCATCACATAGACCTCAAGCCCGTCCTTGCCGCGCTTCAGCCCATGCTTTTCCATCACTTCCAGCACCTTGTCGGCCTCATTCGGGCTGCGGCAGAACGGGATCATCACGACGACGTTGTCGAACCCCATCTCGTTGCGAAGCCGGTGAATGGCCTTGCACTCAAGGGCAAAGCCCGCTTCGTATCGCGGTGAGTAATAGCGCGACGCGCCGCGAAACCCGATCATCGGGTTTTCTTCGCTGGGCTCGAACTGACGGCCGCCAAGAAGCTCGGCATACTCGTTGGTCTTGAAGTCGCTCATCCGCACGATCACCGGCTTGGGGTAGGCCACAGCGGCAATCTGCGACAGGCCCCGGGCCAGACCATCAACAAAGAACTCGGTCTTGTCGGCATAGCCCTTTGTAACCTCGGCAATCTCGGCCTTCGCAGCCTCGTCCTTCAACTGGTCGAAATGAACCAGGGCCATCGGATGAACCTTGATCGAATTGTTGACCACGAACTCCATCCGCGCCAGGCCGACGCCGTCACACGGCAACCGCCACCAACGGAACGCTGCCGAAGGGTTGGCCATGTTCAACATGATGTGCGTCCTGGTCTTCGGCAGATCATCAATACGCAGATCTTCCGCCTCGAACTCGGCAATGCCCTCGGAGATCACGCCCTCGCCACCGCCTGCGCAGGACACGGTCACCTCCTGCTCATCGTGCAGGATATGCGTGGCGTTGCCGGTGCCGACGATGGCCGGCAGCCCCAGTTCGCGGCTGACGATCGCGGCATGGCTGGTGCGCCCGCCATGATCGGTCACGATGGCTGAGGCGCGCTTCATGATTGGCACCCAGTCGGGGTCGGTGGTCGAGGTGACAAGGATGGACCCGTCGACAAAGCGGTCGATGTCCTTGGCGCTTTCGATGATGCTTACCCGACCAGCGGCAACGCCGCTGCCGACGCTAAGCCCCGTGACGAGCGTCTTTCCCGACTTCTTGACGGTGTAGGACTTGATCGCCCCCGCATCCGCGCGCGATTGCACGGTTTCGGGGCGGGCCTGCACGATGAAGATCTCGCCGGTGTCGCCATCACGGGCCCATTCCATGTCCATCGGCTGGCCGTAATGGTCCTCGATCGTCACAGCCATCCGGGCCAGATCAAGGATCTCGGCATCGCTCAGCACCCAGGCCGCGCGTTCGGCCTTCGAGGTCGGCACATTCCTTGTCTCTCCACCCTCCTGGTTGGCGTAGATCATCTTGATCTCTTTTTCGCCAAGGTTCTTCGCGACGATCGGCGTCAGGCCGGGCCGGGCAAGGAACGGCTTGTAGACCTGATACTCATCGGGGTTCACCGCGCCCTGAACGACATTCTCGCCAAGTCCCCAGGCCGCATTGATCAGGGCGATCTTGTCAAATCCGCTTTCGGTGTCGATCGAGAACATGACGCCCGAGCCGCCGGTGTCGGAGCGGACCATCCGCTGCACCCCGATCGACAGCGCCACCTTGTGTGGCCAAACCCCTTCATCTGGCGATAGGTGATCGCCCGATCGGTGAAGAGCGAGGCAAAGCAACGCCTGCACGAGGCCAGCACCGCCGCTTCGCCGCGCACGTTCAGATAGGTTTCCTGCTGTCCGGCAAAGCTGGCATCGGGCAGGTCTTCGGCGGTGGCGCTTGACCGGACGGCGACAGGCAAATCCTTGGCTCCGGCGCGGCGCGACAATTCGCGATAGCTTTCCAGTATGTCGGCCTCGATATCCTGCGGCCAGTCGCCCGCAAGGATCATGGCGCGGACCTGAGAGCCAGCCTCGTGAAGGGTGATCTTGTTGTCCTGCCAGCGTCCGATCACGTCATCGATGCGCGCATCCAGATCGTTGGCGGAAAGGTAGGCGCGATAGGCGTCGGCCGTGGTTGCGAACCCCGACGGAACCTTGATGCCCTTCTTTCCCAATTGCTGGACCATTTCGCCAAGAGAGCTGTTCTTGCCCCCGACCAGAGCCACGTCGCCCCGCGACAGGTTTTCGAACCACATGACATTCACGGGCGCTTTCGACATATCGACCTCCAGACAGGTTGCGACTTTGCCTGCAAGAATACGCTCGGGTTCGTGTCCGGGCCTTGTTCTCAGTCAAGGTGCTCGGCAATCGCTCTTGATAGACTGGACACAGGCAGGAAGGAGAACCGACATCAGCAAGGCCGGGATCGCCACGCTGCCGAAGCAGATCGAGAGCGCGTCGTCACTTGAGCGAGAGATTCTGTCTGAAGCATTTGCAGTTCTCTGACGGGTTTTCTCCGGATAGGCGTGTGGCGGCTGGATTCCTACACCAAGCCGGGGTCGGTGGTGGTGACCATGCCGCATGCCTTTGCCAGCGGTTGGCTGATGCCGCAGATGGCGCGGATGGTGCGCGATCTGCCGGGGATTGAGCCTTGGGTCGCGACCAGCGACGAAGCCCCCGATTTCACCCATTCCGAAGTGGATTTGCCGTATTGCATGGCCAAGGGGTCTGAGACGGGCTGATCTCGGCCAAGCTGTTGGACGAGCATCTGCGCCCGATGTGCGCTCCCGCCTTGCGCCGTCAATTTCCGCAGATGGCCCCACCGCAAGCGCCGCGTGATATGCCGCCGTTGCACCACGAAGAGGACGAAGACCGGCAGCGCTGGTTCGAGACCCAGGGAATGGTCCGGCCCGGTCTTGCAAAGGGGCTCGACCTTTCCGACCCCGGCCTGGTTCCGGAGGCCGCTGCGCGTGGCCGGAGCGTCTGCCTTGGCCGCGAAAGTCTGGCCGCCGAACGGATTGCCTCAGGCACGTTGGTCGGGTTTGGCGCGGCGATCCCGACCGCACGCGCCATCTGTCTTGTGACCCATCCCCGCAATCTCAATCGCCCGTGGGTGGCCGAGTTGTGGGACTGGTTTCTGGATCAGGATCGCCCCGCCGATCAGTCTGATACGGTCACGCCATCCATAGTCTGCAACGTGCCGTAGATCGCCGGGCGACGATCCCGGAACACGCCCCACGAACGGCGATAGTCGCGGACCACGTCCAGATCAAAGCTGGCGGTCAGTCGATGCGGGCATATTTCGTATAATCGCGCGGCGTCCGGTAGTCGCCGGGGATTCCCCGCCTGCGGGATGTGGCTTTGTGGTAGTTCCAGAGCAGGCCGCCATCCGCATCCGGAATGGCCAGCGCGTTCGAAACGAGAGATCGGCAGCACCACCTTCAGCGCCTTGGCAATCGTCCGGAATGCTGCACGGCGCGATCTTCGGCCAGGGGGCGAGCCTGCGGCAGGTATTCGTATTTCTCTTCCAGACAGGAGTAGGGGGTCTGGAACAGCTCTTGCAACAAGATCACCTGCGCACCGTCTTCGGCCGCAAGCCGCACCAGATCTTCGGCTTTCTGGATGAGTTCATCCGCATCCCAGCGGCGCGCCGTCTGCGTTGCCGCAACGGTCAGGTTTCGCATCGCGTCCTCCGGTTTTGCGTTCTTTGCCAAATCCATGCAGATTTCAGGCGGCCCTGCAAATCCCCCGGACGTGGTATGGCGGGATGAGCGGAGGGCATGATTTCATCGGGCAGATCATTTAGGTGCGAGGCCCGCCATGACCACTTTTTCCGATCCCGGCTGGATCTACAACCAGGCGGTCAAGTTGTTCGCCACACCAGGCGATCCGCCGTTCGAAGATGCAAGGTGACGGGGCTGTCACCGTCATCCTGTCGGGAAACGAGAAGCTTGCCGAGATCGTGCGCTCGGAGCCGCAAGTGCAGCGCAGGTTTTCGACGCTGAACCTGCCCCAGGTCGAGGCGCAACTGATCATGATGATATTTCTGCCATCGTTGAGGCGCATAGCGCACGGGCCGGTTTTGCGGCGCCGACAGGTTCGGATCTGGTTGATCGGTTGGTCCATGCAGCGCGACACCGTTTTGGCCGCTGCATCGAATACAGCACGCTCACGGTGGAACGCGCTGCTTGGTGGAGCCGATGAGCTGCGGCTGGATCCCTTCGCCGCGGCCTGTGCAATGCAAGAAACCTTTGCGGCCGATCGCGGACGCGTTGCGCAACCTCATCGTCGAGACCGAACCCGTAACGACCCGTCGCAAGGTCCCCGGCGAACTTGTTCGCCGCAATCACATCATGCGCCGAATCCCAGAAGCGCTTCACCCGGTTCGAGCCGCGGGCCTGCTGCAGCCCGCCGGGTAAATCGGACCCACGAATTGGAACCACCAAGATGCCGCCTTCGGGCGGCGTTTTCCGCAAGCTTCGATGGTCAACAATGCTGGGTGAGTTGGTCACCCTTGGCCGCCCGCGTGGAATTTCATTTGAAAACTTCCATTTACTAACATACACTTACAGAATCCAGCCAAACTCCAATGGTCAGTGAATGATGGGTCCGACCCGAGGCGCGCTGAACCCAGACATCGCCATTGTGGAGGTCCACTTTCCCGCCCTGCCCGTTCCCCTCGTCACCATCGGCCTTCTGATCGCCTCGAACGTCTTCATGACCTTCGCCTGGTATGGCCATCTGAAATACAGGACGTCGCCGCTCTACATCACGGTGATCCTGATCAGCTGGGGCATCGCCTTCTTCGAGTATTGCCTGATGGTGCCCGCCAACCGCATCGGCCACGGGCAGTTCACGGCCGCGCAGTTGAAGACCATACAAGAGGTCATCACCCTATCCGTCTTCGCGGTCTTCTCATGGGCCTACCTGAAAGAGCCGATCACCTGGAACCATCTGGTCGGCTTTGCCTTCATCGCCCTTGGTGCCTGGTTCATCTTCGCCAAATGGGCGTGAGGCGGGTCGCCTTGGAATGGACAATCCCGCCGCTGCGCCCTAGCAAGGACCGATGAGCACACGCCCGTCCCGGTTTCTCGATGCCTCCACTCCGCCAAAGCTGGCGACGCTTGTGCTGATGGCCGGCCTGTCGGCGCTGACGATGAACATCTTCCTGCCCTCGCTGCCCGGCATGGCCGCGTGGTTTGACGTATCCTACGGGCTGATGCAGCAATCGGTGGCGCTGTATCTGGCGTTGTCGGCGGCGCTGCAGATCGTCATCGGCCCGCTCAGCGACCGCTATGGCCGGCGGCGCGTCCTGCTGGTGTCGGTGACGCTGTTCCTGCTGGCGACACTGGGCACGCTGCTTGCCCCCAATGCCACCGTCTTCCTGATCTGCCGCATGGCGCAGGCGGTGGTCGCCGCCGGGATGGTGCTGAGCCGGGCCATCGTGCGCGACATCGTGGCCGATGCCGAAGCCGCCTCGATGATCGGCTATGTCACCATGGGGGTGAGCCTGGTGCCGATGATCGGCCCGGTGGTCGGCGGCTTCCTGGACGAGGCCTTCGGCTGGCAAGCCAATTTCGCGCTTCTGCTTGTGCTGGGGATCGGCGTCCTGGCGCTGGTCTGGGCGGACCTGGGAGAGACGGCGACCCTGAAGAAGGCGTCGATCCTGGACCAGATGCGGCAATATCCCGCACTCCTGACCTCGCGCCGCTACTGGGGCTACGCGGCTTCGGCGGCCTTCGGCTCGGGGTGCTTTTTCGCCTATCTCGGCGGTGCCCCCTATGTCGGGACCGAAGTGTTCGGCCTGAAATCCTCGGAGATCGGTATGCTCTTTGCGCTGACGGCCTTGGGCTATGCCGGTGGCAACTTCTTTGCCGGGCGATTCTCGGTGCGGATGGGGATGAACCGCATGGTCCTGCTGGGCACCATCGTCACCACGGCGGGGCTGTCGATGCTGCTGGTCCTGACGCTTCTGGGCCTGTCCGGGCCGGTCATGTTCTTCGGGCTGACGATCTTCCTTGGCCTTGGCAACGGCATCTGCCTGCCCAACGCCAACGCCGGCATGCTGTCGATCAAGCCGGAACTGGCGGGCACCGCCTCGGGGCTTGGCGGGGCGCTGCTGATCGGCGGCGGCGCGGCGCTGGCGGCGCTGGCGGGGGTGCTGTTGCAGCCGGGTTCCACCGAGCTGCCGCTGATCCTGTTGATGCTGGCCTCTTCGGTGGCCTCGGTGGTGGCGATCCTTCTGGTCATCCGCCGGGCGCGGGCGCTGGGACTCGCGGCTTGACGCGGGCTTTGCAAAACTCGTAACGGTTTTGCAAAGAGGAGGCCGCCGATGCCCGCCCAAAAGCTCTATGCCGGCGTCAAGCTGCGCGAGATCCGCAGCCGTCTTGGCCTGACGCAAAAGGCCTTTGCCGAAAAGCTGGGCGTCAGCCTGCCCTATCTGAACCAGATGGAAAACAACCACCGCCCGGTGTCGGCCGGCGTGGTGCTGGCACTGGCACAAGAATTCGGGCTGGACGTCACCGAACTGACGGTGGGCGAAAGCGAGCGGCTGGTCTCCGACATGCGCGAGGCGCTGGCCGACCCGGTCTTCACCTCGGGCGCGCCGCCGCTGGCCGATCTGCGGCTGGCGGCCTCGAACGCGCCCGCCCTGGCGCGGGCCTTCCTGGACCTGCACCGCGCCTACTGCCAAACCCACGAACGGCTGGCCTCCCTGGACGAGGCCCTGGGCCGCGACGATGCCGCGCTGCGGCCCAGCCCATGGGAGGATGTGCGCGATTTCTTTCACTATTGCGACAATTACATTGATGCGGTGGACCGCGCGGCTGAACATTTCGCAACGCCCGCAGGGGCCCGGCGTGACGTGGCAATTCTGGCCGAAGAGGCACTGCGCAGGCTAGGCATCAGCTTGCACCATTCCGACAATCCGGCGATGCGCCACTATGATCCGCAGACCCGGCGGCTGGAGATCAGCGCCCGCGCCAACGTGCCGACGCGGCGGTTCCAACTGCTGCATCAACTGGCGCTGGCAACGCAGAATGATCTTCTGGAGGCGACGCTGGACCTGGCCCGCTTTTCCACCCCCGAAGCGCGCGACATCGCCAAGATCGGGCTGGCCAACTACTTTGCCGGGGCGTCCCTGCTGCCCTACCGCGCGTTTCAGGAGGCCGCAAAGGAATGTCGCCACGATCTGGAGCGGCTGGCCGACCGGTTCGGAGCCAGCATCGAACAGGTGGCGCATCGGCTGTCGACCCTGCAAAGGCCCGGCGCCAAGGGGATTCCGTTCTTCTTCGTGCGCGTCGATCAGGCCGGCACGATCACCAAACGCCATTCGGCAACCCGGTTGCAATTCGCGCGCTTCGGCGGGGCCTGCCCGTTGTGGAACGTGCATGCCGCCTTTGAGACCCCCGGCAAGTTCCTGCGCCAGCTGGCCGAAACGCCCGACGGGGTGCGCTATCTGTGCCTGGCGCGCGACGTGTCGAAACCGGCAGGCGCCTGGCTGGCGCCGGTGCGGCGCTTTGCCATCGGCCTGGGCTGCGAGGTGCAGCACGCCGCCGAACTGGTCTATTCCGACGGGCTGGACCTGAAGGGCCGGTTCGAGCCGATCGGCATCAGTTGCCGGATATGTGAACGGCGGGACTGCCATCAAAGGTCAGTCCCGCCGCTGGAGCGTCGGCTGAAGGTCGATCCCGACAGGCGCGGCCTTCTGCCCTATGACATCGCGGACTAGCGGCCGCGCTCAGGCCCGCAGCATCCGGGCGATCTCGTCCTTGAGATGCGACCGCTGGCGGCGCAGGCCTTCTTCGTCGGCATCCGACATCAGGTCGATCCGGCTTTCGGCCCGATGCACCTTGTCATTCACGGTGTCATACTCATCCAGCAGCTTGGCAAAATGCGCGTTCGAGACTTTCAGCGCGTGCAGCTTGTCCAGATCGGCCGGGAATTCCTCTTGCAGGGTGTGGGGGGTGTTCGACATGTGTCTCTCCTTCATTTGCCGATCGATTCTAGGGGTTTGCCTTGCGGCTGCCCTTGACCCGGATCAAGTGCCCGGAAGGATCAGCGCTGCGCGGTGCGCCAGTTCGGGTTGATCCAGGGTTCAAGGTTCAGGGCGGCCAGCGGCGTGCGGCCGAGGATGTGATCGGCGGCCTTCTCGCCGGTCATGATCGACGGCCCGTTCAGGTTGCCGTTGGTCACCTGCGGGAAGATCGAGCTGTCAGCGACCCGCAGCCCGTCCACCCCGATCACGCGGGTTTCCGGGTCCACCACAGCCATCGGGTCGTCGGCGCGGCCCATCTTGCAGGTGCCGCAGGGGTGATAGGCGCTTTCGGCGTGTTCGCGGATGAAGGCGTCGATCTGGTCATCGGTCACCACCCCCGGCCCCGGCTGGATCTCGTGCTTGACGAAGGGCTTCATGGCGTCCTGGCCGAAGATCTCGCGCGTCAGGCGGATGCAGGCGCGGAAATCCTCCCAGTCCTCAGGGTCCGACATGTAATTGAAGCGGATCACCGGCGCATCCTCGGGCTTGCCCGAGCGCAGGGTTACCGCCCCGCGCGATTTCGACCGCATCGGCCCGACATGCGCCTGAAAGCCATGCCCCTCGGCGGCCGCCTTGCCGTCATAGCGCACGGCGATGGGCAGGAAGTGATATTGGATGTCGGGGTAATCCACCCCGGCTTTCGAGCGGATGAAGCCGCAGGCCTCGAACTGATTCGATGCGCCAAGCCCGCCGCCGGTCAGCATCCATTGCGTGCCGACCCAGGCCTTGCCGAAAAGGTTCCAGTATTTATAAAGGGTTACCGGCTGCGCGGCGGCGAATTGCATGTAGATCTCAAGATGATCCTGCAGGTTGGCGCCGACACCGGGGCGGTCGGCGATGACCTCGACCCCATGCTCGGCCAGATGCGCGGCGGGGCCGATGCCCGACAGCATCAGAAGCTTGGGCGAGTTGATCGAAGAGGCCGCAAGGATCACTTCGCGCCCGGCACGGATGACCTGGCGGCCGGCGGCGGTGTCGACCTCGACCCCGACGGCGCGGCGGTCTTCCATCACCACGCGGCGGGCCAGTCCGCGCGTGATGTGGACATTGCCGGTGGCCAGCGCCGGTTTCAGATAGGCATTGGCGGCCGACCAGCGGCGGCCTTTCCAGATCGTCGCCTCCATCGGGCCGAAGCCTTCCTGCGCCTGGCCGTTGTAATCCGGCGTCACCGGATAGCCGGCCTGGCGGCCCGACTCGATGAAGGCGTTGAACAAGGGGTTCGACCGCGGTCCGCGGGTGATGTGCAAGGGGCCGTCACTGCCGCGCCAATCGGCGCCCTGCCCGCCGTGACTGTGCTCCATCCGCTTGAAATAGGGCAGCACATCGGCATAGCGCCAGCCATCGGCGCCCATCTCGGCCCAGCGGTCGAAGTCGCGGGCATGGCCACGCACATAGACCATGCCGTTGATCGAGGATGATCCGCCGATCACCTTGCCGCGCGGCGTGGCCAGAACGCGCCCGCCCAGATGCGGCTCGGGTTCCGGTCTGAAAGCCCCAGTCGTAGATGCCCATGTTCATCGGGTAGGACAGCGCGCCGGGCATCTGGATGAAGGGGCCGGCATCGCTGCCGCCATGCTCGATCACGACCACGCGCCGCCCGGCCTCGGCCAGTCGATAGGCGATGGCGCAGCCCGCCGACCCGGCGCCAACGATCACATAATCGGCATTCATTCCAGATATTCCCAGTCTTTTCAGTTGTGTATCAGGGGGATACGCGGCAAATCCTTCATCGCCCCGTCATTCCCGGGCCAACGCCGCGTCCAGATAGGCAAGCGCCATCGTCACCGCCGCTGCCCCGTCCGGCGCACCGGTCTTCAAGACTTCGCGCAGATACAGCCCGTCGATCAGCGCGCCCAGGCTCGCCGCGATGCCAGCCGCCCGGTCGCCCGCCAGCGGCCGCAGCGCCGCCGCAAGGTTCGACCGGAGCCGCCCCTGATAGATCGCCAGCAGCCGCTTCGCCTGCGGCACGGTCTGCGCCAGAACCCAGAAGTTCAGCCAGGCCCCCACTGCCTCGCGCCGGAAGTTGCCGGGGCTGAACGACGCCTGCAGGATCGCCCGCACCCGGCGCTCCGGTCCCTCGGCCACCGCAAGCGCGCCGCGCACCTCGGCGCCGTAAAGCGTCAGGATATGACGCATCGCGGCCAGGAACATGTCTTCTTTCGAGCCGAAGTAATGATGCGCCAGCGCCGATGACATCCCCGCCCGCTTGGCGATCTGGCTGACCGTCACGTCCAGAGATCCGGTGCGCCCGATCTCGACAATCGTGGCTTTCACCAGGGCGTCCTTGCGGATAGGCTCCATTCCAAGCTTCGGCATCTGCCCTGTTCCAACAAATCGGTTGCATTCCGGGTGAAGCATGAAGTTTATTGACTCGTCAATCAACAAAAACTGCGGGGAGCACTCATGACAATCCGTTCGACCCTTCTGACCACCGCGATCAGCTTTGCGCTGGCCGGGTCCGCCTTTGCCGAAGGCTGCGACAAGATCATCTTCTCGGACGTCGGCTGGACCGACATCACCGCCACCACGGCGGCCACCTCGGTCGTGCTGCAGGCCTTGGGCTACGAGACCGAGACCAAGATCCTGTCCGTCCCGGTCACCTATGCGGGCCTCGCCGGCGGCGATGTCGACATTTTCCTGGGCAACTGGATGCCGACGATGGAGGGCGACATCGCCAGCTACCGCGAGGCAGGCACGGTAGATACCGTGCGGACGAACCTGGAAGGCGCGAAATACACCCTGGCCACGAATGAGGCCGGTGCTGCCCTGGGCATCACCGATTTCGGCGCGATCGCCGCGCAGAAGGACGCGCTGGAGGGCAAGATCTATGGCATCGAGCCGGGCAATGATGGCAACCGGCTGATCATCGACATGGTCGAAAACGGCCCCTTTGGCCTGGACGGGTTCGAGGTGGTGGAATCCTCCGAACAGGGGATGCTGGCCGAGGTCGCGCGCGCCACCAAGGACGGCAAGCCGATCGTCTTCCTCGGCTGGGAACCCCACCCGATGAACGCCAATTTCAAGATGACCTACCTGACCGGCGGCGATGATTATTTCGGCCCCAATCTGGGCGGTGCCATCGTGGCCACCAACACCCGCGCGGGCTATGTCGCCGAATGCCCGAACACCGGCAAGCTGCTGCAGAACCTGACCTTCTCCCTGCCGATGGAGAATGAGATCATGGGCGCCATCCTGAACGATGGCGCCGATCCGGCCGAGGCCGCGAAGGCCTGGCTGGCCGCCAACCCGACGACCTGGGAGGCCTGGCTTGACGGTGTCACCACCAAGGACGGTGGCGATGCCAAGGCCGCCGTGGCCACGGCACTTCAGTAAGGACAGAGGCCCCGGCTCAGGTCGGGGCCTTCCTTCTGAGACGCGGGGTTGAACGCGGGCAAGGAGTTTGGCCGAATGGATTGGATCGCAGGTTTTTTCGCCGCCCTGGGCAGTGCCGTGCTTTGGGTGTTTACGGCGGTTTTCTGGTTGATCACCTCAATCCCGGCCTTCCTCTATTGGCTCTTTACGTCCCTCATGTGGTTCGTCACCTGGCTTCCGCAACGCATTCTGGGGATGAGCGATGAGAAGTTCCCCGTGGGCAAGAATGCCAAAGCGGCCTTCGAATGGGTGAATGAGCGCGCCGGGAAATTCTTTGACGGGCTGTCGGATGTGCTGACCGCTGTCATCGACGCGCTGATGTGGTGCCTGCAAACGCCTCACCCGGCTTTTGTCATCATTGCCTTTGTCGCCCTGACCTGGTGGCTGCAACGCAATTGGCGCGTCTGCATCCTGGTGGCCATCGGCTTTTTGTTCATTATCGATCAAGGGTATTGGAAGGAAACCACGCAAAGCCTGACACTGATCCTGTCGGCCTGTCTGGTCTGCATGGGCATTGGTGTTCCCATCGGCATCGCCGCCGCGCACCGGCCCCGGCTCTATCGCGCCATGGTGCCTGTGCTCGACCTGATGCAGACGCTGCCTACCTTTGTCTATCTGATCCCGGCCATCGTATTTTTCGGCCTTGGCATGGTGCCGGGCCTGATCGCCACGGTCATCTTCGTGCTGCCTGCGCCGATCCGGCTGACCTATCTTGGCATCTCGACAACCCCGACCCCACTGCTGGAGGCCGCAACCGCCTTTGGCGCCACGCCGCGCCAAAGGCTGTGGAAGGTGGAACTGCCCTATGCCTTTCCGCAGATCATGGCCGGCCTGAACCAGACCATCATGCTGTCGCTGTCGATGGTGGTGATCGCGGCCCTTGTCGGCGCGAACGGTCTGGGCGTGCCGGTGGTGCGGGCGCTGAACTCCGTCAATACCGCGCTCGGGTTTGAATCGGGGTTCATCATCGTCGTTGTCGCAATCCTGCTGGACCGCATGCTGAGGGTGTCGCGATGACCGCAGCCGTTGAATTCGACAAGGTGTCCATCGTGTTCGGCGATCACCCGGAACGGGCGTTGCCCTTGATGGATGAAGGGCTTTCGCGCAGCGAGATCCAGACCCGGACCGGGCAGATCCTGGGGGTGCATGATTGCAGCCTGACCGTGGCCCAAGGCGAGATCCTGGTGCTGATGGGGCTGTCGGGGTCGGGCAAATCCACGCTGTTGCGCGGCGTGAACGCGCTGAACCCGGTGGTGCGGGGTGAGGTGCGGGTACATGACGGCGATGCCATGGTGTCGGTGACCAAGGCCGATTCGGCGACCTTGCGGCGGTTGCGGTCCACCCGGATCGCCATGGTTTTTCAGCAGTTTGGCCTGCTGCCCTGGCGGACAGTGCGCGAAAACGTGGGCCTGGGGCTGGAACTGTCGGGGATGACGGCGGCAGAGCGGCGCCCGAAGGTGGATGCGCAGTTGGAGCTTGTGAACCTGAGCCAATGGGCCGAGCGCAAGGTCGGAGAGCTGTCGGGCGGCATGCAGCAGCGCGTCGGCCTTGCCCGCGCCTTCGCGACGGACGCGCCGATCCTGCTGATGGACGAGCCGTTCTCCGCGCTCGATCCGCTGATCCGCGCCAAGCTGCAGGACGAACTTCTGGACCTCCAGGACAAGCTGAAGCGCACCATCGTCTTCGTCAGCCACGATCTGGACGAGGCCTTCAAGATCGGCAACCGCATAGCACTTCTGGAAGGCGGCCGGATCGTGCAATGCGGCACCGCGCGCGAGATCATCGCCAATCCCGTGTCGGACTATGTTGCCGAATTCGTGGCCCACATGAACCCGCTGGGGGTTCTCACCGCGCGGGACGTGATGGCACCGGGCGACCTGACGGCGGCGCGCGAAGTAGGTCCCGAAACACCGGTCCGGCAGGTGATGGAGGCGCTGAAATCCGGGGCCGAGGCATTGGCGGTGGTCGAAGGCGGCAGGCGGCTGGGGATGATCCGGGCCGCCGATGTGATGGGCAAGCTCCTGAACCCGCGGGGCTGAGGCGCAGGCACGGCAAGGAAATTGCGCTGACGCGTGGCTTTTCCTGCGGGGGGGCTTTCCGCCCCCCACGGCCTGCGGCCTCCCCCCGAGAGTATTTCTGCCAAGATGAAGCTGGATCAGGCTTTCCTTGCGGGTTTCCTTGCTACGGCCTTCTTTGGCGCCGCCTTTCCGGCCGCAGGCTTTTTCGTGGCAGGTTTTCTTGCGGCGGTCTTGCGCCCGCCCTTGCCACCCTTTGCGGCCTTGTCGACGATCAGCACCAGGGCTTCTTCAAGGGTGACTGATTCGGGCGTGAGTTCCTTCGGCAGCGTGGCGTTGACCTTTTCCCATTTGACATAGGGTCCGTAGCGGCCCGGCATCACCTGCACATCGCCACCATCCGGGTGCGCGCCCAGGGATTTCAGCGGGGCAGCCGGGGCGCCGCCGCGACCGGGCCGCGCGGCTTTTTGCGCCAGCACCTCCATCGCGCGGTTCATGCCGATGGTGAAAACCTCTTCGACATCCGCGATATTGGCATAGACCGGCCCGTGCTTGACGAAGGGTCCGTAGCGGCCGATCGCCGCCTCGACCGGCTGGCCGTCTTCGGGATGCGGGCCGATCAGCCGCGGCAACGACAGGAGCGCCAGCGCGCGGTCCAGCGTCAGTGTATCTGGCGACCAGCCTTTCGGCAGGCTGGCGCGGTCGGGCTTGGGCTGCGCCTCGGTCGCTTCGCCGCGCTGGACGTAGGGGCCGAAGCGGCCGGCACGCAGGGAGATTTCATTGCCCTGATCGTCCCGGCCAAGGATGCGGCCGTCAGACGCCACGCTTTCCGCATCACCCGCGATCGGGCGGGTATAGCGGCATTCGGGGTAGTTGCCGCAGCCGATGAAGGCCCCGCCGGAGCGCGCCGTCTTCAGGTGCAGCCGCCCGCTGCCGCATGTCGGGCAGACGCGCGGATCGGCGCCGTCGGCGCGGGCCGGGTAGAGGTGGGGTGCCAGGAAATCGTCAATCTTGCCAAGCACTTCACCGATCCGCAGATCGGCGGTTTCGGCCACGGCAGCGGAAAAGTCGCGCCAGAACCGGGCCAGCACTTCCTTGTAGTCACGCTCGCCCGCCGAGACATCGTCAAGCTGCGACTTCAAGATCGGCGGTGAAGTCATACTCCACGTAGCGGTGGAAGAAATTGGCCAGGAACGCCGTCACCAGCCGCCCCTTGTCTTCCGGAAACAGCCGGTTCTTGTCCTTGCGCACGTATTCGCGGTCGACGATCGTCGTCAGGATCGAGGCATAGGTCGAGGGCCGCCCGATCCCCAGTTCCTCCATCCGCTTGACCAGCGTTGCCTCGGTATAGCGCGGCGGGGGTTGGGTGAAATGCTGGTCGGGGGTGATCGCGCCCTTTTCGGTCCTTTCGCCCTGCATCACCTGCGGCAGGCGACCTTCATCCTCGGCCTCTTCGTCGCGGCCCTCGTCATAGACCTTGAGGAAACCGTCGAACAGCACCACCTGACCATTGGCGCGGAAGGCCACCTCGCCGTCGGGGCTGGCCAGATCGACGGCGGTGCGTTCCATCCGGGCGGCGGCCATCTGGCTGGAGATCGTGCGTTTCCAGATCAACTCATACAGGCGGCGCTGGTCGTCCTCGACCCGGATCTTGTCTGGGCCAAGGCCCATCTCGGTGGGGCGGATGCATTCATGCGCTTCCTGCGCGTTCTTGGCCTTGTTCTTGTAGAGGCGCGGGGTTTCGGGGACGTAGGGCGCCCCGAAACGGGCCGCGATCTCGGCCCGTGTCGCCGCGATGGCTTCGGGGGCCATGTCGATGCCGTCGGTCCGCATATAGGTGATGTGGCCGGCCTCATACAGCCGCTGGGCCGCATTCATGCACTGTTTGGCGCCCATGCCATATTTCCGGCTGGCCTCTTGCTGCAGGGTCGAGGTCATGAAGGGCGGGAACGGGTTTCGGGTGGCAGGTTTGGAGTCCACGCCCGCGACGGTGAATGTTCGAGATGTGGCGGCCTGCACCGCCAATTCAGCTGCCGCGGCGGTAGGTATATCGAATTTCTGCAATTTCTTGCTGCCAAGGGTGACCAGCCCGGCCTCGAACTCCTGCCCCCTGGGAGTGCGGAAGACGGCCTTTACGGTCCAGTATTCCTGGGCCTTGAAGGCCTCTACCTCCATCTCGCGTTCGACGATCAGGCGCAGGCAGACCGATTGCACCCGGCCCGCTGACCGCGCGCCGGGTAGCTTGCGCCACAGCACCGGCGACAGGGTGAAACCGACCAGGTAGTCCAGCGCGCGGCGGGCAAGGTAGGCCTCGACCAGGGGCGTATCGATCTCGCGCGGTTCCTTCATCGCCTTGGTCACCGCATCCTTGGTGATGGCGTTGAAGGTGACGCGGGCAACCTTCTTGCCCTTCTTCAGGCTGGAGGCGAGGGCCTCGCGCAGGTGCCAGCTGATCGCCTCGCCTTCACGGTCGGGGTCGGTGGCCAGGATCAGCGTGTCGTCGGTTTTCAGCGCTTCGGTGATCGCCTTGATGTGCTTGCGGCTTTCGGGAGCCACCTCCCATGTCATCGCGAAATCGTCGTCGGGGGCGACCGATCCATCCTTGGCGGGCAGGTCGCGGACATGGCCATAGGACGCGAGAACGGTGAAGTCGGGGCCGAGATACTTGTTGATTGTCTTGGCCTTGGCGGGGGATTCGACGACGACGACTGGCATGGAAACCCCTTGAGAACCGACAGCGGGCAGGCCGGGCTAGATGCGGGCGAAGGGGGGGCTTTGTCAACCGCGGCCGGAAAAGGCCGATCAGGCCCGGCTCAGGAGGCCGCCCGGCTGGCGCTGGATCTGGCCGTCCAGCTCCAGAGTCAGCAGCGCGGCGGCAAGGCTGGCCGGCGGCATCGCCAGATCGCGGATCAGCTGGTCTTCGGCCAGCGGGCTGGGGCCGAGCCGGGCCAGGATGCGGCTGTGCAACGCGCTTGCCTCAGCCAGCGGGCGGTCGGTCGGCGCCGGGCCGGGCAGCGGGTCGTCGCAAAGTGCCATCTCGGCCACCGTATCGGCGGAACATTGGGCGGGCGCGCCCAGCGCCTCCAGCACATCCGACGGGCCGCGGATCAGCGTAGCACCATCGCGCAGCAGCATGTTGCACCCCGAGGCGCGGGCGTCGAACGGATGGCCGGGCACCGCCATCACCTCGCGCCCCTGATCGGCGGCATTGCGGGCGGTAATCAGGCTGCCGGAGCGGGCGGCGGCTTCCACCACGATCACCGCGCGGGAAAGGCCGGAAATCAGACGGTTGCGCATCGGGAAATGCCGGGTCTGCGGCGCCATGCCCATGGGCTGTTCCGACAGCCGAAGCCCGCGATTGCGGATGTCTTCGGCCAGCTGGGCGTTTTCCTCGGGGTAGATCACATCCACCCCGCCGGCCTGCACCGCCACCGTGCCGCTGGCCAGCGCCGCCGCATGCGCCGCCGCATCGATGCCGCGGGCCAGACCGGAAACCACGGTGAACCCCGCCTGCCCCAGCCCCTCGGCCAGCCGTCGCGCCATGCGCAGGCCCAGGGACGAGGCGTTGCGCGCGCCGACCATCGCCACCATCGGGCGCTGCACGAGCGAGAGGTCGCCCTGCGCCCACAGGGCGGGCGGGGCATCGGGCAGGTCCATCAGGGCCTGCGGATAGTCGTTTGCGCCGTGAAACAGCGGCACCGCGCCGGCGGCGCGCGCTTGCGACATCTCGGCACGGACCACTTCCACGGGGCAGATGGCATAGCCCTGAACGCCGGCGATACGGGCAATTTCGGGCAGCACCGCCAGTGCCGCGCGGGCGCTGCCATGTTCGGCCAGCAGCCGGTGATAGGTCACCGCGCCGACCCTGCGGGAACGGATGAGGCGAAGCCGGT
The DNA here is from genome assembly GCA_016704435.1 of Rhodobacter sp. Lineage (GTDB taxonomy): Bacteria > Pseudomonadota > Alphaproteobacteria > Rhodobacterales > Rhodobacteraceae > Pseudogemmobacter. The sequence goes on along the minus strand of JADJAB010000024.1, from coordinate 34,514 downwards.
CAAGGCAATCTTCCTCGGTTCGGGGTAGTGTGGGGTGTGTGGGGTTCGAATAGAGATCGTCCGCCATGCCCGTCCTCGCCTCATCCGCGACTCGCACCTTGACCCGAGCAGGGTTAACGAAGTCTGAATCAAATCGTTAAATCCTGCCAGGATCCGCTGGCCCGATCCAAGGCCGCGATCTGGCGCTATCGTGTCGATTGATGAACGGTCCAAAACTTGATCAAATAGGACCAGATGCAGGGGGCCGGCCCGTGCCCCGCAAAGGAGGCTTGCCATGAAGAACGCAGATGTCGCCAAACGCCGGGACGAAGCCATTTCCCGCGGCGTGGGGATGCAGACCCAGATCTACGCCGACCGCGCGCTGAACGCCGAGGTCTGGGATATCGAGGGCAACCGTTATATCGACTTTGCCGCCGGAATCGCGGTGGTGAACACCGGTCATTGCCACCCCAAGGTGATGGCCGCCGTGGCCCACCAGATGACCAAGTTCACCCATACCTGCCATCAGGTCATGCCCTACGAGCCCTATATCCGACTGGCCGAACGGCTGAACGCGCTGGTTCCGGGCGATTTCCAGAAGAAGACCATCTTCGTCACCACCGGCGCCGAGGCCTGCGAGAACGCGGTCAAGATCGCCCGCATCGCCACCGGCCGCGATGCCGTGATCGCCTTTGGCGGCGGTTTCCACGGCCGGACCTTCATGGGCATGGCGCTGACCGGCAAGGTGGAGCCCTACAAGAAGGGCTTCGGCGCGATGATGCCGGGCGTCTTCCATGTGCCCTTCCCGATGGATGTGCACGGCATTTCCGCCAAGGACGCAATGGCGGGCATCGAAAAACTGTTCAAGGCCGACCTCGACCCGGCCCGAGTCGCCGCGATCATCTTTGAACCCGTGCAGGGCGAAGGCGGCTTCTACCCGGCGCCGACCGAACTGGTAAAGGCGATCCGCGCGCTGTGCGACAAGCACGGCATCGTGATGATCGCCGACGAGGTGCAGACCGGTTTCGCGCGTACCGGCAACCTCTTCGCGATGCAGGCGTATGGGGTGGCGGCGGACCTGACCACCATGGCCAAGGGTCTGGCCGGCGGCCTGCCGCTGGCCGCCGTGACCGGCAAGGCGGAACTGATGGATGCCGCCAACCCCGGCGGTCTGGGCGGCACCTATGCCGGCAACCCGCTAGGCATCGCCGCCAGCCATGCCGTGCTGGACGTGATCGAGGAAGAAGACCTCTGTGCCCGCGCCAATGAACTGGGCAGCCGCCTGAAGCAGAAGCTTGAGGAAATCCGCGCCTCGACGCCGGAAATCGTCGACATCCGCGGCCCCGGCTTCATGGTGGCGGCCGAATTCGCCAACCCCGCGACCAAGGAACCCGATGCCGCCTTCACCAACCGGGTGCGGCTTGAGGCGCAGAAGCGCGGGATGATCCTGCTGACCTGCGGCGTCTATGGCAACGTGGTGCGCTTCCTGGCGCCGCTCACCATCCCCGAGGCGCATTTCACCGAAGCCCTGGGCATTCTGGAAGCCTCGGTCGCCGCCGCCCGCGCGGGCTGAGGCAGGGGCCATCCGCATCACGCAGACGGCCGGGAACCTTTCCCGGCCGTTTCGCGTTGTGCCGCCAGCAAACCGCTGACGAGGTGGATGATGATACCCCTGAACCTTCCCGACGGCGCGCCTGGCCTGCAGGGTCGGCCGGCGGCATCAGGCCGCCGTATCCGGGCCGGATGGCAAGTCGGCGGGGCGGCGCTTCCGGTCCCGGCCGTGGCGACGCGCGTCATCTCGGGCCAGTTGGTCGGCCGGACCGCGATACCGGGGCAATGCTACCACCGCGACCGGTTCGGCAACCGCTTCGTCGCAGCCTGCGGCTGATGTCTCGCAGGACCGGGGCAGGCGGCGGGTTCCTGCGGATGCGCCAAATCGCCCCTTGCATCCTTTGGCAAAGCCTTGCCAGATGATGCGCAATTGAAGGTCCCGCCATTTGCGGGATGAGCCAAGGAGGCCACCATGAAGAAGCTTTCCGTTTTCCTTGCAGCCGCAGCGCTCTTGACCGCTGCCTGCACGCCGACCGAACAGAGCACCGCCGTCGGCGCCCTTGGCGGCGCCGCCGTGGGCGCGGCAGTCTCGGGGCCTGGCGACAAGACCAAGGGCGCCATCGTGGGCGGAGCCCTTGGCGCGGTGGCCGGATCGCTGATCGGCAAGGCCAACGAGCCGGGGAAGTGCTACTACAACGACGGCTACGGCAACCGCTACATCGCCCCCTGCTGAGGGAGGACCGGAAGGCTGGGGGGCTTTGCGCCCTCCGGACCGCCGGGCGGTATTGCTGCCAGGATGAAGGGGCGGGCCATTGGCGCGCCCTTTTTCGTTGCGGCGGGTCGGCAGGCAGGGCTATCACCCCGCGCAGGGCTTCGGGGGCGGGATGTCGGGGATCAGGCTGCAGGATGCGGGTCATGGTGTGGCGGGAAAGGTCATCCTTTCCGGGCTGGACCTGCATCTGACCGAAGCGCGCATCGGCATCGTCGGGCGCAACGGCAGCGGCAAGACCACGCTTCTGCGGCTGATCGCGGGGCTTGTGGCGCCCACGACCGGCACTGTCCGGCTGGATGGGATCGACCCTTTTCACGACCGCAAGGGCACCCTGGCGCGGCTGGGCATCCTGTTTCAGAACCCCGATCACCAGATCCTGTTTCCCACCGTCGAAGAGGAACTGGCCTTCGGTCTGCGCCAGCAGGGCCAGGCCCAGGCGCAGGCGCTGGAGGCCGCACGCGCCGCCTTGCAGGCCGAGGGGCGGGGGCATTGGGCCGGGGCAGCGGTGGCGACCCTGTCGGGCGGGCAAAGGCACTGGCTGTGCCTGCAAGCCGTGCTGATGATGCGCCCCGCGACGATCTTGCTGGATGAGCCCTTTGCCGGCCTCGACCTGCCCACCATCGCCCGGATGATCCGCCGCCTGGCTGCACTGCCGCAGCGGCTGATCACCATCTCTCACGAACCCGCGGCGGTGGCCGGTGCCGACCGGGTGATCTGGCTGGAGGCCGGGCGTGTCGCTGCCGACGGCCCCCCTGCCGAGGTCCTGCCCGCCTTCACCGCCGAGATGGCAAGGATCGGAGGGACGGATGCTGACGCTGACCTCGCCGGTTGAAACGCCGCTGCACCGGCTGCCCGCGGCGGCAAAGCTGGCGGCGCTGGCGGTCTTCACGGTCGTGCTGTTCCGGCTGTCCTCGCCTGCCGGGCTGGCGCTGGCGCTGGCCGTGGTGGTGGCGCTGCACCTGCCCTGGGGCGCGAGGTTCGCGGCCCATGCCGGACGGATGATGCGCCCGCTCTGGCCCTTCGTCGCGGTCGTCGCGCTGTGGCATCTGTGGGTGTCGGACCCGCGCGGCGGCGCGGTGGTGGTCCTGCGCATGGCCGCAGCCGTGGCCGCCGCCAATCTGGTCACCATGACGACCCGGCTCAGCGACATGCTGGCGGTGTTCGAGTGGCTGGCGACGCCGCTGGCCCGGCTGATCCCGCCGCGCCGGCTGGCGCTGGCCTTCGCGCTGATGATCCGCTTCATTCCGCAGTTGTCGGACCGGCTGCGCCAGATTGCCGATGCTTTCCGCGCCCGCAGCCCGCGCCGCCCCGGCTGGCGCGTCCTGGTTCCCGCTACGCTGGCTGCGCTGGACGACGCGGATCACGCCGCCGAAGCCTTGCGGGCCCGTGGCGGAACGGAGTAAGGGGCAGCACCGCAACCGGAGACCCCGATGGAACGCAGCCTCACCCATGTCGCCCTTTTCGCAGCCCTGGTGGCGGTGCTGGGCCTGGTGCCGCAGATCAGCCTTGCCGCGGGCGTGCCGATCACCGCGCAATCGCTGGGGATCATGCTGTGCGGCACCGTTCTGGGCGCCAGACGCGGGGCGCTGGCGGTGCTGTTGTTCCTGGCCCTGGTGGCGGCGGGGCTGCCGCTTCTGTCAGGCGGGCGCGGCGGGATCGGCGTCTTTGCCGGGCCTTCGGTCGGCTTCCTGATCGGCTTTCCGCTGGCCGCCTTCACCGCCGGCTGGATCGTCGAGCGCACGACCCTGGCGCCCGGCCTTGCGGCGGGCGCTGCAGCCATCATCGGCGGGATCGGGGTGCTTTACGCCTTCGGCATTCCCGGCATGGCCTTGGTCTTGCAGAAATCACTTGGCGAGGCCAGTTTCATCGCCATGGCCTTCCTGCCTGGCGATGTGCTGAAGGCCGTTCTGGCGGGGTTCGTGACCCAGGCCATCGCCCGGATGCGGCCCGGCGCCTTGTTGTCGCGCGCCTGAGGCGGCTTCAACCCGCCGACAGCACCAGCGCCGCGCCAATCCCCCCGGCCGAGGCGATGGCGGCCAGACCATGCCCGTCCCGCAGGTCGTGAAACAGCCGCACCGCCAGGATGGTCCCCGAGGCGCCGATCGGGTGCCCCCGCGCCAGCGCGCCGCCCTTCGGGTTCACCCGCCGCGGATCCAGCCCGGCGCCGCGCAGGCAGGCGATGGCCTGCACGGCATAGGCCTCCATGATCTCGGCCTGCGCCAAAGCTGCGGGCGCAAGCCCGGCCTCGGCAAGCGCCCGCGCAATCGCCGGAACCGGGGCAAGGCCGGGTTGCAGCGGGTCCGCACCCAGCGTGGCCGAAGCCGCGATGCGCAGGCCGCGGCCCCGCGCCAGATCGGCAGCCACGACCAGCACGAAGGCCGCCGCATCCGCCGCAACCGCCGCCGTGGCCGCGGTGATCGGGCCTGCCAGCACCGGGGCGCGGGCGGCCAGCGCCGCTGTCAGATTGCGGGAAAAGGCGTCGCGCGACAGGCCGGCCAGCGCCACGATTTCAGGGAAATCCTTTGCAGCCAGTGCCTTGGCATGGCTTTCTACTGCCCAATGGTCCGCCTCGGCCCGCGAAATCCCCATGGCTTGCGCCAGCGCCGCCGCCGCCTGCGCCATATCGGGGTCGCGCTCGGGCCAGGGGGTGAACGGGGCCTGGTCGTAGAACTGCGGCGCACCATCCGCCCCGCGCATCGCCCGCAGCGGCGCTTGCGAATAGCTTTCCGCGCCACCCGCCAGCACGATCCGCGCCTGCCCCGAGGCAACCAGCGCCGCCGCCAGCGCGATGGCATCCAGCCCCCCCGCGCATTGCCGGTCGATCGTCAGCCCGGCCACCCGTTCGGGCAGCCCTGCGGCCAGGGCCACCCGCCGCGCCGGATTGCCCCCCGCCCCCAGCGCATTGGCGACGATCAACTCGTCCACCTGCTCCGGGTCCACCCCGGCATCGGCCAGCACGGCCTGCACCACCGGGGCCGCCAGATCCTCGATCCTGAGGCGTGCGAAGGCGCCGCCACGAGGGGCAACACCGGTGCGGCGGGCAGCAAGGATCCGCACGGTCATCTGCCTGCCTCCAGCGCCGCAAGGTCGGTCTTGCCTGCCGCCGTCACCGGCCAGTCCGCCCGCCAGACGATGCGCCGGGGCGCCTTGAGCGGCCCCAGTGTGGCGCGCAAGGCCGCCAGAACCGCCGCCTCCTGCGCCGGATCGCCCAGCGCCACGGCCGTCAGCACATGGCCCCTTGCGGAATCGGGGCAGGCCAGAACGGCGGCACGGGCGATCCCGGGAAGGGTCTCCATCAAGGCCTCGATCTCTTCGGGAAAGACGTTCTGGTCGGCCACCGTCACCATCCGCCCCTTGCGGCCGTTCAGATACAGGACCCCATCCTGAAGCCGCCCCATCTCACCCACCGACAGCCAGTCGCCCTCGCGGCGGGCAGAGCCATCCTCGCCCGCATAGCCGTTGAAAAGATATGGGCTTTTGACCCAGACCTCGCCCTGACGGATATCCAGCACCACCCCCGGATAGGCCCGCCCGACCGAGCCTTCGGGCGTGTCCGCATCCGCAAGGGTGATGAACGAGGTCTCTGCCGCGCCGTAGAACTCGCGCAGGTCCGCTCCCGGCGCCAAGGCCGCCAGACGGGCCCTCAGGCCCGCGTCCAGCTTGGACCCGCCAACCAGCACAAGCCGCAGATCGGGCAGCGCGCCGGTCAGGCCGCGCAGTTGCGCAGGCGTCGCATAAAGCGTGTCCACCCCCCGCGCGGCCAATGCCTGCGCCTGCCGGTCCGGGCGCAATCCGCCCAGAAGATGCACCCTGGCGCCCAGATGCAGCCCTTCCAGCGCACCATAAAGCGACAGCGAATGCACCAGTGCGCCCAGCACGGCCACCGAAGACCCGGGCCCGAACCCGAACAGCCCCGCGTTCACGGCAAAAGAGGCGGTCCAACTGGCCTGACTGCGCAGAATCCGGCGGGGCGCGGCGGTGGAGCCGGAGGTCAGCGTCTCGAACAACGGTCCGGGCCCGTCGCGGGGTGCAGGGGCATCGGTTGCGCCGATGCGAAACGCCGCCCCACCGGCAAGCGCCGCGGCCAGCGCCGGCCCCGGCGGATCGGCGGGAAGCACGGCCGCGCCCCGAAGGGACGCAAACGCCTCTGCCCCGTCCGGGCCGAACAACCGCGCCTTTGGATGCCAGAGGAACCGCGCGCCCGACACCGGCGTCAGGCGAAGGCGCCGTGCAGGGCCCGCACGCCGCCGGCAAGGATCGACATGTCGATGCCAACGGCGGTGAAGGTCGTGCCCCAGCCCATGCACTGACGCGCAAATCCCTGATCCAGAACCAGAATCCCCGCCGGCTTGCCCGCCGCGACAATCGCCTTTATGGCGCGTTCGATCATCGCCACCACCTCGGGATGCGCCAAATCGCCCGGATGCCCCATCGAGGCCGCAAGGTCGGCCGGTCCGATGAACAGCGCGTCCACCCCGTCCACTGCGGCGATATCGGCGATCCGGCCCACCGCCTCGGCGGTCTCGACCTGGACGATCAGGCACAGCTCTTCCTCGGCCCGCTTGGCATAGTCCCTGACCTGGCCATAGCGCGTCGCCCGCGACATTCCCGACACCCCGCGCATGCCCCGCGGCGCATAGCGCATCGCGCGCACCACGGCCGCAGCCTCTTCCGCCGACTGCACATAGGGCACCATCACCGTCTGCGCGCCCAGGTCCAGAACCCGCTTCATCAGCACCGGGTCTTGCCCCGCCACCCGCACCAGCGCCGACCCCGGATAGCCCGCTGCCGCCTGCAGCATCCCCATCAGGTCGGGGATGTCGGTCAGCGAATGCTCGGTATCCAGCAGCACCCAGTCGAACCCGGCCGAGGAAAGCACCTCGACCACCACCGGTCCGGGAATGCTGTTCCAGATGCCCAGTTGCTGCTGGCGCGCCGCCAACAAACGCTTGAATTCATTGACAGGAAGGTTCATTTCGCCACCAGGGTTGCCATGCGCCGCAGCGCCATCAGATAGCCTTCGGTGCCAAAGCCCGCCACCACGCCTTCGGCGCGCGACGACACGAAGGAATGATGCCGGAACGCCTCGCGCCGGTGGATGTTCGAGATGTGAACCTCCAGCACCGGGCCGTCAAAGGTGTTCAGCGCGTCGAGGATCGCCACCGAAGTGTGCGAATAGGCGCCGGGGTTGATGACGATGCCCGCCGCCCCTTCGCGCGCGGCATGGATATAATCGACCAGCGCGCCTTCGTGGTTGGACTGTTTGGCCACCACCTCCAGCCCCAGGTCGCGGCCAAGCGCGGTACAGGCGGCGACCACATCGGCCAGCGTCTCATACCCGTAAACCTCGGGCTGGCGCTGGCCCAGAAGGTTCAGGTTCGGGCCGTTCAGTAACAGGATCTGCGTCATGCGGGGGTGTCCCTTGCGGCGGTTCCCCGGACCTTAGCCGATCAGGCCGCGCGAACAAGTCCCGCCAAAAAAGACGGCCTCCTGCTGATCGCAGAGAGGCCGTTCAGGGAGACGGTAGGAAACGGCAGCAAGCCGTTGAAGTCAGGCAACCTTTTCCAGAATTACCTCGGGCTGGATGCCCAGTGCGCGGACAACATCGCGGGTCAGGTCGGGGCGGTTGAGGGTGTAGAAATGCAAGGCATCGACGCCGCCTTCGATCAGCCGGTCGCACAGCGAGGTGCATTGCGCCAGCGCATAAAGCTCTTCCCGGCCGTCCTCGATGGCGCGGGTGAAGGCCTCGTCCAGCTTTTGCGGCACCGCGGCGCCGCAGCGGGTGGCAAATTTCCTTGCCCCCTCCCAGCTGATGATCGGCAGGATGCCGGGAATGATCGGCGCGGTGATTCCCGCCTTGGTGCATTGGTCGCGAAAACGGAAGAAGGTGTCGGGGTCGAAGAAGAACTGCGTCATCGCGCTGGTGGCGCCGGCGTCGATCTTGCGCTTGAGGAATTCGACATCCGAGGCGGTGCCGGTGCTGTCGGGATGCGCCTCGGGATAGGCGCCGACGCGAACGTTGAACTTGCCGGTCCTGGCCAGCGCCTCGACCAGGTCCACGCTGGAGGCGAAACCCTCGGGATGCGGCGTGAAGCGCGCCGCGCCTTTCGGGGCATCGCCGCGCAGGGCGACGATCTCTGTCACCCCGACGGCAGCGTAAGCCTCTGCAATCTCAAGAGTTTCCGCCTTTGTGGCGTCGACACAGGTCAGGTGGGCCGCGACGTTCAGGCCGTAGTTGCGGTGGATCGTCGCCACCGCCTCATGCGTCAGCTTGCGGGTGGTGCCGCCCGCGCCATAGGTGACCGACACGAAATCGGGCTGCATCGGCGCCAGCGTCTGCACGGTTTCCCACAGCCGGAACGACGCATCCAGCGTCTGGGGCGGAAAGAACTCAAACGAGATGCGGGGCGTCTGGGTCATGCTGGTCTCCTTGATTGCCCCCCTTGTGGCACAGACCGGGTCGTGAGACAAATTCATGGTTCTCAGCATCATTATGAGGTTGACCGCATGTATGTCGAGTTGCGCCACCTGCGGACGATCCGCGCCATCCATCAGGCCGGGGGGTTGGGACGGGCGGCCGATATTCTGAACATGACGCAATCGGCGCTGTCGCATCAGGTCGCGGGGCTGGAGGCGCAGGCGGGGATGGAACTGTTCGTGCGGCGATCAAAACCCATGCGGTTGTCGGCGGCGGGACACAGGATGTTGCGGGCGGCGGAGCGTATCCTGCCCGAGATCGACGCGCTGGAAGAGGAATTCCGCGCGCTCAGGTCCGGCAAGACCGGCCGGCTGCACATCGCCATCGAATGCCACGCCTGTTTCGACTGGCTGTTCCCGGTGCTGGAAATGTTCCGCCACGCCTGGCCCGAGGTCGACGTGGACATCCGCGCCGGGCTGGCCTTCGACGCACTTCCCGCGCTGAACCGCGAAGAGGTGGATCTGGTGATCTCGTCGGACCCCGAGCCGCTGCCCGGCGTCACCTTCAACCCCTTGTTCGACTATCACCCGACCTTTGTCGCCGCGTCCTCCAACCCACTGGCGACAAAGGATTTCATTGCGGCCGAGGATTTTCGCGACCAGCTGCTGATCACCTATCCGGTGGGTCGCGACAAGCTGGATGTGTTCTCCGAGCTGCTGACGCCCGCCAAGGTGGAACCCCGCGCGCAAAGGACGGCGGAACTGACGGCGGTGATCCTGATGCTGGTCGGATCGGGGCGCGGGGTAGCGGTTCTGCCCGATTGGGTGATGCGCGAGGTGAAGTCGAATGCCGACTATATGACGCGGCCGCTGGGGCCGGGCGTGATCACCAAGCGGATGTATGGCGCGACCCGGGACGAAGACGCGACCAAGCCGTTCGTCGCGCATTTCCTGCGGCTGGCGCGGGCAGAGCCGGTGAAATTGCAGCGCGGGGCGTAAGGCACTGGGGACGCAGCGTTAATCCGAGGGCCGGCGGCGGTTTTGGCGGTCTGCAAAGCGTCTGGCAAACGTCTGGCAAACGTATGGCACGACTTCGCCGGTCGGCGCCGTTAACCACGAATCCGCATGCTGGCCGAATCACCCGGCAAGCGGCATCCTGGGCATCATGAAACGGATGGAAGACCGCTGCCCCGGCCCTGTCCCTGCCCTGCGCATCCCGCAGGGCTGACCCATCGGCGCATTCCCCGAACGGTCCGCCCGGCATTCTCCGGCCAAAAGCCGCCCTGCCCTGCCATTCCGGACCTGTCCCATGAGCCTTCTTGCCTCTCGCTTTCTCGGCCTGACCCTTGGCCAGCCGCTGTTCAGTGACCTCGGCTTTTCCGTCGAGCCCGGCGACCGGCTGGGCCTTGTCGCCGCCAACGGGCGCGGCAAGTCCAGCCTGCTGGCCTGCCTTGCCGGAGAGATGGAGCCAACAGGCGGCGAGATCACCCGGGCGCGCGGGCTGACCTGCGCGCTGGTGGCGCAGGATGTGCCTGCCGCCCTGCTGCCTTTGCCGTTGCGTGCGGCGGTGGCCGCAAGGGTGCCCGACGAGGACTGGCGCGCCGATATCGCGCTGGATGATCTGGCGGTGCCCGAGGCGTTGCGCGACCAGCCGCTGGCGGCGCTGTCGGGCGGCTGGCAGCGCACCGCGATGCTGGCGCGGGCGGCGGTGACCGAGCCGGACCTGTATCTGCTGGACGAGCCGACCAACCACCTGGACCTGGCCCGCATCGGCCATCTGCAACGCTGGCTGGCCGCCCTGCCGCGCCAGACCGGGGTGATCCTGACCAGCCATGACCGGGCATTCCTGGATGCCGCGACCACGCGGACGCTGTTCCTGCGGGCCGGCCAAAGCCGCGACTTCGCCCTGACCTACACGCCCGCCCGCGCCGCCCTGGACGAGGCCGACGCGGCGGACGCGCGCCGTCATGCCAATGACCTTGCCCGTGCCGATCAGCTGCGGCGGCAGGCGGCGAAGCTGAAGAACATCGGGATCAACTCGGGCTCGGACCTGCTGACGGTCAAGACCCGGCAGCTGACCGAACGGGCCGGCAGGATCGAGGCCGCCGCCCAGCCCGCGCACCGCGACCGCAGCGCCGGGACGATCCGGCTGGAAAGCGCGGGAAGCCACGCCAAGGCGTTGGTTTCGCTTGATGATGCGCGGATTGCGGCACCCGACGGGCGCGTGCTGTTCGGCAGCGGCCGGCTGTGGATCGAGCCGGGCGACCGGGTGGTGCTGCTGGGGCCGAACGGGGCGGGCAAGACGCAGATGGTGCGGGCGGTGCGGCTGGCCTGTCTGGAACAGGCGGGGGCGACGGCGGGCGCGACGGCGGGCGCGATTCGGGCGGCGCCCAGCGTGGTGCCGGGGTATTCGGACCAGATGCTGGCGGAGCTGCCGGACCGGGCGACGCCCTTTGCGCTGGTCTCGGCGCTGACGCAGGCGGATGCGGTGGCGCGCAGCCAGTTGGCCGGGGCGGGGATCGCGCCGGATTGGCAGGGCCGCGCCATCGCAGCCCTGTCGGGCGGGCAGAAGGCACGGCTGGCGCTGCTGCTGTTGCGGCTGAAACGGCCGAATTTCTATCTGCTGGACGAGCCGACCAACCACCTGGACATCGAGGGCCAGGAGGCGCTGGAGGCCGAGCTATGTGCCCAGGGTGCGGCCTGCCTGCTGGTCAGCCACGACCGCGCCTTTGTCCGCGCCGTGGCCACGCGGTTCTGGCAGATCGACGGCACCCGGCTGGTCGAGGTGGAGGGGCCGGAAGCGTTTTTCCGCAGCCAGACCGGCGAAGGATAGGCCGCCCGCGGCGGGATGGCGTTTTCGTTTCGGCAACGGCCGGCGATCGTCTAGGATCGCGCCAGGCATTCACCGGAAGGACGCGCATGAAGGCGCTGGCCGTCGGCCTTGCTCTTGCCCTGCCGCTTCCCGCCGCGGCCGACTGCCGGCTGGCGCTGGCACTGGCGATGGATGTCTCGCGCTCGGTCGACCGGGCGGATTTCGCGATCCAGACCGAGGGGTTGGCGCTGGCGCTGGAAGATCGGGCGGTGCAGCAGGCCTTCTTTGCGCCGGCCGGAGAGGTGGCGCTGGCGGTCTATCAGTGGAGCGGCGAGACCCATCAGGAGCTTCTGGTGGATTGGGTGGTGGTCCGCTCTCCGGCCGATCTGGCGGCGGTCGCGGCGGTGATGCGCAGGGCACGCCAGCCGGAACGGCGCCAGCTGACCGCGCTGGGCGAGGCGCTGGCCTTCGGCCAGGCCCTGGTGGCGCGCGCACCCGATTGCGGGCGGGTGGTGATCGACGTGGCGGGCGACGGCCAGAACAACCAGGGCCGCGCGCCGAGACATGTCTATGCCGCCGGGGGGTGGCAGGGGATCACGGTGAACGCGCTGGCGATCCGGGCGCATGAGCTGGGGTTGATCGTCTATTTCCACGACCATCTGATCCACGGCCCCGGCGCTTTCGTCGAGGTGGCCGAGAGCCAGGCCGACTTTCCGCGGGCGATCCGCCGCAAGCTGATCCGCGAGCTGACCGAGGCAGTCGCCGCGCTGGCCAACCCGCCACAACGGCGGAAATCCTGACGTATCCTCAAGGAATTGATGGTTGACTTGCGGCACCGTCGCGGGAACCCTGCGGCGATGGCGGATTTCCGCCGACGGGAGGTCTTCTTGCTGCGCAGCATTCTGACGGCACTGGTTCTGGCCCTGCTGATCTGCGGCGCGGCAGGCCAGGCACTGGCCGAGCGGGTCGAGGTGCGGATCTCGCTCTCGCGGCAGCAGATGGAGGTGTTCCACGAGGGGCGCAAGCTCTATCAATGGTCGGTGTCGACGGCGAAGGCGCCGAAGATCACCCCCACCGGCAGCTGGATACCGCAGGCGCTGTCGGCGAACCACCGCTCCCGGCTCTACAACAACGCGCCGATGCCCTGGTCGGTCTTCTACCATGGCAACTACGCCATCCACGGCACCACGGCGATCAAGCAGCTGGGCAGGCCTGCCAGCCACGGCTGCGTCCGTCTGCACCCCGACAACGCGAAGATCCTGTTCCGGATGGTCAGGGCCGAGGGGCTGGCGAACACAAGGGTCACGATCTTCCGCTGACCGGGCCGATGCTGGGCCGGACGCCGCCGCCTGCGCCTTCTGGCCGGACCGGTGGGAACCCGGACCCGTGGTGCCAGCCTCCGGCTGGGTCACCGGCACTGCTTCCACGCCCGTCTTCCCGACGACCTTTCCCGACGACCTTTCCCGCCACCTGCCACCTGCAACCTGCCATCTGGGACATATGGAACGGCATGCCTGCAATGGTGCCGGGCCGACCTGCTTTCGCTTTGTCCGGATGCCGCTGGCGATGGCGGCCCTGCGGCCGGGCCGGACGGCCGGATGCCGCGACCTGCTGCAGACCCGATGGCGGCCGTGCCCGGTGCTTAATTCTTGTGGCGCGGCTTCCCTTCGCGGGCGTCCCCGTGTAGGAACCCGCGCTTGAACAGCCGGAGTTTCCGCGATGCAAGGCAGCGCCAACCTGAACCTGATGATCAAGGCCGCCCGCAAGGCTGGCCGCGCCCTGGTCAAGGACTTCCGCGAGGTCGAGAACCTTCAGGTCTCGACCAAGGGACCGGGCGATTTCGTCACCCGCGCCGACCGCGAGGCGGAACGGCTGATCCGCGAAGAGCTGATGGGCGGCCGCCCGACCTATGGCTGGCTGGGCGAGGAAACCGGCGAAGCGGCGGGCCAGGACCCGACCCGGCGCTGGATCGTCGATCCGTTGGACGGCACCACGAACTTCCTGCACGGGATGCCGCATTGGGCGGTGTCGATCGCGCTGGAGCACAAGGGCGAGATCGTCTCGGCCGTGGTCTACGACCCGGCCAAGGACGAGATGTTCTGGGCCGAAAAGGGCACCGGCTGCTGGCTGAACGACAACCGGCGCCTGCGGGTCTCGGGGCGGCGGCACCTGAACGAGGCGGTGTTCGCCACCGGCATTCCCTGGGGGCCGCGACCCACATTGCCGGCCATGTTGCAGGATCTGGCCCGGCTGATGCCGGCCTGTGCCGGCGTGCGGCGCTGGGGGGCGGCGGCGCTGGACCTGGCCTATGTCGCCGCGGGCCGGTTCGATGGCTATTGGGAGCGCGATCTGCATCCCTGGGATATCGCGGCAGGCCTCTTGCTGGTCAAGGAAGCGGGCGGGATGGTGTCTGGCCTGCGGGACGGGACCGAAGCCCTGGGCTCTGGCGCGCTGATCGCTGCGAATGATGGGTTGTTCGAGCCGCTGTGCAAGGTGATTCGCGGTTAGGGCCTGACGCCGGCGGCCGGGCGCAGGGGCATGAATTCTCTGCGAAAATTCGTCTGACGCTAGCGCCGGCGCACCCGCGGGATATGGGTCTTCTGCAGCGGCCAGGACGCCTCGGGATGCGGCGGGCGGCCCTCGGTCCGGCGCCAATGGTCGGCAGCGCCGCGCCGCCGCCAGATCGGCAGGGTCAGGATCAGCCCGGCGGCAAAGCCCCCGGCATGCGCCCAATAGGCCACCCCGCCGCCATCGGTCGGGGTGGACAGCCCGGCAAACACCTGCAGTCCGAACCACAGGCCCAGCACGACCCAGGCCCGCATCACCAAAATCCGGAAGAAGATCACGAAGATCACCAGCACATCGACCTGCGCCTTCGGGTAAAGCAGCAGATAGCCCCCCATCACCCCCGCAATCGCCCCCGAGGCGCCGACCATCGGCGCCCCGGACCCCGGCTCGGCCAGGATCTGCAACCCCGCTGCGGCCAGACCGCAGGCCAGGTAGAACAGCGCAAAGCCGGCGTGGTCCATCTCGTCTTCCAGGTTGTCGCCGAAGATCCAGAGAAACAGCATGTTGCCCAGCAGATGCATCCAGCCGCCATGCAGGAACATGTGGGTGATCAGGCTTTCGTAGCCCTCGCCCGCCGAAAGCCGCGCCGGCACCAGCCCCCAGGCCATGAAGAACCGCATCACCTGCCACTCGCCCATGGTGGTGAAATAGCCCAGGAAGACCAGCACGTTGACGGCGATCAACGCCAGCGTGACATAGGGCGTACGGCCCGAGGGGTTGTGGTCGCGGATCGGGAACATGGCGCCGAACCCTTCCCGATCCGGACCGGCCGGTCAAGCCCGAAGTCCCGTTCGGACCCGGCCCCGATCCAACGTCGAGGGGGGGGCGCTGCCCCCCGCCTGCGGCCCCCCCGGAGTACTTCTGCCAAGATGAAGCCCGGAACACGGCTTGCCGCTTCATCTTGGAACAAATACTCGCGGCGCAGCGGTCGCGAAGACCTGCGCCCTGTCGTCAGTGCGTCGCGCCGGGGCCAGGCGACCGAGGCGGTTGGCGCGGCACGCGCCAGAGCCGAGACAACAGGCTTGCGCCCGCAAGGGCGCGCATTTGCCTTGCCCCGCGACCCTCGGCGCCCGGTCTCAATCCTCGGCCACGTCGGCGAGCAGCTTCGCATTGCCGCCCGAGGCGGTGGTGTCGATGCAGACGTGACGCTCCAGGCAGGCATGCGCCCGGTCCGGCAGGCCGCCGATCAGCGGCAGGATCGGGCCGGGGCGGGCGGCCAGCGCCTGCGCATAGCCGCGCCCGGCGTCCGGCTCGCCCCACCACAGCGCGCCGGAAATGCCGGACATCCCGGTCAGCGCGGGCGGTGCAAGGTCCGGCGCCTCGACCGCTCGGCCACCGTGGCGGCGGATCTCCTCGGCCTGTTCCAGCGCCGCCCCGGCGCCGGGGCCCAGGCACAGCACCGGGGCGCGGGGCACCAGAACCAGGCGGTTCGACTCGCCGGTCGGGCCGGGCATGTCCTCGGGCTCGCCCGGCGCCACCGGTGGCACCTGCGCCAGCCGCCGCACCACCTCTGCCTCGGTCACCGGCTCTCCGGCCTTGCCCTGCGGAGGTGCGGCCGCGCGGATGAAGCGCGCCAGGTAATCCGGCCCGCCCGCCTTCGGCCCGGTCCCCGACAGCCCCTCGCCGCCGAAGGGCTGGCTGCCCACCACCGCCCCGATCTGGTTGCGGTTCACATAGGCATTGCCGGCCCTGGAGCCGCTCCATCACTTCCTGCACGCGGTCGTCGATGCGGCTGTGCAAGCCGAAAGTGAGGCCATAGCCGGTGGCGTTGATCGCGTCGATCACGCGGCCAAGGTCGCGCGCCTTGAAGGTGGCGACATGCAGGACGGGGCCGAAGATCTCGCGCGCCATCGCCGCGATGCCGGGAACCGCGATCACCGTCGGACCGGTGAAGGTGCCCGTGGCGGGCGCGGGCAGTTCCTTCAGAACCCGGCCCTCGGCCCGGGCGGCATCGACATGGGCGCGGATCGTGCCTTGCGCCTCGGCGTCGATCACCGGGCCGGTATCGGTGGCCAGGTCCCAGGGATCGCCGGGCTGCAGGTCGTCCATTGCACCGAACAGCATCTCGGTGATCGGCTTCGCCACGTCCTCTTGCAGATAGAGGCAGCGCAGCGCCGAGCAGCGCTGGCCGGCAGACTGGAACGAGGACGCAAGGATGTCGCGCACCGCCTGTTCGGGAAGTGCGGTCGAATCCACGATCATCGCGTTCAGCCCGCCGGTCTCGGCGATCAGCGGCGCGGTGGGGTCCAGGTGATCGGCCATCGCGCGGCGGATCAGCAGCGCGGTTTCGGTCGCACCGGTGAAGGCCACGCCCTGCACCCTTGCATCGCGGGTCAGGGCCGCCCCGACGCTGCCGTCACCGGGCAGAAGCTGCAGCGCGGTTTCCGGCACCCCGGCCTCGCGCATCAGGCCCACGGCAAGGGCTGCGATCAGCGGCGTCTGTTCGGCGGGCTTGGCCAGCACCGAATTCCCGGCGGCCAGGGCGGCGGCGATCTGGCCGGTGAAGATGGCCAGCGGGAAATTCCACGGGCTGATGCAGGCAAAGACCCCGCGGGCCGGATGGCGCAAGCCCGCCGCACCGCTGGCATAATAGCGCAGGAAGTCCACCGCCTCGCGCAGTTCCGACACCGCGTCGGCCAGTGTCTTGCCGGCCTCGCGGGCCAGAAGCGCGAAGATCTGGCCGAAGGCGGCCTCGTAGAGGTCGGCGGCGCGGCGCAGCACCTCGGCGCGCACCTCGGCGGGCGCCGCCCATGGCTCGGCCAGCCGCAGCGCGGTTTCCACATCCGCCGCGCCGGCGGTCAGCACGCGCCCCACCAGCGCCCCGGTCGCGGGGTTCGCCAGATCCAGCCGAAGTCCCCCGGCGGCACGCCCGGCAAGGAGCGGCGCCGCTTCGAACAGCGTCTCGCGGAACGGCGCGCGGGCCGTCTCGATCGCGGCCAGGTCGGCGGCATCGGTCAGATCCCAGCCCCTGGCATTCACCCGGCCCGCAAAGAGCTGCGGCGGCGGCGTCACGGCGGCGCTGGCCACCTGTGGCGCCTTTTCCATATGGTCCAGCGGGCAGGCGGCGACGCGTAGGGGCGGCACCTCTTCGTTGACGATCTGGTTGACGAAGCTGGAATTGGCGCCGTTCTCCAACAGCCGCCGCACCAGATAGGCCAGAAGGTCGCGGTGCGCGCCGACCGGGGCATAGATTCGGCAGCGGGTGGCGCGGTCGGTCAGCACCAGGTCATGCAGCCGCTCGCCCATGCCATGCAGGCGCTGGAATTCATAGGCGGCTGTGTCCACCCCCGCCGCTTCGGCCATGTGCAGCACGGCGGCAACGGTATGGGCATTGTGGGTGGCGAATTGCGGATAGATCCGGTCGGTCATGCCGAGCAGCTTTTTCGCATTGGCGATATAGCTGACATCGGTGGCCTGCTTGCGGGTGAAGACCGGGAAGGAGGCCAGCCCCAGCACCTGCGCGCGCTTCACCTCGGCATCCCAGTAGGCGCCCTTGACCAGCCGCACCATGATGCGGCGATTCAGCCGGGTGGCCAGATCATGCAGCCAGTCGATCACCGCGCCCGCGCGGCGGCCGTAGGCCTGCACCACCACGCCAAAGCCGTCCCAGCCCTTCAGTGCCGGGTCCGACAGCACCGCCTCGATCACCTCCAGCGACAGCGCCAGCCGGTCGGCCTCTTCGGCGTCGATGTTGAAGCCGAGGCCCGCCGCCTTCGCCAGCCCGGCAAGGGCGCGGACACGCGGCACCAGTTCTTCCATCACCCGCTCGCGCTTGGCGACCTCATAGCGCGGATGCAGCGCCGACAGCTTCACCGAGATGCCGGGATTGGTGCGGATGTCGTTGCCCTTGGCCGCCCCCGCAATCGCCGTGATCGCCTTGGAATAGGACAGGTGATAACGCCGGGCGTCGCCTTCGGTCCGGGCCGCCTCGCCCAGCATGTCGTAGCTGTAGGTATAGCCCCTGGTCTCCATGTCGCGGGCGCGCGTCATCGCCTTGTCGATGGTCTCGCCCAGCACGAACTGGCGGCCCATCTCTTTCATGGCGCGGCCCACGGCGGTGCGGATCACCGGCTCTCCCAACCGCTTGACCGCCGCCCGCAGGTGGCCCGCCACGCCGGGTTCGCGCTCTTCCAGCACCTTGCCGGTCAGCATCAGGGCCCAGGTCGAGGCGTTGACGAGGCTGGAGGCCGAGCGGCCGAGATGCCGCCCCCAGTTCGACGGCGCGATCTTGTCCTCGATCAGCGCATCCATGGTGTCGGCGTCCGGCACCCGCAAAAGCGCCTCGGCCAGGCACATCAGGGCGATGCCTTCGTCGGTGGAAAGCCCGTATTCGGCCAGGAAGACCTCCATCAGGCCGGGCTTGGCGCTGCGGCGGATGCGGTCGACCAGATCGGCCCCGGCGGAAGAAATCGCGGCCCGGTCGGCGGGCGCAAGGGCGGCCGCGTCGATCAGGGCGCGGACCAGCGCGGTTTCATCGGCAAGCGAACGGGTGGTGATGGTTTCCCAGGCGGTGGAGGTCATTCGGTCAGCTCCTGCGTTCGGGGCAGGATACCCGGTATTCCGCAGGCTGTTTTCCCGATTGAGACGTGATATGCAGTCGGAAGGCCCGCATTCGGGGGAAACAGCATGCCGATC
The DNA here is from genome assembly GCA_016704435.1 of Rhodobacter sp. Taxonomy (GTDB): domain Bacteria; phylum Pseudomonadota; class Alphaproteobacteria; order Rhodobacterales; family Rhodobacteraceae; genus Pseudogemmobacter. The sequence continues at coordinate 15,780 of JADJAB010000024.1, read as the reverse complement.
GAACCGACCGACCTTGACCGTTTCGACCAGGCCATCCTGACCGTTCTGGCGACCGAGGGCCGGGTCAGCGCGGTCGAGCTGGCCCGCCGAATCGGATTGTCGAAAAGCCCGACCCAGGCGCGGATGAAACGGCTGGAAGAGGCCGGGGTGATCGCCGGCTACCGCGCCATCCTCGACCCGGTGAAGATGGGCCAGGCGCATGTCGCCTTTGTCGAGGTGAGGCTCAGCGACACCCGCGAGGCGGCGCTGCGCGCCTTCAACAAGGCGGTTCTGGCGGTGCCCGAGGTGGAACAGTGCCACATGATCGCCAGCCGCTTCGACTACTTGCTGAAGGTGCGCACCGGCGATATTGCCGACTACCGCCGCGTTCTGGCCGAACGGATCAGCGCGCTGCCGCATGTCGCCTCGACCTCGACCTATGTGGCGATGGAGGCGGTGAAGGAGACGCCCTGACTGACCGTCGCGTCCTCCGGGCGCATCAATTGAGGACGGCCCGTTCCTCGCCCCGCCGGGTGGCCGACATGTAGATCACGATGGCCACGATGGCCGAAAGGAACATCGCCGAGGTGATGATGGTGCCAAAGCCCAGCCCGCCGTAGTCTGCCGGTTGCGACAGCAGGTCGCCGAATGACGCCCCCAGAGGTCGGGTGAAGACATAGGCGATCCAGAAGGCCCAGATGCCATCCAGCTTCAGCACCAGGTAGCCCGTGGCGATCGAGGCGATGATCATCCCGAACAGCACACCCGTCGCCATGTAGCCAAGGGCGAAATGCTCGGCCACAAGGTCGCCGGCCGCAGTGCCGAGCGCGAAGGTGAACAGGATCGCCAGCCAGTAGAAGCCCTCGCGCCGCGTGGTGAAGATGGCGTGGATCGACAGGCTGCGTTCCGCCGCAAACCAGACCGCGAAGGTGACAAGAAGGGCGCCGGTGAAGAAGACCGTCGTTGTCACCAGCGACACGCCGAAGTTGTCGACCAGGTTGTCGGTCACCAGCGTGCCGACGATGCTGATCAGCACCACCGCCAGCCAGTAGGACCAGGGCACATAGCGCTTTTGGCCAAACTGCAGGACCAGCGCGCCAACCAGGATCGCCGACATGATCAGCGAGGTTGTCGTCAGGCCAAGGCCCAGGTTGACGGCCAGATAGTCGGCGGCGGTTTCGCCCATGGTCACGGCCATCAGCTTGATCAGCCAGAATTCCGGCGTCACGGAGGGAACGCGGTTGCATTCGGTCCTGCTGCGGGTTGGGGTTGGGTCAGATGTCGCTTGGTCGGTCATGGTCCAACTCCTTGCAGGACAGGTCAGAGCGAAGCGGGGACGAGGGCCAGCGCCTGTGCGGCAAAGGCGTCGGCGCGGGCGTCGTCATCGGCGTTGCACCGCTCCAGCGCTTTGGCCTGCAACCCGGAAATCTGCGTCATCGTCCCGGCGGGCACGGTCGCCGTGGCCAGCCGCCCGGACAGGTCTTTCAACATCACCTCGCAGGGCAAGGCGCGATCGTTCGCATCGGTCGTCGACACACCGGCGACACTGGCCATTGCGGCGACCGGGGCAGCACCCGGCATCCTGGCCGGATCGGCCAGTTCCGCCTGCAGATCGGCAAGGGTGGTGCCGACAAACGCCGCCTCCGGCTTGCCCGCGCGCAGCGCATCCAGGGCCGCATCGGCGGCGATGTCCACATTGCCCCAATAGGTCGCGTTGACCGGGCGCAGACGGCCCGCGGCTGCATCCCAGGCGGCCTCGAAATCGGTGATCCGCTGTTCGGCCGCCGTGAAATCCCCTGTCGCGCTGATGCTTTGGACATCGGTGATGATCGCCGCAAAGGCCGACATGTCGCCCAGCGAGGGGCCACTATCGGCAGGTGCAGTGGCTCCGGCGGTCTGAGCCGTCACCGTAGAGGGCAGCAGGATCGCATGGGCCCCGGCAAACATGCCGACGGGTGCTGCAATCAGGGCAATGCCGAGAAGAAGGTTGCGCACTGTCGTCTTCCTTTGGTTTGGCGACCATGAGGTGGCCATCAGAATGAGGTCAGACGTCAGCAAGAGCCGCGCTCTGATGTTTCCAAGGCTGAGGGACGCAAGCTGCAGGCGCCTGTCGCGCAGATTGCAATTCTGCAACCTTTCTCAGCCGGTCGCTTTGTCGATCAGGGGCCGCATCACCGAGAAGAAAGCCAGCGTCAGCAGCATCGAGATCACCGCCGAAAAGACGATATCGCTAAGGAAATGCGCACCAAATGCGATACGCAGGATCGACCCTGACATGGCAAGGCACCCGACCGCCACCATCACCGGCCAACGCATGTTGCGGCGCAACACCGGGATCACCAGCAGACAGAACAATGTCGCGCTGGTGAAAAGCGCGCTGGTTTCGCCAGATAGGAAACTGCACGCCTTGTGGCACTGCTCGGACAGCTGGAATGGGGATGTAAAGCGCAGCGTGCCGCCGAATTCCGAGATGGCCATGGGGCGCGCCCTGCCCCAGAGCGGCTTGATGATCCCGTTCACCAGAATGCCCGGAATCATCAGGTAGGTGACGACGGCAAAGACCATTGCCCGCCGGTGCACCCCTTGCAGAAAGGGCCAAACAACGGAAACCGCCAGAATGGCTGCCAGAAGAACAACAGTGCCGTCCGTTATCGCGATAAAGCCGGTGCGCGCCGCACGACCGGCCCGGGAAGCGGCAACCGGGAACTCGTGAGCGGAGAAGAACGACATGGAAGTTGCCAGATCGGCACCGGGATTCATGCGGAAGAATGCACAGGCCAGCACAAGCGCTGCTGCATTCAGAACGATTGCCAGCCCGATCGGCCTGGTCGCCCAATGCCGAAATGACCAATCCTCGCCGGTCGTCCATTCGGAGAGCTCGTTGGCCATGCGATACCGTCTCCGACCCCTGTCCCGACAAGACAGATGACCGGCAGTTATGGCCGTCAGATGATGTGCTGATTACAATCCTGTAATGTGGAAAGGGGGCTGGTTTGGTTGCCCTTCGAGATTGCGGGCTTGTTGTCCGCGCCCCACCGTCTGCACAGGACGGCGCGCCATCCGGGGACCGCAAACCCATCCGAGGTGCATCATGCTCAAGGTCAGGAAACGGCCTCGCGACCGCCCTCGTCATTGCTGCCGGGATCGCAGCTGTGGGTATCGGCCCGACGCCATCGAGGAAAACGCCTTGCGCTTCTGCAAGGCGGGCTTGGCGGTTTTCCTGGTTTTTCCACCGGAAACACCGTTGGCCCGAGCGTGGTATCCGGCGCGGCTTTGCGATGCCGGCTCCATGCCGGCTTTGGCCTTTTCTTGCAATCGCGACGATGATCGGCATCCTCGGCCATGTGCCGGGCGGTGCGGGCGCGTTCGAGGCGGTCATGCTGGCCGGACGGCCCACCGCACCTTCTGCCCCTCAGGTTCCGGCGCCACTGCTGCCGTTCCCGATCATCTGCTTCCTCTTGCCTTCTTGCGTCGCTCTCTCCGTCTTCGGGAGCGGCGAATTCCCCCGCGCATCGCCGATCGTCGATAGATTGCAAAACTGTAATGCCGTCGACAGGCAAGGCAGCGCTGGTCAACCCATCCTTGATGGACAGGGCAGCGCTTCCGCTGCCATTGCAACGAAAGGACGAAGACATGAAATCGATGAACTTGGCTGCGATCGGCACCGCGATCATTCTGGGAACCGGCGTTGCCGGGATGGCCACTGCGGAAACCGAGAATTCCGATGCCGCCGAAATGCAGCAGTTTCTTGGCTTTCCCCAATCCCTCAGCCAGGCGATTGCAGCGGCTGAAACGGCCGCAGGTGGCAAGGCAATGGATGCGGGCTGGGAACTGTCCGACGCATCGACCGGGGGCTTTCATGTCGAGGTCGTGAAGCCGGACGGCACCATGGTTGACGTGATGGTTTCCGCCGATGGCTCGACCGCGATCATGGCCGAAGCGAAGGACGATGACGAGGGCGAGGGCGCCAGCGAGGGCGGCGACCAGGACGGCGACAACGACAACGGCTGATCGTTCCTGTAGACTTCACACCAGCGGCCGGCGGCATCCCGATGTTGCCTGCCCACCCGACTGGAAGGCCTGATGAAAATCCTTGTGATCGAAGACGACAAGACCACCGGGCCCTATATCGCCGAGGGTCTGCGCGAAGAGGGCCATTCGGTCGATCTGATCGCAAACGGTGCCGATGGGTTGGTCCAGGCGACCATCGGCAGCTATGATGCCATCGTGGTTGACCGGATGCTGCCGGGGATTGACGGCATGGCATTGGTCAAGACCCTGCGCGGGGCGAGAAACCGCACACCGGTGCTGTTCCTGACCACCCTGGGCGGCGTCAATGACCGGATCGAGGGGCTGAATGCCGGGGGCGACGACTATCTGGTCAAGCCCTTCGCCTTTGGCGAGCTTTCGGCCCGCATTGCCGCCCTTGGCCGCCGCCCGCAGATGTCTGATGAACCGACCAGCTTGCGCGCCCGTGATCTGGAACTGAACCTGCTGACCCGCAAGGTCACGCGCGCGGGCCAGCCGATCGACCTGCTGCCGCGTGAGCTGGCGCTTCTGGAATGCCTGCTGCGCCGCAAGGGCCGGGTGCAGACCCGCACGATGCTGCTGGAGGCGGTCTGGGACATTCACTTCGACCCGCAGACCAATGTGGTGGAAACCCATGTCAGCCGATTGCGCGCCAAGGTGGACAAACCCTTCGACGCAGAGCTGATCGAGACGGTCCGCGGCTCGGGCTACCGGATCGACGCGGAATGAGGCCCGCGCCTCCGGCTCGGACGGTCTCTACCCCCTGCGCCTGACGGGCATGCTGATCGCGGTTTTTGTCGCGGTGCTGATGATCAGTTTTGCCGCCTCCTATCTGGTGATCCGCGACAGTTTTGACGCCACCCTTCGCGATCAGGTGCGGGCGCGGATGGCCGAGTATCTGGCCCTGCCAAGCGCTGCCGAGCGCCGCAATCACCTGCAGGAGGAGCTGGCAGGGGTCAGCGCCGCGCTGATCCTGATCGACTATCGGCCGGCCGACGGGCCACGCCTTTCCAACGTGGACTCGATGCCAGCCTTCGATGGCGAGCGGGTCGTGTCGGAGGATGAAATCCGCGGCCAGAACATCGACGACAGCTACCTTGCCCTCGGAGTCGTCGTGGACGGCGGCCACCTGACAATCGCCATCACCCGCGCGCAGATGGTCGACATGGCCGAGGTGTTCATTGCGGTGCTCTTGATCAGCCTGCTGCCAACCCTTGCCATCGCCTCGGGACTGGGGCTGGTCTTCGCCCGCCGTGCCCGCAGCCGGATCGAAGGGATCGGCGCGGTTCTGCAGGGCCTGCAGGATGGCGATCTGTCTGCGCGGGTGCCACTGGATCCGGGCGACAGCGATGATCTTGCCGCCATCGGCAGGGCCGTCAATGCCATGGCGGGTGCGCAAGCGGCCGCAATGGCCGCCCTGCGCCAGACCACGACCGACATCGCCCATGATCTGAAAACCCCGATCCAGCGCGTCGCCCTGACGCTGGATCGCCTTGGCAGCCGGACCACCCTTGCCCCCGTGCAGCGGGTCTTTGTCGAACAGGCGCAGGCGGAAACCGACCATATCGCCAAGACCTTCGACGCGCTGCTGCGCATCGCCCAGATCGAAGGCGGTGCGCTGCGCGACCGCTTCGTGCCGGTTGACCTGCAGGCCCTGGCCCATGCCATGGTCGAGATGTTCACGGCCGCCGCCGAGGATGCCGGGCACCGCCTGACCCTGTCGGCGGACCAGCCTTGTGTCGTCTCCGGCGACCGGGAATTGCTTGGCCAGGTGCTGGCCAATCTGATCGAGAACGGCCTTCGCCATGTTCCGCAAGGCGGGAAGATCGCGGTCGGCCTGGTGCAACGCGACGGCCGCGCGGTGCTGCAGGTGGCCGATGACGGCCCCGGCATCCCGGAGGGCGAGCGCGGCAATGTCCTGCGCAGGCTTTACCGATTGGAAAGCAGCCGGACCACGCCGGGCAACGGCCTTGGCCTCAGCATGGTCGCCGCGATCTGCGAATTGCACGGCGCGGCCCTGGATCTGGGCGACAATGGCCCGGGTCTGCGGGTGACGATCACCTTCCCGCCCCGGCGGTAGGGCATGCAGGAAGGTGCCATCCGCAGACGGCGCCAGTCGGTCCGGCGGCGTGGGCTCGCTGGCGGCAGAACCGGTAGCGGCGGCTCAGTCGGCAGCCTCTGCCCCGCCCTTGTCCTTGGCGATCTGCACGGAAACCGGGGCCATGCCGTCGGCCTTCAGCACAACGTCAAAGGTCTTGGCTGCCTGGCTGGAGGTGTAGATGCCGTTCGGATTGGCCCGGAAATGGCCCGCAACTGAACCGTCATCCAGATGTATCCGCGCCTCGCCCCCGGCGGGCACGGTGAAGCCCGGAAGCGGCAGGCTGTAGCCCTCGACGGCACCGCTATCGGCATCGGTGATGGCGTAGTAGATCGAAAACCCGCTCAGATCGGCAGGACCGGTATTTGCCACCAGCAGTTCCAGATGGTCTGTCGCATCCTTTTTCGCGGCAAAGTCATAGTTGTTTTCCACCAGTGCGTCCTTGATCGCGAAACTCGCCGGCGCGCCGGTCATCTCAAGGTGGTTTGCCGCAAAGGCGGGCTTGGGGTCGGCCAGATCGTTCAACCCGTCGCCATCGGTGTCTGCGTTCGCCGGATCGGCCCCAAGCAACGGCTCGGACGCATCAGGGATGCCGTCGCCATCGCTGTCCGGATCGGTCTGCGCATGGGCCGACGTGCCTAGCCCAAGCATCGCGAGCAGGGCCGCGGTCGTCAGGGTCCTTTTCAGGGTCATGTCCGTTACTCCTTGGTCAATCTGTCGGGGTCTAGGCGCAAGACCAGCGCAAGTGCGCCCAGCCCCAGCAAGCAACGCGGGATGAACAGCGCGTCTCCTGCCTTCTCATGCAGGATCGGGCCAAGCGGCTGGCCGGTGTAGGTGTCCTTGATGCCAAGCACGGCAAAGCCGAACCGCTCGAAAATGCTTGGTGATCGAGGCGGCTTCGATGCCGGTGCGGACGGCTTCATATCCGGCAAAGCCCCCGAGGATTTCGATCTGGTCCGGCTTGGCGATATGCAACTGCTTGAACACGCCACCTGCCACCTGATTGTCGGGGTCCAGCGTGTCGCCGATCTGTGGCGCGATCAACACCAGCAAAAGCCAGATCGAGAACGCGGCCAGAAGGGCGTGCGGTGGGCGGCGCATGCTCAGCGTCAGGATGAAGGCTGACAGGAAAAAGCACGAAGTATAGGCCAGCGCCGCCACCCAGACGATTGCGATGCGCCCAAGGTCAGCCAACCCCAACCCGATGCCCGAGCCAAGGTGCAGCGCCACGGCGCAGACCGCCAGCACTGCCGCCAGGCCAACGGCCAAGAGCAGGATCCCCGCCGCCACCTTGCCCGCCAGGAACTGCCAGCGCCGCACCGGACGGGTCAGGATCAGCGCCAGGGTCTGGCGCCCCCGCTCGCTCGCCGCGGCGCGGTGGCCGACCAGGATGGCCACGGCGGCGCCGATGATCTCGGTCTGCTCGATGGCGCCACGCAGCAGCTTCAGCGGGTAGAACTCGGGCGCCGCAATGGCCTCGGCCGATTTGCCCAGGGCCAGCAGTGTCGCACGGGCATTTTCATAGGTCGTCATCGGTCGCCAGCGCTATCGCCCCGGCAATCAACGAGACCAGCGCCGCCAGCACCAGAAAGCCGGTAATCAGCGGGATGAAACGGTCGCGCAGCGCATCCGATACGTCCTTTCGGGCGATGATGCGGACCGGGGACAGGGCCTCAGGCATCATAATCCCCTTTGGTGAGATCAATTCGGGTCAGCGCGTGTGTGGCCCAGACCGCCGCCAGAACAAGTGCGGCCAAGAGCGAGGCCAGCGGCGGCACCATGGCCCGCACGGCATAGTCCTGCGGCAGAAAGCCCAGGAGCCGCGCGCTGTCGATCTTGTAGGCATCGGCCAGTGATACTGGCCCCAAGGCCCAGCCCGCCCATTGAAAGAACGGGCTTTCCGGCAGCGGCGCCAGCGCCGAAATCGGGTTCAACGCTGCCGTCGGCAGGATGTTCGAGGTCAAGGCAGGCAGGATGAACGTCAGCGTCAGCCACAGCGTCACCGGGACCAAAAGGCCAACGCCCTCGGCCCGGGCGAAGGCGGCAGAGGCCAGGGCCACCAGCCCGAGGATCATCATGTAGATCGCCGAAAGGCCGAAGAATCCGGCCAGCCGGGCCCAGCCCGCGCCGTCCAGCGTGGTTTGCGGCAGAATCGCAAAGGTGGCCACGCTGACCAGAGCGGACAAGGCAGTCAGCCCGATCACCAGCCCGCCCAACGCGGCGATCTTGGCCAGCGCATAGCCATGCGGTGGCACGGGGCGCACGCCGATCAGCGGGATCACACCAGATTTGCGGTCCAGCGCCACCAGCTGATTGCCGATGACGATTGCGGCCAAGGCCCCGATCAGCGCGACGTAGACCACCATATTGCGCATCAGCGACAGGGGCGAGATGTCCAGCACCGGGTTCGGCGGCACCGGCTGACCCGACGCCTGCAAGAAGGCAGCAGACCGGATGTAGATACCAGTGACCGTCGCGGTGGCCGACCAGCCAAGCCAGGACGACAGCAGCACCAGCGCGACGAAAAGCCCGACCAGAACCGCGACGATCCGTTCGCGCAGCACGAAGGACGCAGATTGCAGTGCAAGGATTTGCGTGGCCCCGCGCATCACGCCGCCCCCGCCGGCTGGCTTGCCGGGGCAAGCGACAGATACAGCTCTTCCAGCGCTGAATCGCTGCCGTAACGGGCAGTCACCGCCTGCATCGTGTCGTGGTAGATCAGCCGCCCATGGCCCAGAACACCGATCGAGGTGCAGGTCTTGGCGATTTCGGACAGCAGATGGGTGTTCATGAAGATGGTCATGCCCCGATCGCGGTTCAGCCGGGCAATTACATCGCGCAGCATCTTGATCCCCATCGGGTCCAGACCCGAGGTCGGCTCGTCCAGAAACAGCACGCGGGGCCGGTGCAGGATCGCTTGCGCCAGGCCGATGCGCTGGCGCATGCCTTTGGAAAAGCCGCCCACGCGGCGCAAAGCCAGATCGCTGCAGTCCAGCAGGGCCAGTGTTTCCGCCACCCGCGCCGCAGGGTCACCAAGGCCCGACAGGCGGGCGAAGAACATCAGGTTTTCCTGCGCCGTCAGGGTATCGTAAAGCCGCACGTTTTCCGGCACATAGCCAATCTGCCGTCGCACCCCCATGGGGTCGCCGACAATGTCCGCCCCGGCAATTTCCGCCGTGCCCGACGCGGGTCGCGCCAAAGTGGTCAGCATATGGACGGTGGTGGTCTTGCCCGCGCCATTGTGGCCCAGAAAGCCGAACACTTCGCCCTCGGCGATGCCGAAGGTGAGGTCGCGCACCACGGGCAGGGAATCGAAGGTCTGGCACATGTGCCGGATAGAGATGATGGATGCGGGCATGGGGTCCTCGGGCAGGAAAGCCGGCCGCATCTTGCGGTCTGTTCCCATGCTGTCTGAGGGGATCGAGGGTCAGGACGATGATCGCAACATTACAATTGCGCAATGTCGCCCTGTGGAGCTGCCGTCAGGGCGCGCCTTTCCGGGCAAAGATATCGTTGTCAGGCTTGTAGATCGGGCTGGTCATGCCGAAGGCCCCAAGGACGCTGTGAAACGGAAAGTCATGCGGCCTGGTCCCGGCCTGCCGGATGCTGTCAGGGGTCACCCCGTGTGCAGCCATGAAGGCCTCGTTCATCCAGACCAGGAACGGCACCATCCGCTGTTCCTGGGGCGCCACGGCGTTCGGCGTGCCATGCAGGTAAAGACCGTTTTCTCCCAGCGACTGGCCGTGATCCGAAACAAAGATCAGCGCCACCCGTGCGTTCGGTATGCCGTTCAGCGCCTTGATCAACGTCGCGTTCACATGGTCGGTGTAGCGGACCGAGTTGTCATAGGCATTCACCAGCGCCTCGCTGCTGCACGATCCCACTTCGACTGTCTCGCAAACCGGAGTGAATTCCTGAAACGCCGGCGGGTATTTCTTCCAGTATGACGGACCATGGCTACCCGCCTCATGCAGGGTTACGAAAATGCGGTCGAAATGCGACGCCGTCAATTCGGCGGCCAGCCCCCAGACCAGCGTTTCGTCATAGCCGCCCGTCGGGCAATCTGCACCGCTACACCCGGCCATGATGTCGGCGATCCGCTCATATCGCGTCACCTTGATCGGCGGCTCGCCATAATTGTTGGTGCGAAAGATCGTCTCGACACCCATCCGTGTCAGGTAGCTGTTCAGCGGCTCAAATCCCGTCCGGTCCGATGCAGCACTTCCTTCATGGGTCAGTATGCAGGCCACCGACCCGATGGTATAGGTGGCGCAGGACTGCCCGGCGGGCAACGCGACCATCCCCAGGTCGCGGGTAAAGGGGTTGGTATCACGCCCATAGCCGTAATAGGCATAATTCTGCGCCCGCGATGCCTCGCCGATCACCAGAACCACGATGTCCTTCTGTCCCGGCGGAACCGGGGCCAGGAAGATGGCGTCGGGCAACAGGGTCTGCACCCTGTTCGCCAACGCCTGCTGGTTGAAATGCCGCACGGTGTTGGCAATGTATGACCAGGGCAGCACCCGCCCGCCAAGACGCGGCGCATTCTTGTCAAACCACGGCCAGGTGAAGGCCGTGGCCCACAGCCAACCCACCAGCACGACAAAGGTCACGACGACCGCACCAATCCGGACAAACCAGCGCGGCCTGACCACCCGCAGCCACAGGATCAGAAGGCTGGGCAGGCCCGCCAGCAGCGCGATCTGCCCCAGCATGCGCGGGTTCCACAGCTGCGTCACCTCGCGCTGATCGGTGTTCAGGATGTTGCCGATCATCGTGCGGTCCAGCTCGACGTTGTAGGTCGTCATGAAATAGACCGCTGCCGCATTGGCAAACAGCGTGGCAATGCAGAACGCCTTCACCACCGGGGTCGGCAACAGGGCCAGCAACCCCAAGGCCAAGGCCATCAGCGCAAACTGGATGATCTGAAGCGAGACGAGTTCCGTTACCCCCTGGGCGGTGCCAGGGTCGATCACCGCAAGCACGTAGGACAGCAGCGGCCGCTGAAACGCCACCATCGTATAGATCGCAAATCCTGATATGAACGCGAATAGTCCGATGCTTTTCCGCGCGGGAACGGAAATCAAGTGCATTCAATGGTCTCCTCGATCACACGAACGCCCGGCATGCGTGGGGAGTATGGCCGCCAACGGCGCCCCGCAATGTCAAAGTTGGAACGGATGCCGATCCCTGCGCCATTTGGCCGAAAAACGGGGACCTCCGGATATCGGGCATCGCAAGGCTTCCGGCGAGCGCGATGGGTCGATTGGCGAGCAGCGCAACCCGCTCGGTCTCATCGGGTAGCTCCCCCCGCAAAAGGCCGAGCAGGCTTGTCATGAAAACCCGAACACCTCGATATGTTCGCCTGATCGACGGACAGAACACTCGCCGCAAGGCCGCGGCAGTCCAGCTTCGCCACGCCGCAGGGATCCGGGTCCAGAACCCATTGATCTTGCGTTTCAGGCATGGTTCAGGCTCCGCGAGGAGACTGCTCAGATTGCATGCCGGCACCGCCTCCCATGGTTTGCGGCCAAACCGTTGCCAGGCAGCGGATCGGGGCCAGGATCAGACTGGGGTCAGGGATGCGTTGAAAGACAAAGGGGTAAAGCCCTGCATCCCGGACAGGAAGTCTTCCTCTCCGCCGTCGCTCTCGCCGCAACCGTGATGTTCCGGCCATGAGCCGAGAACGAGTCCTGACCCTGGAAGTCACTGAAAATGCCCGCTCTTCGATTTGGAGCTGGATATCCTACCCCGCAAGGACCGGGTGCGATTTCCTGTTCCCAGGCCGCTTGCGGGTCCGGCCACATGTTTAGACCCGCCATCATGCGCGATTGTTCGCGACTGGGTAAGCGCAATCGGGCCTGCCGCAACACCGAAGCCGGCAAGCGTGTTCCATCTAATTGCAGAACGGGTCGATGCTCTGGACTCCGGCGCCGAACCTCCGCGGTTCCGATGCCTTGATCTGCGTCAATGCCAAAGAGAGTGACGCTGCTAGACCTCATGCTGGGGAGAGCCGCCACCTGTCAGAGATCTCACCAAATGAACAATCGCCCCCATTGCGTTGATTATCATCTGTCTCGGGCCTTGACCGGGGGCGCATTCGTTGGCTCAAGACAAGCCGACGCCTGAAGAAATACTCGGATCGGCTTGCCTCCCGGCTCACGCCGATTCCACGACGGAGTCATTTCGGCATTTGGACACGGAAGTCGAGATCCCCGGAACCTGCGCCGTTTGCCATTCGACCACGGGCATCGTCGACTATCTTGCGACCCGCGGGTCACGGCCGGTGTCATTCCGCATTCGGTGGTATCGGCACGACTGTCGAATGTGCCGCCTGCCACAATGACAACGCAGCGCGCTGAGTCAGTCCTGTTCCCGAATGGTCAGATGGTCAGCATCGCCAACAGTTCGGCGATCTGCACGGTAATGTATCAGGCCGCAACTCGATGGATCAGGTCGACGCCTCGGTTGCGGGCATCGGTGATGATGAGGTCTCGCTCTGCCATCCCTTCGTCAACATCCACCATGCTGCCGCTGCATCGTTGCAGTTGGGCGCTACGGTGCGTGGAGGTCGCCCGGTAGAAGGCCGCAGCTAGCTGGCCCCTTCAGGCCGCGTCGCGGGATTTGAAACCTGTGTCAGTTGTCACGGCGCCCACGATACAGAGGTGAAACTGGAGGGCTTGCACAATGACCTGCCATGCAGGCGCGGCCGATTTCCGCGCGATCAGAACTACACCACCGGATGTGCTTGGCGACGGAACACCAGCGCGGGCATCGCAACCGTCAGTCATCGTTCGCCCGCGGCCAACTAGAGGTCGCGATCAGGACCTATGCGACAGAAGTCGGGGGTGGGAATACCCTGCTCGGAAGACGGCCTTCCCTATTTCTTCAATGACCTCAATGGCAACGGCAGTGCGGACCCGGAAGAGGCCGTGTTTCCCAATGCCTACAAGATTTGGACACCCCGCCTGCTTCGGGCGGCATACAATCTCAGTTCGTGGCAATGGATGACAGAAACTTTGCAAACCCACCTACGTCATTCAACTGATGATCGACAGCATCGAGGACCTCGCAAAGTGTCGCCGCGATCGACAAGCCCGCGTACATGCGACCATAAGACCGGTCTCAGCTTCCGCTGAACAAGAGTTTGACGTTCCGGGCCGTTTGCAACAACGCGCCCGCCCGTCTGAAAACCCCGGGTCTGAAAACTCCAGGAAGGGTACTCCGGTGCGGTTCACCTTTCGCAAAGGTCTGAAAACGAACACCGAGTGCCTGCGCGGCCCGGTCGAGCCAAAATCAGTACCGCAAAACCGTCGCCTTTCTTGGCGCCGACTATCCGGGTGTGGTGTTCGGTCTGAAGGTCGGGGAGGAGATCCGATCGTTGCCGGACGATACTTGCGTCGATCGCCGCCGAACCGAGGTCGCATTCGTGGCCTCTGCAGGCCGGGCGCGTCCTGCCGAATCCGGTTGTGCGCGCGCCGACGGCTGGAGCTTTCGACTTGAAATCGCTTGTGAGGGGAGATACACCGTCTATTCGATGCGGGTCCGGCCGCTCAGGGCAGTGACTCTGCGCGAGCTTCTGCTGCAAAGCGGTGCTTTCGGGCCGGTTTTCGAACCCGCCCTTCGGCCATGTTCCTGATCCTTCTGGCCGTCCGCACGCGATCTTTTGTCACCGCGACGGATGTCACCAACCCTTTGGCCCCTGATCCGGTTCGTGAAGGTTCTGGCGCCGCAAAGGGAATTGTTCCACCGCGGCGCAGAGGCGCTTTTTGTACCTGACGGACGGACCTGTCTACATTTGTCAGCCCGACAGTGCGTCGCTGGTTCCCGGCGCAGGATCGGATGCGGGTCGTGACATTTTCCGGGCCGCATCCGGCCTGCCCGGCACCCATATCCACCACGTCATCCCGGCATCGCGGCAGCGGTCGGTCTGGCAGATCGGTTATCAGGATGTCGCAGCCATCGGGCATCTGCTGGAGACCGGGCGGATCAAGGCGGGGCGAATCCTGTCGGTCGGTGGCGCGGGGCTGGCCGATTCCGCTCTGGTTTGCGCACCCTTGGGCGCGAAGCTTTCGGACCTTGTCCATGGTCGCGGAAATGCCGGATGCGGCACAATTGCTGCCCGGATTCATCCCCGTCCGGGCAGCGGGTGGAGTATCTGCGGCGGCATGATCTGCAAGTGACGCAGATCAGGCGGGATCCGCCTGAGAGCCTTGCCCGGACGGGCGGCAAAAGCAACTGGATCGCATCCGGACACCGCAACAGGTGCCACGCTGCCGCTTTCGAAGGCTTTGAGCGGGTCTTTCCTCTGACCTTTTGCCAGTCCTTATCTTGCGTGCGCTGGCGGTCGGCGGGATGTCGTGAAACCGCAGAGCGTAGCTGGGCTGTCTTGAGTTGCTGGAGGACGATCTGGCCCTGCTCAGCTACCTTTGCCCTTCGGGCGCGATTACGGTACGCTTCTGCGCCGCACGCTGGACATTCTTGCAGCAGGAGCAGGCGGCATGAACCGGCTGACCGAAACATGCCCCGCCCGTGGGAGAGCTACCGCGTGACGCTTGCGACGGGGGTTGCCCTTGGCCCGTCTTGGCAGTTTTCATTGCCCAGTTATCGTCCTGGCAATTGTCGCCCCAATAAAGCTTTTCGGCGCTTGATTGAATTGCATGGCCACTGCTTTTGCGCGGCTGCGCCGGAAGCCCCTCGTTGGGATGGTCTCTTGACCGCCACCGTCTTTGTCTTGCTGCTGCCGGCCGGGGTTCCGCTTTGGCACCTCGCTTTGGCGCTTTCGCTTTCTCTTCTCGGACTTGTGTTCGGAGACCTGATCTTTGGCGACCGCGGGCACGCCCCCGAACCCGGCAACAGTCGGTCTGGTATCTTGCTGTTTTCGTTTCCGGACTTGGCACCGAACCATCCGGGTTGACGGTCACCCTCGCGGCGGCTGTCGGCGGGCCGATCCTGCTGGGCCTGGGGTCATTGTCGTGGCGGGTCGCAACCGCCTCGACGATTGGTATCGCGGGGCCGTTGTGGAGCGATGTTGGGCGGGATTCTAGCGCCTGAGGCAATGACAAGCGCAAGCCTCGTGCTGGGCCCCAAGTTTCTGGTCGGTGACCTGGTGGCGGGGGCCAGCACGAATGCCGGGCGCTGGTCCATGGCGGTCTTGCAGGGGGGGTCAGGTTCTGCTTTGGGTCGGCGGGGGGACAGTGCTGGCAGCTTGCCATCGGTTGTCTTTGCGGCACTTCGGCAAGCATCCTTGCGCCGCTGATCGATCAGGTCGTTATCTTCTTTCAACGTCCGGCGACGGGCGCGGTGGCAATCCACCGTCTGCTGATTTTTCGCCGATTCCCATGGTGGCGGCGCTTTTGGCACTGCCAAACGAAAGCCCTGCAAAGACATTTCTCTGGCGTCGCCTTCTCGTGGCGCTTTCGCCGCCGCCACGGTCTCTGTAACAATCCGTCATGCTGAAACCGCGCCAACAGGGCCATATCGAGGCCGAGCGCGAGCCGGTTGCCGCCATGGTATCAGCTCCCGCTGGGGCTGGGCTGATATCCTGCGCGAGACCGGAGCCGAGACCCTGGAGTCCGTGATCGCCGGATCTGCAAACGGCCAGATAGACAACAGCCTCGACCCGGCACAATTCGACTTCCTTGCCGCGCAATCGGACCCCTGAACAAGGCGTG
>JADJAB010000023.1 GCA_016704435.1 Rhodobacter sp. | reverse complement strand
AGAGCCGCAGGAGGAGCGGGGCCCATGGCAACCGTGACGCAGGCGGCGGCCCCAGATGTGCGGGCAGCGAAGCGGCTGGTCGTCAAGATCGGCTCGGCGCTCTTGGTCGATCGCAGGGCGGGGCTGAAGCAGGGCTGGCTGTCGGCGCTGGCGCTGGACGTGGCCGAGGCCAAGCTGCGCGGCGCGGATGTGGTGCTGGTGTCCTCGGGCTCCATCGCCTTGGGCCGCAAGGTGCTGGACCTGCCCGATGGCGCGCTGACGCTGGAGCAAAGCCAGGCCGCCGCCGCGGTCGGCCAGATCCGGCTGGCGCGGGCCTATGAAGAGGTGCTGGCGCCGCATGGCATCACCACCGCGCAGGTGCTGGTGACGCTGGAGGATACGACCGACCGGCGGCGCTATCTGAACAGCCGCGCCACGATGGAGACGCTGCTGTCCCTGGGCGTGGTGCCGATCGTGAACGAAAACGACACCGTGGCGACGGACGAGATTCGCTTTGGCGACAACGACCGGCTGGCGGCGCAGATCGCGGTAACGGTGGGGGCGGATCAACTGGTGCTGTTGTCGGACGTCGACGGGTTCTACACTGCAAATCCGAAAGAGGACGCCAGCGCCACCCGCTTCGACGTGATCGAGACCATCACGCCCGAGATCGAGGCGATGGCGGGCGACCCGATCTCCGGCCTGTCGAAGGGCGGCATGAAGACCAAGCTTCTGGCCGCCAGGACCGCAGTGCAGGGCGGCTGCGCGATGGCGATCATGGAAGGCTCGGCCCTGCGGCCCTTGCAGGCGCTGGCGCAGGGGGCGAACCGGACCTGGTTCGTCGCCGGGTCCGATCCGCAGCTGGCACGCAAGCGCTGGATCAGCGCGATGAAGCCGAAGGGCGAACTGCTGCTGGATGCAGGCGCGGTGACGGCGCTGCGGGCTGGAAAAAGCTTGTTGCCGGCCGGTGTCACCAAGGTATCGGGAGCATTCGGACGGGGCGAGCCAGTGGCGATCCTGTCGCCCGAGGGCGTGGTGCTGGGCAAGGGGCTGGTGCGCTATACCAGTGCCGAGGCGAAGCAGATCGCGGGGCATCGTTCGGGTGAGATTGCGTCGATTCTGGGCTATCAGGGCCGCGCGGCGCTGGTGCATCGGGACGACATGGTGGTCTGAGACGCTGATTCCTTCGAAGGAATCTGCGAGAGTTTTCGAGAGCTTTTGCGGCTCGGTGGCCGGGAGGGGAACGATGGGCGGCCAAATTGCCGATCTGATGGCGGACATCGGCGCCAAGGCCCGCGCGGCGGCGGCGGACCTGGCCTTTGCCGGCTCCGAACGCAAGGCCGCTGCGCTGGTATCGGCGGCCGAAGCGGTCTGGCGCCGGCGGCAGGAGATTCTGGACGCCAACGTGATGGACCTTGCGGCGGCTGAGGAAAAGGGCCTGAGCCCGGCCCTGCTGGATCGGCTGCGGCTGGACGAGACCCGCATTCGCGGCATCGTCGACAGTCTGCGCACCGTGGCCGAAGCGCGCGACCCGGTCGGCCGCGTGCTGGCTGAATGGGACCGGCCCAACGGGTTGCACATCCAGCGCGTCGCCACCCCCTTGGGCGTCGTCGGGGTGATCTATGAATCGCGCCCCAACGTCACCGCTGACGCCGGCGCGCTTTGCCTGAAATCCGGCAATGCGGTGATCCTGCGTGGCGGCAGCGAAAGCTTCGAGACCTCGCAGGCGATCCACCTTTGCATGGTCGAGGGTCTGCGCGCCGCCAGTCTGCCCGAGGCCGCGATCCAGCTGGTGCCGACCCGCGACCGCGCCATGGTGACCGAGATGCTCCGCGCCACCGACTTCATCGACGTGATCGTGCCGCGTGGCGGCAAGGGGCTGGTCGGCCTCGTGCAGAAAGAAGCCCGCGTGCCGGTCTTTGCCCATCTCGAAGGCATCTGCCACGTCTACGCCGACCGCGACGCCGATCTGGAGAAGGCCCGCGCCGTGGTGCTGAACGCCAAGACCCGCCGCACCGGCGTCTGCGGCGCCGCCGAATGCCTGCTGATCGACTGGCAGTTCTACACCCGCCACGGTGCCGTGCTGATCGAGGACCTGCTGGCCGCCGGCGTCGAGGTTCGCACGGAAGGCGATCTCTTGAAGATCCCCGGCACCACCCAGGCCGCACCGGACGATTTCGGCCGCGAGTTCCTTGACAAGATCATCGCCGCGAAGCTGGTCGATGGCGTCGACGAGGCCATCGCCCATATCCGCAAATATGGCTCGAACCATACCGAGGCGATCCTGACCGAGAACGACGCCACGGCGCAGCGCTTCTTCGAGCGGCTCGACAGCGCCATCCTGATGCGCAACGCCTCGACCCAGTTTGCCGATGGCGGCGAATTCGGCATGGGCGGCGAAATCGGCATCGCCACCGGCAAGCTGCATGCGCGCGGGCCGGTGGGCGCCGAACAGTTGTGCAGTTTCAAATACCTGGTCACCGGCGACGGCACGATCCGGACCTGAGCCCGACCGGCACCGGCAGACCTGCCCTTGCAGCCCCCGTCACGCGCCACTAAGACTCTGGAAACTCCGAGGCGATAACCCTGACGGCGAAAGATGAGGCAGGCCCCTGATGCGTGATCCGATCGACACCTACATGAACACTCTCGTCCCGATGGTCGTTGAACAGACCAGCCGGGGCGAACGCGCCTACGATATCTTCTCTCGCCTGCTGAAGGAGCGGATCATCTTTCTGGCCGGCCCGGTGCATGACGGCATGTCCAGCCTGATCTGTGCGCAGCTGCTGTTTCTTGAGGCGGAAAACCCGTCCAAGGAAATCAGCATGTACATCAACAGCCCCGGCGGCGTGGTGACGGCGGGCCTGTCGATCTACGACACGATGCAATACATCAAGCCCAAGGTCTCGACCCTGGTCATCGGCCAGGCCGCCTCGATGGGCTCGCTTTTGCTGACGGCCGGCGAAAAGGGCATGCGGTTCAGCCTGCCCAACAGCCGGGTGATGGTGCACCAGCCCTCGGGCGGCTATCAGGGTCAGGCCACCGACATCATGATCCACGCGCAGGAGACGCAAAAGCTGAAGCGGCGCCTGAACGAGATCTATGTGAAACACACCGGCAACGAATATGAGACGGTCGAAGCGGCGCTGGAGCGCGACAATTTCATGTCGGCCGAGGATGCCAAGGCCTGGGGCCTGATCGACGAGATTCTGGCCGATCGCGGCAAGATGGACGACACGGCGAAGTGACGAAAGTGCCTCCGGCGGGGTCCGCCGCCGGGGGCGTTTTCGGATTGTGGAGGGTCTGGCCTTGGCCTAGACTTCCCCTCACGGCCCCCGGAAAGGGGGGAAGGGCAAAGGGAAACGGATGGCGACGAACTCCGGCGGTGACAGCAAGAACACGCTTTATTGTTCGTTCTGCGGCAAGAGCCAGCACGAAGTCAGGAAGCTGATCGCGGGTCCGACCGTGTTCATCTGCGACGAATGCGTCGAGCTGTGCATGGACATCATCCGCGAAGAGACCAAGACCTCGGGTCTGAAGGCAAGCGACGGCGTGCCCACCCCGCGCGAAATCTGCAAGGTGCTTGATGATTACGTCATCGGTCAGATCCACGCCAAGCGCGTGCTCTCGGTCGCGGTCCACAACCACTACAAGCGCCTCAACCATTCCTCGAAACAGGAAGTGGAACTGGCGAAGTCCAACATCCTCCTGATCGGCCCCACCGGCACCGGCAAGACGCTGCTGGCGCAGACTCTGGCGCGGATTCTGGATGTGCCCTTCACCATGGCTGACGCCACCACGCTGACCGAAGCGGGCTATGTCGGCGAGGATGTCGAGAACATCATCCTCAAGCTGTTGCAGGCCGCCGAATACAACGTCGAACGGGCGCAGCGCGGCATCGTCTATATCGACGAGGTCGACAAGATCACCCGCAAGTCCGACAACCCCTCGATCACCCGCGATGTCTCCGGCGAGGGCGTGCAGCAGGCACTGTTGAAGATAATGGAAGGCACCGTGGCTTCGGTGCCGCCGCAGGGCGGGCGCAAGCATCCGCAACAGGAATTCCTGCAGGTGGACACCACCAACATCCTGTTCATCTGCGGTGGCGCGTTTTCGGGCCTGGAAAAGATCATCGCGCAGCGCGGCAGGGGTTCCGGCATCGGCTTCAAGGCCGACGTGAAGGACCCTGATGCGCGCGGCGCGGGCGAGTTGTTCCGCGAGCTGGAGCCGGAGGATCTGCTGAAATTCGGGCTGATTCCGGAATTTGTCGGCCGACTGCCGGTTCTGGCCACGCTGGAAGACCTGGACGAGGCTGCGCTGGTCACCATCCTGACCGAACCGAAGAACGCGCTGGTCAAGCAATACCAGCGGCTGTTCGAGATCGAGAGCGTCAAGCTGACCTTCACGCCTGATGCGCTGGTCGCCATCGCCAAGCGCGCGATCAAGCGCAAGACCGGGGCGCGGGGGCTGCGGTCGATCATGGAAGACATCCTGCTCGACACCATGTTCGAACTGCCTGGCATGGGCGATGTCTCTGAAGTCGTGGTGAATGAGGAATCGGTCGACAAGGGCGCCAAGCCTCTGCTGGTGCATACCGAATCGAAGAAGAAAGAGCCGGCAGCGGCGGGCTGATCCCCGCAACGCCCAAGGCAACCGGAAGCGCCGCTCCTTCCGGGCGGCGTTCTGCTTTGACCCGCAGGAGGAGGCCCGCATGACCATACGCCGCATCACCACCGGGTCGACCTGGGAGCCGAAGATCGGCTATGCCCGCGCCGTCGTCGCGGACGGATGGATCTTCGTCTCGGGGACCACGGGCACCGACCATGCCACCGGCACCATCCCCGACAGCGTCACCGACCAGTGCGCGCTGGCACTGCGGATCATCGGCGCGGCGCTGGAAACCGCCGGCGCCGGCTTTGCCGATGTGGTGCGCGTCCATTACATCTTGCCGGAGGCCGCAGATTTCGAACCTTGCTGGCCGCTGCTCTCCGCCACCTTCGGCGCCAACCCGCCGGCGGCCACGATGATCGAGGCCGGCCTGATCGACCCCCGCCACAGGATCGAGATCGAGGTCACTGCGCGAGTTCCGGGCTGAAACGGCGGTTTTGAAATTGCGCGGCTGCGCCGCAAGCCCTTTTCTCGCCTCTGCGCCTTTCAGGCGCAACCGGCTCGGGCTGGCGCTCTGCGCGGGAGTATTTTCGCCGAGATGAAGCCGGACATCATGTTCTGCTTCATCTTGGCACAAATATTCCGGGGTTTGGGGCAGCGCCCCAAGGACGCTGGAGGCCGGGCGTCGGTCGGCTGCTGCTGCCGTTACGCGCCACTGGACCTTCGCCGCGCAATCGGCCATATCAGGGCAACGGAACGGAGACCTGTCCCATGTACTTCCTCAAACGCCTGCTTACCTGGTGGAACAGCCAGACCATCGGCACCCAGATCTTCACCGCCCGCAAGGGCGTGAAGGTGGGTGAGGACGATCAGGGCAACGTGTATTACCAGACCCGCGACGCCAAGCGCCGCTGGGTGATCTACAAGGGCGAGATGGAGGCTTCCCGCGTGCCGCCCGACTGGCACGGCTGGCTGCATTTCACATGGGACCAGCCGCCGACCAAGGCGCCACTGGCCCACAAGTCCTGGGAAAAGCCGCATTCCGAGAATCTTTCCGGCTCCGAAATGGCCTATGCTCCGGCCGGATCGATCCGCCGGTCGCAGCCAGTCGCCCGGCAGGATTACGAGGCATGGCAGCCGGAGTGATGGCTGGAACCCGCGCAGAGATCGCCGCCGGAGCGGCCGTTCTGGCCGTTGCGGCGGCCTTTGCCTTTATGCCGCCCGAGGTGCCGGGCTGACAGCGGGGGCGGGGCCAGCTATCCGCTGATCGCCAGCTTCCGCGCGGTGGATGGCATCTCGGCGGGGTCGGATGTCCGGCTGGCCGGGTTGAAGGTGGGCACCATCACGGCGTTGACGCTGAACCCGGAAACCTTCATGGCCGATGCGGTCATCGACATCCGCCAGGACATCAGGCTGCCGGTCGACAGCGCGATCCTGATCTCTTCCGAAGGGTTGCTGGGCGGTAATTTCGTCGAGATCGTGCCGGGCGGCGCGCTTGAGGATCTGGAGCCGGGCGGCGAGATCGAAGACACTCAAGGGTCGGTTTCGCTGGTATCCTTGCTGCTGAAGTTCGTGGGCGGGCAGGGGGATACCCCGCCGGAGGCGACGGAATGATGCGGCCGGGCCTTTTGCTGGTGCTTGCGCTGGCCGCCGTGCCGGCTGGGGCGCAGGAGTTTGCCGATGCCGAGGCGGGCGTCCTGCGCTGGCTGGACAAGCTGACCGGTGAGACCGGCAATATGGAACTGGCGCGCGGGCAATCGGCCTCGAACGGGCGGCTGACGATCCAGTTGGATGCCTGCCGCTATCCGGCCGACAACCCGGCGTCAGAGGCGCAAGCGCATCTGACGGTGATGGATTCCACCCGTACCGAACCGGTGTTTACCGGCTGGATGCTGGCCTCCAGCCCGGCTTTGTCGGGGCTGGATCATCCGCGCTATGATGTCTGGGTTCTGGCCTGCGTGGTGCCGGGCTATGAGCCGCCCGCGGCCGCCGAAAGCACCGAAGAGGGCGAGGGCGAATAGCCGGGCGGATCGAACCGTGCAGGCTGGGCGACCGCCTGCGCAAGGCGGCGGTGATAGTCGGCGCGGCTGATCTCGACCGCGCCGAGGCTGGCCAGATGCGCTGTCAGGAACTGGGTGTCGAAGAGCACGAAGCCGCCCGCGCGCAGGCGATGCACCAGATATGCCAGTGCGATCTTCGACCCGCCGGTCCGGGCCGAGAACATCGATTCGCCAAAGAATGCAGCCCCCAGCGCCACGCCATAGACGCCGCCCGCCAATCGGCCGTCGGACCAGACCTCCAGGCTGTGCGCATGGCCCGTCGCGTGCAGCGCAAGATAGGCGCTGCGGATGCCGGAGTTGATCCAGGTCTCGTCGCGGTCGGCGCAGGCGTCGACAACGGACTGGAAGGCAGAATCCGCGCGCACGGTGTATGTTTCGCGCCTGATCA
This sequence comes from Rhodobacter sp., assembly GCA_016704435.1. Classification (GTDB taxonomy): domain Bacteria; phylum Pseudomonadota; class Alphaproteobacteria; order Rhodobacterales; family Rhodobacteraceae; genus Pseudogemmobacter. The sequence goes on along the minus strand of JADJAB010000023.1, from coordinate 35,222 downwards.
ACCGGGCCAGGCTGCGGGAAATGTGAAAACCCTGCAAGGGAAGGATGCCCCGGCGGCGCGGGTCCACCCAATGGACCTTGGCATCGTCGCGCGCCTCGGCCATCGGGAATATGCCCATCGCATAGGCGCGCAGCAGGATTTCGGGGTCCAGCGCCCCAGTCACCGGCAATATCCCTCGAAGGGCTTCGGCAAATCCTTTCGGAAAGATCTGTCGCGGTGCGGACCCGACCTGCGCCGCGACAGGATTAGCCGAACTGCGCCGCCAGCCACTTTTCCAGCCAATGGATCGAGTATTCGCCGGCCTGGATGTCCGGCTCGGCCAGAAGGGCGCGGAACAGCGGGATCGTGGTGTCGACGCCATCGACGATCAACTCGGCCAGCGCGCGGTTCAGCCGGGCCAGCGCCTCGGGGCGGTCGCGGCCATGCACGATCAGCTTGCCGATCAGCGAATCGTAGTAAGGCGGGATGCGGTAGCCGTCGTAAAGTGCGGAATCCATCCGCACGCCCAGGCCCCCCGGCGCGTGATACTGGGTGACCTTGCCGGGGCAGGGCGCGAAGTTCGGCAGTTTCTCGGCGTTGATCCGCACCTCGATTGCGTGGCCGTAGACCTCCAGCTCGTCCTGGCCAAAGCTCATCGGCATGCCGCTGGCGACGCGGATCTGCTCGCGCACGAGGTCGACGCCGAAAATCGCCTCGGTCACCGGATGCTCGACCTGCAGCCTTGTGTTCATCTCGATGAAATAGAACTTGCCGTCCTCGTAGAGGAATTCGACCGTGCCGGCGCCGATGTAGCTGATCTTGGCCATTGCATCGGCGCAGATCATGCCGATCTCGGAGCGCATCTTCGGCGTGATCACCGGGCCGGGGGCCTCTTCGAAGACCTTCTGGTGGCGGCGCTGAAGCGAGCAGTCGCGTTCGCCCAGATGCACCGCCTTGCCCTTGCCGTCGCCGAACACCTGGATCTCGATATGGCGCGGGCGTTGCAGGTATTTCTCGATATAGACCTCGTCATTGCCGAAGGCGGCCTTGGCCTCGGTCCGGGCGGTGCGGAAGGCGATCTCCAGCTCTGCCGGCGTCTTGGCCACCTTCATGCCGCGGCCGCCGCCGCCTGCCGTGGCCTTGATGATCACCGGATAGCCGATACCGGCCGCCACGCCCACCGCCGTCTCGTAATCCGGCACCCCGCCGTCGGACCCCGGAACCACCGGAATTCCCAGGGTTTTCGCGGTTTCCTTGGCGGTGATCTTGTCGCCCATGATGCGAATATGCTCGGCCGAGGGGCCGATGAAGGTGATGCCGTGGTCTTCCAGCGCCTGGGCGAAAGCGGCGTTTTCCGACAGGAAACCATAGCCCGGATGCACCGCCTGTGCGCCGGTGATCTCGCAGGCCGAGATGATCGCGGCCTTCGACAGATAGCTTTCCGAACTGGGGGCCGGGCCGATGCAGACGGATTCGTCGGCCATCCGCACATGCATCGCATCGGTGTCGGCCGTGGAATGCACGGCGACCGACTTGATCCCCATTTCGCGGGCGGCGCGGATCACCCGCAGCGCGATTTCCCCTCGGTTGGCGATCAGGATTTTCTCGAACATTCCCGGTCCCTTATTCGATTATCATCAAGGGCGCGCCGTATTCCACGGGCGTGCCGTCATCGACCAGGATGCGCTTGACCGTGCCGGATCGCGGCGCCGGGATGTGGTTCATCGTCTTCATCGCCTCGATGATCAGCACGGTGTCGCCTTCGCTGACCACGGCTCCCAGCGCGACAAAGGGCGTCGCACCGGGTTCGGCCGACAGATAGGCTGTGCCGACCATGGGCGAGGTGACGGCGCCGGGATGCTGGCTGGGGTCTTCCTGGGCTGCGGCCGCGGCTGGGGCGGCAACGGCCGGGGCAGGCGCATGGATTGCCGGGGCGGGGGCATAGACCGGTGCGGCATGGATCACGGTGGCCTGTTTCACCACGCGGACTTCAAGGCTGTCATCCTCGGCATATTCGCGCTTTACCGAAAGCTCGGTCAGCTCGTTCTTGTTCAGAAGCTCGGCCAGGGCCGAGATGAAGGCGACGTCCGCGTCGGGGGAATGTTTGCTCATGCCGTCCTCTGGTGGGTTCTTCTGCCGCTCTTGCGGGGCTGATTGCTTATAGGGCAGCGCGCGAAGGGTGAAAAGCGTCCAATCGGGGGGCTTCGCCGCGAGCGCGTGTGGAAGCGCAAGAAAATCTGCCCTGGAGAAAATTTACCATTTGATAAAATTTCATACCTGTGAGACGATTCGACGTAAACAGACCCGTCAACGCAAACCCCGGGGAGGGGACCGCCAATGCCGAACAGCCCGCTGACGCCCGGCATCGTGCCGGGGCGTCTTGCCCCCGACACCATCGCCCGCAACTTTGCCGACCATAGCCCGGCGCTGGATGGGCATGAGGCGCGAGTGGCCGCAGACCGCTGCTATTTCTGCCATGACGCGCCCTGCATCACGGCCTGCCCGACCGGAATCGACATTCCGCTCTTCATCCGCCAGATCGCCACCGGCACGCCCGAGGCAGCGGCCAGGACGATCTGGGACCAGAACATCCTGGGCGGCATCTGTGCCCGCGTCTGCCCGACCGAGACGCTGTGCGAAGAGGCCTGCGTGCGCGAGGCCGCCGAGGGCAAGCCGGTCGAGATCGGCCGCTTGCAGCGCTTTGCCACCGATATGGCGATGGTCGAGGGCGCGCATCCCTACACGCGCGCTGCCGCCACCGGCAAGCGGGTGGCGGTGGTGGGGGCGGGGCCGGCCGGTCTGGCCTGCGCGCACCGGCTGGCGTTGAAGGGCCATGCGGTGACGGTGTTCGAGAAACGCGCCAAGGCGGGCGGCCTGAACGAATACGGCATCGCCAGCTACAAGGCCGCCGGCGGCTTTGCCGCGCGCGAGGTGGACTGGCTGCTGCAGATCGGCGGCATCACGATGAAGACCGGGGTCGAGATGGGCCGCGATGTCACGCTTGACCAGCTTCGCGCCGATTTTGATGCGGTGTTCCTGGGGATCGGGTTGCAGGGCGTCAACGCGCTGCGCGCGCCGGGCGAAGAGATCGAGGGCGTGCGCGATGCCGTCGATTTCATCGCCGACTTGCGGCAGGCGACCGACCTGACCCGGCTGCCGGTGGGCCGCGACGTGGTGGTGATCGGCGGCGGCATGACGGCGGTGGATGCCGCGGTGCAGTCCAAGCTGCTGGGCGCGCAGAACGTCACCATCGTCTATCGCCGCGGGCAGCAGAAGATGGCCGCCTCGGGGCATGAACAGGACCACGCTGCACAGGCCGGGGTCCGCATCCTGCACAACGCGGCCCCGGTGCGGGTGATCGGCAACGGTCGGGTTGAGGCAGTGGAATTCGCCTATACCGAGGACGGGCCGGGCGGGCTGAAACTGCTGCCGGAAACCTTCACGCTGAAGGCCGACCAGGTGTTCAAGGCCATCGGCCAGACCCTCGCCGCCGCGCCGCAGGGCGCCCGCGTCGACGGCGGCAAGATCGCCGCGACCCCGGCCAGAGTATGGGCCGGCGGCGACTGCGCTGCGGGCGGCGAGGACCTGACCGTGACCGCCGTCGCCCAGGGCCGCGATGCCGCCGAGGCGATCCACGCCCAGATTACGGCTGTGTAATGCGGGCGGTTTTCCCTTGCCCTCGGCCCTCTGCCGCGCCATCTGGGGCGGGGGAACGAGGGGTTCATGGACGTCATAGCGCAGACCTTCATCACCTGGATCGAACAGAACCAGGCCTGGCTGCCCTTGATCATGGTGGTCTTCGCGGCGGCCGAGACCACGGCCTTCCTGTCCATCCTGATTCCCTCCACCGCCATTCTGGTGGCCGTGGGGGCGCTGGCCGCGCGCGACGGCATAGCGTTCTTTCCGCTATGGGCCGGGGCCTCGGTCGGCGCGCTGATCGGGTCGTTCTTCAGCTACTGGCTGGGCTGGCGCTATGGCGCGGCGGTGCTGGCGATGCGGCCCTTGCGGAACCATCCCGAGATGGTGGAAAAGGCCCGCGCCGCCTTTGTGCGCTATGGCCCCGCGACGGTTCTGGTCGGCCATTTCCTGACCGTGTTCCGGCCGGTGGTGTTCCTGCTGGCAGGCATGACCGGCATGGCGCTGGCGCGCTTTGCCTTCTGGAACGTCCTTGGCGCGGTGGCCTGGGCGTTTCTCATTCCCAAGCTCGGCCAGTTCGGCGGCGATCTGCTGGGCTGGCTCTGGTCGTTGCTGCCCTGACCGCAAGGGGCGATGGGTCAATGGCCCATCCTGCGCCCCGTCCCGCCCTTTCCCCCATTCATCGCGAGGAGGCCGCAAATGGCTGACCTGACGTCCAATTTCATCGGCATCAAGTCTCCGAACCCGTTCTGGCTGGCATCGGCGCCGCCGACCGACAAGGAATACAACGTCGTGCGCGCCTTTCAGGCCGGGTGGGGCGGCGTGGTCTGGAAGACGCTCGGCTCCGAAGGGCCGCCGGTCGTCAACGTCAACGGCCCGCGCTATGGCGCGATCTGGGGCGCCGACCGCCGGCTTCTGGGGCTGAACAACATCGAGCTGATCACCGACCGCCCGCTGGAGGTCAACCTGCGCGAGATCAAGACCGTCAAGCGCGCCTGGAAGGACCGGGCGCTGGTCATCAGCCTGATGGTGCCCTGCGACGAGGAATCGTGGAAAGACATCCTGGCCCGCATCGAGGATACCGAGGCCGACGGGGTGGAGCTGAACTTCGGCTGCCCGCACGGCATGGCCGAGCGCGGCATGGGATCGGCCGTGGGCCAGGTGCCGGAATACATCGAGATGGTCACGGCTTGGGTGAAAAAACACAGCCGGATGCCCTGCATCGTCAAGCTGACCCCCAACATTACCGACATCCGCTAACCGGCCGAGGCGGCAAAGCGCGGCGGGGCGGATGCGGTGTCGCTGATCAACACCATCAACTCGATCACCGGGGTGAACCTCGACTCGTTCTCGCCCGAGCCGATGATCGACGGCAAGGGCACCCACGGCGGCTATTGCGGCCCGGCGGTCAAGCCGATCGCGCTGAACATGGTGGCCGAGATCGCACGAGGTGCCGAGACGCGGGGCCTGCCGATTTCCGGCATCGGCGGGGTCACCACCTGGCGCGATGCGGCCGAGTTCTTTGCACTTGGCGCTGGCAACGTGCAGGTCTGCACCGCCGCCATGACCTATGGCTTCAAGGTCGTGCAGGAGATGATCTCGGGCCTGTCGCAGTATCTGGACGAAAAGGACATGACGCTGTCCGATCTGGTCGGGCGGGCGACGCCGAACGTCACCGACTGGCAGTTCCTGAACCTGAACTACGTCACCAAGGCGCATATCGATGAGGCAGCCTGCATCAAGTGCGGCCGCTGCTATGCGGCCTGCGAGGATACCAGCCACCAGGCCATCGCCATGTCGGCGGACCGGGTGTTCTCGGTCAAGGATGACGAATGCGTCGCCTGCAACCTTTGTGTCAACGTCTGCCCGGTCGAAGACTGCATCACCATGGTGCCGATGGCCAAGGGGGCGGTCGATCCGCGCACCGGCCTGAAGGTCGGCGATTACGCCAACTGGACGACGCATCCGAACAACCCGATGTCGGCAAAAGCGGCCGAGTAGGGCGGGGTTCACCCCGCAACTCGCCGGCATTGGCCGGGCGCGACGGCCCTGACAAGGCGGGCGGCATCATCAGCCGCATCGGCGTTTCTTGTGGCCTTGCCCGGCCCTTTGGCAGGGCAGGCCGCACGGCCGGGGCTCAGGGCACCCGGTCGTTCAACGGGTTCAGCCCGGCCGCGATAGAAGCCATCATATAGGCCCGCTGCGCCGCTTCGGCCCGCGCCTTGGCGGATTCCACCGCATAGCTTTCGCCTGACACCGGCTGACGCGCAACCGCGTCCTCGCGCGCGGCCCCCTTCGCGGGCACCACGGCATGGCTGGTGATCGGCGCAGCCGCATGTTCAACGCGCGCCCCGTTCTGTGCGGCAGAGCCGCCGTGATAAGTGCCGGCCGAAGGCTGCGGCGATGTTCCCAACGTCTGCACCGACGACCGGACGGTTGAGACAGGTCCCATATCCGTCACCCCAGTCAAGGTGCCCCCACGCTTTGGATGATAGCCGATTCCGCTGCCGGTTTCGCCGCGAAAGCCCGCAGGATTTGATGCAAATCCGCGGTCTAGGCCGAAGGCGTCAGCAGGCGGCGAAAGAGGGTGTCCAGAAAGCCCCCGGCCTCGGCAAAGGGATCGTGGCCGGGGCCAAGGACCATGCGCACTTGCGCGTCGAAATCGGCATAATGCTGGGTCAGCGCCCAGATCGAGAATATCAGGTGCACCGGGTCCACCCGGGCAATGCGGCCCTCGTCCATCCAGGCCGACAGAACGACGGCCTTTTCCGCCACCAGCCGCCGCAATTCCCCCTCGATCACGGTGGAAAGGCGGGGCGCGCCCTGGATGATCTCACCCGCGAAAAGCCGGCTTTCGCGGGGAAAATCGCGCGAAAGGTCCAGCTTGCGGCGAACATAGGCCAGGATTTCCTCGACCGGCTCGCCCTTCGCGTCCATCGCCTTCAGCGGGTCGAGCCAGGTGTCCAGAAGCCCGGTCAGCAGCGCGCGGTGGATGATCTCTTTCGAGGGGAAGTAATACAGCAGGTTTGGCTTCGACAGCCCCGCCACCTCGGCGATCTGGTCCAGCGTGGCGCCGCGGTATCCGTGGGCGGAAAACACCTCAAGTGCTGCGTCAAGGATCGCCTCGCGGTTCTTTTGCTGGATGCGGCTGCGGGGGGCGGTCATGGGAGGGCTTGCCTTGCGGTTTTCGCTATCCTGTGGGCAGGTCCCGGCGAAATCAAGACCTTGCGGCCCTGCGCCTATCGCCCCGCCAGCAGCGCCTCGATTGCGCGCACCGCCAGGCGGTGATCCTCGACCTGCGGCAAGCCCGAGACGGTGACGACCGCGACCACGCCGACCCCCTCTACCCGGATCGGCACGGCGCCACCATGATCGGCGAAATCGTCGGCCGGCAGGCCATGCTTGGCCAGGCTGTCGCTCTTCTCGCGGTTGCGGGTGCCGACCAGCAGCGAGGCCTCGTGAAAGACCAGCGCGGTGGCCGACTTGCGTCGCGCCCAGCGGTCGTTCAGCGGCGCCGATCCGGGCAGGGCGGCGTGAAAGAAACAGCGGTCCGAAGACCGGATGTCGATCACCACCGGCAGGTTGCCGACGCGGGCCAGTTCGACCAGCTTCAGCCCCAGCGCCAGCGCGGTATCTTCGGTAAAGCGGGGAAAGACCAGGCGGGCGGCCTCGGTCGCAAGGGTGGCGCTGTCGGGGGCGTCGGTCATGTCGGGTCCTGCAAGCTGTCGGCGGGCGGCCCGTTGTGAAGGGCCGCCCGCGCGTTCCTGGTTGAATCGTGACGTCGGTGGTGAAGCTGGACGACTGGCCGCCGTGACGGTCGCGGAAGGTGAATTCCAGCCGGTAGTCCCCGGCTGGCGCCTGCCCCATGCTGACCGACATGTTGGCGACGAATTCGCGCGCCGGGCCCCAGGTCTGATGCACCAGTTGCATGAAGCCCGGCATCTCGACCAGCACCGACCCGGCCGGGTCCATCACCTTCAGGTCGATGTCGAAGGCGATCTCCAGCTTGCCGCCGCCTAGGTCGCCGTAGCCATAGCCTTCGGGTTCGGCATAGACGAGGATCATCTCGCCCGCGGCAAAGACACTGTCGGGGCGGACCTCGTAAGAGCCGTAGCCGCTGGCCGGGGCCGAGACGAGGAGGAGCCGGTTGAAATGCAGTCCCGGCTGGAACCAGGCCGTGCTCAGAAGCGTGGCATTCGCCGCCTGCCAGGCGTTGAAATCGCCCGTGGCGACAGCGGTCTCGACCGCCGTGGCGGCGTCGACGACTTCGCCGGCACGGGCAGGCGGTGCGTGGGCTAGGAGAAGGCAGAGCGGCAGTCCGGCCACGAGGGCGCGTGGAGAAATGCGGAGGATCATCTTGGCCTCTGGATTGAAATGGTGGGAAACGTCAGGAAAAGTGGCGGAAGTCTACTCACGGAACCGAGGTTCGGGAAGGGGTGGCATTCCGACACCGGCGCCTTATCCTGCGACCAGGCCGATGCCGCGCAGGATGATGGATTTCACGCTGTCCGTCGCCGCCTTCCACTGCCGGTCGGTCAGCGGGCGCCCGGCATTCAGCGTCTCGATCTGGTGGCCGAAATCGGCATAGTGCTGGGTCGTGGCCCAGATCATGTACAGCAGGTGGCGCGGGTCGATCGGCGCCATGCGGCCGTCGTCGATCCAGCGCTGGATCGCCTTGATCCGGCCTTCGGTCCAGGCGCGAAGGGTGGTTTCCAGGTAATCCTGGATCACCGGTGCTGCGTGCATCACCTCGCTGGCCCAGACCTTCGATCCGAACGGGTGCTGGCGGCTGATCCGCATCTTCGCCTCGATATAGGCGCCGATGGCGGTGGCTGGGTCGGGGGCATCGTCGAAACTGTCGGCGGCGCGCAGCCAGATCTGGAAGATGTCTTCGACCACGCGGCGATACAGCTCTTCCTTGGTGGCGAAGTAGTAGTGCAGGTTGGCCTTGGGCAGCCCGGCCATGTCGGCGATCAGCTGCATGGTGGCGCCGCCGAAGCCGGCCTCGGCAAAGACCCTTTCTGCGGCTTGCAAGATCACACGCTCATTCGCGCGCCTTATGTCGGTGCGCTTTCCGGCGCGGGCGCGGGAACCTTGGGCGGAGTCGTCCATATGCGGGCCTCCGGTTGGTCGTGGCGGAATTTTCGTCGACCGGCTGCTCAGGTTGTGGTCGCGTATGTCCTGACCATACGGTCAGGAAACGAGTCGCGGCAAGAGGCGCATTTCGGCGCCCTGGCACTGGGGGGAAGACGGATATGGCAACACCGGGTGAAAACCTGCGCATCAACCCGTCGCGGCTGTGGGACAGCCTGATGGAGATGGCCAAGATCGGCCCCGGCGTGGCAGGCGGCAACAACCGCCAGACCCTGAGCGATGCCGATGGCGAGGGGCGGCACCTCTTCGCGGGCTGGTGCAAGGCCGCCGGCATGACCATGGGCGTCGACACCATGGGCAACATGTTCGCGACGCGGCCGGGGACGGATCCTGCGGCGCTGCCGGTCTACATGGGCTCTCACCTCGATACCCAGCCGACGGGCGGCAAGTATGACGGCGTGCTGGGGGTGCTGGGCGCGCTGGAAGTGGTGCGCACGATGAACGATCTGGGCGTGAAGACCCGCCACCCCATCGTGGTGACCAACTGGACCAACGAGGAAGGCGCGCGGTTTGCGCCGGCGATGCTGGCCTCTGGCGTCTTTGCGGGCATCCATACCGAAGATTATGCCAAGGGGCGCAAGGATCTGGATGGCAAGGTGTTTGGCGAGGAATTGCAGCGGATCGGCTGGGTTGGCGACGAGGCGGTCGGCGCCCGCAAGATGCACGCGATGTTCGAGTTGCACATCGAACAGGGGCCGATTCTGGAGGCCGAGGGGCGCGAGATCGGCGTTGTCACCCATGGGCAGGGTCTGTGGTGGCTGGAAATCACGCTGACCGGCAAGGATGCGCATACCGGCTCGACGCCGATGAAGATGCGGGTGAATGCGGGGCTTGGGATGGCGCGGATCACCGAGCGGGTGCACCAGATTGCGATGAGCCATCAGCCGAACGCGGTGGGCGCGGTGGGGCAGGTGACGGTGTTTCCGAACTCTCGCAACGTGATCCCCGGCAAGGTGGTGTTCACGGTCGATATCCGCAGCCCCGAACAGGCCAAGCTGGACGCGATGAAGGCCGAGGTGATGCGGGCGGCGCAGGCGGTGGCGGTTGAGCTGGGCTTGGGCTGTGCGATTGAAGAGGTCGGGCATTTCGATCCGGTGACCTTCGATCCGGGTCTGGTGAAGGTCGTCCGCCAATCGGCGGAAAAGCTGGGCTATTCCCACATGGACATCATCTCCGGCGCCGGCCACGACGCCTGCTGGATCAACCGCGTGGCGCCGACGGTGATGATCATGTGCCCTTGCGTGGATGGGCTTTCGCACAACGAGGCCGAGGAGATTTCGCCGGAATGGGCGGCGGCGGGGACGGATGTGATGCTGCATGCGGTGCTGGACGTGGCGGGGGTGGTGGGGTGAAACTCGATCAGTTTGTGAAGCAAACGCTGCTCGATATAACCAACGGCGTCGCACAAGCTCAGGCCGAGGCGAAACTTTGGATATCGCCCGGAAAAGTTGAAGGTAAACCCAACAACACGCCGCAGATGGTTTCTTTTGAGGTGGCAGTTACTGTCAACAAAGAAGGTTCCGGAGGAATAAGTGTCTGGTCAATTGGCGAGTTGAAGGGGGCTGCGACGTCCGAGAGCGTCAACCGTATTTCGTTGAAGTGCCGTGTATTTTCAGGCGCAGACCCGTTTCACGAGAAATACTCGAAACCTATCCGCTTCTTGCGGCCAAGAAGAAAGGCAAGCAAAATGACCACAGTCATCAAAAACGGCACCATCGTTACCGCTGATCTGACCTATGCGGCGGATGTCCTCATCGAGGACGGCATCATCACCGCCATCGGCCCGAACCTCAAGGGCGATACGGTTCTGGATGCCTCGGGCTGCTATATCATGCCCGGCGGGATTGATCCGCATACGCATCTGGAGATGCCCTTCATGGGCACTTATTCCACCGATGATTTCGAATCCGGCACGCGGGCGGCGTTGAGTGGCGGCACCACGATGGTGGTCGATTTCGTGCTGCCGGGGCAGGGGCAGGGGCTGATGGATGCGGCCCAGATGTGGTCGAACAAATCGGGCCGGGCGAATTGCGATTACTCCTATCACATGGCGATCACCTGGTGGGGCCAGAAGGTGTGGGAGGATATGGACCTGGCCGTGAAGGCGGGGATGACCAGCTTCAAGCATTTCATGGCCTACAAGGGCGCCCTGATGGTCAACGACGACGAGATGTATCAGTCGTTCCGCCGGGTGGGCGATCTGGGCGGCGTCGCGCTGGTGCATGCCGAGAACGGCGACGTGGTGGCGGAACTGACCGCAAAGCTGCTGGCCGAGGGCAACACCGGCCCCGAGGCGCATGCCTACAGCCGGCCGCCGCAGGTCGAGGGCGAGGCGACCAACCGCGCCATCATGATCGCCGATATGGCGGGGGTGCCGCTGTATGTGGTGCATACCTCCTGCGAGGACAGCCATGAGGCGATCCGCCGCGCGCGCCAGCAGGGCAAGCGGGTCTGGGGCGAGCCGTTGATCCAGCACCTGACGCTGGACGAGTCCGAGTATTTCAACCCCGATTGGGACCATGCCGCGCGCCGGGTGATGAGCCCGCCTTTCCGCAACAAGCAGCATCAGGACAGCCTCTGGGCGGGCCTGCAAAGCGGGTCCCTGTCGGTCGTGGCCACCGATCATTGCGCCTTTACCACCGCGCAGAAGCGCTACGGCGTGGGCGATTTCTCCAAGATTCCGAACGGCACCGGCGGGCTGGAGGACCGGATGCCGATGCTGTGGACCCATGGCGTCAGCAACCGGCCGGCTGACGATGAACGAATTCGTCGCCGTGACCTCGACAAACATCGCCAAGATCCTGAACTGCTACCCGAAGAAGGGCGCGATTCTGGTCGGGGCGGATGCCGATCTGGTGGTCTGGGATCCGGAAAAGGCAAAGACCATCACCGCTGGCAAGCAGCAATCCGCCATTGATTACAACGTGTTCGAGGGCAAAGCTGTCAAAGGTCTGCCAAGGTTCACCCTGACCCGCGGCCATGTGGCGAACCACGACGGCGAGGTGCGCACCCGCGAAGGCCACGGCCAGTTCGTCGCCCGTGCCCCGCGCCCGGCAGTGAACCGCGCGCTGAGCGCCTGGAAAGACCTGACCGCGCCGCGCCCGGTATTGCGCAGCGGCATTCCGGCGACGGGGTGTGAGTTCTTTGTTCGACTAGTGGAGCTGGCAATATGGCGGATGATGGTAGCGATCAAATTGCAGATCTTCTTGGTGCTGGCTGGGAGTTGGCGGGATACTCCGTCAACATGGCAGCAATGGGAGCCTTGATGCACAACGTCCTTCTAAAGAAGGGTACGGACCTTACTTCGATCGTAATCGTAACTCAGGGCGATAGCGAAACGGGTCGCAACGTCAATATTTTGTCACCTCGGCCAGCCAAGAAGAAGGGTTTCTTTGGATAGCACATGTCCCCATCGGGTTCTGCGTCTCGCCGCCAAGAACCTAAGCTCTCTGAAGCGGTTTTACACTCACCCGCGGCTGGTGATTAGGTATTGTGCGAAGGACCGAGGATGCTGAACAGACCTGTGATTGAGGCAAAGGGTCTGAACCTCACCTTCCAGACCGCCGATGGCCCGGTGCATGCGTTGAAGGACGTCGATCTGACCATCGCCGAGGGCGAGTTCGTCTGCTTCCTCGGCCCTTCGGGCTGCGGCAAGACCACCTTTCTGCGCTGCATCGCAGCATTGGAGCGGCCGACGGGCGGCAGTCTGACGGTGAACGGCATGACTGCGGACGAGGCGCGCAAGCAGCGCGGCTATGGCTATGTGTTCCAGGCGGCGGGGCTTTACCCCTGGCGCACGATTGCCGGCAACATCCGGCTGCCGCTTGAAATCATGGGGTTCTCCAAATCCGACCAGACGGCCCGCGTGGAGCGGGTGCTGGACCTGGTGGAGTTGGCGGGATTCGGCAAGAAATTCCCCTGGCAGCTGTCGGGCGGCATGCAGCAGCGCGCCTCGATCGCCCGCGCGCTGGCCTTCGATGCCGACATCCTGCTGATGGACGAGCCCTTCGGCGCCCTGGACGAGATCGTCCGCGACCGACTGAACGAGGAACTCCTGAAGCTTTGGGCGCGCACCGGCAAGACAATTGCCTTCGTCACCCATTCAATCCCCGAGGCGGTATACCTGAGCACGAAGATCGTCGTCATGTCGCCGCGCCCCGGCCGCATCACCGATGTGATCGACAGCCCGCTGCCAAAGGATCGGCCGCTGGACATCCGCGACAGCCGCGAGTTCATAGAGATCGCCCACCGGGTCCGCGAGGGTCTGCGGGCGGGGCATCAGGATGATTGAGCATGGCACGCAAGGCCGCACCGTTGCCGAAACTGCCACCGCCCACGGCGCGGGACTGCTGGTGGGACTTTGCGAAATGGGCGCTGGGAATTCCCTTGGCGGTGCTGGGGGGCGGCTGCGGTGGTGGCGGGCTCGCTGTGGCTGTCGCAGGGGATCGAACTGGCCGCCCGCACGATGATTCAGATGGCGGATATCCTGCTGTGGCTGGGGCTGATCGTGCTGATTTATCCGCTGGCGCTGGTCCTGTGGGTCTGGGACCTGCGCGACGGTCTGCGCGCCGCGCGCGACTGGGACGCGATGGACGAGACCGCACGGGCGGCGGCATTGGCGGCGCAAAGCGCCCCGTCGCCGCGCCCGAAGCGCAAGGGGCGCTGAGATGACAGGGCCGACCTTGCTATGGCTGGCGCTTTCGACCGCCGTGTTCGTGGGAGCGAATGGCGTGCTCAAGACCTATGCGGTCAAGGGTGGCCTTCCGGTCCTGCTGGCGGCCTTGACGCTGTTCTGCCTTGGCAACTGGATCATGGTGCAGGTGATGCGCGGTTCTGGGCTGGGGCTGGCCATCGCGCTGTCTGCGGTGTTCCAGCTGTTGGCGATCACCGCCATGGCGATGGTGGTCTTTGGCGAACGTCCGACGCCCTTGCAACTGGCCGGTGTCGCGCTTGGCGTGGTGGCGGTGGCGCTGATTGCCTGGCCGACGGGGGGCAAGGCATGAAGCACCTGTGGCAGGCGCTGCTCCTGAGGCCCGGTGGCTGGCCCTATGTGGTCGGAATTGTTCCGCCGGAGAATGCGCGCACTGCTCTGTCGCGTTTCGACCCCGACAGAGGTTCGCGGCAGGTCACTGGCGATAAAGGGTTATGGTTGATCGTTCTACTGGGAGCGCTATTCTTTGTCGGCGTGCCACTAACTATAGTCGGACCAATCCTTACACTGCACTTCATCCTCCTCATCTTCCTGTCGATCCTGGGCCTTGTTTCCCTGCGGCTCCTGCGGGCAAGGATCTTCGGTCCCATCCCGGCAAGGCAGGCCTGCATCTTTCCACGAAATGAGGTCCGCGACATCAAGCGCCGTTATGCTGACCTTGTCCTGACCCTATCGGTGCTCTGGGTTTTTTCGATTGTGATTTTCGCCTACAGCGTCTTTGTCATGAAGGACGGATTGGGCGATCGATGGAACACATTCGCCCGACCTTTCAAGCTTACTGACCACGGCACGGACGGGTATTATCAGTTCATAGAGTGTTTCATGCTGCCGAGTGGTTTCTTCGCGGTGTCGGGTCTGGTCTGGTGGCCAATGTATGTGTTCTTCGAATGGCTGGATGCGCGTCAGCGCATCCGGGGCATAGACGGTACGGGCAGGTCAGCCCATGCGTAACGCTTTCCCGATCTTCACCGTTCTTTGCGCCATTCTGGCGATCTGGTACGCGGGATCGGTCTGGATGAATTCGACCTGGGTCTTCGATCAGGCGACGCGCAACGGCCAGACCGTGACCTGGGGACAGGTCATCCCGCTGACCATGGCGCAGGACCGGCCCTTGCTGCCGCCGCCGCATCAGGTGGCGGAAAACCTGTGGAAGGGCATCGCCGGGCAGGCCGTCACCTCGAAGCGCAGCCTGGTCTACCACGGTTTCGTCACCTTCCGCGGCACCATGGCGGGCTTTGCCCTAGGCATCGTCTTCGGTGTCGGAATGGCCATGGCCATCGTGCGGTTCCGCGTCATGGACCAAAGCGTGATGCCCTGGGCGATCATCAGCCAGACCATTCCCATCGTGGCGCTGGCGCCGATGATCCTGACCGTCTCGAACCAGATCGGCATCGAGACCAAGGAGGTGCCGAAGGCCGTCATCTCGGCCTATCTGTCGTTCTTTCCCGTGCTGGTCAGCATGGTCAAGGGCCTGCGCGCGCCCGACCACATGCAGCTGGACCTGTTGAAGACCTATGGCGCCAGCGAGGGCCAGACCTTCTGGAAGCTGCGCCTCCCCGCCTCGCTGCCCTATTTCTTTGCCTCGCTGAAAGTGGCCGTGGCGGCGGCGCTGATCGGCACCATCGTGGGCGAGCTGCCCTCGGGTGCGATCGAGGGGCTGGGTGCAAGGATGCTGATCGGCAGCCAGTTCGGCGAGCCGCTGATCATGTGGGCGGCGCTGTTCGCGGCGGCGATCCTGGCGGGGCTCTTGATCGTGCTGGTCGGGCTGGTCGAACGGCTGGCGAACCGGCGGATGGGGGTCGGGGCATGACCTGGGCGCCCGCGAATCCGCTGTGGCTGACCGGTGCGGTGGCGGTCTGGCTGGCACTTTGGGCGCTGAACATCGGCCTGTCGCGCAGGGCCACCCGCGCGGCACGGGTCGCGGTGCCGCTGCTGTTCGGCGCCGCACTTGTGCTGCTGTGGGAGGGCATCGTGCGCGCCTATCAGGTGCAAGCCGTGATTCTGCCCGCCCCGTCGGTCATAGCGCGGACCTTTGCGGGCTCGACCGCGATGCTCTGGGCGGATTTCGTTCAGACCGTGGTGAAGGGCGCGTTGAGCGGGTTCGTGATCGGCGTGGCGGCGGCCTTTGCCGTGGCAATCCTGATCGACCGCAGCCCGTTCCTGCAACGCGGCCTGCTGCCCGTCGGCAATTTCGTCGCCGCCCTGCCGATTGTCGGCCTGGCCCCCATCCTGGTGATGTGGTTCGGCTTCGACTGGCAGTCCAAGGCGGCGGTCGTGGTGGTGATGGTGTTCTTTCCGGTGCTGATCAACCTCGTCGCGGGATTGCAGGCAAGCGAGCGGATGCAGCGCGACCTGATGGCGACCTGGGGCGCCGGCTACTGGCAGTCGATGCTGAAACTGCGGCTGCCGGCGGCGATGCCGTTCATCTTCAACGGTCTGAAGATCGCCACCACGCTGGCGCTGATCGGCGCGATCGTGGCCGAGTTCTTCGGCAGCCCGATCGTCGGCATGGGCTTTCGCATCTCGGCCGAGGTGGGGCGGCTGGGACTGGACGTGGTCTGGGCCGAAATCGTGGTGGCGGCGCTGGCGGGATCGGTGCTCTATGGGGCGATTGCGCTTGTCGAACGCTGGGTGACCTTCTGGCACCCGTCGCAGCGGCACTAGGACGACGGAATTCAAACCGGCCCCCGGCAAAGAGGGGCCGCAACATGGAGGTGAGACGATGAGGAAACTGATGACGGCCAGCCTGCTGGCGCTGATGGCCGGCTCGGCCAGTGCCGAGGACGTGACGCTGCAGCTGAAGTGGGTGACGCAGGCCCAGTTCGCCGGCTACTACGTCGCCAAGGACAAGGGCTTCTACGAAGAAGAAGGCCTGAACGTCGACATCAAGCCGGGCGGCCCCGACATCGCGCCGACGCAGGTGATCGCCGGCGGCGGCGCCGATGTGATGGTCGACTGGATGCCGGCCGCCCTGGCCGCACGCGAAAAGGGCCTGGCGCTGGTCAACATCGCGCAGCCGTTCGCGTCTTCGGGCATGATGCTGACCTGTCTGGCCGAATCCGGCATCACCTCGCCGGCGGACTTCCCGGACAAGACGCTGGGCGTCTGGTTCTTCGGCAACGAATACCCGTTCCTGTCGTGGATGAGCCAGCTTGGCCTGGCGACCGATGGCTCTGCCGGCGGGGTGACGGTGCTGAAGCAGGGCTTCAACGTCGATCCCCTGCTGCAAAAGCAGGCGGCCTGCATCTCGACCATGACCTACAACGAATACTGGCAGGTGATCGACGCCGGCATCACGCCCGAGCAGCTGGTGACCTTCAAGTACGAAGACCAGGGCGTCGCGACGCTGGAGGATGGGCTTTACGTGCTTGAGGACCGGCTGGCCGATCCGGCCTTCCAAGAGACGATGGTGAAATTCGTCCGCGCCAGCATGAAAGGCTGGAAATACGCCGAGGCGAACCCGGACGAGGCGGCGATGATCGTTCTGGAAAATGACGAGACCGGCGCCCAGACCGAAAAGCACCAGAAGCGGATGATGGGCGAAGTGGCCAAGCTGACCGCGGGATCGAACGGCGCGCTGGACGTGGCGGCGGCCGAGCGCACGGTGGCTTCGCTTCTGTCGGGCGGGTCGGACCCGGTCATCACCAAGGCGCCGGAAGGGGCCTGGACCAGCATGATCACCGACAAGGCGCTGGCCGAGTAACCTTCGGCTTTCGGAACGGGCGGGCGCGGGGGCACCCTCGCGCCCGCCATTTCTTTACCTTTTCGTGCTTTGCTGTCCCCCTATGCGTGGGAGGCGGTCGTGCGGATCATCGGGTGGTTTCTGGTCGTGCTGGGGGTGGCGGGCCTCTTCTGGCAAGTGTCACGCAGCGGTTTTGCCGCGCCTTCGGGCTATCTTTACGGCATGGCCGATCCGGCGGGCGAGGCCGCCTATTGCCTGGCCGTGGCCGAACGCATCCGCGAGATCACGCGCGAAACCGGTCCGCCAAGGCTGGAGGCGCATGTCGACGAACAGATCCGGTTCTGGCGCAGCCGGGCAGGCGGCGCGCTGGCCAAGGGACGCGCGGCGCTGGCGCGCGATGCCGCGGCCCCCGGTGTGAACGAAGGCGCGCATCTGCATCTGGCGGTGCAGGACTGCGGGCTGCGGGCAATCGCCTTTTACGGCCACCGCTTCGCCTCGATGGAGTAGGGCCGCGCCGCCTTGTAAATGCCTTGTAAATTTGCAAGGAATTGACAGGATGCAAAGGCAAGGGGCGGTCATGCCGACGACGGCGCTGACGGGAACGCGGCTTCGGGAAAAGCGGCTGTCGCTGGGGCTGAAGCAGGGTGACGTGGCGGCGGGGGCAGAGATCTCGCCCTCTTACCTGAACCTGATCGAACACAACCGCCGCAAGGTCACGCCGTCGGTGCTGGTGCGGCTGGCCGGCGCGCTGGGCGTCGACCCGCAGGCGCTGGCCGAGGGCGCGGGTGCCGACCTGACCGAAGACCTGCGCGCCGCGGCGGCCGGCTTTCCCGCCGTGCGGGCCGAGATCGACCGGCTGGAGGAATTCGCCGGCCGCTATCCCGGCTGGGCGGCGCTGACGGCGGCCTTGCAGGCGCGCGCAGGGTCGCTGGAACGCGCGGTCGAGGCGCTGAACGACCGGATGACCCATGACCCGCACCTGTCGGCGGCACTGCATGAACTGCTGTCGGCTTTGACCTCGGTCCGCGCCACGGCCGAGATCCTGGCCGAGACCGGTGACCTGGACCCGGACCTGCAGGCGCGGTTCCACCGCAACCTGCACAAGGACAGCGAGCGGCTGGCCGGCGGGGCCGAGGCGCTGGTGGCCTTCCTCGACGGTTCGGCGACGGCGCGCGAACAGGGCATCGCCGCCCCGCAGGAAGAGGTGGAGCATTGGCTTGCCGACCGGGGCTGGCATCTGGCCGCGCTGGAAGGCGCCGGGCCGGAGGCGCTGGAGCGCGAGGTCGGCGCCCTGGCCTCCAGCGCCGCGCGCGATCTGGCGCGGGCGCATGTGGCGCGGGTGGCGGGCGATGCGGCGGCGCTGCCGCTGGCAGGGTTCACCGCGGCGCTGGAACAGATCGGCCCCGATCCGGGCCAATTGGCCGCCGCCTTCGGCACCGATGTGCTGCGGGTGATGCGGCGGATCGCACTCTTGCCGGGGTCCGAGGCCGGGTTCGTGACCTGCGACGCCTCAGGCACGCTTCTCTTCCGCAAACCCGCGCATGGCTTTCCATTGCCCCGTTTCGGCGCGGCCTGCCCGCTGTGGCCGCTTTATGCCGCACTGGCCCGGCCGATGGCGCCGGTCGGCGCGCAGGTGGAAACCGTGGGGCCGTCGGGCGGGCGCTTCGCGACGCTGGCCTTTTGCCAGACCCGCCTTCCGGGCGGCTTTGCCGGGCCGGAACTGCGCGAGGCGGCGATGCTGATCCTGCCCGATCCGGGCCCCCGCCGGCCCGGCGTGCTGGGCGTCGGCTCGACCTGCCGGATCTGCCCGCGGTCGGACTGTGCCGCCCGGCGCGAACCCTCGATCACCCGCGAGGGTGTCTGACCCGCCGCGAAGCTGCGCTTTGACAACGGTCCCCGCTTCGTCCGATAGTGGCGCCAAGGCCGCAAGAGGCGTGGCCCGGATCAAAGGGGGGTGCCTGCCGCCATGGGCAAGCATGTGCTTCTCATCGAGGACGAGGAGAACATCGCCGAGGCGATCCGCTTCATCCTTGTTCGTGACGGCTGGCAGGTGACACACCTGGCCGAAGGCGGCGGCGCCGCCCGGCGCGCGGCGGAGCTGATGCCCGATCTGGTGATCCTGGACCACATGCTGCCCGGCGCCTCGGGGCTGGAGATTCTGGCCGCGCTGCGCGCCCAGGCCAAGACCGCCCTTCTGCCGGTCCTGATGCTGACCGCAAGGGGCCAGCCGCGCGACCGCGAGGCCGCCGAACGCGCGGGCGCCAACCGCTTCATGGCCAAGCCCTTTGCCAATGCCGATATCCTGGCCGAGGTGCGCGCCATGACCGGCACCGCGGGGCCAGAGAGCGGCCCGGAGAACGGCCTGGGGAATGGCCCGGGGGGGCAGGGATGAAGCGCCCGCGCCGCCCGATGTTCCTGGCCCGCGACCCCTATCGCCGCCGCCGGTTGCGCGATGCGGCGCGGCTCCTGCCGGTATTCGGCGCCTTTCTGATGATCCTGCCGGTGCTGTGGTCGCCGCCCGATGCGGCGCCGCGGGTCACTTCGGGCGATGTCGTCTACTTCTTCCTGATCTGGCTGATGCTGGTCCTTGCCGCTGCCGGTTTCGCGCCCGGCCTGTCGGCCGGCGAGGATGCCGGCAAGGACGAGGACGACTAGGCCATGCCCTTCAATGTCCTGGTGCTGGCCTGCCTGGCCTATGTGATCTTTCTGTTTTCCGTAGCCTTTCTGGTGGAACGCCGGGCCATGGCCGGGCGGCTGGGCTGGCTGCGCTCGCCCCTGGTCTACACACTGTCGCTGTCGATCTATTGCACCGCCTGGACCTTTTACGGCGCGGTCGGCTATGCCGCGCGCTCGGGGCTGGAGTTCCTGACGATCTACTTCGGCCCGACGCTGGTCTTCGTCGGCTGGTGGTGGGTGCTGCGCAAGCTGGTGCGCATCGGCCGGCAGCACCGCGTCACCTCGATCGCCGACCTGATCTCCAGCCGCTTCGGCAAGTCGAACCTCTTGGGCGTGATCGTCACCGTCATGGCGGTGGTTGCGACGACGCCCTACATCGCGCTGCAGTTGCAATCGGTGGTGCTGTCGTTCGGCGTCTTCGCCTCGGCCACGCCCGACGGTTTCACCCCGCCCGATGCCGAACAGACCGCGATCTGGGTTGCTGCCGGACTGGCGGTCTTCACCACCATCTTCGGCACCCGCAACCTTGATGCCAAGGAACAGCATCACGGCATCGTCACCGCCATCGCGGTCGAGGCGGTGGTCAAGCTGGTGGCGCTGCTGGCGGTGGGCATTTTCGTGGTCTGGGGTCTGGCGGGCGGCATCGGCGCGACGCTGGAGCGGATCGACGCCTCCGGCCTGGCAGCCTGGGACATGCAGCCGGGGCGCTGGACCGGCCTTCTGTTCCTGTCGGCTGCCGCAGTGATCTGCCTGCCGCGGATGTTCCAGGTGCTGGTGGTCGAGAATTCCGACGAGGGCCACCTGGCAACCGCCAGCTGGGCTTTTCCGGCCTATCTGCTGGCGATGAGCCTCTTCATCGTGCCGATCGCCGTCATCGGACTGGACCGGCTGCCAGAAGGTGCCAACCCCGACATGTTCGTGCTGACGCTGCCGTTGTCCGAAGGCCAGGGCGGGCTGGCGATGCTGGCCTTTCTGGGCGGCTTTTCCAGCGCCACCTCGATGGTGATCGTCGAGGCGATCGCGCTGGCCACCATGGTGTCGAACCATATCGTGATGCCGGTCTGGCTGTGGCTGCGCCCGGCGGTGGCAATGTCGGCCGACCTGCGCGGCGTGGTGCTGAACGCCCGGCGCCTGTCGATCGGGGCGGTGCTGGCGATGGGCTACGGCTACTATCACCTGTCCGGCGGGTCCGCTGCACTGGCCGCCATCGGGTTGATCGCCTTTGTCGGCGTGGCGCAATTCCTGCCCGCGATGATCGCCGGCATCTTCTGGCGCGGCGCCACCAGGATCGGCGCGGCGCTGGGGCTGGTTACCGGGTTCGTGGTCTGGGCCTATGCGCTGTTCCTGCCCTCGTTCGGCCCCGATGCGGTGTATTCGGCGCAGTTTCTGGCAGAAGGCCCGATGGCCATCGGCTGGCTGCGCCCGCAGGCGCTGTTCGGGGTCGAGGCGATGGATCCGCTGACTCATGCCCTGTTCTGGTCCCTGATGCTGAACGCCACCGCCTTCTTCATCGGCTCGGTCCTGACCTTTCCCGGGCCGGTGGAACGGTTGCAGGGTGCCGCCTTCGTCAACGTCTTCGACGATCAGGCCACCGACCCGCGGCGCTGGAGCCATGGCCAGGCCGAGCCAGAGCAGCTGCTGGTCATGGCGCAGCGCATCCTGGGCGACGACGCAGCGCAATCGCTGTTCGAGGCGGCGGCGCAGGCGCAGGGCAAGTCCGACAGCCTCTTGCCCGACCCCACGCCCGAATTCCTGTCGGACCTGGAGCGGCGGCTGTCGGGCTCGGTCGGGGCGGCGACGGCGCATGCGATGATCAGCCAGCTGGTCGGCGGGGCGACGGTCTCGGTCGAGGACCTGATGGCGGTGGCGTCCGAAAGCGCGCAGATGATGGAGTATTCCGCCCAGCTTGAGGCGCAGCGCGAAAAGCTGAGCCGCACTGCCGGTGCGCTGCGCGAAGCCAATGAAAAGCTGACCCGGCTGTCGGTGCAGAAGGATACCTTCCTCAGCCAGATCAGCCACGAATTGCGCACGCCGATGACCTCGATCCGGGCGTTTTCCGAGATCCTGACCGAAGGCGACCTGCCGCCCGGGATGGTCACGAAAAGCGGCCGGGTGATCCAGGACGAGGCCAAGCGGCTGACCCGGCTTCTGGATGACCTCCTGGACCTTTCGGTGCTGGAGAATGGCAAGGTCAGCCTGTCGATCAGCCTGGCCAACCTGCGCGAAATGATCGACCGCGCCATCCAGGCCGCCGAACAGGTAAAGCCGGAACGCGGCTTCACCTTCCACCGTGACCTGGCGGCTGAGAACATCTTTCTGCGCACCGATGCCGACCGGCTGACCCAGGTGCTGATCAACCTGATCTCGAACGCGCGCAAGTATTGCGACGCCAAACACCCCGAAATCCGCATCACCATACGCATCAAGGCGGGCCGCGCGGTGATCGACGTGGCCGACAACGGCAAGGGCATTCCGAAGGACGCGCAGTCGACGATCTTCGAGAAATTCACCCGACTGCCGAACGAATCGCGGGCCAAGGGGGCAGGGCTGGGGCTGGCGATCTGCCGCGAGATCGTGGTCAACCTGGGCGGCACCATCGCCTACCTGCCGGGGCAGGGCGGGGCGGCGTTCCGGGTCAGCCTGCCCTTGCGGCTGGAGGCGAAGGCGGCTTAACGCTTTGGCAAGGACGATCGGTCTAGGCTGGTGGCCACAGGGGCGGTCCTGCGGGGCCGTCCGACCGGCGATCCAGGTGAGGCATGAACGACATCATCCGGCGCAAGGTGGCCCGCGCGGCCGCGGCAGGGTCCGATGGCGGCCCCGGTGCCGACCAAGGCTGGCGGCTGGCCTTCGCGCGTGCGGCGCGCGATGGCACCGGCCTTCTGGTCGAGGTGGCCGCGATGACGCTGCACCGCCGCAGCCTGGCCGAGCTTCTGGAACTGCCACCCGACCGCGCGCTCATGGTGCTTCTGGACGGGCCGCAGGGGGGCCTGGGGCTGATGGTGATGTCGCCCGAGGTGATGGGCGCCCTGATCGAGATGCAGACCACCGCGCGGGTGTCCGCCGCGCCGACGCTGACCCGCCGCCCGACACGCACCGATGCCGCCATGGTGGCGGGCGTGATCGACCGCGCGCTGGAAGAGCTGGAAGTCGTGCTGGCCGAAGAGGCCGATCTGGTCTGGGCCGGCGGCTTTCGCTACGCCTCGTTCCTGGAAGACCCGCGGCCCCTGGGGCTGCTTTTGGAAGACCAGCCCTACCGCGTGCTTTCGGCCGACTTGTCGATGGCCTCTGGCGCGCGCTCGGGCGGGCTGATCCTGGCGCTTCCGGCGGAAGGCCGCGGCCAGCGTCCGCAGCCGAAACCGGGCCGCGACCGTGCGCCCGCCGCCGCCCCCGGCTTTTCCACCGCCCTGAGCGAGGCGGTGATGGCCGCCGGCTGCACGCTTGAGGCGGTGATCGCACGGCTGACGCAGCCGCTGGGTGCGGTGATGGCGCTGCAGGTGGGTCAGGTGCTGCCGTTGCAGAATGCCGCGCTGGACCGGATCAGCCTCGAAAGTGTCGATGGCCGGCAGTTGGCCTGCGCGCGGCTGGGCCAGCAAAAGGGCATGCGTGCGCTGCGCCTGTCGCGGCCGGCCGCGGGCGGGCACGGCGGCGCGGCAGAGTCGGGTTCGGCGGCTGTGCCCGATGCGCCGGGCCCGGCGGCAGGCGGGGCCGGGGCGCCCGACACGGGCTTTCCGTCGCAGGCCGGCTTGCCGCCGGCCTTGCTTGGACCGGCAGCGGTTGCCGGCGCGGAGGATCCCTTTGCCGGCTTCGCCGCCCCGCTGGATCTTGGCGGCGGCCTTCTGGCCACCGGCTGAGGCTGGCCCGCGGGATCGCGGCGCACCCGGCGGGTCAATCCTTGCGGGCCGCCAGCATCTCGATCTGCGGGCGCAGATGCTCCAGATTGTAGCCGTGGCGGGCGGCAGTCGCGATCAGCTGGTCCACCGGGCGCCGGCCGGCCTGGGTCAGCGCCCAGACGATGGAACAGCGGTTGCCCGAGGCGCAATAGGCAAAGACCGGACCGCCCGCCTGCGCCATCGCCTCGGCCTGGGCCGCCACGTTCTGCATCGTCAGCGCGCCGCCGATCACCGGGTTGGCCACGAACTCCAGCCCCGCCGCAAGGGCCGCGCGGCGCATCCCGTCGGTATGCAGCTCGGCCGGGATTTCGGCGTCCGGGCGGTTGTCGATCACCATCGCAAAGCCCGCCGCGCGGATCGCGGCAAGGTCTTCAAGGCCGATCTGCGGCGAAACGGCATAGTCGGGCGTCAGCGGCCTGATATCCATGGCGCGGTCCTGTTCGGTTGGGTCCAGTCGGCGCGACCTTAGCGGCGGCGGCGGCAAGGCGAAAGGTCCGCAGTGCTGTCGGGTCGAAGTCTTGACCTGCGTCAAGGCGCCGGCCGCGGCGGGGTGCAAGAATGGCCGGACTGGTAGGAAAGAGGAATGCCCATGGCCCCGTCGTCAGGAAAACCCGTTGCTGCCCGCAAGGCTCTTCTCGAGGCCCGGCTCGCCGATCTGCAATCGCGTCTTCAGGCGATCGAGGAAGAACTTGATTCGCATACCGAGCAGGACTGGGAAGAACTGGCTGTGGAGCGTGAAGGCGACGAGGTGCTGGAGGCAACCGGCCTTTCCGGCCAGCATGAAATCCGCATGATCGAGGCGGCACTCGCCCGGATTGGCGACGGCGAATATGGTGCCTGCACCCGATGCGGCGCCGATATCGCCGAGGCGCGGCTGGACGCCGTGCCGTTCACGCCGTTCTGCCGCGACTGTGCCGGCAAGATTGCGGGAAAGGGGGGTACATGACCATGGAGAAGGATCTCAGGCAGGCCGCCCGGCTTGCGGGCGATGCCGCCGATCTGGCGGCGGCCGGGCAAGAAGCGACGCTGGCGTTGCTGTTGGCCGAGATGAAGGCGCTTACGGCGCTGATGCCGGGCGCCATGCCGCATCTTCGGGCCGGGAATGCCAGGGCCGAAGAGGCGCGTGAGCGCACCACCGACGCCGAGGTAGAGGCGCTGTTCGACAACATGCCGGTCTAGGTCCGGCGGTCGGATCGGCTGCTTTGTCCCTCCCGGTGGCTGCAGGGGCTTGCCAAGGCCTTGGCCTTGCGGGTTAAGCTTGCGCGCATAAGGGGGGGCAGGCATGGTTGCAGCCGCAGACGGGGTCCGCACGGACCTGCAGGCGAACGGGGTGCTGGTCGTCACCATCGACCATCCGCCGTTGAATGCCCTGACGCCGGCCCTGCGCGGCGCGCTGATGCTGGCGCTGGAAGCGGCGCGCACGTCGGCTGTGCGCGCGGTGGTTCTGGCCGGGGCGGGGCGCAATTTCTCGGCCGCCTCGTCGGTCGATACGCCCAGGGGGCGCCCGACGCTGGCCGAACTGTGCCACGAGGTCGAGGATCTGGCGCTGCCCGTCGTGGTGGCCTTGCACGGCATCACCGTCGGCCCCGGCGCCGAACTGGCGCTGGCCGCCCATGCGCGGGTGGCCGATCAGGGCGCGCGGGTCGTGCTGCCCGAAGTCGGTCTGGGTCTGGTGCCCGAGGCCGGCACGACGCAGCGCCTGCCCCGGCTGGTCGGCGCGAAAGAGGCGCTGGACATCCTTTTGCACGCGCGCCCGGTGGCGGCGGCCGAGGCGCTGGCGGCAGGCATGATCGACCACCTGGTCGAGAGTGATCGCGAAGGCGATCTGCTGGCCGCCGCGGTGGCCCAAGCGGCGGCGATGCCGGGACCGCGGCCGGTGCGGTCGCGCGGCGACGGGCTGGCCGATGTGCCGCGCTTTCTGGCCGAAGTGGCGGCGGCGCGGCAGGCGGTGGCGCGCGGCGTGTTGCCCGCGCCCCGGCGGCTGGTCGATTGCGTCGAGGCGGCGCTGATGCTGCCGTTCGAGAACGGTCTGGCGATGGAGGCCGTGGCGCGCGAGGATCTGGAAGACAGCGCCGAGGCGCAGGGCCTTGCCGCCGCCGCCCTGGCCGAGCGGCGGGCGGCGGCGCTGCCGCCCGAGGTGGCGCGGGTGCGGCCGAAGGCGGTGGCGGCGCTGGGGTTTTGTGGTGGGGCGCCGCAGATGGCGGCGCTGGCGCTGGTGGCGCTGGGCCATGGGCTGAAGGTGATCTGGGCCGATCCGGACGAGGCGCGCCGGGCTGCCACGGTCGGCTGGCTGGCCGACCGGCAGGAGGCCGAGCTGCGCGCCGGGCGACTGACGCCGATGCAGCACGACGCCGACCGCGCCCGGCTGACCGCGTCGGCCGACCCGCTGGCGCTGGCCGGGGCGGACCTGATCGTCCATGCCGCCCGCGACGATGCGATGGCCGCGCTGACCCGACGCGCGCCGCAGGTGCCGCAACTGGTGCTGGGCGGTGCAGAAGGGGCGATGGGACTGGCGCTGGCGCCCTCGGCCCGGATGGTGGAACTTGCGCTGCCGGCAGGGGCCGCGCCTGACCATGTTGCGGTGGCGGTGCAGGCATTGCGGCGCCTTGGCCTGCCGCCGGTGCTGACCGGCAAGATGCCGGTGCTGGGCCGCCGGGTCGCGGGCGCCGGGCGGGCGGCGCTGGCGCGGCTGATGGCGCTCGGCGTGCCGCGGCGGGTGCTGGTGCAGGCGCTGGACGGTTTCGGCAACCCGATGCCCGATCTGGCCGACCCGGACAGCCCCGCGCCGATGCGCCAGATGGCCGAGGACGAAGTGCTGCGGCGCTGGCAGGGTGCGATGGCGAACGAGGGCTTGCGGATGCTGGACGCGCGGGTGGCGCTGCGGCCGTCCGACATCGACCTGGTGCTGGTCGCGGGCCACGGCTTTCCGCGCTGGCGCGGCGGGCCGATGCATCATGCCGCGGGGCGCGGGCTGCTGGTGCTGCGGCGTGACCTGCGGCAATGGGCGGTCGAGGACCAGGCCCTGTGGGCGCCGCACCCGCTGATCGACCGGCTGATCGCCGACGGAAAGCAGCTGTCCGATCTGGAGGGCTAGGCCACGCGAAGGGGCGCGCTTTCAGCCGAGGAAGATGCCCAGCACCACCAGCATCAACCCCAGTGCCGAAACCGCCAGCGCGCCCATGTTGATGACGACGACGCGCTGCAGTTCGGCCCGCATCGCTTCGTCCTGCAGGCCGGCGCGCCGGGCCCGAAGGGCGCGCAGGACGCAATAGACCAGACCGGCCACACCGACAAGCGACACCAGGGCTCCGGCCCAGATCATGGCCTGCATCGCGGGCTCCCATTGCGGCACTTCCGCTCTTTCGCTATCGGGTCGCGGGGTTCCGCGCAAGCTGCGAATTCGCGAGCGGGGCGGGCAAGTCTGGCCTTGAATCCGCCCGCACCGGCAGGCTATCACCCGGACTTCGACCCCTGACCCGAACCGCCCGAGCGAGGAAGCCATGGCCGACGCGAACGATCCCTACACCGTCACCGCAGACGAATTGCGCCAGTTCATCGAGCGTTTCGAGCAACTGGACTCCGAGAAAAAGGACGTGGCCGAGCAGCAAAAAGAGCTGATGGCCGAAGCCAAGGGCCGCGGCTACGACACCAGGGTGATGCGCAAGGTCATCGCGCTGCGCAAGCGCAAGCCCGACGAGATCGCCGAGGAAGAGGCGGTGCTGGAGCTGTACAAGTCCGCGCTGGGGATGAGTTGAGCGCCTTTGCGCGCAACGCCTCTCAGGCCGAGATGAAGCTGATCCCCTCGATTGCCTTGATCCGTTCGATATCCTCGCGGTAGGCCTCGGACATCGCGGCGACCATGTCGGGCGTCCAGCCCGGCATCTCGAATTCCATCTCGACGCGGTCGGGCAGGGCGAACTTGTCAAGGAATGCCGAGACGATCCGCCGCCGCTGCAGAATCGATTGCGGCGGATGGGTGGCCAGGTAGTTGCGCATCCGGACCAGCCCGTCTGGCGACATGATCCCGGCCAGCAATTCGTCGGTGTCCTCCAGCCTTGTGCCGTCGGCATGGCCAGACACCGCCTGCAACACCTCGGGCCAGATCAGCGGCGTATCCTCGTCGGCCCAGATCACCAGCGGCACGCCGGGGTTCTGGGTCACGATCTGGGTGATCACGTCAGACCAGCGCAGGGTCATCGGATCGGTGTTCTCCAGGAACTCGTCGTGACTCTTGCCCTTCTGTTTGTCGTAAAGTGCCGGCAGGAAGGTGGCGGGGTTGCGGATCGCCAGGTGGAACTCGGCCTCGATCTGCGGAAAGATCTGGGTGAAGGCGCGGATCCGCTCGCCGGCAAAGGCATACATCGTGCCGCGCAGCACCCATTGCGGGAACGACAGGAAACTGTCCCATGACAGGATCAGCCGCTCGGCCACATCCTCGTCCATGATCTCTTCCAGCACCAGCGCCTGGGTCTCGATATTGGCGGTCGCCCCCTTCAGTTGCACCGCCGTGTCGCGCAGAAGCTTGCGGTAGCGGGTGGGCGAGGGCACGACGATGCCTTCGTCGGCCAGCACGGCACGGTTCTTCAGAAGGCAGCGCACCAGACGTTCGTCATCGGTGCAATGGGCGCCCAGGTGGTAGACGATGCGCATCTGTTCTTCTTCTGCTCGGTGCCGGCTGCGGCTTGCGGCCTTTCGGCGCGACTATAGGGGCGGTTTCTTTACAGATAAACCGCTTTCCTGTAGCCCTGCGGGACGATGACTGACCAAAACGCTCAAGTTCACGCTCGTCAAACCCGCCGCTGGCGGCTGCTCCGGCCCGATGGCTGGACGCTTGCAGCGCTGGTGATCGCGGCACTGGTGCTGGCGCCGGTGGTCTCGGTGCTGTGGATCGCCTTTCACCCGACCGAGAACATCTGGCCGCATCTGGCCGCCACCGTGCTGCCGCGCTATGTGAAGACCACGCTGCTGCTGATGGCGGGGGTCGCGGTGCTGACGGCAGCGATCGGCACCGGTGCTGCCTGGATCGTCGGGATGTATGACTTCCCCGGCCGCCGCTGGCTGGTGCCGGCACTGATGTTTCCGCTGGCGATCCCGGCCTATGTCGGGGCCTATGCGCTGGTCGACGTGATGGACTATGCCGGGCCGGTGCAATCGGCCTTGCGAGCGGCCTTCGGCTGGCAATCGGCGCGCGACTACCGGTTTCCGGAAATCCGCTCGCTCTGGGCCGCCGTTCTGGTGATCTCGGCCGCGATGTATCCCTACGTCTACATCCTGGCCCGCGCCGCCTTTGCCGAGCAATCCGGCGCCACCTACGAAGTCGCGCGTGCGCTGGGCCAGGGGCCATGGGGCCTGTTCCGCCGCGTCGGTCTGCCGCTGGCCCGGCCCGCCATTGCCGCCGGCGTGGCGCTGGCGCTGATGGAAACGGTGGCCGATTACGGCACGGTGCATCACTTTGGCGTGCAGACGCTGACCACCGGCATCTTCACCACCTGGCTCGATGGCGGCAATGCGGGTGGTGCTGCACAGATTGCCGGGGTGATCCTGACGCCTCCTTCTGGTCGCGCTGGAGCGGATCTCGCGCCGCGGCGCGCGGTTCCACGCGCCCACCCGCGCGCAGCGCCCGGTCGAGCGGTTGCGGCTGACCGGCCCCGCGGCCGCGCTGGCCTTTGCCGCCTGTGCCGCACCGGTGCTGGCCGGTTTCGTGCTGCCGGTGGTGGTGATGGGGGTGCATTCGGCGGGGGCGCCGGCGCAATGGCTGGCGCCCGGCCTGCTGGCGGCCTTGCGCAACACACTGGTGGTGGCGGGGCTGGCCTCGCTGGCGACCGTGGCGGCGGCGGTGTTCCTGGTCTACGGCATGCGGCTGGCGGGGCGGGGGGCGGCGCGCTGGGTGCTGCCCCTGACCACGCTGGGCTATGCCACGCCCGGCGCGGTGCTGGCGGTGGGCCTGTTGCTCCCGCTGGCAGCCCTTGACCACCGGCTGGCCGATGCGGTGCTGGCGCTGACCGGCCATGACCCCGGCCTTCTGATCACCGGCACCGCCTTTGCCGTCTCGCCGTCGCTGCCGATGGCCGCACGTTCGCTTGGCCGCAGTGCCGGGGGGACATTGACGGCGGTCTATCTGCCGATGATGCGCGGCTCGGTGCTGACGGCGGTGCTGGTGGTCTTTGTCGATTGCGTCAAGGAACTGCCCGCGACGCTGCTTTTGCGCCCGTTCAACTACAACACCCTGTCCACCCGCACCTTCGAGCTGGCCTCGCTGGAGCGACTGTCAGAAGCCGCCCCCGCCGCGCTTCTGGTGATGGCCGTCGGGCTGGTCGCCGTGGCGGTGATGGCCCGTAGCGAAGCCGCACGGACCGGCAGGCCCCCCAGGGCCTGAACGCTTGCACGCGCCGGCCGATTGGCGCTATGGAATGCGCGTGCCCCTATAGCTCAGCTGGTAGAGCATCTGATTTGTAATTCCTGACAACCCTGACATGCAGACACCTGTGGACGGATGTCCACCTGCTAAATCAACGAGTTACCTCGGTTGTCCGGTTGTAGAAAGGCCCGTTTTCACCCGACGTTGGTGGCGAAGTGGCGGTCAAAGCGCCATCAAACTGACGACGGAGTGAACTATGCCCCATGCGAAGATCACGCAGGCCTATGTGGACGGTCTGCCCTTCTCTGACGCGACGATCTGGCACCACGACACGGAGCTTGCAGGCTTCAACCTTGCCGTGGGCAAGCGGACGCGCACCTTCTATGCCGCGAGCGAGACGCAGGGTCGTTTCCTGCGCGTGAAGATCGGTCGATCAGACCTGTGCAGCGTCAACGTCGCTCGTGACCGCGCGCAACGTCCTGCTGCCTGAAAATCCGCGCAGGCGCTGACCTGAGGACGAAGCAATGGTCCCGGGACGACGACGCCCGCACGGCCATGTCTCAGGAGGCGCGGACGGCACTTCGAGCGATCAGGTTCCAGGAGAAGGTCGAGCGCAAGGCGCGCGTGTCGCGCGATGATCCGCGCCCGCAGCCGGGGCAGGTGGAGATGTTCGCCCAGACGTGGCACGAGTACCGTCACTTTGGGTCAAAGGCAAAGTCCTCGACCCTGACTGAGTATGAGCGCACCTTGAAGGTCCATGTCCCCGACTGGTTCGAGCGCGCGACCGTCGAGATCACCCCGCAGGACGTGCTGACGACTTGGAGGCGGCTGTCTCGTTCGAGTATCGTGACGGCGAAGGCGCTGATGCGCGTTGTCTCGGCTGTGATGCACGATAGCCCAACGGCGCAGGTGATCACGCGGGTTCCGACGACCTCCTCCCGAAAGGTTGGTCAACGGTGATCCGCAATCCGTGCGGATCGGGCGGACGTGTTCCACTGGTGGCGCGAGGTTGATCGGATCGACGATCTCATCCCAAGAGCGCGCTCAGTTCTGCTGCTAACAGGCCTGCGCAAGGGCGAGGTGCTTTCGCTCCGGTGGCAGGACGTTGACCTCGAAGGTGCCAAGATTCACGTCCGCGACCCGAAGCGGGGTCTGCCGCGCGACGTGGCAATCTCGACATGGACGGTGCGTCAGTTGAAGCGCCTGCACGAGATCAAGTCGGGCGGGTTCTGGGTCTTCCCGTCGCACTCGTCGAAGGGGCACCTCTTGTCCCTGCCGACCCTGACCTACAAGGCCCAGAAATGGCGTCCGAAGGACACGCGCAACGAATGGGATTCCATCGCGACCGAGATCGGCATCCCGCACGCCCAGCGCGCGGCGCAGATGGGTCACGCTGCCGGGAACATGACCGACTCCTACGTCGTCACTCCCGACGTGCGGAACGCCGTTCAGGCGGTCGCAGACGAGATCATGCAGCGGGTGAAAGGTGCCGCCGTCTGACGAAGACCTTTGGTGTTGGCATCAACGATGCCATCGACCTCGTGTCCATCGTGACGGTAGATCAGTTCCAGGTCGAGGCGGCGGCACAACTCGACCGCGACCTGCTCCCACTTCGCGTAAGCCTTGCGGAGGCTGTTGAGCGTGCCGCCCCGTTGCATCGTCAGGGCTTTCAGGACTCGTCCTTGCTGGGAGTTTTCACGCGGTGCAGGGACGGTCCCGTCAGCGGGCGGAGTTCGGGGCAAACCAGTGTGGTGTCGCCGCGCACGTCGTAAGACGCCAAAGGTATCGACGATGGAGGGAGGGGATTGCCCCGCGTCGGGTGCAGGGGTGATCCTGGCTTCCTCGGTTGGCTGCGGCTTTCGCGCGGCGCGTTCATGGCGGCCCAAAGGTCGCGCGATGCCTGCACTTCCTTTGTGTGCCGAATACCACCTTTCCGGCCATGACTTCGAGCGCCCGTGTGTGCAGACGGTCGGGTTCTGCACCTGCACATGAGCAGACATGTTCCCGACTTTGCCCGTGCCCCATGAGGCGCGAGCAAAACGCAGGGCCTCCGCCCGGTCGAGTTCCGTCCGGTCCCGCATCGCGGTGAAAGCGTCGTTGATGGTTATCAACACCACGGCAGCCCACATGTGTTGCTGCGCGTGGTCGCTCTTGTTGGTCGAGAAGCGGTTCACCGACACGGTGTCAGGCCGTCAGTGCCGCGCCAATGTCGTCCGATACCTCATCCCGTGCTGACGGGCACGATCCGTTTCATCTCGGCGCGGGCCTGCGTCGTCAGGCGCTGGTAGGTGCGCGGATCGACAGCACCCGCCCGGATATAGAGCGCATCGTCGGTCAGGTGGTGCGTCGCCTGGATCACCTGCTTCTGCGCGCCGTCGTCGGTCGGGTTGTCAACGACCTGCACGGTCTGGCCGATGGCTTCGGCCATCTTGCGCGCTTTCAGGTAGGTTTGGCGGTCGCGCGCCTGATCACGGGTCAGGATCGTGTCTTCGGGTTTGACGTGGACAAGGTCCACGCCCAACTCATTGGCCTTCGCGACCGTCCGCTTGAACAGGTCGGAGTCTCGGTCGGCTTCGGATTTGGCGATGTAGAGCGGTTCGGGCATTCTTCGTTCCTCTGGTTGGGCGGACAGGCCCGGCTCGTCGCAGGAAGGAGCAACCGCAAACCCAAGCCCAGACCTGTCCTTGAGCGGTGCTTGGGCTGGCGTGGACGATGCGGCGAGACAGCCCGGGACGACCATCCGGTGTTTGAGGTCCAGGACTGGCAACGGCGGGAAAATGAGGTGTTGCGGTCAAGACGCCATCAATCTTGTGGCGCTCGTGCTGCGCAACCATCGGCAATCGTACGCGAACCGCCTTGATGGATGATCACTTGCCGCGACGATCAGGGCCGACCTTCGCAGAGCGCGTCAGCCAATGGGGTTTGGGGTGTTCGGGGGCGACGGTAGGGACAAAACCCAGAGACGCCCGGCGCTCGCTTAGCTGGCTGGGGCGCTTACCGCAGCGCGATGCAGACGAGTGCCACCATCATCGCGAGCGCGAGGGCTGCGTCCAGTCCGCGTTCATTCGACCGTCAGGGAGGGGATGGCGATGTTGTCCACGGCTTCCAGGCCTGCGCAATCGTCATGCCGCGCTCTTTCGCGCTGCTGATCATCGCATCGACTGGAACGCCCATGCGGCGGGCCATCTCGATTGTCTTGATCCGGGAGTCGACCGCTTCGATCTCGACCTTGCCCTCGAAGTTCACGGACGACAGCTTGGGTCGGACATACTGGGCGACTTCCTTCATCGCGGCCAGCGCCACGACAGTATCGCCTTTGTCGTAGGCCTCCGCGCCGATGATCGCCATGAGCACCACGTTGGGGTCGAATTCTTCGTTGCCCGCGTGCAGGCGCAGTTCGCGCAGCTTGGCGTCCATGCGTTCGGACAACTCGTCCTTCGACTTGCGGGGCTTGCCCGTCTTGCGGCCCGAGGCATACGGCATCAGACGGGCCTCCGTTTCCAGAGACCCGCCTGACTGACTGCAACCAAGGAGGAGAGAGCAAAACCGCTCGCCTTGATCATCGCAAGCATCGACGCGGAACGCGACCGAGATCGAAGGTCCAAGTGATTGTTCATCATGGCGGTTTGCCCCTCCTATAACTCGGTTATGCCGTCAGGCGGCTTCGTCCTGATTGCTGCTTGACCGGGAACGTGAACGGCGCGCGGTTGGCAGATGCTGCGGGCGGCAGATCGTCGAGCAGGATGCGCCACGGCCAGCCGGGCAGATCGCAGGCGCGCAGGGCATCCGCACCGCCCACGGAGGCATTGTGCAGGGCGACGAGTTCGTTCCGGGTCGATGTGTAAACGAGGAGCAGCGTGCCGTCGTCAGTCGCCCAAGGGGTCAGGGCGTCCTCGCCGGAGGAGAAGATCAACGCCTCCTCGCCAGGTTCGACCGTCCGGGCGTGGGTGTTGGCGAGCCAGAAGTCGGCATAGGGGTTCGTGTTTCATCTTCGGTCCTTTCAGCGTGCGGGCGGCACGCGCTTGATGGCGTCGAGCAGGCGGGCGAGGCCTTCGGTGTGGGCGTCACGGGACAGGGTGCGTTGCTCCTTCCCGATAATCACGGTGACGATCTGGGGTCTTCGTGGCCGAAGACAGAGAAAGCGAAGGAGCGGTTGTCATAGTCCACCGTCTCGCTTTCGATGATATGGTCGAGGGGGCGTTCCTCGAAGGTCTTGACAGCGCGCTTCGTCAAAACGGCCTGCCCCCGGTGATCCGGTATGCGCCAGGAGCGCCTTCGTCGCGCGGTCCCGGCCAGGAATGGCCGACGCGCAGGCCGTGCGAGGGATTGGCTTCCTCGGCCACCTTGCGCTGGTAGCCAGTCGGTTGATCTGACCAGAAAAGGTGATGGCGCAGTCAGTACGCCGAACATCCACGAGTGTTGCGGCGTCAAGCATCGTGCAGCGCCCCCGGAAGCAAGGAGTTCGCCAGAGCGCGTTCGGCTTCGGTGGGCGGGCGGTTCCAGGAGACGAGGAAGGCACCGTCCTTGCGCAGCGACACGTTGCGAACGTCGAGGCCTTGAGCCGTCATGCGGTCGAAGGCGACTTTGCAGCCGTCGATGACTTTCGGCTTTCTCATTCGACCCTCCTCGACATAGGGGCGCGGAATCTCGATGCGGCCCGACTTGGTCAGAATCGATGGAGTCGGTCGTCCGCGCGACTGTGACGAGTTCATTGATCTCGTGGGTCGATCCAGGGGCGGCGTCGAAGACGGCGCGAAAGGCGGCGATCAGGGACTCTTGCGGGACCGGGACCCGAAGTTGGCCGACTTCCGTCTCGACGATGCAGGTATCGCCGTGGTCGTGGGTTGTGAGGTTCAAAGGACTTCTCCTAAGGTTGTCAGTCCCTTACATCTTACAACCTCACTTTCGACGATCCGACCGAGATCGAAGGTGGAGCGCCCCAAACTGATGATCAATCAAGGTGGAACCACTGCACCATCAAGCCGTTGACGGCGCGCAACCGTCAGTTTGACTGATGCTTGACCGCGACCGATGCGGCGCGATGCAGGACGACGGCGACGGCTTGCGCGGCGAATGGCGCAGAGCGCGGCAGAGCTTAGGCGTGAGGCGGCGTCTTGCGCTTTTGGGCGTCGATGT
>JADJAB010000022.1 GCA_016704435.1 Rhodobacter sp. | reverse complement strand
GAGATCGCCGAGGCCATCGCCAAGCAGGCACATGAGCTGGCCTATTACCATGCCTATGTCGGCCACGGGACCGAAGCTTCGATCACCCTGGCCCGCATGATCATCGAGCGCGCGCCGAAGAACATGAGCCGGGTCTATTTCGGCCAGTCCGGGTCCGATGCCAATGAAACCAACATCAAGTTGATCTGGTATTACAACAACATCCTTGGTCGCACCGAGAGAAAGAAGATAATCTCGCGCTGGCGCGGCTATCACGGGTCGGGCGTGATGACCGGCAGCCTGACCGGCCTGGCGCTGTTTCATGCCAACTTCGATCTGCCGCGCGCGCCGATCCTGCACACCGAGGCGCCCTACTTCTTCCGTCGCGAAGACCGCAGCATGACCGAGGAACAGTTCAGTGCCGATTGCGCGGTCAAGCTGGAGGAAATGATCCTTGCCGAAGGCCCCGATACCATTGCGGCCTTCATAGGCGAGCCGATCCTGGGCACCGGTGGCCTTGTGCCGCCGCCGCGCGGCTATTGGGCGGCTATCCAGGATGTGCTGAAGAAGTACGATATCCTTCTGGTCGCGGATGAGGTCGTCACCGGTTTCGGTCGCCTTGGCACCATGTTCGGTTCGGATCACTACGGGATGGAACCGGATCTGATCACCATCGCCAAGGGCCTGACCTCGGCCTATGCGCCGCTGTCAGGTTCGATCGTGTCGGACCGCATGTGGCAGGTGCTGGTGCAAGGATCGGACCAGTTGGGGCCGATCGGTCACGGCTGGACTTATTCGGCGCATCCGATCTGTGCGGCGGCGGGGGTGGCGAACCTGAAGCTGATTGACGAGCTGAAGCTGGTGCAGAACGCCCGCGAAACCGGGGCCTATTTCCGCGCGGGACTGGTGGAAGCTTTGGGCGATCACGCAAATGTCGGTGAAGTGCGCGGCGATGGCTTGATGGCGGCGATTGAATTTGTCGAAGACCGCGACGACCGCCGCTTCTTCGATCCGGCGCGCAAGATCGGCCCCGCGGTGGCGGCGGCGCTGCTGGCAGAGGGTGTGATCGCCCGTGCCATGCCACAAGGCGACATCCTCGGCTTTGCACCGCCGCTGTGCCTGACGCGCGACGAATCCGGATGTGGTCGTTCGACGCCGCAAGAAAGGCCGTGGCCAAGGTGTTTCGCTGTCATCCCAGACGGCGCGCGCCTCCTTGCGCGCCGTTTCTCTGCACGGCCCAAGGTTCGCTTGCCTCCAGCACAAAGGCGCCAAGTGCGACGCCAATGGCGACCAGATCAAGGATATCCGATTGAATCGCGTCCGGAATCGGGGTGAACCCGGCCAATCCCCGACATCGCCTTGCGCAGGTCCACGTCCTCACCCCGAAGATTCAGCGCAAATCCGGAGGTCCGGGCTTGCACCCCTGCGGCGTCTGCCCGTCCGTCTGGATGCCCATCAACCGCAACAGCCGGTGCTTGTGGCTGGGATGGAGGCAAGGCTGCGTGATGGACTTCGAAGCCACCGTTTCGCATTCGAAGACGTAAATCCGGCCGGCCAGATAGAACAACGCCCGCTCCTACTTGTTCATGCCGATGGATTTGCCGGTGTCTGGGTGGCGCGGAACCTCGAAGTCCGTCCAGTCGTATCGACCGGAATCCGCCTGCACCACGACCAGGGATCGTTTGATCAACCCTTTGCTCCTGAATGAATAAAGGTTGCGGTAGTAGGAGCCGAGGTGTTCCTCCAGCGACTGGCTGCGCCGATACGGCGCCTCGAGCTGCAGTTGCGGCGCTTGCATCCGGGGCGACGGGCCGGGCTTGCCACTGGGTCGAACGAACCGGCGAGGGATCGAGGTCGCGAATACGATCCTCAAGGGGCAACTGACGTCCGACCCATTCCGTTCCGGCTGTGCGCGGATTTGGCGGCCTGATCAAGTTACTGACCCTACGAGAGTCGCAGCTCGATACGGATTTCGCGACGGAACCGTTCCAGCATTTCTGCGACTCATGCTGTCAATCAGCTACCTAGCGATGTGATGCAAACATGGATCGAGCAACACAGATCAAGGTGCTGGCCAGCGAGGTCCGTCTGTCGATCATGCGACTTCTGGCCAAGCCGCAGAGGCACATTGGCAATCAGTGATCGCCAAGGCGCTGGCTGTCGCGCAGCCGACCGCCGGCAGGCATCTGGATATCCGGAAACAGCCCGGATTCATCGCGGTTCGGAAGCTCCGGAAGTGGTCATACCGCAAACGGGATGATGGGTCGTCCAAGACTGTCTGGCCTGGTAGCACAACGAGCTTTCGGCGCGAGCAGAGGTTCGGGCTGGGCTCAAGGCACCCCCTCAGTTCAAGATGAAAACCGGCGGGCGAAGGGGAATACCATAGGCTTCGACGTGGCTGCGTCGGGCGGGATGCAAAAGGAAAACGTCCGTTTCCTTCGGTCAGACAAGAGCCGGAACAGCCACTGGGAGCATCCTCAGACGAAGGTCACCAAGCGGTTCAGCGGCAGGCTGCGATGGCGCATTCCGGTCAGGGCGAAGATGGCGTTGGCAAGGGCGGGGGCGGCGGGCGGAGTGCCGGGTTCTCCCACCCCGCGGATGGGGTCGCCGCTTTCCAGCACCTTCACGAAGATCGGCGGGCATTGGCGCATGCGCAGGGGATCGAAATCCCAGAAGGTCGCCTGCCGCGGCACGCCGTCCGCGAAGGTGACTTCGCCGGTCATCGCGGCCGAAAGGCCGTAGATCATGGCGCCGGTCAGTTGCGCCTCGATGATGCCTGGGTCAAGGGCAATGCCGACATCGGCGACAATCCAGGCGCCGGTCAGGCGGATGCCCTGGGGTGTATCCTCGACCTCGACCACTTCGGCCACCGGCACGCCGAAGGACATCGAGAAGGCCACGCCCTTCGCCCTTCCCGGCGTCCTTTGCGTCCAGCCTGACAGATCGGCCACCTCGGCCAGCACGGCGATCGACGGGCCATGCGTCAGCTGGCGCATCCGGAACAGCAGCGGATCGTCGCCCGCCAGATGCGCCAGTTCGTCCATCGCGCAGTCGTGGAAGAACCTGTTCTGCGACGCCCCGACCGAGCGCCAGAAGCCGACCGGCACCCGGCCCGTGGCGCGATGCCCGGTGACACGGTAATTCGGAAACCCATAGGGCTGTTCGCCGGCGCCCTGCACGATGGTCGCATCGGAACCCATGGCGGGAAAGCCCAGCCGCCCGGCCATCGATTCGATGATCGAGGCCGAAGCCGTGGAAAGATCGAAATGATCGACCAGCCCGTCCTTAAGGCTGGCGCGGACCCGGGCCATGGCGGCGGGGCGATACATGTCCTGAGCGGTGTCCTCCTCGCGGCTCCACAGTAGGGAAACGGGAGTGCCGGGAATTTCCCCGGCCAGCAAAGCGGCCTGGCGGATGAAGTCCATCTCGGAACGGCGCCCGAAGCCGCCGCCCATGAATTCGGTCCTCAGATCCACGGCCTCTTCCTCGACGCCCGCGGCGGTGGCGGCGACGGTCCGGGCCATGGTGGGAAACTGGGTTCCGGCCCAGATCTGCAAGCGGCCGTCTTGCAGCAACGCGGCCGCGCTCATCGGTTCCATCGTGGCATGGGCAAGGTGCGGAACGCTGTAGTCGGCGGTGAAATCGGCGGCCTCGGCCTTCCCGACGTCCTTTGGCGTGGAATCTGGTGTGGCCTCCAGCGCGGCACGCAGGTCAGCGGCAAGCAAGTCATCGGTCACCGGCGTTTCCGGCGCGGCCCAGTCGAAGGTCGTGGACTCCAGCGCCTGCAAGGCGGCCCAGGTTGAGGTGGCGACCGCCGCCACGCCGCCATCGAGTGCCAGCACGTCGAGGACGCCGGCAATGGCCATGGCCGCAGTCGCGTCGAAGCCGGTCAGGCCCGCGCCGGGCGATGGGTTCTTGCGGATCGTGGCAAAGACCATGCCGGGCATGCGGATATCGCTGGCATAGCGGGCAGCGCCGGTGGATTTCGCCGGCACATCGGTGCGCGCAAGCGCCTTGCCCAGCAGCACCCACTTGTCCCGCGGCTTCAGCGCAGGGGGTTCGGGCAGCGAGGCCGAGGCGGCCCGGCGGCCAACTCGACGTAGGACAGGCGGTC
Source organism: Rhodobacter sp. (assembly GCA_016704435.1). Taxonomy (GTDB): domain Bacteria; phylum Pseudomonadota; class Alphaproteobacteria; order Rhodobacterales; family Rhodobacteraceae; genus Pseudogemmobacter. Next base: position 47,978 of record JADJAB010000022.1, on the reverse strand, counting down.
GCCGTTCAGCGACTGGATGGCGCCGTGTTTCGCGGTCAGGTCAGACACGGGCTGGCCCAGGCGGCGGCTGGCGGCCAGTACCAGCGCGGTCCGTGCGGCCGCCCCGGCGAGACGCATCTTGTGATAGGCATCCGGGATGGCGGTGGACCCGCCGGTCAGTTGCAAACCCAGGAATCGGGCCGGAATATCGGTGGCGTCGCGGGCTTTCTCGGCCAGCCAGCTCTGGTCGGTGGGCGCGAAAGGCACGCCTTCGCGCAACAGCGCACCGTTGTAATAGGCCCGCGCCGGTGGGCCGTGCATCACGCGGACCTGATCCCAGTCCAGCTCCAGCTCTTCGGCGACAAGGGCAGCGAGGGTGGTGTGGGTGCCCTGCCCCATCTCGGCGCGCGGGGTGACGATGGTAACGCCGTTCGAGTCAATGAGGACATAGGGCGTCAACACGCCCAACCCCTGCCCTTTTATCGGGTTCGGCAGGTCCTTGCGGTACTGATACCAGCCGAAGGCGACGCCACCCACAATGGCGGCAGAACCGATCAGGAAACTGCGTCGGGCGATGGTGCGCAGGCGGCCCATTCAGCCCTCCATCGCCGTGCTGGCGGCACGGATCGCGGCAAGGATGCGCGGATAGGTGCCGCAGCGGCACAGGTTGCCATCCATTGCCGCGGCAATTTCATCGTCGGTGGGCCGCGGGTTTTCCGACAGAAGCGACACTGCCTGCATGATCTGGCCCGACTGGCAGTAGCCGCATTGCGCGACCTGATGGGCGATCCAGGCCTGCTGGACGGGATGAAGCGCGGGGCCAAGACCCTCGATCGTAGTGACCTGACCGGAGACATCGCCCAACGCGGTCTGGCACGACCGGACGGCCTGCCCGTCGACCAGCACGGTGCAGGCCCCGCAAGCCGCGACCCCGCAGCCGAACTTGGTTCCGGTCAGGCCCAGCGCATCGCGCAGCGCCCACAAGAGCGGCATCTCTGCGGGCAGGTCCAGCTGATGGTCGGTGCCGTTTATGGTCAGGGATATCATGCGTGCCTCCTCCCGCCGGACAGTCTAGTTTCTTCCGCGCAAAGGAAAAGGCCATTGCGGCAAAGCCGCGACTATTGCCTAAGATGCCAATCTTTAAGCCCGGATTCACCGCGACGCGCTATCACCGTCCTTGGGTGTGAAAATGGGTGATGGGAATGGCAGGGCAAGCAAATGCCGCGCCAGTCATCATCAAGCGGAAAAAGGTTGTCAGTGGTGGTGGGCACCACGGCGGCGCCTGGAAGGTGGCCTATGCCGACTTCGTGACGGCGATGATGGCCTTCTTTCTCTTGATGTGGCTTTTGAACGCGACAACGGAAAAACAGCGCAAGGGTCTGTCGGACTACTTCAATCCGACGATCCCGGTAAACCGCATCTCTGGCGGGGGCGACGGGTCCTTTGGCGGCGACTCGATGTTTTCGGAGAAGACCAGAGTGAAATCAGGCACCGGGGGCACCTCGGACCGGACCGGCGCCTCTTCGGGGGCCGAAGCGGATACGCTGGCCGACGAAGGTGCCGCCGAAATGCGCGAGGTGGAAAAGGCCCTGCTGGACCGCGGCGGCGAAAGCCGCACGATGGAGCAGCTGTTGCGCCATGTCGTCACGCGGGTCACCGACGAGGGACTGGTGATCGAGATCTACGATCTGGAAGAGGCGCCGCTGTTCAGCAACGATACGGCCGAGCCAACCCCGGTGACGCTGGCGCTGGCCGATCTTCTGGCCGAGGTGCTGACCGTAACCGGCAACGAGATCGCGGTGAACGGCCACCTGCGCAGCTATCCGGTGATGATGCGCACCAATCCGGTGTGGGAGCTTTCGGCCGAACGCGCGCAAAGGATGCGGCTGCTGCTTGAGGCCGCAGGCCTGGACGCCGGGCGGGTGCAGCGCATCTCGGGCTTTGCCGACCGCAAGCCCGCCACGGCGGATTCGGCGGCACTGCGCAACAACCGGCTGGAGATCATCCTGCTACGCCGCGATCGCTGAGCGAATAGATAAAATTGCACCTGTTAGGGGAATGTTCAGGTCCCTTGTGCAGCTTGGTCCGAAGCGGGATCAAGCAGCAGAAAGGTGCTCCGATGACCATTTCTTCGTCCCTCAATGCGGGCGTAGCCGGGTTGAATGCGAATGCGACCCGGCTTGCCACCATTGCCGACAACATCGCCAACTCTGGCACCTACGGCTACAAGCGGGCCGCAGCCGATTTTTCCAACATGGTGATCACCAATGCCCGCGGCTCGGGCGTCTATTCGGCGGGCGGCGTGCGTGCGTCGTCCTTCCGCCTGATCGAAGAGCGGGGCGCCCTGGTCGGCACGTCAAACGCGCTGGATCTGGCGGTATCGGGGCGCGGCATGTTGCCGGTGATGCCCGAGGTGTCACTGGGCAATGCCTCCGGCGAGACGCCGCTGATGATGACCACGACCGGCTCTTTTCGCACCGATTCGAATGGGGTGCTGAAGACCGACTCGGGCCTGGTCCTGCTGGGCTGGCCGGCGGCGTCGGATGGTACTATTCCTACTTTTCCGCGCGATACGATCGGCGGATTGCAACCGATTGTCATCAACTCCAACCAGACCGCAAGTGACCCGACGACCGTGATGAACCTGGGCGTGAACCTGCCCGCCACCGGAACGGAGGCCGGTGCATCCGGCGCAGTTCTGCCCTTGTCGGTGGAGTATTTCGGCAACCTCGGCACGTCTGAATCGCTGGATGTGACCTTCACGCCCACGGTTCCGGGCACCGGATCGTCCAACGAATGGACGATGCAGATCCGCGACAGCGCCAGCGGCGGCGCGGTGATCGGAGAATACACGCTTACCTTCGACGACAGCCGCGCGGCTGGCGGCACGCTGGCCTCGGTGACAGTGGTGTCGGGCGGGGCCTATGATCCGGGGACCGGCGCGCTGGACTTGACGGTGGCGGGCGGCCCGATCGCAGTGGGCATCGGGCGGCTGGGCGATCCGAACGGGCTGACGCAGCTGTCGGACGGATTCGCCCCGGTGTCGATCACCAAGAACGGCTCTCCGGTCGGTAACCTTACCACGGTGGAGGTGGATGAAAACGGCTACATCACTGCAACCTATGACACCGGCTTTACCCGGCGGCTCTATCAGATTCCGCTGGTGGATGTGCCCAACCCCAACGGCCTGCTGTCGAAAAGCAACCAGACCTACCAGGTTTCGCCCGATTCCGGGTCGTTCTTCCTGTGGGATGCCGGCTCAGGTCCGACCGGGTCGATCGAAGGCTATGCGCGCGAAGGCTCCACCACCGACGTGGCGGCGGAACTGACCTCGCTGATCCAGACGCAACGGGCCTATTCGTCGAACGCCAAGGTGATTCAGACGGTGGACGAGATGCTGCAGGAAACCACCAACATCAAGCGATAGGTGGCAGGTAGATGAGCGTTACTTCCGCCCTTTCCAGCGCCCTGACCGGGTTGACTGCCACCTCGCGTCAGGCCGAGATCGTTTCGTCCAACGTGGCGAATGCCTCGACGCCGGGCTATGCGCGGCGCTCGGTCTCGCTTTCGGCGCATGTGCTGGGCGGCAGCGGGCAGGGCGTGATGGTTGGTGGCGTGCAGCGCCAGATCGACCAGTACCTGATCAACGACCGCAGGGGCGCCCAGGCCGCCGCGGGCGATCGCAACGTCCGGGCCGACTTCATGAAACGGCTGGAAACCATCTTTGGCCGGCCCGAGGATCAGGCTTCGCTCTCGGCACGGGTGGCAGCGCTGGACAATACCCTGCTCGATGCCGCCAGCCGTCCGGAATCCGAAGCGCGGCTGACCACCGCCGTTGATGCCGCGCGGCTGCTGGCGACCAGCCTGAACCGCGCCAGCGACGCGGTTCAGGAAGAACGCGGCCGCACAGATCAGAAGATCGGCAAGGCGGTGGCCGACCTGAACGGTGCATTGCAGCAGGTGAACGACCTGAACGCCACGATCCGCAGCTTTTCCGGTGCCGGGCAAGACGTGTCCGCGCTCCTCGACCAGCGCCAGCAGATCGTCGACCGCATCTCGCATCTTGTCCCGGTCCGCGAAGTGGCTCGCGACCATAACCAGATCGCCCTGATGACGACCGGTGGCGCGGTGCTGCTTGACGGCAAGGCGGCGGTCTTCGACTTTGCCGCCGTCAACACCGTGGTGCCCGAGATGACGCAAGCCAGCGGTGGTCTTTCGGGGTTGACGCTGAACGGTCGCCCGATGCCTACGGCGGGGGAAACTAGCTTCATCCTGGGCGGAGAGCTGGCCGGCCTTTTCGCCGTGCGCGACGAACTGGCGGTTACCGGCCAGGCCAAGCTGGACGCCATGGCCCGCGACCTGGTGGACCGCTTCGGCGAAGCCGGGCTGGACCCGACGCTGGCGCTGGGGGATCCGGGGCTCTTCACCGATGCCGGTGGTGCCTTCCTGCCGGCCGATGAGATCGGGCTGTCGTCGCGTCTGTCGTTGAACGCGGCGGTGGATCCCTGGCAGGGTGGCGCGGCCTACCGGTTGCGCGACGGGCTCGGCGCCACAACTCCGGGGCCCACCGGAAACGCAGCGTTGCTGGTGACGCTGTCGGATGCACTGACCACGGCGCGGCCGCTGTCCTCTGCGTCCTTCTCGGCCGCCAATCGCAGCCTGCCCGGCCTGACGGCCGATCTTCTGTCGTCGATCTCGACGGACCGGCTGAATGCCGATGTCGAGGACGCCTTCACCGCCGCCCGTTTCGCCACGCTGGACGAGATGGAAAAGGCCGGCGGCGTCGACACCGATCAGGAATTGCAGGCGCTTCTGGTGATCGAGAAGAACTATGCCGCCAACGCCAAGGTCATGCAGACGGTGGATGACATGCTTTCAACGTTGCTGGGTCTGTGATGATCGGGCGCGTGGGAACCGGCGACCAGTCGCTGACGACGTTGCTCAGCCGGCAGTCGGCCTCGCTGCGGGCCGAGTTGTTGCTGCGCGGGTCAGAGCTGACGACCGGCCGGCACGCCGATCTTACCCAGGCCGTGGGTGGGGATTTCTCGGCACTGGCCGCCATCGACCACTCGCTGGCTCGGCTGCGCGGCTTTGCCTCGAACACCACAGAGGCCGGGCTGTTCACCGATGTGATGCAAAACGCCTTGCAAGTCGTGGCCGATGCGGCGACCGATCTGGGCACCAACATCCTGCGCAGCGTCGGCATGGCGACGGAAACCGGTATCGAAACGCTGGCGACAGATGCGGCACGGCAGTTCGAAACCTCGGTCGCGGCGCTGAATACGCGGTTTTCGGAGCGTGCGGTGTTTTCAGGGGTCAATGCGGACACCTCGCCCCTGCCCGAAGCCGAGACCCTTCTTGCCGCGCTGGATACGGTCACCGCCGGCGCCGTGACCATGACCGATGCCAAGGCTGCGATCGACGCCTGGTTCGCGGATCCTCTGGGCTATGAGGCACTTTATTCCGGCGGCGTGCCACGGGCCGAAGTACCGATCGGCCCAGGCGAAAGGGCCGATCTGTCGGTGACCGCGTTGGACCCGGCGATCCGCGACACGCTGAAGGGCCTGGCCAGTGTGGCCCTGTTGGGGCGGGGCCTTCTGGCAGGCCAGCACGGCGCCCGCGCCGCCATGGCCAAGGATGCCGGAGACGGCCTTCTGACCGGGGGCGAAGCCCGGTCGCAGTTGATGGCGGGCGTTGGTTCGGTGCAGGCGCAGATCGACGCCGCCGCGACCCGCAACACGGCCGAAGCTTCGGCGCTGAACATCGCGCGGGCCGGGATCGTGACTGCCGACCCCTACGACGCGGCAACCCGGCTGGAAGATCTGCAGACCCGACTTCAATCGCTCTACCTCATCACCTCGCGACTTTCGCGCCTTTCCCTGACCGAGTACCTCAGATGATCCGCATGATCCTGCTTCTGCTTTGCCTTGCCCTGCCCGCGATGGCGGAACAGATCCGCCTCAAGGATCTGGTCGAGGTCGACGGCGTGCGCGGCAACGATCTGGTCGGCTATGGCCTGGTGGTGGGCCTGAACGGTACCGGCGACGGTATCCGCAACGCGCCCTTCACCGAAGAGATCATGGCCAACATGCTGGAGCGGCTGGGCGTAAACGTCTCGGGCGAGGAATACCGGCCGAAGAACGTCGCGGCGGTTTTCGTCACCTCGACGCTGCCCCCGTTCGGTCGCGCGGGCGGACGGATCGACGTGACCGTTTCGGCTATTGGCGACGCCAAGAGCCTGCTCGGCGGCACTCTGATCATGACGCCGTTGAACGGGGCGGACGGGCAGATCTATGCGGTCGCGCAGGGCACGATAATCGCCGGCGGCATCAGCGCCGAAGGCGACGCGGGCCGTGTGGTACAGGGGGTCCCCACGGCGGGCACCATCCCTTCTGGCGCGCGGATCGAACGTGAGGTGGAGTTCGACTTCACCTCGGTCAGCACGCTGCGGTTGGCTCTGAAATCGGCAGATTTCACAACTGCGGCCCGCATCGAGGCCGCAATAAACGAGAATTTCGGCGCCAGGGTCGCCACGATGCTGGATGCCGGCACGGTAGCGCTGGAACTGGACCGGATGGGAATGCGGTCACCCGCCCATGCGATCAGCCGGATCGAGGGGATCCTGGTGCAGCCTGAAACCCGCGCCCGGGTGGTCGTCGATCAGCGGTCAGGCACCATCGTGATGGGCGCGGATGTGCGCATCAGCCGGGTCGCCGTGGCACAGGGAAACCTGACCCTTCGGGTCGAGGAAAGCCCGATGGTGGTTCAGCCAAATCCCTTTGCCGAAGGGGAAACCGTGGTGGTGCCGCGTACGGCGGCCAGTATCTCGAAGGATGGCACAGGGCTGGCCGAGATTTCGGGCGGCACCTCGCTTTCCGAAGTCGTGGCAGGGCTGAACGCCCTGGGCGTACCGCCGCATGACATGATCGACATCCTGAAAAGCATCAATGCCGCGGGCGCCCTGCATGCGGAATTCGTCATCCAGTAGCGCGACCCGTTTCCCTGAAACGATAAATGCCCGACCCTTGCGAGCCGGATTGATTCATCGGTCATCGATCTTTTCGATTGCGCCATGGTCGACTTTCTCCACAGGCTTCTGGAGAGGCCTGCCAGTGTCGTGGGCGTCGCGCACCGAACGGGTGGCATGGCCACTACGGCCAGCGCCTGTCAGGTCATCGCGGCACCGACAAGAAGGGCCGCTTCGCCGCCCGCAAACAACCAGATCGATCGGGCAATGGTGCTGGCCGACAGAAGTGGCAACCCGCTGACAAGGTTCAATATCCCGAAAGACGTTCAGCGCAGGTTCCCTGGCGCCGTAGCTGCAAACAGAATCGCAAGCAGGCATTGCGTCATCCCCATGTGAAATCCCCACAATGCCACTCCTGCAAGCAGCGCTCCCAATGCGCCGGACGGGCCAGCGCAAGATCGGCCGGGTTCAGCACGCCAAGGCCAAGCATCAGAAACGCGCGATCTCGCTGTCCCGTGCGTGAAGGGCCAGAATTGCCTCGCTGATCCGGGCAAGGGAGATCCGCCCGCCAAGGATCATCCCGCTTCAGAAGGCGGGTGACCCAGACGATCGCCCGGAAATCGTTGGGCCACAGGAGCATCAGGGCCACCGCGATCAATGGCGCAGAGATGCTTCGACTGTATCCAGTGATTGACACAGCCCGAAGGCGGCCCGCTGCTCGCCGGCGGGGCATATTGGACACTGGCGGATCGCGGAGTACACTGCGGATGCCTTTGCCGACTCGGTCGGCCCCCCGCGCCGCGAGCATCAGATCCGGCCCGACGGTCAGCGCGAAGACCGGTTTCGTCACCGTCCCAAGCGCAGAACCCGGCACGTGCGGCGGCTTGCGCCTGCCTGTCCAATCCCTGAGTACGCCGGAAGATACTTCGACGATCATCGCGAACGCCCCGACCGCACCCTCGTTCAACCCGAGCGTTAGAGCGCGACGCCAAAGCCAGCGGTCAGGAACCGCGGTAGAAGGTCGTGGATCATCTCGGAGGACGCATCCATCAGCAGGCCTAGAAAGCCCAGGATCCATGTGCCTTTAGGGATCTGCGTCAGCTTGAGCTTCTCCCCAAGAACCGGACAGTGACGGAAACCACGATCTGACGTCTGCTGGTCTCCAAGGACGAGAAGATCGGGATATGAAGAAACGCAGGAGCCATGCGAGGGCTTCAAGGCTCTCCTGGCGCTGGAGGCCTTGAAGGGCGAGCGCCCGGTGTAGGAATTGCCGGCCGCATTCGGCGTCTTTCTGTTACCGGCAGGCGTTTCAAATCATCGCCGAGAGGCGACTTCCACCAATGGAAGAAAGCGCTTCTGGAAGCGGTGGCAGACATCTTCGAGCGGGGCGGCAAGAAGCCTGCCGAAGTCGACGGGGACTCAGTCGCGCGCTGTCGGCTTTCTGCTACGCCCTCCAGGACTAGGTCGCGATGAATCCTGGCCTGATTTTGCTGATCGACAGGCCATTGGCAGGAAACGGATCGCATGGTGAACCGTGCAAGGCAGTTCCTGGACACCCCGTTGCGTGGAGCCCGGCCGGTAGTTCAAGCGTCGCCGAGAAAGGCGTCCGGCAGATGACCTGGCACCTTCAGAACGTGGGCCCCGCCATGAAGGTCAAGCGCATCCTGCGCCTGACGCGGCTGATGCCGATCCGCTGCCCCCCTTCGCGGGCATGCGAACATGCCTATCCGTGCAGCAGGCAGGGCATTGCGCCGCAATGTCCCCAGGGGGTACCAGAGGCCCGACACCGGCACGCCCGCGAAGGGGCACAGACCTCCCTCCATCTATTGGGCGGGCTGCGGGTGGACGGACCCAGCCAGGTCTCCCACTCGCGCATGCAAGCAGGCGCTGCCGGGCAGCGGGTGTGCCGACGTCACTTGGCCACGGATGCGGCGGGGGGGAGCCGACTTTGCCGTCGAGGTGCTGAACGAGGCGATCCATCGCCTCGGCCCGCCCGAGATCCTGAATACGGAGCATGGTCGCGCCATCGATTCGAGCGGCCCCACGCCGCCCAGGGCGGGCAACCGCCCGCCGCAGTTGCTTCAACATCATCGAAACCGATCAGCCGGCGCAGAGAGCAACTCAAGACAGCCGGAAATCTGCCCAGGTATCGGAGAGCAGCTCCGGAAGCACTTCGTGACCGAAGTGCGCAATTTCGCTGACCGGCGACAGGGAGGTTCAGTGGTGAGCCCGACAGGATTCGAACCTGTGACCCACTGATTAAAAGTCAGTTGCTCTACCAACTGAGCTACGGGCCCACAACGGGCTGCTGATTATGGGCATGCTGGCCGAGGGTCAAGGGCCAAAATGCGGCGGGTCTGGCAAATTCGCTGCGGCGGGCGTATAGGACGCGCATGGTCCGGACCGTTGCCCCAGGGGGCCTGCCCTTCATGAAAATGCATGGTGCAGGCAATGATTTCGTCGTGATCGACTCGCGAGGGCGCGAGGGCGCGATGATGACGGCCGCGCTTGCGCGCGCGCTTGGCGACCGCAACCGTGGCGTCGGCTTCGACCAGTTGGCCGAACTGCGTGGCGGCGCGGGCGCGGACTTGGTCCTGGATTTCTGGAACAGCGATGGCAGCCACGCGGGGCCTGCGGCAATGCCACGCGCTGTGTGGCCGACCTTGTGATGCGGGACACGGGCGAGGACAGCGTCGCCCTGCGCACCTCGCGCGGAGAACTCCGTGCCCTGCGTCGGGCGGACGGGCAGGTCAACGTCAACATGGGCACGCCGCAACTGGATTGGCGCGACGTGCCGCTGGCGCGCGACGTGGACCTGTTGCACCTGCCGCTGGACGGCGATCCTGTGGCCGTCGGGATGGGCAACCCGCATTGCGTGTTCATCGTGGCCGACGCCGAAGCGGTGGACGTTGCCGGCTTGGGCCGCAAGGTCGAACACGACCCGCTTTACCCGCAAAGGACGAACGTGGAGTTCATCAGTGTCTGCGGACCCGACCGTTTGCGGATGCGGGTGTGGGAACGCGGCACCGGTATCACCCTGGCCTGTGGATCAGGCGCCTGCGCGGCGGCGGTCGCGGCAAATTTGCGCGGCTTGACCGGGCGCCGCGTTACCCTGCAGCTGGACGGGGGCGTGCTGGAGGTCGACTGGCGCGAGGATGGCATCTGGATGGCAGGCCCGGTCGAACACGTCTTCGATGGTTGGCTGACGCCTGCCTTTGTCGCGGCTCATCAATGAAACCGCCGGTGTTTTCGACCCTGGGCTGTCGCCTGAACGCCTATGAAACGGAGGCGATGAAGGAGCTTGCGGCGGCTGCGGGAATTGGTGGTGCGGTGATTGTGAACACTTGTGCCGTTACTGCCGAGGCCGTACGCAAAGGCAAGCAGGAAATCCGCCGGCTGGCGCGGGAAAACCCGGGTGCGACGATGATCGTGACGGGCTGCGCCGCGCAGACTGAACCTGAAACTTTCGCCGCAATGCCCGAAGTGGCCCGCGTGATCGGCAACCATGAGAAGATGCAGGCAAAGACGTGGGCGGAGCTTGCCGTGCCGGATCTGATCGGCACGACGGAGCGCGTACAGGTCGATGACATCATGTCGGTGCGCGAGACCGCGGGGCATCTGATCGACGGCTTCGGCCGCCACCGCGCCTATGTGCAGGTGCAGAACGGCTGCGATCACCGCTGCACCTTCTGCATCATTCCTTACGGCCGCGGCAATTCGCGGTCGGTCCCGGCAGGCGTCGTGGTCGAGCAGATCAAGCGGCTGGTAGAAAAGGATTTTGCAGAGGTTGTGCTGACCGGTGTGGACCTGACATCCTGGGGCGCCGACCTGCCGGGTGGCCCGCGTCTTGGCGATCTGGTGATGCGCATCCTGCGGTTGGTGCCCGACCTGGCACGTCTTCGGATCTCGTCGATCGACAGCATCGAGGCGGATGAAAACCTGATGCTGGCGATCGCCAGCGAGCCCCGCCTGATGCCGCATCTGCACCTGTCCCTGCAGGCGGGCGACGACATGATCCTGAAGCGGATGAAGCGGCGGCACTTGCGGGACGATGCGATCCGGTTCTGCGAGGAGGCACGGCGCCTGCGACCCGACATCGTCTTCGGCGCAGACATCATCGTCGGGTTCCCGACCGAAACTGAAGAGATGTTCACAAATACACTGCGACTGGTCGACGACTGCGGATTGACCTTCCTGCATGTGTTCCCGTTCAGCCCACGGAAGGGCACCCCTGCGGCGCGGATGCCTTTGGTGCGCGGCCCGGAGGTCAAGGAACGCGCGGCGCGGCTGCGTGCGGCCGGCGATACGGCGCTGTCACGGCATCTGGCAGCCCAGGTCGGCGTGACGCATCAGGTGCTGACCGAGGGACCGCGCCTGGGACGGACCGGACAGTTCACCGAAGTCGCCTTTGCGGTCGACCAGCCGGAGGGAACGATCATTCCGGTTCGGATCCACGGGTTTCAGGACGGTCGCCTGACCGCCTAGCCCCGGCGGATGGTGTCGCCGGGTTGCAGGGTCGGCTGCAGTTCGATCACCTCGCCGCCGATCACGCCCGAGGGCCGCTTGCCAGCAATGATCTCGGCCGATTTCCGGCCGATTTCCAGGCGACAGGCATCCATTGTCGCCAGCTTGCGCGGCAACCCATCAAGCAGTTCCATGCCGTTGAAGCCAGCCAGACCGATCTTGCCGGGCACGTCTAGGCCCTTCTCCAGGCACCACAGCAACCCGCCAGCGCCGATCATATCATTGGAATAATACAGGAAATCAAGATCCGGCGTGCGCTTCAGCAGTGCCTCCGTCATCTCGCGGCCCTTCAGAAGCGACGAGCCGCCGGTGTAATATTCGCGGTCGACCAGCGTAAGGCCGACCTGCGACAGGGCCTCTTCGAACCCCTCCAGCCGTTTGCGGGCGCGGGTATCCTGGCTGGGCATGTGGGTGCCGAGAAAGGCGATGCGGCGATAGCCGGCGGCGATGATCGCTTCGGCCATCTGGCGCCCGGCGCGGCGGTGAGAGATGCCGACCGCACTGTCGACCGGCGTACCGTCGATATCCATGATCTCGACGATTGGCACGCCGGCCTGGGCCAGCATGGCGCGCGAGGCATCGGAATGTTCCACCCCGGCAAGGATCAGGCCCGAAGGCCGCCAGGACAGCATTTCGTAGATCACCTGTTCTTCCCGATCGTGGCTGTAGTTCGATACGCCGACGACGGGTTGCAGACCGGTATCCTCCAGAACTTCGGAGATTCCGGTCATCACCTCTGGGAAGACCATGTTCGACAGCGACGGAATGATGACGCCGACAAGGTTGACCCGCTGGCTGGCCAGCGCACCGGCGATCTTGTTTGGCACATAACCCAAGCTGCGCGCCGCCTCCAGCACCCGTTCACGTGTGGTCTCGGACACATCGCCACGGTTGCGCAATACGCGGCTGACCGTCATTTCGCTGACTCCCGAAGCCTCGGACACATCACGAAGGGTCAGCGGACGGCGCGGGTCGGGAAGGGGCGGCTTGGGCAATGGCGGTATCCGTCAGGGGATTTCCTCCTTGTTAGCGCCAAAGGACGGGCTTGTCCAAGGACCATTCCTCTGATACTGATAGCGCTAACAGCTTCCTGTCTCGAACAGGGCGCTGACGACGCCCCAGGCGCCCGCAAGCTCTCACCCGTGGCGCAAGGGACAAGGAGGGGGGAGTGGTGGGCCAAAATTCACTCCCCCTTATCTTTTTTGCCTTCACTGGAGACGGCTTTTGTTGCCTTGGCGCGCGCCATTGTGCATTTAAGGGCGCATGGCCCCGTAGCTCAACGGATAGAGCGTCCCCCTCCTAAGGGGAAGGTTGCAGGTTCAAATCCTGCCGGGGTCGCCAGGAACGATGGTGGCACCGTGACCCGACCCCCCGATCTGCAGGCTTTTCTGGACCTTTCGGCACACGAGCTGATTGCAGTGACCAGGGGTCAGGCAGCACGGGCGGCAGAGCGGCTGGACCAGCGGCTACGGGCCGAGACCGGGGCGATGGCACGGCGTCCGGCGGAACGTCTGGCGGTTTGCGACTCGATCGGCCCGGCGCTGCAGGCGGCCGCAAAGGGGCCGCGCGGTGGCCTTGCGGCGGCTTTCGCGGCACTGGACAGGCAATTGGCCTGGAAGCGGCGGCAGTCGGCGGACCCGGCGAATTCCGCATTCTGGAACGGCCATGCAAATGCGATGATCCTGGGCCCCGGCGGGCTGGAGGACCGTGCGGATGTCTGGATCGGCGCGACGGTCATGGCGCCGGGCGTGACCTATGCTGACCATGACCACCCGCCCGAAGAGATCTACCTGCCACTGGCGGCGGGTGAGTGGTGGAACGCCGAAATGGACTGGACCGACCCTGGGCCGGAAGGGGTGATCTACAATCCTCCCGGCATCCTGCACAAGATGCGGGCGGGTGCGGCACCGTTTCTGGCGCTATGGTATCTGCCCGTCTAGGCGTCAGAAATCCAGGTTTTCGACCGAAAGCGCGTTGGCCTGGATGAATTCGCGTCGCGGTTCGACGACGTCGCCCATCAGCTTGGTGAAGATGTCGTCGGCTTCGGCCAGGTCATCGACCTTGACTTGCAACAGGGTGCGCGCCTCGGGGTCCAACGTGGTTTCCCAAAGCTGTTCAGGGTTCATCTCTCCAAGACCCTTGTAGCGTTGCAGGGTCAGGCCCTTTTCGCCCTCGGCCAGGATTGATTTCAGCAGGTCGATCGGCCCATGGATCGGGGTTTCACGGTCCTTGCGGACCAGCCGGGCCGGGTCGCGGTAGACGTCGCGATACTGGCCGGAGATCTGCGAAAGCTTGCGCGCCTCGCCCGACCGCAGGACCGCACCGTCCAACGTGCGCAATTCTTCCACGCCGCGCAGGATGCGGGAAAGGCGGATGCCGTGGTCCTGCGTTATGCGACCGTGCCAGCCGCGCTCGAACTCGGGCGCGACGAGGTTCAGTCGGCGGGCGACGATGTCGGCGACAGCCTGCAGATCGTCGTCGGCCCGGCCGGGATCGAAGGCGCCGGCCAGGGCGGCCTGTTCCAGGATCGCACGGGGATAGTGGGTCGGGAACGCCTCCAGCACACGGCGGAAGCTGCGGGCGCCTTCGATGACGCGTGCAAGGTCAAGCCCGGCGATCTCGGTGCCATCGGCCAGGCGCAGCACGGCACCTTCGGTCCCCATCTCGACCAGATAGTCGTCAAGGGCGGGCTGGTCCTTTAGGTAGACCTCGGACTTGCCACGGGCGACTTTGTAAAGTGGTGGCTGCGCGATGTAGAGATAGCCGCCCTCGATAAGTTGCGGCATCTGGCGGAAGAAGAAGGTCAGGAGAAGCGTGCGGATGTGGGCGCCGTCGACGTCGGCATCGGTCATGATGACGACCTTGTGGTAGCGCAGCTTGCCGATGTCGAATTCGTCGCGGCCGATGCCAGTGCCAAGTGCGGTGATCAGCGTGCCAATTTCCTGGCTGCCGAGCATGCGGTCGAACCGGGCACGTTCGACGTTCAGGATCTTGCCACGCAGCGGCAGGACGGCCTGGTTCGACCGGCTGCGGCCCTGTTTGGCAGAGCCGCCGGCGCTGTCGCCCTCGACCAGGAAAAGCTCCGATTTCGACGGATCGCGTTCCTGGCAATCGGCCAGCTTGCCGGGCAGGGAGGCCACATCCAGCGCGGTCTTGCGGCGGGTCAGTTCGCGCGCCTTGCGGGCGGCTTCGCGGGCCAGAGCCGCCTCGATGATCTTGCCGACGATGACCCTGGCGTTGGCGGGGTTTTCCTCGAACCACTCGGCCAGCTTTTCGTTGACCAGGTTCTCCACCGCCGGGCGGACTTCCGAGGAGACAAGCTTGTCCTTGGTCTGGCTGGAGAATTTCGGATCGGGCACCTTGACCGACAGCACGCAAGTCAGCCCTTCGCGAGCGTCGTCGCCGGTGAAGTCGATCTTTTCGCGCTTGGCGATACCCGAGGACTGCGCATAATTGTTGATCGTGCGGGTCAGCGCCCCACGGAATCCGGCCAGATGGGTGCCGCCATCGCGCTGCGGGATATTGTTTGTGAACGGCAGTACGTTTTCGTGGTAGCTGTCGTTCCACCACATCGCGATCTCAACGCCTATGCCGTTCTTTTCGCCCAGCATGTAGATCGGCTCGGCAAGTGCAGACTGCTTGGACCGGTCCAGGTATTTGACGAATTCCTTGACGCCGCCTTCGTAGAAAAGCTCGGTGCGCTGCAGCTCGGCATGACGTTCGTCTTCGATGATGATGCGCACGCCGGAATTCAGGAACGCCAGTTCACGAAGCCGCGCCTCCAGCGTCTTGAAGCTGTAGTCGAGGTCGGAAAACGTACCGTCCGGATGGTTGATCTTGGCGTTGGCCAGGAACCGCACCTGGGTGCCACGCATGCCCGGCGCAGGCCCGACCTCGTGCACGTGGACGGTGCAATCGCCATGCTCGAACCTGGCCCGGTATTCGGTTTCGTTGCGCCAAACCGTCAGTTCCAGCCATTCCGACAGCGCGTTGACAACCGACACGCCGACCCCATGCAACCCGCCCGAGACCTTGTAGGCGTTGCCGCCTTCGTCGGTGTTGTTGAATTTGCCGCCGGCGTGCAGCTGGGTCATGATGACTTCGGCGGCCGAGACGCCCTCTTCTGCGTGGATGTCGACCGGGATGCCACGGCCATTGTCGCGCACCGAAACGCTGTCATCAGCGTGGATTATCACCACCACTTCGGTGGCGTGGCCGGCCAGCGCCTCGTCGATGCCGTTGTCGACGACCTCATAGACCATGTGGTGCAGGCCCGAGCCGTCGTCGGTGTCGCCGATATACATGCCAGGGCGCTTGCGAACCGCCTCCAACCCCTTGAGAACCTTGATGGAATCGGCGCCGTATTCGGCTTGCTTCTTGGGCTCGCTGGCCATGCGTCGGGAACCTTTTTCGTTGCCCGCGACTTATAGCGGTTTGCCCCGGCAATGTCACGCGCGAGCCACAAGATTTTGTGGTCAGAGAAAGGGGATGACCAGCCCCACGCCGATCAGCAGGACGCCCGAGCCAACGTTCATCCGGTGCATCGCCCGCGGGCTCGAAAGCAGCCGCCGCGCGCGGTCAAGAAACAATGCAAGGCCCAGATTCCCGGCCATCGGGACCAGGGCAGAGACGGCGATGATCACCGCGATGTCGGGTCCGGTCAGGCCTTCCAGCGCAAAGAAGCCGGGCAGCGCCCCCATGTAGAACAAGATCGCCTTGGGGTTGCCGATCACCGCGGCCACCCCGACCGAGAACCCGGCCCAAAGCCCTGGTCGTGTCAGGCGGCTGTCGGCGCGAAGTGCGGCGGCGGGTTTGCGGATCAGCATGATCCCCATGGCAAGGAAGATCGCCGCCGCCGCCCAGCGCAGAACCGAAAGCGCGTCGCCGTAGCTGCTTTCGATCCATGACAGACCAAGAATCGCGGTCAACGGCCAGACCAGATCGCCCAGCGCCACGCCCACCGCCAGCGGCCAGGCCGCAGCAAAGCCGCCCGACAACGCGCGCGCGATCAATGCCACCCAGACCGGACCGGGCACGGCCCAAAGACCGGCCATGCCAAGGGCGTAAAGCACGATTTCATGTGCCGAAATGGTCATGGCAATGTCAGCGAGCCGTCTTCGGCAAGAGGCCAGAAAGGGTTCATCGCCACTTCCCAGACATGGCCGTCCGGGTCGGACCAATAGCCGGAATAGCCGCCCCAGAACACCTTCGCAGGCGCCTTCAGCGCGGCGCCCCCGGCGGCAAGTGCCGCGGCAAAGGCGGCATCTACCTCTTTCTCGGTCGTGAAATTCTGCGCCAATGTCACCGCGCCGGTGCCAAGCGCCGCACCCGGCCTGCCTTGATCGGCGGCAAGAGCGTCGCGCCCGAACAAACCCAACACCGCGCCATGCATCTGGAAGAAGGCAACGCTTGGCTGCTGTCCTTGTTCTCCACCCAGCCCAAACGGGCATAGAAGGCGCGGGCGGCGGCCAGATCGGCCACGCCAAGGGTGATCAGGGTAACGCGCTGCGGGGTCATTCGATCACTCGGCTGAGGCCGCCCTCTTCGACGACCGCGAAGCTTTGCGCCCGATCGCCAAGACTGTCAAACAGGCCGGCCTCGGTGCCCGTCATCATCGCCTGTGCCCCCAGCGCGCAGATTTCGTCATACATTGCGGCCCGGCGGTCGGCATCCAGATGGGCGGCCACCTCGTCCAGCAACAAGACGGGCGCGCGGCCCAGATCGGCGGCCAGCGCACGGGCATTGGCCAGGATCAGGCTGATCAACAGCGCCTTCTGCTCTCCGGTCGAGCATTGCTCCGCCGCCACCCCCTTTGCGGAGTAGACTGCGGCCAAATCCGCCCGATGGGGACCAACCAGAGTGCGCCCCGCCGCCATGTCTCGCCGGCGACCTTCGGCCAGGGCCACGGCAAGATCGGAAGGGTCGCCCTCTGGGTTCATGAGCGAAAGTTCGGATTGGGGGAAGCTGGTCTCGGCTCCGGCTTGCGCTGCCGCCACGCGGGCCAGCGCCCCTTTGCGATTCGCGGTGATGGCCAGCCCGGCCTCGGCCATCCGGGTCTCGAGCGCGGTATACCAATGGGCATCCCGGACCTGGTCCTTCAACAGCCGATTGCGGTCCCGCATGGCCTTTTCATAGGAAATCACGGCCTCGGCATGATCCGGGGTGAAGGACAGCGTCATGCGGTCCAGAAACCGACGGCGGCCCTCTGCGGCCTCGATCCAAAGCCGGTCCATCGCCGGTATCAACCACAGCACACGAAGGATTCGGCCAAGAGCAACCTGCGTCGCCGCCTTGCCGTCGATCCGGGTCTGCCGGGCCTCGGTGCCTTCAGCCCAGGTTTCCACCTCATGCTCGCCGGTCAAACCGAACACTCGTGCGGAAATTTTCCAGCCGATCGCTTCGGGCTTGCGCGACAGTTCATCGGAGGCCGCCCGCCGCATGCCGCGCCCCGGTGACAGCAGCGAGATCGCCTCAAGGATATTGGTCTTGCCGGCCCCGTTCGGCCCGACAATGGCCACCGGTCGCCCATCGAAGGCCAATCGCGTGTCCAGATGGCTTCGAAAATGCGACAGAGCCAGCGCGGTGATTGCCAGGCCGCTCACACCCCGAATCCCCTTCATCTTGGTAGAAATACTCCGGGGGTCCGGGGGCTGGCCCCCGGTCCGGCAGTTCAGACGCGCATCGGCATCACGACATAGACCGCGCTGGTGTCATTGCCCTCGCGCATCAGCGTCGGATCGCCCGAGGAGTTGAACAGGAACACCGCATTCTCGCGGTCCACCTGGCTGGCGATTTCCAGCAGGTACTTTGCGTTGAAACCGATCTCCAGCCGTTCGTCGGCATAGGCGACGGCCAGTTCGTCTTCGGCGGCACCGCTGTCGGGGGCATTGACCGAAAGCACAAGCCGGTCTTCGTCCAGCGACAGCTTCACCGCGCGCGACCGTTCCGACGACACGGTCGCCACGCGGTCGACCGCACGCGCAAATTCACTGGCATCCACTTCCAGCCGGCGGGTGTTGCCGGTGGGAATGACTCGGGTGTAATCCGGGAACGTCCCGTCGATGACCTTCGAGGTCAACGTGATGGCCGGCGTGGCGAAACGGACCTTTGTCTCGCTGACCGAAACTGCAATCTGGGTATCGTCGTCCCCCAGCAGCTTCAGAAGCTCGTTCACGGTCTTGCGCGGCACGATCACGCCGGCCATGCCTTCGGCGCCGGCCGGCAGCGCCGCGTCGATCCGGGCCAGACGGTGGCCATCGGTCGCCACGCAGCGCAGCACCTGGCCCTCTTCACCGGCGGCAACGTGCATGTAGACGCCGTTCAGGTAATACCGCGTCTCTTCGGTCGAGATGGCGAATTTCGCCTTGTCGAACAGCCGCCGCAGCACCGGCGCCGCAGCCGAGAAATTGGTGCTGTATTCCGAGGATGCCATCACCGGGAAGTCTTCCTTCGGCAGCGTCGCGAGGCTGAAGGTCGACCGCCCCGCCGTCACCGTCAGCCGCCCCGAGGCCGCGTCTTCGGCCAGGTTCACCAGCGCACCGTCGGGCAGCTTGCGCACGATTTCATGCAGCATCACCGCCGAAACCGTTGTCGATCCGCCGCGTTCCACCATGGCATCGGCACGGTCCACGACCTCGATATCCAGATCGGTGGCGCGGAAACTAACCTGTGAGCCCTCGGCCTCTATCAGGACGTTCGCCAGGATCGGAATGGTGTTGCGGCGCTCGACCACCGACTGTGCCTGAGCCAGCGCCTTGAGAAGCGTGCCGCGTTCGATCGAGAGTTTCATCGTTCTTCCCCCTGCCGTGCCCCAAATGAAGGGACGCCGACATTACCCGGCTTTCGCCGGTTCACAAGCGTTTCCGCGCGACTTTGGGTATGTTTCCGGGGGCCGTCAAGGCCACCCGGCCTAGCTTTGCAGCAACCGCTTCAACAGTTGCAGATCATCCGCAAGTTGACTGTCCGAAGCCATCAGTTCCTCGATCTTGCGCACGCCATGCATGATCGTGGTGTGGTCACGCCCGCCGAACCGACGACCGATCTCGGGCAGCGACCGGCTGGTCAGCTGCTTGGCCAGATACATCGCCACCTGGCGTGGCCGGGCAATGGTGCGCATCCGCTTCGGGCCGATCATGTCCGACAGGCGGATGTTGTAGTGCTCGGCCACCTTGCGCTGGATCTCCTCGATCGTCAGCTTGCGATCGCTTGCGCGCAGGATATCGGCAAGACAATCTTGCGCCAGTTCCAAAGTGATTTCGCGGCCCACGAGCGAGGCAAAGGCGAAAAGGCGGGTCAAGGCACCTTCCAGCACGCGGACGTTGGTGGTGATACGATGGGCCAGAAACTCCAGCACGCCGGGAACGATTTGCAGGTTCTTGTACTGGCCGCGGTAGAAATCGGCCTTCTGCTGCAGGACACCAAGCCGCAATTCGTAGTCGGTCGGATGCAGATCCACCACAAGACCGCACTGCAGGCGCGACTTGATGCGCTCTTCCAGATCCTTGATCTCGCCAGGCGCGCGGTCGGCCGAGATCACGATCTGCTTGTTCTGATCGACCAAGGCGTTGAAAGTGTGAAAGAATTCTTCCTGAGTGCTGTCCTTGCCGGCGATGAACTGCACATCATCGACCATCAGCACGTCGACCGAACGGAACAGCGACTTGAAGTCCATCACCTGCTTGTCGCGCAACGCCTGGACG
Source organism: Rhodobacter sp. (assembly GCA_016704435.1). GTDB lineage: Bacteria > Pseudomonadota > Alphaproteobacteria > Rhodobacterales > Rhodobacteraceae > Pseudogemmobacter. The sequence continues at coordinate 27,809 of JADJAB010000022.1, read as the reverse complement.
AACTGGTACATGAACCGTTCCGCCGACAGGTAAAGCACCTTCAACTCTGGCCGGCTGGTCTGGATTTCGTGCGCGATGGCGTGCATCAGGTGCGTCTTGCCCAGGCCGACACCGCCATAAAGGAAGAGCGGGTTGAAGGTGACCGGGCCGCCATCGGCCACACGGCGGGCGGCGGCATGGGCCAGTTCGTTCGGCTTGCCGACAACGAAACTGTCGAAGGTGAAGCGTGCATCCAGCTGGGCGCCGGGAAGGTCGCTGTCCGCTCCGTTGCGGGGCAGCGTCATCCTGGCCGCCGGAACGACCGACGCGGTCTGGCGTGGTGCGGCGATCTTGCCCGGAGCGACCGCGAACTCGATCCGGTTGACCTCGGCCCCCGCGGTCAGAAGCTGGTTGCGAATCTGATCGGCGTAGTTGCGCTGAACCCAATCGCCGAAGAAGGTTGTCGGCACTTCGAACTGGGCGACGCCGTTTCGCAACCTGGACAATTTGAGGGGTTCGATCCACGTCACATAGTTGTTCTTGCCAACCCGTTTGATCAGCGCTTCCCGAACCTGGCCCCACGTCTCGTTTGTCATCTCTGCCCGACCTGAAAATCCCACCCTGCCGTAGCGACGCGCAGGGACAAATCAACCACACGTGATTCTACCCCGAACCCAAGACGCGGCCTTCCTTGCGGAACGACCCCGATGCCTGGCCTTTTCCCGGGCGGGACTGACAAAACGAAAGGATGCCGCAAAGCTGCGCAGCATCCAAACGATCAGGACACAACACCGAAGCGTTGCAATTACCCCATTGTTCGCAAACGAGAAAACGTTGTTCTAAAGGCAGCAAGCCTTGCGTTCTGCGGCAGCACGATCTCCGTTTGCGACCACGACATGTCCCCCAAGACGAAGTGAATCGCATATGGACGCTAGCCCGTGGGGAGCGGCTTCTGCAACCGAACATCTCGCTTGACAGAGATTCCCCGAAGCGAATCCCGAAGCCCTGTGCAAATCGGCAACGCTGCACCCACGGGGGTATTTTCAGGGTAGAAAAAGCAATGGGGACGCAACCGGAAATGGTTGCGCCCCCGCATGATCGGAACCGGCCAGTAAAGTTCAGGCCTTGGCAGCCAGCGCCTTCACCCGCGACGACAGCCGCGACATCTTGCGCGCCACCGTGTTCTTGTGCAGCACACCCTTGGTGACACCGCGCGCCAGTTCGGGCTGCGCGTTCTTCAGCGCCGCGGTGGCAGCGCCCTCGTCGCCCGAAGCAATCGCCTCTTCGACCTTGCGCAGATAGGTGCGGATGCGCGAGCGGCGCGCCTTGTTGATGTCGAAGCGTGCTTCGGATTGCTTGGCGCGTTTCTTGGACTGGGAAGTGTTTGCCATGGGCTGATCGTTCCTTGCGGTCTTTTCTATGTCTGCTGCACGAAAGCCCCAAGGTCCCGTTCGGGGAACGGAAATGATTCTTGCCTAAGCGGGCCCACGCGCATGTAGGCCGGGCCTATAGGCCATCCGGCACGGAAAGGGAACAGGAAAATCAGCGGTCGCGGAACTGCGGCTGGCGTTTCTCCAGAAACGCGGCCATGCCTTCCTTCTGGTCCTCGGTTGCGAAGGCGGCGTGGAACAGCCGGCGCTCGTGCAACAACCCCTCGGCCAGAGTGGTTTCCTGCGCCCGGTCGACCGCTTCCTTCACCAGCATGGCCGTGACCATGGATTTTTCGGCGATCTTGCCGGCGATCTTCAGCGTCTCCTCGATCAGCGCCTTGGCGGGAAAGACGCGGGACACCAGGCCGCAGCGTTCGGCCTCGGCGGCCTCCATGAAGCGCCCCGTCAGGTGCATGTCCATCGACTTCGACTTGCCGACAAGACGGGTGAGTCGCTGGGTGCCGCCCATTCCGGCTGGGATGCCGAGGTTGATTTCGGGCTGCCCGAACTTGGCGGTATCGGCAGCCAGGATGAAGTCGCACATCATCGCCAGCTCGCAGCCGCCGCCCAGGCAATAGCCGGAAACGGCCGCGATCATCGGCTTGCGGACGCGGGCGATGGCGTCGGTTTCCGGGCCGAAAAGGTTCTCGACAAACACCTCGGCAAAGGATTTCGCGGCCATTTCCCGCACATCCGCGCCGGCGGCAAAGGCCTTTTCGCTGCCCGTCAGCACGATGCAGCGCACCTTGTCATTGGCATCTGCGGCTGTCACCGCTTCGGCCAATTCGCGCATGATCGTGGTGTTCAGCGCATTCAGGGCGTCGGGGCGATTCAGGCGGATGAGGGCGGTGTAATCCTCGATCTCGACGATCAGCGTCTGGTAGGCCATGGCAGGCTCCGCCGTTTCAAGTTGCGGCGGACTCCTAGCAGCGTTGCGCCAGAAGGCAAGTCATCGCTGACATCCGGGACAGAAGAAGGTGGAGCGGCCCGATTGCACGATGCGGGCGATGGTGCCGGTGCAGCCGGGGGCGCTGCAGGGCTGGCCCTCGCGGTCATAGACCCGGAAGGCGTGCTGGAAGTAGCCCAGCTCGCCGTTTGCCTGGCGGTGGTCGCGCAAGGATGACCCGCCTGCCTCTATGGCCTCGGCCAGCACCTCGCGGATGATCGGCACAAGGCTCGCGGCGCGTCTTGCCGGAAGCTCACCGGCAAGCTGGCGGGGCGAGATGCCGGCGCGAAACAGGACCTCGCAGACATAGATGTTGCCGAGGCCCGCAACGAGGTGCTGATCCAGCAGCGCCGACTTGATCGGTGTGCGCCGGCCCTTCAGCGCGGCGGTCAGGTAGGCGTCGTCGAAGGCGTTGCCCAGGGGTTCCGGGCCCAGGGCCGACAGCAGCGGATGCGTCTCTGCACCGGCAGTTTCGACCAGATCCATGGCGCCGAACCGGCGGGCGTCATTGAAGGTGACGCGGGCACCGTTGTCCATGGTCAGGACGACATGGTCATGCTTTTGCGGCGCCGGGTGATCGTGGTGGAATTCCCCCAGCATCACGCCGGAAACCAGCATCCGCCCCGACATGCCCAGATGAACGAGCAGGCTTTCGCCCGAGGACAGATCGGCCAGCAGATACTTCGACCGCCGCCGCAGGGCCAGCACGCGCTGCCCGGTCAGCCGTTCGGCCATGCGTTCGGGCAAGGGCCAGCGCAGATCGGGGCGGTTCACTTGCGCATGGGCGATTACGCGGCCCTCCACCACCGGCAGAAGACCGCGGCGGACAGTCTCCACCTCGGGCAGTTCGGGCATTCACACCTCGCGCAGCGACTTGCGGGCAGTTTCACGCAAGCCTGCGTAACCCACAACATACTTGTGCGCCTGAATGACCGTGCCGTCGCGGAAATGAAAGTCCAGATACCAGCCCATCCGGTCAACGGTCGCATCAAGATCGCGCCATTTGCGGGTAGTGCGGCCGAACCACCAGCGCGGCAGGGTGATGGAGTCGCGATCATAGCTGATTTCGTAAAGCGTGGTGTGAATGGCCAGATAGACGACAAACCCAAGCAATAGCGTTTCAATGCCAATGGCCGACGCATTCATCTGGGCGATGACATAGACCAAAAGTGCCGACACGCCCCAGAACACCAACTTCAGCCCGAAAGTGGCCCGCAGGTGGTGCGTGCCCAGCGTTTCGCGAACGACCGCGCGATGACCGATCAGCGACACGAAACGCGTCAGGGACTCCGGGCGGTGAACTTCGTCGATCTCCGGCACCAAGCCGGGCGCCAGGCGTTTTCTGAGGGCAATCGACAGGATGATTCGCAAGAAGAACAGGGCCACTGCACCACTGATGATCCAGCCAAGCGTGGTGAAATAGGTCTCGATCTCGGCCTGCATGTCTGCTCTTTTGCCCCTTCTATGACAGCGCGCTGCGTCAGAATGCGGTTTCCCTTGCGCCTCAAGCGGCGCTATATCCCCGGCGAATGGCAATTTTCGGGCAAAGGCTGGACATGACCGGCAGCGAGGACAAGACCACCCACTTCGGCTATCGCGAAGTGCCCGAGGCCGAGAAGGCCGGGATGGTGCATGGCGTCTTCTCGCGCGTGGCCAGCAAATACGACGTGATGAACGACCTGATGTCGGGCGGGGTCCATCGGCTGTGGAAGGACGCGATGATGGACTGGCTGGCGCCGCGCCCCGGCCAGCGCCTGCTGGATGTGGCAGGCGGCACCGGCGACGTGGCCTTCCGGTTCCTGAAACGGGCTCCGGGTGCCGCGGCCGTCGTCTGCGACCTGACCGAGCCGATGCTGATAGAAGGCCGCAAGCGGGCCGAAGCCGAAAAGACGGCGGATCGGCTTGACTGGGTGGTGGGCGACGCGATGGCCCTGCCTTTCGAAAGCAATTCCTTCGACGTCTACACCATCAGCTTCGGCATAAGGAACGTCACCCGCATTCCCGATGCGCTGGCCGAGGCATACCGCGTGCTGCGCCCCGGCGGGCGGCTCATGGTTCTGGAGTTCAGCCAGATCCCGAACGACCTGATGCAGAAGGTCTACGATCTGTATTCTTTCAACATCATTCCGGCGATGGGCCAGATCGTGGCGGGCGACCGTGACAGCTATCAGTATCTGGTCGAATCGATCCGCAAGTTCCCCGATCAGGAGAGTTTTGCTGGCATGATCCGGGCCGCCGGCTTCGGGCAGGTGAAGTACCGCAACCTGACGATGGGCGTCGTGGCGCTGCATTCCGGCTGGAAGATCTAGGTGCGCGGGCCCCACAACATCTGGCGGCTGATCCGCACTCTGGCCACGCTGGAGCGGACCGGCGCCATCGTGCAGGTCCTGGAGGCGTTCCGCGCCCCGCCGCGCATCCGGGCGGCAGCGCGCGTTCTTGGCTGGCCGTTCAAGTGGATCGGCCTGCGCGGCGATCCCGCCTTGCCGCCGCTGACCCGCGCGCTGACGGCCCTCGGTCCGGCCTACATCAAGTTCGGCCAGGTGCTGTCGACCCGCCCGGATATCGTTGGCGACGAGTTGGCGACGCAACTGAAATACCTTCAGGACAAGCTGCCCCCGTTTCCGACCGCTGTCGCCAAGGCCATGATCGAGGCCGAACTGGCGGTCCCGGTGGACGAGGTGTTTTCCGCGTTCTCAGAGCCTGTTGCGGCCGCCTCGATTGCTCAGGTCCACAAGGCGCGAGTGGCGGAAACCGGTGAGGATGTGGCGGTAAAGGTGCTGCGCCCGAATATCGAGCGCGCCTTCCGCAAGGACCTAAACGCCTTCTACCTGGCCGCAAGGTGGATCGAGATCCTGGCGCCGTTTTCCCGCCGCCTGCGCCCGATGGACGTGATCGCCCATTTCGAAGGCGTGGTCATGGGAGAACTGGACCTGCGTCTGGAATGCTCGGCCGCGTCGGAATTCGGCGACAACACCGCAAAGGACGAAGGGCTGATCGTGCCCCGGCCGTTCTGGCACCTGTCGGGCCGCACGGTGATGACGATCGGCTGGGCCGAAGGGATCGGCCTGAATGAAACCGCCGCCATGGACGCCGTCGGGGTGAACCGCCCCGCCGTCGCCGCGCGGGTGCTGACGCTGTTCCTGAGCCATGCCCTGCGCGACGGCTTCTTTCACGCCGACATGCATCAGGGCAACCTCAAGGTTACGCCGAAGGGCGACCTGATCGCCTATGACTTCGGGATCATGGGCCGGATCGACGAATACACCCGACGGGTCTATGCCGAGATCCTCATGGGCTTCATCCGCAAGGACTATCGCCGCGTTGCCGAAGTGCATTTCGAGGCCGGCTATGTGCCGCCCGACCGCGACATTGACGAATTCGCCCGCGCCCTGCGCGCCGTCGGAGAGCCGATCTTCGGCATGGATGCCAGCAGAATCTCGATGGCGCGGCTCTTGTCCTATCTGTTCGAAGTGACCGAGCGGTTCGGCATGGAAACCCGGACCGAGCTGATCCTGTTGCAGCGCACGATGGTGGTGGTGGAAGGTGTGGCCCGCGGGCTGGACCCGCATATCAACATCTGGCAGGTCGCCCGCCCGGTGGTCGAAGGCTATGTCCGCAAGCACCTGGGCCCGCAGGCCGTGTTGCGTGATCTTGCACTGACGGCGCGGGTTCTGGCCCGGTTCGGGCCGAAACTGCCTGCACTGGTCGAATCGCAGCTGATCCGGGCCGGCAATCCTGCCTCCCCGCAAAAGCCCGCGCGCTCAATCTCTCGCCGATGGTGGCCCCTGCCCGCCGTCGTGCTGGCGCTGGGCTGCGGCTATTTGCTGGGTCTTTGGCTCTAGCCTCAGCCCGGCGGCGCCCGCAGGGCGGTGATTTCGGTCGCGGCAACCTCGATTCCGCCTTCGAAGACCAGGCGAACGCCACCTGCGCCACCGCGCGCCTCGATCACCCGGCCATAGTATTCCACGGGGTCTTCCTGGATCACCTCTTCGTCGCGCCAGCTTTCCAGCGACAGCGAATACCTGCCGTCGGGCAGCGGGTCGCCCAGGGCATCGCCACCCAGCCAGAGGTAGGGCTCGGACGACATCGGAAGGTCTTCGCGCGAAACCGTGTTGCCCGCGGCATCCCTGACCACCAGAACGGCGCGGTCCGCGTTCGCCACCGGATTGGGCGAAAGGGTCACCGGCGCGCCGGAATACCAGACGGGCGCTGCGGCCCGCGCCTCTTGCCCGACCCAGCCGGCCAGTTGCGACATGCCGACCAGCGAGAACTGCATCGCCATCGCATCCAGAAGCTGGTTGGTGCGGACTTGCTGCTCGACGCCGGAAAACGTGGCCAGCTGAACCGCGTAATCGGCCGATTCGATCGGGTTCAGCGGGTCCTGGTTCTGCATCTGGACCGTGAGCATCCTGAGAAAGGTGTTGAAGTCCGAACTGATTGCGCCGGGTGCCGAGGCAGACCCGGTCGAACCGTAGCTGGAAGTGGCGGAAGAAGTGGCTGTGACGTCCATGATGTCCTCAGATACGAAGGTAAAGACCGGTCGAGGGGATGTGTGGCCGCAAGGCCGCCGGCTCGGCCGCAGCCGCTGCGGTCTTGCTCTGCTCGGGGCCGTTCGTGGGTGGCTCCTGGGGTTGGCCCCCGGTTTCCGGGCCGGCGTCTCTGCCCGACCAGCGGCTGAAGCTGAGGTCCAGGCCCTGATGCCCGGCATTGCGCAACTCGGCAGCCAGTTGGTCGGCGTGGCGGCGCAACAGGTCCAGCGTGTCCTGGCGTTCGGCCGAGACGTTCATCACCAGCCGGTCGCCGTCGCTGCGCACCTCCAGCCGGACCAGGCCCAGTTCCTCAGGCGACATCCGCACTTCGGTCACGCCCGAGCCGACATCGACCGCCGCCTGGACGATCTGCAACGGAACCGGCAGCACGGGGGTGGGCGCGGGCGGCGGAGCGCCAGCTTCGACCCGATGTGCCAGCGGAGCATGGACCGGCGACAGGCTGCCGACGGCCGCGTCCATCGTGGCCGCCAGCAAAACCGGGCGCGCGGGCAGCTGCCTTTCGACCTCCGGCCGAGGCGCCGGAAGGCCTGCGCCGGCGGTCTTTGGCTGTTCGGGCGGAACAAGACCTTGAGGGGTGGTGTCGGCCCTTTGTGGGCCTGGCGACGGCAGTTCGGGAGCGGAATGCAGGCCTGCATCCACGCGTATTGCCAGGGGCGCCGATACGCCCGCACGCTGCGCCGTCTGTTCGGTTGACGCGCCGGTATCCATCGCCGGGGCAACGGAATCGGCCGACCAGAGCGACCTTATCATGATCTCGCCGCCAGAGGTGGACGCCACAGCCGCAGCGGGCGCTGCAGAAGGCGCCACCGCGCCCGCCGGAAAGGTCACGGTGTCCGGTCGAAGCGGTGGTTGCGGGGCCTGTTTGCCATCCGGGCCTCCGGCAGGGACCGCCAGTCGCGGAATGTCGTCTGCAAGCAAGTCGGTCAAGCCCGCCGGGTCTGCCCTTGCAGTCGTCGCCATGACGATTTGCCCGCCGGTCTGCAAGGGGCTGCCCGACATCGGCGGCGGACGTTCCGCGCCGAGCGATTCGGTCCGCTCACGCGCGGGAAATGCCTCCGAGTCCTCGGCTTGCCTGCTTTCCGTTGCTGGCGATTTCGTTGACCTGAAGATGGATTCTGGCGAGATCAGAGCCGTTTTCGGGACTTCGGGCCGGCTGTGTCCGCTGATCGCCACCGGATCCTGGAGACTGTCTTCCCTGGCCGTGCGACCTGGCGCACCGACCCCGTCCATTTGAGCGGAACTGACAGGCAATACCGGGACAGTGCCGCCTTCGGCGGTCGGCGCAGACCCCTTCTTTCCCGCAACATCGCGGGCTTCAGGCAAAGGCAGCACGACTGCCACCTCGGCGCCCCGGTCTGCCGCTTGCGCCTTGCCGGCGAAGGCCGGAGGCTGCGCGACCCCGGCGATTGGCGAACCCGCCGCGACCGAAACGGCCATCGTTGTGTCCGCACCCGCCTCTTTGTTCCCGACATCCGGACGGGCGGGTGGCATCTGAAAAATCGGCAGCGGAAGCGCACCGGACATTTCACCGTCGGGCGTTTCCTCCGCAGGAGTCACCGCCTCTGTCTCATCCAGACCGGTCGCGACGGGATTGTCTGTCTTTTCAGCCAGCGGAACGCCGACAAGAACTGCCCGCAGAGCAAGATCAGGAAGGGCACGATCGGGCAGGGCCAAGGCAGATACCATCGCGCCGTCGGCCGAGGCCGTCGCGGCGCGGTCGAACTTCATCCCCGTCAGGAAGGCAATGAAGCCCTCTGCGTCGCCGGAATCGGCCGCAGCACCACCTGCGGCGCCGGATGCAGCGGGGAAAGGGAAGGCCGGGAAACTGGAAACCTGTGTCATCTGCCTGCGACTTCTGCCGGGACTGACACGGTTTTGACCGCATCGGATTACCACTTCTTTACCGGTCCAGCGAATAGTCGGGAAAATCCGAACGACCAAGGAGTGCCGGAAATGGATGCAATACGCACTGCCCTGCCCCCGTCATTGACCGTGACCCGCGCGGATCGCGATGCCGCGCTGATGGACAAGGCCAGAGAGCTTGAGGCCGCCTTTCTGGCGGAAATGCTGGGCCACGCGGGGATGGATGCGGATGCCGCGTCTGCCTTCGGTGGCGGCGCCGGAGAAGAACAGTTTGCCTCGTTCCTGCGTCAGGAAGAAGCGCGGCTGATGGTGGATCGCGGCGGAATCGGTCTGGCCGAATCCCTGTTCCGCGCCATGGGAGGAGGGGCGACGGATGCCTGATTTCGGCGGAATAGAGACAATCCTAGATGAAACCCATGCCGCCCTGCGTGCTGGGAACCTTCCCCGTCTGGCAGAGTTGTCCGAGCAGGCCGAACAGGCGCTGGCCAACATCAGCAGTTGCGATCGCGCCCTGGCCGAACGGCTGAAACGCAAGGCAGAACGCAACGAAAGGATGATAGCGGCGGCCGTGAAAGGCGTCAAAGCGGCCCGCCTGCGTGCCCGGGAACTGACCGCGCAAGGACGATTCTCGACCTATGATTCAGGCGGCCGGCGCGATCAGGTCGGGCTTCCGGCGCAAGGGCCCTCGCGCCGGGTATGACCTTGCGGACCGGGAAAATGCGCGCAGGTTCGCATCAAATGCGCTGGAAAAGTCGCCGCGACAGCCGACAGGCTTTCAGATTTTGGTAACCCCAGCCGCGCAATCGTGACGGTGCATCCCATGAAGGGGTGGCGCCGCCGGTGATCCGGGCGGCAACGGCCAGAACGCTGGAACAGCCGCAGATGCGGCAGAAAAGGCTTAGCGCAAAGCGCCGAAAGCAAAGGAAGGAATGAAGGAATGTCGTCCATTCTGACGAATACCAGCGCGATGGTCGCCCTGCAGACGATGAAGGGCATCAACGCCGGCATGAACAAGGTTCAGGCCGAAATCTCCACCGGCAAGTCGGTGGGCTCGGCCAAGGACAACGCGGCGGTCTGGGCCATCTCGAAAGTCATGGAATCCGACGTGAAGGGCTTCAAAGGCATCTCCGACAGCCTGTCGCTGGGCTCGTCCACCATCTCCGTCGCCCGTCAGGCCGCTGAAACAGTGACCAACCTGCTGACCGAGATGAAGGGCAAGATCGTCGCCGCGCAGGAAGACAACGTCGACCGCTCGAAGATCCAGACCGATGTCGCCAAGTTGCGCGAACAGATCGTTTCGGTGGTTGGCTCGGCGCAGTTCAACGGCCTGAACCTGGTCAACAACAACGACACGGTCAACATTCTTGCCTCGCTTGACCGCTCGGCGACGGGTGTGTCCGCATCCTCCATTGCGGTGGCGGGTCAGGATCTTTCGATCGGCAACTACGTGGCCAAGGCCGTTTTCGCCGGATCGGACGGCGTTTCCGACCGATGCAGATACCGCTGGCTTCCAGGCCCTTGACAAAGGACAGTGGGCCCGATGGAACCATCGTGATCGCCGGCGCCGGCGCTTTCGCCGCTGGGTGACAACCTGTCGATCACCATCGGCGGCAAGACCGCCTCCTACACCGTCACTGCCGAAGATGTTGCGGCGACCACCCCGACGATCTGGTCGCGGTGGGGCTGAAGAACGCCATCGACTCGCTGGGCATCGCCGGGCTGACGGTCGACTTTGATTCGGCACAGCTGGCACCGCTAGCCTTCTCGACCGGAACCGGAGCCACGGCGGCGGCGTCCGACCTGACGGTCAGCGCGCAGTTCAAGAACGCCGGCTCGGGCGGCCTCGCGGCGCTGAGCGCGATCGACGTCTCCAGCGACGCTGGCGCGGCCGCCGCGCTGGGCAATATCGAAAGCTTGCTGCAAACCTCGATCAATGCGGCGGCCGAATTCGGCTCGGCCCAGAAGCAGATCGACATCCAGTCCGAATTCATCGGGCAACTCTCGGATGCGCTGAAGGCCGGGATCGGCACGATGGTTGATGCCGACATGGAAGAGGCCAGCGCGCGACTTCAGGCACTGCAGGTGCAGCAGCAGCTGGGCATCCAGTCGCTGTCGATCGCCAACCAGCAGCCGCAGAACCTGCTGTCGCTGTTCCGGTAGGGAAGACCGCCGGGGCCTTCGGGCCCCGGCATCCCCTTTCCTTGACCCCCCTCAGCACCGGAACCCCATATCATGACCCCCTATTCCAATCTCGCCTATGCCCAGCCCGCCGCACCCACCCGGACGCCGCGTGCCGCAGAGTACGAGGTGATCGCCCGGATCACCCAGCGCCTTTCGGCCGCAAGCGCGCGGCGCAAGGAGAACTTTCCCGCTTTCATCGAGGCGCTTTCGGACAACGAACAGCTGTGGTCCACCCTGGCCGCCGATGTCGCAGAAGAGGGCAACGGCCTGCCGCAGGCGCTGCGCGCCCGGCTGTTCTATCTCTATCAGTTCACGGCCGAGCACAGCCGCAAGATCCGCGCCGACAGCGCTAATCCCGAAGTGCTTGTCGAGATCAATACCGCCGTCCTCCGCGGCCTTCGTGGCGAAGGAGCTGCAGGATGAGCGGGCTGGTCCTGAAACTGGGCCCGCACGAGCGGGTCCTGATCAATGGCGCCGTGATCGAGAACGGTGACAAGCGGTCGAAACTGGCGATCATGACGCCGAACGCCAACATCCTGCGGCTGCGCGATGCAATCCACCCCGAAGAGGCCAACACGCCGGTCCGAAGGGTCTGCTACATCGCGCAACTGGTGCTTTCGGGCGACGCCGATCCGGCCGAAATGCGACATCAGCTGTTGCGTGGGATCGAGCAGCTGAGCCAGGTTCTGACCGACCCCGACAGTCGGGCATTGCTGGCGCAAGCCAGCGCGGCGGTGCTGGAAGAACAGCACTACCAGACCCTCAAGGCGCTTCGCAGCCTTCTGCCGCGCGAGGAACGCCTGTTCGCCGCGGGTCGGGCATGAGCTTCCAGCCGGTCATACCCTTTGGCGGTTATGCCGGCTGGGCCTTTCTGAAGCGTACGATGGCCTCTCAACAGACCGCGCTTCAGTCCACACCAACCAATCAGCGCGACGAGGCCTATTTCCGCGACAACATCGGAAAGGTGCAGACCGCGGAAGGCCTGGTGTCTGACCGGCGCCTCTTGCGGGTGGCACTGACCGCCTATGGGCTGGAGGGTGACCTCAACAACAAGGCCTTCATCCGCAAGGTGCTGGAGGATGGCACGCTGAAGGAAGGCGCGCTGTCCAGCCGATTGGCGGACAAGCAGTACCAGAAACTGGCGGGGGCTTTCGGTTTTGGCGATTTCCCGGTGCCGCGATCGCAGCTGTCCGACTTTGCCGACAAGACGCTTGCGCTTTACCGAACCCGCCAGTTCGAGACTGCCGTCGGGCAACAGAACAACGGCTTTCGCCTGGCCCTGAACGCCGAGCGCGAGGTGGCAAGCCTGGCGGCAAAAAGCGGTAGCGAGGATCTCAAATGGTTCACCATCATGGGCAATGCGCCGCTGCGGCAGACTTTTCAGACCGCGCTGGGGTTGCCTTCCAGCTTTGCCTCGATCGACCTCGACCAGCAACTTGGCGTAATGAAGGCCAAGGCTCAGTCGATCTTCGGCGATGACAGCGTGAGCCAGTTCGCCGAGCCGGAAAAACTGGCAAAGCTGGTGCGCACCTATCTGGTGCGCAGCGAGATCGCCTCGACCGCCGGAGCGGTCGGCGCGTCTTCGGTCGCGCTTCAACTCTTGCGGGGCGCGGGCTAAGTCTTCAGACAAGCCAGCAGGCGGGCGAAGCTGGCCTCCGGCCCGCCGGCGGGGGCGTCTTCGGACAGAAATCCGTCCAGCATGGGCCAAAGCCGGATGGCACGGTCCACCGCGTGATCGCTGCCCTGTATGTAAAGGCCGGCCTGCACCATCATCTCGGCCCGGTCATAGGCCCCCAGTGTGCGCCTTGCATCCGCAATCAGCGCATTCTCCGCCGGAGAGGCCGCTTCGGGCAGGCTGCGCGACACCGACCGCAGGAGATCGATCGCCGGATAGCGCCCGCGTTCGGCGATCTTGCGGTCCAGTACCACATGGCCATCCAGTGTGCCGCGGACAATGTCGGCAACCGGCTCCTCCATGTCAGACCCGGCCACCAGAACCGAAAATACCGCCGTGATATCGCCCGAGCCTTCCACCCCCGGCCCGGCCCGCTCGGCCAGCGCCATCAGGGAATGCGCCATCGACGGCGGGTAACCGCGCAGCGAGGCCGATTCGCCCGAGGCCAGCGCCACTTCGCGATGCGCCTCGGCATAGCGGGTGACGCTGTCTACCAGCAGCAGCACATGCAGCCCCTGATCGCGAAAATGCTCGGCCACCGCCATGGCCGAAAGCGCGCAGCGCCGCCTCATCAGCGGCGACTGGTCCGAGGTCGACGTGACGACGACCGACCGCGCCATACCGTCGCGCCCCAGAACTCGCTCGGTGAAATCGCGCAGCTCACGCCCACGCTCGCCCACCAGGGCGATCACGGCGACATCGGCCGCTACACCGCGGGCGAACTTGGCCAGAAGCGAGGACTTTCCCACGCCAGACCCCGAAAAAAGCCCGATCCGCTGGCCGCGCACCAGCGGCAGCAGCGTGTCGAAGACGGCAACGCCGGTGGACAGCCGCTCACCCATCGGGCGGCGTTCGGCGGCGGGCGGCGGCGCGCCGGTCATCGGACGCCGCACAAGACCGCGCATGAGCGGTCGGCCATCGAGCGGGCGCCCGACCGGATCGACGATGCGCCCCAGCCAGCCGATGTCCGGCGCAATCGTGGCGGGGCCCAGCAACTCGACCCGCGCGCCGATCTTCAGCCCCTCGGGATCATCTTCGGGCAGCACGGTGGCCCCGGCCGTGCTGAGGCGGACAATCTCGCCGCCCAACGCGCCGGCGCCGGTTTCCGCCAGCACCCGGTCGCCCAGCGCCGCCGTGGCAAGGCCGCTGACCATGAAAGTCCCGCGCCCGGTTTCCACCACCCGACCAACGGCGCGGGAAGGCTCTATCTCTGCGATTTCGGCCCGGAGACCATCGAAGACACCAACCACCGCGATCCCCTTTTGTTCACTGATTACGCTTTCTAAAGGAATCACCCTTAAGCCTTGGTGAAGGTGATCGAGGGAGAAGCCCGAGATGTTCGAGAAACTGGAACTGACCAGAATGGCACAGGCGCTGGCGTCTCATGCGGGAAGCCGGATGGGCGTGATCGCAAAGAACGTCGCTCACGCCGACACGCCAGGTTTCAAAGCCCAGGACGTGGCTGATTTCGCCTCTGTCTGGAACGACAGCGGCGAGGCGATGCGCTCCACCCGCCCCGGCCATATTGCAGAACCCGCGCGCATGTCCGACCTGATCCCGTTTGACAGCGGAGGGGCCGAAGCGCCGAACGGCAACTCCGTCTCCCTGGAAAAAGAGATGGTGAAGTCGGTCGAGGCCCGGCAGGAGCATGAGATGGCGCTGGCCATCTACCGCGCCACCTCCGATGTGATTCGCGCCTCGCTTGGCCGGCAGCGGTAAGGGGGCATCCGAATGAACGACCTCATCACATCGCTGTCCTTTGCGGCCTCCGGGATGGAGGCGCAGGCGACCCGGCTGCGTCACGTCTCCGAGAATATCGCGAACGTCGATACCCCCGGCTATCACCGCAAGACCATGTCCTTCGACGCGGCGATGGGCACCGGACTGGTCGAACCCGGTCCCGTGCGGCTGGACCAGACCGAACTGGTGACGATCTACGACCCCGGCCACCCACTGGCCGATGACACCGGGACATTACGACGGATCGAACGTCGATCTGGTGATCGAGATTGCGGACGCGCGCGAAGCGCAGCGCAGTTATGAGGCGAACCTCAAACTCTTCGACCAGGCGCGGCAGATGACGCAAAGCCTGTTCGATCTTCTTCGGCGGTAAGGAGGCTCCGGAATGGATGTGAAAAGCTCTTTTGCCGCTCAGACCTATGCGCAGGCCAGAACGGCCGCAGCGCCCAAGCCCGGCACCGCCGAAGGCAGCGGTCTGGGCAAATTTGCCAGCAATTTTACCGAAGCGCTGGCAAATCACGAAGCCACGGCCCGCGCCGCCATGACCGGCGGCGCGGATCCGCATGCCCTGGTCGAGGCGCTGGCCTCGTCGCAGCTGGCCGTCGAAACCGTGGCCACCGTGCGTGACCGCGTGGTCGAGGCCTATCAGGAAATCCTGAGGATGCCGATATGACCGAGGCAGCCATTTTCGACGTGCTGCGCCAGGGTCTCTGGGTCGCCACCATGATCTCGGCCCCGCTTCTGGCGGTGGCGCTGGTGGTCGGCGTGGCGATCGGCCTGCTGCAGGCGCTGACCTCGGTGCAGGAAATGACGCTGACCTTCGTGCCGAAGGTGGCGGCGATGCTGGGGGTGTTCTGGGTCTCGATGAGCTTCATGACCTCGACGCTGGTGGCGTTCTTCACCGACACCATCATTCCGCAGATCGCAGGGGGCTAGGCCATGGACGCCGCAGGCTATACCACGCTGGGTCGCCAGTCCGGTCTCATGCGTGAAATGCAGATCGTGGCGAACAACATCGCCAACCTCTCGACCACCGGTTTCCGGCGCGAAGGCATGGTCTTTGCCGAACACATCGCACGGATGGACGAAGAGCCGTCGCTGTCGATGGCGCATGGCACCGGCCGGGTTGTCGACCTGTCGCAGGCTGGGCTGACACTGACCGGGGCAAGCTTTGACTTCGCCATCCAGGGTGACGGATTCTTCATGGTCGAGACCGCCCAAGGCAATCGCCTGACCCGCGCCGGCAGCTTCACCCCCGATGCGGCCGGAGAGCTGGTGAATGGAGATGGCCAGCGCCTGCTCGATGCTGGCGGTGCGCCGGTGTTCGTTCCGCCCGATGCCGGCCCAGTTGGCATGGCCGAAGACGGCACACTGTCAGCCGGCGGTGTGCCGATCGCGCAGGTCGGCCTTTGGCTGCCCGCCGATCCCTTGTCGATGCGCCATCAGTCCGGAACGCTGTTCGAGGCAGATGCCCTGGAACCGGCACCGGGTGCAAAGGTGTTCCAAGGCTTTCTTGAAGAAAGCAACGTCAATCCGGTGTCCGAGATTGCCCGGATGATCGAAGTGCAGCGCGCCTATGAATTGGGGCAGAAGTTCCTTGATGCCGAGGACGGCCGGGCGCGCAGTGTGATCGAAACCCTTGGCCGCTGAGGACGCAAATGAAAGCCCTTCACATCGCCGCAACCGGGATGTCCGCCCAGCAGATGAAGGTGGACGTGGTGTCGAACAACCTCGCAAACATGTCGACAACCGGATACAACGCCCGCCGCGCAGACTTCGCTGACCTTCATTATCAACAGCTTGCTCGACCTGGCACGGTTTCGGCGGCCGATGGCACGATGCTGCCGACCGGGGTGCAGGTGGGCCTTGGCGTGCGCCCGGCGGCGGTCTCCGTGGTGCTGGCGCAGGGGTCCCTTTCGGCCACGGGCGGCGATCTGGACGTGGCGATCGAAGGCCCCGGCTATCTTGAGGTCACGATGCCTTCGGGCGTCTCCGGCTATACCCGCGACGGTTCGCTGAAACGCTCGCCCGACGGGCAGATCGTGACCGCCGACGGCTATCCCGTCGCGCCCGGCATCACCATTCCCGACGACACCCGCAGCCTGGCGATCAACGCCGCGGGCGAGGTCTATGCCTATTTCGAGAACCGGGTTGAGCCGGAATTGCTGGGCCAGTTCACGCTGACCGGCTTCACCAATGGAAAGGGGCTGGAGGCGATCGGGTCGAACCTGTTTCTGGAAACTGCCGCCTCCGGCGCGCCGCTGGTCGGCCCGCCCGGCACCGACGGGCTGGGCACGCTGCGCCAGGGCTATCTGGAGGAAAGCTCCGTCGACCCGGTGCGCGAGGTGACCGAATTGATCAAGGCCCAGCGCGGGTATGAGCTTAACGCAAAGGTCATTACCGCCGCCGACCAGATGCTGGCCGCAACGACACAGGTGCGGTGATGTGGTGCAGGATCGGTCTTCTTCTGTCGTTGTCGCCCGCCGTTGCGGCGGCGGAAAGCGTGGTCGCCGTGCGCACCCTGCCGGCCCAGACCGTCATCGAGGCCGCCGATGTGACCCTGGTCGATGCCGAAATCGACGGGGCGTTGAGCGCAATCACCCCGGCCCTCGGGCAGGAGCTGAAGACCACCGTCTACGCCGGACGCCCCTTGCGCCCCGAAAACCTGGGAGCGCCTGCCCTGATCGAACGCAACCAGATCGTCAGCCTCGTCTACCGCTCCGGCGGGCTGGTGATCCTGGCAGATGGCCGCGCCCTGGCGCGCGGCGCCGAGGGCGACGTGATCCGTGTCATGAACCTTGCCTCGAAATCCACCGTCTCAGGCCGCGTCGGCCCGGACGGCCACGCATCCTTGTCGGAGACCAGAATTGACCGCTCCAAAACTGACCCTGCTTGCCCCGGCCCTTCTGCTTGCCGCCTGCAGCGACCTGAGCCAGGTCGGCCGCGCACCGGAATTCAGCCCGCTCGAAGGCAGCTTCCAGCACCATTCGCTCTATTCCTCGCCAATGCCCGAGAACGCCGATCCGAATGCACCGACCGATGCCTCGTCATTGTGGACGGGAGAGACCGATTCGCTTCTTGGCGACCGCCGGGCAGCCCAGCGCGGCGATATCATGACCGTGGTGATCGAGATCGACGACAAGGCAGAAATCTCGAACAGCTCGGGCCGTTCCCGAAGCGGGTCGCAGAACATGGCGATGCCATCGCTGTTCGGCATTCCGCAACGGCTTGATGCAAGCCTGCCCGATGGCGCCAGCATGGCCGATGCCGTGGACACTTCGTCCAACTCGACCTTCAGCGGCAATGGCAGCGTGTCGCGCAAGGAAAAGCTGACCCTGCGGATCGCAGTGACCATCGTGGAAGAGCTTCCCAACGGCATCCTGCGGATCGAGGGGCAGCAGGAAGTACGGGTGAACAACGAGTTGCGCGAGCTGACCGTTACCGGCTACGTCCGCCCCGCCGACATCTCGCGCCAGAACGAGATCACCTATGACAAGATCGCTGGCGCCCGCATTTCCTACGGCGGTCGCGGCCAGATCACCGAGGTTCAGCAGCCGCGCTACGGCCAGCAAATCTCGGACATCATCCTGCCGTTCTGACCATGATCCGCAAGCTCCTTCCAATCCTGCTTGCCCTCGTCGGCCTTGGCGTCGGCCTTGGCGTCGGCCTCTTCCTGCGCCCCCCGCCCGAGGCCCCGGCCGAAGCCGAAGCCGTTGCCGAACACGCAGCAAAGGAAGGCGCGGCCCCGCCGGACTACGTCAAGCTGAACAACCAGTTCGTCATTCCGATCGTGGAAGGCGGCAGGGTAGCGTCGATGGTGGTGGTGTCGCTTAGCCTCGAGGTCGCTCAGGGCCATACCGAAGAGGTCTATTCCCGCGAACCGAAAATCCAGGATGTCTTTCTTCAGGTTCTGTTCGACCACGCGAATACCGGCGGTTTCCGTGGGTCCTTCACCGATGGATCGAACCTCGTCCTGTTGCGGCGGGCGCTTCGCGAAAAGGCGGTTGACGTACTGGGCGACATCATCACCGACGTGCTGATCACCGCGATCGCGCGTCAGGACAGTTGATCGCGCCGCTTCGGAACGGCCACAGATTTCAACGCCATCTGCCGGCCTAAGGCGAGCCGGGTCTCTTCTGCGGCCTGAAGGCAGATAACTGTCTGCGCCGAGAGCCGCAGGTTGATCTCGGCCCGGCGGACGGCGGCCCATTGCTCATAGCCGAAGCGTGCCTGTTCCGGCGCCGGCCAGGGCAGGCCCTCGGGCGCCGGCTTCACTTCCAGTGCATCCAGTTGACGTTGCAGGGCTGCGCGGGCTTCGTTGGCCTGGCGCATGGTCTGCGTCCTGGCATCCAGCACCATGTCGGCCATGTCGCGCAGCCGGCCAAGCCGTTCCCGATCCACCGTCATTTGCGGCGCGCCTTCTTGCGCATGGCATCCGAGAAACGGATGGCGGCAGCCACGGCGGCGTAATGCTCAGGCGGATCTCTCGACCGATCTCGACGGACGCAAAAAGCGCCCGTGCGGTCGGCGGGTCGCGGCGGATCGGCACGCCTGCCTCGCTTGCCCGCTCACGGATGCGGGCGGCGATCTCGTCAGTGCCCTTGGCCACGCAGCGCGGTGCATTTCCCTTGCCGCGGCTCCAGGTCAGGGCAACCGCGTAGTGGGTGGGGTTCACGATCACCACGTCGGCCTTGGGCACATCGGCCAGCATCCGGTTGGTGGCAATGGCCTGGGCGCGGCGGCGACGGTCCGCCTTCATATGCGGATCACCCTCGCTTTCCTTCATCTCGTCCATCATTTCCTTGCGGGTCATCCGGTTGCGGCGGGCAAATTCGGCCTTTTGCCACAGGAAATCGACCAGACCGAAGACCAGGGCGATGACGAGGAACAGCCTGAGGAACTTCAGCAGGCTGTCGGCCATAAGCGAGGTGACCGGGCCCGGCTCCATCCGCGCCGACAACAGGATGTCCTGCATCGAACCGGCAAGAAACAGACCCAGCAACCCGGCAACGGCCAGCAGCTTGGCGAAGCGCTTGACGAACTCGACCAGGCCGGAACGGCCGAACTTCTGCCCGGCATTCGACAGGATCGACACGCGCGACGCCTTGAAGGCCAGCTTCGACGGCGCAACGACCAGCGAGCGCGAGACAACAAGGTAAAGCATGACCGCAATCGCCGGCCCGGCCAGCACAAGAAGAACGGGCCAGGCCATGTCCAACGCGATCGTCACGATGCCGGACACCGCTCCATCGTGCAACTGAAGGGACAGACGGTCCGGCTGACCCAAGAGAACCATGCCGGCCTCGCCCACCCGCAGCACCGCCCAGCCGCCGAACAGCAGCAGTGTCGACAGCAACCCGGCAAAGCCCAGGGCCGTCTGCAGGTCTTCGGATCTGGCGATATCGCCCTGCTCACGGGCCTGGGCCAGCTTCCGTTCGGAGGGATCGAATTCCTTTTCGCTGTCATCCTCGTCCGGATTGGCCATCGTCAGCCTCCGAACGGCTGGTCAAGGGCCAGGACAAGCGCATCGCGCCAGACCGACAGCATCACCGGGGCAGCCAGCGCCAGCAGTGCCAGACCGCCCAGCGTCAGTGCCGGCGCGCCGACGAACGAGACCATCAGCTGCGGCATGGCGCGGTTGATCGCACCAAGTGCCAGGTTGTAAAGCAGGGCGGCCAGAACGAAGGGCGCCGCCAGGGAAAAACCCAGGCTGAAGGCCGCCGCGATCCGCCCCAGCCCCCATTCGGCCAGATCCGCCGCGGCGGGCAGTTGGCCCGGCGGTATGAAATCATAGGACTGAATCAGAAGACCGGCCGCCCGTGACAGCCCCCCCATCGAGACGAACAGCGCCAGCGCGGCCAACACCAGCAGGTTCGAGATGATCGGCTGCGGTTCCGGCCCCGTGCCGGCAAACATCTGCGCCAGCGAAGTGGACTGCGCCGCGATCGTGCCCGCCGTCTGCAACCCGAGGACCAGCAGGCGCAGGCCGATGCCGATGATAAGACCGGCGCCCGCCTCGGTTGCGAGGGGGCCGAACAGGCCTTGCGGAGGGTCCGGCAAAGCCGCGACGGCGGGCGCGACGATCACCGTCAATGCCAGTGCCGCCGCCAGCTTCACGCGCTGCGGCACCATCTGCTCACCGATCGCGGGGAACAGCGATACCGCCGCACCGACCCGCAGGAAGACCAGCGCGAAAAGCCAGATATAGCCCTCGGCCAATCCCGAGATTTCCGACAACTGCGCCAGGAAGTCGTTCACGCCGCCACCTGACCCAGAAGGGCTGGCCGCACCTCCAGCCCGATCTCCTCATAGGAAAGGACCGGCGTGTGAATGCCCTTGGCCTGCACCACCGTCCGCAAGAACCGCCGACGTGCGGCCGAGGTGACCAATGCAGGTTGCGACCCCGCCTCGATCGCGCGGCTGACCCGCTCGGCGATTCCATTGGCCAGCTTGGCGAAGAGGTCCGGCGGCAGGGCGACATCGCGGTTCGACCGGTCGCCGTCCATCTGATGGTTGGCGAAGGTCCGCTCCCAGTCCGGGGCCAGCTGGATCAGCGGGATCGTCCCGTCGGCACGCTTGTACTCGGCGACGATCTGGAACCCCAGCCGTTGCCGAACATGCTCGCAGACGGCCTCCGCACTGCCAAAGGACCGCGCCTCGGCGATGGATTCCAGAATCAGGGGCAGATTGCGGATCGATACCCGCTCCTCCAGCAGCATGCGCAGAACGGCGTGCAGCAGGTCCATCGGCACCTTGTCGGGCACAAGATCGTCCAGCAATCGGCGGTTGGCCTCGGCTCGGGTCTGGTCGGAAAGGTTGGTGAATTCGTCCAGCAGCCGGCGCAGCCCACGAAGTGACAACAGGCGCGAAAGGTTGTTCTTCAGAACTTCCAGCAGATGCGTCGCCAGCACTTCGGCCGGAGATACCACTGTCAGCCCGGCCAGCACCGCGTCTTCCTGCAGATCGGGGCGGATCCAGCGGGCTGGTGCGCCGTAGACCGGCTCCTTCACATCCGCCCCATCCGGCGCCGGAACCCCGTCTGAAAGCAGCACCAGCACGCGGTCCGGGTCCAGCCGGTCGCTGACCCGTTCGACCCCCTGAATGCGCACTCGGTAGCTGCCGGGGCGCAGCGCGGCTTCATCGGTCAGGCGGATTTCCGGCAGGATCAGACCATAGCTTGCCGCAATATGGTTGCGCATGTTCGAGATGCGCCCATCCAGACCCGTCGCCGGATCCAGCGCCATCGACACCAGGTTGGGGGCGAATTCGATGTGGATCTCGTCGAAGTCGAGGACATCGCCGATCTGGCGGCGGACGGGTTCGGCCGCCGGGCCGGACTGGTCGGGCGTCTCCTGCGGCCGTTTGCGGGCGCCACGCCAGGCCGCCGCACCAAGGCCAGCCGCCGCCGCGATGAAGGGCAGGAAGGGCATGCCTGGAATGACGGCGAACAGCGCCATCAGGCCGGCAACTGTGGATAGCGCCGCCGGATAGCGACCCAATTGCGCAAAGAACGACACATCCGCCGCACCCTTGGCGCCACCGCGTGACAACAGAAGCGCTGCCGCGACCGAGATGATCACGCCCGGAATCTGGCTGACCAGGCCGTCGCCGACGGTCAGGATGGAATAGGTCTGGAACGCGCGGGCGGCGTCCATGCCGTGCAGGAAGATGCCGACGGCCAGCCCGACCAGAAGGTTCAGCGCCGTTATCAGAAGGCCCGCCACCGCGTCGCCCTTGACGAATTTCGACGCGCCGTCGAGCGAGCCGAAGAAATTGGTCTCGGCCAGTTCCACCTCGCGGCGCCGCTTGGCCTCTTCATGGGTGATGGCGCCGGCCGACATGTCGCTGTCGATCGCCAGCTGGCGGCCGGGCATGCCGTCCAGCGCGAAGCGCGCGCCCACCTCGGCCATGCGGCCCGCGCCTTTGGTGATGACGATGAAGTTGACGATCAGAAGCACGATGAAGATCACCAGGCCCAGCACCAGATTGCCGCCCATGATGAAATCGGCAAAGCCGGCAATGACGTCTCCGGCCGCGTTGGTTCCGGTGTGACCGTTGCCGATGATCAGCTTGGTCGAGGAGACGTTGAGCGATAGCCGCAACATCAGCGAGGCCAGGAGGATCGTCGGGAAAGCCGAGAAATCCAGCGGGCGCTCGATGAAAAGCGTGACGGTCAGCATCAGGATGGCCAGCGCGAACGAAAGCGCAAGGCCGACGTCCAGAAGCGCGGCCGGAACCGGCAGGATCATCATCCCGATGACCGCCATCAGCGCCAGCGCCAGCAGGACCGTGGGGCGAAAAATCTCGCGCGGGGTCAGGCGGTTCGGCATCTCAGGGCCCTCCGATCAACCGGCGCCCGGATCCGGCAATGGGCACGATCGACCCTGCCGAGCGTGCGCCACCGGGCTGCAGAAGCGGAAAGGCATTCGCCCGGACAGGCTGTGCGGCCTCGGCCAGCGTCACCTGGCCGCCGCCCAGGGCAGCATAGATCGGGTCGAATCGGGCCAGATACCGCGCCGCAACGTCGGGCGTGGAGGAGTGATAAGCCCCTGCGGCCAGCAGCCAGTCCTCGCTGTCGCCGGCCAGACGGCGCATCAACCTGGCGGCGTAGATCGCGTTCGCCTTCGGGTCCATCATTGCCTGAAGATCGGCGAAGGCCGCGCCGTGCCAGCGGTAATTCAGCTGAAAGCAGCCCACGTCGATGTTGCTGGTGCCGGCGGCGACCGCATCGGACAGATATGTCAGCGCCTGGTCGCGGTCGGCGAACCAGTTGCTCTTTCCACCTTCATTCAGCGCCCAGGGCCAGGGTTCAAGCTGCCCGTTCCGCGTCCGCCCGGTTTCCGTCAGCGTCAGCGCCACAAGCACATCGAAGGGAACGCCGGTTTCGCGGGATGCCTCCTTTGCGGCCTTGATGCAAAGCGCCGCGGAGGCGTCCGCCGGACCATCGCGCGACAGCGCTGGCAGGGCCACCATCTGGGCCGCAAGCACCACGAGAAGGGCAAGCATTCTGCTTCGGATCATCTTGATTCCGTTTGGTCAGCCAGCCTTCTGGCCGGTTTTCTTCCCGGCCAGTCTAGGCCCGGATCGGTTGCCAAATCGTTACGCTGTCATTGGCTGGGCACAGGCGGCGCGAGCGTGCCGAGAAGTCCCTCGATCCGCGCCCTCGCCTCGGCGCTTTCCTCGACAAGCGCGGTGCCACGGGCGATCGGGCCGGGCGGCGGCTCGTCACGGTCACCGGCAACCAGATCGGCGGCCTCGCGCCAGGTTTCCGGCCCTTCCGTAGCGACAAGCGACCAGTTCCGGGTCCATGTCACGGTGCGTTGGCCACCGGCCTCGTCGCCGGCGCGGACAAGGGCTTCGGCGGCGGTCTGCAGATCGCCCAGCTGGACCGTCGCCCGGGCACGCAGCACTTCTGCCTCCGGCCCGTCCAGCCCTTCCAGCAGGGTCATTGCCGCCGGGGCATCGCGCAGCGCCACCAGGGCTTGCGCCGCAAGAAGGCGGGTTTCCGCCGGACCATCGCGCCCGACCGGCGACAGCCAGGACAGTGCCAGGTCCGGAAAGCCAAGGCCGAAGAGACGCGCCGCGATCTCTTCGACAAGCTCAGGATCCATCGCCGGGCGCGCCTGGGCAAAACGAGCAGCCTCTTCCAGAAACACATCATCCGGCATGTCCGCCCTGGCCAGCGACCAAAGGTCGGAAAAGGTTTCGGGCTGATCGCCAATCCCGGCAAAGGCATTGCGGTAGTCGCCCGTCATGGCCAGGGCAAGCACCCTGGCGCGGCGCAGCGCGGGCACCTGTCCGGTTCCTCTGGCCTCGACAAGAAAAGCCTCCAGCATCGAGGGAAGGCCGGGGTCGACATGCCGGTCGCTGCGGAAGGCCGCCTCGACCAGGGTCACTGCGGCCTCTATCCGACCGGGACCGGAGCCCTGCAGAACGCCCTCCGCCAGCCGACTGGCCGTCCTGTCGTCGCCTTCGGCCAGATGGAACAGCGCGTCCATCATCTCGACCTCGGGGTTGCCGTCTGTGGAAAGCCGCAGGATCGAATCGCGCAGCTTGCGGGCGGTTTCTTCGTCCTCCGCCGCAAGGAAGCGGTCGACCAGCTTGCCGCCGAGTTGCTGGCGCAGATGCGCCGGAAGCGCCGAAAGCTGCGCGCGACGGCATTGGCATTGGTAGCGGGCTGCGTCGAGCCATCGTCCGCCGCCAAGATCGCCCAAAGGGCGGCAGCCGAATCGCAGGCCTCCATTCCCGCAAAGGGATTGTCCGTGACCTGCGCTTCGTCGACGATCTGCGCCATGGCCCGCAAGATCCCTGCCCTTGCGTCCTTTGCGTCGAGAAAGTCGAGAAACTGCAGCGCCTCGGCGCCGAAGCCAAGGAAGACATGGAAGCGGGCCGAGCGGAGCACCGCCTCCGGCACCGGAGCGTCGAATTCCGTCAACATCCCCGAACGGGCCAGGCCGATCTGCGCCGCGATGGGGCCCGACAACCCCCAGGACGCAACATCAAGCTCGGTGTCGAGGAGGCACGGCTTGCCTTCGGCCGTCATCGGGCCGCCAGCGTCTCGGTCCGACCCGACCCTGACGCCCGGCATCTCACCAATGCTGATGCGCGTCCAGGGGCCCTCATCCGTATCGCTGCCGCCTTTGGGCCGCGGCAACGGGCCTTCGGCGATCTCGACCACGCCTTCGGCCGCCCCCTTGCTGATCTGCGCCAGAAGCGCATCGCGCAGTGGATCCAGCGACACCTCTCCGGTCGGCAGGGGCATCGGAAGATCGTTGCCGGTCGGCGCCTTCTCCCTTTCTCGCTGCATCGCGACCCAATCGAATGCAGCGGCGCTTTCGGCCGGAGGCGGTTGCGCCGGGTCTTCGGGTGGCAAGGACGTTTCCGGATCCAATGGCTGCTCGAAGGACGACCCCTCGGGCGGCGGGCCGGATCGGATGTCGATCACCACGATTCCCGGCCGGAACTCGAACGCGATGGCGTGGCAGGCGCAGGCAAGCGAAAACCGCAGGCGGCCACTGTCCGGATCCCGCCAGACGGCCGTGATCCGGTCTTTCGGAATCTTCTCGAAGGCGCGGGTGACGTCGTAGGCGGTGACCGCAGCGGCCATCTGCAGTTCATAGCCATCGACCGCACGGCCCAGCCGCCAATCTCCGGCCTGGCGTGCTTCGACCACCAGACGGGTGAAATCGGCGTGCTCGCCGCCGACGACCCGCGCCACCTCTGCCGCGGCTGCGGTCGCGACGGACAGAAGGCACAAGGCAACGACAAGCAGCCGCATCAGGCGGCGTCCTGTTTCAGCGCCCGCAGCGCCTCTTCCAGATCGCTGAAGCCGGGGCGCACATGGTGCGGCGTGTTCTGGCGCCCGACCTCGATGCAGATATTGGCCGGATGGCGGTGCAGGTTCGCCACCAGAACCTCGCGGATCAGCTGGTAGAAATGACCGTCATCCTCGACCACGGTCTTCACCCGGGCCGCAAAGGGCCCCATCAGGCCATAGGCCAGGAACACACCCAGAAACGTGCCGACCAGCGCGCCACCGATCATCTTGCCCAGCACCTCCGGCGGCTGGTCGATCGAGCCCATGGTCTTGATCACCCCCAGCACGGCGGCCACGATGCCCAGCGCGGGCAGGCCATCGGCCATCGATTGCAGCGCGTGGCTGGAGTGCATGGCATGGTGCATGTTCGCCTCCATCCGTTTGTCCAGCACCTCTTCCACCTGATGCGGGTCGTCGTAGTTCATCGAGGCCGCGCGCAGCGTGTCGCAGATCAGCTCCACCGCTTCGTGGTCATGCTGAATCTTCGGATAGCGGCCGAAGATCGCGGAACCTTCGGGGTTCTCGACATGCTCCTCCAGTCCGACGGGGTTTGCCTTGGCAAGGCGGACCAGTTCGAACAGCAGGCAAAGGAGATCGCGGTAGTCGGCGGTCTTCCACTTCGGACCCTTGAAGACCTTGCCCACGTCTTTCATCGTGTGCTTGATGGCCGCGAAGTCGTTCGAGATCAGGAAGGCGCCAATGGCCGCCCCGCCAATCATGATCAACTCGAACGGCAGCGCCTTGAGGATGATCCCCATCTTGCCGCCAGCCGCCATATAGCCGCCGAAGACCATGACCAGGATGACAGCGATACCGATCAGACCGAACATCTGCCCCGACCCTTCCTTGCATTTTGCGGCATTCTCATGCCCTGCGGTTAAGAAGTTCCGAAGTCATTCCTTCGGCACCATGGCGTTGCGCCCGGCAAGGATTGCGCTGACCGCATAGGCCTTTTCCGGCGCCATTCCGGCCATGACGGCAGCAGCGGCATCGGGGCGCATGCGGCCCAGGAAACCGGCGGCAAAATCGGTATCCATCGCGTTGAAGAGGCGCGCGGCATCCTTCGATTTCATTGTCTCGTAGACCGCGACCAGACGCGAGATGTCCTCCTCGGCGGCTCCGTCGGCCAGGGTCAGCGTCTCGCGCAGCTCTTCCTCGGCGGCCTGCAACTCCACCAGACGCTGGCCGATCGCCTGATCGGCCAAAGCCAACGCTGCCTCGCGGTCCGCAACCGAGGCTTCCTGGACGGCAAGACGCGCCTCGCGCGCGGACAGGGCGGCGGCCAGTGCCGCAGGTGGCTGCGGACAATCGCCCGTCGGTTCGGCCATTGCCAGCTTCGCTTCCGCGGCGGCATCAGCCGCGCCATGGCTGTCGGCAGAGGCTTCGGCCAGGGCCGTGCCCAGACCGTCACCGATTCGCAGCGCGCCGGATGACACGAACAGCAAGGCGATGATGACAAGGGCGCCGCGGCTGGAGCGTCTTTTCATTCCTCGAACTCCTCGACATCGCGGCCGACCCGGCGGCGGACAAAACGCAGGCGACGGCCGTCTTCATCGGCCTCGGCCTCGGCCTCGGGCCGCGCCGGCTTCGGCTCGGGAAGGTCGTGCAGCGAGGCCATCAGAAGCTCCAGCCGGCGGGCCAGCGTCTCGGCCCGCGTGGTCAACTCTTCCAGGTTGCGTTCGGAGGTGCCCGCCACACCGCGCGCCTTTTCCAGCGCGCGGGTCATGTCATCGACCTGCGCAGAGAGCACCGCGATGGCGCCGCCCATGCCGGTTTCCAGCGTAGTGAACCGGCGCAGCCGCGCGGCAAGGACAAGACAGTAGATGCCCGCGCCCAGCGAGGCGGCAATCATCAGCATGTCGGCGATCAGTTGCATCTGCGCCCCCTCAGTTCAGCACGAATTCGGTGACAAGCAGGTCGCGCACCCGGCCTTCGCCGGTCACGATCTGCACCCGGCGCAGCATCTGCGCCCGCAACCGCGCCATGGCGGAGGGATCTTCCAGATCGGCCAGCGCGACGGCACGAAGATAGCTGTTCAGCACATCCAGAATCCGCGGCATCAGAACCGCAACCTCGTCGGCATAGGCCTTCGCGACCTCAAGCTGCGCAGTGAAGCGCAGGTGCCTGC
>JADJAB010000021.1 GCA_016704435.1 Rhodobacter sp. | reverse complement strand
GCGCGGAACTCGTTCCACTCGGTCAGGATGACGACCAGATCGGCCCCCTGCGCGGCCTGATATGGCGTGTCCATCCATTTCACGCCCGGCAGCAACGCCATGCCCTCGCGGCGGCCCTGCGGGTCGCAGACCCGCACCCTGGCGCCCGCCCCGACCAGCGCCGGCACGATGGTCAACGAGGGCGCATCGCGCATGTCATCGGTGTTCGGCTTGAAGGTCACGCCAAGGATGGCGATCACCTTGTCGCGCACCAGGCCCTCGCAAAGATCCTCGATCTTGCCGATCATCCGGCGCTTGACCTCGTCATTCACCTTGATCACGGTCTCGACGATCTGCATCGGCACCGCATGTTCCTGGCCGATCCGGGCCAGGGCCCTGGTATCCTTGGGAAAGCAGGACCCGCCATAGCCGGGGCCGGCGTGCAGGAACTTGTTGCCGATGCGGCCATCCATGCCCATGCCCCTGGACACCGCCTTGATGTCCGCGCCGACCTTCTCGCACAGCGCGGCGATTTCGTTGATGAAGGTGATCTTGGTCGCCAGAAAGGCATTTGCGGCGTATTTGATCATCTCCGCGCTTTCCAGGCCGGTATAGACCACCGGGAAATCACGCAGGAAAAGCGGGCGATAGAGGTCGGCCATGACCTGCCTCGCCTTTTCGCTTTCGACGCCGACGACCACCCGGTCGGGGCGCATGAAATCGTCGATCGCCGCGCCTTCGCGCAGGAATTCGGGGTTCGAGGCCACGTCGAATTCGGCGGCGGCATTGGCGGCGCGCACGGTCTCGGCGACCTTGCGGTTGGTGCCCACCGGAACGGTGGACTTGGTGACGATCACCGCATAGCCGGTCAGCGCCCGGCCGATCTCTTCTGCCGCCGCCATCACATAGCTGAGGTCGGCATGGCCGTCGCCGCGGCGAGTCGGCGTGCCGACGGCAATGAAGACCGCATCGGCCCCGGCAACCGCCGCGGCCAGATCGGTGGTGAAGCCAAGGCTGCCGGCGGCCACGTTCTTGGCCATCAGCGCCTCCAGCCCCGGCTCGTAGATCGGCACTTCGCCGCGGGTCAGCCGGTCGATCTTGCCGGGGTCCTTGTCGACGCAGGTCACCTCATGGCCGAAGTCGGAAAAGCAGACTCCGGACACCAGGCCGACATAACCCGTTCCGACCATTGCGATTTTCATCCGGTAACCCTTCCGCGGCGCGTGACGCCCCGGATACTGGTCGCGGCGGGGGCGGAAGTCAAACGCCCCCGCCGCGGTTCCCGGCGCCGGTCAGGAAGGCGCCGGCGGACCGGTGGTTGCCAGGCCAAAGGGCGGCAGCGGCAACACGCCCGGCCGCTTGCGCCACAGCGGCGCGGGAAAGCGCGTCTTCTCTGGCGCATCGGCCGCGTGCGGCAGCAGGAGCGACAGCACGATCTCGCCCCCTTCACGCGCGATCTCGCCGACCAGATAGCGGCAGCCGAAGCCACCGGCGGCCACGCTGGCGCCCTCGGGCACGCCCGACAGATCGACCTTTCGGCCGTTCAGCACCAGCACCTCGCGGTCAAGCCGCGCCTCCAGCGGCGCGTCCATCCGCACCGGAACCAGATGGATCAGCATCGCGTCCTCTCCCGCTTTCGCTCAGAACCAGCGGCCGATTGCGGTGGCCCGCATGGTCAGCGCCGCTGCCTTGGTCACCGCCGCCAGCGCCCGCAGGCTGGCCGAGGCGGTGCCCGGCGCGGCGGCGCAGGTCATCCAGCAATCGGCATCGTCGCAATCGCCCTGCACCACCGGTGCAGCGGCAAAGGCGGCCGGATAGGTCCAGGTCACGTTGGCCGATGACCGGAACAGGCTGCCCAGGGCGGTATTGGCATTGGCGGCCGACAGGTTCGTGCGGGTGCAGATCTGGGTGCCATCGGCAAAGCGGACATATTCGCCATTGGCGTTCGTGCCGCGCTCGATCACCCGGCCGGTCGGCACCCCGCCCGACTGGCTGACCGCCCCCAGGATCGAACCCTGGTTGGCAATCTCGCGCCAGGGCTGCCAGACGCCCGCCGCAAGGATGCGGATGAACTGCCGCGGGCTGGGCGTTCCGGCATGGCTGGACAGCTGCTGGATGCCGGTGTCGGCGTTGTGGCGCAGGAAGCTGCCGATGAAGGACACCGAGACGAGCGGCGCATTGCTGGCCGTCGCACTCATGTAGGTCGCGCCGTTGACGGTGGCGTCGTTCCAGTCGGTGATGGCAAGGCCGGTGGCGCCAAGGCCATAGTCGCCGACCTTCAGAAGCCGCCCCGCCGTGGTATCGGACAGGCCTTGCGTCACCGCTTGCCCGGTCACCGGGACATCGAGCTGCAACCCGGTATCGGTCAGTTGCGCCCGCATCGTGCCATTGGTGGCCAGCCCGATCAGGCCAGGCGCCGTGCTGAAAAGGCCGGTGTCGGCATCGCCCGCAACCGACAGGCCGGGCGCCACGGCCGAGCCCCCGGCGATCGCGGCGCCGGCGGGCAACTGCACCATGCCGGTGGCCGGGTCCATCGCCAGCGCCGTGCTCCAGGCGGCGCCATCGGCGCTGACCTTGACCGAAAAGCCGTCGTTGCCCGCCGTGCCCATCTCGGCCCGGCCGGAAAATCCGGTCTGGAACAACAGGCTTGCGGTGTCGCCCGTCGCCGCCTTGTTCAGCTTCAACTGATGGCCCGCACCCGCGTGGTTCAACAGCGTCGCCGGAGCGGCAACCGACAGCCGGTTCGTCGCGTCCGGCGTGGCCGAGACGCCAAGCTGCGCGAACTCGGCCGCGCCTTCCGACGGCACGGTCCAGGCCAGCCCGTCGAACACCGCCATCTGCGCTTCGGCCAGCACATGCGCGCGCCAGCCCGGTTGCGGCGCAAGGAACTGCCATCCGGCCTGGGTGAAGACCGCAATCCGCCCTGCCTGCCCGGCCCAGTCCACGGTCGCCCCCGACGGCACGATATGCCGGTCGCCGATCGCCGCCAGCGCCGGCGGCACGGTCTGGTCGCGGGTGATCACCGCCAGCTGCACGATCACGTCAAGGATCGCCAGCGCCTCGTTGTGGGTGACATGTTTCTGGGCCTGATTGGGCAGGATCAGGGGCAGCGACAGGATGTCGGTGTCGTCTGGCATGGATACCTCCGCGGGAACGCCTTGACGCGCGACCCTAGGCGGCGGTCCTCAACGCAGGGTAACCCGACCGCGCGCTGTCCCCGGCGCCGGCGCAACGAAAGCACCCGGCCTCAGGTCTCCACCGCCGGCGGGGCGGGGCGGCGGCCGCGCCGGGCAGCGGCCCAGGTGTTCAGGCTGACAGCGCCGATGATGACCGCGCCCCCGGCGATGACCCAAGGGTCCACCGCCTCGTGAAAGACCAGCGCGCCCAGCGCCGTCGACCAGACGATCTGCAGGAAGCTGACCGGCTGCGTCACCGCCAGCGGGGCCGCCCGGAACGCCCGTGTCATCATGTAATGCCCCGCCGTCGCCAGCGCCGCGACCACGCCCAGCCAGCCCAGTTGCACCGGTGTCACCGGCTGCCAGACCCAGATCGCCAGCGGCAACAACCCCAGCGTCACGCTGACCGACATCACCGCGACGACGACCGAGGCCGGCGCCACCGCCGAAAGCCGCTTGGCAAAGATGTAGCTGGCGGCAAAGCACAGCGTCGCCACGATCTGGCTCAGATGGCCCTCGCTCACCTCGCGGAAACCCGGCCGCAGCACCATCAGCGCCCCAACCAGCGCCGCCAGCACCACGATCAGCCGCCTTGGCCCGAACCCCTCGCCCAGGAGAAGCGCGCCGATCACCAGCACGATCACCGGGTTCAGGAAGGCAATCGCCGACATCTCGGCCACCGGCACGCGGGCCATGGCGTGAAACCACAGCGCCACCGCCGCCACATGCAGGGCGCCGCGCCAGGCGAACAGCCGCCAGACCGGCGCCGGAAACCCCGCCCGCAGGATCGCCGGCAGCACCGGCAGAAAGAACGCCACGCCGAAGGCAAAGCGGATGAAGGCCGATTGCGCCGCCGGCAGGTCGGTGCCCAGATGCTTGACAACGCCATTGACACCGACGAAGGCCAGCCCCGAGGCCACCATCCACGCCACGCCCGCCAGCGGGCTTTGCTGATCCGATCCGGTCATCGCCACTGCCTGCCGCCCGGCTCAGGAAAAGGCAAGCCCCGCCGCCAGCGCCCACATCAGAAGCCCGACGCCCGTTTCCAGCCAGACCCAGGCGCGCGGGCTGGCCAGCAAGGGCGCCAGGAACCGCGCGCCATAACCCAGGGCCGCAAAGAACGACAGCGACCCCGCCACCGCCGCCACCCCGAAGGCCAACCCATGCGGCGCATATTGCGCCGAGATCGAGCCGAGCAGGACGACCGTGTCCAGATAGACATGCGGATTGGCCCAGGTCAGGATCATGCAGGTCGCCAGTACCCGGCCCAAGGGCGCCGGCGGCGTGGCCGAGGGCATCAGCGCCTCGCCTCCCTTGCGCGCGGCGGCAAAGCGCATGGCCCCATAGACCAGCAGGAAGCCGACGCCGGCCCAGCGCATCGCCTCGCCCAGCCAGGGCACCGCGTTCGACACCGTGCCGAACCCCGCCACCCCCGCCGCGATCAGGACCGCGTCCGACAGCGCACAGACCGCGACCACCGCCGCCACATGCTCGCGCCGCAACCCCTGGCGCAGCACGAAGGCGTTCTGCGCGCCGATCGCCAGGATCAGGCTCAGCGCGGTCAGATAGCCGTGCAGCGCCGCCTCAAGCATGGCGCGAAAGGTCTTGCAGCACGCGCATCGCGTCGTCGCGCCGCGCCCAGGGCACAAGGACATGGTCGTGGTGGAACCCGGCGATGACGTTGGCGCTGATGCCGTGCCGCGCCAGCGCGCCGGACAGCGCCGCCGTCAGCCCGACGGCGGCAAGATCGCTGTGCAGCGCCAGGCTGATCCGCGCCCAGGCCGGGTCCGCCGGCAGCACCGACAGCGGCGCGATCACGGTCAGACCTTCGGCTTCGGCGATGCAGGCAAAGGCGCCGTCAACCGGCGCGGCTTGCAGCGAGATGCCATAGGGTTCGGGGTGCAGCTCCGGCCGCAGCCCGGCCAGCATCGCGCGCAGGTCCGAGACACCGCTGCCTGCCGGACCGCTCAAAGCTGCGCCGCGACCTCTTCGGGCACGTCGAAGTTATGCGTCACTTCCTGCACGTCGTCATCGTCTTCCAGAAGATCCACCAGCTTCATCAGCTTCTGCGCGGTCTCCAGGTCCACCTCGGTCCGGCTTTGCGGCCGCCAGACCAGCTTGGACTCCGTCGACTCGCCCAGCGCCTTTTCCAGCGCGTCCGAGACCGTCGACAGATCCTCGACCTTGCAATAGATCCAGTGCCCGTCGTCGTCGGACTCGACGTCCTCCGCCCCGGCCTCGATCGCCGCCATCATCACGTCATCAGCCGACCCGGCCGCGGGAGGATAGGAAATCTCGCCCACCCGGTCGAAGCTGTGGCTGACAGAACCGGTCTGGCCCATGTTGCCGCCGGCCTTGGTGAAATAGCTGCGCACGTTGCTGGCGGTGCGGTTCAGGTTGTCGGTCAGCGCCTCGACGATCACCGCGATGCCGCCCGTGCCATAGCCCTCATAGCGGATCTCGGTGTAATCCGCCGCATCGCCCATCTGGCTTTTCTTGACCGCGCGGTCGATCACGTCCTTGGGCATCGACACCGCCTTGGCCGCCTTTACCGCCAGCCGCAGCCGCGGATTCTTGTCGGGGTCCGGGTCGCCCATCTTGGCGGCCACGGTGATTTCCTTGGACAGCTTGGAAAACATCTTCGAGCGGATGCCATCCTGCTTGCCCTTGCGGTGCTGGATGTTCGCCCATTTCGAATGGCCTGCCATGGCCCTACCCCTATCGGTCTTTGCGGTGATGGCGTCCTCTACACCGGCCGGGCGCGGACTGGCAACCCCCGCTCATCCAGACCCTTCGGGCATCCGTCACGCGCTGTCCTGCCGGGCAAGGGCGCGCGACAGCGCGACGACGCGCGGCTATTCCCCCGCCTTTCGCGGCGAGGTGAACACCCAGTCGACCCCCGCCGGGTCGGTGATCACCACCTCGGCCATCGGCGCCAGCACGCCCTCGGCCCCCATCGCAAGGAACAGCCCCTCGGCCAGCTGGCGCAGGAAGTTCGGCCTGTCCTCGACCGTCACCGCATAACCATAGCCCGGCCCGCAGGCGTCCATCCGCCCCACCGGCGCCGCCGCCCAGTCCACCGTGCAGCGCGTGCCGTCGGTCAGGGTCAGCGCCAGCGCCCGGTCGGTCAGCCGCACCGCCTGCGGCTGCGGTGCCGCCACCGGCGCGGCACAGCCCGCCAGCATCATCAGCAAGATCATGCGTTTCATCTGCATCCTCACAACGGCCACAACAGCGGGATCAGCGCCGAGGCCACCAGCATGATCAACAGGTTCAGCGGCACGCCGACCCTGGTGAAATCCGAAAACCGATAGCCGCCGGGACCATAGACCATCATGTTGGTCTGGTATCCGATCGGCGTCGCAAAGGCGAGCGTCGCCGAGAACATCACCGCCACCACGAAGGGCCGCGG
This sequence comes from Rhodobacter sp., assembly GCA_016704435.1. Lineage (GTDB taxonomy): Bacteria > Pseudomonadota > Alphaproteobacteria > Rhodobacterales > Rhodobacteraceae > Pseudogemmobacter. Next base: position 39,479 of record JADJAB010000021.1, on the reverse strand, counting down.
ATCATGGCCCAGCTTCTGCGCCAGCTCGATCGCCACCGGCGTGTACAGCACCGCAACCGCGTTGTTCGACAGGAATTCGGTCAGCATCATGCCGATGAAATAGACCGACAGGATCAGCAGGAACGGCGGCAGCCCCGCCATCAGCGGCGATGCCGCGTCGACGATCAGCACGACGGCGCCCGAGTTCTCCAGCCCCTTGCCGACCGCCAGCATGGCGAAGATCATCGCCAGCAACCGCCCGTCGATGAAAGAGAACGCCTCGTCGCTGTCGACGCAATGGGTGACCAGGATGATCGCCACCGCCAGCACCGCCAGGGGCAGGATCGGCGCCACTTCCAGCGCCGCCAGCGCCACCACCAGCGCCAGCGCCGCAATCGCGATCGGCGCCTTGGTGCGGCGGAACGGCTTGATCGAGGGGCGAGAGACATCGACCAGATCCATGTCCGCCGCCAGCCGCTGGATGTCCTCGATGGCACCTTCCAGCAGCAGCGTGTCGCCCACCCGCACCACCAGATCGTCCAGCTGCCGGCCGATGTTCTGGTTCCGGCGATGCGCCGCGATCGGGTAGACGCCATAGCGCCGGCGCAGCCGCAGGTCGCCCAGCCGCTGGCCCTCCATCCGGCAGCCGGGGCCGATAAGCACCTCGACCGTCTCGGTCTTCACGCTCGACAGCTTGTCGACCGTGTGCACGTCCTTGCGCTGCTGCAGGCCCAGCAGCTCGGTCATCTCGGTGCGCAAGACCACCCGGTCGCCCGCCTGCAACCGCACCGGCGCCAGATCGCGCCGCAAAGACGCATCGCCCCGCAACACGTCGATCAGCCGCACCCCGTCACGGCGGAAGAGGTCGATCTCCTGCGGCGACTGCCCGATCAGCGGGCTGTCCTCGGGGATCGCGACCTCGGTGAAATACTTCATCTTGCGCCGGTCGCTCAGCAGTGTCCCCATCGACTGCCGCACCGGCAAGAGCCGCCGCCCGAACAGCGCCAGGAACGTCCCGCCGGTCACCAGCACCGCAAGGCCCAGCGGTGCAATCTCGAAAAGCCCGAAATGCGCCAGCCCCTTGCCCGCCGCCACGCCATCGACCAACAGGTTGGTCGAGGTGCCGATCAGCGTGATCATGCCCCCCAGGATCGTCATGTAGCTTAGCGGAATCAACAATTTGGACGGGGAAGAGCCGATCTTGACGGCGATCTGGATGACCACCGGGATCATCACCGCCACCAAAGGCGTGTTGTTCATGAAGGCCGAGGCAACGGCGACGAACCCGAACAGCACGGCCACCGTCAGGACCGGTCTGTCGCCCACGTTCCGCTCGGCCCGCGCGATGATCATCTCCACCGCGCCGGTGCGCACCAGCCCGCCCATGATCAGGAACATCAGCGCAATGGTCCAGGGTGCGGGGTTGGCAAGGATCGCCCCGGCCTCGCCCACCGGCAGGATGCCCAGCGCCATCATCAGCGCGGCACCACCGATCGCCGTCACCTCGACCGCCATCACTTCCAGCACGAAAAGCGCGAACATGCCCACCAGAACGGCCAGCGCCACCCAGGGCATCACCTCTGCCGGTATCTCGATCCCGAACATCCGCCCCCTCTCAGGCCCGCGCCATGGCTCTCTGCCGTGGCTGCAGCAATGCCACAGCCACCCGCATCATCACAAGCGCGCGCAGCGCAGCCAGCAAGAACCGCCCGCCCGTCACGGCCCCGATGGCTGCAGCCGCCCGCCCAGCCGCACCATCACCACCCGCGTCGCCTTGCCGGTCTTGTCATCGGTCTCGACATAGACGCCCGACAGCGTCGCCTCGCCCCCCGCCGGCTCGAACCGTGCCTTCGCCATGCCGGTCACGAACCGCCGCATCGGCTCCAGCTTCTCCATCCCGATGACAGAGTCGTAATCGCCGCACATGCCGGCGTCGGTCAGATAGGCCGTGCCGCCCTTGAGGATCTGCGCATCGCCCGTCGGCACATGGGTATGCGTGCCGACCACCAGACTGGCCTGGCCGTCGCACCAATGCCCCATGCCCATCTTCTCGGACGTCGCCTCGGCATGCATATCGACAATCGCCGCCTGCACCGAAACGCCCAGGCGATGCGCCTTCAACACCGGCTCGATGGCGGAAAACGGGTCATCGAAGGGTTGCTTCATGAACACCCGGCCCAGCACCTGCACCACCAGCACCCGCCGCCCGGACCCCGCCTCGAACACCCGCGCCCCATGGCCCGGCGCCAGTTTCGAGTAGTTCACCGGCCGCAGCACCCGCGGCTCTTCCTCCAGGAACGGGATGATATCCTTCTGGTCGAAGGCATGGTCGCCCAGGGTCACCACATCCGCCCCCGCCGCCAAAAGCCCCCTGGCATGCTCGGCCGAAAGCCCCATCCCCCCGGTCGCGTTCTCGCCATTGACCACGACGAAATCCAGACCCCAGTCCGCGCGCAGGCCCGGCAATTGCTCGGCCACCGCGCGGCGCCCCGCCTTGCCCATCACATCGCCCAGGAACAACAGTCTCATCCCCCCCGATTAGGCCCGGTGCCGCCGCCCCGCAAGCCCCCAGGCCATATCCCCGCCCGCTTCTCGCTTCATCCTGGCGAAAATACTCCACGGGGTTCGCCATCGGATTCACCATTGGTTCGCGAAACCAATGGCATGGGGCGTGTGAAATCCCGGGCTTTGCAGCGGGTCCGGGCATCCGCCAGACCGCCGATTCGCCCCAATTGGTTAATGCCATCCCGACGATTTTCGGTGCCATACGCTTGCCATACCCTTGCCAGACGTTTCGCAGACGCTTTGCGGACAGGCATTTCATCATGATTTCAGTGGGTTAACACAGCGCACGCCGGCACCTGTTGACGCCACGGTGCGCGCCCCTACCCTCGCCTCCATGCACGCCCTCCCCGCCACCCTGCAAAGCTGGTTCACCGCCAAGGGCTGGTCTCTCCACCCCCATCAAACCGACATGCTGGCCTGCGCGGACACCCCCGCCACCCTCCTCATCGCCCCCACCGGCGGCGGCAAGACCCTTGCCGGATTCCTGCCAACCCTCTCGGAACTCGGGGAAAATCCACCCCCCGGCCTGCACACCCTCTACATCAGCCCGCTCAAGGCCCTCACCGCCGACATCCGCCGCAACCTGCGCACGCCGATCGAGGGCGCAGGCCTGAACATCCGGGTCGAGGATCGCACCGGCGACACCACCCAGACCGTCCGCAAACGCCAGCGCGTCGATCCGCCCCATATCCTGCTGACCACCCCCGAAAGCCTCGCCCTTCTCCTAAGCTACGAGGATTCCGGCAAAATCTTCCGCTCCCTCCAGCGCGTCATCATCGACGAGCTGCATGCGCTGGCGGAATCCAAACGCGGCGACCAACTCACCCTGCTGCTCGCCCGGCTCCAGACCCTCGCCCCGAACCTCCGCCGCATCGGCCTCTCCGCCACCGTCGAAGATCCCCCCGCCCTGGCCCGCTTCCTCTCCCCCCACACCCAGGTCCTGCAAGCCGATCCAGGCCCCGATCCTGACATTTCCATGCTTTCCACCCCCCAGCCGCCGCCCTGGTCCGGCGGCGGCGGGCGTTATGCGATCCCCGAAATCCTTAGGGAAATCAAGGCACACCGCACAACACTTGTCTTCCACAATACCCGCGCACAGGCGGAACTCTTCTTTCACCACTTGTGGTTATCAAACGAAGACAGCCTGCCCATCGGCATCCACCACGGCTCGCTTTCCCGCGAACAGCGCGAACGGGTCGAGGCGGCGATGGTCGCCGGAACCCTCCGCGCCGTGGTCTGCACCGGTTCGCTCGACCTCGGCATCGACTGGGGCGATGTCGATCTGGTGATCCAGGTCGGCGCGCCGAAAAACGTGAAACGCCTGGTGCAAAGGATCGGCCGCGCCAACCACCGCTACAACGCGCCGTCCAAGGCGCTTCTCGTCCCCGCCAACCGGTTCGAGGTCGTCGAATGCAAGGCCGCCCTCGACGCCGTTCGCGCCCACACGCTCGACGGTGACCCCCGCGGCCCCGGCCCCCGCGACGTTCTGTGCCAGCACATCCTGATGACCGCCTGCGCCGGCCCGTTCTCGGCCGACGTCCTTTATGAAGAAATCGTTAACGCCGGCCCCTACCACAACATTTTGCGGCGGGAGTTCGATGCGACACTGGATTTTGTAGCAACCGGCGGCTACGCGCTGAAGGCCTACGACCGCTGGCAGCGCCTCAAGCAGACCAACGGCCAATGGCACCTCCGCGACCCAAGAACCGCCGCCATCATCCGCCAGAACCTCGGCACCATCATCGACATTGAAACTCTCAAGGTTCGCATCAAGGGCCGCTTCGGTGGCCAACCCCTTGGCGAGGTGGAAGAATCCTTTGCGGCCTCGCTCACCCAAGGCGACACCTTCCTGATCGGTGGCGAGATCGTGCGCTACGAAGGGCTCAGGGAAATGACCGTCGAGGTCACCCGCCAACCCGGCCGCGACCCCAAAGTCGCCGTCTTCTCGGGCACCAAATTCGCCACCTCCACCCTGCTGACCGACCGGATCCTGCAAATCTTCCAACAGGATAGCTGGCCCGACCTGCCCCCCCACACCGCCCAATGGCTGGCCCTGCAACGCGAAACCTCTCGTCTGCCCACCCGCAAACGGCTCACCCTGGAAAGTTTTCCCCACGACGGCCGCGAACACCTGTGCATCTACGGTTTCGCAGGCCGCAACGCCCAGCAAACCCTCGGCCTCCTGATAACGAAACAGATGGAGGATCAAGGCCTTGCCCCCCTCGGCTTCGTCGCCACCGACTACGCAACCCTGATCTGGGGGCTGGAGCCCGTCACCGACCCCGCGCCCCTGTTTGCCCCCGAAACCCTGCGCCGCGGGCTTGAGACCTGGCTCAACGGCAACGCCCTGATGAAGCGCAGCTTCCGCGCCGTCGCCATCATCGCCGGGTTGATCGAGCGCAGCCACCAGGGCCGCCGCAAGACCGGCAGGCAGGCCACCTTCTCGTCCGACATCCTCTATGACACACTCAGGAAACACGACCCCGACCACCTCTTGCTGCAGATCACCCGCGAAGAAGCCATGCGCGGCATGATCGACTTTTCCCGTATCGAAGACCTGCTTGGCCGTATCGAAGGTCGCATCGACCTGATCCGCCTGCCCCGCGTCACCCCCTTGGCAGCACCCCTGCTCCTGGAGCCCGGCAAGGTGCCGATCCACGGCAAGGGCCGGGAAAAGCTGGCCGATTCCGCCGCCGCAGCCCTGATGCAAGCCGCGGGCCTCACCTGACATGCACCACATCGTGACGCTTGGCGCCGAGACCCTGCACGCCCTGCCCTCCGGCGCGCTCTACTGGCCCGCGCGAAGCCTGCTGGCCGTCAGCGATCTGCACTTCGGCAAATCCGCCCGGCTCGCCCGCCGTGGCGGCGTGCTGCTGCCGCCCTATGAGACCCGTGCCACGCTGGACCGGCTGGACGCCGACATAGAGCGCACCACACCCGCGACGGTGCTGTGTCTGGGCGACAGTTTCGACGACCTGATCGCCGCCGAAAGCCTGGAGGAAAGCGACGCGCTCTGGCTGGTCCGCCTGATGGCCGGGCGGGAATGGATATGGATCCAAGGCAACCACGACCCCGGTCCCACGTCGGTCGGCGGCACCCACCGCGATCTGCTGCGGATCGGCCAGCTTGTCTTTCGCCACATCGCCGAACCTGGGGAAAACCTGGAAATATCCGGCCATTACCACCCGAAGGCCAGCCTTGCCGGTCGCAGCCGCCCCTGCTTTCTGGCCGATACGGCCCGGATCATCCTGCCGGCCTACGGTGCCTATACGGGCGGCCTGCGCTGCGAAGACCCGGTGCTGGGCACGCTCATGCAGCCCGGCGCGCTGGCAATTCTGACCGGCGCAAAGGCCCTAGTCATTCCGATGCCGCGCTAGGTGCAGGCCGGGGTCGGTGCTAGGCTTGCCCCCATTCATCAGCCCTTTTGTCAGGGACCTCGCCATGCCCGATTTCCGCCCCGTCGCCCTTGCGCTTTGCCTTGCCGCCGGTCCTGCCCTGGCCGATCCCGCATCGGACTACGATCAGTTGCGCAAGGCGCTGCCGACGCTGCTGTTCGGCACGGACGTCGGTCTGCACATGCAGTCGGCGACCGATACCATTCGCCGGCTTGAGGGGCGCTGGTTCCTGATGACGGGCCTGATGGAGGACGGGGTCACCTTCCCCGAAGACGAATATCTGACAATAGGCTGCGACAAGCTGGCCTACACGCTGGCCGCGGACGGGCTTCTGGGCCTGACCCTCACCTTTCGGTCAAAGCCCGATCCGCTTGTCATCACGATGCATTATGCCGGCGGCAACAGCTTTGTCTCCAGCTTCGACGATGCCGGAATGATGTCGCGTTTCCTTGGCGAAAAGCCGCCCGAGGACGTTTCGCCGAACGTGCTTTACAGCATCCTGGTCACGTCGCCGTGGCAGGGTTACATCTCTCTGATCCCGGCCGGCAAAGACCTGATCCTGCTGCAACCACTGGCGAAGCCACCGGAATTGCTGGTGCGCTGCCCTTAGGCGGTCAGCCCCTCGGGCTCGGCCAGGCCATTGGCGCGGCAGCAGGCGGTCACGGTGTTGGCCAGCAGGCAGGCGATGGTCATCGGTCCCACGCCGCCCGGAACCGGGGTGATCGCGCCCGCAACGGCCGCCGCACTGGCGTAATCCACGTCGCCAACCAGCTTCGCCTTGCCGTCACGCTCGATCCGGTTGATGCCCACGTCGATCACCGTGGCACCGGGCTTCACCATCTCGCCGGTGATCATCTCGGGCCGGCCAACGGCGGCCACCAGGATATCGGCCCCGCGGCAGACCGCCGCCAGGTCCTTGGTCCGGCTATGCGCAATCGTCACCGTGCAGCTGTCACCCAGCAGAAGCTGCGCCATCGGCTTGCCGACGATGTTGCTGCGCCCGACCACCACGGCGTTCAGCCCCGACAGCTTGCCATGATGATCGCGCAGCATCATCAGGCAGCCCAGCGGCGTGCAGGGCACCATGCTCTTCTGCCCCGTCCCCAGCAGCCCGACGTTCGAGATGTGAAAGCCGTCCACGTCCTTGGCCGGGTCGATCCGGTTGATCACCAGCTCTGAATTCAGATGAGCCGGCAGCGGCAACTGCACCAGAATACCGTGAACTTTCGCATCGGCGTTCAACTGGTCGATCAGCGCCAGCAGATCGGTCTCTGATGTCTCCGCCGACAGGCGATGTTCGAAAGAGGCCATCCCGACCTCGATGGTCGAGGCGTGCTTGTTGCGGACATAGACCTGGCTGGCCGGGTCCTCGCCGACCAGCACCACCGCCAGTCCGGGCGTGATGCCGTTTTCCTCGGCCAGCCTTGCCACATGCGCCGCAACCTGGCTCCGCACTTTGGCCGCAAAAACCTTGCCGTCTATCACCTTTGCCGTCATTCTTCTTCTCCTTACTCTGCGGCCGAAAAAGCCGTGCGGTAGTGGTTCATCTGCATTCGGGTCGCCAGAACGGCGTTCTTCATCAATATCGCGACCGTCACCGGCCCCACGCCGCCGGGCACCGGGGTAATCCAGCCCGCCACCTCGGCACAGCTGGCGAAATCGGCGTCACCGACCGTGCGCCCGTCAACCCGGTTGATCCCGATATCAACAAGCGCCGCACCCGGTTTCAGCATCTCTCCCCGCACCAGCCCCGGCTTGCCGACCGCCACGAAGACCGCATCGGCGGCACGGGAATGCACCGCCACCTGCCGTGTCATGTGGTGGCAGACGGTGACCGTGGCGCCCAGGCCCATCATCAGGAAAGCAATGGGTTTTCCGACGATCTCGGAATGGCCGATCACACAGACGTCCAGGCCCTCCATCTTCAGGGGCAGGGTCTTCAGGATCTCCACCGCCGCCACCGCCGTGCAGGGGCCAAGTGTCAGGTCGTTGTAGACGATATTGCCGATCGAGGCGGGGTGCATGCCTTCGACATCCTTCATCGGATGCACGGCCTTTTGCAGCGCCTTCACCGGGACATGTGGCGGCAAGGGGCGCTGGATGATGATACCGTTCACCCGCGGATCGGCATTCAGGCCGGCCAGCACGCCGGTCAACTGTTCCAGGCTGATCGCCTCGGGGTAATTGCGCGCCTCGAAACCAACTCCGGCGGCTTCGGCCGATTTCTGCTGGTTGCGGACATAAAGCTCGGCCGCGGCCACATCACCGACCGAAATCGACACCAGCTTCGGCGCCCAGCCCGCTTCGGCCAAGGCCTCGGCCTCCGCCCGGGTCTCGTCGCGCATCCGGGCTGCAATTGCCTTGCCGTCGATCAGGGTAGCGGTCATCCGGTCTTCCTTGGCGCGCGCGCCTATCCTTTACGCAGGCTGTCCGGCCCGAGGCAGGTTTCCTCGCGCGCGATGGACCAGTCGATCAACCGCCGCCACAGCTTTTCCACCAGGTCGGGCGGCAGCCCGTAGGTGTCGGCGTGGCGGCGCACGTTCTGCACCACCTCTTCCACACGGGCCTCGATCCGGGCGGGCAGGTCGGCCTCTGCCTTGATCTGCGCCGCGCGGTCGATATAGCCCGAGCGTTCCGCAAAAAGCCGGACGAGGTCCTCGTCCAGCCGGTCGATCTCGGCACGGATATCGGCCATCGAGTTGCAGTCCTGCGGTGCCTTCATTCGTCTCTCCCGGCTTCCGGCCCCTGACATAAGGAACTTGGCCGGGCTTTGAAACCGACAGTCCTTCATCTTGGCACAAATACTCCGGGGGGTGCGGGGGGCTGGCCCCCCGCCCGTTTCCAATCAGAACAGGCCTTCGACATGTCCCTGGTCGTTCAGCCGGATCACTTCGGCGCTGGGCACCTTGGGCAGGCCCGGCATGGTCATGATCTCGCCGCAGATCGCGACGATGAAGCCCGCGCCGGCCGAAAGCCGCACTTCGCGCACCGGCACCGAATGGCCGGTCGGTGCGCCGCGCACGTTCGGATCGGTGGTGAAGGAATACTGCGTCTTGGCCATGCAGATCGGCAGATGGCCGTAGCCAGCCGCCTCCCAGGCCTTCAGCTGATCGCGGATCGACTTGTCGGCCAGCACTTCATCGGCGTGATAGATGCGCTTGGCGATGGTCTCGATCTTCTGGAACAGCGGCATGTCGTCGGGATAGATCGGCGCAAAGCTGGACTTGCCGCTTTCCGACAGCTCCACCACCTTGTGCGCCAGTTCCTCCACCCCAGCCGAACCCATGGCCCAGTGCTTGCACAGGATCGCCTCGGCGCCCTGCTCGGCCACATAGGCCTTCACGGCGGCCACTTCGGCATCGGTGTCCGAATAGAAGTGGTTGATCGCCACGACCACCGGCACGCCAAAGGATTTGACGTTGGCGATGTGGCGGCCAAGGTTCGGGCAGCCCTTCTTGACGGCATCGACATTCTCGGCGCCCAGATCGGCCTTGGCCACCCCGCCGTTCATCTTCATCGCGCGTACAGTGGCGACGATGACAGCCGCCGAAGGCTTCAATCCGGCCTTGCGGCACTTGATGTCAAAGAACTTCTCTGCCCCGAGGTCGGCACCGAAGCCGGCTTCGGTCACGACATATTCGCCCAGCTTCAAAGCGGTCTTGGTGGCGATCACAGAGTTGCAGCCATGCGCGATGTTGGCGAACGGCCCGCCATGCACGAAGGCCGGGTTGTTCTCCAGCGTCTGCACCAGGTTCGGCTGCATCGCGTCCTTCAAAAGAACGGTCATCGCGCCGTCGGCCTTGATATCACGGGCAAAAATCGGGGTCTTTTCGCGGGTATAGGCCACGACGATATCGCCCAGACGCTTTTGCAGGTCTTCCAGATCGTTCGACAGGCACAGGATCGCCATGACTTCCGACGCCACCGTGATGTCAAAGCCGGTCTGGCGCGGAAAGCCGTTCGACACGCCGCCGAGGTTGACCACGATGTCGCGCAGCGCGCGGTCGTTCATGTCCATCACCCGGCGCCAGACGATGCGGCGGGCGTCGATTTGCAGATCATTGCCCCAATAGATATGGTTGTCGATCATCGCCGACAGCAGGTTGTGCGCCGAGGTGATGGCGTGGAAGTCACCGGTGAAATGCAGGTTCATCTCTTCCATCGGCACGACCTGTGCCATGCCGCCGCCAGCAGCGCCGCCCTTCATGCCGAAGTTCGGGCCAAGCGAGGCCTCGCGGATGCAGATCACCGCCTTCTTGCCGATCCGGTTCAGGCCATCGCCCAGACCCACGGTCGTGGTGGTCTTGCCTTCGCCCGCAGGCGTCGGGTTGATCGCGGTCACCAGGATCAGCTTGCCGTCCTTCTTGCCGTCCAGCTGCGGATGAACTCCTGGCTGACCTTGGCCTTGTCGTGGCCATAGGGCAGCAGGTGCTCGGCGGGGATGCCCAGCGTTGCACCGATCTGCATGATCGGTTTCTTCTTCGCCTCGCGGGCAATCTCGATATCGGTCTTGAAGGCCATGCTGCTGTCTCCCACGAGGCGGATTTTTCGGTTAGCGTCCTGATACCGGGCTGGCGGCGCAAGCCAAGGCTGGTTTGCGACGCGAATGCGGCGAAATTCGCCAGTCTGGTCCGGAATGCGCCATCCGCGGGCGCCGGTCGGGGAAAACGACGCGGCCCGGGGCCCGTGACCGTCTCAGCGCGGTGGTGCGGGGGCCAGCTGCGACCAGGCGCGCTGGCCGGGGATGTGCAGGCGCATCTCGTCGCCCAGGCGCAGGGTGCCTGGCCGTTCCACCCAGGCGGTGACACCGCGCTTGCCGGTCGCGGCGGTCTTGAACGCCTTGCCCCTGCCCCCTGTTGCCCGTGCGATGGTGACCGCCGGCTCCTGGCACGGCTCGTTCAGCATATCGACCACCAGCGTCACCCCGTCGGGCCCCTGCAACCGGCTGGATGGCGGCAGATGGGTCAGGTCCGATATCCCCTCCAGCACCAGCGAGGCGCCGACCCAGGCATAGTCGAAATCGGCCAGCCCCAGGTCGGCGGCAACCTCGGCGATTTCTTCGGCCGAGACGACGCACAGCTGCCGGGTGTTGCGAATCTCGGTATCGCGCGGATGCTGCTTCAGCTCGCGCGAACAGGACGGGCGGGTCAGCCCGGCATGCGTCTCCGGGCCGAAACCGGCAAATGTCAGCTGCATTTCCGCAACCGGGGTCGCGGTGATGACCAGATCCTTGACCGGCACTTCCTGCGCCCCCAGCCAGACCACGCGGGCGGTGAAATCGGTGGGAACCAGTGCGGTCATCAGGGCCTCGTCAGGATCACGAACAGGCGGCGGAAGGGGAACAATGCGCCGCCATCGGGCAGACGCGGATAGGCGCTGTCAAGGGCGGCGTCATAGGCGGCGGTCAGGGCGGCCAGGTCGGCGGCGGGCAGCGCCTCGGCAAACGGCCGCATCGCGGTGGAAGAGGTGAAAGCGCGCACCGGATGCCCTTCGCCGGCGCGGCCAAGCGGTTGCAGGTATTCGGTTTCCCATATCGCCAGCGCGCCCAGCGGGGCAAGCATCTGCCAATAATCCGCCGGGGCCGCGACCGGGGGCTGGTAGCCGGAGAAATCGAACCGGCCGGGGAACATCGACTGGGCGATGTCGCGCAGGAAACGGTGCGAGGGCGCCATGAAATTGCGCGGCATCTGCACGGCCAGCGTGCCACCCGGCACCAGCAGCGCGGCCAGCCGGGGCAGCAGGCGGTCGTGCCCCTCAAGCCAGTGCAGGGCGGCATTGGAAAAGATCAGCGCCGGTGCGGCCTCGGGCGCCCAGGCCGCGATATCGGCCAGCGTCGTTTCGTCGTAACCCCCGGCCTGTTCCAGCATCGCGGGCGATCCGTCGACCCCCACCAGCCGCCGCCCCGGCCAGCGCGCGCGCAAGGCCGCTGCCGCCGCACCAGCGCCGCAGCCAAGGTCCACCAGGTCGCCGGGTGGCAGGTCGGGCAATTGCGCCAGAAGGTCCAGCGCCGGCCGCAGCCGCAGGTCGCGAAAGGCCGCATAGGCCGCAGGATTCCAGTCTGTCATAGCCATTTCTTCCAGCGAAACACCAGCCAGGGCACCAGCGCCGACAGCGCCATCAGCCCCAGCGCCATCGGATAGCCCCAGGGCCATTTCAACTCGGGCATATGGGTAAAGTTCATGCCGTAGACGCTGGCGATCAGCGTCGGCGGCAGGAAGACGAAGGCCACGACCGAGAAGATCTTGATGATGTCCGACTGCCTTATGTTGATCACGCCAAGCGTCGCGTCCAGCTGGAACTGGATCTTGCGGTCCTGCCGCGCCGCGGTCTCCTGAAGCGAGCGGATGTCGTGCATCAGCGTCTTCAGCCGGGTCTTCTCCACTCCCTTCAGCGCCGCCACGGCAGCGCCCCCGGTCGGCGTCGACAGAAAGCCCAGCACCCGCAGCAGGGTCGACAGGCTCTCCTCTGCCTTGCCGTGCAGGTCTTCGGCGCGGCCGATGCGTTGCAGGATCACCGCCAGCGTCTGCGCCCTGCCCTGCGGGCGGTGGGCCTCGAAGATCGCGCGGGTCAGGTTGTCCAGCTTGCGCGCCTCGCCCTCCAGAATGTCGGCCAGCCGGTCGACCAGCGTCTCCATCAGCGCCAGCAGCGTGGTCTGGCCGTTCAGGCAGCCCATGCCCTGTAGCTGCGCCCGGTCGGCAAAGACCTTGACCGAGCGCGGCGCATGGTAGCGCACCGTCACCAGCCGGTCGGGCGTCAGCACGAAGGTGACGGGGCCGATCTCGGGCGGGTGGCCTTCGGGCGTGGCCAGCACCTGCGCGGTCAGGAACAGCGCGCCTTCTTCGGCATAAAGCCTGGACGAGACCTCGATCTCCTGCATGTCCTCGCGGGTCGGGATATCCAGACCGAGGGCCGCCTCGATCTGCGCCTCTTCGGCCGCGTCGGGGCTTTCCAGGTCGATCCAGACGATCCCCTCCAACGGCGCAAGGTCGCCCTTGTGGGGGGAAAGCCGCCCCTCTGTCCTGCGGTATGCCGTGATCATCGCCTGCCCCTGCCCGGACCTTCCGGCGAACCCTAGCCGCGACGGCGAAAAAGCAAAAGGCCCCGCAATGCGGGGCCTTCACGCCATGTTACAGGCTGATCACAGCGGCGCCGGTTCCGGGTCGGGCTTCGGCTTCGGCGCCCGCGGCTTGCGCGTCTTCGGGATCGCCACGATCGAGGCGGTGCCGCCGCCGGTGGGCGCCGGAGGCGTGCCGGCATCGTCGCCCTCGCCCAGCTTTTCGCCGGCGATGACCTTGCGGATCTCGTCGCCGGTCAGCGTTTCGTATTCCAGCAGGCCCTGGGCCAGACGCTCCCAATCCTCCTGCTTCTCGATCAGGATATTGCGGGCGGTCTCATAGCCCTCGTCGATCAGGCGCTTCACTTCCTGCTCGACCAGCCGCTTGGTTTCGGCGCTGACCGAGAACCCGCCGGCATTGCCGGAATAACCCTCATGCGCCTCGGCATAGTCGATGTTGCCGACCAGATCCGACATGCCCCAGCGCAGCACCATGGCGCGCGCCAGCGCCGATGCCTGCTGGATGTCGCCCGACGGCCCGTTCGACACCGAATCCTCGCCCCATTTCAGGATTTCGGCGGCCTTCCCGGCCATCGTCATGGCGATGCGCTGTTCGCACTGGTCCTTGTGCCAGTTCAGCCGGTCCATCTCGGGCAGGCTCATCACCATGCCCAGCGCACCGCCGCGCGGAATGATCGTGGCCTTGTAGACCGGGTCGCATTTCGGCAGCGCCATGCCGACGATGGCATGCCCGGCCTCATGATAGGCGGTGTGTTCCTTTTGCTCTTGCGTCAGCACCAGAGACCGACGCTCGGCCCCCATCATCACCTTGTCCTTGGCGTTCTCGAAGTCGATCATCGCGACGAAGCGGCGGCCCGCCCGTGCGGCCATGAGCGCGGCCTCGTTCACCAGGTTCATCAGGTCGGCGCCGGAAAAGCCCGGCGAGCCGCGCGCGATGGTGCGCAGATCGACATCCGGGCCCAAGGGCACCTTGCGGGCGTGGACGGAGAGGATCTTCTCGCGGCCCTTGATGTCGGGGTTGGGCACATGGATCTGGCGGTCGAAGCGGCCGGGGCGCAACAGCGCGGGGTCCAGCACGTCCTTGCGGTTGGTGGCGGCGATGATGATGACGCCTTCGTTGGCCTCGAAGCCGTCCATCTCGACCAGAAGCTGGTTCAGTGTCTGCTCGCGCTCGTCATTGCCGCCGCCGATGCCCACGCCACGGGCACGGCCCACGGCGTCGATCTCGTCGATGAAGACGATGCAGGGCGCATTCTTCTTGGCCTGCTCGAACATGTCGCGCACGCGGCTTGCCCCCACGCCGACGAACATCTCCACGAAGTCGGAGCCGGAGATGGTGAAGAACGGCACCCCCGCCTCGCCCGCGATGGCGCGGGCCAGCAGGGTCTTGCCGGTGCCGGGCGGGCCGACCAGCAGCGCGCCTTTCGGGATTCTGCCGCCCAGACGGCTGAACTTCTGCGGGTTGCGCAGGAATTCGACAATCTCTTCCAGCTCTTCCTTGGCCTCGTCGATGCCGGCCACGTCGTCAAACGTCACCCGGCCATTCTTTTCGGTCAACAGCTTGGCCTTGGATTTGCCAAAGCCCATCGCGCCGCCGCGCCCGCCGCCCTGCATCCGGTTCATGAAGAAGATCCAGATCCCGATCAGCACCAGGAAGGGCAGCCAGATCGACAGGACCGACATGAAGCCCGATTCCTCCTGCGCGGTCGCCTGCACGTCCACGCCCCTGGCGATCAGCTTGTCGGTCAGCACCTCGCCCTCGGGCTTGATGGTGCCATAGGTGTTGCCATCCTTGGTCTTCAGCAGCACCCTTTCGCCGTCCAGCGTGACCGAGGCGACCTTGTCGCCTTCGACCATGGCGATGAAGTCGGAATAGGACAGGCTGCGAGATGCCAGTGTCGACTGATTGCCCGAGAAGAGGTTGAACAGCGCCAGGACCAGCAAGAGCAGGACGACCCAAAAGGCGATGTTGCGTGCATTGTTCACGAATGGACTCCCGTAGCGCCCGCAGGACCGTCAGGGCCGCGCGGCTTTGCCCACAAGATAGTCATCTGCGGGGCATGTTCAATGCGATAACAGAAAAGCGTGGAAACCGGGTACGCATAACGCCGTGGCTGCGCCAAAACCTGCGCAGGGCGCGGCGATCAGGCTGTCGCCCTGCCAGATACCGGGCGTCACCTCCAGCACATGCCGGGGCAGGCCAAGGCCGCGCCAGTCGGGGCATTGGCGCAGGCCGGTCGCACCCAACGCCCGGATTTCGCCCTGCGCCCCCGCCACCTGCCAGCGCCCATCCCAAACTTGCCCCGCAGGCACCGCCCCGCCCACCGCGCGGGCCTCGCGCGATACCGTGCAACTGCCATCCTTCCAGCCGGAACCGGCACGCCGCCCAGCGTGGCATCGCGCTGCCCATCCATGGCCCGGACCAAGGGCAAAGCCTTGACTCGCGCGGCGCGTGGCGGTCGCCGCTGATCCAGCGGACCATGGCGATCAGCAAGCGCCTTTGCAATTCCTCCCCGCCCAGCGGCCAACGGCCGCCGTTCGAAGCGCAGGCTTCCGGCGGTTTCGGTGACGGTGTCCCTTGCGGCCTCGATCAGCGCCTGCGCACCACCCCTTGCGCCATCGACAAGATTGAGGATCACGCTGGACAGCCGGTCCGACGGTCATGCCCAGGGGTTTCAGCGCTTTCAGCGCCCGGCGTGCTTTGACGCAGGGTAAAGCGGTCATTGTCGTTCGACGGGTCGTCGATCCATGTCAGGGAATGCTGGCTAAGGTAGTCGCGCAACTCGGCCCGCGTTTGCAGCAGAAAGGGCCGACGAAAGGCGATGCCCTCCACGGTGAAGGCTTGCCGCATGCCCACCAGCCCATCCAATCCCGCCGCGCGGCCAGCCCCATCAGAAATGTCTCCGCCTGATCGTCCGAGGTATGGGCCAGCATGACCAGCTCAACGCCCTTCTCCCGCGCCCACTTCGCCATCAGACCATAGCGCGCCTCACTGGCGGCCTGCATCAGGTTGCCCGTGATGTCGTCGTGATCCCAGACCAGCACATCATGCGGCACACCCAGCCCCGCGCAGACCGATGCGACGAAAGCGGCTTCGTCCGCCGCTTCGGGGCGCAGGCGATGGTCCACTGTGACCGCCTGAAAGGACCAGCCCGCCTGCGGCGCGGCGCGTGCCATCAGATGCACCATAGCCATGGAATCCCTGCCGCCCGAAACCGCCACGCCCAGGCGGGCGCTTCCGGCAGCCATGGTCACGCCCGAACCGCGGGCCAGCCCTGCGCCGCCAGCCGTCTCGTCTACGGACACCCCAGCCCCTGCATGGCGATCGGCGCCTGCGTCGCGGCCGAGGTGCCGGGGTATTGCGTCGCCACTTCGCCCAGCGTCACGCAGGCCTCGGGCGTCTGGCCCAGATCGCCCAGTGCCTGCCCCAGCTGCAACAGCGCGTCAGCCGCAAACGGGCCCTGCGGATTGCCGGAATAGGCCTCCAGGTAGGCACGCGCGGCATTCGACGTCTCGCCCAGCTGGCGCAGGGCCTCGCCGCGCAGATAATGCGCCTCCTGGGTCAGCGGTCCGCCAGGATAGGATTGGGTAAAGGTCGCAAAGAGCGTTTCAGCACCGCGAAAGTCACCCTGACCGAGCACCTCCTTGGCCCGGTCAAAGTCTGCCTGTTCACCGATGGCAAGTTCGGGTCCGCCGATGGCTTCGGCGGAATAGCCGGGGTCGGCGGGGGCGGTTGCACCCGTGTCGCCGCCCAGGGGGGCGGTCGCGGGCATGTTCAACGGGTCGCAGCCCGGCGTCGCCTCGCAGAGCCGGAACTCGATGTCGCCGATGCGGTTGGTGCCGTCGGCAACCACGCGGTTCAGCTTCAGCTCGATATCTTCGGCCCGCGCGGTCAGCCGCGCCAGTTCGGCCTCAATCGCATCCATCCGCTGCAGCGCGTCACCGCCGCCGATCGCGGCGGTGTTGCCGGAAACCGCCAGCTCGGACCTCAGCGCGTTGAACTCGGCCGCAAGCTGGCCCAGTTCGATCCTGATGTCGGCCAGCGTCTCGGCCCGGCCCGGCCCGGCACCGAACAGCGCCGCGCCGGCCAGCGCGGCGACAAGAAGCCCGCGCCGCATCTCAGGCCCCGGCGCCGACCGACAGCACGGTCACGGCGCGGCGGTTCTTGGAATAGCAGGCCTCGGTCGAGCAGACTTCGATCGGGCGCTCCTTGCCGTAGCTGATGGTGCGCATCCGGTCCGATCCGACGCCCTGGCTGACCAGGAAGGACTGCACGGCGGCGGCACGCCGCGCGCCAAGGGCGAGGTTGTAGTCCCGCGTGCCCTGCTCGTCGGCATGGCCTTCGATGATGATCGCATAGGCCGGGTTCTGCGCCAGCCAGTTGGCCTGGCCCTGCAGCACCGTCCGCGCCTCGGGCGACAGGGTCGACTGGTCGACCGCGAACAGCACCCGGTCACCGACCGTCTGGTTGAAATAGGCGATCGAGCGCGGGTCGTTCGGGTCGCCCAGACCGGTGGTGTCGATATAGCCGCCCGCGCCGGTCCCGTCGCCGGGGCCGCCGGCGCCGCTGCCGTAACGGTCGGGGTTCTGGCAGGCGGCCAGGGTCAGCGCGGCCATAAACAGCAGGGCCTTGGAGGTAAGCGTCATCTGGTCTGTCCTTCTCGTTGGCTCGAACGGGCGTTTGGCGCCACATTAACAGGTTTGCGCGCCCGTGTGAATCGGGCGCGAGAGGTTACGGCAGAAGCGGCGACCAGGCCGGATCGCTGGCCGGCCCCTCGGTCGGAATCTGCTTGAGGTTGCGGCCCGAGATGTCCACCGACCACAGCGTCGCCTGCCCGCCCGCCCCGCTGGTTTCGCGGGTGAACATGATCACCCGGCCATTGGGCGACCAGGTCGGACCCTCGTCAAGGAACGACGCCGTGAGCAACCGCTCCTCGCTGCCATCGGTGCGCATGACGCCGATGTGGAAACGGCCCGCGTTCTGCTTGGTAAAGGCGATCAGGTCGCCGCGCGGCGACCAGACCGGGGTGCCATAGCGCCCTTCGCCGCCCGAGACCCGGCGGCCTTCTCCGCCCGACGCCGGCATGACATAGATCTGCGGCTGGCCCGAACGGTCGCTTTCAAAGACGATCTGGCTGCCGTCGGGGCTGAACGATGGTGCCGTCTCGATCGAGGGCGCGTTGGTCAACTGGCTCAACGCGCCCGAGCGGATGTTCAGCGCGTAGATGTCGGAATTGCCGCCGCGTTCCAGGCTGAAGACCACCGTGCTGCCATCGGGCGAAAACCGCGGCGCAAAGGTCATCGTGCCGGGCTGTTCGTCCAGCGCGCGGCGCTCCAGCGATCCCACATCCATCAGCGTGATGCGCGGAAAGCCGGATTCGTAGCTGGTGTAGAGGATGCGGTCACCAGCAGGCGAGAACCGCGGCGCCAGCACGATGGCCGCACTGTCGGTCAGGTATTGCACGTTGGCGCCGTCGTAATCCATCACCGCCAGCCGCTTGGCCCGCGCGTTCTTCGGGCCGGACTCGCTGACGAACACCACCCGGCTGTCGAAATAGCCGCCCTCGCCGGTGATCTTGGAATAGACCACGTCGGCCACCTTGTGCGCCATCCGCCGCCAGCCCGCCGTGGTGCCGGCAAACTGCAGGGCCGCCCCCTCGATGGCGGTGCCGTTGACCACGTCATAGGCGCGGAACTTCACCGTGATCCGGTCGCCCGCCACCGAAACCGCGCCGGTGATCAGCACGCGGGCATTTACCGCCCGCCAGTCCTCGAACGCCACACCGCCGTCAAAGCTGCTGACCCGGCTGATATGGGCGTCTTCGGGGATTTCGCCGAATAGCCCGGTGCCGACCAGATCACTGATCACCACGCGGCTCAGGTTGCGCGCCATGTCGCCCGCACCACCTTCGTCGACGAAGACCGGGGCGGCAAACGGCATCGGGTCGATCACGCCGATGGTGATGTCGATGCGTGGCGGGTCCTGCGCCAGGGCCGGGGCCACGGACAGGGCCGCAAGGGCCATCGCCAGAACGGCCGAGAGGATGCGGATTGCTGGTCTCATATGCCTCGTGCTCCGTTTTCTTTTCTGTCTAGCCCATGGGGCGCGGGGTGGAGAGGGGAATTCGGGCCGTTCGGCGGCCCCTTGCCGGTTTTCGGGTCGGGTCGCGGTCATCTGAACCTCATCCCGTTCGGGTCGAAGACGAAATCCACCACTTTCCAGGTCTCGTACTTGTCGGGCGGAAACGGGATGCCGCCTTCGCGATAGGCACGGATGATGGCGCTTCTTGCGGCGGAAAAGGCGGTGTCGGTGGCGGCCTGCGACGGGCCGTCGCTTTCCAGCATCCGGATGTCGGTGGGCTTTCCGGTAGGGTCGAAGCTGACGCGCACGACGATGGTGGTGCGCAGGGTTTCGGTGGAAACCGCACCAAGGCTCCATTTCCCGCCGATGGCATTGCGCACGTCGCCGATTTCGCCGGCGTTCAGGGGGGGGCCGGTTGGCGCGATGGTGTCGGAGCCACCCGACGAGGTGTCTTCGGTCTCGACTTCGGCCAGGGCATCGGCCAGCGGATCGGCAGCCAGGGAATCTTCGGCGGCGCTGGCCGTTTCGACTGCGGGTTCGGCGGCGGGTTCGGCGGCGGGTTCGGCAGCAGGCTCGGCGGCGGGCGTCGGGCGCGCCGGGCGCGACTTCGGCCGGATCGAGGCGGTCATGCCCAGGGGCTCCGGCTGATCCTCGGTCGCCTCGGTGCGCAGCACGTCGCCCGATTCCTCGGGTGCCGTCTCCTGCGTCGGCTCCTCGATCACTTCCGGCGTTTCGACCGGCACATCGCTGGTCGCCTCGGTCGGCGCCTCGGCGGTGGGCAGGTCCTCGACCACATCCACCGGGTTCGGCGCGACGCGGTCGGCGGGCCTGGGCTTTGGCCGCAGGCTGGCCACCATCGACGGCAAGGGCTGTTCTTCCGGCGCCACCACCACATCCTCGGGCTGCGGCTCGGGCTGCGGCAGCGGTTCCGGCTCTGCCGCCGGCTCGGGCGTCGGCAGCGGCTCGGGCGTCGGCTGCGGCGCTGGCTGGACTTCCGGCTCGGGCGCGGGCTGGGGGTCAGGCTGCGGCTCGGGCTCGGGCTGCGGATCCGCCTCGGCGGGGGGCGTCGGCGCGGCTTCCGGTTCGGCCGCCGCGGGCTGTTCGGGCGCGGGGGTTTCCGACGGCGCCGGCGCGCGGGACTGCATGGCCTGGAACTCCGCCTCGGTCATGGTCGAGACCGTCATCACCTCGATCGGCTGCGGCTCCTGGTGCGAGAACAGGAAATCGCCCACGACGACCCAGAGGATCAGCCCGACATGGCCGATCCCCGAATAAAGCGTGCCCTTGCTGATGCCGGTGTCGAGCGCCGGTTCCATGGCCCGACCTTACCCGCCGCTGCCGAAATCCGGCCCCTGGCTGTCGGTGACCAGACCGATGTTGTTGAAGCCGCCGGCGTTCAGCGCGCCCATGACCTGGGCCACCCGTTCATACGGCAGCCGCCCGTCGGCCCGCAGGAAGACCTTGTCGCTGCTGCGTTCGGCCGCGATGGCCCTCAGCTTGGGGATCAACTCGGCATCCGCGACCGGATTGGTCTGGATCATCAGCGCGCCCTCGGCGGTGATGGTGATGGTCAGCGGTTCCTCCTGCTCGGTCGGCAGGGCGTTGGCCGCCGTTTCCGGCAGTTGCACCGGCACGCCGACCGTCAGCATCGGTGCTGCGACCATGAAGATGATCAGCAAGACCAGCATCACGTCGACAAAGGGCGTGACGTTGATCTCGCTCATCGCGGCCGCCGTGCCCCGCCTGCGCCGACGATGCCCGCCGCCCTGCTTTTTCATGACCCCGGCGCCCATGGCTCAGGCGTCCAGCTGGCGCGACAGGATGGTCGCGAATTCGTCGGCAAAGCTTTCGTAATTGCCCTGGATATGCTCGCTGTCGGCGTTCAGCTTGTTGTAGAACACCACCGCCGGGATGGCCGCGACCAGACCGGCCGCCGTGGCCAGAAGCGCCTCGGCAATGCCGGGGGCGACGACGGCAAGGTTGGTGTTCTGGCTGATCGCGATCTGCTCGAAGCTGTGCTTGATGCCCCAGACCGTGCCGAACAGCCCGATGAAGGGCGCGGTCGATCCGGTGGTGGCCAGGAACGACAGACCCTTGTTCAACCGCTCGCTTTCCCGCGCGATCGCCACATCCATCGCCCGGTCGATCCGGGCCTGCGCGCCGGCAATCAGCGCGCCATCCTGCTTGTGGCTGCGGCGCCATTCCAGCATGCCGCTGGAAAACACCTTCTCCGATGCGCCCTGCGGCTCTGCCCCGATCTTTTCGTAAAGCTCGTCCAGGGGCTCGCCCGACCAGAACGAACGGTCGAAGATCGACGCTTCCTTCCGCGCCGTGCGATACATGATGTGCTTCTGGATGATGATCGCCCAGGACCAGAACGACATGACCAGAAGCATGATCATGACGATCTTCACCGTCAGCGTCGCGCGTGCAAAAAGGGCGAGCAAGGAGAAATCAATCTCCTGCGCCAATGCGAGAGTTTCCGTATCCATTCCGCCTGCTCTTGTTCGATCGGGCCTTCGTGGCTCCGTTAGCGCTGATTCTAACAAGGTTACAGAGCGAAAGCCAACACAAGTTGGCGATGGGCAGGGAACTGCCCGTTTCGGCCCCGGCGCCGGGCAAAGGCCCTCAGTGCAGCGGCGGCTGCAGCCGGGCGCGCACTTCGGGCGGAATCCGCAGCGCCTGGCCGTTGTCCGACAGGCAGACCAGCGTCACCACGGCGGCGAACAGCCGTTCCGCCCCGCGCGACACCTCCTGCTCCAGCACGATGCGCGCGCCGCCGATCTCGCGCAGGCGCGTCACCACCGTCAGGTCGTCGCCGAATTTCGCCGGGCGCAGATAGTCGGCCTCCAGCCGCCGCACCGCAAAGACGATGCCTTGCGCAGACTTCAATGCCGCCTGGTCCACGCCCAGCGCGCCGATCCAGTCGCTGCGGCCGCGTTCGATGAACTTCAGGTAATTGGCGTAATAGACGATGCCGGCAAGGTCGGTGTCCTCGTAATAGACGCGGACAGGCAGGGCATGGCTCATCGTGACAGGGTCTTTCCGCGCGGCCTGGGCGATGGGCCAACGCCTAGGCGGCACAGATGACAGCCGCAAGTCGCGATCAAGAGGCGAAGGCGCCGATCAGGCAAGAAGCATGTTCAGCTCGGCTGTGATGATGGCGATGGCTTCGGCCAGAACGGCAGTTTCTTCCGACAGCCGCGAAACCTCATGCGCGACGAACCCAAAACTGGCCCCCGCGGGCCCGGCCCGCCCAGCCTCCAGCCGGGCATTGATTGCAAGTATGCGCAGCGTGCGCAGGATGTTCACGATGGGATCGGTGCTTTTCAGCAGCAGCCGCGATTTTTCCGATACTGCGGCCAGCATGTCTTCGGTGCGTCGATCGGCCCGGCGCCGGTCATCGCTGTCGATCACCACGCCTTCCAGATACAACAGCTCATCCCCCCGATAGATGCCGCCGCCGATCTCATGCACCCACAATTCCGTGCCATCTCCGCGGCAGATTCGGTAGTCGACATGCCAGTTGCCCCGAACCAGGATCGCCCGGTCAACCGCCGCGACCATCGCCTCCAGATCGTCGGGGTGCGTCATCGCCGAGTAAGAGCGACCTGTGGGTCCGGTGAAAGCGGCTGCCTCAAATCCCGTAAGACGGACCACATTCCCCGCCATGAAGCTCATCGAGTAATCACGGTCGTTGCGGCAGCGGTACAAAAAGCCATCCATCCGCCGGATGATGCTGTTGATCGTTTTCATCTCTGCCGGAAGATCGGCCTGTTCATCCAGCATCAAACGCCCTTTCGCGATAGCAGAAGTCCGGGTCTGCCAGCAGGTTACCCGAGATGTGTTAAGCAAATTCTACCGACTCCAGCCCTGTCGCCGCGCGGCCACCACCCGCGCGAACAGCCTCAAGGCATGCGAGGCGTCGCGCGCCACCGCCGGCAGGACCGGATCATAGGCAGCCCGCAACAGCCCGGCGACGTCGGGCCGCAGCACCACATGCGCGCCCACCCCGGCCAGCGGCGAGACCTCGGCAAAGGCCGCCTCCGACCAGCTGAGCATCACCTGCGCGACCTGCGCCAGGGCCAGATCCTCGGCCGGCGCGGCGGCAAGATGCGCGTCCATGCGCAGAAAGACGAAGGCCGCCCGGATCGCCCCCGCCGGATCGTAGCGAAAGCCGCGATACTGGTTCGCCCCCACGGTCTCAAGCCGGGCGCACAGGGCGGGCAGGTCGGGGATCATCCGGTCCAGGTTCGGCACCTGCGGCAACTCGGCCCAGTCGCGGCAAAAGAACATCATCAGGTTCGCGCCCAGCTCCGCATCGGTCTCGGCCATGCGGTGACCGCAAAGCGCCACCACGGCCTCGATCGCGCCCTTCACCACCCGCAGGGTGTCCGCCTCCACGCCAAAGACCACCGGGACGATCGGCCGGCCCCAGCGGGCACAAAGATAAGTCCCGTCGGATCGGGTGAAATGCCGTGCAATCTCTTCCGCCGTCATGCCGCCCCTTCCCTCCGGTCCGCGCAGGCCCCATTCGCGGCGAAAGCCGGCGGCAAGGTCAACACCGTTTCCGTCGCCGACCTCAAGCACCCGCCAAAGCCGATCCGCCGCCCTGTCGCCCGGCTTTCCGCCTTCTGCCGGTCATGGATCGACCATCCCATCCCCCCGGTCAGCCTGCCAGGGAAAAACACCGGGCCGCAAGTCGACGCCGCCGCGTCCGGCACCGGCCCTTGCAGCCCGCGGTGCCATCCGGCACCGCTCGCCCATCGACTTGCCCGGCCCTCCCCGCCCCCAGGGCCTGCTCTTTTCCAAATACTCCCGCCGGAGGCACTCAGGCCCTCCAAAGGCGCAACCTCCAGGTCCGGGCAGCGCGCCTGCCACGGGCAAGCAAAAGGACTTGCGGCGGCAGCCGCGCATCTGCTTCACCCGTCGAAGAGGTCGCTCTGCCCGGGCGCTTTCGGCGCCTCCAGCCCCAGATGCCGCCAGGCCTTCGCCCCCAGCATCCGCCCGCGCGGCGTCCGCTGGATCAGCCCCTGCTGCAGGAGATAGGGCTCGATCACTTCCTCGATCGCGTCCCGAGGCTCGGACAGGGCGGCCGCGATGGTCTCCACCCCCACCGGCCCGCCGCCGTAATTCTCGGCCAGCAGCACCAGATAGCGCCGGTCGGCGCTGTCCAGCCCCAGCTTGTCCACCCCCAGCCGGGTCAGCGCCCGGTCGGCCAGCGCGCGCGAGACATGCCCGCCCTCTTCCACCAGCGCGAAATCCACCACCCGCCGCAACAGCCGCCCCGCGATCCGCGGCGTCCCCCGCGCGCGCCGGGCAATCTCGCGGCACCCCTCGGGGTCCGCCCGTACCCCCAACAACCGGGCGCCGCGGGTGACGATCTCGTGCAATTCGGCCTCGGTATAGAACTCCAGCCGGGTCGGAATCCCGAAGCGGTCGCGCAGGGGCGTGGTCAAGAGGCCCAGCCGCGTCGTCGCACCGACCAGCGTAAAGGGTTGCAGGTCGATCCGCACCGTCCGTGCCGCCGGCCCCTCGCCGATCACCAGATCCAGCGCGAAATCCTCCAGTGCGGGATAAAGCACCTCCTCGACCACGGGCGACAGCCGGTGGATCTCGTCGATGAACAGCACGTCGCGCGGCTCCAGATTGGTCAGGATCGCCGCCAGATCGCCCGGACGCGCCAGCACCGGCCCCGAGGTCATCCGGAACCCGACCCCGAGTTCGCGCGCCATGATCTGCGCCAGCGTGGTCTTGCCCAGACCGGGCGGGCCGTGGAACAGCGTATGGTCCATCGCCTCGCCACGCATCCGGGCCGAGTCGATGAAGACGCGCAGATTGGCCCGCGCCTCCTGCTGGCCGATGAATTCCTCCAGCACCTGCGGCCGCAAGGCGCGGTCGCCATCCTCGGGCAACTTGTCGGGCCGCAGGGCGGGATCGGGTGTCGCCATCAGTTCCTGTTCAACCCCCAACTCCGTGTCGCCAGACGATCCTTCCAGTTGCCTTCGATCGCAAGCACTTCCTCGGCCGAGGCACTTGGCGCAAGAAGCTCAAGTATCGAGAACCGAAAGCCGGTCGGGTCTCTTTTCCCAAGTTCCGCCGTTACTCCCCGGTCACGCGCAACATGGGCCTGCCAGCGGCCAAGCAGGTTCTCGGCCCCCGAGGCAGACCCGACATAGCGCTGACCATCGGCCTCATCCACGATCAGATAGACCCCGCGCCATTCGCGCAGCCGCGCGGCATGGGCAGAAGGCATCCGCCGCACCTCGGCTGCGGTCACAATGAACCCGTCCCAATCCGGCGCGGGCGGTATCAGCTGCCGCTTCCGCGCAATCTCGACCACCGGGCAATCAAGGGTCTCTGCCAATCTGGCGTAGGCGCGGCCCGCAGGCTTTTCCACGATCAGGCGGCCCGCCAGATCCGCCATTTCGGGCGCGGGTGACAGATCAAAGACCAGACGGCCCGGAAGCCCGGTTTCCGTTCCGAACGCGGTAAAGCTGCGATCGCCATAGCGTTCTTGCAGCGCGCGATTGCGCGGATTGTCGTCAAGGTCCTCATTCGTGCGAAAGCAATGGCCAGTGATCGCAAAAAGGCCGGCCAAGCAGTATTCCCGCCCCGAAGTGTTCACGAACGACAGCACGTAGGGCCGGTTCCTGATGGTCGCCTCGATCCGGGGGCCGTGATTGTTCTGAAAGGCGTCGAACAGGTCCGGCTCCTCCTCGGCCAGCATTGGCAAAGCGCGATGAAGTGCGGGGCGTGGCGAGACATGGAAAAGAACCGTCACCTTGTCAGGTCGAACGCCAGCGGCCGCGACAAGATCACGAAGCTGCACCCGCTATCCCCTCGGCGCCAGAAGCTTCAGCGCACGGCGGATCAGCGTGGTCGTATCGACGCCCGGCTCCTCTTCGCCCGATACCGTCGCCACCGCCTGCGCCGCGTCGCCCTGGCCGTAGCCCAGGTTCAACAGCGCCGACAGCGCGTCCGCCGCATAGCCTGCGCGCAACGCGGCGCCCGCATCCGCCTTGGCGGGCTTCCTCGGCGCCGCCTCTGGCATCGGTTCGATCACCGCATCGTCCACCTCGGCCGTCACCGTCAGCTTCGCGCCCATCGCCATCACCGAGGGCGCCTTGGCCTTCAGCTCCAGGATCACCCGCTGCGCCAGCTTCGGCCCCACGCCCGGCGCCGACTGCACCGAACGCGCATCGCCCAGAGTGATCGCCCGCGCCACGCCCTCGGCCCCCAGCGCGCCCAGAATGGCCATCGAAGCCTTGGCCCCGACGCCCTGCACCGTCATCAGCAGCTTGTGCCACTCCTTGTCCAGCAGGGTCGGAAAGCCGAACAGCTGCAGCAGGTCCTCGCGCACCAGAAGATCGGTGTAGAGCGCGCAGAATTCGCCCACTGGCGGCAGCCCGGCCATGGTGCGGTCGTTGACGTAGACGAGATAGCCCACGCCCCGGCAGTCGATCAGGACCTGCTCGCTGCCCTTCCAGTCCAGCCGGCCCGAGATCTTGCCGATCATCCCGCCGCCCTCGCCGCCGTCCTCAGGGCTGCCTGCAACCGGCCTGACGATTGCTCATGATGGGCATGGCAGATCGCCACTGCCAGCGCGTCGGCCGCATCCGGCCCGGCGATCGTGACCCCCGGCAGATGCAGCCGCACCATGTGATCGACCTGCACCTTGGCCGCATGGCCCACACCCACCACGGTCTTTTTCACCGCATTCGGCGCGTATTCCCCGACCTCCAGCCCGAATTGCGCCGGCACCAGCAGGGCAATCCCCCGCGCCTGGCCCAGCTTCAGCGTCGCCACCGCGTCCTTGTTGACGAATGTATGCTCCACCGCCGCCGTTTCCGGCTGCCAGGCCCGGAACACCTCGGTCAGCTGCGTGTGCAGACTGCACAGCCGCTGCGCCAGATCGCCCTCGGCCCCGTCGGAGTGGCAGATGCCGTTCGCGACATGGGCGATCCGCGCGCCCGCGACGTCGATAACCCCCCAGCCAAGGTTCCGCAAACCAGGGTCGATCCCGATCACCCGCATCCTGCCCCCGTCATTCCGCAGTCTTTCTGCATCGTTTTTTATCGACTAGCACGAAAAGGGAACATCCGCCAACATCCATCTTTGCGCTTGCCCCTCTCGCGTCCCATCATTATGCAGGTGCAGAAAGCGACCGGGCAGATCGCGGAAGCGACGTTTCTCACCCATCCGTGAGAAACCCCCATAAAATAGATGGCGAAATTGTGTCCGCAGCCATGCAACGGCTGCAAGGCGGTCATGCTGGCCGCCGGCTTGCTTTGCACCTGCAGCAGGAATATCTGGGTGTCATCGAAGCACAACGCTTCAGATCTGAGCAGAATTGAAAAGGAACACATCATGGCCGCCATCGAAACGAGCCGCCCTGCGCCGTTCGGCGCCATCACGACGTACCGTGCCGTCAATGCCCTGTCGAACATCACCTCGATGTTCGGGGCATGGAACGACACGCGCATCACCCGCAAGGCCCTCGGCAAGCTCTCAGACCGCGAGCTGGACGATATCGGCCTGTGCCGTGGTGACATCGAGATGCTGGGGCGCTGAGCGCCTCCCCGAACGCCGGCCCCACGCGGGTCAAAGTCGCAGACAGACGAAGGCCGCCTCCCGGAACCCCGGGGGCGGCCTTTCGCTTTGCCATCCTGCGACGGCGGAATTACTTCTTGAAGACCTCCGACAGCGCGCCCGAAATCGCCAGCGTCACCGGGTCGGCCTGCATCAGCGCGCCGCCCACCGGGTCGAAGCCCTCGCCCGCCAGCAGCTGCGTCACGCGCTCTTCATAAAGCTGAGCGCCGACGTAGAAGTGGATCACACCCTTCATGCCGATGCCGACGGCCAGCACCAGCGCCAGCGGCTTGACGAAGCGCCAGCCAGAGCGTTCCCGCTTCCAGGTGGTCGACCGGCCCATCGTGCCGCGCGCCTCGAAGCCATAACCCTTGGCATGTGCCTTCTCGATCCGCGAGACGCGACCGTAGAAGTCATTGAGGTTCGGGTCAGCCCACATTTGCTTCACCATCGTACAGGCCCCCGCCTTATGGAATTGATGAGGTCAGATTGTGGCAAATCTTGGGCAAGAACCCCCGGAAGGTAAACCTCAAAATGCATTTTATGTTAAAAAACAGGTGTTTAGACACGCTCAAGAACCAAAGCGCTCCATTCCCCCAGATCGTCGCGGGATTGGAGACGGAAACCCGCCACTACGTAAGCGTCAACCACCGCCTCGGCCTGAACGACCAGCAGCCCGGACAGAATCACCAGCCCGCCCGCGACGACATGCCGCGCCATCTCGGGCGCCAGTTCGATCAGCGGGCCCTTCAGGATATTGGCAAAGACCAGATCGAAGGGCGCTGCCTTGCGGATGCTGACATGGTCGAAGCCCGCCGCCTCGACACACAGCACCCGCCCCTCCAGCCCGTTCACCGCCAGGTTCACCCGCGCCACATCCACCGCGACCGGGTCGATGTCGCTGGCCAGCAGCCGCGCTTCGGGCAGAACCTTGGCCGCCGCCATCGCCAGCACTGCCGTGCCTGCACCGATATCGGCGACATTCACTGGCCGCAGCCCGGCGCTGAACAGCCGGTCAAAGGCCAGCAGGCAGCCCAGCGTGGTGGCGTGATGCCCGGTGCCGAAGGCCATCGAGGCCTCGATCTCCAGCGCCACCCTTCCCTCGGGCACGCGGTCGGCATCATGGCTGCCATAGACGAAGAAGCGGCCGGCATCGACCGGGTGCAATTCGCGCTGGACCTTGGCGACCCAGTCGACATCGGGCAGTTCCGACACCGCGAAGGGCCGCGCGTCAAAGGCGGTGGCAAGGATTTCCAGCACGATCCCGTCGGGGGCGCCGTGGAAATAGCCGCCCACTTCCCAGCGGCCCGAGCCGTCCTCGATCTCGAACACGCCGACGCCGTAGGGCTCGGGGTCCATCCGCTCCAGCGCCTCGCCCAGGGCGCGGGCGGCGGCCTCGCCGTCAAGCGTGGTCAGCGCGGTATAGGTGGACATCGGCGCTCTCCCTCATTTGCGGCGGCCTTACGCGCTTCGCCCCGGCATGGCAAGCCGAGGTCCCGCCCCCGCCCCCACCCGAGGAGAAGCGCGCAAGCGTTTCGACGAGACAAAGGACTTGCGGCGCCAGCCGCGCGTTTGCCTTACCGCCGCTCACCCCAGCGGAACGCGGAAAGATAGGGCGGCGGGTCGGCCAGATCGGGGGCCAGATCTGGCGCGGCAACCGGCGGCAGAACCGCGGTGGCCATCGGCAGCTCACCCGCCCAGACCGGCCAGCCGACATCTTCCGGCGGATCGGTCGGCGGCCCCGCCGCGATCTTGGCCGAAGCCTCGGTCAGGGGCAGCGACAGGATCGCGGTGGCCTTCAGCTCCTGCGCCGTCATCGGACGCAGGGCCGCCCACCTTCCGGGGAAAAGCTGTTCCATCATCGCCTTCAGCGCCGCTTCCTTGGCCTCGGCACCGGTCACCGCCTCGGCCTCGCCAAACACCATGACCGAACGGTAGTTGACCGAATGCTCCAGCCCGGATCGCGCCAGAACCATGCCGTCGACGCAGGTCACCGTCAGGCAGACCTGCGCCCCGGCTGCCGCCTTCATCATCCGGCTGGCGGCAGAGCCGTGCCAGAACACGCGCGCGCCGATCCGCCATTGCAGCGTCGGCGTCACCACCGGCGCGCCGCCGACCAGGTGGCCGACATGCGCCAGCGGCATCGCGTCAAGGATCGCCGCGATGGTCGCCGCGTCATAGGCGGCCTTTTCGTGCAGCCGGCGAACACGGGTGCGCGGGCTGGGCGGCTTGGGGGACTGGGATGTGGTCATCAGGGCCTCTCGGACCGCAACAGGCTAGCCGCTGCGGTCCGGCGGGCGCAAGCGCGGCCTTCGTCAGCCGCCCATGTCCATCGTGGAATGGTCCTCGCCTTCCATCATCATCTCGCCCTCTGCGGGCTTGCGGGCATTGTCCACCACGACGTCGAAGGTGAATTCGGCGCCCGATTCGAAGACCAGCGTCAGCGGGAACACGTCGCCATCCTTCAACTCGCGCGTCAGGCCCATCAGCATGACGTGGTCGGCACCGCGCACGAAGCTGTGCATCTCGCCCGCGGGCATCGGCACGCCGCCCTGATCTCGTGCATCTGCATGACGCCATCGGCGGTCATGGTGTGGGTGCAGCTCCAGCTTCTGGGCCCACGTCGGATTTCGCGCCGATCAGGGCGGTCATCGGTGCTGCCGTTGTTGTGCAGCACCATGAACACCGCGCCCGAGGCGCCGACACTGCCCATGCTGCGGGCGTAGGGCTCGTGGACGTGATAGGTTTCGGGGTGATCCTCGGCAACGGCCGCAGTGGCGGCGACCAGGGTGGCAGGGGCCAGTGTCAGGGCCGCGGCGGCGGCAAGAAGAAAACGGCGCGACAGCATGTCGGGCATCCTTTCGGGTTCAGGTTGGGTCTGGACTTCAGGTGAACGGGATCAGGCGGCGGCCGGCCCCGGAGGCCCCCGCGCCATCGGGCAGGGCGGCAGGCCCGCCCGCAGCAGATCGGCCTGCGCAGGCCGCTCCAGCCGTCGCATGCCTTGGGCGGGGGGCTGCGGCAGCCCGGCGGCGACAAGCGTCGCCAGCCCCGACAGCACGCAATCGGGGCAGGCATGGTGGCGCTTCACCGGCGTTCCGCTGGCGTCCAGGCTGATGGTGACCACCTCGGCCCCGGTGCACAGCTCCAGCTCGACCGCGCCCATCGCCGCAGCCCGGCCAGCGGCGGTATGCACCGACACCAGCGCCACCGACAGCGCAAGACAGAGGCGAAGGGCGAAGAAAAGGTGCCGCATTCCCCTTGTCTAACCTGCGGGCGGCCTGCGGAAAAGGGGATGCGGACGGATCGGGCAGAAAGCCGCAGGGCCGAAGGCCAAGCCCGCACATCGGCCGTTGCCGGTTGTCCCGGCCCGGAAAGGAAACGCGGCAAACCGTCAGGTCCGCGTCAGGACTGTCTCCCGGCCAAAGCAAAGGCCCCGCCGGATTTCCCCGGCAGGGCCTTTTCATGGCGAAGTCAAAGCGATCAGGCCGCGGCCTGGCTCTTGGCGATCTCGCGCTTGATCTTCAGCGCGCTGGCCGACAACTCGTCATCCTTGGCCTTGGCCAGGAAGGCGTCCAGCCCGCCGCGGTGGTCCACCGTGCGCAGGGCTGCGGCCGAGATGCGCAGCTGATAGGACTTGCCCAGCACGTCCGAGATCAGCGTGACCTCGTTCAGGTTCGGCAGGAAGCGGCGGCGCGACTTGTTGTTCGCATGGCTGACCGTGTTGCCGGTCATCGGGCCCTTGCCCGTCAGTTCGCAGACGCGCGACATTGCGGTGTTCCTTCGATTCGTCAAAAGAGGGGAATACGGGGGAATCCCCGGCATCCGAATACGATTGCGGGCATGTAAGGGCAAATCCGGACCCCGTCAAGCGCCAAGCCCGGCCAGAAGCGGCAGATCGGGGAAGCTGCGGGCGAAACCGGCCTCCCCGTCGGCGTCACGGTCAGGCGCGGCCCTCGGCCGGTCGGCGCAGCCAGTCCAGCACCTGGAACCGCGCCAGCAACAGCCGCCCCAGCAGGCCGCCAAGGTGGCTTTGCCGCTCGCTCCAGTCCAGGCAATCGCGGCATAGCGGCGCGCGCGCGGCCGAATGTGCGGCCGGGTGCGCGGCCGGGTGCGCCGGGGCAAGATCGGCCTCGGCCAGTCCCAGCGACAGGATGAAGATGCGGCCCTCGGTGGTCAGCGTCAGCCCGCCCGGCGCATGCGCCAGGTAGCCGCGTGCCGAAAGGCTGCGGTAGACCTGCACCCCCAGCGCGCCGGCAAGATGGTTGTAGCACAGCCGCGCCGCGCGCAGCGCCGGGTCGCGCGGGCCGGTCTGCGGCGCGGGCAGGCCGGGCTTCCGGGTGCCAGCCTTGGCCCTGACCGTGGAACTGGCCGTGGCAGGCATGGCGGCGACGGCCATCATCGTCTCGATCAGCCGGGCGACATGGCTGCCCGCAAGCCGCAGGTATTTGTGCCGGCCCTGCCGTTCGGCCAGCAGCAGCCCGGCGGCCTCCAGCCGCGAGCATTGCTCGGACGCCCCGGCCTTGCCCAGCCCCGCCACCGCGCCCAACTCGCTGACCGTCAGCGCCCGGCCTTCCATCAACGCCAGCAGCATCCGCGCACGGGCGGGGTCGGCCAGTTGCGCTGCCAGGGCAGAGATATCGGGGCTTTCAGTCATGGTTCGTCATTGCACGAACCATGCGGCCCTGTCCACATGCCGGATTTGCCCGGTGGGCGGGGCAAGCAAAGCCTTGCAGGCCGGAAAGGGGCATGGAATGCAGCGGCGGCGCGGAGAAGAGCCATGGCATTTCCCATTCACGAACTGGCGGCTCTGGGCACGGCAGCCTGCTGGGCCACCACCGGGCTGATCGCGGCCGATGCGGTGCACGCACTGGGGGCGTTTCACTTCAACCTCATCCGGCAGGTCTTCGTGGCGCTGATCCTGGCGCTGGTGGTGACGGCGCCCGGGGCCTGGGCGGGGCTGGACTGGTTGTCGCTGGGGCTTCTGGCAGCATCGGGGCTGATCGGCATCCTGATGGGCGACACGTTCAACTTTGCAGCCGTTGGGCGGCTCGGGCCACGCCGGGCCGGGGCGGTATTCGCGCTGAATGCGCCGATGGCGGCGGTGCTGGGATGGGCGGTGCCGGGCGAGGAGCTGGGCGCGCAGGCGGTGGCGGGCATCGGGCTGGCGGCGGCGGGGGTTGCGGTGGCGATCCTGGGCCGGCCGCGCGCCGATGCGCACCGGCTGGAGGCGTTGCGCGGGCTGGTCCCGGCCGGTCTGGGGTTCGGCCTGCTGGCAGCGCGGGCCAGGCGGCGGGGTCGCTGATAGCGCGGCCAGTGATGGCGGCCAGGGTCGATCCCTGACTGGCCTCGCTGGTCCGGGTGGGGGCTGGTGGCGGGGCTGGTGGCGGCAACACCGCTGGCGCCGCCCCTGCCGCGTGCGCCAGGGCGGCTGGTGCTGGCGCTGACGGCGGTGACGGCGCTGATCGGGCTCTTGCTGGGGATGACGCTGTTCCTCTACGCGCTGCAAGGGTCGAAGACCGGGATCATCGCGACGCTCTCGGCCACCTCTCCGGTGATCACCCTGCCGCTTCTGTAGCAGCGCACCGGGCAAAGGCCGACGGCGACAAGCTGGCTGGGGGCTGGCGTGGCCGTGGCCGGGCTGGCGCTGATCTTCACGCGCTGAGGCGCGATGCAGGCCGGGCAAAGCCCCCGGCAGCCGTCGCCCACCCGCCCACCCCGACGCCTGCCGGGGGCTTGGGGCAGGTGTTCAGCCCCGGCCGAGCAGGGCCAGCATCTCGGCCGCCGCCGCCTCGGGACCCTTGGCGCCCGCGGCCACCTCGGCACCCAGCCGGGCCATCACGCCGCGCGCCGGCTCGCGGTCAAGCACGGCAAGCAGGGCCCTGGCGCACCTCTTCGGCAAACCAGTGCGCCGCCTGCGCCGCGCGCCGCGCCGCCCAATGAGCGTTGTCGCGCCGCCAACCGGCCAGCGCCTGCATCTCGTCCCAGGCCCGGCCCAGCCCGGCCCCGGTCACGGCACTGACGCACATCGCCTTGGGGAAAGCCCTCGGGGTCCTGCGGACGGCGGCGCAACAGCCGCAAGGCGCCTGCGTAGTCGGCCTGGGTGCGGGTGGCGGTGGCCAGAAGATCGCCATCTGCCTTGTTGACCAGGATCAGGTCGGCCATCTCCATGATGCCACGCTTGACGCCCTGCAACTCGTCGCCGCCCGCGGGCGCCATGAGCAGCAGGAAAAGGTCGCACATCTCGGCCACCATGGTCTCGGACTGGCCGACGCCCACCGTCTCGATCAGCACCAGATCGAAACCCGCCGCCTCGCACAGCGCCACCGCCTCGCGGGTGCGCCGGGCAACACCGCCCAGTTGCGCTCGGCTGGGCGAGGGGCGGATGAAGGCAAGCGGATGGCGCGACAGACGCTCCATCCTGGTCTTGTCGCCCAGGATCGAGCCACCCGAACGGGCCGAGGACGGGTCGACCGCCAGTACGGCGACGCGACGGCCGGCCTCGACCAACTGCATCCCGAAGGCCTCGATGAAGGTGGATTTGCCAACGCCCGGCGTGCCCGAAAGCCCCAACCGCAAGGCCTGCCGGTCGCGGCCCAGCGCCGAGAGCAGCGCCAGCGCCTGCGCGCGGTGATCGGCGCGCGCACTTTCGATCAGCGTAATCGCGCGGGCAAGCGCCCGGCGGTCTCCGCTGCGGATAGCCTGTGCCACGGCCTGGGGATCGGAACTGCGATCGGTCATGTCCCTTTCCTGCCCCAGCGCGCCGCAAAGTGCCAGAGGGTGAAGCAATTGCGCGGCTGCCGCCGCATGGCTTTCTTGTCTGAAGACGTCGCGCCCGCATTCCGCGCCGGCTGATGAGGGGCGCTGCCCCTCAAACTCCCCGGAGTATTTGAGCCAAGATGAAGATCACGGGTTTCATCTTGGCTCAAATACTCCCGCCGGAGGCAATTCCCGAGCCGGTTGCGCCGTAGGCGCAGAGGCGAGACACAAGGCTTGCGGCGCAGCCGCGCAATTGCTTTACCCCGCTGGCCACGGCTACAACGGCTTGCCATAAGGTGCACATGACCGACCTGCCCGTCAGTGCCGTTCTGCCCGACCTGCGTGCCGCATTGGCCAGCGCGTGGCATGGCTGTGCTGCAGGCGCCGCCCGGTGCGGGCAAGACCACGCTGGTGCCGCTGGACCTTTTGGCCTCGGAGCTTTTTCCCGGCCGCATCCTGATGCTGGAGCCGCGCCGCCTGGCCGCCCGCGCCGCTGCCGAGCGCATGGCCGAGATGCTGGACGAGGCGGTCGGGCAGCGTGTCGGCTACCGTATCCGGGGTGAGGCGCGGGTCTCGCCCGCCACAAGAATCGAAGTGGTGACCGAAGGAATCCTGACGCGGATGATCCAGTCGGACGCCGAGTTGCCCGGCCTCTCCTGCCTGATCTTCGACGAATTCCACGAACGTTCGCTCAACGCCGATCTTGGCCTGGCGCTGGCGCTGGAAATCCGCGCCACGATTCGCCCCGATCTGGCGCTTCTTGTGATGTCGGCCACGCTCGACGCCGCCCCGGTCGCGGCCCTGATGGGCAAGGCCCCGGTGATTACCGCCAAAGGTCGCGCCTTTCCGGTCGAGACCCGCTGGCTGGCTCGTCCGCCCGATTCCTCGCTGCGCTTCGAGGCGGCGGCGGCGAACCTGATCCGGTCGGCCGTCGAGGAGACGGCGGGCGGCATCCTGGCCTTCCTGCCCGGCGAGAGCGAGATCCGCCGCGTCGAGGCCGCCCTGCAGGGCCTGCCCGGCTGCACGATCCGACCGCTTTTCGGCGCCATGGATTTTGCCGCCCAGCGCGCTGCCCTTGCGCCGGCCGAGGGCCGCAAGATCGTGCTGGCCACCGCCATCGCGGAAACCTCGCTGACCCTACCGGACATCCACGTGGTGGTGGACGCGGGCCGCGCGCGGCGGGCACGGTTCGATCCGGCCTCCGGCATGTCGCGGCTGGTGACCGAACGCGTCACCAGGGCCGAGGCCGAACAGCGCCGCGGCCGCGCCGGGCGGATCGCCCCCGGCATCTGCTACCGGATGTGGACGAAGGGCGAGGAAGGTGCCCTGGCCGCCTTTCCGCCGCCCGAGATCGAAGCCGCCGACCTGGCGCCGCTGGCGCTGGAACTGGCGCTCTGGGGCTCGGACGCGCTGCCCTTTCTGACCCCGCCACCCGCCGCACCGCTGGCAGAGGCCAAGGCCTTGCTTGTCCAGTTGGGGGCGCTGGACGATTCGCGCCGGATCACGCCGCACGGGCGGCAACTGGCAGCTCTGCCCTTGCACCCGAGGCTGGGGCATATGCTGGCCGTGGCCGGGCCGGAAGCGGCACCACTGGCCGCGCTGATGGCCGAGCGTGATCCCCTGCGCGGCGCGGGCCCGGATCTTTCCCTGCGGCTGAAGGCCATCGACCACCCGCCGGCCGAAGCGCACCGACCCACAATCGAACGAATCCGGGCAGAGGCAAGGCGGCTGGCCCGCGCCACCGCCGGCACCAGCCGCCCCGGCCTCAGCACCGCACAGATGGCGGCGCTGGCCTATCCCGACCGCATCGGCCTGCGCCGCCGGGGCGAGGCGCCGCGCTATCTCCTGTCCGGCGGCAAGGGTGCGGTGCTGGCACAGGCCACGGCTCTTGCCGCCGCCCGGCTGATCGTCGCGACCGATCTTGACGGCGACCCGCGCGAAGCCGCCATCCGCCAGGCCATCGCCCTGCCCGAGGACGAGATGCGCGCGCTTTTCTCCGACCGTTTCCACTGGCTGGAAACCGTCGAATGGAACCGCCGCGAGGGCCGGGTGCAGGCCCGCAGGCAAGAGGTATTCGGCGCGCTGGTGCTGCACGACAGGCCCTGGTCCGAGGCCCCGGACGAGGTTCTGGCCCGCGCCGCGCTGGAAGGACTGCGCTAGATCGGCCTGCCCTGGACGCCCGCCGCCCGCCGCCTGCGCGCCCGCATCGCGCTGGCCCGCGCGCCAGACTGGCCCGAGATCACCGACGAAGCCCTGCTGGCCTGGCCCGACGACTGGCTCCTGCCTCATCTTGCCGGGCTGCGCAGCGCGGCGGAACTGAAGGCCCTGGACCTTGCGCCCCTGCTGCGGGCGCTCTTGTCCTGGGACCAGCAGACCACGCTCGACCGGCTGGCCCCGGCCAGGTTCACGACACCGCTCGGTCGCGAAATCGCGATCGACTACGATGGCGAGTATCCGGCAATCAACGTGCGGCTGCAGGAGATGTTCGGGGTGACCGACCACCCCTGCGTTGGGATCAGCCGCCTGCCGCTGCGCGTCACGCTGCTGTCTCCGGCCCAGCGCCCGGTGCAGACCACGCTCGACCTGCCGGGCTTCTGGGCCACGTCCTATGCGGAAGTCCGCAAGGACATGCGCGGCCAATACCCCCGCCATCCCTGGCCCGAGGACCCTACCGAGGCCGAACCCACCCTTCGGGCCAAACCGCGCGGCACCTGACCGGCCGGTGAAGCAAATGCGCGCCTGCCGGCGCAAGTCCTTGTCATCCGGCGCACGCGCCCGTGGCCGGTGTCGGCCGATGAGGGGCGCTGCCCCTCAAACTCCCCGGAGTATTTGGGCCAAGATGAAGGCACTTTTGGCCATCCAGCTTCATCTCGGCGCAAATACTCCCGCCGGAGGCGCCGCCCGAGCCGGTTGGCGCATCGCGCCAGAGGCGAGAAAAGGACTTGCGCCGCAAGGCGCGCTATTTCGATCCCGCCCTTTCCCCCGCGCGACGCATCCGCTATGCCTCCCCCGCAATTCCGCCAAGGGGAAGGACCGCCGCCAATGGCCAATGTAGTCGTCGTGGGCGCCCAATGGGGTGACGAGGGCAAGGGCAAGATCGTTGACTGGCTCTCCGAACGCGCCGATATCGTCGCACGGTTTCAGGGTGGGCACAACGCGGGCCATACGATCGTCATCGACGGCAAGGTCTACAAGCTGTCGCTGCTGCCCTCGGGCGTCGTGCGGGGCGGCAAGCTGTCGGTTGTGGGCAATGGCGTGGTCGTGGACCCCTGGCACCTGGTCAAGGAGATCGCCAGTCTACGTGAACAAGGCGTCGATATCAGTCCTGAAAACCTGATGATCGCCGAAAATGCCGCGCTGATCCTGCCGCTGCATGGCGAATTGGATCGGGCGCGTGAAAGCCAGAACTCGATGGCAAAGATCGGCACGACCGGCCGCGGCATCGGACCTTGCTATGAAGACAAGGTGGGGCGTCGTGCGATCCGTGTGGCGGATCTGGCCGATGAGGCCACGCTGACGCTGCGTGTTGACCGTCTGATGGTGCATCACGATGCGCTGCGCGCGGGCCTGGGGATACCTCCGCTGGACCGCGCGGCGCTCTTGACGCAGTTGCGCGAAATCGCGCCGCAGGTGCTGCCCTATGCGCAGCCGGTCTGGAAGGTCCTGAACGAGGCGCGCCGCGCCGGAAAACGGATTCTGTTCGAGGGGGCCCAAGGCGCGCTGCTGGACATCGATTTCGGCACCTATCCCTTCGTGACCTCGTCGAACGTGATTGCCGGCCAGGCCGCCACCGGTGTCGGCCTTGGCCCCGGCGCGATCGATTTCGTCCTTGGTATCGTCAAGGCCTATACGACGCGCGTGGGCGAAGGCCCCTTCCCGGCCGAACTGCATGACGACGACGGCACCCGCCTTGGTGAACGCGGCCATGAATTCGGCACCGTCACCGGGCGCAAGCGCCGCTGTGGCTGGTTCGACGCCGTTCTGGTGCGGCAGACCTGCGCCACGTCCGGCGTCTCGGGCATCGCCCTGACCAAGCTGGACGTGCTGGACGGTTTCAGGACGCTGAAGATCTGCACCGGCTACATGCTGGACGGCCAGCCGCTGGACTACCTGCCCACCGCCGCCAACCTGCAGACCCGTGTCACCCCGGTCTATGAGGAAATGGAGGGCTGGAGCGAGTCGACCGCCGGCGCGCGCAGCTGGGCCGAACTGCCGGGTGCTGCGATCAAATATGTCCGCCGGATCGAGGAACTGATCCAGTGCCCGGTCGCGCTGCTGTCGACCAGCCCCGAGCGTGACGACACCATCCTGGTGACCGACCCCTTCGCAGATTGACGCAACCGCACGACCGCCGGAGCACCCGATGGCCCTTGCCTACAAGACCCGCAAACGCCTGGCGCTGCTGACGCTTCTGGTCGGCCTTCCGCTTTACGTCGGAGTCGTCTGGGGGCTGCTGAACTGGATCGACGACCGTTTCGGGCGCCTGCCGATCCTGGCCGAAGCGGCGATCTATATCGGCCTCGGGCTGCTGTGGGCGCTGCCGCTGCGCGGGCTTTTCCGTGGCATCGGCCAATCTGATCCGGCCGATCCGGCCGATCCGGGCGAAAGCGCCCCGGTCGAAACCAGACAGGCGGGCCCGAAGGACCCGCCCGACTGAACCTTTGTTGGCCGTCCTCCGGGCCGGCCTCAGCCCGAGATGCGGCGCGCCTCGGCCAGGCAGGCCGAGTCGCCGGGCAGCGCGTATTGGCCGCGGCGGACCTTCTCGATCCGGCCTTCGCGCAAGAGCGTGCCGAAGCTGCGCAGGCCTTCCTCGCGGCTGACGCCGTCGCCCATGTGCCCGGCCTCAAGCCGACGCATCAGCAGCGGGCGGGTGAAATGCTCGCGGTTCTCGATGCAGGTGGCATAGGCGGCGGCGGCTTCCAGCAGGTCCGGCAGACCGGTGGCGCCGAGGCGGTCGGCGAATTCCGCAAACCCCTTGCTGTCGGCAAAGATGTTGTCGGTATCGTCATCCGCGGCGTCGTCGTCCTCCTCGACA
>JADJAB010000020.1 GCA_016704435.1 Rhodobacter sp. | reverse complement strand
GGCCGAGCATCCGGCGGATGAGGCGAAGCTGTCTACCGCGCTGGCCCGGCTGGTGGACGAAGACCCTGCCCTGTCGGTGCATTTCGCGGCGCAGACCGGCGAGACACTGCTGCAGGGCCAGGGCGACATCCACCTGCAGATCGCGCTCTCGCAGCTGAAATCCGACTACGGGCTTTCGGTGAAGGTCGCCAAACCGACCGTTTCCTATTGCGAAACAATCGCGAAAGGAACGACGCTCCAGTCGCGGCACAAGAAACAATCCGGTGGCCATGGCGAATTCGCCGACATCCACTTGGAAATCACCCCGCGCGGGCGCGGCGACGGCTTTCACTTTTCTGACCGCATCACCGGCGGCGTGGTGCCCAAGCAATACATCCCCGCCGTGCAGAAGGGCGTCGAAACGGCCCTTGCCCGCGGCCCCTTGGGCTTTCCTGTGGTCGATCTGGGCGTGGTCCTGACCGATGGCAGCTATCACAACGTCGACAGCTCCGACTTCGCCTTCCAGAAGGCCGGTGCCAAGGCGATGGCCGAGGCCCTGCCCGCCTGCGCCCCGGTCCTGCTGGAGCCGGTGATGGAGGTGGTGATTTCGATCCCGTCCGAATTCACGCCGAAAGCGCAGCGCATCGTCACCTCGCGCAGGGGCCAGCTTCTGGGCTTCGACACCAAGGCCGGCTGGAAAGGCTGGGACGAGGTCTCGGCCCTGATCCCGCAGGCCGATTTCGACGGCATGATCACCGAAATCCGCTCGCAGACCCTGGGAGTCGGGTTCTACACTGCCGGTTTCGACCATCTGCAGGAAGTGACCGGGCGCGAGGCGGATCAGGCGGTGGCGACGCGCGCGGCGGCGCTGAAGGGCTAGGCCAAATGCCGGAAGGCGACATTTCCCGTCGCCTTCCGGCATGAATCCTGCACGCGCAACGGTCAGCCTTGGCCCCAAGAGGGAGCGCTGCCATGACCGAACCTTACGCCCAGACCCGCCGCAAGATTGACCCCGCGCGGGGGGATCGGCTGGCCGATGGCAGCCCGAATGACAACGACCGGGTGGAAATCGGGCCGACGCAACTGGCCTTTGCCGAATGGCAGGCCGCGGGGCTGACCCCGCCCGACCTGACCGCGATGCGCGAATACCGCTGGCGGCGGCTGACCCGGGCGCTGGTCGATCGCGACATCGGCGGGCTCTTGATGTTCGACCCGCTCAATATCCGCTATGCGACCGACACCACCAACATGCAGTTGTGGAACAGCCACAACCCGTTCCGCGCCGTCCTTCTGTGCGCCGACGGCCATATGGTGATCTGGGAATACAAACAGGCGTCCTTCCTGGTCACCTTCAACCCGCTGGTGGCCGAGATCCGCACTGGCGCGTCGTTCTTCTATGCCGTCACCGGCGAAAAGGGCGATGACGCGGCCTCCAGCTTCGCGGGCCAGGTGGATGAGGTGATGCGCGCCCATGCCGGCAGCAACCGCCGCCTGGGCGTGGACAAGATCATGGTCTCTGGCCTGCGCGCGCTCGAACGCAAGGGTTTCGAGGTGCTGGAAGGTGAGGAGGTGACCGAACGCACCCGCGCCATCAAGGGCAAGGACGAGATCCTGGCGATGCGCTGCGCCCATGACGCCTGCGAAAAGGCGATCACCGAGATGGAAGCGTTTACCCGTGAAAACGTGCCGAAGGGTGGCGTCTCCGAAGACGATATCTGGGCCGAACTGCACAAGGGCAACATCCGCCGTGGCGGCGAATGGATCGAGACCCGGCTTCTGGCTTCCGGTCCGCGCACCAACCCATGGTTTCAGGAATGCGGGCCACGCATCGTGCAGAACAACGAGATCGTCGCCTTCGATACCGACCTCATCGGCGCCTACGGCATCTGCATCGACATCTCGCGCACCTGGTGGGTGGGCGACGCACGGCCCACCAACGCGATGATCTCGGCGATGAACCACGGGCTTGACCATATTCGCGACCATCAGGCCCGGCTTAAGCCTGGTGTCACGATCCGCGAGTTGACCTTTGGCGGGCACCAGTTGGAAGACCAGTACTGGAAGCAGAAGTATTCGTGCAAGCTGCACGGCGTAGGCCTGTGCGACGAATGGCCATTCGTGCCCTATCCCGACGCCTGGGTCGACGGCGCCTTCGACGTGGCGTTGGAGCCGGGAATGGTTCTTTGCGCCGAGGCCTTGGTGTCTCCTGAAGGCGGGAATTTCTCGATAAAGCTGGAGGATCAAATTCTTATCACCGAAAGCGGATGTGAAAACCTGACGAAATATCCGTTCGATCCGCGCCTTCTTGGGTAACGCAGGCCCCGGCGATATCCGCTACAGCGCCAGATCGGCCAAAAGGCCCAGATGGTCCGATCCAAGGCCGGGTCGCAGTTCCAGCCGCCCGCCGCCAGGTGACATCACATGGTCGATCGGCAGCACGAGCCAGGGCGCAAAGCCGGTGTAGGTGTCTTGCGCCGGCCCGGACTCGACCGTTCGGGTTGCCGCGCGCAGGGTGGCCAGCGCATGGCTCCAGCCGACCATGTTGAAATCGCCGGCCATCAGCACTGGCCCGTCCATCGCCCGTAGCAGCGGCACGAGGTCCGCCACCTGCGCCGCCTGGCCCTGCGGCCAGGGCCCGTGCAGATGCACCGAGACCAGCCACAGCGGCCCCCCCGGTCCTTGCACCTGCATCGCGGCAAGACCCGGTCCGCAAACCCCGCGCCCCGGCACCGGCGTCAGCCGCGTGGCGACCGCCGGGCC
The DNA here is from genome assembly GCA_016704435.1 of Rhodobacter sp. Classification (GTDB taxonomy): domain Bacteria; phylum Pseudomonadota; class Alphaproteobacteria; order Rhodobacterales; family Rhodobacteraceae; genus Pseudogemmobacter. Next base: position 49,546 of record JADJAB010000020.1, on the reverse strand, counting down.
ACCCACGGCCGCAAAGGGGCAACCGAGTTGATGCGGCAGCACATCCGCCACTGCCTGCAAGAGCGCCCGGTTCGGCTCCGACACCTCTTGCAGGGTCAGAACATCGGGGGAGGCGGCGCGGATATCAGCCTCCAGCCCCGCCAGATCGCCGTTCCGGAACAGCATGTTCTTTTGGTAAAGCCGCAGCCCCGCCCCGGCCGGTTCCGGCCCCCAATAGGCCCAAAGCAGCGGCAGCCCCGCCACCGCCGCCAGCAGCAGCCCAAGCCGCCCCGCCGTGGCCGCGCGCAAGACCAGCGCGCCCAGCGAGAGCAGCGCCAGCAGGACGGCCCCCTGCGCCCGGAACACCGCAAGCGAATCCCCCATCGGGTGCAGCCCGCCCAGATAGCCGCCCAGAACCGGCAGGGCCGAAAGCAGCGTCAGCGCGGCGGCAAGGCGCCTCATTCCGTGGCGCCCAGTATGGCCTCGGCCACCGCCCGCAAGGGGGCCTGCATCTCGATCCCGGCGGTCATTCGCAGCGCCTCCAGCCCGATCACGGCGGAATAGAACCGCACCGCCCCTTCCGAGGCGCGGCCCCTGGCCAGCCCCGCCGCGCCCAGAAAGGCACAGAGGTCGGCCAGCCGCTGTGCGTCCACCCGCTCCAGCACCGCGCGGGCCTGCGGGTCGGTCCGCCCCCAGTCGCGCACTGCGGGCTCGACCGCCAGCCCGCCCGCCTCGACCTCGGGGATGTCCGAGACCCGGTCGGCCAGCAGCATCACCTGATCGCGCGGCGACAGGCCGGATCGCCGGATCGGGGCGGTGATCTCGGTCGTCGCCAGTTCTTCCCAGGCGGCCAGCATGGCGCCGCGCAGATCGTTCAGATCCTTGAAATGCCAGTAGAAACTGCCTTTGGTTGCGTTCAGTTCACGGGCGATCGGTTCCACCCGGATCGCCTCGGGACCGCCCGCGACAAGCGCCCGGAATCCGGCCAGAACCCAGTCCGACCGGTGCAGCCGCGCCTTGGCGCCTTTTGGGGTTCCGGATGTCATCGCGCCGCACCATACGAGGGCGTATGGCCCGCTGCAACCGCCCCGCCCCCGCCCCCACCCGTACAGCCCGCCCGCGCCATCAGACACCTCTCTTTCGCCCGCCGGGGCCGCATTGCCCCCCTGCGCCGACCCTAGCGCCGCATGGTTAACCAAATCCCACCAAATCCTGCCAACCCCGGCCCGGCCGCCGGTCCTGCCCGCCCTTGCGCCCGCCCCCCATGCGCCTTAAGGGGTCGCCAACCCCAAACGCCGCCAAACGCCCGAGGTTGCCGATGATCCCCCGCTATTCCCGCCCCGATATGGTGAAGCTCTGGTCGCCGGAAACCCGCTTCAGGATCTGGTTCGAGATCGAGGCCCATGCCTGCGACGCCCAGGCTGCGCTGGGGGGTGATCCCGAAGGCCAATGCCGAAGCTGTCTGGCGCGCGAAGGATGCCGAATTCGACGTGGCGCGAATCGACGAGATCGAGGCCGTCACCAAGCATGACGTGATCGCCTTCCTGACGCATCTGGCCGAGAGCATCGGCCATGAAGAGGCGCGGTGCGTGCATCAGGGCATGACCTCGTCGGACGTGCTGGACACCACGCTCAACATCCAGCTGACCCGCGCCGCCGACCTGCTGCTGGCCGGGATGGACCGCGTTCTGGCTGCCCTGAAGGCCCGCGCCCATCAGCACAAGGACGATGTCCGCATCGGCCGCAGCCACGGCATCCATGCCGAGCCGACGACCATGGGCCTGACCTTCGCCCGCTTCTACGCCGAGATGAAGAGAGGTCGAGAACGCCTTGAAAACGCTAGGAAAGAAGTTTCTACCGGGGCGATCTCCGGTGCTGTCGGCACCTTCGCCAATATTGACCCGCGCGTGGAAGAGCATGTCTGCAAGGCCCTCGGCCTGACGCCCGAGCCGATCTCCACGCAAGTGATTCCGCGCGACCGCCACGCGATGTTCTTCGCCACCCTCGGCGTCATCGCCAGCAGCATCGAGAATGTCGCGATCGAGATCCGCCACATGCAGCGCACCGAGGTGCTGGAGGCCGAAGAATTCTTCAGCCCCGGCCAGAAGGGCAGCTCTGCGATGCCGCACAAGCGCAACCCCGTGCTGACCGAGAACCTGACCGGTCTGGCGCGGCTGGTGCGGATGGCCGTCGTCCCCGCAATGGAGAACGTGGCGCTGTGGCACGAGCGTGACATCAGCCATTCATCGGTGGAACGGATGATCGGCCCCGATGCCACGATCACGCTGGATTTCGCGCTGCACAGGCTGGCCGGGGTGATCGAGAAGCTTGTGGTCTACCCCGAGACAATGCTGAAGAACCTGCACAAATTCAATGGTCTGGTGATGAGTCAGCGTGTTCTTCTGGCACTGACACAGGCCGGTGTCAGCCGTGAAGACGCCTACCGTCTGGTGCAGAGGAATGCCATGAAGGTCTGGGAGAAGGGCGCTGACTTCAAGACCGAGCTGCTGGCCGACCCCGAGGTCACCGCCGCCCTGACGCCGGCCGAGATCGAAGAGAAATTCGACCTTGGTTACCACACCCGGCACGTCGACACGATCTTCGCCCGCGTCTTCGGCTGATGCTCCCCGCGAAAACCTGCATTTGACCTGCGGCGATTCGTGCTATCCTTTTCGGTATCGGGCCCGGGTGCGACGACCCGCGCCCGGCCACCGCCTACCGAAAGGACCGCCGATGAAAGTCCTGCAGACCCTTACCGCCCTTGTCCTGATCCTTGCGCCGGGAACCCTGCTGGCCCAGGGCTGCCACAGCGAGCGGACCCAGCAAAGCGCGATGTCCTGCGCCGAAGGCCAGGTCTGGGACGATTCCGCCGGCACCTGCGTGCTGCGCCCGTCAAGCTGATCCGGCCCGGCTGATCCGCCGCGTCTGAATGTTCCGGCGCAAGGGCTTGTTAAGCCTGTGCTGCGAAGCTGCCCGCATAGGCAGATTCGAGGAACCGGATGTCGGACGAAAGCCACGCCCTTGCCCGCATCACCCCCACGCAGCGGATGATGACGCTGGCCGGTGACACGCCCGCGCGCCGCGTCGTCTCGCCGCGCCAGAAGGCCGCGATCATCGTGCGCTATCTGCTGGCCGAAGGCGCCAGCATCCCCCTGTCGCAATTGCCCGACCATATGCAATCGGCGCTGGCCGAGCAGATGGGCGTGATGCGGCTGATCGACCGGCAGACGCTGGACTCGGTGGTGGCCGAGTTCATGGCAGAGCTGGATTCGGTCGGCCTGGCCTTTCCCGGCGGACTGGAAGGCGCGTTGTCGGTGATGGATGGCCATATCTCGCAATCCGCCGCCAGCCGGTTGCGCCGCAAGGCGGGGGTGAACTCCAAGACCGATCCCTGGGAGCGGCTGATCGCGCTGCCGCCCATTGCGCTGCTGCCGGTGATCGAAGAGGAATCGGTCGAAGTGGCGGCGGTCCTTTTGTCGAAGCTGCCGGTGCCGAAGGCGGCCGATCTTCTGGGCCGGCTGCCCGGCGAAAAGGCCCGCCGCATCGCCTTTGCCGTCTCGCTGACCGGCAACATCGACCCGGAAACGGTGCGCCGGATCGGCAGTGCCATCCTGGCGCAGATCGACAGCCAGCCGCCGAAGGCTTTTGACACCGGGCCGGTGGAACGGGTGGGGGCAATCCTCAACGTCTCGCCCGCGCTGACGCGCGAGGATGTGCTGTTGGGGCTGGAGGCCGAGGATGCCGTCTTTGCCGAAAAGGTGCGCAAGGCGATCTTTACCTATCTGCACATCCCCGCCCGCGTCCAGCCGCGCGACGTGCCGAAGATCATCCGCATCCTCGACCAGGCAGTTCTGATCACCGCGATGGCCGCCAGCCAGGGCAAGCCTGAACTGGAAGTGGCGACCGAGTTCATCCTGGCCAACATCTCGCAGCGCATGGCGCAGGGCCTGCGCGAGGAGATGGCCGAGCGCGGCAAGATCAAGGACAAGGACGCCGAAGAGGCGATGAACCAGATCATCGGCGCGATCCGCGAGCTGGAGGCCTCGGGCGACCTTGCCATGGTGCAGGATGAAGAGGAATGAGCTGTCCCGGCGCCGCGCGGTATTCGGCCCCTGCTGGCAGGGGCGGACCCTGGCGGCCCGGCTGACCGGCTGACCGGGTCTGTCTCGCGGCCGCCGGTCGGGCGGATCCGCCGCGCGCCCCGCGCAAGGCCCTCTCACATGCGCCTGTCTCGCCGTGGTCGCGCCGTGGTCGCGTCTGCGTCACGCGACCTGGCAGCATTGACACAGTTCCGCCTCAGCCTTTCGGCCAGGGCTCCAGCCGCGCCGCGGTGGGGTATTCGCCGCCCTCGGCCATGGTCCGGTCCAGATCGCGAATCGCTTCTTCATGGCCGCCCATCGCCAGATAGTCGGCGCGTGGCAGGGTGAATTCCAAGGGCGCAACCAGCGCGGGCGTCGGTACATAGCCGAAGGCGCCCTTCGGCAGCGCCGTCACATCCACCATGAAGGTGATGCCGCCACCCGGCCAGACATAGGTTTCCGCGCCGCCCGAAGTCAGCCGGGTGACGCCGCCCTGGACCGAGCGGGTCAGCCGCACCGGGTTCTTCGTCACGCCCGCCCGCAACGACCCGCCGGCGCCGCCCATGAAAAGCACCGTGCACAGCGAAGGCTCGCAATTCTCGTCGATCAGTTGAACGGTTTTCCTGAGACTTTCCGGCAGATCCTTTCGGACCGGCTGCAACGCCGGATCCAGTTCGTAATAGGCAAACTCCTCACCAGTGGTAGAGACCATCAGCAACCGCAGGCCCGGTCGCGCACCCTTCTTCTCCTGCCAGTCGCCCAGTATCTCCAAAGGATCGGTCAACTTCGTGCCTCCCCAGCCGAGACCCGGTTCGCTGACCCGGAAATAGCGTCCGGGGTGGAGCGGTGGCCCTTGATGCGGATGCCTGTCGGCTCCCACCCCAGGACCTTGCCGGCCTGATGCTCGGAGACAACCCCGGTGATGTGGTCGTCGACCACCACCACCTCGTCGACCAGCCCGCGCCACTGGCTGGCGAACATGCCGATCGTGGCCGAGCCGCAGCCGACCCGCATCCGCCGTTCCGCCGTGCCATCGACAATCGGTGGGCAACCCGCCTGCACCACCAGCGATGAGCCGCCGTCGACCTGCATCTCCACCGCCTCGCCGTTGCAAAGGGCCAGCATCGCGGCGCAGGTGATGCGGCCTTCAGCTTTGGAGCCGCCGGTCAGGTGGTGGATGCCGCCAATTGACAGCATCTGGCTGCCGTATTCGGCGGTGGTGACATGGCCCACGGGTTCGCCCTGAACGCGCACCATGGCACCTTCCGGGCCAAGGAAGCGGTCGGTGTCGACCTTCACCTTGACGCCGCAGTAAGAGAAGATCGCCTCGGTCACCACGGTCACCATGTCGGCGCCGTCGACCCGGGACGAGACGATGAAGGGTGCAGGCTTGTAGTCCGGGTAGGTTGTCCCTGCGCCGATGCCGGTGACGAAGGTGTCCGCCGGGACCGCCGCGCCATCCCAGTCGCGGGCCGCGAAGGGGACGATGCGCTGGCCGCCCTCCATTGCGTGGGACAGCATCACCACCGGATCGGTGCGGATGATGCGGCCGGCGTCATTGGCATAGCGGTCGCAGGCGCCGGTCTGGCCAGGGGCGATGTAGCACATCACCGGGCAGGCATCGCAGCGGATCTTTTCGGGCGCTTGTGACATTCGGTGGCTCCGGTTGAGGCCGGGATGCCGGGGGTTTCACACCCCCGGACCCCCGTGGAGTATTTGGGCCAAGATGAAGGCAGGACTCATTTTGCCTCCTCCATGGCTGCAAGGATACGGTGCGGCAGTGCGGGGACGCGGGTGAGCCTGGCCCCGGTGGCGTGAGCAATGGCGTTCAGGGTCGCCGGGGCGGTGGGGATCAGGACATGTTCACCCAGGCCCTTGGCGCCGAAGGGGCCTTCGGGGTCCGGCACTTCGATCAACAGGCTGTCGATCTGCGGCATGTCGCCTGTGGTGGGGATCAGGTAGTCGTGCAGGTTCTCGGTCCGGCCGGGAAGGTAGTCTTCCATCAGGGCCAGACCGATGCCTTGCGCGATGCCGCCTTCGATCTGGCCGGTGGCCAGGCGCGGGTTGATCACGCGGCCAAGGTCATGGGCGGCGGTGATCCGGTGCAGCTTTACGGTGGCAAGACCGCGGTCGACGGACAGTTCCACCAGTTGCGCGCCGTAGCCGTAGACGGCGTAGGGGATGCCCTGGCCGTTCTCGTCCAGCGGGCGGGTCGGCGGGTCATAGGTTTCCTCGGCGCAGAGCGCGTAGCCGTTGGCGTCCTGCGGCAGGGGTGCAAGCGCGATCTCGCGCCGCGTAGCACCTTCGGTGACGGTGATCCGGCCGGGGGAAAGGGTGATTGCGGCGCCCTGCCCCGCGTTGGCGAGCCGCAGGATGGTGGCGCGCAGGCTGCGGCCTGCCTTTTCGGCGGCCTTGCCGGTGACATAGGTCTGCCGGCTGGCGCTGGTTTTCCCGGCATCCGGGGTCAGACCGGTATCGGGGCCGATCAGGCGGAAGGCGTGGACCGGCAGGCCCACCGCATCAGCGGCGATCTGGGCGATCACGGTATTCGATCCCTGGCCGATGTCTGTCGCGCCCTGGTGCAGCACGACCGCGCCCGTGGCGGTGATGCCGATACGGATGGTCGAGGGGTTGGGCAGTGCGGTGTTGCCGCAGCCATACCAGCAAGAGGCGACACCGATGCCCCTGCCGTTGCCTGCCTTTGCCCATGCCCGTGCGCGGGCCCAGGCGGGGCGCAGGGCTTCGAGGCAGGGCTTGATTCCGGTGGCTTGCAGGTTGTTGCCGGTCGGGCTGGGGTCGCCGTCTTGCAACGCATTGAGAATGCGGAACTCCAGCCGGTCCAATCCCGCTTTTTCGGCCAGCCGGTCATAGAGCGTTTCCTGCCACAGCGCCCCTTGCGGCACACCGAAGCCCCTGAACGCGCCGGAAACCGGGCCGTTGGTATGCACCGCACGGGCGCGGGCAGAGATGTTCGGGGTCAGGTAGGGGCCGGAGACGTGAACCGGCACCCGGTTCGCCACCGTCGGCCCCCAGCTGGAATAGGCGCCGGTGTTGAAGCGGCCCTCGAACTCCATCCCCGTGATGCGGCCTTGTGCATCACAGCCGATGCGGCCCTGCATCTCGGCAGGGTGGCGTTTGGTGGTGGATTGCATGCTTTCGCTGCGCGAATAGGCCATCCGCGCCGGGCGGCCGGTCTTCAGTGCGACCAGCCCGATCAAGGGCTGCAGGCTGATATCCAGCTTCGATCCGAAGCCGCCGCCGGTGGCGGCAGGAATGATGCGGACCCGGTCCTGGGAAAGCCCGAGGATCGCGGCGGTATCTTCGCGGTCCATCCCCGGCGCCTGCGTGCAAGCACGGATGCACAGCGTGTCGCCCTCCATCCAGGCGGCGCCGGCTTCGGGCTCGATATAGGCGTGTTCGACATAGGCCGTGGTGAAACTGCCCTCGACCACATGGGCGCTTGCGGCAAGCGCGGCGGCGGCATCGCCGCGTTGCACCCGGCCTTCGATCAAGAGGTTCTGCGGGCGGCTTGCGTGGATCAGCGGGGCGTCTGCTGCCTCCGCCTCCTCGGGCGTCATCAGGGCGGGGCGTTCGGTCCAGGAGAGAGGAAAGCCCGCAAGGTCGGGGTCAGCCCCCGGTTCACAGGCCACGATCGCCACGCATTCGCCGCGGAACCGGGCCGGAGAGGCGGCAATCGCCGGCTGGTCGGCAAAGGGCGGGATGACCGAAAAGGCGTTGCGACCGGGGATGTCGGCGGCGGTGAACACGGCGGCGATACCTGGCCGGGCCGCGAAACCGGCAAGGTCGCCGATGGTGAAATCCGCGTGGTTGAAGGGCGAGCGGATGGCTTTCACCACCAGCGCGCCGTCCGGGGCGAAATCGTCGCCGAAAATGTCGCCGGCGACTTTCGCGGCGCCGTCGAGGCGGGGGACATCGGCGCCGACCGCGCGGCCTGCGGGCGGGGCGTCACGCTCGGGCGCGGGGGCTGTGTCGCAGACGGCAGCGATGATCTTGGCATAGCCGGTGCAGCGGCAAAGGACGCCGCCCAGCGCCTCTTCGGCCTCGGAGTGTGTGGGGGTGGCGTTGCGGGCCATCAATTCGACCGCCGCCATCAGCATGCCGGGGGTGCAGATGCCGCATTGAGCCGCACCATGGCGCAGGAAGGCGGCGCGCAGGCGGGTCAACTCGGGGGTATTGGCCTCGATCGTCGTCACGGCGCGGCCCGAGACGCGAGCGGCGGGCACCATGCAGGCGCAGACGGCGGCGCCGTCGATCAGCACGGTGCAGGCGCCGCAATCTCCAGCGTCGCAGCCAACCTTGGTGCCCTTCTGGCCCAGCTTTTCGCGCAAGACATGGGTCAGGCGGTCGGTCGGCTGCGCCTCGGCCTGCACCTCGCGCCCGTCAAGCAAGAAGCGGATCATGCCAGCGCCCTTTCCACCGCGCGGCGGATCAGTTCCGCCGCCGCATGCCTGCGGTATCCGGCGGTGGCGCGGATATCGTCGATCGGGTCCAGGGCGGCGGCAACGGCTTGCGCCGATACCCGCCCCGCAGCACCCGCGACCGGGCCGCACAGGGCGGCTTCCACTTCCGCCAGGCGGCGGGCGACGGGCGAACAGGCGCCCACGGCCACGGCGGCGGCGGTGATCTGGCTGCCAAGGATCTCCAGCCGAACTGCCACCATGGCGATCGAGATGACCAGATACGCCCGCGCGCCCAGCTTCTCAAAGGCCGAGCGGCCGCAAAGAGCAGAGGGTGGCACATGCACGGCCAGCAGCATTTCGCCCGGCCGCAAGGCCGTGCGGCGCACCCCGGTCAGAAAGCCTCCCAGCGGCAGGCGCCGGGTGCCGGCGGCGCAGGCCAGTTCCACCTCCGCGTCCAGCGCCAGCAGGGGCGGCACCCCATCGGCCGCCGGAGAGGCGTTGCACAGGTTTCCCCCACCGTGCCGGCGTTCTGGATCTGCCGTCCGCCAACCATCCTTGCGGCCTGCTGCAAGGCGGCACAGGCGGGCGGCAAAGCGGCCTCGGCCACCGCGGTCCAGCTTGTGCCGGCGCTGATCCGCAGGCCCTGTGGGCCGGGGACAAGCCGCCGATCCCCGGCAGCGCCGTCAGGTCGACCACCGGCCCCGCCAGCCGCGGCCCGGCCGCCGGATAAAGGTCGGTCCCGCCCGCCAGCACCCGCGCGCCGGACCCGAGCGCGGCCAGCGCCGCCGCAAGGCTGGTGGGGCGAAGGTAGTTCATCGGCATCCCGCAAGATTGTTAGCGCACCAACAAGGTGCGGCACCGCGACGCTGCCTGTCAACAGCCTTGCCACGGCGCCCCGCTGCGGCGTATGCCGCAAGGCATGACCCGTGCGCCCTATGTCCTTGACGACCAGATCGGCTATATCCTGCGCCGGGTGACGCAGCGCCATCTGGCGATCTTTGCCCAGGCCATCCCCGATGTGACGACGACGCAATTCGCCGTGCTGATGCGGCTGGCCGAACTCGGGCCACAATCGCAGAACGCACTGGGGCGGGAGACCGCGATGGATGCGGCCACCATCAAGGGCGTGGTCGACCGGCTGGCGCGGCAGGGCCTGGTCGCCACCACGCCCGACACCGCCGACCGCCGCCGCCTGACCGTGGCGCTGACCGAAGCGGGCGCGGCGCTGGTGGCGCGGCTTACCGACACCGCTCTTGGCGTCAGCGACCAGACGCTGGCACCGCTGTCGTCAGACGAGCGCGCCCGGCTGATCACCCTTCTGTCCCGGCTGGCCTGAGCCTGCGTGACGCGCCCGGAAGGCGGCAATCTCGGCCTCTGACGGGCGCCTGCCGGTGAAGGTCAGCGCATATTCGGGGATCCGCGCCATCCGGGGCGCGAAATCCTCGGTCGTGCGCATGGCGATATAGCCCACTTGCGTCAGATAGACCGTGCGGGCGCGGGCGTCAGCCTCGGCCGGGCCATAGCCGTAGCGGGCGAACATCGCGGTCAAGGCCTTGATGCGGCGGGTATCCTCTTCGATCATCGCGGCATCGACCGCGCGGTCGGTCAAGGCCCAGGTGCGCATGGCGAATTCGGCGGCGGAATCGAAGACCTCGGGTTCCACCCAGGCGTCGAACAGGTTCAGGATCGCCTCGGTCACGCTGGCTGCAGGCGCCTCCACCCGCGCCAGCAAAGCCGCCGTATTGGTGTTGCGCCAGCGCGAAACCAGCGCCGCCAGCAGCGCCTCGCGGTCCGGGAAATGCCAGTAGAACGAGGTCCGCGACAGCCCCAGCCGTGCTGCCAGTGGGCCGATCTTCACCGCCTCGACCCCGGCCTCGGCCAGCAGCGCGTGCGCACCCGCCAGCCACAGATCGGCCGAGCCGCGCCAGCCCCGTGCCTCCGCCTTGCCGTCCTTCATCTGCCTTGCCATTCCTCATCCCGGCTACCGGCCCCGATGGCAACGATAGGCCGCAGCTCATTCCGCGGCAACTGCACGCGGGAAGAACTTGACACCTGTGTCGATTGAATGTCACCTCAGAGCCGTTCCCATGCCCCGGCGAGGTCGATGATGTCGAACGATCCCCTTCTGCAACCCTATGATCTGGGCCACCTGCGGCTGCGCAACCGGATCATGACCACCAGCCACGAGCCCGCCTATGGCGAGGACGGAATGCCGAAGGATCGCTATCGGCTGTATCATCTGGAACGCGCGAAGGCCGGCGTCGCCATGGTGATGACCGCCGGTTCTGCCTCGGTCAGCCGCGACAGCCCGCCGGTGTTCTCCAACCTTCTGGTCTGGAAGGACGAGGTGGTGCCCTGGATGAAGCAGCTGACCGACGACTGCCACGAGGCCGGTGCTGCGGTGATGATCCAGTTGTCCCATCTCGGCCGCCGCACCCGCTGGGACAAGGGCGACTGGCTGCCGGTTCCCGCCGCCGGGCCCTACCGCGAACCCAGCCACCGTGCCTTCCCGAAAGTGGCCGAAGACTGGGACATCTCGCGAATCGTGCGCGACTATGCGGATGCCTGCGAACGCATGGCGGCGGCCGGCGTCGATGGGGTGGAATTCGAATGCTACGGCCATCTGATGGACCAGTTCATCAGCCCCTTGACCAACGGCATGCCGCCCGGCCCCTACGATGCCTCCAGCCTCGACAACCGGCTGCGCTTTGCCTTCGACGTGCTTCAGGCCTGCCGCGACCGGGTCGGGCCGAAAGTCCTTCTCGGCATGCGCTATGTCGCGGACGAAGACGCGCCCGGCGGCCTGCCCCTGCAGGACGGGATCGAGATGGCGCGGCGGTTCAAGGCCTCTGGCCTGGTCGATTTTGTCAACATCATCCGCGGCCGCATCCATACCGATGCCTCGATGACCGATGTGATCCCGGTGCAGGGCATGCGGTCGGCGCCGCACTTGGACCTGGCAGGACGGATCAGGGCCGAAGTCGGCCTGCCAACCTTCCACGCCGCGCGCATCCCCGATGTGGCGACGGCGCGGCATGCCATTGCATCGGGGCAGCTGGACATGGTGGGAATGACGCGGGCGCATATGGCCGACCCGCATCTGGTGCGCAAGGTGATCGAGGGGCGCGAGCATGACATCCGGCCTTGCGTCGGCGCCACCTATTGCCTGGACCGGATCTATCAGGGCGGCATGGCGCTGTGCATCCACAACCCGGCGACGGGCCGCGAAGAGACGATGCCGCATGACATCACGCCCGCCGCGGTGAAGAAAAAGGTCGTCGTCGTCGGCGCCGGCCCCGCCGGGCTGGAGGCCGCGCGCGTGGCGGCCGAGCGTGGCCATGACGTGACGGTCTTCGAGGCCGCCCCGCGTGCCGGTGGCCAGGTGCTTCTGACGGCACAGTCCAAGCGCCGGGCCGAGATGATCGGGATCATCGACTGGCGGATGGATCAATGCACCGCCAAGGGGGTGAAGTTCCACTTCAACTCCTGGGCGGACGACTCTGATATCACGTCTCTTTCTCCGGATGTCGTGATTGTTGCCACTGGCGGGTTGCCGCAACCCGTTGGCCTGGCATCGGGCGAAGAGCATTGCGTGCAGGCCTGGGATATCCTGTCGGGCGACGTCAAGCCGGGCGCAAACGTCCTGCTTTACGACGACGCGGGCGACCATACCGCGCTGCAGACCGCCGAAGTGCTGGCCGCTGCAGGTGCCACAGTCGAGGTGATGACCCCGGACCGCAGTTTTGCGCCGGAAATCATGGGGATGAACCTGGTACCCTACATGCGGTCGCTGCAGGGCAGGCAGGTGACCTTCACGGTAACCTACCGGCTGACCTCGGTGGCGAAAGAGGGCAACCGGCTGCGCGCGGTGATCGGCTCGGACTACATCCGCGACCTGGCCGAAGAGCGGCAGTTCGATCAGGTGGTGATCAACCATGGCACGGCACCGAATGCGGATTTGTATTTCATGCTGAAGCCCCGGTCGGAAAACCTTGGGGCCGTGGATTACGAAGCGATGATCGCCGGACAACCACAGCCGGCGGGCGACGGGCCAAAGGGCTTCCGGCTGTACCGGATCGGCGACGCGGTGGAATCGCGCAATACCCATGCGGCGATCTATGACGCGCTAAGGCTGGTGATGGACATCTGACAGCAGCCCGGCTCCGGACCCTCGCTCTGTCGGGTTCCGTGCAGGTGGTATCGGGGACGTTCCCGCACCGCCTGGCGCTGTCCGTGATGTGGCGTTCAGATGCCGCGCAATCGCGTGACCCACCGTTTGGTGAAGGGCCGAAAGGCGCTGGATGCCATGGATACGGGTCACGCCCTGCAGTGCGGCGGCTGCCCTCGTTGCCGCAGGTCCTGATCCGCTGGGGCCGGTGATGGCCCATCCCCGCCGGCCCCTTGCTGCCAGTCCAGCCGTCGGTTGGGACGATGCCCCGGATTTCACGGCCTGAATCCATGCGGCAACCACCGGCCCGCAGCACTTGCGCGTGCCCAGGACGCTGCGCGAGGTGTCGGAACAGAAATCACCCGCACCGCCCGATGAAAAGAAGCGGGCAGACGGCGTCGGTGAGAGTGGATCGCGCGGCGGAACGGGCCTGTCCGCTCCACCGCCAGGGATCGCACGGTCTTTCGCCAGCGGTCGCGCGACAAGCTTTTCCCGTCGTTGAACAATAGGCCAGCCGATCCCGGCAAGGACGACCCGCAGCCACCAAAGCCGCCCGCGCCAACGCCCGGCCGATCTCCGCGGCAGCGCCGCCGAGCGGTGGCTCGATGCCACCCGAGGCGGCTCCCCCTTTCCCCGCGGCTTGCGTTTCGGCATGCTCGCCCGCAATCAAGGGAGGCACGGATGGATCTGGGGTTGAAGGACAAGGTCGTGGTCGTCACCGGTGGCGGGGCCGGAATCGGCGGGGCGATCAGCCGCGCGCTGGCCGAGGAAGGCGCTGTGCCGGTGATCCTGGCCCGACGCGCGCCCGAGGCCGCCTTTCTGCACGCCCTCACCGCGAAAAGCCCCAGGGCGGGTTGGGTCAGGGTCGATCTGGCGCAAGATGACCAGTGCCGCGCGGCGGTGGCCGAGGCGCGGGCACGCTGGGGGCGCATCGACGCGCTGGTCAACAATGCCGGCACCAATGACGGTATCGGGCTGGAGGCGGGACCGGAGGCGTTTCGCACGTCGCTCGACCGCAACCTGGTGCATTACTACACCCTCGCTCACCTTCTCCAGGACGACCTCAAGGCCGCACGGGGTGCCATCGTCAACATCAGCTCCAAGACCGCGCTGACCGGCCAGGGCCGCACCTCGGCCTATGTTGCGGCCAAGGCGGCGCAACTGGGACTGACGCGGGAATGGGCCGCAGCACTTGCGCCGCATGGCGTGCGCGTCAATGCCATCCTGCCGGCCGAGGTCATGACACCGATGTATGCCGCCTGGCTGCAGAGCTTCCCCGACCCGCAGGCACAGCTGGCCAGCATCACCGCCCGCATTCCCCTGGGTCACCGCATGACGACCGATGACGAGATTGCCGCCACCGCCCTGTTCCTGCTTTCGGACAAGGCCGGCCATACCACAGGGCAGTGGCTGTTCCCCGACGGCGGCTATGTCCATCTCGACCGGTCGCTGACGTAGGGTGGGCGGTTCCGCCCGCCGCCCTTCCTAGGCGCGGCGGATCGGGTCGGCCAGAAGCCGCAAGCCGTTCAGCACCACCAGAAGTGTGCCGCCCTCGTGGCCCACCACGGCCAGCGGCAAGGGCAGTTCGAAGAACAATCCGCCGATCACCAGCACCGCCATCGCCCCCAGCGCGAAGATCAGGTTCTGCCGGATCACCCGCGCGGCGCGGCGCGCCAGGCGGTGCGCGTCAGCCAGCCGGGTCAGGTCGTCGGCCATCAGCGCCACATCCGCCGCCTGCAGCGCCACTTCGCTGCCCGCCACCCCCATCGCCACGCCGACATCGGCCCGCGCCAGCGCCGCCGCATCGTTCACCCCGTCGCCGACGAAAGCCACCTTGCCGCGTCCGCCCAGGTCGCGGTCCAGCCGATCGACCAGCCGCACCTTGTCTTCGGGCAACAGGCCGGCCTCGATATCCGCCGCGGCAAACCCCAGCGACGCACCGATCCGGGCGGCGACCTCGGGCCGGTCGCCGGTCATCATCACCACCCGCGCAACCCCTTGTGCGGCCAGCGCCTCCACCCCCCGGCGGGCCGAGTCGCGGATCGCATCTGCCACCGTCACCGCGCCCAGAAGCCGCGCGCCCCGGCCCAGCAGCACCACCGTCTGGTCGCCCGCATGCATGGCGTCCAGCCGTCCGTCCACCTCGGCCCCCATCCGTGCCGCCATCCGCGCGTTGCCGGCCCAGAGATCGCCCGCCGCATCGCGCCCCATGATGCCCTCGGAGGGCAGCGCGCGCACGCCCGAAACCTCGGCAGGCATGATCCCGCGCGTCTCGGCCGCCCGCAGGATGGCGGCGGCAATCGGGTGTTCGGAATGCGCCTCGACCCCGGCCAGCAACGCCAGAAGCGCGTCCTCGTCGCCCTCCAGCGGCAAGAGGTCGGTCACCTCGGCCCGTCCGGTGGTCAGCGTGCCGGTCTTGTCGAAGGCAAAGACCCGCACTTCGGCCAGTTCCTCCAGCGCCGCCCCCCCTTTGAACAGAACGCCGCCCCGCGCCGCCGCCGACAGCGCCGACAGGATCGCGGCAGGAACCGAGATCACCACCGCGCAAGGGCTGGCCGCCACCAGCAGCACAGCCGCGCGGTAAAGCGCATCGCCCGTCTCCAGCCCCCAGGCCCGGAAGCCGAAGAAGGCCAGCACCGACCCCGCCAGCACCGCCACGGTGTAGCGCTGGCCGAACCAGTCCGAGAACCTCTCGGACGGCGCCTTCGCCGCCTGCGCCTCGGTCACCAGGCGGATCATCCGCGCCACCGTGCTGTCGGCCAGCGCGCGCGTGACTTCGATGGTCAGGATGGCGTCCAGGTTCACGCAGGCCTCATGCACCGAGGCGCCCGGACCTTTCTTCTGCGGCTCGGATTCGCCAGTGATGGTGGATTCGTCCAGCGTGCCTTCGCCCTCGACGATCTTGCCATCGACCGGCACCCGCGCGCCGGGGCGCAGGATCACCCGGTCGCCGGGGCGCAGGCTGTCGACCGGTACTTCGCGAACCCCCTCGGCGGTCCGCAGCAAGGCGGTTTCCGGGCGCAGCTGCATCAGGGCCTCGACCGCGCGGCGGGCACGGCCCATGGCGCGATGCTCCAACGTGCCCGACAGCGAGAACAGCGCCAGGAGCACCGCCCCTTCCATCGCCGAGCCGACCGCCGCCGCCGCCAGCGCCGCGGTGACCATCAGAAGGTCAATGTTCAGCACATGGTCGTGCCACAGGTCCCGCGTCGCCGCCAGCGCCGGGGGCGCGCCGCCCGCCAGATAGGCCAGCCCCAGTCCGGCCAGAAGCAGCTGTTGCGGTATCGGCATGATGAACGCATCCACCATCGCCACCGCCAGCCCCAGAAAGGTAAGCACCGTCAGGATCAACCCCAGGTCGCCGCCATCGCCGTGGTCGTGGGCGTTGCTGTTGCCGGGTGCGGCAACCGGCGCGTGGTGATGCGGAGGGGCTTCGGACTGGGTCATGCGCCAACTGTGGCCCGGCGTGGGGAAAGGTGCAAGCGGCCCGCGGCTGCGGCGACTTGCGGCGAATTCCCCTTGACCAAGGCCCCGTCGCGTCCGAAGAGGACCCCATGGCCACCGCGACCCTGACGATTGACCTTGACGCGATCGCCGCCAACTGGCGCGCGCTGGACCGGCTTTCGGGCCAGGCCGTGCAGACCGGCGCGGTGGTGAAGGCCGATGCCTACGGCCTTGGTGCCGCCCGCGTGGCGCGCGCTGGCGCAGGCGGGCGCGCGCCGGTTCTTCGTGGCGATGGCCGAAGAAGGTGTCGAGGTTCGCCAGGCGCTGGGACCGGGGCCGCAGATCAACGTGCTTGCCGGCCACATGCCCGGCGATACCGAGATGATCTCGGACCTCGACCTGACGCCGATCCTGAACAGCCTGGAGCAGATCACCCGGCATCTGGAGGCGCTGCCCGGCCACCCGTTCGGGGTGCAGCTGGATACCGGCATGAACCGGCTGGGCGTCGAGATGCTGGAATGGCAGGCCGTCGCGCCGATCCTGCTGGAGGCCGGGCCGGTGATGCTGCTGAGCAACCTCGCCTGCGCCGACGAGCCGGATCACCCGATGAACCTGGCCCAGCTTGAGGCGTTCCACGAGATGACCGATGGCACCGGAGTGCCGCGCAGCCTGTCGGCCACCGGCGGCATCCTGCTTGGCCCGCAGTATCATTTCGACCTGACCCGCCCCGGCATCGGCCTATACGGCGGCCGCCCGTTCGAGATGGCCGAGCGGGTGCTGACGCTGACCCTGCCGGTGATCCAGACCCGCGAGGTCGCCCCCGGCGAGGCAGTCGGCTATGGCGCGGCATGGGAGGCAGAGGCCCCCGCCGTGATCGCCACGCTGCACAGCGGCTATGCCGACGGGCTGCAGCGCAGCCTTGCCGGCAATGCCATGCTGTGGGACGGCGACACCCCTTGCCCGCTGGTCGGCCGCGTGTCGATGGATCTGCTGACGGTCGACGTGACCCATCTGGAAGAGATGCCGAAGGCGCTGGACATCCTTGGCCCCTACCAGTCGGTCGACGATCTGGCCGATGCGGCCGGGACCATCGGCTATGAGATCCTGACCCGCCTTGGCGCGCGCCTGCATCGCCGCTACGTCGAGGCACGCGGATGACTGGCGCGCTGGCGGCGATCGGCCGGCCCGTTCTGGCGGCGCTGGCCGCCGTGGGGCGCGTGGCGATCTTTGCGGCCTCTGCCCTGGGGCATCTTTTCCGTCCGCCCTGGTACATCCGCGAATTCGGCCTGCAGGTGATGCAGATCGGCTGGTTCTCGCTGCCGGTGGTGGGGCTGACGGCCATCTTTACCGGCGGCGCGCTGGCCTTGCAGATCTATGCCGGTGGCAGCCGGTTCAACGCCGAGGCGGTGGTGCCGCAGATTGTCGCCATCGGCATGGCGCGCGAGTTGGGGCCGGTGCTGGGCGGGTTGATGGTGGCGGCGCGCGTGGCCAGTTCGATCGCGGCGGAGATCGGCACGATGAAGGTGACCGAACAGATCGATGCGCTGGTAACTCTGTCGACCAATCCGATGAAATACCTGACGATTCCGCGTCTGCTTGCGGCCACGCTGACGATGCCGGTGCTGGTCGGCGCGGGCGATGCCATCGGCATCATGGGCGGCTGGCTGGTCGGCATCTCGCGGCTGGAGTTCAATTCGGCGTCCTATCTGCGCAACACGGTGGAGTTCCTGGAGTTCTGGGACATCGGCTCGGGCCTGGTCAAGGGCGCGGTCTTCGGCTTCATCGTGGCGCTGATGGGCTGCTACCATGGCATGAATTCAGCCCGTGGCGCGCAGGGCGTCGGCGCGGCGACCAAGGCGGCGGTGGTCGCGGCCAGCGTGCTGATCCTGGCGGCGAACTACCTGCTGACGGAGGTGTTCTTCTCGGCATGATCGAACTGAAGGGCGTCACCAAATCCTTCGGCCAGAACCACGTCCTGCGCGGGGTGGACCTGACGATTCCCAGCGGCAAGAGCGTGGTGGTGATCGGTGGTTCGGGCACCGGCAAGTCGGTGCTGCTGAAATGCATCCTAGGGCTGGTGCGCCATGACGGCGGCCAGATCACGCTGGACGGCCAGGACGTGACGCGGGCCGAACGCGACCCGTTCCTGGCCCGCTTCGGCATGCTGTTTCAGGGCGGTGCGCTGTTCGATTCGCTGCGGGTCTGGGAGAATGTCGCCTTCCGGCTGATGCGCGGCGCGCTGGCCCGGCCCAAGGCCGAGGCGCGCGAGATTGCCATTGAAAAGCTGCGCCGCGTGGGGCTGAAACCGGATGTGGCCGAGCTTTTCCCGGCCGAGCTTTCCGGCGGCATGCAAAAGCGGGTCGGACTTGCCCGCGCCATCGCGGCGGAACCGGAGATCATCTTCTTCGACGAACCCACCACCGGGCTCGACCCGATCATGGCCGGCGTGATCAACGACCTGATCCGCGAGATCGTGGTCGAAATGGGCGCAACCGCGATGACGATCACGCATGACCTGACCTCGGTCCGCGCCATCGCCGACCGGGTCGCCATGCTGCATGCCGGGCGCATCCAGTGGACCGGACCTGTAGCCGAAATGGACGCAACACCAGACCCTTACGTTCAACAGTTCATCCATGGCCGGGCGATCGGCCCGATCGAGGCGGTGCGCTGATGCCGGGCGGGTTCCTCGACCTGCTGCTGACCCCTTCGCCGATCATGCGCTGGCTCTTGCTGACGCTGCCGATGACCATCGCGCTGTCCGGTCTGTTCGGCCTGGCCGAGCGCGAGACCGGCAACCGCCGCTTGTCGCTCTGGGCCATCGCGCTGACCGTCTGGTTGTTCGTGCCGCTGACCTTCGTCACGCCGGAACTGGCGCAGCTGTCCGGGGCGCTGTCGATCCTGGGCTGGCTGGGGCTGGTCGGCTACTGGGCGCGGCACGTCTGGGTGAACCGCCCGACCCCGGTCTGGGTGCATGCGCTGGTGATCACGCATCTGATGGCCCTTGCGGTGGCCTGCGGGGTGGCGCTGATCCGCGCCTGGGCGCACAGCAGTTGAACGGTTCCCGCGAGGGTTGAGTATTGTTTCCCTGAAGGGGACAATGCGCAGCATCCACATGAAATCAAGCCAGATTCCGGAAAAACCGCAGGAAAATTCTTGCCAAATCCGTTGTCGCCGTCTTGGCTGGGCGAAGGGTGTGGGGGATTTGGTGATGTTCGACGTGTCCGGCGGGAGTTTCCGCAAACTGGTGGAGGCCGGGCAATCGGCGGCGCAAGGCGTGATCGTTGCGCTGACCTTCGGCCTGCTGCTGGCCACGGGTTTCGCGCTGGTCGGCTGGATGCCCTGGCCCAGGCTTCACCTGTCGTTCGGGGCGATCACGGTGGCCGATGCGGGCATGTGGTTGCAGCTTGGCCTGACCGCGCTCTTCGTCATCCTGTGCTTTTTCCTGCCCGCCAACGCCCGCATGGCCAGGCTGGAGCGCAGCCACCGCTCTTTCCTGGTGGGAGTCGAGGATGTCGCCCGCGCCTACCGCATGGCGCATGCCGCCGACCGGGCGGGGGTGTTTTCGCTGTCGGGCGAGTTCGAGTCGGTCCGCGCCCGGATGGAAGCACTGCGCAAGCACCCCGACTTCGGCCATCTGGAACCGGAACTTCTGCAACTGGCCGCACAGATGAGCCATGAGACGCGCGAACTGGCAAAGGCCTATTCCGACGTCAAGGTCGCCCGCGCCAAGGGTTTTCTGGCGCAGCGCCAGGAAGAGGTTCATGCGCTGACCGACCGGCTGGCGCTTGCCCGCCACACCTGCGACGAACTGCGCCGCTGGCTGACCGATATCGAGGCCGAGGAACGTCAGGCCCAGCAGCAGATCAAGCGGCTGGAGGCGGATCTGCGCGAGATCCTTCCCGGACTCGGCTATGCCTTCGATCTGGACGACAAGCCCGATGGCAATGTTGTCAGCCTGCCCAAACCCGCGCGCGTCGACACCCGGCACCCCGAACCGCTGGCTTGACGGCCGCGCACCGGACTGCCACCAAGCGGGCATGCGCTGGCTGAACCTTTCCCTTCTGGTCCTCTTTCCTGTGGCCTGGTTCGCGCCCCTGATGCGCGCCGCCCTGCTTCCGATCTTCGGCATGGACGAGATCAGCGTCGTCACCGGCCTGCAAAGCCTGTGGCAAAGCGATATCCCGCTGGCGCTGGCGGTGACCTTCCTTGCGATCTTCGCGCCCTATGCCAAGACCATCGGCCTGGCCCTGCTGCATTTCGGCCTCTTGTCCCCGCGCACCCTGCCGGCGCTGCATGTGCTTGGAAAGCTGGCAATGGCCGATGTCTTCCTGATCGCACTTTACATCGTGGTCGCCAAGGGGGTCGGCCATGTGACGGTAGAGGTGGCCTGGGGGCTTTACCTTTTCACCGCGCTGATCCTGGTCTCGCTTTTCATCGGCTGGAAGGCCGCGCCCGAGGCCGGGACTTGATGCCGCGGCCCCCTGTCGCTAGGCATGGCGCATGAGCAAGGCCGCCGCTTCCTTCACCTGCACCGCCTGCGGTGCCGCGCATCGCAAGTGGTCGGGCAAGTGCGAGGCCTGCGGGGCCTGGAATTCGATCATCGAAGAGGCGCCACTGTCTTCCGGGCCAAAGGCGCTTGGCGCCAGGGGCCGCAGCATACCGCTGTCCACCCTGTCTACCGAAGAGGCGCCGCCGCCGCGCGCCTCATCCGGCATCGACGAGCTTGACCGCGTGCTGGGCGGCGGCCTGGTGCCGGCCTCGGCCATTCTGGTGGGCGGCGATCCGGGCATCGGCAAATCCACCCTGCTCTTGCAAGCCGCCGCCAGTTTCGCCTGCAAAGGTCTGAAATGCCTCTATATCTCTGGCGAAGAGGCGCCCGCGCAGGTGCGCATGCGGGCGCAACGGCTGGGTCTGCAGGATGCCCCGGTGCAGTTGGGCGCCGAAACCAGCCTGCGCGACATCCTGACCACTCTGGATGCCGAGCGCCCGGCGCTGGCGGTGATCGACTCGATCCAGACCATGTGGCTGGACACGGTCGAAGCCGCCCCCGGATCAGTCTCCCAGGTTCGCGCCGCCTGCCATGAGCTGGTGACCTTCGCCAAGCGGCGCGGCGTCGCCATCATCCTGGTCGGCCATGTCACCAAGGACGGCCAGATCGCCGGTCCGCGCGTGGTCGAGCACATGGTCGACACCGTGCTGTATTTCGAGGGCGAGCGTGGCCACCAGTTCCGCATCCTGCGCGCGGTGAAGAACCGCTTCGGCCCGGCCGACGAGATCGGCGTGTTCGAGATGACCGGCGCCGGGCTGGCCCAGGTCACCAACCCTTCGGCGCTGTTCCTGTCGGCACGCGACGCCCCGGCACCCGGATCGGCAGTCTTCGCCGGCATCGAGGGCACCAGGCCGGTGCTGACCGAGATTCAGGCACTGGTCGCGCCCTCGACCCTGGGCACGCCGCGGCGCACCGTTGTGGGGCTGGATTCGGGGCGGCTGTCGACCATCCTGGCGGTACTGGAGGCGCGGGTCGGCATTCCCTTCACCGGCCTCGACGTGTTCCTGAACGTCGCGGGCGGGCTGCGGGTGACCGAACCCGCCGCCGATCTGGCGGTGGCGGCGGCACTGCTCAGCGCCCGCGAGGATGTGGCAATCCCCCCCGACATGGTGCTTTTCGGAGAAATCTCGCTATCCGGTGCACTTCGTCCGGTCGGTCAGACCGAAAACAGGTTGAAAGAAGCGTTGAAACTTGGTTTCACACAGGCGACCGTGCCGGCCCGCTCCAAATCCATTCCGGATCAGGGGATGCGCCTGCGCGAAATGGCCGATCTTGCGGCCTTCACGGGCGAGATGTTCGGGGCCGGCTAGGCCGCACGACGGGAGTGGACGATGGAAAACTTTACCGCGGTCGATGGCGGGGCGGCGCTGATCGTCATCCTCTCGGCGATCCTGGCCTATTCGCGCGGGCTGGTGCGCGAGGCGATGGCCATTGTCGGCTGGATCGGGGCGGCGATCGTCGCCTTCATCTTCGCGCCCTCGGCCACGCCCATCGTCAAGGAACTGCCGGTGGTCGGCGCCTTCCTGTCAGACAGCTGCGAGTTGTCGGTGATCGCGGCCTTTGCCGGGGTATTTGCCATCGGATTGATCCTGGCGGCACTGTTCACGCCCTTGTTCGCATCGGTCGTGCAGCGCTCGGCGCTTGGCGGCATCGACCAGGCGCTGGGGTTCCTCTTCGGCGTGCTGCGCGGGGTGCTGCTGATCGCGGTGGCCTTCATCGTCTACGACCGCGCGCTGTCGAACCAGTCGATCCCGATGATCGACAATTCGCGGACTGCCAAGGTCTTCGCCAACTTCCAGGCCTCGATCCACCAGTCGATCCCCACCGACGCGCCCGGCTGGATCGTGGCGCGCTACAATGACCTGACCACGGTCTGCACCCCGGAAGGCGCCGCCCCGGCCGGAAACTGAAGCCGCCGGCGGCAAGGCAATTGCACGGGCGCCGGGGCGCCCGCGATCCTTGTGTCTCGGCTCTGGCGCGTGCCGCGCCAACCGCCTCGGGTGCGCGCACCGCGCGGGAGTATTTCAGCCAAGATGAAGCCCTTGCCCTTCATCTTGGCACAAATACTCAGGGGTATGCCGGTGGTTTTGCCACCGGTTCGGGAAACCGCTGGCATGTGAAGGGCAGCGCCCCTCATCGGGCAACGCGGGATGCCGGCGCAGCCTCGCCAAGAGAAAAAAGGCTTGCGGCGGCAGCCGCGCAATTGCTTCACCCCGCGTCGCTGCTTCACATTTCCGGTCACTTCGCGCGCCGGGGCGTGACACTGCCCGCCAATGCGACTAGATGAAACCCATCCCGCAATCGGATTCGGAGGCCGCCCGTGCGCCCCTTCCTCGCTCACCCCTTCGATGACGACAAGCTCAAGGAGGAGTGCGGGATTTACGGCGTCATCGGCCTGGCGGATGCCGCGAATTTCGTCGCCCTCGGCCTGCATGCCCTGCAGCACCGGGGTCAGGAAGCGGGCGGCATCGTCTCCTATGACCCGCAAGAGGGCTTCAACAACGCCCGCCGCTTCGGCTATGTCCGCGACAACTTCACCAAGCCCGATGTGATGGCCACCCTGCCCGGCAGCCTCGCCATCGGCCATGTCCGCTATTCCACCGCCGGCACCAAGGGCCAGACCGCCATCCGCGACGTGCAGCCCTTCTTCGGCGAATTCGCCATCGGCGGCTGCGCCATCGCGCACAACGGCAACCTGACCAACGCCACGGCGCTGCGCAGGCAGCTGATCGAACGCGGCGCGATCTTCCAATCCTCCTCCGACAGCGAATGCATCATCCACCTGATGGCGCGCTCGATGCAGAAGACCCTGTCCGAACGCATCAAGGACGCCCTGCGCCGCGTCGAGGGCGCGTTTTCGGTCATCGCCATGACCCGCACCAAGCTGATCGGCGTGCGCGACCCCCTCGGCGTCCGCCCGCTGGTCATCGGCCGTCTCGGCGAAGGCTGGGTCCTGTCCTCGGAGACCTGCGCTCTCGACATCATCGGTGCCGAATTCATCCGCGAGGTCGAACCGGGCGAGATGGTCGTCATCGAGAACGGCCAGCTCACCTCTGCCCACCCCTTCCACCCGGCGAAATCGCGGTTCTGCATCTTCGAGAAGGTCTATTTCTCGCGCCCTGACAGCATCATCGGCGGCCAGTCGGTCTATGAAACCCGCCGCCAGATCGGCGTGGAACTGGCCCGCGAGGCCCCGGTAGACGCCGACCTGGTCTGCCCCGTCCCCGACAGCGGCACCCCCGCCGCCATCGGCTATGCCGCCGAAAGCGGCATTCCGTTCGGCCTCGGCATCACCCGCAACCAATACATGGGCCGCACCTTCATCGAGCCGACCGAGCAGATCCGCAACATGGGCGTCCGGCTGAAGCTGAACGTCAACCGTGCGCTGATCAAGGGCAAGCGGGTGATCCTGGTCGACGATTCGGTGGTGCGCGGCACCACCAGCCGCAAGATCAAGGACATGATCCTGGATGCCGGCGCCGCCGAAGTGCATTTCCGCATCGCCAGCCCCCCCACCGCCTGGCCCTGTTTCTACGGCGTCGACACGCCCGAACGCTCCAAACTCCTCGCCGCCAACATGAGCGAGGATGAGATGCGCGACTGGATCGGCGTCGACAGCCTGAAATTCGTCTCGCTCGACGGTCTTTACCGCGCCGCAGGCGAGGCCGCAGGCCGCGATGCCAAATCCCCCCGCTTCTGCGACGCCTGCTTTTCCGGCGACTACCCGGTCGCGCCGTCCGACAAGCTGGAGGAAGGTTTCGAGATGAAGGCGGCAGAATGATCCCCGTGCCGGCAGTCGAGGCCTATCTCGCCCGTCTGCCCGCCGACCAGCAAGCCGCACTCCGCGCCCTTCGTGCCAGCCTCGCCCGCCTGCTGCCCGACCACCCCGAGGTGATGTCCTACGCCATGCCCGGTTTTCGCCAACCGGGGCCCAAGGGCAAGATGGTGGTAGGCTACGCCGCCTTCGCCTGCCACCTCGGGCTCTACCCGCATTCGGGCACGGTGATTCCGCTGGTCGACTGCGCGCCCTTCAGGACCTCGAAATCCGGCGTCCTGTTCACGCCCGCACAGCCCCTGCCCGAGGTTCTGATTGAGTCCATCCTGCGCGCCCGCCAGGCCGAACTTGCCGCAGGCTACGGGCGCTAGGCCCCTTGCCCCTTCATCTTGGCTCAAATACTCCACGGGGGGGCCGGGGGGTGTGAACCCCCCCGGTTCCACCGCAGGAACCGGAGACCGCCATGACCCAGAAAATCGCCCTCGTCACCGGCGCCTCGCGCGGGCTTGGTGCTGCCATGGTCGAACAGCTGGCGTTGCAAGGCTGGCATGTGGTGGCAGTCGCCCGCACCACCGGCGGCCTTGAAGAGCTGGACGACCGGGTCAAGGCCGCCGGCCTGCCGGGTGCTGCCGGGCTGACGCTGGCGCCGATGGACGTGACCAACGAAGATGCCATGCGCCACCTCTGCCGCTCCATCCATGACCGCTGGGGTGGCCTTCAACTCTGGGTCCATACCGCGATCCATGTCACGGCACTGTCGCCCAGCCCCTCGCTCGACATGAAGGACCTCGACCGCTCGATCGCCACCAACCTGCGCGCCGCGGCCTTCCTGCTGACCATGGTCGAGCCTTTGCTGCGCGCGGGCCAGGGCACCGCGATGTTCCTCGACGATCCGGCGGCGGCAAACCGCTATTCCGCAGCTTACGGCATCACCAAGGCCGCGCAGATGCAACTCGCGCGCAACTGGCAGGCCGAGACCGCAAGGACCGGCCCGCGCGTCCTGACGCCGACGCCCGCGCCAATGCCCACCGCCACCCGCGCCCGCCACTACCCCGGCGAGGACCGCAGCAGCTTTGGCCGATCCGCGCACCGAGGCTGTGCGGTTGATCGCGCTGATCTGACCTTGCCCTTGCGGTGGCAGCCCCTATCTTCGGCCCGCAAAGGAGATTTGCCATGACCGATACCGACTGGACCCCGCCCCGCGTCTGGACATGGGAGCAGCCCTCGGGCGGCACCTTCGCCTCGATCAACCGCCCCATTGCGGGCGCGACGCATGACAAGGACCTGCCGCGCGGCGACCACCCGCTGCAGCTTTACTCGCTGGCCACGCCGAACGGCCAGAAGGTGACGATCCTGCTCGAAGAGCTGCTCGCCGCAGGCCACAAGGCCGAGTATGACGCCTGGCTGATCGACATCGGCAAGGGCGACCAGTTCGGCTCGGGCTTCGTCGCGGTCAACCCGAATTCCAAGATCCCCGCGCTGATGGACCATTCCGCCAGCCCGGCGATCCGGCTGTTCGAAAGCGCCTCGATCCTGCTGCATCTGGCCGAGAAATTCGGCGCCTTCCTGCCGCGCGACCCGGCGGGCCGGGCGGAAACGCTGAACTGGCTGTTCTGGCAGATGGGCTCGGCGCCCTATCTCGGCGGCGGCTTCGGGCATTTCTACAAATACGCGCCGACCAGGCAGGAATATCCGATCAACCGCTTTGCCATGGAAGTGAAGCGCCAGCTTGACGTGCTGGACCGGCAACTGGCGGAACGGCCGTTCATCGCCGGGGCGGACTACACCATTGCCGATATCGCGATCTTCCCATGGTATGGTGCACTGGTCCGCAATGAGGCCTATGACTCCGGCGAGTTCCTCGATGTCGGCATCTACAGCCATGTCCAGGCCTGGGCCGAAACCATCGCCACCCGCCCGGCGGTGATCCGGGGCCGGATGGTCAACCGGACCTGGGGGGATGAGTCAGGCCAAGTGCCCGAACGCCACTCGGCCGATGATTTCAAAGGCAAGGCAACCGGCTGACACCTGGCCCGAGTTCACCAGGAAGACCGGGCCACGCGGGCTCAGCCGTCCAACGCTTCGGCGATCGCGGACCACAGCACTTCGACCGGCTCCACCCCGACCGAGAGCCGGATGAAGCCTTCCTCCACCGCGTCGCCCCAGCGCGCCCGGCGTTCGCCCGCGCTATGGGTGCCGCCGAAGCTGGTGGTCTGCTCGATCAGCGGGCAACGGGCCAGAAAGCCCTCGGCCGCGCCCGCATTGGCCAGGGTGAACCCGATCAGAAAGCCGCCATTGGCCATCTGCTCGCCCACCGCCGCAAAGGAAGCGTCGCCCGGCAGCCCCGGATAGCGCAGGTCGCGCACCTCGGGATGCGCCGCCAGCCGATCCGCGATCACCGCCGCTGATGCGCACATCCGCTGCAGCCGCAGCTCCAGCGTCTCGATCCCGCGATGCACCAGAAAGGCCTCGAACGGCCCCGGCACCGCGCCCGCCATCCGCCGCCAGTCACGCACCCGCGCCATCAGCCCGGCATCGCGCCCCGCGACATGGCCGAAAAGCACATCCGAATGCCCCGCCGGCGCCTTGGTGTCGGCCGCCACCACCAGATCGCAGCCCAGATCCAGCGGGCGCTGCAACAGCGGTGTCATCGTGGTGTTGTCGGCGATCACCTTTGCCCCCCGCCGCCCGCGCCCGTGCGGCGACGGCAGCGATATCCACCACGTCAAGGCCGGGGTTCGACGGCGTTTCCAGATAGACCACCGCCACCCCGGTGAAATCGGCCGCGGCATAGTCGCGGGTCGCCAGTTCGGTGACCGCAACTCCCAAGGGCGCCAGAAAGCCCTGCGACAGGATACGGGTGACGTAATAGCCATCCGCCGGGATCACCAGCCGGTCGCCGGCCCTCAGCGTGGCGAAAAGCGCCGCCGAAATCGCCGCCATGCCCGAGGGGAAGGACACCACCTCGGCCGCCTCAAGGATCGCCAGCTGCGCCTCGACCGCGTCCCAGGTCGGCACGCCGTTGCGGCCGTAGACGAAGGGCGCACCTTGGGTATGCGGCAGGTGATAGGTGGCCGAGACGGTGATCGGCGGCACCACCGGATCGCCCAGCGCCAGCCCCGGCTTGCGGTGATGCAAGAGCCGCGCGATGCGGCTGTCGGTCGTCTCGGTCATGGCCCGGCCCCGTGGCAGATTCCCTAGCCCGCACCCTCACCCGGCCCCGTCTCGGGCGCAAGCCTCGACCGGGACCCGCCTACTCCAGCCGCGCCTACTCCAGCCGCGCCGGGAACCCGTCGGCCCGCAGATCGGTGCCCAGCGCATCTTCCAGAAGCTTGACGATCTGCGTCGATTGCGCCGCCCCGCCATAGACCGCCTTGCCCTTCAGGAAGGTCTGCGCCGTCATCGCCGCCAGGTCCAGCGGCACGCCATACTCGCGGCCAAAGCCCATGGCAAAGCCCAGATCCTTCAGCGCCAGATCCATGGTGAAGGCGATGTCATAGCTGCCGTTCAGGATCAGCTGGCCCTCGGTCTCATGCACGAAGCTGCTGCCGGACGAGGCCGCAATCGCCTCCCACGCGGTCTTCAGATCCAGCCCGCCGCGCTTGGCCAGCATCAGCGCCTCGCCATCCGCCACCAGATGGATGAAGGCCAGCATGTTGGTGATGACCTTGATCACCGCGGCACTGCCCAGCGGCCCCATGTAGAAGATACGGTTGCCGATCGCCTGCAACGCCGCCTTGTGCATCTCGAACAGGGCCTGGTCGCCGCCCACCAGCACCGTGATCTCGCCCCGCGCCGCAAGGTGAACACCGCCCGTCACCGGCGCCTCCAGCATTCGCACCTCGCCCACACGCGCCAGCCCCGCCAGCCGCAGTACATCGTCGCGGCCGAGGGTGGAGTTCTCGATCCAGGTCGCACCCGGTTTCAGCCCGGTCATCAACTCGGCCAGCACCGCCTCCGACGCCGCCGGATGCGGCAGGCAAGTGAAGACATGGTCCACCTTTCCCGCCAGTTCGGCCACCGTGGCGGCCACCGCCGCCCCCAGGGCGCGATGCCGCTCGGCCAGCTTCGGATCGCGGTCATAGACCGTGACCTGATGCCCCGCCTTGATCAGGCTGGCTGCCAGATGCCCGCCCAGGTTGCCCAAGCCCACATAGCCGTAGTTCATCTTTCCGACCTTTCACCGCCCCCGCCAAGACAAGGGCCAGAAGTTTCAATTATTTCCAGCACCTTGCAGCAACTACCTGAAGTAGATGTTGAACTTCCCCCGGATCGCCCGGTCCAGCTCGGGGTCAATGACCGACCCCGCCTGGGCCAGGATCTGGTTCTTGCGCGCGATGGCGGCGTCCAGAAGCAGCGGTTTGCCGGCCTCGTTCCATTCCTTCGGGCTCATCCGGTTGGCGACGTTGGGATAGATGTACTCGGTCTGCATCAGCTTCAGCGTCTGGTCCGAGCCGAGGTAATGCCCCGGCCCGCCCAGGCAAACCTGTTTCATCGCGTCCAGTGATGTCGAATCCGGCGTCACGTCGATGCCGCGCACCAGCCGCATCGCCTGCCCCAGGAGGTCGTCGCCCAGAACCAGGCTTTCCAGGCAGAAGCCGAGCAGCGAGGCATGCATCCCCACCGCCTCGTAGCACATGTTCAGCCCGGCAAGACCGGCAAGAGCGTTGGTGATGCCCTGCTCCCACCCGGCCTGCATGTCGGGCAGCTTGCTGTCGGAAATGCCCGAGGCAGCGCCTCCGGGCAGGCCGTAGAAATGGTGCATCTGGGCGCATCCGGCGGTCAGCAGCGCCTGTTCGGCCGAGCCGCCCGACATCGCGCCGGTGCGCAGGTCCGACACGAAGGGCCAGGTGCCGAAGATCGCCGGCGCGCCGGGCTTGATGGCGTTGACATAGACCACGCCCGCCAGGCATTCCGCCACCGCCTGCACGATGGTCAGCGCAATCGGCGCGGGCGCGGTTGCCCCGGCCTGCCCGGCCGACAGCAGCAGCATCGGCATGCCACGGCGGATGCAATCTTCCATGGTGATGCAGGATTCCTCGGCGAATTTCATCGGCGGCACGACGAAGCAGTTGGAGTTGCTGACGAAAGGCTGCTCCAGCCAGGCCTCTTCCGACCCCGCCACCATATGCAGCATCTCGAAGCAATCGGCGACATGCGCCGGGTCGGAGAAGCTGGTCCCGACATGCTTCTTGGTCCCCGACAGGCAGGCGTAAAGCGTGTTCAGGTCCATCTCGCGGTTGTCCACCACATCGCGGCAGACCATGGTGCGCTGGTAGAAATGGATGTTGTCGAGATTGTCGACCAGCCGCGCCGCATCATACAAGTCCTGCGCGGTCGACTCGCGATAGTCCAGCGTCACCGGATCGACGATATGCACCGCCGCCCCCGCCGTGCCGTAATGCACATTGGTGCCCGACAGCTGCAGATGGTGCCTGGGGTCGCGCGCATGCAGCGTGATATCGCGCGCCGCCACCGCCAGCATGTCCTCGACCAGTGCACGCGGAAAGCGCAGGCGGCCATCGTCACCCTGTATGGCGCCCGCAGCCGTCATCACCTCCACCCCCGAGGGCGGGGCCTGGCTCAGCCCGATCTCTTCCAGCGCATCCAGTGCGGCGGCATGGATCTGCGCCACCGCCACCTCGCTCAACGGCTTGTACTGCCCACCGGGCATGCCCGCCCGCACCGGCCGGACGTCATCTGCCAGCGGAGCCGACCGCAGCGCCACCCGCGCCTGCCGCCCGCCCGACCGCCGCGCCCGTGAGGGCTCACATGTCTCACCCAGATCGCTCATCCCATAAGCCCCTTCATCTTGGCTCAAATACTCCACGGGGGTCCGGGGGTGTGAAACCCCCGGCCCTCGGCCCATCATTTCGCACCATGTTTCAACAGCGCGTCGATCTCATCCCCCCGAGGCCGCCCCGGCCAGCCCGCAAAGGACCCCGCGCCAAGCATCGCGCCAACGCAATCGCGGATCGCCCTGTGGGTGACCCGCGCGATCTGGCTGCCGGTTGAAATGCGCCGCACGCCCATTGCCGCAAGGTCCGCCACCGACAGCGCCTTCAGCGGCCCGGCCGCCAGCGCATTCACCGGCCTTGTCACTGCGGCCAGCACCCGTGCCAGTTCCGCCCGCCCCGGCGGCACCGGCAGATAAAGCAGATCCGCCCCCGCCGCCTCATAGGCCTGCAACCGGCGGATGCCCTCGGCCAGATCATAGGTGCCGTTCATCACCCCATCGGCCCGGGCGCAGAAGACGAAGGGCCGCCGCAGCGCGCGCGCCGCCGCAGCGCCCGCCCGCACCCGCTCTACCGCCAGATCGAAGCCATAGGCCGGATTGCCGGGGCTCATCTGCGTGTCCTCGACCGAAATCCCCGACAGCCCGACCTCGGCCGACAGCCGCAAGGTTTCGGCCACCACATCCGGCGCATCGCCAAAGCCGTTCTCGAAATCGCCAGAAACCGGCAGCGGCGTCGCCCCCAGCAGGTCGGCCGCATGGGCCAAAGCCTCGTCGCGCGACACGCCGCCCATGTCCGGCCGCCCCAGCGTGAAGGCATGCGCGGCGGATGAGGTCGCCAGAGCCTGTGCCCCAAGTGCCGCCATCATCCGGGCCGATCCACGATCCCAGGGGTTCGGAATGACGAAGCACCCCCGCTGGTGCAACTCGTGAAAGGCCTGATGCCGCGCGGAAAGGGTCATGCCTTCACCCGTTCCGATTTCGGATCATGCATCGGCGCAAGGCTGGCCACCGCCCTGTGCCGCACCCCCGCCACCTCGATTTCGTAGGACGAGGCCAGCACCTCGGCCTCGGTCTGCCCCTTGCAGGGCACATAGCCCATGCCGATGGCGCCCCCCAGGAAATGCCCGTAATTGCCCGAGGTCACCGGCCCGACGATCTGCCCGTCGCGCACGATCGCCTCGTTGTGGAACAACAAGGGCCCGGGGTCCTGCAACCGGAATTGCAGCATGCGCCGCTCCAGCCCGGCCTCCTGCTTGCGCAGCACGGCGTCGCGGCCCAGGAAGCCGGGTTTCTTGCGGCTGACAGTAAAGCCGAGGCCCGCTTCAAGCACATGATCCTCATCGGTGATGTCATGGCCCCAATGGCGATAGGCCTTCTCGATCCGGCACGAATCCAGCGTGTGCAGCCCGCACAGCTTCAGCCCCAGCCCGGTGCCCGCCTCTTCCAGTGCCTCGAAGACATGCGCCGTCTGGTCGGTGCTGGCATAAATCTCCCAGCCCAATTCGCCGACATAGGTTACGCGATGGGCACGGGCCAGACCCATGCCGATCTCGATTTCCCGCGCGGTTCCAAAAGGATGCACGGCATTGCTGAAGTCGTTGGGGGACACCAGCGCCATCAGGTCGCGCGCCTTCGGCCCCATCACGCACAAGACCGATTCCGCCGCCGTCACATCGGTGATCACGGCGAATTCGTCGCCCAGATGCGTCCGCAGCCAGGCCAGGTTGCGCTGCAAGGTCGCCCCCGGCACCACCAGCAGGAACGCCGTCTCCGACAGCCGCGTCACGGTCAGGTCGGCCTCGATGCCACCGCGCTCGTTCAAGAGCATCGTATAGACGATGCGCCCCGTCGCCACGTCCATCTGGGCCGAGCAGATCCGGTTGAGGAAGGCGCAAGCGTCGCGCCCCTCGACCCGGATCTTGCCGAATGAGGTCATGTCGAAGAAACCGACCCCCTCGCGCACGGCCATATGCTCGGCCTTGTTGTTTTCAAACCAGTTCTGCCGCTTCCAGGTGTAGCGGTATTCCTGCTCTTGCCCCTTGTTGGCGAACCAGTTGGCGCGCTCCCAGCCCGCCGTTTCGCCAAAGACCGCGCCACGCGCTTTCAGATGATCGTGCAGCGGCGTGCGGCGGATACCCCGCGCGGTTTCCACCTGGCGATAGGGGAAATGGTCGGCGTACAGCAGACCCAGCGTCTCGGTCACCCGTTCCTTCAGGTAACGGCGGTTGCGCTGGAACGGTTGGGCGCGGCGGATGTCCACCTCCCACAGATCGAAAGGCGGCTCGCCTTCGGTGATCCAATGCGCCAGCGCCTGCCCGGCCCCGCCCGAAGACACGATCCCGACCGAGTTATACCCGGCCGCGATCCAGTAGCCCTGCACCTCTGGCGCCTCGCCCAGATAGTAGCGGTCATCGGGGGTAAAGCTTTCAGGCCCGTTGAAAAACGTATGGATTCCAGCGGTTTCGAACAAAGGCAGGCGGTTGGTCGCCATCTCGAGGATGGGCATGAAGTGGTCCCAATCCTCGGGCAGCGTGTCGAATTCGAAATCGGCGCGGATGCCGTCCATGCCCCAGGGCTTGGCCTTCGGCTCGAACGCGCCCAGCATCATCTTGCCGGCGTCCTGCTTGTAATAGGCGCATTCGTCCGGCACCCGCAAAACCGGCAGATTGGGGTCTATTCCGGCCACAGGCTCGGTCACCAGATAGAAATGCTCGCAGGCATGCAAAGGCAGGGTGATGCCGTTCTGTGCCGCCAGATCGCGCCCCCACATGCCGCCGCAGTTGATCACGACATCGGCGGCGATGTGGCCCGGCGCGCCGCCAAAGTCGTAGTCGACGCCCGTCACCCGACCGTCTTGGGTGGTGACACTGGTGACCAGCGCCCCCTCAAAGATCTTCGCGCCCTTCATCCGTGCGCCCTTGGCCAGGGCCATGGCGATATTCGCCGGGTCGCACTGCCCGTCCAGAGGCAGGGCCACCGCACCCACCACGCCGTCGATGTTCAGATGCGGATACTTCGCCTTCGCCTCGGCGGGCGAGATCTCATGCACCTCGACATCGAAAATCCGCGCCACCGTCGCTTGCCGCAGCAATTCCTCGTGACGTTCCTTGGTCAAGGCCACGGAAATGGAGCCAACCTGCTTCATCCCGGTTGCAACCCCGGTTTCCGCCTCCAGTCCGCGATAAAGATCAGCCGAATACTTCGCCAGCCGCGTCATGTTGGCCGATCCGCGCAACTGCCCGATCAAGCCCGCCGCATGCCAGGTGGTGCCGGAGGTCAGCTTGCGCCGCTCCAACAGCACGACATCCGTCCAGCCTGCCTTCGCCAGATGATAGGCGACCGAGCAGCCGGAAATCCCGCCCCCGATCACCACTGCCCGCGCCGTCTTGGGAAGCCCTGCCATCTCCCGCTCCTTCATCTTGGCTCAAGTACTCTGCGGGGGTCCGGGGGTGCAAAACCCCCGGTTCCACCGTCCATCACGCGCGAATGCGCTCGTTCTTTGCATCCCACAGAGGCTGATCCGCCTGCACCACCGCCGGATAGCGCTGGCCGAAGATCTCCACCTCCACCGCCTGCCCCGGCTGGTTCAGGTCGGCCCGCAGCATCCCCAGACCGATGCAAGCCCCCACCCGGTGACCGTAGTAGCCCGAGGTCAGCTCGCCCACGACCTTATCGCCCGCCCAGATCGTCGACATATAGGGCGGATCCTGATCGCCCCCGCCTCGATCAGCAGCGTGCAGAACCGCTTGGTCACCCCGCGCTGCTTTTCCGCCTCCAGTGCCGCACGCCCGCGGAAGTCCGGCTTTGTCCAATCGACAAACCGCTCAAGACCGCCCTGCAACACGTTGTAATCAGTCGACAAATCGCCTTTCCATGCGCGATAGCCCTTTTCCACCCGCAGCGAGTTCAGGGCGAACATGCCAAAGGGCCGCAGGCCCAATGGCGCACCGGCCGAGATCACCGCATCCCAGACCTTTGCGGTATCGGCGACCTTGGAATGGAGCTCCCAGCCCAATTCCCCCGCGAAAGACACCCGCATCAGCGTCACCTCGGCCCCTGCGATCCGCGCGGACTGATGGGTCAGCCAGCCCTTGGCCAGATCGCCATCGGCCACCAATGCCAGAATCTCGCGCGATTTCGGCCCGGTCAGGATCTGCGTCGACCAGCATTCGGTCTCGTCCACCAGCGTCAGGCCTGCATCCAGATGATTGCGCAGCCAATCGCCGTCATGGACCTGCGCGGTGGCGGCAGTGATCAGAAGCAGCTCTTCCTCGCCCAGCCGCGCCACCGACATTTCGGTGACGATCCGGCCCTTGTCATCGGCGAAATAGGCCAGACCCAGCCGCCCCGCCGACGGCACCTTGCCGGTGATCTGGCGCGCCAGCCAATCGGCCGCGCCCGCACCCGTCAGCCGGAAGCGCGAAAACCCCGGCAGGTCCAGGATACCGGCGGCATCGCGCACCGCCTCGCATTCCGCCTTCACCGCCGCAAACCACGGCCCCTTGCGGTCCCAGATCCGCTGCGCGGCCTCTGAGGTGTCATCGCCTTCCCGCGCATACCACAGCGCGCGCTCCCATCCGTTGAACGGCCCGAATTGCGCCCCCAAAGCCGCGGTGCGGTCATGCACGGCGCTGAGCTTCTTCATCCGCCCCTCGGGCCAGGCATGATGCGGGAAGTGCATGGCATATTCGTTGCCGTAAACCTCCATCCCCTTTTTCACGCAGTATTCCGGATCTTCAAAGCCGGTGAATCGGCGCGGGTCGCAGGACCACATGTCCCATTCGGTGGCCCCTTCGGTCACCCATTCGGCCAGCACCTTGCCAGCCCCGCCGGCCTGGCAGATGCCAAAAGTGAAGACGCAGGCCTCGAACGCATTCGGCACGCCCGGCATCGGGCCAAGCAGCGGATTGCCATCGGGCGTATAGGGGATCGGGCCGTTGATCACCTTGGTCAGGGCTGCCTTTTCCAGCAAGGGCACGCGGGCCATGGCATCGGCGATATGCCACTCCAGCCGCTCCAGATCGTCGGGGAACAGCTGGAAGCTGAAATCATCAGGGAACGGGTCATCCTTCGTCACCCAATGCGCCTTGCAATTGCCCTCATAGGGCCCAAGGTTGAAGCCGTTCTTTTCCTGCCGCAGGTAGTAGCTGCTGTCGACATCGCGCAGCAGCGGCAGCTTGTGGCCCACGTCTTTCGACCAGCTCTCCAGTTCGGGGATGGTGTCGAACAGCATGTACTGATGGCTCATCACCATCATCGGCAGGTCGCGGCCGAACCATTTGCCGACCTCGCGGGCGTAGTAACCCGCCGCATTCACCACGATCTCGGCCCGCACCTCGCCCTTGGGTGTCGAGATCACCCACTCGTCCTTGTCGCGGCGTACCCCCGTTGCCGGGCAGAACCGCTCGATCCGCGCGCCAAGCGCACGCGCGCCAGTGGCAAGCGCCTGGGTCAACTGCGCCGGGTCGATGTCGCCATCATAGGGGTCATACAGCGCGCCAGTCAGGTCATGTGTCTCAAGGAACGGATATCTGGCGCCGATCTCGTCCGGAGACAGCACGTCCAGATCCATGCCCTGGTACCGGCCCATCCCCTGCACACGCTTAAATTCCTGCAACCGTTCGCGGCTGTGACCCAGCCGGACCGAACCGGTGACATGGTAGTTCATCGGATAGCCGACCGCCTCGCCCAGGCCGCGATAGAGTTCGGCCGAATAGCGCTGCATGTTCATGATCGACCAGCTGGAGGAAAACGTCGGCACGTTTCCGGCGGCATGCCAGGTCGACCCGGCGGTCAATTCGTTCTTTTCCAGCAAGATGCAATCCGTCCACCCCGCCTTCGCCAGATGGTACAGCGCCGAGACGCCGACAGCCCCGCCGCCAATGATCACCACCCGCGCAGATGCAAATTCCGCCATCGCTGCCTCCGACCTGTTCGGCCGCACTATCTGCCGAAGACGAATCCCTTTCAATTCGACCGTATCAGCCCTATTGATCGAAAAATCCGATCAGGCCTCATCCTGGCGGAAATATCCTGGGGGTCCGGGGCAAAGCCCCCGGCGCCCTACTCCGCCGCGAAAGCGCAAACCCGATGCAGATCGACCTTATCGACACCTTCCTCGACCTGTGCGAGACGCGCAGCTTCAACCGCACCGCCGACCGCCTCGGCGTGACCCAATCCACCATCTCGGCCCGCGTCAAGACGCTGGAGAACGCGCTTGGCGCCCGGCTTTTCCGCCGCTCGCGCGCCGGGACGGACCTGACCACCGAAGGCCTGCGTTTCGAGACCCATGCCCGCATGCTGCGCCAGGAGTGGACGGCGGCGCGCCGTGCCGTGGCGCCTTCGGGCGAGGCGGCGCTGACGCTGCGACTTGGAATCCAGAACGACCTCGCGGCGGTCTACCTCGGCCCGATGGTGGCCGAGTTTCGCCGCGCCCTGCCGCAGACCGCCTTCTATATCGAGCCGGACTATTCCACCCAGATGTGCAACGACCTGATCTCGGGGGCGCTGGACTTCGCGGTGATGTTCACCCCCAGGCCGCATCCCGACCTCTATTTCCAGAGCGTCGGCGACCTGACCTACCACCTGATCTCGTCCGACACCGACAGCCGGGCCGCCATCCGCCCCGAGCGCATGATCTTCGCGCATTTCTCGCCCGCGTTCGACCGCGCCCACCGCGAACTTCTGCCCGAATGGGCAGAGGCGCCGCTGTCGGTCGGCCAGTCCACCGCCGTCGCCTCGCTGCTGAACACGCTCGGCGGCGCGGGCTATGTGATGGAGGAACAGGCCCGCGAGATGGTGGCCGGCGGCCGGTTCCGCCGAGTGGCGGATGCCCCGGCGCTGACCCAGCCGGTCTATGCCGCAATGCACCTGCGCGCCCGCACCCAACGGCTGCACCGGCGGCTGACCCGGCTGGTCGCGCGGCTGGTGTCGGGGCGCCACGACGGCTGAGGTCCGTTCAGGCCCTGCCACCGGGCAGGCTTGGCACGGCACGGCAAACCCGGTTAGCTGGACGCGCCGGCACTACAGCAAAGGATCCTGCAAATGCACTATGCCCCCGGCCGCGAGGAGTGCCCGCTGCCCTTCTCGCCCTTCAAGTCCTGCACCGTGCCGCGTCCGATCGGCTGGCTGTCCACCGTCGATGCCACGGGCCGCGCCAATCTGGCACCCTACAGCCAGTGGCAGAACCTGTCGTTCGATCCGCCGATGGTGATGTTCGCGGCCAATCCCTACGCCGACGGCCGCCGCAAGCATACGGTCCTGAACGCCGAGACGACGGGCTGGTTCGTGTGGAACATGGCCACCTATTCCTTGCGCGAGGCCGTGAACATCTCGGCCATGGAATGGCCCGAGGGCGAGGATGAATTCGTCAGGGCCGGCGTCGCCAAGGCGCCCTGCCTCGATGCCCCCGGCCCGCGTGTTGCCGAAAGCCCGGCGCATTTCGAATGCCGCTACCTGTCGACCACCCGCCTGCGCGGCAATTCGCACCACGGCGGGGTCGATGTGGTGTTCGGCCAGGTCATGCGCATCCATGTCAGGGACGAGGTGATCCGCCCCGACGGCAAGCTCGACATCGCCGCGATCCGGCCGCTGGCCCGGATGGGATACCATGACTACACATCCGTCACCGAGACTTTCGAGATGCAGATCCCCGGCGCAACGGGCGCTGCCGCGGCGGGTCTGGAAGGCAAGGCCTGATCCGGGCACGGACAGCAGGCCCAAGGCCCCCCGAAAGCGGCGGGGCGGGCGGGTGGGCGCCGCTTTCGGGGGGCCTTTGCCGCTGGGTCAGCGCCAGATCGGGTTCGACCAGGCCCGCTTGCCGGCAGCGTCGATCACCGATACGCGCAGCCAGGGGCTGTCGTCCATCCGCTGCAGCGGCACTTCGGTGCGGGTCATCGAATGGCCATGCACCCCCTTGGCCCCGGTGCCCTGCCCCATCGCGACGACCGAGGCCACGGCCGAGCTTTCCACCACCACCCGGTCGCCTTCCAGCCGCACATCGCGCAATTCCGGCCCCTGCGAGGAATAGAAATCGCCCCGCTTCAGCGCCGCCAGCAGCGCGCCCGGCTCGTTCGCCTCGGCCTTGACCATGACCCAGCCGCCGAAATGGTCCGGCTCGAAGAAATGCGCGTCATCGGTGGCGATCAGGCTGAGCTTGCGGCCCTCGGTCAGCAGAAGATCGGCAATGCCGAAGCCGTCAGGCCGGTCGCAGCCATTGGCGCAGCCGTGGTTGTAGATCTCGACCGCATGGGCCGACGCGATGCTGCGCGCATCGGCCAGCGTCAGGCCGGACCATTGCGGATGGGCGATGGCGACAAAGGCCCCGGCGGCCACAGCGCGGGCGGCAATCTCCGGGCCGGTTTCCATCCCGGGGCGGGTGTGGAAATCCGGGCTGTCCGAGGGGGCAAAACCGACAGGCAGCCCGACCGCCAGAATATGCCACAGCTCGCCATTGGACATGGCCCCGGAATGCAGCTCGGCGCCGAGGATGGTGGTGAAGCCGGCGTCGCGGAACGGCACGGTATCGACGAGCGGATAGCCATACATGCCGATGAAATGATCGGTCAGGGCCAGGAAATCATAGCCCTCGGCCCGGTAGCGGCGGCAGACTTCGGCCGGCTCCAGCACGCCATCGGACCGGGTGGAATGGGTGTGCAGGTTGCCGCGCCAGAAGCGGCCGGGGGCGGTGAAGGCGGAAGGGCGGTTCATG
Source organism: Rhodobacter sp. (assembly GCA_016704435.1). Taxonomy (GTDB): domain Bacteria; phylum Pseudomonadota; class Alphaproteobacteria; order Rhodobacterales; family Rhodobacteraceae; genus Pseudogemmobacter. Next base: position 10,681 of record JADJAB010000020.1, on the reverse strand, counting down.
GCGTGGTCCTTTCTGACTCGGCGGCAATCCTTGCCGGCAAGGGCAGGCCTCGGCAAGAGGCAGCGCAGCGGCAAGGCGCGGCAAGGCCCCCGGAGCGCATCGCGCGCGGTCCGGCAGGGACAAGCATAGGCACAGGATGTGCAGCCCTCTCGCCAGGCCGAACGGATTATGCTAAAGCACATATTCAGACCGCGCTATGACATCGCTTGAACATCCCGATGCCGATGCCGGCGACACCACCCCCGAAGACGACAGCTGCGGCGCCCTGCCGGCCGACCAGATGCTGGCCCAGGCCACGGCGGCGGCGGCCTTTCTCAAGGCGCTCAGTCATGAGGGGCGGCTGATGATCCTGTGCCACCTGTCATCCGGCGAAAAGACCGTGACCGCGCTGGAGCAGCTGCTGGCCTCGCGCCAGGCCGCCGTCAGCCAGCAGTTGGCGCGGCTGCGGCTTGAAGGCCTGGTCGCCACCCGGCGCGAGGGCAAGGCGGTCTATTACTCGATCCAGGACGCCAAGGTTCTGCGCACCATCAATCTGGTCTACGACATGTTCTGCAAGGTCGCCGACTGAGCCGCCACGCCGCCGCCATGGGCCACGGGGCGGAACCAATCGCGCCTAGCCGCGGCCGATATAGGGCATGTCGCGGGCCATGACGGTGACGAAGGGGATGTTCACGGATAACGGCAATTCGGCCATGTGCAGCACGGTCGCGGCGACATGGGCCGGGTCCATCACCGGTTCGGGCGCGATGCCGCCATGCGCCTGCGGCACGCCGTCGGCAAAGGCCGCTGCCATGTCGGTCAGCGCATTGCCGATGTCGATCTGGCCGCAGGCGATGTCGAAGGCGCGGCCATCCAGCGCAAGGGAGCGGGTCAGGCCGGTGACGGCATGTTTCGACATCGTATAGGGCGCTGATCCGGGACGCGGTACATGCGCCGAGATCGAGCCGTTGTTGATGATCCGCCCGCCCTGCGGCTCTTGCCGGCGCATCAGGCCAAAAGCGGCGCGGGCGCAGAGAAACATGCCGGTGATGTTGGTCTGGCACAGCGCCAGCCAGTCCGCGACCGGGATTTCGTCGATCGGGCGGGCGGGCAGGGAAATCCCGGCGTTGTTGAACAGCACGTCCAGCCGGCCCCAGCGTTCCTCGACCTTGGCGAAGGCGGCCTCAACGGCGGCGGGGTCGCCCACATCGGCAGGCAGGATCAGCGCCTCGTCGCTTTCCGCGGTTTCCACCAGCGCCGCATCGCGGCGGCCCATCAGCGCCACCCGCCAGCCCGCGCCGATAAAGGCGCGCGCGGTGGCCCGCCCGATGCCGGCACCCGCGCCGGTGATGAGGGCCGATCTGCCGGTCTGAATCATCGGGTCACTCCGCAAAGTCGTATTTCATCAGCCAGTACAGCACCCGCTGCACCGGTCGCTCAGCCACGCCCGAGGCCGTCGCAAGCGCCGCCGAAGTGGCGCCCCCGGACCCGGCGCGGTCCAGCGCGGCCAGCACGGCGGCCACGGTGGCGCGGGCCTCGAAGGCACGGCGCACGCCCTCGTAATCGCGCAAGTCAAGGGTGCGGTCCAGATCGGGGCGATCATCGCGCGGACGCGCCCGGTAAAGCCGGGCCGGATCGGCGCCTTGTACCGAGGGATAGCCGCGGAAGAACAGCCCCGGCGCAGGCGCGGGCGGCAGCTTCCCGACATGCGGCGGCGGCGGCAGTCGCCCCGCCGCAAGCGCCTTGTCCAGCATCAGGGCCTGTTCGGCCCACAGCGCCTGCATCTGCGGCACCACCACCGACCAGTCGTAGAATGCGCGCGCCCGCGCCTGTCCCGCCCGCCCCATCGTCGCCCGCAGCGCCGGGTTGCCGCCCAGCGCAACCAGCGCCACCGTCAACGCCCGCACATCCACCCGCGTCAATGCCGACAACTGGCTGACGTATTGCACATAGCTGTCGGTGCCGCCAAAGTGGCGCTGGCCCAGATAGACCGTCAGATCGCCGCGCGGCACTTCGGTCGGAATGCGGATGCCGACGTCCGGGGTGACCGTGTCCTTCATCCCGTCCCAGTCCGAGACGATCAGCGGCAGGCCCGCCGCCATGGCCTCGATCGGTGCCAGACCGAAGGTCTCCTGCACGTTGTCGATGGGGAAAAGGAAGATGTCGGCGCCCGACAGAGTGGCCTTGCGTTCCGCCGCATCGGCGCCATCCAGCAGGTGAAAGCCCACATCCGGCATCATCCCTGCCGCCCCTTCGGTAAAGACCTTGCGGGCGTAGTCATCGCGGAACTGGCCGCACAGCAGCAGGTGGAACCGCCGCCCGGCCTGCCGTTGCGCGCGAAAGCGCCAGATAGAGCGGCAGCGGATCGAATTTCTCATGCGGGGTCAGCCGGGCGATGATGGCGCAGGCGATGTCATCCGCCCCGATACCCAGCCGCGCCCGCAGGGCAGCCCCCGCCGCCTTGTCCGGCGCGAACTCCGCGCAGGTGACGCCCAGCGGCAGCACCGGCAGCAGGGGCCGCGGCGGCACCTGCCCGCCAAAGCGCGACTTCAGGTATTCGTCGGTCAGGTCCATCTGCCCCGAGATCGAGGCGTGGACCGCCTGCGAGGTGCAGATCACAGCATCCCAGGGCATCTGCGGCGCTGCGCGCAGGTCATACATGCCCTGCATCACCGCCTTGGTCGCCGTGGTATGGGTGATGCCGCAGATCGCATAGGCGGCATGCCCCCAGGGCGCGCGGCGCCAGCATTCGGCGGCATAGTTGGGGCTGGGATAGCTGACCACCCGCACCGGCGCGATACCGACCGGGTCCTCCAGCCGGGCACCGCGGATCGGGCAGGTCACGCCTTCGCGGGCGGCCAGGTCGCGAAAGTGCTGCTCATCGCCGGGGCCATGGGTCAGGCAGACGAATTCCCCGGCCCCGGCATGGGCGAAAAAGCCGCGCAGGAAGCTCTCCCCTGCCACGCGGCGGCCGTTGATGCCCTTGGACTTCGGATCATAGCCGTCGAGCGCATACCAGATCGCGGCGTTCGCGGTCATCTGCGCTCCATCCACAGCCAGGGCGTCGGCGCGGCGCGCCACTCCCACAACAGCAAGAGCCGGTCGAGATCGGAAAGCCGCTCGGCCCAGGGCGGCAGCAGGTCGGGGCGCAGGCTGCGGTCGATGCGGGCGATGAGGTGGGTCGGGGTGAACCGCGCGGTCAGCGTCGCCAGGAGGCCGGGGCGCATGCCTTCATGCACCTCGACCAGGATGTCGGCTTGCGTCAGGCCGGGGGCGGCGGCGGGGTCGAGCAGATCGGCCTCGGCGCCTTCGATGTCGCAGATCAGCACGGTCGGGGCGGCGTCGCACAGCACGAAATCGGCATGACCGACCTCGCCGCCCACTTCCACCCGGTCGGCCACGCCATTGGCTTCGGCCAGGGCGCGGCACAGTGATTGCGCGGCCGGCGAGGTGTCGCGGGCAAGGACCAGCGCCTGCGGCATGCGCCGGGCCAGGCCGACGGCGTAGTAGCCCTCGGCGCAGCCGATGTCGATCACGGTGGCATAGGGGCGGCTGGCGATGGTCTCGATCACCGGTGCAAGGCTGGCCTCATAGGCGCCCAGCAGCCGCGCGGCGCGGGCGCCCTCGGCGGCGCGGACCGGGTAGGCCATGCCCTTGAACGGGCCGTCCTGCACCGTGGTCCCTGTCTGTTGCGCCAGCGTGTTGTCCAAGAGCGCGCTGCGCCACTTGGCCAGGTAGCGCAGGGCCGCATCAAGCTGCGCGACCGAAGGGTCGCCGTCCAGAAGGCGGCGCAGCCCCTCGGCCGTGGCCTGTGTCAGCGGTGACGGAGTGTCTGCCATGCGCGCCCTGCCCTCTTGCCCCCGCCCTTTGCCCAATGGTTAGGCGCTGCGGGTGCGGGCGGCAAGGGGCGCGCGGGCAGTTAGCCGCTGCGGCGGGCGCGGGCGCGTTCCTCGGCCAGGAGGCGATGGGCCTCGTCCAGCAGGTGCTGGCGCAGGGGCGACAGGTTGCGCCGCTCGACAGCGGTCCCGGGCAGCGCAGCGGCCAGGGCGGCACCCGCCGACCAGGCGGCGGCCAGCAGCGTCAGCGGGTGCCGGCGGGCCAGCCTTGCGCTGCCCTCGGCGGCGGTTTCACCGGCGCGGAAGGCGGCTTCACGCGCGGCGGCGATGCGGTCCTGCGCGGCGACGGACAGGCCCGTCAGCCCGCTGCGGAAGGCGGCCGACAGATCGGCGGCATGGTCGGCGGCCAGGGCGGTCCGGTGGCGCGCGATCTCGGCCGCCGGGGCCAGGGCATTGCGCGCGGCGCGGTCCAGCAGTGAAAGCTGCGAGGCCAGGCGGCGGCGCAGGCCTTCAGCCTCGGCCAGCCAGTCGTCTTCCGTCTCCGGCTCGGGGTCCGCTTCGGGCGCCGGCGCAACCGGGCCGCCGTCATCGGCCCAGCGGCTCATCGCCTCGAACTTCGTTCCGGCAAGGACCGGCTTGGCGCAGGCGGCACGCCCGGCGCGCTGGCTTGAAAGCGCCAGCCAGCCCAGACCCGCCAGCGTCAGGCCGACGGCGGCGGGGTGGCGACGGCACAGCGCAAGTGCGCCTTCGCCAGCCTGACGGGCCAGCCCGGCGGCGCCGTCCAGTGACAGCGAATGCGCTTTGGCAAGGCGCTGGCGCAGATCGGCCAGCACCAGCGCCAGCGCGGCGCGATCCGCATCGCTGCGCTGACGCGCCTGTTCAGACTTCGTGACGAGGTCAAGCATCGCGAGGGCTCCGTTCATCGAGAACTTCGGAAAGGCTGCGCAGGCGGTCGATCAGGCGACCCGGCAACAGCCCGGCGAAAGACAGGCAGCGGCGCGCGGCCCCGGCCATCAGTGCCGCGCCCAGCGCCAGCACGGCGCAGGGCAGTGCCGCTGCCAGCCAGGGTGGCAGGCCCAGCGCGACCAGGCCCAGCACAAGGGCCGCAAGCCCCAGCGCCACGGCGGCCAGCCCGAGGATCAGCGCGCCGATGGCAAGCGCCAGTCCCTGCGCCGCCCGCCGCCGCGCCAGCGCCAGTTCCGCGGCGGCCAGCTCCGCTTCGGACCCGGCCAGCCGCCGGGCTGCCGCGACCGCATTCGACAGCAGACCCGTCAGCGAGGTCTCGTCGGTTGCGGCGGTCACGCGGTGGTGTCCGCGTCCACCTCTTCGGGCGCGGCCTTCAGCAGGCGGACAAGGGCAAAGCCGGCGGCGGCGGCCAGCGTGGCGGTGGCGGCCGGGTGTCGCCGCGCCAGCGCGCGGGCATCGGCCACGACAGAAGACAGGGTGGCCCCGTCGACCCGCTCGGCGGCGGCAGCAAAGCCATCGGCGGCCAGCGTCAGCGCCCGCGCGGCCAGGCTGCCGTCAGGGTTCGACCCGGCGGCCTTGCGCAGGCTGCCCGACAACCGCTCGCCCGCCTCGGCGGTGGCGTCGCGGGCGCTGGCGGCACGGTCCCCGGCGGCCTGGCGCAGGCTCTCCGCGCCGGCGATGGCGCGGTCCTTGACCTCTTCGGCCGCGCTGGCCGCCACATCGCTGACGGTAGCGCCCAGCGTTGTCACCCTGCCGCCGATGCCGCTTTCGGCTTGGCTGTCAGGGCCGGTCTGGCGATTGGCTTTCACCGCCTTGACGGAGTCGGGTTGGGCCTTGCGCCTGGTGCTGGTCTGGGCAGTCATCGGAAGCTCCTTGGCAAGCCGGGGCCAACGGGCGCCGCGACGGCGCCCCGGCCTTGGTCCGGCGGGGTGATACGGGACGCATCGGCCTGTTCGGGCGGAAGCGCTGATGCAGGGACAACGCGGAAGGGGCGGTCCGGTTCCGCCTGCGTCGGGCGAGGCTTCAAAGAATCGGGCGGCGCTCTTCGGCCTCGGCCGGCAGGCCCGCCAGGGCCGACAGCGCGGCATGGTTCCGCATCCGCAGGATGCCGCGCGCCAGCTCTGCCAGCCCGGCCCGGCGCAGCGCCCCAAGCACCCGATTGGCATGCACCAGCGACAGCCCCAGCGCATCGGCAAGGTCATGCTGGCGGAACGGCAGCACCGCGCGGTCTTCGCGGCACAGACCCAGCGCCGACAGCCGCCGCCAGATCCGCACCAGCGCCCAGGCCATCCGCTCGGTCGCGTCGCGCTGGCCGAGGGTGACGACCGTCTCGCCCAGGAAATGCTCTTCCATCGCGGCGATCCAGGTCAGGTCATAGGCGCGTTCCGGCTGCCGGGTGAACAGCTCCCACACCCGGCTGCGGGCAAAGGTGCACAGGACCATCGGCGTCGCAGCGGTGACGGTATGCTTCATCTCGCCCATGATCCCGGCCTGCAAGCCCAGGAAATCGCCGGGAAAGACGAAATTTATGACCTGGCGCCGGCCATCCTCCAGCAGGACGGACCTGGTGCCCAGGCCGGACAGGACGGTGTAGAGCACCGGCGAGCCTTCGCCCTGCGACAGGATCGTCGCGCCCTTTTTCAGGCTGACCTCGCCGGTCTTGAACTGCCGCATGAAGGCCAGCTCTTCCGCCGACATCGCGGTGAACAGCGCAAGCTGTCGCAAAGGGCAAGATGTGCAGTCGGTTCCCGTTGGCATGGTCTGCCTCGCCAGATTACATCATGGGTTAATGCGCAGCTGCGGCATCCGGTTCCATGTGCCGCACAGGGTTGGAGGGCAAAATGGTCGGACGACCGGTCTATCTGGTGATGGAGCCGCAAGCGCTGGTGGCCGAGGATCTGGCCGGCGCGATCACCGAAGTCGACCCGCAGGCGATCGTCCTGCGCGCCGGCAGTGCCGATGAGGCGGTAAGAGCGCTGGCGCCGCATGGCACGATCGCGGTGGCGATCCTGCATTGCGGGCCCGACGGGATCGCGGCGACACCGCTGGGTCAGGCGCTGGCCGCGCGGGGGGCGGCGCTGGTCTTCACGGGCGACGCCGCCGAAGCCGCGGCTTCCGAGGGCGTGCGCATCCTGCTGCGGCCGTTTTCCGACGAAGCCGTCGCCGTCCTGCTGGCCGGCATGCAAGGCGAAAAGGCGGGCCCGTGACGGCCCGCCCCCCCATGACGGCGCATCGCGCCAAAGGCGCTTTGCCCGCTATGCCCTACTTCAGCCGCGAGACCACGCCATCGGCAAAGGCATCGACCAGCCGGCGATAGGCCTCGGCGGTGTCGCCGGTGGCCAGGATCAGCGTTTCGCCCTCGGCCAGAACGACCCTGGCGCTTTCCAGCGAGATGCTCAGCTCATAGGCGTCGTAGTTGGAATTGTCGCTCTGGTCGTTGACGTTGACCTGGCCGACCAGCACCGCGTCGCCGATGTTCAGCGCGCGTTCGAAGGTGCTGGCCAACTCGACCTCGCGGATATCGACCAGGATTTCGGCGCCCTCGGTCGCGTAGAGGTTGCCGTCGGCCTTGTCCTGCGCACTTGCGTCGACCTGGGTGCCGGCATCGGGGTTGGCGACCAGACGGTCACCGAGGCGGACCGAGATGGCGGCTTCCAGGTCGGATTCGATGTTGGCCCAATAGGCCGCGGCCTTTTCGTTCTGGATCGCGGCCAGATCGGTGGTCACATCGACCTTGGCGACCTCGTCCACACCAGCAAGGGCGGTGGTGGCAACAAGGGCGGCCAGGCCACCGGCGGCAAGGGTCTTGCGGATCATCGGATGTCTCCTTTTGCTGTGCGCCGCGTCGGGCGCGCTGTGGCAAGGAAACGCAAGGCGCGACAGGCGGTTCCCGATATTCGCGCAAGGTCATGAAAGAAATGAAGAAACCGGGGGCGACGCTCCCGGCTTCCAGTCGTTGTTGCGGCCCGTCGGGTTGGCATTTCGGGCCGAGGAGACTCAGGCGGCCAGCGTCCTCGGTCGAGGCAAAGAACATCGCCTGACTGACGGCCGAACGAACCTGTTCCTCGGAATAGGGCTTGGTGATGACAAAGGCCGGTTCCGGGCGATCGCCGGTCAGCAGCCGTTCGGGGAAAGCGGTGATGAAGATCACCGGCGTATCGGGGAACAGGCCAGGATATCGTTCACCGCGTCGATCCCCGAGGAATTGTCGGCCAGCTGGATATCGGCCAGGGACCATGTCGGGCCGGTCGGCTTTCGCCAGTTGCAGCGCCTCGGCATGGGTGCGCGCGATGCCGGTCACCGCATGGCCGACCGACAGCACGATGTCGACGATGTCCATCGCGATGATCGGCTCGTCCTCGATCACCATCACCCGGCCCGCGACCGAGGCCGCCATCTCGGCCAGCGCCGCCTCGATCAGGTCGACCACTTCGCCGGCCTCCACTTGCAGGATGCGGGCGATCTGCCCGGTCTCGAATCCCTCGACCACCTGCAGAAGCAGCGCCTCGCGCGAGCGCGGCGTCAGCCGGGCCATGTGCGCCTGGGCCTGCGCCGAAAGCCGGCTGTCGGGATCGCCCACCGGGGCGCCGGCCGATGTCCACAACAGGGTGAAGGCGCGATACAGCGCCACCTTCGGGTTATCATCGGCCTGCATTGCCGAAAGATCCTCGAGCAGCGCCTCCAGCGTCGCGGCGGCGAAACGGTCGCCGCTGTCCTGGCTGCCGGTCAGCGCGCGCGCATAGCGCCGAAGATACGGAAGGTTTGCACCGATCGCCGCGGTCAGGCTGTTGTCGTCCATGCGGATACTCCCACCACAATCCCATGCGCTTCTTTTTTGCGCTTTTCGGGGAACCAACGCGCTGGTCCTGCGTTGGGTTCCATGAAAACATAACTCCAGGACAGAAAAAAGTGTCGGGCACCATGACAAAGAATGACGACGAAGGGACGGGTCGCACCAAGGCAAAGCCGGCGGCGGCAGCGCTGTCGGCACTGTCGCGCGAGATCGACGAGAACCTCAGGCGGGTCTACCGCGAATCGCTGGACGAACCGGTGCCCGACCGCTTTGCCGCCCTGCTGGAGGCGTTGAAGGCCAAGGAAAGCGGCAAGGGGGGGAAATCGTGATGCTGGCCAGCCCGCCCCGCGACACGGTGCCGGCAGGGGCCGCCGTCGATACCGAACCCTTGCCCGGTTCGCACCCCGATCCGCGCGACCAGATCGCCGATCACATCCCGTCGTTGCGGGCCTTCGCCATCAGCCTGACGCGCAATGGCGCCGCGGCAGACGATCTGGTGCAGGACACCATCGTCCGGGCCTGGACGAACATCGAGAAATTCACCCCCGGCACCGACCTGCGCGCCTGGCTTTTCACCATCCTGCGCAACCTGTTCTATTCGCAGCGCCGCAAGGCCGTGCGCGAGGTGGCCGACCCCGACGGCATCCACGCCGCCACCCTGACGGTGCGCCCGGCGCATGACGGGCGGCTTGCCTTCAACGATTTCCGCGCCGCGTTCGACCAATTGTCGCCCGAACACCGCGAGGTGCTGATCCTGGTCGGCGCCAACGGCTATTCCTGCGAAGAGGCAGCGCAGATGATGGGCGTCGCCGTGGGCACGGTGAAAAGCCGCACCAACCGCGCCCGCGCCCGGCTGTGCGAGATTATGGGCCTCGCAGGCTGCGACGACGATTTCGCCCGCCCCGATGCCATTGCCCTGGCGGTTTCGGCCCAGGCCAGGCCCTCTGGCGCCTGAGATGCCGCTGCACCGGGTCGGCCCCGCCCCATCGCCTTGGCGTCAGGCTGATCGCAGCGGTCGGCCTGGCGTTGCTGCCGCTGGCGATCCTGGCCTATGTGCAGGCCAGCAGGGTGCAGAGCGAGGCGCAGGCGCGCAGCGAGGCGGCGCTGTTCGGCGAGACGCTGATGGCGGCCACCCCGCTGGTCGAGCGGATCAACAACGCCCGCGGGATGGTCGCTGCCCTGGCGGCGGCCGTGCCCGCACTGACGGACGATCCAGACGCCTGTTCGGCGCTGATGGGCAGGACCAGGGCCGGTGATCCGACGATCAGTTTCGTGGCCTATGTCGGCGCCGACGGCATCAGCCGGTGCAATTCGACCGGCGAGACCCGCGATTTCTCGGACAGCCCGATCACGCAAGACCTGCTGCTGGCGCGCAAGCCGTCGATCGGGACGAACCGGAACCCGATGATCAGCGGCGAATCCATCCTTTTGGCGGCACATCCGGTGCTGGGCCCCGAAGGCCAGCCGCTGGGCTTCGTCGCGGTCTCGATCCCGCACCGGATGCTTGACGACAACGACCCGATCGGCACCGAGACGGACGGCCATGTCGCGCCGCTCAGCCTGATCACCTTCGATGCGACGGGAGAGTTGCTGTCCGCCCGGCTGGGGCTGGACAGCGCGCCGGACCGCCTGCCGCGCGGCCGGCCATTGGCCATTTTCGCCTCGTCCGGCGCCATCGCCTTCTCCGGCGAGACCATGGGCGGAGAGCGCCGCACCTTTGCCGTCGTGCCGATGATCGAGGGGCAGCTTTTCGTTCTGGCCTCTTGGCCGCCCGAGGCGGCGACTGGCTTCATGGCCGTCGACCTGCCGCTTTGGGCCTTTCCGGCGGCGATGTGGTTTGCCAGCCTTCTGGTGGCCTGGCTGGCGGCGGAATTCCAGGTGCTTCGGCACATCCGGTCGCTGCGCCGCTCGATCATCGCCTTTGCCGGCGGCAACCGCGCGGTGGAACCGCCGGACCTGGGCGACGCGCCGCTGGAATTGCGGCATGTCGGCGAATCCTACGAACGGCTGGTCGAGTCGGTGCTGCATGACGAGGCGGCGCTGGAAGACATGGTCCACCAGCGCGAGGTCTTGCTGCGCGAGGTTCACCACAGGGTGAAGAACAATC
>JADJAB010000019.1 GCA_016704435.1 Rhodobacter sp. | reverse complement strand
GAGCCGGAGGGATTCCTTCCCGCAACCTGCTCCGAACTCGCAGGGTGGGGCACTCGTTGGGGCATTTTGGGGCCGCTTCAGAACAGCAGCTTGTAGACATTGCCCCGGGTATCGGTGGCAGAGCCGGTGCCGCTGGCGGTGCCGCTGCCGATCACGAAGGTGCCCTGCAGGCGCGTCCCGTCTGCGCAGACGGCATAGATTTCGCCGGTGTTGACGCCTGGGACGGTGGCGGTCTCGGAGCCGACCTCACCCCCGGTCTTGCGCCAGGTCAGCGACAGGCCCTTGGAGCGCGAGACGGTCTTCGGGGTCAGCGAACTCCACGTGCCATCGCATTTCACCCGGTCCGGGAGACGGAAGCTGAGCGTGCCGGAGGTGCCGGTGGTGTTGCGCGCGGTGGCCTCGATGACCAGGGTCGGGTCGGCCTCGGCGATCTCGCCTTCCAGGGGATAGAGCCGCATGCTGCTGGTCGAACCGACACAGCCGGTCAGCGTCAGGAGCGAGACGAGGGCAAGGCAGCGGGGGCTCACGTCTGGCTTTCTCATTCGCGCCTGAATATGCAGAGTTTGGCTGGGGCGCCAGGATTCGAACCTGGGTATGTCGGTACCAAAAACCGATGCCTTACCACTTGGCGACGCCCCAACCGTGCGGGGTGTTTAGCGAAGCCCCTGGCGGCCCGCAAGAGGGACTGATGAGAAAAAGTGAGGCCGGATGGCTTGGGATGTGATCGTGCTGGGGGCGGGGGCGGCGGGCATGTTCGCCGCCATCGAGGCGGGCCGCCGGGGCCGCCGGGTGCTGGTCGTCGACCACGCCGCCAAACCGGGCGAGAAGATCCGCATCTCGGGCGGCGGGCGGTGCAATTTCACCAATCTCGGGATCGCCGCCGACCGCTTTCTGGGCCGCAACCCGCGCTTCGCGCTGTCGGCGCTGAAACGCTACACGCAATGGGATTTCATCGCCCGGATGGATGCGGCAGGCATCGCCTGGCATGAAAAGACGCTTGGGCAGCTGTTCTGCGACGGGCCGGCGACGCAGGTGGTGGATTTGCTGCTAGACGACATGAAGGGCGCCGGGGTGGTGCTTTGGACGTCTTGCGCACCGGGGGCGGTGACGCGCCGCGGCGCCGGTTTTGCGGTGGAAACCGCGCGCGGGGTGCAAGAGGCGGCATCGGTGATCATCGCCACAGGCGGCAAGTCGATCCCGAAGATGGGGGCCAGCGCCCATGGCTACCGCTTTGCGGAAAGCTTCGGCCTGCCGGTGACGGAGACCCGGCCCGCGCTGGTGCCGCTGACCTTTGCCGAGCAGGAGTTGGTCTGGATGAAGCCCCTGGCCGGGGTCTCGCTGCCGGGCCGGGTGTCTTGCGGAACGATGGGGTTTGACGAGGCGCTGCTCTTCACCCATCGCGGGCTGTCGGGTCCGGCGGTGCTGCAGATCTCCAGCTACTGGCGCGAGGGCGATGCGCTGTCGCTGGACCTGCTGCCCGGACAGGACGCCGGGGCCATGCTGCGCCGGTCCAAGGTCGAGGCGGGCAGGGGACAGCTGGCGGGCGCGCTGGCGCGGATGCTGCCCGACCGGCTGGCGCGCCACTTGGCCGATCTGTCGGGGGTGACCGGGCCCTTGGCCGAAGTGCCCGGGGCAACACTGGACCGGGTCGCTGAGGGCCTGGCCGACTGGCGGCTGGTGCCGGTGGGGTCCGAAGGCTACCGCACGGCGGAGGTGACGCTGGGCGGCGTCGACACCGAGGCGCTTGACGCGCGCACGATGCAGGCCAGGGCGGTGCCGGGGCTGTATTTCGTCGGCGAGGTGGTGGATATCACCGGCTGGCTCGGCGGCTACAACTTCCAGTGGGCCTGGTCGTCGGGCTGGGTGGCGGGGCAGGTGGCCTGAGCCCCCGACGGATGCCGGCGCACCGCGGCATCCGGTGGAGCCTCCGGCGGGAGTATTTCCCAAAGAACAAATCCAGCGAGTGCTGCTCCGTGTCTTGCCCTGTTGAGCGGCGACCCCGGATCTGGCCTGTCCGGGCGCAAGCGTTCGATACATGGGGCAAGCGCATGGAGGCCCGGGTATTTTCCGAACCGCGTCGCATTCCACGCTGAAAAAACCACCTGTGTCGACGGCGAGGCGCGCGTTCGGGCGAAAAAGCGCGTGTGCCGCCCGGCGGAGAAACCGAGCGTACCGGAAAGCTGGGCGGCAAATCCACTGTGCTGTTGCCCGGAGATCCGTGCAGGTTGGCAGAGTTGCCACGGGTCGATCCGCCGGGGAGGGTGTATGACCGCCTTCTTCCGACCAACCTATCGTCGGATGCACACGGATACGATCTTGCGAGAGTGGTTCGGTCGGTTCCGACAGGTCGCAAGAGACCAGCGGCCCATCCTTGCCTGCTGAATAGTAGAGGCACAGCGCATTCGCCGATTGCAGGACGGGGGCGCCCGTCAGCCAGTATTGCCCGTAGAACACCGGCCGCGCTTCGGTCGGGTAGGTCTGCGATGCAAGCGTTGCCGGCAAATCGGCGTCCGGAAGGCCCTCAACCAATGGCTCGGAGATCGCGATGTCGCGCCACGTGGGCGCGGATGCGTTCCACCATTGCTGGCGCATATGATGGCGTTCAGTCCCGTCCTTGTCCGTGAACGACCAGCCTTCCGGCAACCGATGCTCCGGCCCCTTCGTGATCTGCTCGGCCAGGATGAGAATCTCGTCGGTCTCATTGCTATCGGCGGCGCGGACCAGTTGATCTTCGGATAGCATGGGCGCTGTTGCACAAATCAGCCTCAGGTCGCCCTTCCCCTTCCCTTGAACAAAATCATCCCGCGCGTTGAGTATGGGTGTGCCCAGTCCAGTGAAGCGGTTCAGGATTGCCGCCCTGATCTACAGCTCGGCCACCTGCCTGTCGAAGTCGCGCGCCATGCGTTGCCCGGCAACCGTTTGCATGCAAACCGTGAGAGGGGGCACTGACTTTGCCAATGGGCTCGTCGGCGAGGATCTGGTTGAGCAATTCGGGCAGCATGGGGGCATCCGTTGCCCGGAAATGGATTGCCCTCAAACCATGGGAGGGGCCGACCCGGCTGCCGGTCACCTTGATCGCCCTGATCTCCAGCGTATTCGCATGGTCGTCGGGAAAACAGTCCCCCGGACTGTTAGCTGACCCTCCTCACTCAGTGAACGTGGCCGGACGGCCAGGCTTTCCGCAGGGCTGCGCATCGACGGTTTCTGGGCGGGGGCGCCGTCGCCGACCGCTCTTAACCATATTGCCGTGCCAGCGCTGAAAATGTCTTGTAAGGACGATCTGTTCGGCATGGCGGCCACGGCACGGCGTCCTGCCGAACGGAACCCGGACGCCCGCCTGGTCGTCTATCCGGACGGTGGCCACATCTGGCTCGGCCATGATGCCGCGCTTGCGGACGAGATCGTCCGCTTCTTTGGCGTAACACAGATCGATTTCACCGAGGAGGGCCGAACGCGATGCCATATCAACAGATCGAACTCCGGGCGTTCGGCGGACCCGACCAGTTCCACATCAAGACGGTCGCCGACCTGCCCGAGCCGCAGGCTGGCGAGGTTCGGATCCGTGTGCTTGTCACCAGCGCCGCCTTCACTGACGTGATGATCCGCAAGGGCATGTATCCGGACGTGAAGGAGAAACCGCCGTTCGTGCCGGGATATGACCTGGTTGGCGTGGTGGACGCGATCGGTCCCGGTGTCGCGGGGATCGCTGCGGGCGACCGCGTGGCGGACCTGACGACCATCGGCGCCTATTCCGAATTCATCTGCCGGCCCGCCACCAGCCTGACACCGGTTCCCGAGCGGGTCTCGGACGAAGATGCACTGGCGATGATCCTGTCGGCGGTCACGCCATACCAGATGCTACATCGTGTGGCCAAAGTGAAGAAAGGCCAAAGCATTCTCGTTCACGGCGCCGGCGGGGCCGTGGGCACGGCCATGCTGCAACTGGCGCGGGAGGCCGGGATCACAGCATTCGGCACCGACATAGCCGCCAAACACGACCTGATACGGCAACATGGAGGCACGCCGATCGACAGCGCGGCCGCCGATCTTGAGGCGGCGATCGCCGCGGCGGTGGGCAGCGGAGTAGATGCCGTGTTCGACCCGCTCGGGGCCGACAGTTTTCCCCGTTCGCTTCACGCGCTCAAACCCGGCGGGATGCTGGTGGCCTACGGGTTCATGAACGAAGTTCTGGGGCGCGGCGGGTCGATACCGATGGATTTCGTGAAGCTCAAGCTTTGGGATTGGCTGCCGAACGGCCATGCGACGGCGTTCTACTCCATCGGAGCGATGCGCCGAAACCATCCAGAGTGGTTCAAACAGGATCTGGCAACGCTGTTCGCCATGCTCGCCGACCAACGGTTCGATCCGGCGGTGGCAGAAGTCGTGCCGCTGACAGAGGTCCGACGGGCCCATGAACGTGTCGAGGCTGGCGAGGTACAGGGCAAACTCGTGATGCGGGTGACGGAGGCATGAGGTATCATTTCCAAGGGTTCGCCTTTCTTGCGTGCCTGCTCGCCATCGGCGTTGCGGCGCATGCCGACTCACTGCTGACCGACCTCACTCTGGTCGATGTCGAAACCGGAACCTTGACGGAAGGGCAGTCGGTGCTGATCCGCGAGGGCATTGTCGCCGGGATCGGAACCGACATGACCCCGACGGACGGGAGCGACGTGATCGAAGGGGCGGACGGCTACCTTGTCCCCGGTCTTTGGGACAGCCACGTCCATATCTTCTCAGGCGCTACCGAACCGGACACGGCCTTGCCCCGCTACCTTCTTCACGGCGTGGCTGGCATCGGGGATATGGGCGCACCTTGGCCGATCGAAGCACAGCAGGAACTGCAGGCGCGGATCGAGGCGGGCGAGATTGTGGGCTCAAGTCTGGTCCTGTCGGGGGCATGGGTGGATGGTAGTCCCGGATCATGGCCAGGCATGTTCCTTGCCGACACGCCGGACAAGGCACGAGCAGTCGTGGACCGGATCGCGTCGGAGGGCTGGGCAGCAGTGAAGTCCTACTCGATGCCGGACGAACCGACCTGTCTGGCGCTGGCCGATGCCGCCAATGCGGAGGGTCTGGCGTTGGTAGGACATATCCCCGAGCGCGTCGCGCTTTGCACGGCCATTGACGCCGGCACGGACGGGATGGAACATTTCGGCCGGGTGACGATGGCCTGCGCGACCGCAGGGGTGGCGATGATCGCGGATCTGCGGGACACGATGGCGGCAGGCGCCGACCTGCCCTCCATTTTCGAAATCATGGCCGGGCAAGACCGGATCATCCTCGACACCTGGGACGAAGCGCTCTGCGCTGAGATACTGGCGCGGATCGCCGTAGCCGGGATGCATGTCAGCCCCACCCTTGTCGTGGCGGATTTCTACACCGGCAACTGGCCCGCCCCGGACGCGCCGCGGATGCGGATGATTCCTGCCGAGGTACGCGAAGCCCGGGGGCGCCCCGATTTCCGACTGGAGGCAATGACGGACGAGGAGCGAGCCTTGGCCGAAGACAGCATCGCGCTCTACCGGCTCACCTTCCTGAAGGCGCATCGGGCAGGCGTGCCCATCCGCACCTCAAGCGACGCGTCCTTTGCCAACCGCTATCTCTTCCACGGATTTTCGTTGCTGGATGAGTTGGACCTCTACGTGGAGATCGGCCTGACCCTGCGCGAGGCACTTTGCACCGCGACCGTCGCGCCGCCGCGGTTTTTCGACCTGCGCGATCACGACGGCACCATTGCACCGGGTCGCCGGGCAGACCTTGCACTGCTTGACGCAAACCCGTTGGAAAGTCTCGCGACACTGCGCCGCCCGCGTGCGGTGATTGCGGGTGGCATCATCCCCGACCGCGCTACACTCGACGCGCTTGAGGCGACGCTTCTGTCCGAGGGGGAGTAAAGGTGTGGCCCATCCCGAGATCCGAAGGCCGGGAAAGGCCCGGTTTATCATGGTGACGACAGCCCTGATCCTTGGCGCACTCCTCATCGTCGGGATGGGCACGCTGTTCGCCGTCAGCCCGGGTCGCCTCGCGCCCCTGCGTGATGACGCCGGGCAAATCATCGACGGGAGTCTTTCCGAAAGGGTGACAGTCCAGATCGGCGGCATCCCGCAAAGCATGTTCATCCAGAGCGTAGATCCTGCAAACCCGGTGTTGCTTTTCTTGCACGGCGGCCCCGGCATGACCGAGTTCTTCATGGAAACCACGCATCCCACCGGCCTCGAACAGCACTTCACCATGGTCTGGTGGGAACAGCGTGGTGCGGGCATGTCATTTTCGGGCGACATCCCGCCCGAGACCATGACGATGAACCAGATGATCGCGGATACGATCGAAGTGGCCGATTACCTCCGGGATCGTTTTGGTCAGGACAGGATTCTGCTCCTGGGTCACTCTTGGGGCAGCTATCTGGGCATCCAGGTCGCGGCGGAGGCGCCCGACCGGTTCCTTGCCTACGTCGGCATGGCCCAGATCACCCACCAGCTCCGCTCCGAAGTCATGGCGCATGCCTTCATGACCGAGGCCTATCGCGAGCGGGGCGATGACGCCATGGTCCGGCGACTGAACGCCGCGCCGGTCAGCATGACGGACGGCCTCTCACCCGCATACATGCGGCTACGTGATGCCGCGATGCACGGCCTTGGCGTTGGCCAGACGCGCGAAATGCGATCAGTCATCACGGGCATCTTCCTTCCGGTCTGGCAGATGCGGTCCTATACCGTCATGGACAAGATCAACGTCTGGCGTGGCAAGATCTGGTCGCGGCCGTTCTTCTGGGACGACCTGCTCAGGGACGACCTCAGCGCGCGGCTGACTGATTTTGAATTGCCCGTGTATTTCTTCCTCGGTCGCTACGACCACACCGCCAACCCGGACCTCTCCCGCGCCTATCTCGAGCGGATCAATGCGCCCGTAAAAGGCCTCTACACGTTCGAAAATTCCGCCCACAGCCCGATCTTCGAGGAGCCAGGCAGGGCCACCGCGATCCTCTTGCGGGATGTATTGCATGGGTCGAATTCGCTGGCCGATAATCGCTAGGGCGGGACGCGTTTGAGCGGAATCCGAAAGCCCCATGGGCTGGGGAAACCAGATTGCTCCCGTTTCCTGCAATACGCACCCCGCTTCAATCGACGCGGCGGAGGTCTCGACAAGCCGCCCGAGACGGAAAGCACGGGGCCATTTGGCGCTCACTCGTCTGCCGCCGAGTTCGGAAACCGCACCTCTGTCACATCCGCAATGAAGAACGGGAAGTAGTCTTGCGTGCCGAACCAGTTTCCGGCCTCCACATGAAATGGCACACGAAACCCGACAACCTCGCGGAAACCGGACAGAAATCCGCCAAAAGGCTGGATCTGGTGCATCCCCTCCGGGTTCGCGTTGCTCCAGCGCGGGAACTCGATACGAAAGGGTCGCCCCTCCGCATCGACAGTCACGTCGACGGTCTGCACGATGCCCTCATGGGTCATGGTGTAGCGTGCGGTGTCCTGATCGACGCCTTCCCAGGTCACGTTTGGTCCAGGCAGAATGGCGGCTGGTGTCCAGAACGCGGCCTCGGCCACATAGCGCCCGAAGGCCGAGCGCGCGTGATCCGGATCGCCGCCGAACCGCGCCACGGGGGCGAGCCCCGCGAACCAGAAGCGCGTCCATCGCCCCGAATCCGAGCCCGACATGGCGGCAAGCCCCAACCCGCCCGACATTTTCCAGACGAAGCCATTCGGGGCCGCCAGCACCTGCGTCGCGATCATGTCCATGTAATTCGGCGCTTCGTTGGTGCCGAGGCTGAATTGGCCCTCCATCTCGATCTGCGCGACGGTGTAGAGCGGCGTGCCCTCAGCAATTGCAAAAGCGAAATAGCGCCGCGCCGGTTCGGGAAGATTTGCGACCATCGCGAGCGAAAACCGCGCTGGGTGAGCGGGCTGCAGAGCAAGCAGCCGATTCATCTCTGTCCGATCTGAACGATGATCAAGCTGCCGCCAGACAAACAGGCCCGCCAGAGACACAACGACGACCAACAGAATGATGACGAAGAAGAGTTTCATGGCGGCCTCCGGCGTTACCATGTCAAGATCAGCCTAACATATCGGAACGATCAAGCCGACTGCGCGCACCTTCACCGACTACCCATGGCAACTGTTGTGCGGGTCAATCGGCAGGCTTCGCCCAATGAGAAAGCAGTCGATCAAGGAGCAGTTGTTGACAGCCAGATGACCGGAGATCTCGCGCATTTCGTCTGTTTCGCGTTCGCAGTGTCCTGGTTTGCTTGGATGGTTGCCGGTCTGATGGCGTCCGTGTGCCCGTTCGTCCTGATCGCCGGCACGTTCGGGCCAGCCGCGGCAACCCTGATCCTCGTGCTGAACAGGCCCGCTGAACGGCTCGGTCTGCTGGTACGCTTCGTCCGGTGGCGTTGCCCATTCCGGACACTTGCATTTGCACTGGCCTTGCCGATCCCGGGCATCGCGACAGCACTCGTCATCTCCAGCCTGGTCACAGGATCCGGGGCGATCCTGCCGCCCGCAATGCCTGCCCATATGCCCGCCGTTGTCCTTGCCTGTATCCTGTTTCTGATCGTCGCCGGAGAGGAACCTGGCTGGCGCTGTCCCCCGGCCTGGTTGGCGCCCGGCAAGACATCGCCTGCGACCCGCGGACTTTGGACGGCCCACTGGTTTCTGTCGCTGCGGGTAGCGCCGACGAGACCATACCCGCCCTGCACGCCGACGGTTACGCTGCCGTCGCGGGCATTGGCAGGGGCGGTCGGGCGCGGAGGGGCGGTTTTCGCAAAGCCCCGCAAGTGGTGCCTAGCCGTCCTTGGCGACGGCAAGCGCCGGCTTGGGTGCAAGCCCTTCGACGATCTCGTCAAGCACTCTTTCCGCCTCGTCCTGATCGAAATCGGTGCCGTAGCGTTTGCGCACGCCGAGATCGGACAGGAAGTGATGGGTTTCCGCCACCACGTCGTGCCGGGCCAGACAGTTGCGCACACAGGCAAGCACACAGCCGTCAATTGCAATGATCCGGCGACCCGATCTGGCGGTCCGCACCAACTTGGGCACATCGCCGCCGACACCTGCGATACAGGACATTTCCGCGATCCCGAGCCGATCGAGCCGAATGGCCAGATGGTTGGCCATCTGTGCGGCGCTCGAACATCCCGAGCAGGAGTAGACGAGCGGAAGATGTTCGCGTGACGCCATGGCGGTCTCCTCAGATTTGGCCCGGTCCTGACAGCGCTGTCCGTCGTCCTCCAAGAAGGAGCTTCATGGCGGGTTGAAGCTTGGAGGCTCTGTTTCGTTTGCGTGATTGATTATGCCGCTTGTTATCGGTGTTGCAAGTGGCATTGGCTGAACACCAGTTTCCTGGTTTTCTCTCTTTCCCTGTCGCCGCTGCCGATCCCTGCCTGTCTGATGCGTCCGGCGATCGGGTGCGGTCATGTGTCCGGCCTGTTGACGCGCTGCACGTGACCGCTGGCCTTGAAAAAGTCCGCGTGCGGGGTCCCAACCAGACCACCAAGATGTGACGACTGACAGCGCCTCGGGGTATCCCAGCGGCGGTTTGGTTAGTCTATCGTCACCCATTTCCGCCCTTGCATTGGCTGCCGAATGCTGTTGGCTGCGCACGCCTGATTGGTTCAACCCACGGCCAGAGCCTGATAATCCTCTTGACGTGCCAGCTTGTCCGACGCAGTCCGCACGGTCGTGCTGGCAATGGCATCGGTGTGAACCGCGCCGGGTCTGCCAGAGGCTGATTGGTCTTGGTTGCGCGGCCATGGCTTCAACACTCATCACTTTGGCACATTGCGATGCCGTCAGGAGGGGGCATCCATGCCATCAACAGTGCCGACACGAAGCGGAATCTGACCGTCCGGGCTCATCGCTGGCAACGGGCGAGAGTGCGCGCCGCGGGTGAGCGGTGCCATCTTCAACGAATCCGGTAGCGGGCACTCAGGCATGGGCCCAGCCTTTTCCTGCGGCACTGACGCCAGATCAATCCACCGAATGCACCAGCCGCAGCTTCGGCTTGCCCGGCACCGGGCGCGGTGGCGGGGCGGCGGGTTCGGCAAAGGCGGCGATGATCGGCACGGTCTCGACCGGGGCCTGCGGCACCACCAGCCGCTCTTCCACCGCGCGGGCAATGTCAAAACGGCGTGGTGCGCGGCCGATCTCGCCCGCTGCCGCCAGACAGCCCAGGATCAGATCGCGCGTGCCGTTGTTCGAGTGCAGCGGCAACAGCAACAACCGCGCGGCCAGGGCAGGGCGGCCGATCGTGCGCTCTCCTTCCAGATGAAGCTCTGCCACTTCGGGCAGGGGTGAAGACACGCTCCAGCACCGCGGCCAGCCGCAGCCGCGCCTCGGGCAGGAACAGCGCCGACAAGGGCAGCCCTTTCATGTCGAGGCCCGCAATCTCGGTCAGCCCTGTCCCGGCGATGCGCAGCCGCACCAGGCCGGTGCCGATGCGTTCGGCGACAAAGACCTGGTCCAGCACATTGGCCATGCCCCGCGGGTCCAGATCGGCGCGGGTGGGAATGGCACCGTCCTGGCGCAGTCCCTCCCAATAGGCGCGCACTTCGGCCGGGCCACGCGGCCTCGCGGCGGGCGTTTCGCCGCCGTCCCTGCGGCCACCCAGAAATGAAAACACCATCAAGATTCTCCCTTCAGACCTGACGCCCGTCGTTCACATCCCGACGATGTTGCCGCCAGCAGCCACCTCTGCTACGGCTCCGCCGCCAGAGGGGCGGCTCGCAGCAGGGTTAATGCAGCGGCAACACTTGTTACCGATGTGTAAAGATACTCCCGTTGCGGCGGATTCGGTCGAAAATCTCGACAAATGGTAAACAACGGTTTGGACGAACGGGCGCCAGCGCGTGTCCGCAAGGAGAGCAAGGGCATGACGATTTCCATGACGGGCTTTGCGGCGCGACGCGGCGAAGGGGCGGGGTTCGGCTGGACCTGGGACATCCGCTCGGTCAACGGCAAGGGGCTTGACCTGCGGCTTCGGGTGCCCGACTGGATCGACGGGCTGGAAATGGCGCTGCGGGCGGACCTGCAAAAGGCACTTGCACGCGGCAATGTCAGCCTGTCACTGAAGGTCGCCCGCGAGGCCGCGGCGGCCGAGGCGCTGCGGGTGAACGACGCGGTTCTGGCGGGCGTGCTGGCGGCCCTGTCGCGCGCCGAAGGGGTGGCCATGGCGGCGGGCGTGACGCTGGCGCAGGCGACTGCGGCGGATGTGCTGACCATGCGCGGCGTACTGGAAACCGGCACGACGGACGACGATACAACCCCCCTGCGCGCGGCCATCCTGGCCGATCTGCCTGGCCTGCTGGTCGATTTCCACGCCATGCGCGCGGCCGAGGGCGCGGCCCTGGCGGCCGTGATCGGCGCTCAGCTGGACCAGATCTCCGCCCTGCTCGGCACCGCACGCAACCTGGCACAGGCGCGGCGTGACCGCGGCCCGGCCAGCTTGCGCGAGGCCATCGCGCGGCTTCTCGAGAACGCCGAAAGCCTGGATGAAACCCGCGTCGCACAGGAGCTGGCGCTGCTGGCCGTCAAGCAGGACGTCACCGAAGAGCTGGACCGGCTTGCCGCCCATCTCGACGCCGCCCGCGCGCTGCTGGCCGATGCCTCCCCCGTCGGTCGCAAGTTCGACTTCCTGATGCAGGAATTCCTGCGCGAGGCGAATACACTGCTGTCCAAGGCGCAGGATCTGGAGCTGACGCGCACCGGCCTTGACCTCAAGACGGTGATCGACCAGATGCGCGAACAGGTTCAGAACGTGGAATGACAATGATGCGCCGGGGTTTGCTGCTTATCCTCTCATCGCCCTCGGGGGCCGGGAAATCGACACTGGCCCGGATGCTGATGGCCTGGGACCCGACGATGCGGTTCTCCGTCTCGGCCACCACGCGCGCGCCGCGGGTGGGCGAGGTGGACGGCCGCGAATATTGGTTCAAGGCGCGGGCCGACTTCGAGGCGATGGTGGCGGCGGGCCAGATGCTGGAACATGCCGAGGTCTTCGGCAATTTCTACGGCAGTCCGCGCGGCCCGGTCGAGGTGGCGATGGCCGAGGGCCGCGACACGCTGTTCGACATCGACTGGCAGGGCGGCCAGCAGATCCGCAACTCGGCGCTGGGGCGCGATGTGGTGTCGGTCTTCATCCTGCCGCCCTCGATCGCGGAGCTGGAGCGGCGGCTGCGCGGCCGCGGGCAGGATTCGGATGAGGTGATCGCCGGACGGATGGCGAAAAGCCAGGCCGAGATCAGCCATTGGGCGGAATATGACTATGTCCTGGTCAATGACGATCTTGACAGCACGTTCAAGGACTTGCTGACCATTCTTCAGGCCGAGAGGATGCAGCGCGACCGCCAGCCCGGCATGGCCGATTTCGTGCGCGGGTTGAACAGGGAGTTCGAGGGAAGATGATCTATTCGCTGGACGGTGTGGCGCCTGAAATCGACCCGGATGCCTGGGTTGCGCCGGGCGCGCAGGTGATGGGGCGGGTAAGGCTGGGGCCGGGTGTCGGCATCTGGTTCGGCGCCACGCTGCGCGGCGACAATGAACCGATCGTGGTGGGCGAGGCGACCAACATCCAGGAAAACAGCGTGTTGCACACCGACATGGGCTTTCCGCTGGTGATCGGGCGCGATTGCACCATCGGCCACAAGGCGATGCTGCACGGCTGCACCATCGGCGACGGCACGCTGATCGGCATGGGCGCGACGGTGCTGAACGGGGCGAAGATCGGCAAGGGCTGCCTGATCGGCGCCTGCGCGCTGACCACCGAGGGCAAGGAAATTCCCGACGGCTCGCTGGTGATGGGCAGCCCCGGCCGCGTGGTACGGATCCTGGACGAGGCGGCGCGGGCGCGGCTGCTGGCCTCGGCCGAAGGTTACCGCGCCAATGCGGCCCGTTTCCGCGCGGGCCTGCGCGCGGTCTGAGGCAGGCTTCGCCGCCGGGTCACAGCCGGGCCAGACGCTCACTCAGCAGCCGATAGAAACCGTCGCGGTCGACCGATCCGATGAACAGGGCGTTCGGCGCGCGTTTGGTCACCCGCCACCAATCGGCGACGGTCATGCCCAGGGTCAGGTCCGAGACGGTTTCGATTTCCACGTTGACGTGGCGGCCGGAGAACAGGCCCGGCTCGATCAGATAGGCGATGACGCAAGGATCGTGCAGCGGCGCGCCCTCGCTGCCGTATTTCGCAGTATCGAAGCGTTCGAAGAAATCGGTCCAGCTCGCCACCGCCCGGCCGACGGGGGTGCCAAGGCCGCGCATCTCCTCGACCCAGGCCCGCGAGGTCAGCGCCTTGTGCGTGACATCCAGCGGCATCACCACCAGGGGAACGCCGGATTTGAACACGATTTCAGCGGCCTCCGGGTCGACGTAGATGTTGAATTCGGCCGCCGGGGTGATGTTGCCCACCTCGAAATAGGCGCCGCCCATCAGCACGATCTCGGCCACGCGGGGGATGATGTCGGGCGCGCGGTCGAAGGCGGTGGCAATGTTGGTCAGCGGCCCCAGCGGGCACAAGGTGACGCTGCCGGGCGCGTTGTGGCGCAAGCTCTCGATGAGGAAATCGACCGCATGGGTGTCTTGCAGGGCCAGCACCGGATCGGGGAGCGGGATGCCGTCCAGCCCGGTCTTGCCGTGAACATGCTCGGCGGTCACCAGTTTGCGCTTCAGGGGCGCGTCGCAGCCGGCAAAGACGGGCACGTCGCGTCCCGACAGTTCCACGATGGTGCGGGCGTTCCTTTGCGTCAGCGGCAAGGGCACATTGCCGGCCACGGCGGTCAGGGCCAGCACCTCGATCTCGTCGGGCGAGGCCAGAGCCAGCAGGATCGCCACTGCGTCGTCCTGGCCGGGGTCGGTGTCGATGATGATCTTGCGGGGGTGTTTCATGGCGCTCTCCGGTTGCACCGGCCAGCAAAGACCAAGGGCGGCGGCTTGTCCAGACGCGCGATCTGCACAGGAAAATTTCCGCGTGAAAAGACAGATTTCAGGTGTAGGATTTTTCCGAGGGCGGCAGGAGGATGCGATGGCCGATATTCTGGTGGGCACGACAAAGGGGTTGTTCGTTCTGGAAGACCGGGGCGGGCGGCGATTCCGGCTGAAGGGGCCGTTCTGCGACGGCTGGCCGATCAACCATGCGGTGGGCGATGCGGCAACGGGCCGGATCTGGGCGGCGGGTGGCAATGGCTGGACCGGCGCAGGGGTCTGGCGACAGACGGGCGGCGACTGGGCGGTATCGCAGGGGCCCTTCGAGGGGCCGAGGCGCTGTGGTCTCTGGCCATCGACCCGACGCCGGGACAGGACCGGCTGCTGGCGGGTCGAAGCCGGCCTATCTTTTTGAAAGCCGCGATGAGGGGCAAAGCTGGCGGCGGCTGGAGGCGCTGACCGACCAGCCTGGCGCGGACAGCTGGATGCCGGGCGCGGCCGGGCTGACGCTGCACACGATCCTGTGCGACGGCAAGGGCGGCGTCTGGGTCGGGATTTCGGCGGCGGGCGTGTTCGAGAGCCGCGATGGCGGGCAAAGCTGGGCGATGCGCAACCGGCGCGGCAATCGCCCCGGCCCAGCGGGGGCACTGGAGCGGGAATGGGAGGGCGAGGAGTTCCGCCGCGAGGACGAGATCATGTCCTGCGTCCACAACCTTGCCTTCGGGGCGGCCGAGGGGCTGATCTACATGCAGAACCACCAGGGCGTCTATCGGTCGCGCGATGGCGGCGCGGTCTGGGAGGAAGTGACCGAGGGCTTGCCCTCGACCTTCGCTTTCCGGTGGCGGCGCATCCCCGCGACCCGGCGTGGTCTGGGTGTTCCCGCTGAACGGTGACAGAATCGGGCGCTGGCCGGTGGATGGCAGCGCGCTGGTGTGGAAAAGCCGCGATGGCGGGGAAAGCTGGGCACCAAAGGGGCAGGGGTTGCCCGCGCGCGACTGCTTTTTCACCGTGCTGAGGCAGGGCATGGCAGTGGATGGTGACGACCCTTGCGGAGTGGTCTTTGGCACCAACTCCGGCTCGGTCTTCTTCAGTCGCGACGAAGGGGAAAGCTGGGAAGAACTGGCCCGCCACCTGCCGACCGTGCTGTCGGTGGAAATGATGCGTTAGGGTGGGGTTTTACCCCACCACCACCTGAAGCCTCAGCCATCGAAGTCGATCGTCTCCATGATCCGCAGCGCGCCCGGGCGCGCCTTGGCCACATCGGTCAGCGCCACGCCGTCGGGCGCGAAATCGCCCCAGCCGGCCACCAGCGCGCTGCGTTCGACGCCCGGTTTCACCGGGAACTCGTGGTTGGTCTCGGCGTAGATCGCCTGCGCTTCGTCCGACGACAGCCATTCCATGAACTTCAGCGCCGCATCATGGTTCGGTGCGGCCCTGGTCATCGCCACGCCCGAGATGTTCAGATGCGTGCCGCCGCCCTCGAACACCGGAAAGTCGATGCGGACTGCTTCGGCCGCGGGGCGTTGTTCGGGGTCTGCCATCATCTGGCCGATGTAATAGGTGTTGCCAAGCGCGATGTCGCATTCGCCCGCCCCGATGGCCTTGACCTGATCGCGGTCGCCACCATCGGGCTTCTTCGCCAGGTTGGCCTTCAGCCCCTTGGCCCAGGCGGTCGCCGCGTCTTCGCCGTGATGCACGATCATCGCGCCCAGAAGTGCCACGTTGTAGTCATGCAGGCCCGAGCGGGTGCAGATGCGGCCCTTCCACTTCGGGTCGGCCAGGTCCTCATAGGTGGTGACCTCGCCCGGTGCCACGCGGTCCTTCGCGGCATAGACGATGCGGGCGCGGGTGGTCAGGCCGAACCAGTGGCCTTCGGGGTCGCGGAATTCGGCCGGGACATTGGCGTCCAGCACCGCCGATTGCACCGGCTGGGTGACGCCGGCCTCGACGATCTGCATCAGCCGGGCGATATCGACGGTCAGCACCAGATCGGCGGGCGAGCGGTCGCCCTCGGCCTGCAGGCGTTCGGCCATGCCCTTGTCGACGAAGGCCACGTTGACCGCGATCCCGGTCTCGGCGGTGAAGGCATCGACCAAGGGCTGGATCAGTTCGGGCTGGCGGTGGGAATAGACATTCACTTCCTCGGCCAGGGCGGGAAGGGCGGTGGTCAGTGCAAGGGCAATGGCAGAGAGGCGAAACATGACTGAGTCCTTTGGTCGGGAATTCTGCCGCCGTTAAAACCGAGTCTTTTACTTGGGTCAATAGTCCGCGCATCGGCAGCTGCTTTTTTCCGCGCCGGACCGTTCCTTGCCCCGGCCGCGCGGGCAGGTATCAGGGCTTGGCGCGCGCCTTTTCCTCGGCCTTGGCGCGGTTCCACAGCGCGTCCATTTCGGCCAGATCGCTGTCTGCGGGGCGTTTACCGGCCTCGGCCAGCCAATCCTCGATCCGGGCGAACCGGCCGGAGAACTTTGCGTTGGCCCCGCGCAGGGCGGCCTCGGGATCCACTTTCAGATGCCGGGAGAGGTTGGCCATGACAAAGAGAAGATCGCCGATTTCCTCGGCGATCTCGGCCTGGCTCAGTGTCTCGCGGGCCTCCACCACTTCGTGGGCTTCCTCGACCAGTTTGTCCAGAACTTCGCCGGTCGTGGGCCAGTCGAACCCCACCCTCGCGGCGCGGTTCTGCAGCTTGACCGCACGGGACAGCGCCGGCAGCGCCATCGCCACACCGGCCAGCGTGCGCGCGCCGGCGCGTTCGCGGGCCTTCAGTGCCTCCCAGTCCTTCGTCTGCTGTGCCGCGCTCTTGTCGCGCGATTCCGAGCCGAAAACATGCGGATGGCGCGCGACCATCTTGTCGCGGATCGCGGCGACCACCTCGGCAAAGCCGAAATGCCCGGCCTCGGCCGCCATCTGCGCGTGATACACCACCTGCAGGAGAAGGTCGCCCAATTCGCCGCGCAGATCGCCCCAGTCCTGCCGGTCGATCGCATCGGCCACTTCATGCGCCTCTTCCAGCGTATAGGGCGCGATGGTGGCGAAGCTCTGCTCGATGTCCCAGGGGCAGCCCGTTTCGGGGTCGCGCAGGCGCGCCATGATTTCGAGCAGGCGCCTGATGTCGCCCTCCGTCGTGGACGGCGACGAGGAGTTCTCGGTCATATGTCAAATCCCGGTCGTATGCCGGGCGCAGCCTAAAGGCACGGCGGGGGCCGTGACCAGCCCCCGCAAGGCGCGATCAGAAGCTGTAGCCGAAACGCAAGGTGATCGTGTTCACGTCCAGGTCCGCCGTCTGACCGGCGTTGAAGGTGGCGCCATCGGTGTTGCGCACCAGGTATTCGATACCCATCGTCACCCGCTTGGTGACGGCAAAATCCATCCCCAGGCCGTAGTTGACACCGCTGGTGGTGAAACTGTTGGTGAGCACCGGAATGTCGTACTTCAGGCTGCTGTAGCCAACGACGCCGTAGAACAGCGCCTTGTTGGCGGCGTAGCCCACCCTGGCCTTGAGGTCGACCATCCGCTCGACGTTTTCGGTCGGGAAGCCCAAGGCATAGGTGTCGTTGCCGCGCGAATAGGCAAGTTCGCCACCGTAGACAAGCGAACCGCGCTGCCACAGGTAGCCGGCGAAGATCGAGGCGGCACTGCCGCTGTTCAGATCGAAAGTTCCGCCCGGCGTGTAGGCAACGTCGCCCGAAGTCTTGCCGTAGCCAAGACCGACATAAGCACCTGACCAGTCATGAACCGCAACGGGGGCGGCAGCGACGGGTTCCGGCTCGGCGACGGTCGTGACCGGGCCTCCGGCCAGGGCGAGGGTCGAGGAAGCGGCAAGAACAGCAATTGCACTGATAAAATGTTTCATGATTCTCCTCCATGCTAACTGTAAAGAATATGTTAACACCCCAACTCCGATCAAGTCCCTGTGGCATAGCGACTTTCTGGCGGATGCGGTCGCGGGAGTCCGGCTCTGTGCCGAGAAGGCATCGCGACGGATTGCGGCCCCTGCTGTTTTCGGATTTGATCAAAGATCGACGCTCCCCCCTGCAAGGATTCCCGATCATGCCCGTCCTGAACCGTATCGCCTCATACGCCGAGGAAATGAAGGGCTCATGCGCCTCTTCCAGGGTGTAGGGTGCGATGGTGGCGAAGCTTTGGGCGATGTCCCAGGGGCAGCCGGTTTCGGGGTCGCGCAGGGCGGCCATGATGGCGAGCAGGCGGTCGATGCCACCATTGAGGTCGTGGATCGGGGAATTGTCGGTCATGGATCGCGGGCTTTGGGTCGGCGCGAGAATAGCCGGACTGAGGGTGGTGTCAACAAAGGAGCGATGTCAGAACGATAGGCCGACCCGCAGACTGAGGGTATCGACGCGGGTGTCTGCCTCAATCGCCACCCCGCCCGTCGCGGTGCCAGAGAGGTCGCGGGAAAGATACTCCAGCCCGACGCTAAGGCGGGGGGTGACCGCATACTCGGCACCGAGGCCGTAGACGATGCCATCGAGGTCGAACTCCAGCAGAGGCGGTTCAACGTAAGTTGACTGCGAATAGCCGAGGACCCCGTAGAACAGGGCCCGATTGGCGGCAAGCCCGGCGCGGGCTTTCAGGTCAAGGACATGGCCAATTTCGTCATCGCCATTGAAGCCGGGCAGAAACGTCTCGCGGACCTTGCCATAGGCAAGTTCGCCCCCGTAGACAAAGGCCCCGCGCTGGAAGAGGTATCCTGCATAGAGCCCCGCGACGCTGCCGTCCTCAAAATCGAATGAAATCCCCGGCGTGAAAGCGATATCTGCCGAGGTCTTGCCGTAGGAAAGTCCGGCATAGAACCCCGACCAGTCATGCACAGCGGCTGCCGGGGCCGCGGAGATGGGTTCGGGTTCGGGCGCGACGACGACCGGGCCGCCGGCAAACGCGAGGCCGACCGAAGCGGCAAGGGCAAGGCAGGCGGTGGCAAGCAACTTCATGCAGTCCTCCACACTTATCCAACTGTGGGGATCATACGCGAAAAACGGCAATCGCCTAAGGCCAACCTGACTTGCCGGATGGAAATCTGATGCGACAGTCAACTCGTCGCCAAGCTGCAACAGGCAGTTCAGCGGTTGCGGCCACGGGTGTTTTGCGATTTGATCAAAGATCGACGCTCCCCCCTGCAAGGATTCCCGATCATGCCCGTCCTGAACCGTATCGCCGCATACGCCGAGGAAATGAAGGGCTGGCGGCGGTATCTGCACCAGCACCCCGAACTGGCCTTCGACTGCCACGACACGGCGGCCTTCATCGTCAAGCGGCTGGAAGAGATCGGGGTGGATGAAATCCATACCGGGATTGCGAAAACCGGGATCGTGGCGATCATCGAAGGGCAGGGGGACGGGCCGACCATCGGGCTGCCTGCCGATATGGACGCGCTGCCGATCGAGGAACTGACGGGCGCGAACCACGCCAGCACCATCAAGGGCAAGATGCATGCCTGCGGCCATGACGGCCATGTGACCATGCTGCTGGGGGCGGCCAAGTATCTGGCCGAGACGCGGAATTTCTCGGGCAAGGTGGCGCTGTTGTTCCAGCCGGCCGAGGAAGATGGCGGCGGCGGTCAGGTAATGGTGCAGGAGGGGGTGATGGACCGGTTCGGCATCGGCCGGGTCTACGGCATCCACAATGCGCCGAACATTCCGTTCGGGCATTTCCACACCACGCCGGGGCCGCTGATGGCATCGGTGGACACCGCCTTCGTCTATGTCACCGGCAAGGGCGGCCATGGCGCCACGCCGCATGAATGCGTCGATCCGGTGGTGGCGGTGGTGGGGATGGTGCAGGCGATCCAGACCATCATCCCGCGCAACGTCTATGCGCTCGACGAGGCGGTGATCTCGGTCACCCAGATCCACACCGGGACGGCCAGCAACATCATCCCCGAGGAGGCGATGTTCTGTGCCACCATCCGCTGTTTCAAGCCCGATGTGCGCGAGCTCCTGAAAAAGCGGTTCCACGAGATCGTCGAGGGCCATGCGGCGGCCTACGACGTGAAGGCGCGGGTGGACTACGACTGGGGCTATCCGGCCACCATCAACCACGAGGACGAGGCCGACTTTGCCGCCGAAGTGGCGCGCGAAGTGTCGGGCGCCGATGCCGTGGACGCCCGGTCCAACCGCGAGATGGGGTCGGAGGATTTCTCCTACATGCTGGAGGCACGGCCGGGGGCCTACCTTTGCCTTGGCACCGGGCCGGGGCGGGGCTGCACCATCCGGCCTATGACTTCAACGACGAGGCCTCTCCGGTGGGGGCCAGCTTCTTTGCCCGTCTGGTAGAGCGCGCCCAGCCGCTGGACGCTTGATCGGAGCCGGCCGGCGCGATCCCGGACTTGGCAGAGGCCGGCCCGCATGCGAGACTTGCCTTGTGGCGGGGTTTGGTCCGCCTGGTTTTTCGGAGAGATTTCATGCACCTGCGCGCGTTTCTTCAGGTAGCGGCCGTCGCCCTGTCGGGCCCCGCTTTGGCCGATGACTACATCGGGTTCCAGTCGCCAACCGGCAATATCCACTGCGGGCTGTACAGCGGCAGCGGCGGTGCGACGGTGCGCTGCGATCTGAAGCAGCTGAAAAAGACCTATACCGCGCGCCCGGCGGGCTGCGATCTGGACTGGGGCAATTCCTTTGCGGTCGACAGTCGCGGCAAGGGCTATCTGGCCTGCGTCGGCGATACGGTGGTGGACCGGTCGAACCCGGTCCTGACCTATGGCCAGGCGGTTTCGCTGGGCGGCATCTCCTGCGTCTCG
Organism: Rhodobacter sp.; assembly: GCA_016704435.1. GTDB lineage: Bacteria > Pseudomonadota > Alphaproteobacteria > Rhodobacterales > Rhodobacteraceae > Pseudogemmobacter. The sequence continues at coordinate 38,832 of JADJAB010000019.1, read as the reverse complement.
GCCAAGACCGGCATGACCTGCACCAATGCCGCCGGGCACGGCTTCAGCGTGGCAAAAGCCCGGCAGAAGCTGTTCTGAGGCCGCCGCCGGGGGGCTCTGCCCCCCGGACCCCCCCCTCCGGATCCCCAGGGAGTATTTTCGCCAAGATGAAGGGGGCGAATCGGATGCTGGTCGTGGCATCGGGCGGCGGATGGGCCTAATGGGGGTTGATCAACCTTTGGACACCACATCTTGCCCTGCCGCTACCTTTGGTGGCGGGCGGGGGCTGGCCGGAATTTGATCAAAATGCTAGGATGCCTCGCAGCGACAGCCGCAGAAGGAGCCTTGCATGACCGCCGCCCTGCCGATGAACAGCCCCAGCCCCGCCGACCTTTGGGAGATGGACCGCGCTCATGTCCTGCATCCCTGGACGAACTTCGGCCCGTTCGAAAAGGACGGTGCGCTGGTCATCACCCGCGGCGAGGGCTGCTATCTGTGGGATGCCGAGGGGCGGCGCTATTTCGACGCGGTGGGCGGCATGTGGTGCACCAACATCGGCCTTGGGCGCAAGGAAATGGCCACGGCGATTGCTGACCAGGTCGAACGGCTGGCGTTCTCCAACACCTTTGTCGATGTCACCAACGACCCTTCGGCCCGGCTGGCGGCGAAACTGGCCAGCCTCGCGCCGGGCGATCTGAACCGGGTGCATTTCACCACCGGCGGCTCCACCGCCGTCGATACCGCGGCGCGGCTGGTCTGGTATTACCAGAGCTGCAAGGGGCAGCCGCAGAAGACCGACATCGTCTCGCGCGAGGCCAGCTATCACGGCTCGACCTACCTGTCGCAATCGGTCGGCAAGCGGGCCGGCGACCGGGTGGAGGAGTTCCGCTACAAGGAAACCGGCATCCACCACCTGTCCGCGCCCGACCCGTACCGCCGCCCCGAGGGCATGACCGAGGCTGCCTTCTGCGACGCGCTGGTGGACGAGTTCCAGGCCCTGATCGACCGCATCGGGGCCGCCCGCATCGGCGGCTTCTTCGCCGAGCCGATCCAGGCCTCGGGCGGGGTGATCGTGCCGCCGCAGGGCTATCTGAAGCGCATGTGGGAGATCTGCCAGCGCCATGACATCCTGTTCATCGCCGACGAGGTGGTCACCGCCTTTGGCCGTATCGGCCACTGGTTCGCCTCCGAGGACGAATTCGGCATCATCCCCGATGTGATCACCTGCGCCAAGGGCCTGACCTCCGGCTATCTGCCGCTGGGTGCGATGATCTTTTCCGACCGTGTCTGGAAGGTCATGGCCGAAAAGGGCGAGCGCTGGTTCACCACCGGCTTCACCTATTCCGGCCATCCGGTGTCTTGTGCGGCGGCCCTGAAGAACATCGAGATCATGGAACGCGAAGACCTTCTGGGCAATGCCGCGCGGGTGGGCGACTATTTCCTTGACCGGCTGACGGGGCTGGAGGAATTGCCGCTGGTCGGTCAGGTGCGCGGCCGCCGGCTGATGGTCTGCGTGGAAAACGTGGCGAACAAGGCGACGAAGGACCCGTTGCCGGACGGCGTGAACGAGTCGAAGCGCATCTCCGACACGGCCGAGGCGATGGGCCTGCTGGTGCGCCCGATGGGCCATCTGAACGTGATGTCGCCGCCGCTGGTGATCACGGAAAAGGAGGTGGATTTCGTGGTGGAAACGCTGGTGAAATCCATCCGCAAGGTCACCGACGAACTGGTCCGCGAAGGCCACCGGATCGGCTGAGGCTTGGCCGGGCAGGGGTTGACAGCCCCGCCCGGCCTTGCCCTCCTGAACCACCCGGATCCGCGGCGTCTCCGGCCCCTTTGGCAACGACGACGCGACAGAAAACCTCCGAGAGACCCATGGCACTGGAAGATGCAAAGACGCAGGTCGATACTGCGTTCACTCGTAAAGGCCTGCGTGGCTATGCCTTTGAAAACGCCTTCGGCGGCGCCACCTCGTTCCTGCGCCGGACCTATACCAAGGACCTGACCGGCGTTGATCTGGCGATCACCGGCGTGCCCTTCGACCAGGCGGTGACGCATCGCACCGGCACCCGGTTCGGCCCGCGCGCGATCCGCGAGGCATCGGCCTTGCAGCCCTACGATCCGCCCTATGGCTGGCCCACCAACCCCTTGGAAGACATGGCGATCATCGACTACGGCGATTGCGCCTTCGACTATGCCAAGGTCGCCGATTTCCCCGACACGCTGACCGCGCATATCCGCACCATCCTGGCGGCGGGGGCGGGCACCGTGACGCTGGGCGGCGATCACTACATCACCTTTCCCATCCTGCGCGCCTATGCCGAGAAATTCGGCCCCCTCGGTGTGATCCATTTCGACGCCCATTCCGACCTCTGGCCGGATGACGACCTTGCCCGCATCGACCACGGCACGATGCTTTACAAGGCGGTAAAAACCGGGATCGTCGATCCCAGGCGCTCGGTCCAGATCGGTATCCGCACCACCACCGAGGACTACCTCGGCGTCCATGTCATCGACGCGCGCGAGGTGCATGAAAAAGGCGTTGCGGCGGCGGTTGCCAAGGCAAAGGACATCGTCGGTGACGGGGCAACCTATGTCACCTTCGACATCGACTGCCTTGACCCCTCAGCCGCGCCCGGCACCGGCACCCCGGTCTGGGGCGGCCTGCACAGCTGGCAGGCGGCGGCGGCGTTGCGCGACCTTGCCGGCATCAACATGGTCGGTGGCGATATCGTCGAGGTCTCGCCGCCCTACGACACCACCGGTGCCACCGCGATCGCCGGGGCGCATGTGGCGTATGAGCTGATCTGCCTGTACCACTGGGCGCGCACGCAGCGGTGAAACGGGGACTGCGGACCTTGGCGCTGGTACTTGCCTTCGGCATCATCGCGCTGCTGGCGCTGATGGCCTGGGTCCGGCTGGCGCCGGTCGATACTGCTGGCCTGAACGCCAGCCCGGCGGTCTACGGCTGGGATCACGATGGCCCCTGGGACGAGGTGGTGGCGATGGAAGGCGGCGCCAGCCTGCGCCTGTCCGCCGCCATGGGCGCGCCCGACGACCTGCTGGCGCGTCTCGATTTCATCGCCATGGCCACTCCGCGCACCCTGCGGATTGCCGGTTCGGTCGCCGAGGGCCGCATCACCTGGGAAACCCGCAGCCGGGTCTGGGGCTTTCCCGATTACGCCACCGCCAGGCGCGGCCTGATGGCCTCTACCTCCACGCCCGCCTGCGCTTTGGCAAGAGCGACATGGGCGTCAACGCCGCCCGCCTTCGGACCTGGCTGTCGCAACTCTAGCCCTTCATCTTGGCCCAAATACTCTCGGGGGGAGGCGTGAATGCCTGCATTCGCGCCGGGGGGCAGACGGCCTCCCTCGCCTGCCACCCCTTGACCGGCCCGCCGCAACGCGCCAAACCCCGCAACCATGGTCCCGCTCGACAAACTCGCCCAGATCACCCAGCGCTTCGAGTTTCTCGAGGCCCGTCTGAACGCCGGTGCGGCCCCTGCCGAGATCGCCGGGATCAGCCGCGAATACTCCGACCTCAAGCCGGTGGCCGAAGAAGTCGCCGCCTACCGCCATGCCCTGACCGATCTGGCCGATGCCGAAGCCATGCTGGCCGACCCCGAAATGAAGGCGCTGGCCGAAGACGAGATCCCCCGCCTGAAGGCCGCGATCCCGGCGATGGAGGACCGGCTGCGCCTTGCCCTCCTGCCCAAGGACGCCGCCGACGCCCGCCCCGCGATCCTGGAAATCCGCCCCGGAACAGGCGGCGAAGAGGCCAGCCTCTTCGCCGGCGACCTGGCGCGGATGTACCAGCGCTACGCCGAACGCATGGGCTGGCGGTTCGAGGTGCTGGACCATCAGGCCTCGGACCTGGGCGGGGTCAGGGAATTCACCGCCCATGTCTCCGGTGACGGCGTCTATGCGCGGCTGAAATACGAATCCGGCGTTCACCGTGTGCAGCGTGTGCCGGAAACCGAAGCGGGCGGGCGCATCCACACCTCGGCCGCCACCGTGGCCGTGCTGCCCGAGGCCGAAGAGGTCGACGTCCACATCCCCGCCGCCGATATCCGCATCGACACCATGCGCTCTTCGGGCTCGGGCGGCCAGCACGTCAACACCACCGATTCGGCGGTGCGGATCACCCATATCCCCAGCGGCATCGTGGTAACCTCCAGCGAGAAATCCCAGCACCGCAACCGCGAGATCGCCATGCAGGTGCTGCGCGCCAGGCTCTACGAGGCCGAACGCGAGCGTCTGCACGGTGCCCGCGCCGCTGACCGCAAGGCCATGGTCGGCTCCGGCGACCGGTCCGAGCGCATCCGCACCTACAACTTCCCGCAAGGCCGGTTGACCGACCACCGCATCAACCTGACGCTCTACGCGCTGCCGCAGATCATCGCTGGCGACCTGGGCGAGGTGATCGACGCGCTGATCGCGCATGACCAGGCGGCCAAACTGGCCGAGATGGAAGGATGACCGGGACCGATGCCCTGCGCGCCGCGATCCCGCGCCTGCGCAATGCCGGGGTGGAAGACCCCGCCCGCGACGCCCGCCTGCTGCTGGCCCATGCCCTCGGCATCCCGGCTGACCGGCTGACCCTGCACCTGGCCGATCAGATCAGCGAGACTCTGGAGAGCGCCTATGACGCGGCCATAGCGGCCCGCATCACCCGCCAGCCGGTCGCCCAGATCATCGGCCATCGCCTGTTCTGGGGCCTGCCGTTGGGCGTCACCCGCGACACGCTGGATCCGCGCCCGGATACCGAAACCCTTGTGGCAGAAGCGATTTCCCGCCCGATCTACCGGATGCTCGACCTGGGCACCGGCACCGGCGCAATCCTGCTTGCCTGCCTGAAATCCATGCCCATCGCTTCCGGCCTTGGCACCGACCTCTCGCCCGCCGCGCTGTCCGTGGCGGCCGACAATGCCCGCCGCCTCGGCCTTGCCGCCCGCGCGCGGTTCCAGACCGCCGACTGGTTCCACGGCATCGCCGGCACCTTCGACCTGATCGTGTCGAACCCGCCCTATATCGCGGCGGCCGAGATGCCCGGCCTCGCCCCCGAAGTCCGGGAGTGGGAGCCGCACCTCGCCCTCACCCCCGGAGGCGACGGGCTTTCATCCTATCGCGCCATCGCCGGCGGCGCCCCCGCCCGGCTGATGCCCGGTGGAAGGCTGTTGGTCGAGATCGGGCCGACGCAAGGCCAGGCGGTGGCAGGCCTGTTCCGTGCCCAGGGCCTCGACGATATCCGCATCCTGCCCGACATGGATGGCCGCGACCGCGTCGTCGCCGCGGTGAAGTGGGGGCCGACCGACAGTTGCGGCTGCGCCTGAGCGCGGCGGAATCCGCCGTTTCGCTGCAAATATAGCTTGTCACGGTCTGGACCATGTGTTTATTGACCCTGCGCAGGTTGGGGGCAGTCTCCGACCGCGCCAACTGCCAGTCCCTGCACGCCTCTTTTTCAGCTGCCCATGCGGGGCGGCGGCGGCAGGCCAAAGCCATCAAAGGACCAGATGCGCTCTTCCAAGAAACGCTCGCGTTCCAGCCAGAACCGCCCGCGCACCCTCGGCAACATCATCAACCGCGTCTTCGACAGCTCCGGCCCCGAAGGCAAGGTGCGTGGCACGCCGCAGCAGATCATCGAGAAATACCAGACCCTCGCCCGCGACGCCCAGCTGTCGAACGACCGGGTGGCGGCCGAGAATTTCCTGCAGCACGCCGAGCATTACACAAGGATGCTGGCCGAAGCGCAGCGCGAACAGGCCGCCGAACAAGAGGCCCGCCAGCAGCAGTATCAGCAGAACGCGGTTCAGGGCAGTGGTCAGGGCGGCGGCCAGAACGGCGGCCAGAACGGTGGCGGCAACCGCGATTTCCGTGACCGCGACCGCGACTACCGCGACCGCGATGACAGGCGCGACCGGGACTTCCGCGACCCCGGCACGGATGACCAGCCCGCGGTGGTCGAGGTGATCGAGATCGACAGCGCGCCCGGTGACAGCGGCCTGGTGGAAACTCCCGAAGCCCGCCGCCGCGACGCTGTGCAGGACGAAGCCCCGCGCCGCGACCGCGAGCCGAAACCCGAAGGCAACCGCGAGCGTCGCGACCGCCGCGACCGCGATTTCCGCCGCGACCGTGACGACCGCCGCAAGGACACGGCCGAGGCGCCCGCCCAGGCCTCCCCGGCAGAACTGCCGTCCTTCATCACCGGCGGCGCACCTGCCGAAGAGCCGGCGAAACCGGAAGCCGAAGCCAAGCCCGCCGCGCCCGCAAGCCGAAGGCCGAAGCCGCGGCCCCGGAGGCAAAGCCCGCCACCGTCCCCGACGCCGACTAGGAAAGACGCGCCCGTCGGGGCGCCACCTCACGCCGGCCGCTCCGCCACCAGCCGGGCGAGGTGGCAGAACTGCTCCAGCCCGACCCGTTCGGCCCGTTCGGTGGGCGGGATGCCGGCCTCTTCCAGCAGCGCCTCGATCCGCGGATGCCCCTTCAACGAGGCGCGCAGCATCTTGCGGCGCTGGTTGAAGCCCGCGGCCACCACCCGCTCCAGCACCCGGCGGTCGGCGGGAAAGCGGGGGGTGGGCAGGGCGGTCAACTGTACCACCGCCGAATGCACCTTGGGCGCCGGGGTGAAGGCCTCGGGCGGCAAGGTCATCACGATGCGGGCATCGCAGCGCCACTGCGCCAGCAGCGCCAGCCGTCCGTAATGGTCGGTGCCGGGCTTGGCCACGATCCGCTCGGCCACCTCTTTTTGGAACATCAGCGTCAGGCTTTGCCAGAACGGTGGCCAGTGGGCGGGTGTCAGCCAGCGGATCAGCAGCTCGGTCCCGACATTGTAGGGCAGGTTCGACACCACCTTCACCGGCGGCGCCAGATGCGCCAGCACATCCAGCCCCAGCGCATCGGCGTTGATCACCTGCAGCCGCCCCGGATAGACCGCTGCAATCTCGGCCAGCGCCGGCAGGCAGCGTGCGTCCTTTTCCACCGCCAGCACCCGCCGCGCCCCCTCTGCCAGCAGCCCGCGGGTCAGCCCGCCCGGACCCGGCCCGACCTCCAGCACATCGGCCCCCGCCAGATCGCCCGCACAGCGCGCGATCTTGGCGGTCAGGTTCAGGTCCAGCAGGAAGTTCTGGCCCAACTGCCGTTTCGCCACAAGTTCATGCGTGGCAATCACCTCGCGCAGGGGCGGCAAGCCGTCAATCGTTCCCAACGTCCAAACCCTCCGCATTCATCTTGGTCAAAATACTCTGGGGGTCCGGGGGTGAAACCCCCGGCGCCTAGCCCGCGCGCCGCCGCCATCCCGGCTGCCATCCGCAAGGCGGCAATCAGGCTCGACGGATCGGCCACGCCCTTGCCGGCAATGTCATAGGCCGTGCCGTGATCGGGCGAGGTGCGCACGAAGGGCAGGCCCAGCGTCACATTCACCCCACCGGCAAAGTCGATGGTCTTGATCGGGATCAGCGCCTGGTCGTGATAGGCGCAGATCGCCGCGTCATAGCCCGCCCGCGCTGCGGCATGGAACATCGTGTCGGCGGGCAGCGGGCCGCGGATCGCCATCCCCCCGGCCGCCAGCCGCGCCACAAGGGGGCGGATCATCCGCTCCTCCTCCCAGCCCATCGCTCCGCCTTCGCCGGCATGAGGGTTCAATCCCGCCACGGCAATCCGCGGGCTTGAGATGCCGAAATCGCGGATCAGGGCGGCATGGGTGATGCGGATCGTATCCTCCAGCAGCGCCTCGGTCAGGGCCTGCGGCACCTGCGACAGGGGGATATGGATGGTCGCCGGCACCACGCGCAGTTCCGGGCAGGCCAGCATCATCACCACGCGGTCAACGCCCGCCAGATGCGCCAGAAATTCGGTATGGCCGGGAAAGGCGAAGCCCGCGCCGTCCTTCAGCGCCTTCTTGTTGATCGGCGCGGTGCAGATCGCCCCCGCCGCGCCCGCCTGCACCAGCGCCACCCCGCGCGCGATGGCCGCGATCACGCCCGCCGCATTGGCCGGGTCGGGCTGGCCGGGGAGGGCCGGGGCCGCAAAGGCCAGCGGCAGCACCGGAAGATGTGACGGGGCCACATCCACCGCCTCGGCCGGGCGCGTGATCTCGGTTGTCGCGGTGCCGGGCGGCAGGTGGCGCGGGTCGCCGATCCAGGCGAAGGGCAGGGCGGTGCCCAGTGCGGCCCGCACCTTGACCGCAAGTTCCGGCCCGATCCCGGACGGGTCGCCGCAGCTGAGAACGGCCGGCAGCGCCGGCATCGCCGCGCTCACGGTTCCCGGATGATGGCGGCGGCCTTCAACTCGGCCATGTAGCCCTGCGCCAGGCCGTCCAGCTTCTGGTTCTGCACCCTTTCGCGCAATTCCGCACGCGTCGGCGGGGTTTCCCCGGTGACGTCGCGGCTGCACAGCATCAGGAACATCCGCATCCCCGACCGGCTGAGCGCGGTCGAGACCTCGCCCGGATCCAGCTTGGCCAGTTCCAGCCCGATATCCTGCGCAATCTCGGACATCGGCAGGCTTTCGATCACCAGCCGGTCCTCGGGCAGACCCCTGGTCGCACCGTAAAGGTCAAGGCAGCCATCGGTCTTTGCCTTCAGCGCGGCAATCGCCTCGGGGTCGTCAGGCATCAGGAAGCGCGCATATTCGACGCTGACCGAGATCGGCTCGGCGCTGTCATCCTCGGCCACATCGCGCAGAAGGAACAGGACCACCGCGCCCGGCACCTGGATCGGGCGTGACGCCTCGCCCACGCCCAGGGCCAGGATCTGCCCGGCAATGGCGGGGGGCAGGTTCGCCAGCGGCAGCCATTCCAGCCGGCCACCGCGCCCGGCAGTAGGGGCAGCCGAATAGGACCGCGCGGCGGAGGCGAATTCGCCTTCGCTGTCAATTTCCTCCGACAGCCGGTTGGCCAGCGCCATCGCGCTTTCCTCGCGGCCCTCGGGCATCGGGATCACCAGTTCCGAGGCCAGCACCTTCAGCGCCCTCGGCCGCGCCGCCGCCTGCATCGCCTTGTCGATATCGGCCTCCGAGACCGAGACGCGGCCGACATAGCGCGCCCGCACGGCCTGCCGCCAGAGCAGCCCGGCCACCACGAAATCGCGGAAGGTTTCCGGTGCGATGCCCACCTTCTGCAACTCGCCGACCAGTTGTTCGGCCGTCAGGTTGGCGCGCGAGGCGAATTCCTCCATCCCCTGCATCACTTCGTCTTCGGCGACCTTCAGCCCCAGCCGCTTGGCCTCGGACATCCGCAGCCGGTCCTCGGTCAGCGCCCTCAGCGCCTCTTCCATCGGGTCGCCGGGGGCGCGCAAAAGCTGCAGGAACAGCGCGCGCTGGATCACCTCATACTCGGTGATGACCTGACCGTTGATGTAGAGCCGCGGCGCGAACAGGTCCTGCGCCGGGGCGGCCGTGGGTGCAAGCCCCGCCAGAACCGCGCCGAAAAGACACCCTGCGATCGTCCGCCTTACTTGTGCCAGCCGCATCATTCCCTGCCGTCTGTCGCCTGTCTTCACATGTGCGCCCGCGCTGCGGCGGGCTTCGGTGACCGTCCCCGACACCGCTATCGGCATCGCCGCGCGGGCCCAGCCGTCGCCCCGCCGCCAAAGCCGATCAACTCGACCGAAAGGCCGAAGTCGGTGGTCGGGTTCACACTAGTGGAGGAAGTGAACCGACGCGAGAGGGAAAGATCGACCGCAAGGCAGTCGGTCCGGAATTCCACGCCCAAAGCGGCCAAAGTGCCGCGGTCGGCCTCGAAGTCATAGGCGCCCGACAGCTTGGCGGTGACCTGGTCGCTGGCCTTGTAGCGGGCATCGAAGGTAACTTCGCGGGTTGGATCGGGCCGGTTTTCCAGCGCATCCGGCACCACCCACAAAAGCGAGGTCGCCAGCGCCAGCTTCGGCCGGTTCAGCGTCACCCGCGCCTCGGCCTTGGTCAGGCTGAAGCTGTCGTCGAAAACCGCGCGGCCGGCCATGGCATAGCCGTCGCCCAGCGTGAAGGTGGCGCCGGCCAGCCAGTCCGAGGTCCGGCCATCCAGCCCCGAGGCCGGGCCGAACTGACCGTAATCCTGGTCGCGGTAGGTGCGACCCAGGGTCAGGCCCATGCTCCAGCCTGCCGGGTCGTGGCGGGTCCAGCTGATGCCGACGTTGGCGCGCTTGCCCAGTTCCACCGCGTCCGATCCGGGAAAGCGGTTCAGCGAGAACAGGTTGCCTTCGTCGAATTCGACCAGCGCGGAATCCTCGTTCGGCAGGCCGGCGTCATCGCTGCCGGCCCAGACCAGCTGCACCACCGGCTCGATCACGTGCACCGCACCTGAGCGGCTGGCCTTGACCCAGGGCCAGCGCAACTCCACCCCGGCGGCAGCATGGCTGCGGGTGGTCTTGCCGGCAAAGACCGCGTCCTCGGCGATGGTATAGGCATCGGCAGAAGCCTCGCCCAGCACCGTCGCCTCGATCCCCATCGGCAGCAGGAAGCTGCGGCGCCAGTCGATCCGGGCCGAGATCCGGCTGAGGTCGCGGCCATCGGCGATGCTGTCGGCATCCAGCCCGTCGAAGATGCTGTCGGAACTGCGCCAATGGCTGTGGGTCTGCAGCCGCAAGCCGCCCTCGCCACCCAGCGGACCCAGCGAGAAGCGGCGGTGGAAGGTCAGGTCGGCCACCACCGAAGGAATGGTGGTGTTGTCCTCGTCATCGCGCAGGGTCTGAAAGCTGATGATCCGGGCGGCGATATGTTCTATTGCGCCGGGTGCGGGCGATCTCGACCCGGCTGTCCAGCCGGTCGGTATTGGAGATGCCGTAGTCCAGAAGATAGGCGGGGTCCGAGACGGTCTTGATGTCGAAGGTCAGGCCGAAGTTCTCGGGCAGGCTGAAGGCGCCCTTGGCAAACAGATAGCCGCGATCGGTGTCGGGCAGCAGGTCGTCGCGCGAAAAGGCGCCGGTCAGGTCGATTGCGCCGGTGCGGAAGGCCTGACGGTAGCGCAACTCGACCGTGCGGCCGTTCTTGGTGGTGAAGTAGGGCGTGATCAACAGGTCGCGGCTGGGGCCAAGGGTGATGAAATAGGGAAACTTCAGCCCGGTCCCGAGGTCCGAGGTGGTGCGCAGCGAGGGCATCAAAAAGCCGGTGGCGCGGTCCAGCGTGGGGTCTGGCATGCGCAGGCGCGGGATGTAGAACACCGGCACGCCAGAGATGCGGAACTGGGCGTGGTCGAAGTAGAGCTGGCGTTCCTGCTGGTCATGCACCACGCGGCGGGCGCGGATTTCCCATAGGGGCACCGGCTTGGCGGCGCAGACCTTGCAGGACGAGGCGACGACATTGTCGAGCGCGGTGTAGCGCCCGCCGGTCCGCAGCATCCGGTTGGCGGCCAGTTGCAGCTGCTGGTTCAGTACCAGCCGCGCGCTGGTCAGGATGCCTTCCGACAGATCGGCCGAAAGATCGGCCTGCGAGGCCAGGATCAGGGTGGTGCCGGATTCGTCGGTCAGCACGATGGGGCCGTCGATGATCAGCCGGTTGGCGGCCTGATCATAGACGATGCGGCTGGCGCGCAGGCGCGTGCCGCGAAACAGGATCTCGACATTGCCGGACGCGATCAGCCTGGTGTCGCCGGTGATCTGCAAGCTGTCCGAGACCAGCGTGGCACGGTCTTGCGCCATCGCTGGAAGGGCGAGGCAGAAAAGCACGATCAGGCCGCGGAGAAGGGCGCGCATGTCAGCCATCCTCCAGATGCAGAAGCAGGCCCATGGCCAGCATGGCAGCGGCGACAGGGGGGCTCCAAGCGGCCAGCATGATCGGTATTTGACCAGATTCACCAAGGGCTTGCGCAAAGTTCCTCAGAAAGAATATGGCAAAGCCCGAGAGCATCGCATAGAGCACCATCGTTCCGGTGCCGCCAAAGCGGACATGCCGCATGGTGAAGCCCGCCGCGATCAGCACCATCGCGGCCAGCAGCAAGGGTTGCGCCAGTTCCATCTGCAGCCAGAGCCGATAGGACCGGGCCGAGAAGCCCGCCTTCTCCAGCCCGCCGATATAGTCGGGCAGCGCCCAGATCGGCACTGCCGAGGGCGTGCCGAAACTGTCGCGGATGCGTTCCGGCGTCAGGTCCGAGGCCAGCCTTGTGGCGTCGGGCCACAGCGTCGCGGCCAGTTCCGGGTTGGCGGCCGACAGATCCCAGATCTTCGCGCCGTCCAGCACCCAGGCGCCGGGCCGCAGCCGGGCGCTGGCGGCCTCGATCCTTGTGGCGGGCGTGCCGTCGGTGCCGAAGGTCAGGAAGCTGACGCCGAAAAGCTCGGTCCCGTCCAGGTTGGCGCGGGCGGCCTGGATCACGGTCTGCCCGTAGTCGCCGCCCTGGCGCAGCCAGAGTCCGGTGTCCGAGACCGACAGCACCGATTCGCCGCCCCGCAGGTAGCTGGAGCGCAGTTCCTCGTAATGCTTCTGCGTGGCGGCGACGAGCGGGTTCAGCACCCCCACGGTGAACAGCCCGATCCCCAGCGCGGCAGTGACAGGGGTGAGCAGGAATCGCAGGCCCGACCGCCCGGCGGCGCGCACCACCACCAGTTCGGACGACCGCGCCAGGGACAGGAAAAGGGCGATCGCCCCCATGATCAGGATCAAGGGCAGGATGCGATACAGCGTCTCGGGCACGTTGAAGAGCGACAGATAGGCCGCATCCGACAGGCCGACGCCAGAGCCCGACAGGCGGCGCAGCTGCTCGATCATGTCGATCAGCATCAGGATGCCGAAGAAAACCGCAAAGACCTGCCCGACCGAGGTCAGGAACCGCCGCGCGATGTAGAAGGTCAGCGTCATGTCGCCGCCCCCTCGCGCCGTCGCCGGGGCCGCTGCGCCTGCCACAGAAGCCCGGTCGCGATCAGCCCGCCCAGGATCGGCGCCAGATAGACCAGCGGCCAGGCCGCCGCATTGCCCAGCGCCACCCCCGAGGCCGCCGTCGCCACCGTCTGCATGGCGATCAGCAGAACCACCGCCAGCGCCATTTGCGGCAGAAGGCCAAAGCGCGAATAGCCCCCCAGCATCAGCGCCGAAAAGCCCAGCAGCGGGGCGACCAGCGCCAGCAGCGGCATCGCAAAGCGGCTGTTCGCCTCTTCCAGGAAAGCGGCGGGGCTGGCGCGGGTCGCCTCCAGCAGGGCGGGATCGGCCGACAGCAGCTGCGGGGTCGACAGCTCGCCAGGGTCAGCCCGCGCAGGCGGTCGCTGCCGACCACCCCCCGCGAGGTCCATGGCGAAATCGCTGAAGCGGGTGACGGCCAGCCGTTCGTCACTGCGCGACAGCCGCTGCGCCACGCCGTCCAGCATGACCAGGCTTGGACCGGTCTCGCCGCGCACCAGAAGCGCGCGCTCGGCGGTGTAGATCAGCCGCTCGCCGGTGCCGCGTTCGTCGGACAGGAAGATGTCTTCCAGCTCGCCCAGCGGCGTGATCTCGCGGATGTACAGCGTGACACCCTTTGCCGGGTGCATGAAGCGGCCCTCGTTCAGGAACCGCGAGGTGATGTTTTCCGACACTTCGGCACTGCGCTCGGCCAGCCGGGTCTGACTTGCCGGCACCAGCACATGCACGAGAACCAGTTCCATCACCGCGACGGTCACGCCGAAGTAAAGTACCGGACGCGCCAGCCGGAAGGCGGAAAAGCCGGTGGCCTGCATCACCACCAGCTCGCTTTCCTGGGTCAGCCGGTTGACGGCATAGACACAGGCCGCGAAGGCCGAGATCGGCAGCACGAGGCGGATCACGTTGGGCAGCGTGAGCAGCGAGAATTCCACGAAGACAAGCGCAGACTGGCCGTCGCCGATCAGCTCATCAAACAGCCCGACGGCCCGGTTGACCCAATAGACGGCCACCAGGACGAGGCTGAAAAAGCCGAAGAGCGCAAGCAGTTGCGACAACAAGTAACGGTCGAATCTCGACACGCCGGCCAATTCCTCCACAAGATGTTGGGTCGGACCCTAACGGATTATCGGGGGGGCGAAAACTGGTATCTGGCAAAGAGGCCGGGCAATCTGTAGCGTGGCGGCGGGCCCTTGCCGATCCTGTGACAGGCGGTGCGGGGGCAAGGACACCACCGCGAAGGCAAAAAGATGACCCAACCCGTTCCGATCCGCTTTGTGGAAACCGATCTTGACCAGCTGGTGGCGCAGGAAGGCCGCATAGCCCTATTGGCCGATGCGCCGGGTGCCTTGACGCCCGCGGCGCGGCGGCTGGACCGGGCGACGAAGGGCGCGCTGTCCAGGGCGCTGGCCTCGGCGGGCTTCGGCAAGCTGAAGCCGGGCGAGGCGATGGAACTGGCCTTCCCCTCGGGCCTGGCCTGCGAGGCCGTGCAACTGGTCCGCCTGCCCAAGCGCACCGATTCCGCCAGTGCCCGCAAGGCCGGCGGCGCGATGGGCCGCGCGCTGGGCGCCGCCGCGACGCTGGTTCTGGCCGAAAGCCACCCGCGTGCGGCGGAGGTCGCCTTTGGCCTGGCGTTGCGGGCCTATGACTTCACCGCCCACAAGACCGGCGAGCAGACCGCCAAGGGACCGGTTGCGATGATGGTCGCCGCACCCGAGGCGGTGGCGGCCGAGGCCGCACCGATGGCGGCGGTGGCCGAGGGCGTGTTCTTCACCCGCGATCTGGTCAACGAGCCGGCCAACGTGCTGACCACGCATGATTTCGCCGCCCGGCTGGCCGCGATGCACGAACTGGGCCTGGAGGTCGAGATCCTTGAAGAGGACGAGTTGCTCAAGCTGGGCATGGGCGCGCTTCTGGGCGTCGGCCAGGGCTCGGAAAGTCCCTCGAAGGTTGTGGTGATGCAGTGGAAGGGCGGGCCGAAGGGCGAAGCGCCTTTCGCGCTGGTCGGCAAGGGCGTGGTGTTCGACACCGGCGGCATCTCGATCAAGCCGGCGGCGGGCATGGAAGAGATGACGATGGACATGGGGGGCGCCGGCGTGGTGGCGGGTGTCATGCGCACGCTCGCCCTGCGCAAGGCCCGTGCCAATGTGGTCGGGCTGGTCGGGCTGGTCGAGAACATGCCGGACGGCCGTGCGCAGCGGCCAGGTGACGTGGTCAGATCGATGAAGGGCGACACGATCGAGGTGATCAATACCGACGCCGAAGGTCGTCTCGTGCTGGCCGATGTGCTGTGGTATGCTCAGGAACGCTTCAGGCCCTCGGGCATGATCAACCTGGCCACCCTGACTGGCGCGATCATCATCGCGCTGGGGCATGAGAATACCGGCGTCTTTTCCAACAGCGACGATCTGTGCAACGCCTTCCTGAAGGCGGCGGCGGTCGAGGGCGAGGGGGCCTGGCGGATGCCGATGGGCGAGGCCTATGACGCCAAGCTGAAATCGCGCGTCGCCGACATGATGAATGTCGGCGGCCGCGACGGGGGGGCGATCACGGCGGCGCAGTTCCTGGCGCGTTTCGTCAAGTCCGAGGTGCCGTGGTGCCATCTGGATATCGCCGGGACGGCGCTGGTGAAGGCCGACCTTGCGCTTGCGCCCAAAGGCGCGACAGGATGGGGCGTGATGGCGCTGAACCGGCTGATCGCCGAGAAATACGAGGCCAGGGGCGGGGCGAAATAGCCCTCATGGGCACCGTGATGTTCTATCACCTGACCCGGTCCTCGGTGGATGAGGCGGTGTCGATGCTGCTGCCCCGCGCGCTGGCGCAGGGTTGGCGGGTGATGCTGCGGGCGGCCGACCGGATCGGGCTGGAACGGCTGGACAAAAGGCTGTGGCTGGGCCCGGAAGACGGGTTCCTGCCGCATGGGCTGGAGGGCGGCACGAATGACGCCGATCAGCCGGTGCTGCTGGGCCAGGGTGCGGCGGTGAACGGGGCGCGGGCGGTGATGCTGCTGGGGGCGCTGAAGGTCGATCCGCAAGAGGCTCAGGCGATGGAACGGGTTTGGCTTCTATTCGAAGACGGCGACGAGACGCAGGTCGAGGCCGCGCGGACCGAATGGAAGGCGGTGACGACCGCAGGCCTTGCGGCCCAATACTGGAACGACGCCTCGGGCCGGTGGGAGAAGAAGGCCGAAAGCAGCGCGGGCTGAGAGCGGTGAGGATATCGTGCAGTCGCGCATGCGCGCGCGACTGCAAGTCCTTTGCCTCGCCTCTGGCGCGGCGCGCCAACCGGCTCGGGCGATGCGCGCCGCGCGGGAGTACTTTGCCAAGATGAAGGGTCTTCCCGCTTCATCTTGGCAGAAATACTCCGGGGGTATGGGGGCAGGGCCCCCATTGTCTCCGGTCGGATCCGGGCGCGCGCTCTGCAAAGGAAACGACTTGCGCCGGCAGGCGCGCAATTGCTTCACCGGTCTCAGCGGCTGAGGATCATCCGGTCGCCGGCGATCTCGATCCGGAACCGGCCGAGGTAATCCATGCCGAGCAGCGATCCCTCCATCTCGCCGTCGTTCACCCAGGCCGAAAAGGGAGCATCGCTGAACGGGCCGAAGTCGACGCTGTCCAGCGTCACCCGTGCCGTGCGCACGATGCCGTTGGCTGTCGAGGCCTGGCCGAGGTAAAGCAGGCCCTCGGGGTCGATGCCGATGCGCCGGGCGTCGTCTTGCGACAGCACCATGTTGGTAGCGCCGGTATCGGCCATGAAGCGGATCGGCGCGCCGTTCACGGTGAGGGTGGCGTAGTAATGCCCGTCCGCGGCGCGTGGCAGTTCCACTGTGCCCGAGGCCGTTACCAGTTGGCTGGGGATCACATCGGTGCGGATATCCTGCCAAAGCGCGTATCCGGTCATCACGCCGATGAAGATCAACCCCCAGGCCGCGGCGGTGCGCAGCGCCTGGCCCATTCGACGGCGGTATTCAACGATCACCCAGCCGCCGACCGCCGCCAGCAGCAGCGCCAGGTAGCCGAGCCTTGCAATGATATCGCCGTCCATGCGGTTTTCCCGTTCCCTCGGAGGAATATGGGGTCTTTCGAGAAAGGTTGGAAGGGTCAGCCGATCAGCCCGGTCTGCCTGACCCCGTCGATCACGAACTGCACCGACAGGGCGGCAAGCAGCATCCCCAGAAGCCGGGTGATCACGATCACGCCGGTGCGGCCCAGCATCCGCTCCAGGGGCGGCGAGGCGAGCAGAAAGGCGAAGGTCACGGCCATCATCACGAACAGCAGACCGATCACCCAGGTGGTGCCCTGCCAGCCCGGCCCCGATTGGCCGACCAGCAGGATCATCGTTGCGATCGCCCCCGGTCCGGCGATCAGCGGTGTCGCCAGCGGAAAGACCGAAGGGTCATGGTCGGGCTCGGCCTGCTGGCCCTCGCGGCGCTGGGTGCGGCGTTCGAACAGCATGTCGAGGGCGGTAAGGAACAGCAATATGCCCCCCGCGATCCGGAAGGCGGACATCGAGATGCCGATGAACCCGAGGATGGATTCGCCGAACAGGCCGAAGGCGGTCAGCAGGGCCGTGGCGATGATGCAGGCGCGCTGTGCCATGGCGTGGCGCCTTTCAGCCGCCATGCCGCGGGTCAGGGCGATGAACATCGGCACCAGCCCCGGCGGGTCGATCACCACGAAGAGCGTGGCGAAGGCGGTAATCAGGAAGGCGGTCTCGGGCATGGTTTCTCCGGTCGCCGGCAGGCTAGCGCGCCATGCCGGTCTTTGGAAAGCGGAACATGCGGAAGCGGGGGCCAGCCCCCGCGCCCCCGGAGTATTTCTGCCAAGATGAAGATCAGACGATGCTCGGCCCAAGGGTGGCGGGGTCGGTGTCGGGGGTGGATCAGAAATCGAGTGCGAAGGCGGGCAGGTGGGCGAGGTCGAGGTCTTCGCGCGGGATGGCCTTGCGCAGGGCGAGTGCGGTGGCTTCGATGCAATGCGGCGGGGTCTGGTCATGGCGGGGGCGCAAGGCGCGGGCTTCTGCCGTCCAGTCGGGGCGGGTACCGGGGGGGCTCGGTCAACTGCCAGTCGGCCACGAAAAGGGCGCGCATGGTGGCGGGCAGAACCTGGGCGAAGTCGATGGCCTGTTGCGGCGTGAGGCGGCGGCGGAAGGCGCGAAAGACCCCTTCGACGGCGGTGAAGGCGGCGTTGTCGGAACTCAGGTCCATTGCGTCGCGGGAGTCTGCCAGGAAGGCCTGCCATTCGCGGCTGGATTGTCGGTAGGTCCAGGGCATCGGCATCTCAGGCCTCCGCCATCTCCAGCTTGCCTTGCGCGGCCAGCCACATCTCCTCGGCCCGGTCGAGGCCTTCCATCACTTCGGCATATTTGCGGTTCCAGGTTTCCAGCTCTCCCTTGCGGGCGGGCTCGTAAAGCTCCTGGTCGGCCAGTTTGGTCGCCAGCTTGCTGCGCATGTCGTTCAGCTTCGCCAGCCGTTCCTCGCATTTGCGGACCTCGGCCTTCAGCGCCAGCAGATCGTCGCGGCTGGCCTTCTTCGGCTTCTCGGCCGGTCTTGCCGGCTGCCTCACGTCTTCGTCGCCCGACAGCAACTGGCGCCGGTAGGTCTCGAGGTCGTCGTCATAGGGGGTGACGCTGCCGGATTTCACCAGCCAGAGCCGGTCGGCGACAAGCGACAGAAGGTGCATGTCGTGGCTGACCAGGATCACCGCGCCCGGATATTCGGTCAGCGCGTCGACCAGCGCTTCGCGGGATTCGATATCCAGGTGGTTGGTCGGTTCGTCCAGGATCAGCAGATGCGGCGCGTCGATGGTGGCCAGGAGCAGCGAAAGCCGCGCCTTCTGCCCGCCCGACAGGCGGCCGACGACGGTTTCCGCCTGATCGGCCATCAGGCCGAAACCTGCAAGGCGGGCGCGCAGGCGGGCCTGCTGCTCGGTCGGGCGCAGGCGCTGGACGTGCTGCAGGGGCGTCTCGTCGATATGCAGCTCATCCACCTGATGCTGGGCGAAATAGCCGATGCGCAGTTTCGAGGACCGGTGCAACCGGCCCTCCATTGCATGAAGTTTGCCCGCCAATAGCTTGGAAAGCGTGGATTTCCCTTCGCCATTGCGGCCCAAAAGGGCGATCCGGTCGTCCTGGTCGATGCGCAGGGAAAGCCGCTTCAGCACAAGCGGGCCGCCATAGCCGGTGGCGACACTTTCCAGCGTCAGGATCGGCGGCGACAGCTCTTCCGGTTCGGGGAAGGAAAACCGCGTCAGCGCCGCCTCTTGCGGCGTGGTGGCGAATTTCAGCCGCTCGATCATCTTCAACCGCGACTGGGCCTGCTTGGCCTTCGACGCCTTGTAGCGGAAGCGGTCGACGAAGGCCTGCAGGTGGTCGCGCCGCGCCTGGGCCTTGCGGTTCTCGGCGTTCAGCACCGCCAGGCGGGCGGCGCGGGTCTCGGCGAAGGTGTCGTAGGGGCCGGTGTAATAGGTCAGCTTGCGGTCTTCGAGATGCAGGATGCCGGTCACGGCGCGGTTCAGCAGGCCGCGGTCGTGGGAGATGATGATGACGGTGTGCGGATAGTCGCGCAGGTAGGCTTCCAGCCAGAGCGCACCTTCCAGATCCAGATAGTTGGTCGGCTCGTCCAGCAGCAGATAATCGGGCTGTGCAAACAACACCCCCGCCAGCGCCACCCGCATCCGCCACCCGCCCGAGAAGGCCGAGCAGGGCATCAGCTGCTGATCGGGCGGAAAGCCGAGGCCGCGCAGGATCGAGGCGGCGCGCGCCTCGCCCGACCAGGCGTCGATGTCGGTGAGGCGCGCCTGCACTTCGGCAATGCGATGCGCGTCGGTGGCGCTTTCGGCCTCGGCCAGCAGGCTGGCGCGTTCGGTATCGGCAGCAAGGACGGTGTCGAGAAGCGAGATCCCGGACGACGGCACTTCTTGCGCCACACCACCGATGCGGGCGCGTGCGGGCAGCTGGATACGGCCGCCCTCCAGTGCCAGCTCGCCCCGGATCAGCCGGAAGAGCGTGGTCTTGCCGGTGCCGTTGCGGCCGACGAGGCCGACCTTGTGGCCTTCGGGAATGGTCGCCGAGGCGCCCTCGAACAGGGGACGGCCTTCGACGGAATAGGTGATGTCTTCGATCCGCAGCATGGCGCAGGGGATGGCGCAAGCCGGCGGGGGCGTCAATCCTTCCTGCCTTCCTCTGTGCGCAAATATCCCGGGGGAGGCCCGGCAAGGCCGGGTCGGGGGCAGCGCCCCCACCTTTTCTTTGCCCCCGGCGCGTGCTAGCAGCCCGGCCATCCGACCAAGGGCCGACCCAGGCCCCAACCCGAATGGAGAGCCCGATGGCCACCGAACGCACCCTGTCGATCATCAAACCCGATGCGACCAAGCGCAACCTGACCGGCAAGATCGTTGCCAAGTTCGAAGAGGCTGGCCTGCGTGTCGTCGCCTCCAAGCGCATCCACCTGTCGATGGACCAGGCCGGCGCCTTCTACGCCGAGCACAAGGAACGCCCTTTCTATGGCGAGCTGTGCAGCTTCATGGCCTCCGAGCCGGTGGTGGTGCAGGTGCTGGAAGGCGACAGCGCGATTGCGAAGAACCGCGAAGTGATGGGCGCGACCGATCCGGCCCAGGCCGATGCGGGCACCATCCGCAAGGAATTCGCGTTGTCGAAGGGCGAGAATTCGGTGCATGGCTCGGACAGCCCGGCCTCGGCCGCGCGCGAAATCGCGTTCTTCTTCTCGGGGCTTGAACTGGTGGGCTGACGGATCGGCCGGGGCCAAAACCCTTGAGCAGGGATTTTGGCACCTAGTCCCGGCGTTCCACCACGCCGAAAAACGACAGGGCCGTCTCCAGATCGGAGCGGCCCTTTTCCTTTGACCCCTGAAGGCTGGCCTTGAGCGCGTCGAACCGCTCCCGCAGGGCCTTTTTCTCCTCGCCCTGGCAATCGTTCCACGGTCGGCCCTGCAGCCCCATCACCAGCACATAATAGCCGATGAAATGCGGCGCATTGCCCGACAGGAGCAGGCGGCGATAGGCCTCGTCCGCACCAAGCGCGCGCAATTCGGCGGCCGTGTGGATACCGGCGCGGGCAAAGGCCACCTCGGACGCGGGGCCAAGGTTGGGGATAATCGAGACGGGGTCGGTCATGGAGGCGGGCTCGGGCGCAGGTACAGGGGCAGGGTTCGCTGCCCTGGGGCAGTCCCGTCAGCCTACAGCCGACGCGCCGGTCCCGGCAAGCGGGCGGTCAGATCGACGCCCAGTCCTTGAAGACCGGCTTGCCCTGTTGCGGCTGGGGCGCGCTGCCCTGCTGTTGTTGTTGTTGGGGCTGCTGCTGTTGCTGCGGCGACGTCGAAGTGCCGCCTTGCTGGGGTTGTGACGTGGCCATGTGACTGCTCCGCTTCTGGCTCTTGGGTCGCACAACCTTCATTTGCCTGTTGCAAATGGCATCGGCAAGTCAGGCTTGCGGCACCAATGCGGCAAGGCCGATCACATGTGCGGCATCTGCCACAGGGTCAGTCCAGCACGGTTGCGGGAAATCCGATCGCATCAAGCGCCTTCAGCAGTGCTTCGGGCGGGGCCCCCTCAACACGGACCTTGCGGGCGGCAAGGTCGACCTCGACCCTTTCCGCGATGGGGGAAAGGGCGGCTTCGATGCTGGCCTTGCAATGGCCGCAGGACATGTCGGGAACGCTGAGGGTTGTCATGGCTTGCTCCTTCTTGGCGACGATATGGGCCTTCCTGCCGGGGGAAGGTCAAGGGGGGATGCGGGGAGGTTGCGGGGACGTTGCGGGCTTGACCTTCCTGTCACTGGAAGGCCCATATGGAAAGGCAAAGGAGTCTGCCATGAACGCTGCCGCCGAAATCGCCGGTTCGGAAACCGCCCGGACCATCCGCTTCCGCCTGGACGGGATGAGCTGCGCCTCTTGCGTCGGGCGGGTGGAACGCGCGCTGACCACCGTGCCCGGCGTCACCGTTGCAAGCGCCAACTTCGGCACGGGCGAGGCCACGGCAACCTATGCCCCCCCGGCGACGCCCGAGGCGATGGCCGCGGCGCTGGCCAGGGCCGGCTATCCGGTGGCGCCGGAAGTGGTGACACTGGCGGTCGAGGGGATGACCTGTGCGTCCTGCACCGGGCGGGTGGAGCGGGTTCTGAAGGCGCGGCCCGGCGTTGCCGCGGCGGTGGCCAATCTGGCGACGCGGCAGGTGAAGGTGACGGTCTGGGACCGCGCCGATCCGGTCTCGATGGCGGCGGCGGTGACGCGGGCGGGCTATGCGGCCAGCCCGCTGGAAGCGGCGCGGCCGGTCGATCCGCAGGCGGAAGAGCGTGCGCTGTGGCGGGCCTTTGCGCTTGCCGCCGTGCTGCCCCTGCCGGTGTTCCTGGCCGAGATGGGCGGGCATCTGGTGCCGGCCTTTCACCACTGGCTGCATGGGCAGATCGGCACCTGGCCGCTTTGGCTGGCCCAATTCGCGCTGACCACGGCGGTGCTGGCCGGGCCGGGCCGGCGATTCTATGCCAAGGGCCTCCCGGCGCTTCTGCGCGCAGCACCGGACATGAATTCGCTGGTCGCGCTTGGCACCCTGGCGGCCTGGGGCTTCTCCACGCTGGTGGTGTTTGCGCCAGGCCTGATCCCGCCGGAAAGCCGGTCGGTCTGGTTCGAGGCAGCGGCGGTGATCGTGACGCTGATCCTGCTGGGCCGGGCGCTGGAGGCGCGGGCGCGGGGGCGGGCGGGTGCGGCGATAGAACGGCTGGTGGGGCTGCAGCCGAAGGTCGCACGTCTGGTGGGCGGGCAGGAGGTGCCGGTGGCCAGCCTTCTGCCGGGGATGCGCCTTGCCTTGCGGCCCGGCGAGCGGGTTCCGGTGGACGGCGTGGTGGTTCAGGGTCGCTCGTCGGTGGACGAGGCGATGCTGACAGGAGAGCCGCTGCCGGTGGCCAAGGCGTTCGGCGACAGGGGTGACCGGCGGCACGGTCAACGGCACCGGCGCGCTGGAGGTGGAGGTGCAGGCGGTGGGCGCGGCCACGGTGCTGGCCCGGATCGTCGCCATGGTCGAGGAGGCGCAGGGCACCAAGCTGCCGGTGCAGGCGCTGGTCGACCGGGTGACGTTGTGGTTCGTGCCCGCGGTTATGGCGATGGCCATGGCGGCGGCGGCGGTCTGGCTGGCAGCCACCGGCGATGTGGCACGGGCGATGGTGGCGGGGGTGTCGGTGCTGATCATCGCCTGCCCTTGCGCGATGGGGCTGGCGGTGCCGGTGTCGATCCTTGTCGGCAGCGGCCGGGCGGCGGAGTTGGGGGTCTTGTTCCGGCGCGGCGACGCCTTGCAGCGGCTGGCGGCCGTTCAGGCTGTGGCGTTCGACAAGACCGGCACGTTGACCGAAGGGCGCCCGCGCGTGGTGGCGGTGCATGGTCCGGACTGGGTGCTGCCGATGGCGGCGGCGGTCGAAGGGCAGTCTGAACATCCGCTGGCGGCGGCGATCGTGGCCGCAGCGGTGGATCCGCCGGATGCAAGCGATTTCACCGCCAGCCCCGGCTTCGGGGCCGAGGCGGTGGTGGATGGGGCGAAGGTGGCCGTCGGCGCGGCCCGGATGTTTGACGCTGTTCCCGATGATCTGGCACGGACGGCCGCCGTGGCTGCGGGCCTGGGGCAAAGCGTGGTTTTCGTTGCGCGGGGTGGCAAGGTTCAGGGTCTGATCACCGTGGCCGATCAGGTGAAACCCGGCGCGGCGGCGGCGGTGGCCGATCTGGCGGAACTGGGCGTTGGGGCGGCGATGATCTCGGGCGATACGCCTGCGGCGGCCGGGGCGGTGGCGGCGGGACTTGGCATCGCGCAGGTGCATGCAGGCGTGCTGCCCGAAGGCAAGCTGGAGCTGGTGCGCCGGATCGGCGGCGCTTTCGTCGGCGACGGCATCAACGATGCGCCGGCCTTGGCGGCGGCCGAAGTCGGCATCGCCATGGGCACCGGGACGGATGTGGCGATCGAGGCGGGCGACGTCGTTCTGATGCGGGGCGACCCGCGCGCCGTCGTCAGCGCGATCCGGCTCAGCCGCGCGGTGATGCGCAACATCCGGCAGAACCTGGCCTGGGCTTTCGGCTACAACATCGCGCTGATCCCGGTGGCTGCGGGCGTGCTGGTGCCGTTTGGCGGGCCGCAGATCTCGCCGATGCTGGGGGCCGGGGCGATGGCGTTGTCGTCGGTCTTTGTGCTGTCGAATGCCTTGCGGCTGAAAGGGGTGCAGGGATGAACATTTCCGAAGTCGGCGCGCGGGCCGGACTGCCGGCCAAGACCATCCGCTACTACGAAGAGATCGGTCTGATCCTCCCCCTGCGCGGCCAGAACGGCTATCGCCAGTTCCGCGAGACCGACCTGCACAAGCTGGCCTTCATCGGCCGGGCGCGATCCCTGGGCTTTTCGATCGAGGATTGCCGGGCGCTGCTGGCGCTTTACGAAGACAAGGGCCGGGCAAGTGCGGATGTGAAGGCGCTGGCGCGGCGGCACCTGGACCAGATCGCCGCGAAGATCACGGAACTGCGGGCGATGGAGGCAACGCTGGGCGACCTGGTGCAGGCCTGTGCCGGCGACGGGCGGCCCGATTGCCCGATCCTGTCAGGGCTGGCCGCAAGGGGCGAGTGCGCCTGAGGGCGGCTCGCAAGGCGGTTACGGGGGCGGCTGTTGCGGGCGGGCTCAGGCGACTTTCAGGATGACTTCCAGATCGCCGTTCGCGTCGACCAGATCCGCCACGGTCACCGAATCGAGCTTGGCATAAAAGGCCGCCAGCGCGTCGGCGAGCAGGCATTTCAGCCGGCAGGCCGCAAACAGCGGGCAGTCGTTGGCATCTCCGGCAAAGCATTCGGCAAAGGGCAGTGGCGCCTCGAAGGCGCGAAAGACCTCGCCCACGGTGATCGTCTCGGGCGCGCGACCCAATTGCAGGCCGCCGGCACGGCCGCGGATGGTGTGCAGGAATTTCTTCTGCGCCAGCAGGTGGATCACCTGCGCCAGATGGTTTTCCGAGCCGTTGCAGGCCGCGGCCACCTCTTGCCGGCGCACGATCCGGCCGGGGTTGACGGCGCAGAACATCAGCGTGCGCATGGCGAGGTTGGTTCGTGTGGTCAGACGCATGGCGACGGATTCCTTGCTGTTTGGGCAAAGAATGCGCGTGAAACCGGGCGGCAGACTTGATCCAGATCAGATTGCGCAGCTGCAAGGGCAGTTTTTGTTGCACTCAGGATGCGTCGTTTCGTCCCGATCCCCGGCTGTCACGTGGCAACGCCGACACCGGGGCGCCGGATCTGCACGCCGCAGTTTGCGTTTCCGGCCAAGGTTTTCTGGCGGCGCAGGACCTCAAAGCGCTTTGGTCGGTCGATTTCATCGGTTTGGCGCGAGAAGTTTCCTTTGTAGATGCCTGATGTTTGCGGTAACAGTAAAGCGGTTTGAGCGACTGCGCCGACAAGACCGCCAGTCCGTGACGCCCCGCTTGACCCTGACTTGTTCGGGTCCAGGCGGAACCAAAGACGCCCGCAGACGCCCCCACAAACGCCACTGACAAGACGGAACGCCGCGTGACCGACCTGAGCCTGACCCCGAACCTTCTGAAGGCCGACATCCAGCGGCACCTGACCTATACGCTGGGCAAGGACGAGTCCACCGCCAGCCATTACGACTGGCGCATGGCGCTGTCCTTTGCCATCCGCGACCGCATCGTCGGGCCCTGGTTCGCCTCGACCCGCCGCACCTGGGCCGAAGGCCGCAAGCGTGTCTACTACCTGTCGATGGAGTTCCTGATCGGCCGTATCCTGCAAGATGCCACGGTGAACCTCGGCCTGACCGACACGGTCGAAGCGGCGATGGCCGAAGTGGGGCAGGATTTCCGCGTGCTGGCGGGCGAAGAGCCGGACGCGGCGCTGGGCAACGGCGGGCTTGGCCGGCTGGCGGCCTGCTTCATGGAATCGATGGCAACGCTGGGCTGCCCGGCCTACGGCTACGGCATCCGCTATGAACACGGCCTGTTTCGCCAGCGGTTCGAGGGCGGGCGCCAGGTGGAAACCCCGGAAGACTGGCTGAGCCAGTCGAACCCCTGGGAATTTCCGCGCCCCGAAAGCGCCTACACCATCGGCTTCAAGGGCCATGTCGAAACCCAGGGCGGCCGCGAGGTCTGGGTGCCCGGCGAAACCGTTCTGGCCGAGGCGCATGACACCCCGGTCATCGGCTGGCAGGGTCGCTGGGCCAACACCTTGCGGCTTTGGGCGGCCAAGCCCACGACGCTGTTCGACCTGGAGCGGTTCAACCGGGGCGACTATGCCGCAGCGGCCGAACCCGAGGCGCTGGCCCGCACGCTGTCCCGCGTGCTCTATCCTGATGACACCACCTATCAGGGCAAGGAGCTGCGGTTAAAGCAGGAGTTCTTCCTGACCTCGGCCGCGCTGCAAGACATCCTGCGCCGCTATCTCTCGGCGCAGTCCGACTTGCGCGCCCTGCCAGCGCATGTCGCCATCCAGATGAACGACACCCACCCGGCGATCGCCGGGCCAGAGCTGGTCCGCCTGCTGTCGGACGTTCACGGCATGGCGTTCGATGACGCGCTCGACACCGCGCGGGCCTGCCTTGGCTACACCAACCACACGCTTCTGCCCGAGGCGCTGGAGACATGGGCCACCTTCACCTTCGGCACCGTCCTGCCGCGCCACATGCAGATCGTCGAGCGGATCGACAGCTGGCACCGCCGGGCCCATCCGAACCGGCCGCATCATGTCGGCATCGTCAAGCATCATGAGGTGCGGATGGGCGAGCTGGCCTTCGTGATGGCGCACAAGGTCAATGGCGTCTCGGCGCTGCATACCGATCTGGTGAAGGCGACCCTGTTCCCCGAACTGCACCGGTTGCACCCCGACCGTATCGTCAACCAGACCAATGGCGTCACCCCGCGGCGCTGGCTGAAGATGTGCAACCGGCCGCTGGCGGGGCTGATCACCGAGACGGTGGGTGCAGGCTGGGAGGATGATCTGGACCGTCTGCGCGGGCTGGAACGCCATGTCGATGATGCCGGTTTCCGCGGCCGCTTCGATACGGCCAAGCGGGCGAACAAGGTTGCAGTGTCGAACTGGATCGGGCAGGCGTTCGGGGTGCAGGTTTCGCCCGATGCCTTGTTCGATGTCCAGGTCAAGCGCATCCACGAATACAAGCGCCAGCTGATGAACATCCTGGAATGCATCGCGCATTGGCACGGCCTGCGGTCCGGTGTGGTTGCGAACCCGGTGCCAAGGCTGCGCATCTTCGGCGGCAAGGCCGCGCCGGGCTATGCGGTGGCAAAGGAAATCATCAGGCTTATCAATGACGTGGCGGCGGTTGTTAATGCTGATCCGGTGGTCGGCGACCTGCTCAAGATCGTCTATCCGCCGAATTACAACGTCTCGATGGCGGAGCGGCTGATCCCGGCCTCGGACCTCAGCGAACAGATCTCCACTGCCGGCAAAGAGGCCTCGGGCACCGGCAACATGAAATTCATGATGAACGGCGCGCCGACCATCGGCACGCTGGATGGCGCGAATGTCGAGATATTGCAGGAAGTGGGGGCCGACAACTTCTTCCTGTTCGGGCTGACCGCCGAGCAGGTGGCCAGGCGCCGCGAAGACCCCGACCAGTCCCGCAAGGCGATCGAGGCCAGCCCGGCCTTGCAGGCTGTCTTGCAGATGATCGCCGAGGGGCGGTTCAGCCCCGATGAGCCCGACCGCTATCATGGTCTGGTGAATGGCGTCTGGCACGGCGACTATTTCCTCGTCGCGTCGGATTTCGACGCCTATCATGCGGCGCAGGGGCAGGTGTCGCAGGCCTACGCCGACCGCGACCGCTGGCTGCGGATGGCCGCGCTGAACACCGCGCGGTCGGGGTTCTTTTCGTCGGATCGCACGATCCGGGGCTATATGAAGGGACATCTGGGACGTGACGCCTGCGCTTTAGGCGCGGCCTAGGAAAGGGGAGGCGCATGGCTGAGCAGCTGCTGGACGAAGGCACCGCCCGCGCGATTGCCGAGGGCCGCCATGGCGATCCGTTTTCCGTGCTTGGCCCGCAAAAGCGGGGCGATGGCTGGCTGGTCACGGCCTTCGTGCCGGGGGCGGATCGGCTGTGGCTGCTGATCGGGAAAAAGGCTTGGAAGCCGCAGCTTACCCAGGCATTCCGGGCCTTTTCACGCATCCTGTGGCGAAGAAAGGCCCTATCGCCTGCGGGCCCAGGGCGCCGGCGCGGAATGGGACTTCGACGACCCGTTCCGCTTTGGCCCGGTCTTGGGCGAGTTGGACGAATACCTGCTGGGCGAGGGCACGCACAAACGGCTCTGGCATGCCCTGGGTGCGCATTGCCTGACCCATGAGGGCGTGGTGGGCGTGCATTTCGCCGTCTGGGCGCCGAATGCGGAAAGGGTCTCTGTCGTCGGCGGGTTCAACATCTGGGACGGGCGGCGCCATCCGATGCGGCGGCGCGGCGCGACCGGGGTTTGGGAGACCTTCATCCCCGGCCTGACCGAGGGCGAGGCCTACAAATACGAAATCCGCGGCCCCCGCGGCGCATTGCTGCCGCTGAAGGCCGATCCGGTGGGCTTCGGGTCCGAGCATCCTCCGGCGAATGCCTCGGTGGTGCGGCGGATCAGCGGGGAATTCCGCGATTCCAGTTGGATGGCGGGCCGCGGCGCACGGCAGAACATCGACGCGCCGATCAGCGTTTACGAAGTGCATCTGGGGTCGTGGCGACGCGCGCCGGGCGGGCGGATGCTGAGTTATGACGAACTGGCCGGGCAACTGGTCGATTACGCCGGACATGGGGTTCACCCATATCGAATGCCTGCCGGTTTCCGAGTTTCCGTTCGACGGCAGCTGGGGCTATCAGCCGGTGGGCATGTTTGCCCCCACCATCCGCCACGGCACGCCATCGGAGTTCCGCGCCCTTGTCGATGCCGCGCACCGCAAGGGGCTGGGGGTGATCCTTGACTGGGTGCCGGGCCATTTCCCCAGCGATGCGCATGGGCTGGCGCGGTTCGACGGCACCGCGCTTTATGAACACGAAGACCCGCGCGAGGGCTTTCATCAGGACTGGAACACCCTGATCTACAACTACGGCCGGGCCGAGGTGCAGAACTACCTGGTTTCCAACGCCTTGTATTGGCTGGAGGAATACCACGTTGACGGGCTTCGGGTAGATGCGGTGGCGTCGATGCTCTACCGCGATTACTCGCGCCGCGACGGCGAGTGGATCCCCAACCGCGACGGCGGGCGCGAGAATTACGAGGCCATCGCCATGCTGCGCGCGATGAACATCACCGCCTATGGGACATGCCCCGGCGTGATGACGGTGGCCGAGGAAAGCACCGCCTTTCCCGGCGTGTCGCGGCCTGTCGACCACGGCGGCCTGGGCTTCGGCTTCAAGTGGAACATGGGCTGGATGAACGATACCCTCAGCTACATCCAGAAAGACCCGATCTACCGCAAGTATCACCACCACCAGATGACCTTCGGGCTGCACTACGCCTGGTCCGAGAACTACATCCTGCCGATCAGCCATGACGAGGTGGTGCATGGCAAGGGCAGCATGCTGGGCAAGATGCCGGGCAGCGGCGCCGAGAAATTCGCCAACCTGCGGGCTTACTATGGCTTCATGTGGGGCCATCCGGGCAAGAAGCTGCTGTTCATGGGCCAGGAGTTCGCCCAGGGCGCGGAATGGAACCATGACCAGAGCCTGGACTGGCACCAGCTGGACGACCCAGCCCACAAGGGCGTGCAGGCGCTGGTCCGCGATCTGAACCGGCTTTACCGCGAAACGCCCGCGCTGCATGTCAATGATTGCCGCCCCGAAGGGTTCGAGTGGATCGAGTCGAACGATGCCGAGGCGGGGTCTATGCCTGGCTTCGCCAGGGTCGCGCTGATGATGCGATGGTGGCGGTCGCGGTCAACATGACGCCGGTCGAACGCAGCTACCGTCTGGGCTTGCCCGCGCCCGGGCAGTGGCAAGAGGTGCTGAACACCGATGCGGGCCTTTATGGCGGCGGCAACCGGGGCAATCTGGGCGGGGTGGCGGCAGAACCGCAGGCTCATCACGGGCGGGCGCAATCGGCGCTGGTCACCTTGCCGCCCTTGTCGGCGGTCTATCTGAAACAGGCGTAAGGCGCCGATTGTCCGGGGGAAGACGCAATGGAGGCAAGACCGAACCAGAGGCTGTCGGCGCAGGCCATGGCCTTCGTGCTGGCGGGGGGGCGCGGCAGCCGGTTGAAAGAGCTGACCGACCGGCGGGCGAAGCCGGCGGTCTATTTCGGCGGCAAGACCCGGATCATCGACTTCGCGCTGTCGAACGCGCTGAACTCGGGCATCCGCAAGATGGCGATCGCCACGCAATACAAGGCGCATTCCCTGATCCGCCACGTCCAGCGCGGCTGGAACTTCTTCCGGGCCGAACGCAACGAATACCTGGACATCCTGCCCGCCAGCCAGCGGATGGACGAGGTGAACTGGTATCGCGGCACGGCCGATGCGGTGGCGCAGAACATCGACATCATCGACAGCTACCGCATCAAGTATGTGGTGATCCTGGCCGGCGATCACATCTACAAGATGGATTACGAGATGATGCTGCAGCAGCACGTCGAGACCGGGGCGGATGTGACCATCGGTTGCCTGACCGTGCCGCGGATGGAAGCGACGGCCTTCGGCGTGATGCATGTCGACAAGACCATGCGGATAACGGATTTCCTGGAAAAGCCGAAGGACCCGCCGGCCATTCCGGGCGATCCGGCGCATGCGCTGGCATCGATGGGGATCTATGTCTTCGACTGGGCCTTCCTGCGCGACCTTCTCTTGCGCGACATGGTGGACGGCAATTCCAGCCATGATTTCGGCAATGACCTGATCCCGGCAATCGTGAAAGACGGCAAGGCGATTGCACATCGCTTCGCCGACAGCTGCGTGACCCTGGGGCCGGAGAAGGAACCCTACTGGCGCGACGTGGGCACGATCGACGCCTTCTGGCAGGCCAATATCGACCTGACCGATTTCGTGCCGAAGCTGGACATATATGACCAGAGCTGGCCGATCTGGACCTATTCCGAGATCGTGCCGCCGGCCAAGTTCATCCATAACGAAGAGGGGCGCAGGGGCTCGGCGCTGTCGTCGCTGATCTCGGGCGATTGCATCGTCTCGGGGTCGGAGGTGCGCAATTCCTTGTTGTTCACCGGGTGCCGGACGCATTCCTTCAGTGCGTTGGAATATGTGGTGGCGCTGCCGCGGGTGACGGTGAACCGCAAGGCAGAGTTGAAGAACTGCGTGATCGACAGCGGCGTGGTGATCCCCGAGGGGCTGGTGGTGGGGCAGGACCCGGTGGAGGACGCAAGGTGGTTTCGCCGCACCGAGACTGGCATCGTGCTGATCACGCAGGCTATGCTGGATGCGCGGGCCAAGGCGATCGGCTGAACGCCGCGCCCGGCGGAGAGGCCGGGGGGACTTTGCGTCCCCCGGACCCCCCTGCAGAGTATTTGAGCCAAGATGAAGGGGCAAAGATGAAGGGGCGGGTGCTGTCGGTCGCGTCGGAATGCGTGCCCCTGGTCAAGACCGGCGGGCTGGCGGATGTGGTGGGCGCGCTGCCCGCTGCGCTGGCGGGGCAGGGCTGGGAGATGCGGGTCTTGTTGCCCGCCTACCGCGCGCTTCGGGCGCGGTCAAAGGGCTGGCCGGTGGTCTGGCGCGAGGCGTCGCTGTGGAGCGGCGAGGGGCGGGTGCTGGCGGGAGAGGTCGATGGCCTGTCGGTGCTCTTGCTGGATGCGCCGCATCTTTTTGACCGCGAGGGCGGGCCCTACGGCGGGCCGGCCGGGGATTGGCCGGACAATCCGCAGCGCTATGCGGCGCTGAGCTGGGTGGCGGCGGCGCTGGCGCGCGACGGCGTGGCCGGCTGGAAGCCGGATGTCCTGCATGCGCATGACTGGCAGGCGGGGCTGGCGCCGGCCTATCTGGCCTATCACGGGTCGGGCGGCTGCCGGTCGGTGATGACGGTGCACAACATCGCCTTTCAGGGCTGGGCGAGGGCGGCAATGCTGGGCGACTTGCGGCTGCCGGCCTCGGCCTTTCATCCCGGCGCGCTGGAGTATTACGGCGGGCTGTCCACGCTGAAGGCCGGGCTGGTCACCGCCGACCGGATCACCACCGTCTCGCCCCGTTATGCCGAAGAGTTGATGCGCCCCGAGTTCGGCATGGGGCTGGAGGGCGTGATCGCGGCGCGGGCAGGTGTGGTCAGCGGCATCCTGAACGGGGTCGATCTGTCGGTCTGGTCGCCCGGGGTCGAGGGTGCAAACCCCTATTCGGCCCGCGACATGGCGGGCAAGGCGGCGGCGCGGTCTGGCCTTTCAAACGAATTCGGCGTCGACGTGCCGGGACCGCTGGCGATTGTGGTCAGCCGGCTGACCGACCAGAAGGGGATCGACCTTCTGCCCGCCGTGGTGCCGGAGTTGGTGGCCGCGGGGGGCGGGCTGATCGTGCTGGGGTCGGGCGATCCGGGACTCGAGGCAGCGGTCACCGACCTTGCCGCGCGCTTTCCCGGCCGGGTCGCGGCGAAGATCGGCTATGACGAGGGGCTGAGCCACCGGCTGTTCCAGGGCGCCGATGCCGTGCTGGTGCCCAGCCGGTTCGAGCCATGCGGCCTGACCCAGATGTATGGCCTGCGCTATGGCACGCTGCCGGTGGTGGCCGCGACCGGGGGCCTGGCCGATACGGTGATCGGCGCGACGCCCGCCAGCCTTGCGGCGGGGGTGGCGACGGGCATCGTCTTTCATCCGACCGATGCGCTGGCCTTTGGCCAGGCGTTGCGCCAGATGGTCCGGCTTCATGCCGACCGCAAGGCCTGGTCGCGGATGCAGGCAGCCGCCATGGCGCAGCCCCTTGGCTGGGAGGCCAGCGCGGCCGCCTATGCAGCGCTTTACGCCGGGCTGAAGAAGGGGTGACCGCGTGACTGGCCGCACCGCCGACCCCAGCCGCCACTCCCGCGCCAACGGTCCTGCCGTTGCACCCGGCCAGCCTTGGCCGATGGGCGCCTCGCTGACCGGCGATGGCGTCAACTTCGCGGTCTTCTCGGCCCATGCCGAACGGATCGAGCTGTGCCTCTTCTCGGCCGATGGCCGCAAGGAACTGTCGCGGCTGCCGGTGCGCGACCGCGACGGCGACATCTGGCACATCCATGTCGGCGGGCTGACCGAGGGCGCGGTCTACGGCTATCGTGCCCATGGCCCCTACGCGCCCGAGCAGGGCCATCGCTTCAACCCGCACAAGCTGCTGCTGGACCCTTATGCCCGTGCGCTGGAAGGGCGGCTGAAATGGTCGGACGCGGTGATGGGCTACAAGCCCGGCAGTCCGAAGGGGGACCTCAGCCTCGACAGCCGCGACAGTGCCTTTGCGGTGCCGAAGGCGGTAGTGGTGGACCCGGCCTTCGGCTGGGGCGATGACGTGCCCCCAAGGGTGCCGCGCGCCGACACGGTGATCTGGGAGGCGCATCTGAAGGGCGCCACGATGCGTCATCCGGGGGTCGCGCGCGGCCAGCGCGGCAGCTATCTGGGGCTGGCCTCCGACCCGGTGATCAACCATCTGCTGCGGCTGGGCATCACCACGGTGGAACTGCTGCCGATCCAGTCCTTTGTCGATGAACGCTTCGTCGCCGCCAGGGGCTTGCGCAACTACTGGGGCTACAACACCCTTGGCTTTTTCGCGCCGGAGCCGCGCTACATGTGCAAGGGTGGTCTGTGGGAAGTGCAGAGCATGGTCCGCCGCCTGCATGCGGCGGGGATCGAGGTTATCCTGGACGTGGTCTACAACCACCGCCGAGGGCGACGAATGGGGCCCGACGCTGTCGTTTCGCGGCCTCGACAATGCCAGCTACTACCGTCTGGCCGAGGGCGGGCGGCGCTATGCCAACGACACCGGCACCGGCAACACGCTGAACCTGACGCATCCGATGGTGCTGCGAATGGTGATGGACAGCTTGCGCTACTGGGTGGAGTTCGCCCATGTCGACGGCTTTCGCTTCGACCTGGCCACCGTGCTGGGGCGCGAGGCGGCGGGGTTCGACCCGCAAGGTGGCTTCTTCGACGCGATCCGGCAGGACCCGACCCTGAGTCGGGTCAAGCTGATCGCCGAGCCGTGGGATATCGGCCCCGGCGGCTATCAGCTGGGGGCCTATCCGCACCCGTTCCTGGAATGGAACGACCGCTTCCGCGACGGCGTGCGGCGATACTGGAAGGGCGATGCGGGGATGACCCGCGATCTGGCGGCGCGGGTGCTGGGTTCTGCGGAAAAGTTCGACCATTCCGGCCGGGCGGCGACCTCCTCGGTGAATTACCTCACCAGCCATGACGGCTTCACGCTGGAGGATCTGGTGTCCTACACCGTCAAGCGCAACTGGCTGAATGGCGAGGACAACCGCGATGGCCATTCCGAAAACCACTCCGACAATCTGGGGGTGGAGGGGCCGACCGATGATGCGGCGGTGCTGGCGTCGCGGGGCCTGCGCAAGCGCAACCTCTTGGCGACGCTGATGCTGGCGCAGGGTGTGCCGATGCTGCTGGCCGGCGACGAGATGGGCCAGAGCCAGGGCGGCAACAACAACGCCTATGCCCAGGACAACGAGACCGCCTGGCTGGACTGGCACGGCGCGGATGCCGGCCTGACAGCCTTTGTCGCGCGGCTGACGGCGCTGCGGCGCGACCTGAAGGTGTTGCGGCAGCGGCGCTTCCTGCATGCGCGGCCGCGCCCCTCGGACGGGCTGCGCGATGTGATCTGGCGCCTGCCCGACGGGCGCGAACCGGGGTCGCACGACTGGCACGACCCGGCCTTCCGCTGCCTTTGCGTGGAAATGCGGATGGCGGCGGAGGGCAATGACCCATCGCCGGAAGCGGTCTTGCTGGTCTTCAACACCGGCTCCGCGCTGCCGCTGACCCTGCCCGATACCGCGCCAGGCTGGGAATTGCTTCTGGACACCACGCGGCCAGAGCTGACCTCGGGCGCGCCGCCGGCAATCGCGCCGGACCAGTCCGTCCTGTTGATGCGCGCCACCACCACCCGGACAAAGGGAGAAACGCCGTGATCACCACCGTTGCGACCCAACCCATCGCGGGGCAGAAGCCCGGCACCTCCGGCCTGCGCAAGAAGACGCCCGTCTTCATGGGCCGGCACTATCTGGAGAACTTCGTCCAGTCGGTGTTCGACGTGGTTGGCTGCCGCGACAGTGAAGGCCGGGGCAAGACTTTCGTACTGGGCGGGGATGGCCGCTACTTCAATGACCGGGCCGCGCAGGTGATCCTGCGGATGGCGGCGGCGAACGGCGCGGCGCGGGTGATCGTCGGGCGGGGCGGCGATCTTGTCCACTCCGGCGGCCAGCCACCTGATAAGGTTGAACAAGACTGATGGCGGCCTCATCCTGTCGGCCAGCCATAACCCTGGCGGCCCGGAAGAGGACTTTGGCGTCAAGTTCAACATGCCGAACGGCGGCCCCGCGCCCGAGGGCGTGACCGAGGCGATCTACCAGCGGACCCTGGAGATCGCCGAATACCGCATCGCCGAGGCGCAGGACGTGGACCTGGCCCGGACGGGGCGGCAGGACATCGCCGGGATGGCGGTGGACGTGGTGGACCCGGTGGCGGATTACGCGCGCCTGATGGAAAGCCTGTTCGATTTCCCCGCAATCCGGGCGATGTTTGCGGGCGGGTTCACCATGCGGATGGACAGCATGTGCGCCGTGACCGGGCCTTATGCGGTGGAAATCCTCGAGCGCCGCCTCGGGGCCGCAAGGGGCACCGTGCTGAACGCGACGCCCCTGCCGGATTTCGGCGGCATGCATCCGGACCCGAACCCGACCTGGGCATCGGCCCTGATGGACGAGATGTTCGGCCCCGATGCCCCCGATTTCGGCGCCGCCTCGGACGGCGACGGGGATCGCAACATGGTGGTGGGACGGGGGATCTATGTCAGCCCTTCGGACAGTCTGGCGGTGCTGGCGGCGAATGCGCATCTGGCGCCGGGCTATGCGGCGGGGCTGGCGGGGGTGGCGCGGTCGATGCCGACCTCTGCCGCCGCCGACCGGGTGGCGGCTGCGCTGGGGATCGCCAGCTACGAGACGCCGACCGGCTGGAAATTCTTCGGCAACCTGATGGATGCCGGCAAGGCCACGCTTTGCGGCGAGGAAAGCTTCGGCACCGGGTCGGACCATGTGCGCGAAAAGGACGGGCTCTGGGCGATCCTGATGTGGCTGAACATCCTGGCCGTGCGGGGCGAAAGCGTGGCCGGGATTCTGGCCGCGCACTGGGCGCGGTTCGGGCGCAACTACTACAGCCGCCATGACTTCGAGGCGATTGCGGTCGACAAGGCCGAGGCGATGATGGCCGCCCTGCGCGCCCGGCTTGCCAGCCTGCCCGGCACCGCGCCGGAGGGGCTGGAGGTCGAGGCGGCGGATGACTTCGCCTATACCGATCCGGTCGATGGCTCGGTGGCAACTGCGCAAGGGGTGCGGCTGCTTTTCAAGGGCGGCAGCCGCGCGGTGTTCCGCCTGTCGGGCACCGGCACCGAAGGCGCGACGCTGCGGCTGTATCTGGAGCGGTATGTGGCCGGGCCGGAAGGGCTGCTTGCCGACCCGCAGGCAGCACTTGCCCTGGTGATCCGCGCCGCCCATGCGGTTGCCGGGATCAAGGCCCATACCGGGCGCGAGACGCCCGATGTGGTGACCTGACGCCGGCGGTGGCCGGACAGGGCGTTTCCCGCCCTGTTCATGTCGCGATTGGAAAAGACCCGGCCGGGCGCAACGCAGAACCTGACACAGGTGTCGAGAGGGGATGGCGATGAACGAACAAAGGCGCAGCGGACGGCAGGCCCGTCAGGCGGAACGGGCGCAAAAGGGCGGCGGCATGGGCCGGCCCTACATCACCCGCAACATCCCCACCTACGACGTGTTGTCCGAAGAGAACCTGTTGCGGATCGAGGCGGCGGCCGACCGGGTGCTGGCCGAGACCGGGATCGAGTTCCGCGATGATCCGGTGGCACTGGAGCATTGGAAGAAGGCGGGCGCCTCGGTCGACGGCGTTCTGGTGAAGTTCGAGCCGGGCATGCTGCGCGAGATCCTGAAATCGGCCCCGCGCGAGTTTACCCAGCACGCCCGCAACCCGGCGAATTCGGTGCAGATCGGCGGCAAGAACGTGGTCTTTGCGCCGGCCTATGGCTGCCCCTTCGTGATGGACCTGGACAAGGGTCGCCGCTTTGGCACGCTGGAGGATTTCCGCAATTTCATCATGCTCGCGCAGTCGAGCCCCAACTTCCACCACTCGGGCGGCACGATCTGCGAGCCGACCGATATTCCGGTGAACAAGCGCCATCTGGACATGGTGCTGGCGCATATGGAACTCAGCGACCGCTGCTTCATGGGCTCGGTCACCGCGACGGAACGCAGCGAAGACAGCATCGAGATGTGTCGCTTGCTGTTCGGCAACGAGTTCGTCGACCGGAACTGCGTGATTCTGGGCAACGTCAACGTGAACTCTCCGCTGGTCTGGGATGGCACGATGACCGGCTCACTTCGGGCCTACGCGCGCGCAAATCAGGCGGCGGTTGTCGTGCCCTTCATCCTGGGCGGTGCGATGGGACCGGTGACCAGCGCCGGCGGCATCGTGCAATCGCTGGCCGAGACCATGGCCGGTTGCGCGCTGACGCAGCTGGAGCGCAAGGGCGCGCCGGTGATCTTCGGCAATTTCCTGTCGACGATGAGCTTGCGGTCGGGCAGCCCGACCTTTGGCACGCCAGAGCCGGCGATCGGGTCGATGGTGATCGGCCAACTGGCGCGGCGACTGGGCCTGCCGCTGCGCTGTTCGGGCAACTTCACCAACTCGAAGCTGCCGGATGCGCAGGCGATGACCGAAGGCACCATGTCGATGCTGGCCGCTGTGCATTGCGGCGCCAATTTCATCCTGCATTCAGCCGGCTTTCTCGACGGACTTTTGTCCATGTCCTACGAGAAATTCATGCTCGACGCCGATCTCTGCGGGGCTTTGCATTCCTATCTGGACGGCGTGAAGATCGACGATGACCAGCTGGCGGTCGAGGCCTTCGCCGAGGTTGGCCCCGGCAACCATTTCTTCGGCTGCTCGCATACCATGGCGCATTACGAGACTGCGTTCTGGGACAGCGATCTGGCCGACAACGAGCCCTTCGAGAAATGGGAGGCGGCGGGGTCCACCGATGCGGCCACCCGCGCCAACCGGCTGTGGAAAAGCGGCTGGCCGAATATGAGGCCCCGGCGATGGACGAGGCAAGCGCGAGGAACTGCGCGATTTCGTGGCGCGGAAGAAAGCTGCCGAGACCGACGCCTGGTATTGACTGGCTAGCCGCCGGACAATGCCGTCCAGACCTTCCCGGCGCGGCGAAAGTGGCTGGGCAGGCTTTCGGTAAAGGCTTGCCCCGGACGGGCCAGCCATGACCGCAGGGTCAGCGCGCCGGCGGTGATCTCCAGCAGGCTGACGTCATTGGCATCGGTCTTCAGCCGAGTGGAGATTGCCGTCCCGACCTGCACGAACAGGATGCCGGCGGCGGCCTCGGCCAGCCCGGCATGTGGCATGTGGGTGTGGCCCGACAGCACGATCTGTGCGCCCGCTTCGGCCAGCCGTGCCAGCACGCCGGCGGGGTCGGTGATATCGGCAGGGGTGCCGTCGGCGGCAGGCACCGGCGCGTGGTGCATCACGGCGATCCTGCAGGCATCTGCTGGTGCTGCGGCAAAGGCGGCGGCCAGATGGCGGGCCGAGGCCGCGCGCAGCCGCCCGGATTTCCAGGCCAGCGGGTTGGCGGTGTTCACCCCCTGGATCACCGCGCCGGGCAGGCTGAGACCGGGCTCCAGCGCGCCGAAGCTGCCGGCATGGCGGCGGAACGGCGCCAGAAGCCGCAGGGGCAGGTTGAAAAGCGGGATGTCATGGTTGCCCGGCACCGCCAGCACCGGCAGTTCCAGGAGGCGCAGCAGATCGCGTGCGGCGGCGAACTGGCCGGGCCTTGCGCGCTGTGTCAGATCGCCCGAGA
>JADJAB010000018.1 GCA_016704435.1 Rhodobacter sp. | reverse complement strand
CCGCCGACAGTGACGGGGGTGAGGCGGGCGACGGGGGAAAGCGCGCCGGTGCGCCCGACCTGGATGTCGATCCGTTCCAGCCGGGTCCAGGCCAGTTCAGCGGGGAACTTGTGCGCGATCGCCCAGCGTGGGGTCGAAGATCGAAAGCCGAGACGGATCTGCAGACCAAGATCGTCGACCTTGTAGACCACGCCGTCGATGTCATAGCCAAGGGTTGCACGCTGCGCCTCGATCCGGGCGTAATGGGCCAGCATCTCTTGTGGCCCCTCGCAGCGGATGGTCAGGGGATTTGTCTGGAAACCCAATGCCTTGAGGCGCGAGATTGCATCGAACTGGGTGGCCGCCAGCGGCTCTGACAGCTGTCCCCAGCC
The DNA here is from genome assembly GCA_016704435.1 of Rhodobacter sp. Lineage (GTDB taxonomy): Bacteria > Pseudomonadota > Alphaproteobacteria > Rhodobacterales > Rhodobacteraceae > Pseudogemmobacter. The sequence continues at coordinate 97,569 of JADJAB010000018.1, read as the reverse complement.
ATAGGCGAAGAAGCGCAGCGGCCGCGCGGCGGTGATCTTCGCATCAAGCTGGCGCAAGCTTCCGGCAGCGGCATTGCGCGGGTTGGCAAAGGTCTTGCCGCCCTTTTCGGCCTGGCGGGCGTTCAGCGCGGCGAAATCGGCGTGGCTCATGTAGACCTCGCCCCGCACTTCCATCACATCCGGCGCGGCCGGCACATGCGGCGGGATATCGGCGATGGTCATGGCGTTTTCGGTGACATTCTCGCCCACCTCGCCATCCCCGCGGGTCGCGGCCTGCACCAGCTTGCCAGCTTCATAGCGCAGCGACAGCGACAGCCCGTCGATCTTCGGCTCGGCGGTGAACACCAGCGCGTCGGTGTGCCCGAGATACTTGCGCACCCGGTCGGTGAACTCGGACACCTCGGCATCGTCGAAGGCGTTTTCCAGCGACAGCATCCGCACCGCATGGGTGACCTTGCCGAACCCTTCGGCCACCGGCCCTCCAACCATTGCGGTCGGACTTTGCTGCATCATGGCGCGTACGATGGTCGGAAACGCCGCCTCGATCGCGGCCAGGCGATGCTTCAGCCGGTCATATTCGGCATCCGCAAGCGTGGGAGCATCATCGCGGTGATAGGCGACATTGGCGTCCAGCACGATCTGCACCAGATCCGCCCATTCGGCGACGGCTTCAGCCTCTGTCAGATCCTTGACCGGTCTATCCATGGCCCGCCCCTGCCCCGCCCATTGCCTGCCCGTTCTAGGGGGCTGGCGGAGCAAGGTCTAGGGTCACGCGCAGGCCGTTACACGCTGGCCGTCAGGCGCTGGCGGCAAGCCGCGGCGCGGCCCCCGTATCTGCCGCCGGATCGCGCAGCACATAGCCCCGGCCCCAGACGGTCTCGATATGGTTGTGACCGCCCGTCGCCTCGGCCAGCTTCTTGCGCAGCTTGCAGATGAAGACGTCGATGATCTTCAACTCCGGCTCGTCCATGCCGCCATAGAGGTGGTTGAGGAACATTTCCTTGGTCAGTGTGGTGCCCTTGCGCAGGCTCAGAAGCTCCAGCATCTGGTATTCCTTGCCGGTCAGATGCACCGGCTTGCCCTCGACATCCACGGTCTTGGCGTCAAGGTTCACGTTCACCGTGCCGGTGCGGATGATCGACTGGCTGTGGCCTTTCGACCGCCGGATGATGGCGTGGATGCGTGCCACCAGTTCTTCGCGGTGGAAGGGCTTGGTCATGTAGTCGTCAGCACCGAAGCCGAATCCCTTCAGCTTCGATTCGGTATCGTCGGAGCCGGAAAGAATCAGGATCGGCGTTTCCACCCGTGCGAGCCTGATCTGGCGCAGGACCTCATGCCCCGAGATATCGGGCAGGTTCAGGTCCAGCAGGATCAGGTCGTAGTCGTAAAGCTTGGCCAGATCGATCCCGTCTTCGCCCATGTCGGTGCAATAGACGTTGAGGTTTGCATGGGTCAGCATCAACTCGATGCTGCGCGAGGTGGTGGGATCGTCTTCGACAAGAAGTATGCGCATCGGGGGAAAGCTCCGCTCAGGCTGCCGGGGTGGCTGGGGTCATCTTCGTTAACGACATTGGCGGGCAATGGTTAACGCAGAGTTACTATGCCTGTGCGATAGTCAAAAACAATCTAAAGTTGTCGATACTTCTGGATTGCCGTGACTTTCAGGGCTTTTACGCCATGGGTCTCCACCGCTTTGCGCCACAGCGCGAATTCCTCTTCCGACAGCGTGTAACGTTCCAGCGCCTCGGACTGCGGTAGAAGGCCGAAAAGCACCGCATTCACCACCACGGCCTTGCGGCTGGCAACCCAGCGGCGGGTGTCGGGCGGCGGAACATCGGCGCGAGTCAGGATCGTGCCGTTGGGCAAGGTGACCTGCCGGGGGCCATCAACGCGCTTGAGATACATGGGCAAGACCCCGTCCATTTTCATCATCTGGCGGACAGGTTGACCGAACAGGCTTAAGCAATGCTGAAAGCCGGGGGTTGAGGATACCAAGCATTTTCCTATATTCCGGGCCAAAGCCCGATCCCCTAACCCCGCTGGAACCCCGATGCCCCGCGACCTGCCGCTGAACTCCCTTGGCCTGCCGAAGGCACCGTCCGACACGCGCGTCGTGGTGGCGATGTCGGGGGGCGTGGACAGCAGCGTCGTCGCGGCGATGCTGAAGGACGAAGGCTATGACGTGGTCGGCGTCACCTTGCAGCTTTACGACCATGGCGCGGCGCTGGCGAAAAAGGGCGCCTGCTGTGCGGGCCGCGACATCCACGATGCGCGCCGGGTGGCCGAGACGATGGGATTCCCGCATTATGTGCTGGACTACGAGAACACCTTCCGCGAGGCGGTGATCGAGGAATTCGCCGACGCCTATCTGGCCGGGGCGACGCCGGTGCCCTGCATCCGCTGCAACGAACGGGTGAAGTTCAAGGATCTTCTGGCGACGGCGAAGGACCTGGAGGCCGATTGCATGGCCACCGGGCACTACATCCAGCGCAAGGTCGGCGCCGCGGGGGCAGAGTTGCACAGGGCGGCGGATGCCGCGCGCGACCAGAGCTATTTCCTGTTCTCCACCACGCCCGAGCAGCTGGACTACCTGCGCTTTCCGCTGGGCCATCTGGCCAGCAAGACCGAAACGCGGGCGCTGGCGGCAAGATACGGTCTGCCGGTGGCGGACAAGCCCGACAGCCAGGACATCTGTTTTGTGCCGAATGGCAATTACGCGGCAGTGATCGAAAAGCTGCGCCCCGGCGCGGCCGATCCGGGAGAGATCGTCGATCTGGCGGGCAATGTGCTCGGCACGCACCGTGGCGTGATCCATTACACGGTGGGGCAGCGCAAAGGCCTTGGGATCGGCGGACTGGAGGATCCGCTTTATGTCATCCGGCTGGACGCCGATCTGAAGCGCGTCGTCGTCGGCCCGAAAGAGGCGCTGTCGACACGGGTGATTCCGCTGGCCGAGATCAACTGGCTGGGGGATGCCGCCTTCGACTCGCGCCGCGAATGGCATCTGGACGTCAAGGTCCGCTCCACCCGCGCGCCGCGGGCGGCGGTGCTGCGGCCCCTGTCCGCGACCACGGCTGAAGTCGAATTGATTTCGCCCGAGGATGGCGTCAGCGCGGGTCAGGCCTGTGTGTTCTATGCGCCCGAAGGGGGCCGCGTCTTTGGTGGCGGCTGGATCGGCAAACGCTAGGGTCAGGACCTCGGCTCCTGGCCGGAACATGACGGCTGCGGCGAGAGCGATGGCTGATGGGAAGGCTCTTGGGCACCTGTCGTAGCGGGTGGCAACCCTGCGCCGATCTTTCAGCCGACCGAACATGATCTCGATCCGGTTGCGACGTTGGTATCGGCGCTTGTCGTATTTGACCGGCTTTGTTCGAGCACTTCCGGCCCGGGATGCAGGGCTTTATCCCTTTGTCTCTCAACGCTTCTCTGAACCAGTCAGCGTCATGACCCCGGTCCGTTGCCCGGCAATGGTTTGCACGCAAACCATGAGAGGGGGCCAGAGGCCATTGCGCTGATGGAAGGCTGCACAACAATGCCGCAGCGCCGGTAAAGTCGCTGATCTCGCCAGCCGTCATGAAGAACCGGATCGGTCGGCCCTCTTCATCGGTGGCGGCATGCAGTTTGGTGTTCATGCCGCCCTTGGTTCTGCCGATCAGACGACCACGCCCCCCCTTTTTCACCCCAAGGCTCGAAGCCGTGCGGTGCGCCTTGAGATACGTCGCATCCGTTGCCTGACAGTTGATTGCAAGGCAATCAACGAGAAGGGGGCATCACTGTCTTCGGAGCCGCCACCTCGGACGCGAGGTCCTCCATCATTCGGGCAAAGATGCCCTTGTCGTCCCATCGCTTCCAGCGGTTGTAGAGGGTCTTGGCCGGGCCATACTCCCTCGGCGCATCACACCAGCGCAAGCCATTGCGATTGATGAAGATAACGCCACTCAATACGCGCCCCCTCTCACGGTTTGCAGGCAAACCGTTGCCGGGCAACGGATCATCGACACGCGGGCTTGCCATGGCTCTTTGGGAAGAACGGCTGAAGGCGGGCCATCCGCGCGTCTGTCAGCCAGAAAAGGCTGCTCATTTGTCAGTCTCCTTGCGGAGCCTGAATCAGGCCAACAACATAAGATCAAAGGGTCCTGACCCCAGGCCGATGCAAATGGCCTTTCAAGGGGGGGCGCTGCCCCCGTCGCCTTGCGACTCCCCCGGAGTATTTCGGCCAAGATGAAGCTGCAAGCCAGGCCTAAAGCCGGGCCAGCACCGATGATGCGGCGCGCAGACCGGGTGGGGGGCCGTCTTTGCCAAGGCGCTGCATGGTCTCTGCCATGGCCGCTGTCTGCGCGCCGGGGCCATGCGCAAGCAGCGCCAGAAGGGCGGGCGCAATCTTCTCTGGGCGGCAATCGGCGCCGATGAATTCGGGCACGCTGCGGGTTTCGGAGACCAGGTTGACCAGCGTCACGCTGTCGATCCGGGCCATGCGGCGCATCAGCCAGAGCGTGAGCGGCGCCATGTCATAGGCGATCACCATCGGGCAGCCCTGGGCGGCAAGCTCCAGGCTGACGGTGCCGGAGGCGGCAAGGGCGGCATTGGCGGCGGCGAAGGCGGCGGTGCGGGTGGCAGGTCGGGGGCGGTAAGGACGACGGGCTGGCCGGGCCAGTCTTGGGTGAGCCGCGTCACGGTATCTTTGAGATGGACGAGGGTGGGCAGGATCACGCGGAGGTCGGGGTGTTGGTCTGCGATCAGGCGCAGGGTGGCACCGAAGGGCGGGATCAGGCGGGATATTTCGCCGCGCCGCGAGCCGGGGAGTGTGACGATGAGGGGGGCATCTGCCGCGATGCCGTGGGTCTGGCGGAAGGCTTGTGCTTCGGCGGCGGTGGCGATGGGTTCGGCGGTGACGGGGTGGCCGACAAAGTCGCAGGTCATGCCGGCTGCGGTCATGTAGGGCGGCTCGAACGGCAGGAGCGCCAGGACGTGGTCGATGACGCGTGCCATTTTCGCCGCGCGGCCGGGGCGCCAGGCCCAGACCGAGGGCGCAACGTAGTGGATGGTTTTGGTGTCAGGCCGGGCGGCTTTGACCAGTCTGGCAACGCGCAGGCAGAAGTCGGGGCTGTCTATGGTGATCAGGGCGGCGGGGTTTGCGGCTAGGGCGGCCTCGGCGGATTGTTTGATCCGGCGTTTCAGGGCGCGGTATTTGGGCAGGACTTCGGCGATCCCCATGATGGAGAGTTCCTGCATGGGGAAAAGGCTGGCGAGGCCTTCGGCCTGCATCGCGGGGCCGCCGATACCGGCAAAGTTGCAGCCGGGACTAAGTCTTTTCAGGCCGGACATCAGGGCGGCACCGAGGCGGTCGCCGGAGGGTTCGCCCGCGATCAGGAAGAAATGCGGGGGGGCGGTCATGGGTTGGTGATCTTGACCACCGGGCCGAGGATTATGCTGGCAGGGATAAGGCCAAGGCCCCCGGCCAGCAGGTCCAAGCGACTGTCGTTGGAATTGTCGCGATTGTCGCCAAGGACAAAGACCTGATCCGCGGGCATTGTGACGGCCTTGGTGGTGTCAGATTTCCCACGCGGATCAAGGTCAAGAATGTCGTAGCTGCCGCCCTCGGGCAGGGTCTCGGTCAAGCGCGGGATGGCGCAAGTTGCGCCGGACGCGGTCATCTTCGGGCACCGTGGTTTTGACCTTGCGGGGCCTTCGAGCTGCATGACCTGCATGTAGGGTTCGGCCGGGGTTTGCGGCAGCGGTGCGCCGTTCAGGATAACCTGACCATCCTGCATCTGAACCACATCACCGGGCAAACCGATCAGGCGCGCGGATATCGCGGTCTTGCCGTTTTTGGGGTTGAGGAAGATGACGATGTCTCCGCGTTTCGGCGGCATTGTCGTGTCGACAGTCAAGCAGGCGCCTGGCTCAACGGCGGGCTTCATGTTGCCGCCGGTGATCTCAAATGGCCGCGTTGAGGAGTTATCGCAGTCGGCACAAAGGCAGTCGGCCCCGGCTGTGGAGGCAAGACCAAGGACGGCGATAGCGGCGCAGATCGCCGCGATGCGGGCACGGGTCATCAGGTTTCCGTTCTTGCGCGGGACCAGAGGAAGAGGCCTTGGTCATTGGCGATTTGTTGCATTTGCAGCAGGTCCAGGGTGAGGGTGTGGCCTGCTTCCCAGGCGATGCCTCCCAAGCCTGCTTGTGCGGCGGCTTGCACGGTGGCGGGGCCGATGGTGGGTAGGTCTATGCGGCGGTCTTGGGTGGGTTTGGGAGCTTTGTAGAGAAGGCCCCTGCCCTGTTTGGGGTTTGGGCGCAGGGTGTCGGGGATCGTGGCGAGGCTGGCCAGCATGGCGTCGGTGCCGGACAGGGTTTCAGTGGCGAGGCAGAGGCCTTGGGCGACGATGCAGCCTTGGCCGACGTCTACGCGGCCGAGCGCCTCGGTTATCGCGGCGGCGCGGGTGGCGTCTGCTTGGTCGCGGTCGGTGAGGTGTCCGGCGTAGAGGCCTTCGGGGGGGTCAGGATGGGGGCGATGTCGGCGGGGCCGGTGATTTGAAAACCGTCTTCTTCGAAAAAGGCGATGACTTCGCGGAGGGTGGCGTCGTCGCCTTGGGCCATGCTTTGCATCAGGCGGGGGACGATTTGCGCGGTGATGGGATCGAACAGGGCGGGGTCAAGGCGGGGGCGGCGGACGGCACCGGCGAAGGCGATTTCGGTGATACCTGCGGCGTGGAGGGCCTGGAAGAAGGGATACAGGCGCTCGATCCGGAAGGTCAGGTCGGGGGTCAGGCCTTCGGGGGAGAAACCGTCAAGGGCGGCGATGAAGGGGCGCATTGGCAGGGCGGCGGTGAGGGCAGCGGGAAGCGCGCCCGCGCCTGCGATGATCGCCAGCGTCATTTCGGGCCCTTCGGCGTCAGGAAGTTGCGGTCGCTGGCGGCGAGGATGAAATCGGCGATCTCGCGGACCAGCGGGCTGTCGGAGTCTTCGGTCAACCGGCGGGCGCGGTCCTGGAAGGCGCCTTCGCCTTGGGCGAGGGTCTGGTAGGCGGCGCGGAGGGCAGTGATCTCGGCGCGCTCGACGCCGCGACGTTTGAGGCCGACGAGGTTGAGGCCGTCCAGCTCGCCGCGCGGGGCCTGGACCAGGCCGTAGGGGATGACATCATTGGTGACCATGGTGACAGCGCCGATGATGGCGCCATGTCCGACGCGGACCCATTGGTGGATGCCCGAAAGGCCGCCGACGATGACGTCATCGCCCAGCGAAACGTGGCCCGCGATGGCGACATTGTTCACCAGGATCACACGGTTGCCGATCTGGGCGTCATGGCCGACATGGGCGCCGGTCATGATCAGGCAGTCGTCGCCGACGCGGGTGATGCCGCCGCCGCCGGTGGTGCCGGTGTTCAACGTTGCACCTTCGCGGATGCGGCAGCGGGCGCCGATGGTCAGGCGGGTGCGTTCGCCCTTGAATTTCAGGTCTTGCGGAACCTCGCCCACCGTGGCGAAGGGCCAGATCGTGCTGTCGTCGCCCACCTCGGTCCAGCCGGTGACGACGGCATGGGATTTGACCAGCACGCGGGCGCCGAGGGTGACTTCGGGGCCGATAACGGCGAACGGACCGACCGTGCATTCCGCGCCGATCGTGGCGCCTTCCTCGATGCAGGCGGAGGGGTGGATGACGGCGGTGCCGTGAACTTTCATGCGGCTCAGGCCTTGGGCAGATCGAACATGGCGGTGAAGATGGCCTCGCAGGCCAGATCATCCCCCACCATCGCCCGACCCTCGAACTTCCACACCCGGCCGCCACCGCGAATGGCCTTGACATGCAGCTCCAGCACATCGCCCGGCACCACCTTGCGGCGGAACTTCACCCCGTCGACGCCCATGAAGAACACCTTCGCGTTCTTGTCCACCAGGTCCATCGACAGGCCGACCAGCACGCCCGAGGTCTGCGCCATCGCCTCGATGATCATCACGCCGGGAAAGATCGGCATTCCGGGGAAATGGCCGGTGAACTGCGGTTCGTTGATCGTCACGCATTTGATGCCGACGCAGCCTTCGTTCGGCACTATGTCGCGGACCTTGTCGATCAGCAGGAACGGGTAGCGGTGCGGGATGATGCGCTGGATCAGGTCGAGATCGGCGGTCGTCGGGGCAATGGTGGCATCCACGGGCAATCTCTCCTCGCGCGAGGTTGGGGCGCTTTTTCTATGTGCTACCAACTTGCCCCATGGGTGAGGCGCTAGTTCTCGGGTGCGAGCGGCGGCGGCTCCCCAGGTGCCGGTGCGGGCGTCTCATCTGGTGCGGGGGCCGGAACGGCTTCGGGGGGCGGCAGCGCCGCATCGACCCGCTGGATGGCGGTCGAGGTGATATCGAGTGAGGCCAGCGACATCACGATGGCGCTGTTGGCCAGAATCGCCGCCGCCCCGGTCTCGGCAAGAAGATCGCCCAGAATCGGTGTCACCACTTCGAAAAAGCGTTGCCGGTCTTCTTCCAGGTGGCGGTTGATGGCGCGCGCCTTGCCGTCCTGCGCCGTACGGATCTCTTCGACCTTGACGTCGAACTGCGACGCCAGCGCGGCAAAATCGGCGGCTTTCATCCCGGCGCGGCGTTCGGTCAGCTCGCGCTCTTCGCGCTCCAGCGCCTCGTCGATGCGCCGGTTCTCCTGCGACAGCGCCGCACCCTCGGCCTCGGCCCGGGCAATGGCGGCGCGGCCCCAGGCGCTTTCGCGGAACAGCCGCTCCTGATCCAGGGTCAAAACCGGCGGCGGCAGGGGGATCACGTCGGCCGGCGGCGCAGGACCCGCCCCGACCTGCCCTTCGGGATCGGACTGGGCCATACCCTTGCCGCCTGCCAGCGCACAGACCACGACGGACGAAAGGGCCAGCCAGCGCCGCACCATCCCGGCGCCCGGCTCAGAACTTCGTCGAAACCGTGAGGTCGAAGCTCTGTTCCTTGTCATAGTCTTCCTTGACTAGGGCCTTGGAGAAGTTGAACCGCAAGGGCCCGAGCGGCGTATCCCAGAGAACCGAGATGCCCACCGCGACGCGCGGGTTGAAACTGTCATCCACGGTGTCGGCATAGGTGTTGTCCAGGCTCCAGACCGAGCCCACGTCGACGAAGGCGCCGCCGGTGATGCCGTATTCCTCCGGCAGGCCCAGCGGGAAATCGGCCTCGAACCGCGCCACGACAAAGGCGTTGCCGCCCAAGGCGTCGCCGTCGATGCTGTTGCCGACGCGCGGGCCAAGGCCGCTTGGCTCGAACCCGCGGATCTTGCCGCGGCCGAAGAAGCGGTCGATCGAGCGCGTCTCGTAGCCCGACAGCGAGGCGATGTAGCCGCCCTCGAAGATCGCACGGACGGCGACTTCCTCGTTCATGATCCTGGTTTCGACCACCCCCAGCGCGGTGGTCGAGACGTATTTGGTATCACCGCCGAGACCGGCGAATTCCTGGCCAAAGCGCAGCAGGACGCCGCCCTTGGGGTTCAGGCCGGTGATGCGGTTGTCGAATTCGTAGGTGTAGCCGAGGGCGCTGGTGATCAGCGCATCTTGCGCCACCTCGGCCGCGATGATGCTGGAATACAGCGGGTCGACCAGAGGACGGGAGTAGTTGTACATCCGGTCTTCCGAAACCCGATAGCGCAGGTCCAGCCGCGACTGATCGCCCACCGGAAAGCCGATGCCGAAGGTCAGCCCGATGTTGCGGGTCTGATAGAGCGCGTTGTCGTTGTCCGAGGTGCGGTAGTAGGCGCCGAGGGTCAGGCTCAGGTCGCGGCCCAGAAGCGAGGGCTCGGTAAAGGAGAAGGAAGAATTCTGCGTGTCGGTGGTGTTCGCCAGGCTGATCGCCAGCGCCTGCCCGCGGCCGAGAAAGTTGCTCTCGGAAAACGAGATGTTGAAACCGGTGCCCGAGGACACGCTGTAGGAAAGGCCGAAGTTCAGCGATCCGGTCGGCTGTTCCTCGACATCGACATTGACCACCACCTGATCCGGGCTGGAGCCCTGCTGGGCATCGACCTTGGCGTCGGAGAAAAAGCCCAGCGCGCGGATGCGTTCGGCCGACTGGCGGATCTCGCGCGGGTTGAAGGGGTCGCCTTCCACGCTGCGGAACTGGCGGCGGACCACCTGGTCCAGCGTGGTGGCGTTGCCTTCGATGTCGATCCGCTCGACGAAGATCCGCTCGCCCTTGACGATGGCGAACTCGATGTCCACCGCCTGGTTGCGGTCGTCGCGGGTAACCCTCGGCTCGATCCGGACGAAGTTCAGGCCCTTTTTCAGGGCCAGGTTCTCCATCCGGGCGATGTTGTTCTCGATCAGCGCCGGGTTGTAGGTCTGGCCCTTGCGGATCTTCTGCACCGCCTCGAATTCGGCGGCATCGACACCGTCGATCTCGGACACGGTGGACACCGCGCCGATTGTGTAGGGCAGGCCTTCGCGCACGGTGAAGGTGACAAATGTGGCATCGCGTTCGCGCGCGGTTTCGGCCGAGGCATCGGTGACCTGGAAGTCGATGTAGCCGCGCGAGCGGTAGAAGTCGGTCAGCACCTGCTTGTCGACCTCAAGCCGTTCGGCGACGAAAGTGTCGCGCTGGATCAGCGCGCGCAGGAAGCCGGCCTGCTTGGTCTCCAGCACCTGGCGCAGGCGGCGGTCGGAAAAGGCCTTGTTGCCGACGAAGGACAGCCGCTCGATCTCGACCACCTTGCCTTCGGTGATTTCGAACACCAGATCCACGCGGTTGCCGTCGCGGCGGATCACCTTGGGGGTGACGGTGGCGGCAAGTCGCCCCCTGATGCGGTAGATCTCGGCAATGGCGGCGGCATCGGCTTCGGCGGTGGACGGCGAATAGACCTTGCGCGACTGCGACTGGACGATGCCGGCCAGTTCTTCGTCCTTCAGGATCTTGTTGCCCTCGAAGTTGATGATGTTGACGAAGGGGTATTCGGTGACCCGGATCACCAGAGTGGACCCTTGCGGCACCAGTTCGACCGTCTCGAACAGGCCCGAGCGGGCAAGCCGCTGGTAGGCGTCGTTCAACCCGCCCGCCGAGACCTCCTGGCCCCGGGCGATTCCGGCGTAGGAAAGGATGGTGGCCTCGTCGACCCGGCTGTTGCCTTCGATGCGGACGGTGGAAAAGGCAAAGACCTGCGCGATGGCCGGGGTGAGGAACGGCACCGAAGCGCCTGCCGCGCCAAGGAAAACCGCGGCGGCCAGCAGGCGGGCACGGGAGGAGCGGCCGATGGGCTTGCACAAAGTGCTGTCCGGAAGGTCTCGCATCGCTATTCCCCGCAGTTCATCGGTGTTTCCCGACTGGTAGCGGGAAAGCCCGACCTTGTCAAAAGGCTGCGGTCACTGTGGATAACTTTGCCAGATATGGTATTCCGGACGCCACCGGGGCGGCGCAGGCGGCCGTCAGTGGCCGACGATCGCGGTACCGAGGAAGGCCCCCGCCAGAAGCCCCAGCACGATCGTCCCGACGGTGAACAGCCGGTCGGCGTTTAGGTTCACGAGAAGCGTGAGACCGGGGAAGGTTTTCTGCACGAGTTGCATGGCGCTGGCTCTGGCTTTGGTCCTGGTATTGCCCGGACCGGATAGCAACCGAATACGGCAGGACTATGGCGCCCTGGGCCGCGTTGCCGCCCTCAGACGCAGAAGAAGTCCTGGATCAGCGCAAAGCCCATCAGCGACAACAGCAGCGTCAGCCCGACGGTCATCATCCGCCCCAGCGCCTTTTCCGACGGCGGGCGCCCGGTCACCGCCTCATAGGCGTGAAACACCAGATGGCCGCCGTCCAGCACCGGAATCGGAAACAGGTTCAGGATGCCGATGCCCAGCGACAGCACCGCGATCATGGTGAAAAAAGTCTCCGGGCCCGCCTTGGCGGCATCGCCCATCACCTCTGCCATGCCGACCACGCCCGACATGTTGCAGGTCGAGATCGAGCCGATGATCATGTGCCAGAGGCCGGAAAAGGTGGTCGCCGTCATGTCCCACATGCCGAAGGCGGCGCCCGAGATCGTCTCGCCCAGACCGGCGCTGCGGGTGGCAGGCTCGAACACCAGTCCCGAGGTCAGGCCCATCAGCCATTTCGTCTCGAACCCGCCGTCTTCGGTGGGCAGGTCGCGCTGGCGGGGCGTCAGGGTCAGGTCGAATGTCGCGCCCGCGCGCCAGACGGTCAGCGCCACCGGCTGGCCTTCGGAGTTGAACACAACGTCCTGAAGGTCGGTAAAGGTGACGATGTCGCGGCCGCCGGCGCGGGTGATGATGTCGCCCGCCTGAAGGCCTGCATCGACTGCCGCCGATTTGACGGTGACGCTGCCGACCAGTGCAGGCTGCGGGTGCGGCCCGGTAAAGGTAACGGTCTGGCCGTCGCGCTCGACGGTCCATTCGACCGCAGGCTGGCGCGGCAGGGTTTCGACTGCGGCGGAAAACGCCTCGTAGTCGGCGGTCGGGGTGCCGTTCAGCGCCAGAATGGTATCGCCCGGTTGCAGGGTCTCGCCCTGCCAGGGGGTGTCGACAACGCGACCGACGGTCGGCTGGCCATCGGCGATGCCGAAAAGCAGCGTCATCACCACCAGCACCGCGAAGGTCAGGATGAAGTTCGCCACCGGCCCTGCCCCGACGGTCAGTGCCCGCGCCCAGAGCGGCGCGCCGGCCATGGTGTGGCGGCGTTCCTCGGCCGACAGGCCGGGGTTTTCGCTGCTGCCGACCGACGCGGCATTGGCATCGCCGAGGAATTTCACATAGCCGCCGAAGGGGATTGCCGCGATCTGCCATTTGGTGCCGCGCCTGTCGGTGCGGCTGGCAAGGACGGGGCCGAAGCCCAGCGAGAACACCTCGGCATGGATGCCGGTCCAGCGGCCGACGATGTAGTGGCCGTATTCGTGGATCGCCACGATCACCGAAAGCGCTATGACGAAGAAGAACACGGCCCAGACCGTGCCGCCGAGGGCCGCAAAAACTTCGTTCATCCGCTCTTCCTCAGAATCACGGCGGCTTCTGCCGCCCTTGTTCTTGCCAGATGGTCCATCGCCAGCACATCCTCAAGGGTCTCGGCGTCTTTTCCAAGGCTTGTTTCCGACGAAAGCCGGTTCAGCGTCTCCTCGACCACCGCGGCCATGTCCATGAAGCCGATGGCGCCGTCAAGGAACCGGTCGAGGGCGATCTCCTTTGCGGCGTTGAAGGCGGCACCGGCAAGCCCGTGGATCGCCATCACCTCGCGCGCCAGCCGCAGCGCGGGATAGCGCGCCAGATCGGGGGCGCGGAAGGTCAGCGTCGCCATCTGCGCCAGATCCAGCCGCGCCACCGGCAGCGCGGCGCGCTGAGGCCAGTTCAGCGCATAGCCGATGGGGTGGCGCATGTCGGGCGCCCCGAGATGGGCCATGATCGCGCCGTCAGAGAAGCCGACCATCGAGTGAATGATCGATTCGGGGTGGACGATGACCTCGATCCGGTCCGGGGCTATGCCGAAATACTCGCGCGTTTCAATGACTTCCAGGGCCTTGTTGAACATCGACGCCGAATCTATGGTGATGCGTTGCCCCATCGCCCAGTTCGGATGCGCCAGCGCCTCCTTGACCGTGGCCGCGGCCAGCGCCGAAAGCGGCCAGTCGCGCAAGGCGCCGCCCGAGGCGGTCAGGATGATACGCTCCACCGAAGCGATGTCTTCGCCGGTCAGCGCCTGGAAGATGGCGGAATGCTCGCTGTCGACGGGCAGGATGCGGGTGCCATGGGCGGCGGCGGTGGCCATCAGCAGGGGCCCGGCGGTGACCAGAGATTCCTTGTTGGCCAGCGCCAGGGTGGCGCCATGCGACAGCGCCCGCAGCGACGGCACCAGCCCGGCGGCGCCGACGATGGCCGACATGGTCCAGTCGGCGGGGCGGTCGGCAGCCTCGGCAATCGCCTGCGGCCCGGCGGCGGTTTCGGTTGCGGTGCCGGCAAGGGCGTCGCGCAGGGCGGGCAGGTCGGCAGGGTCGGCACAGACGGCGATTTCGGCCCGCAGGGCGCGTGCCTGTTCGGCCAGCCGGCTGATGTTGCGGCCTCCGGTCAGCGCGACGGTGTGGAAGGCCCGCGGCCCGCCTGCCCGCTCGATCAGCTCGACGGTCTGGTCGCCAACCGACCCGGTGGCCCCGAAGATCGAGATTCGGCGCATGCGGTCAGCCCGCCGCCGGGAAAAGCCGCAGCACGGGCACCAGAACCACCGCGAGGATGGCGGCGAAGGCCAGCGCGTCGAAGCGGTCCATCAGCCCGCCGTGGCCGGGGATCAGGTTCGAGCTGTCCTTGATGCCGGCGCGGCGCTTGATCGCGCTTTCGGCGATGTCGCCCATCTGCCCGGCAAGGGCGACCAGCGGCGAGACCCAGATCAGCGCCGCCGACCCCTGCCCCATGGCCCAGAAGCCAAGCCCCACCAGCGCCGCGCCGATCCAGCCCGCGATGGTGCCCGACCAGGTCTTCTTCGGGCTGACCTTCGGCCAGAACTTCGGCCCGCCGAGGATGCGGCCGGCAAAATAGCCCATCACATCCGAGGCGATCACCACCGCCAAGAGCCACAAGAGCGGCACCATCCCGGCCGAGCCGCGCAGCGCCACCAGCGCCCAGCCGGTGGCCATGATGACCAGCGCATAGGCCGCAAAGGCGCCCGCATCGCGGCGTGGCGCGATGACGCCGATCAGCGGCGGCAGCAGCAGAAGCGGCAGCACCCAGGCCATCGGCACCCAGAGGTTCAGCGCCAGCACCGCCGCCGCCAGCAGGCCCAGGAGGATCGAGGCGTCATGCCCCGCGTCCCTGGTCATCCGCGCCAGTTCCCACATCATCAGGCCGGTCGCCACCACGGCCAGCGCCGCAAAGACATGCCCGCCCGCAGAGATCGCCGCCCCGCCGACAGCCACCATGACCACCGCCGAGATCACCCGCGGCGCCAGATCGGACCAGCGATCCTGGGTCCCGCTCATGCCGTTGCCCCGCCGAACCGGCGGTCGCGGTTGGAAAAGCGCGCCAGGATGGCGGACAGCTCGGCCGGGGTGAAATCCGGCCACAGCGTTTCGGTGAATTCATATTCGGCATAGGCCGCTTGCCAGGGCAGGAAGTTCGAGGTGCGGGTCTCGCCAGAGGTACGAATCACCAGGTCGGGGTCGGGCAGCCCGCCGGTGTCGAGCTGGGCGGAAAACGCCGCTTCGGTCAGGTCGGCGGGGTCGAAGCGACCCTCGGCACTGTCGCAGGCCAGCGCGCGGGCGGCGCGCAGGATCTCGTCGCGCCCGCCGTAGTTGATGGCGACGGTCAGGTTGAGCCGTCTCAGATGCGCGGTCTTCGCCTCGATCCCCGACATCAGGCGCTGCAGCTTTGGGTCAAGGCGGCCGCGGTCGCCGATGAAGCGCATCCGCACGCCCTCGGCGGCCAGCCGGTCGGCCTCGCGCTGGATGTAGCGGGCGAAAATCGCCATCAGGCCCAGCACCTCTTCGGTCGAGCGTTTCCAGTTCTCGGTGGAAAAGGCGTAGAGCGTCAGCCATTCGATCCCCAGATCGGGGGCGATGCGGACGATTTCCTTGACCCGCTCGGCCCCCTTGCGGTGCCCGACAAGGCGCGGCCAGCCCCTGTTGGTGGCCCAGCGGCCGTTGCCGTCCATGATGATGGCGACATGGCCGGCATGGCGCTGCGCGGCGGCGGATTGGGGGGCGGCCATGCGTGTGCCCTGCCCTAGACCTGCATGATTTCTTGCTGCTTGGTTTCCAGCGTATGGTCGACCAGCTTGATGTATTTGTCGGTCATTTCCTGCACTTCGCCTTCCCAGAACTTGGCGTCGTCTTCCGACAGGTGGTTGCCCTTGGCCTTCTTGATCTGGTCCATGCCGTCGCGGCGCACGTTGCGGATGGCAACGCGGGCGTGTTCGGCATACTGGCTGGCGACCTTGGTCAGCTCGCGCCGGCGTTCCTCGTTCAGCTCGGGGATCGGCAGCATGATGATGGTGCCGTTCAGTTGCGGGTTGATGCCGAGGCCGGATTCGCGGATTGCCTTTTCCACCTTGGCGACCATGCCCTTGTCCCAGACGTTGATGGTGACCATGCGCGATTCCGGCACGTTGACGGTGCCAAGCTGGTTGATCGGGGTCATCTGGCCGTAGGCATCGACCTGGATCGGCTCCAGCATGGTGCCCGAGGCGCGCCCGGTGCGCAGCGAGGCGAATTCGGTGCGCAGGGCGCCGATCGCGCCCTCCATGCGGCGGGTCAGGTCGTCGGTGTCGAGTTCGTATTCGTCGGACATGGGTCAGCCTTTGGTCTTTTGCTTGGCCTGATATATCCGCAAAGGCGGGGGTATGTATAGGCGAGTGCAGGAGGATGAGCAGATCAGGGGTAGTGGCACAGCGGCGGGCGGGGCGTGCCCGGCGAGGTGGCGGTCATGTCTTCGTGCCAGCCTGCGGCGAAGGCGATCAGGTCATATTCGAACCCCAGCCAGGCGTTGATCTCGGGCTGGTCCTCGGTGGGGATTGCGGGATCGGTGCCCTGGATTTCAGCGGCAAATCGCATCGTTCGCGGGTTCCAGCCATCAGGACAAGCGGTTTCGGACGCCAGGAGGCGGATGTAGCTGCCGAATCCGCTTGCGATGAAGGCGTGGCTGCGGCGGATCGCGTCTATGTCTTGCAATTCGGCGCAGGCCCCGGTGACGACCTGCCAGGAAATCGGCGTGCGCAGGGGAGAGGGCGAGTAGAACCGCAGATCCCCGGCGATGATGCCCGAGGCGGTGAAAGCGAGGAAGTCGCGAAGACCGGCGTCGAGGTCGCCACCGTTCAAGGCGGCGAAATCGTCGACCAGGTTCTCGATGAAGCAGCCCGGTTCGCCCTCGGGGCATAGGCGTCGATGGCAGAGGTGATGGCGACGATCTCGGGCGAATTCACGGTGTAGGGGCTGGTGATGTCGGGCAGGCGAATGGTGCAGGTGGCTTCGTTCAGCACCACATAGGCGCCCTCCTGCTTGCCGCGACCGTCGGCAAGGGCGGCGGCGGCCAGCGCGTCGACCGCAGCGGCGTCATGGCCTGCAGCCGCTGCCGCCGTGCGGCTGTCTGCGCCGATGGTGCAGCCCTGCCCGCCCATGAAGGCAATCAGCGCAGCCTCATCCCCCAGCGCCGGGCGCGCGGCCAGAACGAAGGCAAGCAGAACGGCGCGCCTCATTCACTGACGGTGGTATAGGTGCCCTTTCCGGCAAGGATGCCACGGAAGCCGCCGGGTTCGTCCAGCGAAAAGACGATGATCGGCAGGCGGTTGTCGCGGGCCAGCGCGATGGCGGTGGCGTCCATCACGCCCAGGTGCTTTTCCAGCACCTCGTCATAGCTGACGTGATCATAGCGCTTGGCGTCCGGGTGCTTTTTCGGGTCCTTGTCATAGACCCCATCCACCTTGGTGCCCTTGAAGATCGCCTGCGCGGCCATTTCAGATGCGCGCAGGGTGGCGGCGGTGTCGGTGGTGAAATAGGGGTTGCCGGTGCCGGCGGCGAAGATGCAGACGCGCTTCTTCTCCAGGTGGCGCACGGCGCGGCGGCGGATGTAGGGCTCGCAGACCTGATCCATCGGGATGGCGCTGATCACCCGGGTATAGACGCCGATCTGTTCCAGCGCCGATTGCATCGCCAGGGCATTCATCACGGTGGCCAGCATGCCCATGTAGTCGGCCGTCGTGCGCTCCATCCCCTGGGCAGAGCCTTGCAGCCCGCGAAAGATGTTGCCACCGCCGATCACCATGCAGATCTCGACCCCCAGTTCATGCACCGACTTCACTTCTTCGGCGATTCGCTGCACGGTCGGCGGGTGCAGGCCGTAGCCCTGGTCGCCCATCAGCGCCTCGCCCGAAATCTTGAGCATGACGCGCGAGTATCTGACGCCCGGATCGGCGGAATTGGACATGGGAACCCCTGTATGTCGGTGCGGACTTGGATTGCGCCGCAAAATGCGGGAAAACGGCGACAGGTTCAACAGGTGACTTCGGGCGGAACCGGGGGGCTTCGCGCCCCCCGGACCCCCTGCGGAGTATTTTGACCAAGATGAAGAGCTTGAGGCTTTCCGGCATTTCACGCGCAGCGCCGGTCCTGATCGCGGGGCCGACGGCCAGCGGCAAGTCGGCGCTGGCGATGGAGCTGGCGGCGCGCGACGGGCGGGTGATCGTGAATGCCGATGCGATGCAGGTCTTTGGCTGCTGGCGGGTGCTGACGGCGCGGCCTTCGGTTGCGGATGAAGTCGCCCTGCCCCATGCGCTTTACGGCCATGTCGGGCGCGATCAGGCCTGGTCGGTGGGGCATTGGCTGCGCCAGGTGTCGCCCTTGCTGGACCGGCCGGTGGTGATCGTGGGCGGCACAGGCCTTTATTTCATGGCGCTGACCGAGGGGCTGGCCGAAGTGCCGCCCGTTGCGCCGGCGGTGCGGGCAGAGGCCGATGCGCTGCGGCAGACGGATTTCCCGGCGATGGTGGCGGGTCTTGATGCCGCGACGGCGGCGCGGATCGACCTGGCCAACCCGGCCCGCGTGCAGCGCGCCTGGGAGGTGTTGCGCGCCACCGGACGCGGGTTGGCGGCGTGGCAGGCCGGAACCGGGGCGCCGCTCTTGCCGATTGCAGGGGCCGAGGCGCTGGTGATCCGGCCCGAGGTGGCCGAGCTGAACGCCCGCATCGACGCGCGTTTCGCCGCGATGATGGCGGCAGGCGCTTTGGACGAAGTGCGGGCGGAACTGCCGTTCTGGGACCCTGCCCGCCCCAGCGCGCGGGCGATCGGGGCGGCGGAGCTGGTGGCGCATCTGCGCGGCGAGACCGGGCTGGATGCCGCCATTGCGGCCGCACAGCTGGCCAGCCGGCAATACGCCAAGCGCCAGCGCACCTGGTTGCGCCGCCGCATGGCCGACTGGCGGGAAATCGCGCTTCCCTAGGCGGGCTTCCGCCGATCCACAGGGTTATGCACAGGTTTTCGCCCAGGCTGTGGACAAGTTTGGCCTTTCGCCATCTTTTTGCTTGGGTTGCGCTGTCTGCCATGGCTAACCTTGGCCGACACCCCCGACTGGATTCCCGTTGCAGATGCAAGACCTTTCCTCCGTTTCCAACCTGCGGCTGATGGCCATTTCGCGTCTCGCCGCCGCCGGGCGCTGGCGCGTCGAAGCGATGCGGTCGCTGTCGGAGCCATGCTTTCTGTGGTTCACCAAGGGCCAGGGCCGGATCACCATCCAGGGGGTGACGCGCGGCTATACCGCACATAACGCGATCTTCATCCCGCCCGGCGTGATGCATGGATTCGAGGCCGGGCCTGCCGTCTTCGGCACCGCGGTATTCTTTGGCCGGGGCTGCGACGTGACGCTGCCGAAGACTCCGCAGCACCTGCGTATCCGCGAAGTGCATGCCCAGCAGGAGCTGAACGTGCTTCTGGACATGATCGGCCGCGAGATGGACAGCGACACGCCGGCGCATGACCGGGCGACGCGGCATTACCTGGGCCTTCTGGGCGTCTGGATCGAACGGCAGGCGAAGAAAGCCGAATCGGACATGCCGAAGCCGGATGCCACCCGTCGGCTGGTGGCGCGCTATACGGCCCTGCTGGAGCGGGACTTCCGCTCCGGCATGGGCGTGGCCGAGTTTGCCGCTGCCCTGGGCGTGACGCCGACGCATCTGACGCGCTGCTGCAATGCCGCCTGTGGCCGCCCTGCCAGCGCGCTGTTGCAGGACCGGCGCATTTTCGAGGCACGCAAGATGCTGGCCGAGACCAAGATCCCGGTCGGACGGATCGCGGCGGAACTGGGCTTCAACTCGGCCGCCTACTTCACCCGCGCCTTCCAGCATCTGACCGGCAGGTCGCCTTCTGCTTTCCGGCGCGCGCCCTGAGTCCTGCCTGACCTGCGGCCCTGCCCGGTGCAGTACCTTCCTTGCCCGATCCGGCCCGGTTCTTCCCGCAATATCCCGGTGTCAGGGCGACCCCGTTGACGATGCCGGCAAAAACCGACATGTTTTTGTCGCCAGAAGGCTGTTTATGTCGCGATCAGATCGCAACGCGTCTGAGACAGACATTGACGACAAGGCGGACTCCATGCGCAAATGGCGCATTCGGGGGGATGACGAACCGGCGCAGACCGGGTCCGAACGCGTGAAAGCATGCGGACAAAACGCCCTCTCCCTCCGGGCCCGAACGGCTTGAAGACCGCAACCGGATTACCTGACAGGGAGACGAAAAGCATGAAAGACATCACAACGGCTTCGACGCTGCACCCCGCGGCACGGATGTATGCCGAGGAAGTGCGCGCAGGCCAGCTGAGCCGCCGCGAGTTCCTGGCGCGGTCCACCGCGCTGGGCGTATCGGCGGCCGCGGCCTATGGCCTTATCGGCCTGGACGCCCCGGCGCTTGCCCAGGACACGCCCGCCATGGGCGGCACCCTGCGGATGGAAATGGAAACCAAGGGTCTGAAGGACCCGCGCACCGCCGACTGGAGCCAGATCTCCAACTTCACCCGCGGCTGGCTGGACTATCTGGTCGAGTACAACAACGACGGCTCGATCCGCGGCATGCTGCTGGAAAGCTGGGAGGCCAACGACGACGCCAGCGAATACACCCTGAAGGTGCGTCCGGGCGTCAAGTGGAACAACGGCGACGACTTCACCGCCGACGACGTGGCCAACAACATCACCCGCTGGTGCGACGGCAACGTCGAGGGCAACTCGATGGCCGGCCGCATGGCCAGCCTGATCAACGCCGATACCAAGACGGCGTCGGATGGCGCGATCACCGTGGTCGACCCGTTGACCGTGGTGCTGAAGCTGAATGCGCCCGACATCACCGTCATCGCCGGCATGGCCGACTATCCGGCCGCGGTGGTCCACAAGTCCTACGACAACGGCGATCCCTCGACCAACCCGATCGGCACCGGGCCCTACCTGCCTGAAACCAACGAGGTCGGCGTCAAGCAGGTTCTGGTGAAGAACGCCGATCACACCTGGTGGGGCACCGCAGTCTACGGCGGGCCGTACCTGGACAAGATCGAGTACATCGACCTGGGCACCGATCCTGCCGCTGCCGTGGCTGCCGCCGGTTCGGGCGAGATCGATATCACATACCAGACCACCGGCGAGTTCATCGACGTGCTGGATGGTCTCGGCTGGGTCAAGACGACGGCAGTCACCGCGTCCACCATCGCAGTGCGCTTCAACCAGGATGCCGAAGACTACAAGGACGTGAACGTCCGCAAGGCACTGGTGCAATGCGTCGACAACAAGATCGTGCTGGAGTTGGGCTATTCCGACCTCGGGACGACGGCAGAAAACCACCATGTCTGCCCGATCCACCCGGAGTACTTCGCCCTTCCCGCGCTGGTGGTGGACCCTGCTGCCGGCAAGGCCGCGATCGAAGCCGCCGGGATGGCCGACCACGAGTTCGAGCTGATCTCGATCGACGACGCCTGGCAGGCCGCGACCTGCGATGCCGTCGCCGCCCAGATCCGCGACGCCGGCATCAAGATCAAGCGTACCGTCCTGCCGGGCTCGACCTTCTGGAACGACTGGACCAAGTATCCGTTCAGCGCCACCGAATGGAACATGCGCCCGCTTGGCGTTCAGATTCTGGCGCTGGCCTACCGCACTGGCGAAGCCTGGAACGAAAGCGCCTTCGCCAATGCCGAGTTCGACGAGGTTCTGGGCAAGGCGATGGCGGTTGCAGATGCGGCCGAACGGTCCAAGCTGATGGAGCGGGTCGAGCAGATCATGCAGGAACAAGGCGTGATGGTGCAGCCCTACTGGCGGTCGCTCTATCGCCATGCCGATCCGAAGGTGATGGACGCCGACATGCACGCCACTTTCGAACACCACCACTACAAGTGGTGGATCGCAGCCTGATCCGGCTTCCGGGCACAACGGAGGAGAGGCAGCGCCTCTCCTCCACCCGTTTCATGTTCGCAACCCGGCTCTGCCGGTCCTGATCGTCCCGGCTTGCAGCAAGTCCGGGGAAAGGACACGCCATGCCTGCCTTTATTCTGCGCCGGATCGGCGTGATGCTTCTGACGGCTCTTGCTCTGACGTTCATCGTCTTTTCCCTGACCAATCTGGAACCAAACCTGCGCAAGCTGGCGAAATCCGAAGGTTCTGTCCGCATGGAAGAGCCAGAGGTGCAGAGCTGGCTGGAAGAGAACGGGTTCAAATCCTCGATGCTGCGCCGCTACGGCGAATGGCTGGGCGTGATGCCCGGCTGGACGCGCGAGGTTGACGGCGCGATGCGCGGGCGCTGCATCGCACCGGGCAGCGACCCGGCAACGGCTTCCAGCTTTTGCGGCGTGCTGCAGGGCAAATGGGGCCGGTCGACCGTGTTCAAGAAACCGGTGACCGAGATCCTGGGCCGCAGCCTGGGCCATACCGGCTGGCTGATGCTCTGGGTGATGATCGTGATGGTGCCGTCCTCGCTGCTTCTGGGTGTGCTGTCGGGCATGCGCGAAGGCAGCCGCACCGACCGGGTGCTGTCGACCTTTGCCATCGCCTCCACCGCGACGCCGGAGTATGTCTCGGGCGTCATCTTCATCGCCCTTCTGGCCAGTGCGACGGCGGGTATCTCGCCGATGCTGGCCGAGGCCGGCTGGATCGAAGGCCGGACGCTGTTCCAGGGCACCGCCACCAGCGCCATGGACGACATCACCTTCTGGAACTTCGGCCTGCCGGTGATGACCATCGCCCTCTACGGCATCGGCTATATCGCCCGCATGACCCGCGCCTCGATGACCGAGGTGATGACCCAGCAATACATCCGCACCGCGCGGCTGAAGGGCGTGTCAGCTTCCCCAACGTGGTGATGCGGCACGCGCTGCGCAACGCGCTCATCGCGCCCTTCACGGTGATCATGCTGCAGTTTCCCTGGCTCCTGAACGGCGTCGTCATCGTCGAGACGCTGTTCAACTACAAGGGCTTCGGCTGGACACTGGTGCAGGCCGCCGGCAACAACGACATCAACATGCTGCTGGCCTGTTCGGTCGTGGCGGTGCTGGTCGTGCTTCTGACGCAGCTGATCTCGGACGTCGGCTATGTCTTCCTGAACCCCCGCATCCGGCTGGCCTGAGGAGAGACGATCATGGATACGCTTTCCTGGTTCGGCAGCTCGGCTCGGCATCCTCGTGCAGGTCATCGCGCGCTTCCTGCCGGTCTGGATCGCGCTGGTCGTCACCTTCGTCCTGTCGTTCCGCTTCCGCAGGAAGCTGGGCCTCTACGGCAAGCTGATGGAAAGTCCGGTCGGCCTCATCGGTCTGACCATCGTGCTGTTCTGGGTCTTCACCGCGCTCTTCGCCGACTTCATCATCACCTTCGACCCGCTGGCGCAGCTGTCGGGGATGAAGAACATCGCACCCGGATCGCCGCTGGCGAACCCGACCGAGAGCGCCTATCCCTACTATCTCTTCGGTGGCGACCATCTGGCGCGCGACGTCTTTTCCCGCGTCGTCATGGGCGCGCGCCGCGTGCTGCAGATCGCCCCGGCGGCGACCGTCTTCGCTTTCATGGTCGGGATCACGCTGGGCCTGCCGGCCGGCTACTTCGGCGGCAAGCTGGATACCTTCCTGTCGTTCCTCGCCAACCTGGTGCTGGCCTTCCCGGTCATCTTGCTGTTCTACCTGCTGGTCACCCCGGAAATCGTTGAAACCGGCCTCCCGATGTATTTCGCGGCCGTGCTCTTCATCTTCCCGATCGTGTTCTTCTCGATCCTGTTCAACTCGCGCTACAAGACCAACCCGGCGCGCCGCAACCTCTACGTCGGCATCACGCTGGTCTTGGGCTTCTGGGCCTACTCGGGACTTGCCTTCAACCGCGACCCGACCGGCCTGTTCTCGATGGACCCGAACCTGTTGAACGTCTTCGTCTCGGTGGTTTTCGTGAACTCGCCCGGCGTGTTCCGGATCGTCCGCGGCCTCGTGATGGACATCAAGGCGCGCGACTATGTGGCGGCCGGCCAGACCCGCGGCGAAAGCCCCTGGTACATCATGCTGTGGGAGATACTGCCGAATGCCCGCGGACCGCTGATCGTCGATTTCTGCCTGCGCATCGGCTATACCACCATCCTTCTGGGCACCTTGGGTTTCTTCGGCCTCGGCGTCAGCCCGGAAAGCCCGGACTGGGGCTCGACCATCGACGACGGCCGTCGCCTCCTCTCGGTCTACCTGCACCCTGCCGTCGTGCCCGCCCTGGCGCTGATGAGCCTGGTCCTCGGCCTCAACCTGCTGGCCGACGGATTGCGCGAAGAAAGCCTGAGGGACTGATGCATCCCGCCCTGCCCTTCATCTTGGCTCAAATACTCCCACGGGGGTCCGGGGGTGTGAACCCCGGTCCCGCCCCTTCCAGCAAGGACAGACCATGGATAACTGGGACCCGTCTAAGCCGATCCTCGAGATCAACAACCTCTCGATCTCGTTCTTCACCCGCGCCCGCGAAATCCCGGCGGTGATGGATTTCTCCTGCACCGTGATGCCGGGCGAGGCGATGGGCCTGGTCGGCGAATCGGGCTGCGGCAAGTCCACCGTGGCGCTGGCGGTGATGCGTGACCTGGGCAAGACCGGCCGCATCGTCGGCGGCTCGATCCGCTTCAAGGGCCGCGATCTGACCAACATGGGCGAGCTCGAGCTGCAGCAGCTGCGCGGCTCCGAGATCGCGATGATCTACCAGGAGCCGATGGCCAGCCTGAACCCGGCGATGAAGATCGGCGCGCAGCTGGCCGAAGTGCCGATGATCCATTCCGGCATGGAAAAATCCGAGGCCTGGAAGCTGGCCCGCCAGATCGTCGCCGACGTGCGCCTGCCCGACCCCGAGCGCATGATGCGCTCCTATCCGCACCAGCTTTCGGGCGGCCAGCAGCAGCGCATCGTCATCGCCATGGCGCTGCTGTCGAAGCCGGCGCTGCTGCTGCTCGACGAGCCGACGACGGCGCTCGACGTGACGGTCGAGGCCGGCATCGTCGATCTGGTCAAGGACCTCGGTCACAAATACGGCACTTCGATGCTGTTCATCTCGCACAACCTGGGTTTGATCCTGGATGTCTGCGACCGGCTTTGCGTGATGTATTCCGGCGAGGCGGTGGAAACCGGCAACGTGGCCGAAGTTTTCACCGACATGCGCCATCCCTACACGCAGGCGCTGTTCCGCTCGATCCCGCTGCCGGGCGCCGACAAGAACGCCCGCCCCTTGATCTCGATCCCTGGCAACTTCCCCTTGCCGCATGAGCGGCCGAGGGGCTGCAATTTCGGCCCGCGCTGCGATTATTTCGAGGACAGTCGCTGCAACGCCGCCGATATCCCGATGGACCCGATCGCCGGCTCCGACCGCCACGAAAGCCGCTGCCTGAAATGGGCCGAGATCGACTGGGAGGCCCCGCCAAAGGCCCGCAAGGTCAAGGAAAAGCTGCCGCCGGGCAAGGTCGTCCTGAAGATGGAGGACCTGAAGAAATACTACTCGGTCTCCACCGGTGTTCGGCGGCGGCGCCGCCAGGTGGTCAAGGCCAATGAAACCCTCAGCTTCGAAGCGCGCGAGGGCGAGACGCTGGCCATCGTCGGCGAATCGGGCTGTGGCAAGTCCACCTTCGCCAAGGTGCTGATGGGGCTGGAAACCGCGACCGACGGACAGATCATGCTGTTCGACGAAAACGTGCAGTCCACCCCGATCGAAAAGCGCGGCGCCGATACCGTCTCGAAGGTGCAGATGGTGTTCCAGAACCCGTTCGACACGCTGAACCCGTCGATGACCGTGGGCCGCCAGATCATCCGCGCGCTCGAGGTGTTCGGCTTTGGCGCCTCGGACGAGGAACGCAAGCAGAAGATGCTGACGCTGATGGACCTGGTGAAACTGCCGCGCGCCTTTGCCGACCGGATGCCGCGCCAGCTGTCGGGCGGGCAGAAGCAGCGCGTCGGCATCGCGCGCGCCTTTGCCGGTGGCGCCAAGGTGGTGGTGGCCGATGAGCCGGTGTCGGCGCTGGATGTCTCGGTCCAGGCCGCCGTGACCGACCTGCTGATGGATATCCAGCGCGAGAACCGCACGACGCTGCTGTTCATCAGCCACGACCTTTCGATCGTGCGCTATCTCTCCGACCGGGTGATGGTGATGTATCTGGGCCATGTGGTCGAGATGGGCACCACCGATCAGGTCTTTGCGCCGCCCTACCACCCCTATACCGAGGCGCTGCTTTCGGCCGTGCCGATTGCCGACCCGCGCGTGGTGCGCAAGCGGATCGTGCTGGAGGGCGATATCCCTTCGGCGATGAACCCGCCGCCGGGCTGCCCGTTCCAGACCCGCTGTCGCTGGAAGTCGCAGGTGCCGGGTGGCCTGTGCGACCGCGAGATGCCCCCGGTTCAAGTGCTGGAGGGCGGGCATCAGATCAAGTGCCACCTGACGACCGCGCAACTGGCAACGATGGAGCCGGTGATCAAGGTGGCGGCCGAATAGTCGGCGCGCACCGGAGACGTCTTGAAACTCCGGGGCGCGCAGCCGTGCGCGCCCGTGAAACCCTGAAAACGGTCCAATGAATTGTTTTCGCCCCGGCAATGCCGGGGCCGGGCTCACCCAAGGATGGCTGCCACCATGGTTTGGGCAAAGGGCTGCACGCCGCCGCGCTTTTCCACTGCACCGGGGCCTGCGTTATAGGCCGCCAGCGCCAGCTTCCAGCTGCCGACCTTGTAGTACATCATCCGCAGGTAGCGCGCCCCGCCGTCCAGGTTCTGCGCCGGGTCGGCGATGTCCACGCCCAGCTTGCGCGCCGTGCCCGGCATCAGCTGTGCCAGCCCGGTCGCGCCCTTGTTGCTGACCGCACCCGGATTCCAGCCGCTTTCCTGCTGCACCAGCCGCAGGAACAGATCCTCGGGCACGCCATGCTTGCGTGCCGCCGCCTTGGCGACCTCCAAGATACTTGCCCTTGTAGTTGCCCTTGTAGCGCGGCACCGCCTCGGCCGTCGCATCCGCGACCTTGCCCGCCTTGTAGCTGGGCGTCAGCTTGACCGAACCGGAATATTGCGTCGACAGACGCCCGTCCAGAAGCGCGGTCTGGCTCTTGAAGATCGAACTGCGGTTCTTCGAGCTGCCGGTCAGGTTCAGCCCCTCGGCCAGGGCCGGCATGGAGAACGACAGCGAGGCCGCACAGGCCAGCGAAGCAGCAGATGGCGCGTCATGGAAAGGCAGTTTCCTCAGGCGTGCATCGGATCATTCGGCCGGCCGCCCCGCGGGTCGGCAAGCCATCTGGTGCAGCACTATACGCAAACACGGGCCTTGTTCCAGTAGGGATCTGCTGGATCCGGGGGCGGCGCGACGTCGCGGCAGCGCCGCCTGGCCGGCGCGGCTGCCCGGTTGCAGTGCCGGGGGGGGACGTGTAGAGGTTTCGGTAACCATGCCGGGCGCAGATTGCCCGGACCAGACGGAATCAGGGAGAGGCGACATGGCGGGTTCGGTCAACAAGGTGATCCTCATCGGAAATCTCGGCCGCGACCCCGAGGTGCGCAGTTTCCAGAACGGCGGCAAGGTGGTGAACCTGCGCATTGCCACCTCGGAGAACTGGCGCGACCGCGCCACCGGTGAACGCAAGGAGCGCACCGAATGGCATTCGGTGGCGATCTTCGACGAAAACATCGCCAAGGTGGCCGAGCAGTACCTGAAGAAGGGCTCCACCGTCTATATCGAGGGTCAGCTGGAAACCCGCAAATGGCAGGACCAGTCGGGGCAGGACAAATACACCACCGAAGTCGTGCTGCGTCCGTTCCGCAGCGCGATGACGATGCTGGGCGGCCGCGGGGATGGCGGCGGTGGCGGTGGCGGCTATGACGACCGCGGCGGCCAGGAAGATTTTGGCGGCGGGTCGGCTGGCGGGTCGGGCGGCGGCTACGGCAGCGGCAGCGGCCGGGGTGGCGCTTCGGGTGGCGGAGGGTCGGGCGGCGGCGGCCGGTCGGACATGGACGACGAAATCCCGTTCTGATCGCGGCCGCCTTCGGGCGACACCCGCATCCGGGGCCCTGCGGGGCCCCGTTGTCGTTTCACGCGCGGGATGGTGGCTCTGGACCTTGGCGGGACAAATCCCTATATAATCGCTCAACAACCCGACCGCGCAGGACACGTCATCATGCAGGACAAAGTCGAGGGCGCCCCGCTGATCCGCCCCTCCAGCACCGATCATCCGCTTTACGACAACGTGGTAGAGGCCTGCCGCAGCGTGTTCGACCCGGAGATCCCGGTGAACATCTATGACCTCGGCCTGATCTACACGATCAAGATCAGCCCCGAGAACGCGGTCGACATCACGATGACGCTGACGGCGCCCGGCTGCCCGGTGGCGGGCGAGATGCCGGGCTGGGTGGCCGATGCGGTAGAGCCGCTGGCCGGCGTGAAAGAGGTCGATGTCCACATGACCTTCGATCCGCCCTGGGGCATGGACATGATGTCCGACGAGGCGCGGCTGGAACTGGGCTTCATGTAGGCCGGACGCGGCATCCCGTCGCTGCCGTCGTGGCAGGACCTTTGCCTGACCCCGGCTTTGCTGCAGCACCGGGGCGTCTGTTCTTCTTTCGACCGAAAAGCCAGACCCGCAGGCGAAGCCAGCGGCGTTGGCAGCGGTGCCGCCGGTGGCTATGGACGGCTGCGGCAAAGCGGGCGCGTTCGGCATCGATACTGCTGGAAAGCAGCGGCGAAAGCTGTGACCGAGAGCTGTTCATGACAGGGCTTTCCTTTTCATTTCCGCAAGCGCATCGTCATATTGCTTGGCATTCTTGCCGCCTGAAACGCCCGACCCTGAAACCTGGTTTTCAAGAATGAAACGGAAGATCGGCCTCGACGACCTCTCGTTGTTCCTTGCCGTGGTCGAGGCCGGCGGGTTGCAGGGGGCGGCGGCGGCCGGTGTGGCCCTACCTGTCGCGCGGATGTCCGGACTGGAGCGCGCCACCGGTCGGATCTGTTCCAGCGGGGGCGTCACGGTTTGCGCTGACCGCGATGGCCGGGCGCTTCTGGCCAGGCGGCCCCGTTGCGCCGTTGCGCCCGGCTTGCCGCCGGGGACGGTAGCGCCCAGGTGCGGATCCCCAGGCTGGGGGCGCTATCTGGCCTGGCAGGTCTGGACGCCGGGCGACCCTGGGTGCCAGTTCCTGGGGCGAATGCCGGCTCGACATCGCGCGGCCGGCCGACATCGGCATCCGCGCGCAGCGTCCCGATCAGCCCTGGCTGGCAGCCAGGCGGACCTCGACGCGGCTGGACTATGCCGTCTTCGGCCGGCCGGAAGCCCCGCCGGGTTTCATCGCCCTGTCCGAGGCGCTGGCCGTGGCTCCGGCGGATCGCTGGGTGCGTGGCCATCGCGCGGGGGAGATCCTCACCGAGGTCAACTCGATGTTGCTGGGTGACTGGCGCTGGCGGGGCTGGGCGGATCGTATGCCGGTCTGTGCCGGGATGGAGGGACCGTGGTCGGTTGTCGGGCCCGATCGCCGAGATCGCGCATGAGGAATGGCTGGTCTGCCATGCCGAGGCGCGGGCCGACGCCCCGATCCGCCGCGCGCTGAAAGCGGTGGAGCGGCTCCTGGCCCGGCGACAGCGCGTCAGCCCTTGAAGACCGCCACGGGATTGACTACCTTTTTTGTCAGCAAAAGGAGCGCCCCCAGATGTTCGGCATTCCCGGCAAGGCCGCCGTGACCCTGACCCCCGCCGCCGTGGCGCAGATCGCGCGCCTGATGGCGCGTGACGGTCGTGAGGGTCTGCGCATCGGCGTGAAGAAGGGCGGCTGCGCCGGCATGGAATACACCATGGACTATGTGGCCGAGGTGAACCCGCTGGACGAGGTGGTGGAGCAGGACGGCGCGCGGGTGATGATCGCGCCGATGGCACAGATGTTCCTGATCGGCACAGAGATCGACTTCGAGACCGGTCTCTTGGAACAGAAGTTCACCTTCCGCAATCCGAACGTGTCCGAGGCCTGCGGCTGCGGCGAATCGATCAAGTTCAAGGGCGCGCCCGACGGCCAGGATGCCGCCTGACCGGCAGGCGCCGCAGGGGGCTGTCTGCCCCCTTCGGGCTGGCGCCCTCACCCCCCGAGAGTATTTCGGCCAAGATGAAGGGGCTTTCGGGCTTTTTCCCGGCGCCCGGTCGCGCTAGGCATTCGCTGGCAGCTTGGGAGGACGTGCGATGCGCAAACTGGCGGCCGGAAACTGGAAGATGAACGGCACGGCGGCCGCGCTGGCCGAGGTGAAGGCGTTGCTGGCAGCGCATCCGGCGCCGGGCTGCGAGGTGCTTCTGTGCCCGCCGGCGACCCTGATCGCGCAGATGGCCTGGACCGCCAAGGGAAGCGCCCTGAAGGTGGGCGGGCAGGATTGCCACCCGAAGGCGGCCGGCGCCCATACCGGCGACATCTCGGCCGCGATGCTGGCCGATGCCGGGGCCAGCCATGTGATCCTGGGTCATTCCGAACGTCGCGCAGACCATGGCGAAGCCGATGCGCTGGTTGCAGCAAAGGCGCAAGCGGCCTGGGGCGCGGGGCTGGTTGCAGTGATCTGCGTTGGCGAGACCGAGGCGCAGCGCGACGCCGGCAAGACGCTGGACGTCGTGCGGGCGCAACTGGCCGGATCGGTGCCCGAAGAGGCGAGTGCGGAGAATTGCGTCATCGCCTATGAGCCGGTCTGGGCCATCGGCACCGGCCGGACGCCGACCCTGGGCGAGATTGCCGAGGTTCATGCAGCCATTCGCGCCACGCTGACACGCAGGTTCGGGGCCGAGGCTGCGGGGATGCGGCTTCTGTACGGCGGCTCGGTCAAGCCCTCGAACGCGGCCGAGATCTTTGCCGTGGCGCATGTCGATGGTGCGCTGGTGGGCGGTGCCAGCCTGAAGGCCGTCGATTTCGGCGCCATCATCGCGGCACTGTCGGCCTGAGTCCCCGGCCCCCCGGCGACCTTGGGGTGTCGCGGCTGGGCCAGACCGGACGGGTCTGGTGGGGCAGGAAGGCGGGATGAGCCTGTCTTCCACCCCCCTGCCGCCGCTGCCCCCCTGCCCGCGCGCCCCGCCAACGGCCTGCTGGCGGCCAATCTGATCTGCATGATCTCGATGTTGATCTGGGCGTCGGGGCTGCCGGCGGCGGACCGGCTGATCCCGCTTCTGCCTGGCGACCAGCTGGCCGCGCTGCGCATGGCGCTGGCCGCTGGCGCGCTGGTACCATTCTGGGTGCTGCGCGAGGGGATTGCACCGCTGCAAGCCGTGAACTGGCCCAGGGGCATCGCGGTCGGCAGCCTGATCGGGCTGGGGGCCTGGTTCCTGATCCTGGGACAGGCGCGCGGCGGGGCGGTGACGGCGGCGGTGATCGCTTCGACCTTGCCGGTTGTCGGCATCACGCTTGAGGTGATGCTGGACGGGCGCAGGCTGACGCTGGCGCTGATCCTCGGGCTGTTGCTCTCGTTGGCGGGAGGAGTGATGGCGCTGGACCTTGGCGCGGGCGGGATGAATCTGGGGCTCGGGGCGCTTTTGTGCTTTGCCTCGGTCGTGGCCTTTGCCCTGGGGTCGCGGCTGACGGTCACGGCCTTTCCGCGCGAGACGCCGCTGGGCCGCACGGCGGTGACGCTGACGGGGGCAGCGGTGGCCGTGCTGGCGGCTTCGGGGCTGCAATGGGGCCTGGGCGGCCCGGCGCCGCAATTTGCCGGCTGGGGCTGGGCCGAGGTGGGGGCAATGCTGCTGCTCAGCGTCGGCGCGCTGGGGGTCAGCCAGGTGATGTGGATCATGTCGGTCGAGCGGCTGGGGATCGGCCTGTCGGCGCTGCATATCAATGCCGCACCCTTCTACGTGATGCTGATCCTGTTCGCTCTGGGCCAGGCATGGGACTGGTCGCAGGCGCTGGCGGCAACGGTGGTGGGCCTGGGCGTGCTGGTGGCGCAAGGCATCCTGCCGCTGCCCTTCGGAGGGCGCAGGTGAAGGGTCTGTCGCAATCGCCGACCGATCCGGGCTTCGTCCAGAACCCCTATCCGTTCTACGAACGTGTCCGCAAGGCCGGGCCATTCTTCCATTGGCGCGACTACGGGCTGACCTGCACCGGCAGCTTTGCCGCCGTGAACGCGATCTTCCGCGACCGCCGCTTCGGCCGCGAGGTGCCGGCCGAACTGGCGCCCGAACTGCCGGCGCATCTGGCGCCCTTCCATGCCATCGAGGCGCATTCCATGCTGGAGCTGGAGCCGCCCCGCCATACCCGCCTTCGCAGCCTGGTTCTGCGCGCCTTCACCTCGCGCCGGATCGCGGCGCTGGCGCCCGAGATCGCAGTCCTGGCCGAAGATCTGGCGGCGGGGTTTCCTGACGGCCCGTTCGACCTGCTGGCCGCCTTTGCCGCCCCGCTGCCAGTACGCATCATCGCCCGCCTTCTAGGCGTGCCCGAGGAGATGGCGCCCGATCTCCTGCGCTGGTCGAACGCCATGGTCGGCATGTACATGGCCAACCGCACGCGCGAGACCGAAGACCGCGCCGCGGCCGCCGCGCTGGCTTTCGCGGCCTTCCTGCGCGGCTATGTCGAAGAGCGGCGGGCGCGGCCGGCGGATGACCTGATCACCCACCTGATCGCCGCCGAGGAGAAAGGCGAGCGCCTGTCGAGCGATGAACTGATCTCGACCTGTATCCTGCTCCTGAACGCCGGGCACGAGGCGACAGTGCATACGTTCGGCAATGGCGTGAAGGCGCTGCTGGAGCATCGAACACCGCCCGAAGCGCTGGGGATCGCGCAGATAGAGCGGACGGTGGAAGAGATCCTGCGCTTCGACCCGGCGCTGCACATGTTCACGCGCTGGGCCTATGAGGACGTCGAGGTGATGGGCCAGAGTTTTCGTCGCGGCGACAGGGTGGGGCTGTTGCTGGCCGCAGCCAACCGCGATCCCGGCCAATGGGAAAGGCCCGCGACCTTCCGCCCCGAGCGCCCGGCAATGCCGCTGGCGACGTTCGGCGCCGGACTGCACTTTTGCGTCGGTGCGCCGCTGGCACGGCTGGAACTGCAGATCGCCTTGCCGATCCTGTTCCAGCGCTGTCCCGGCCTGCGCCTGAGCGAACCGCCCACCTATGCCGACGTCTATCATTTCCACGGCGTCGGCCGCCTGATGGTCGCGCGGTGAAGCAATTGCGCGGCTACCGCCGCAAGGCGTCTTTTGTTCCCCGCCGGTGGCACCCGCATCCAGACGTGGCTGATGAGGGGCGCCGCCCCTCAAACTCCCCGGGATGCATCAGCCAGGACAAAGGGTTTCGGACTTCATCTTGGTCGAAGTACTCCCGCCGGAGGCAACGCCCGAGGCGGTTGGCGGCACGCCAGAGCCGAGAAGAAGGACTTGCGGCGCAAGCCGCGCAATTGCTGCGCCGCTCGGGGTCAGAGCGGAAGGGTTGTGGTCGACTTGATCTCTTCCATGCTCAGAAGGGCCGTCACGTTGTAGATGCGCACTTCCGAGATCAGCGCCTGGTAGAAGGTGTCGTAGGCGCGGGCGTTCTTCACCCGGACCTTCAGGATATAATCGATGTCGCCGGCCAGACGGTGCGCTTCCATCACTTCGGGGCGTTCCTTGAGGGCCTTCAGGAACTTGCGCTGCCATTCGGCCTCGTGCTCCGAAGTGCGGATCAGCACGAAGAAGCAGGCCTCCAGCCCCAGCGCCTCGGGGTCGAGGATCGCGGTGGTGCGGGTGATGACGCCCTGGTCTTTCATCTTGCGGATGCGGTTCCAGACCGGGGTCTTGGACGAACCCACCCGGCGGGCAATTTCATCAAGCGATTGCTCGGCGTCCTTTTGCAGTTCGGACAGAATTTTCCGGTCGAGTTCGTCCAGCGCGGCGGCCATTCCTGAAAATCCTTCATTTGCGGAACCGTTGTTCCTGCTCGGCGCAGCATCGGAGCATTTGTCCTTATCCGCAAGGGTATCTGGCGAATATCCGGGAAAATGTCCTATATTCCGCACAAGCGAAAGGCCCTGCCATGACCCTGCCCTCTCCCGTTCTGTTCGTTGGTGCCGGCCCCGGTGCGGCCGATCACCTGACCTTGGGTGCCGCCAGAGCCCTGCAAGAGGCCGAAGTCGTCCTGCACGACCGGCTGGTCGGGGACGAGGTGCTGGCGCTGATCCCGGACCATGTGCGGCGCGTCGATGTCGGCAAGGAGGGGTTCGGCCCGACCACCACGCAAGCCGCGATCAATGCGCTTCTGGTTGCGCAAGCGCGGACCGGCGCCCGCGTGGTGCGGTTGAAGGGCGGCGACTGCGGCGTCTTCGGGCGGCTGGATGAGGAAATCGCAGCGCTGGAGGCTGCGGGGCTGGCGTTTGCCGTCCTGCCGGGGCTGACAACGGCCTCGGCGGCCGCTGCCGCCATCGGCCAAAGCCTGACACGGCGGGGTCGGAACGCAGGTCTGCGAATCCTCACGGGCCATGTGATGGAGGGCTTTGCCGAGCAGGACTGGAAGGGCCTGGCCCGCAGCGGCGAGGTCGCCGCGATCTACATGGGCAAGAAATCCGCACGTTTCCTGCAGGGCCGGCTGATGATGCATGGTGCCGACCCGGCCACGCCGGTGACCGTGGTTGAAAACGCTTCCCGCGCCGATCAGCGCATTCTGGCCGCCTCACTTGCCACCCTGCCCGCCATCGTGGCCGATGCCACCGGCCCCGCCATCCTGCTATACGGCCTTGCCCCACGCGCGGCCGCCCCTGCCCTGGGCCCGCTGAAGGAGGCGCAAGCATGAGCCGTGCATTCACCCCCAAGGTCGTCACCGCCAATGCCCTGCGCGCGGGCGATGTGGTCTACCTTGCCGCCGATGATCGCTGGACCCCGCATCACCACGAGGCCGAGCTGATCGAGGACGAGGCGCATGCCCAGATGCGGCTACTGCACGCCAATGCGCAGAAGCTGGTCGTCGTCGGGGCCTATCTGGCGGACGCAAGACCCGGCCCGAAGGGCCCAGAGCCCACCCATTTCCGCGAGGCGTTCCGCACCCGTGGCCCCTCCAACTATGCCCATGGCAAGCAGGCGGACTACCGCAATGTATGACTATACCGACTTCGACGACGCATTCGTCCGCGCCCGCGTGGCCCAGTTCTCGGACCAGGTGGAGCGGCGGCTGGATGGCAGCTTGACCGAGGAAGAGTTCCGCCCCTTGCGCCTGATGAACGGGCTTTACCTGCAACTGCACGCCTACATGCTGCGTGTCGCCATTCCTTACGGCACGATCAATCCGCGCCAGATGCGGCAGCTGGCCCATATCGCCGAGACCCATGACAAGGGCTACGGCCATTTCACCACCCGGCAGAACATCCAGTTCAACTGGCCGAATCTGCCCGATGTGCCGGCCATTCTGGGCCTTCTGGCCGATGTGGGGATGCACGCGATCCAGACCTCCGGCAATTGCGTGAGGAACGTCACGGCAGATCATTTCGCCGGCGCTGCGGCGGATGAGATCGAAGACCCGCGTCCTTACGCCGAACTCCTCCGCCAATGGTCCACCGACCACCCCGAATTCCAGTTCCTGCCGCGCAAGTTCAAGATCGCCATCACCGGGGCGCCGAATGACCGCGCGGTGACCGGAGCGCATGACATCGGGCTGCGGATGGTGCGGAATGCGGCTGGCGAGCCGGGCTTCACCGTTCTGGTCGGCGGCGGGCTTGGCCGCACGCCGATGGTGGGGATGGTGGTGCGAGAGTTCCTGCCGGTGGCCGATCTCTTGCCCTATGTCGAGGCGGTTCTCAGCGTCTACAACACGCTGGGGCGGCGCGACAACAAGTACAAGGCACGCATCAAGATCACCCTGCATGAGACTGGGAAGGCAGAGATTTCCCGGATGATCGAAGAGCGGTTTGCTGAGCTGCGCAGCCAGTTCGGCGGGGCGGATCAGCGGCTGTTGGACGACATCCGCGCGGCCTTTGCGGCACCCGTCTTGCGCGATGCGCCTGTCGGGGCGTTTGACGCGTTTCACAAGGCCGACCCGACCTTCCGTGCCTGGGCCGACACCAACCTTGCCGCCCACCGCGACGCAGCCCATGCCATCGTCACCATCAGCCTGAAGGCGCATGGCACGACACCCGGCGATGCCACGGCCGAACAGATGCGGCTGATCGCCGATCTTGCGGAACGTTATGGCCACAACGAAATCCGCATCAGCCATGAGCAGAATGTCATCCTGCCGCATGTCCACAAGTCCGACCTGCCCACCCTGCATGCAGCACTGATGCAGGCCGGGCTGGCGACGGCGAATGTCGGCCTGGTCAGCGACATCATCGCCTGCCCGGGGATGGATTACTGCGCGCTGGCCACGGCCCGCTCGATCCCGGTGGCGCAGGAAATCGCGCTGCGGCTGCGCGAGGTCGGGCTGGAGGAAGAAGTCGGGCCGCTGAAGATCAAGATCTCGGGCTGCATCAACGCCTGCGGGCACCATCATGTCGGCCATATCGGCATCCTGGGTCTGGACCGTGCCGGGGTGGAGAACTACCAGATCACCCTGGGCGGCGACGGCACCGAAGATGCGGTGGTCGGCGACAAGACTGGTCCCGGTTTTGCCTATGATCAGGTGACGGGCGCGGTGGAGCGTATCTTGCGGGCCTATCTGGGCTTGCGGCTGTCGGTCGAGGAAACCTTCCTGCAGGCGTTCAGGCGCGTCGGGATGGAGCCTTTCAAGCACGCGCTTTATGGCGAGGCGGCGCGCGATGCCGCGTGACCTGCATTCCGGCCCCGTGGCGGATCGCGTGGCCGCGCTGAACGCGCGCTATCGCCATCATTCGGCCACTGCGGTGCTGGAACATGCCCTGAAGGACGCCGATCTGGGGCGGGTGGCGCTGGTCAGCTCGTTCGGGGCGGAATCGGTGGTTCTGCTGCATCTGGTCTCGGTGATGGCCCCTGAAACCCCGGTGCTGTTCATCGATACCCGCATGCTGTTTGCCGAAACGCTGGACTATCAGCGCCAACTGGCCGAGTCCCTGCACCTGTGCGACGTCCGCACCATCCGGGCGACCCAGCCGAAGGTGGCTTTTGAAGACCCCGACAACACGCTGCACCAGTTCAACACCGATGCCTGCTGCGCGGTCCGCAAGATCGAGCCGCTGGAACGTGCGCTGGCGGGTTTTGACGGCTGGATCACCGGGCGGAAACGGTTTCAGAATGCCGACCGCGGCGCGCTGGACTTCTTCGAGAACGAAGACGATTTCCGCATCAAGGTGAACCCCTTGGCGCATTGGGGCCGCGAGGATATTGCCGATTACATCGTCAATAACCGCCTGCCCCGTCACCCTCTGGTGGCCAAGGGCTACCCCTCGATCGGCTGCACGCCCTGCACCAGCCCCGTTGCGCCTGGGGAAGACCCGCGCGCCGGACGCTGGCGCGGGCAGGCGAAAACCGAATGCGGCATCCATTTCATCGACGGCAAGGCCGTGAGACCACAGAAGGAGAGCGCGGCATGAACAGGAGCCAGATTTCTTCGAAGGAATTCGCAAATTCGTTCGAACGGATTTCGATGCGGAGAGGAGGCCGGGGATGAGCGTGATCGTCACTGACACCGGCTTTGCCGCCGCCCCCGCCCGCGAGATCAGGGCTTTGGCCGATCTTGGACCGGAAGATACTGCCGTGGATCTGGCGCAGACCGACGACCCCGAGGCGCTGCAGGGCGTTCTGGGGAAGCTGGCGCTGATCCGGGTGGCCTTTCCGGCCTTCAGCGACGGCCGCGCCTTCACCATCGCGCGGCGGCTGCGGATGCTGGGATATGCCGGGCAGTTGCTGGCCCTTGGGCCGGTGATCGCAGACCAGTATGCGATGCTGCGCCGTGTCGGGTTCGACGGCGCCGAGATCCCCGACGAGATCGCCGCCCGCCAGCCCTGGGAGCAGTGGAAAGCGCGTGCCGACTGGCGCGTGCATGACTACCAGGCCCGGCTGCGCGCCTGATCGCTGGACGCGGCGGCGCAGTTCTTGTATGCACACATATGAACATCCGCCGCAGCGGGAACGGGTTTTCCTCTGCGGCCCAGTCGTCTAGGAAGGGCCGATGGCCATGACGGAGCTTGCCGCGATGAATGCCCCCGAAGTGAACACGCGCCCCGCGAAACCGCATCTGCCGGATGCGCAGGTGGTCAAGGAGGTCACCCATTGGACCGACCGGCTGTTTTCGTTCCGGGTGACGCGGCCGCAAAGCTTGCGCTTCCGCTCGGGCGAATTCGTGATGATCGGGCTGATGGATGACAAGGGCAAGCCGCTGCTCAGGGCCTATTCCATCGCCTCGCCGTCCTGGGACGAAGAGCTGGAGTTCTATTCGATCAAGGTGCCGGATGGCCCGCTGACCAGCCGTTTGCAGCATATCAAGGTGGGCGACGAGATCATCCTGCGGCCCAAGCCCGTGGGCACGCTGGTGGTGGATGCGCTGATGCCGGGCAAGCGCATCTGGTTCCTGGCCACCGGCACCGGACTGGCGCCCTTTGCCTCGCTGATGCGCGACCCGGAGGTCTATGAGAAGTTCGACCAGGTCATCATGATGCACACCTGCCGCGAGGTGGCGGAGCTGGAATATGGCCGACAGCTGGTCGAGGGGCTGCAGAACGACCCGCTGATCGGCGAGATGGTGGCGGGAAAGCTGCTGTATTATCCGACGACCACGCGCGAGGCTTCCCCCCATATGGGTCGGGTGACGGACAACCTGGCCAGCGGAAAGGTCTTTGCCGATCTGGGCCTTCGCCAGATGAACCCGGTCGATGACCGCGCCATGGTCTGCGGATCGCTGGCCTTCAACGTCGATGTCAAGGCGATTCTCGAAGGCTTCGGCCTGCGCGAGGGGGCGAATTCCGATCCGAAGGAATTTGTCGTCGAAAAGGCGTTCGTCGGCGACGGCATCTGACGCAAGGGCGAATCGCCAGCCTTGAAAACCCACACGGATTGACGTATATTACCGTCAGTATTTGTGGAGACCCGCAATGAACATCGCCGCTTTCACCGAGAAATCGCTGTTCTCGCCGCGCCTTCTGGCCGAGGAACTGCTGACCACGCAGGACGAGATCGCCCGCACCGCCGGTCTGGGGCGCGATGCGATTGCGCGCAAGGACCGGCTGGGGTCGGCCCGCACCCAGACCCGCCTGCGCGAGATGATCGAGGTGGTGAACCGGCTGACGCCGCGCTTCGGCTCGGCCTTGGTGGCCTATGCCTGGTATCGCTCGGAACCGCTGCCCGGCTTTGGCGGCATGACGGCGGCGCGGCTGGTGCAGGATGGCCAGGCCGAGGCGGTGATGGAGTATATCGACGAGATCGACGCGGGCGGCTTTGCCTGAGCTTGCCGCCGAGCCGCGCTTTCAGGGCGTGCTTTACCGCGCGCTGAACCCCTTGTGGATGCGCCAGCCGCTGTCGGGCGAAGGCGCGCGTCGGCATGGCGGGCGGTTCAACCGCAAGGGCACGTCGGCGCTTTATACCGCGTTGACGCCCGAGGGCGCGATTGCAGAGGCCAATCAGGCCGGCCGCCCGTTCGAGCCGGTCACCCTGGTCGCCTATGAGGCGGACCTCGGCCCGGTGCTGGATGGCTGCGATGCGGCTGCGCTGGACGCGCTTGGCATTGATCCGGCGGTTCTGTCGGCCGACGACTGGCGGATCCGGGCGCGCGAGGATGGGGCCTCGGCCGGGCAGCTTCTGGCAGAGCGGCTGATCGGCACGGGCTGGGTGGGGATGATCGTGCCCTCGTTCGCCAGAGGCGTGAAACCCGGCGCGCGCAATCTGGTGCTGTGGCAGTGGGACGGGGCGTTGCGGGTGATCGACAGCGAAGGGCGTCTGGCCTGACCCGC
This sequence comes from Rhodobacter sp., assembly GCA_016704435.1. Taxonomy (GTDB): domain Bacteria; phylum Pseudomonadota; class Alphaproteobacteria; order Rhodobacterales; family Rhodobacteraceae; genus Pseudogemmobacter. The sequence continues at coordinate 57,892 of JADJAB010000018.1, read as the reverse complement.
AGAACCCAAAGGGGCCGCAGAGGTTTTCCCCCGCGACCCCTTGATTCAATGCCTTGCGGAAGGTTCTTCACCCAGCCGCGCGGCGCGATCACATGCCCAGTGCGGCCTTGACCTGCGCAATGGTGTCGGCGACCAGCGCCGGATTGGCCTTGGCAGCCTCGACCGCGGTCTTCAGCGTGCCTTTGATCGCGTCATCCAGCGTCGAGCCGTCGATCAGCGCGACAACGGCATCGGCGTTGAAGTTGGCCGGGTCCAGCGCGGCCATGGCGCCCTCCGTCGCTCCGGTCGCGGCATCGCCCGCGGCAGCGGTGGTGTCGGCAACTGCATCGCCGGCAGCTTCGACGGTAGCGGCTGCACCTTCGGTCACAGCGGCAGCGGTAGCTTCAGCGGCTTTCGCGAGCTCTTCCTCGGCGGCCTTTGCGGCAGCGGCGGCCTCTTCGGCGGCCTTGGCATCGGCCTCGGCCTTCACCTTGGCAGCCTCTACCATGGCCGCAGCTTCCTGCGCCGGCTTGTAGCTGAACTGATAGTAGCCGCCAGCGGCAAGAAGAACCACCACGGCACCAATGATAACGTTCTTGTTCATGTCATTCTCCCTTGCCGGCAGAGAACCGGATGAATGCGATATGGCACTGAAGCGGCGGAATGAAAAGGGACTCTGGCCCGAATTCCCATGCCAGCCCGCCGCTTGGCGCTTTCCCGCAAGGCTCGCCTGCCGCTTTTGCCGGGACAGCTTTGCCGGGGTTGAACCGGCCCGCCCTTGCGCGTAGATTGCGCGCGCCATTCCATCAACAGCCGAAGGGACCATCACCATAGCCCGCAGACCGCACAATGCGCCGCCGCCTAACCGCGATTCCGGCCCGCGCATCAATGACCGCATCCGTTCCAATGAAATCCGCCTGATCGGCGCCGATGGCGAGAACGTCGGGGTCGTGACCCCTGCCCGCGCCATGCAGATGGCAGAAGAGGCGGGGCTGGACCTTGTCGAGATCTCGCCCAATGCCGAGCCACCGGTCTGCAAGATCATGGACTTCGGCAAGTTCAAGTACGAGACCCAGAAGAAAGAGGCCGAGGCCCGCAAGAAGCAGAAGGTCATCGAGATCAAGGAAATCAAGTTCCGCCCCGGCACCGACACGCATGATTATGACGTGAAGATGCGCTCGGTGCTGAAGTTCCTGGGCGAAGGTGACAAGGTCAAGGTCACGCTGCGGTTCCGGGGGCGCGAGATGGCGCACCAGGAACTGGGGCTGGAGTTGCTGAACCGGGTCGCCGCCGATGTGGGCGAGAATGGCAAGGTCGAGTCGATGCCACGGCTGGAAGGCCGCCAGATGGTGATGATGATCGGGCCGCGCTAGGCGGCCTGGCCCGTCTCCGGCGGTGCCTGGACAAAGGGTGCCTTGCGGCCCCCTTCTTCATTCGCCGCCCTGCCGCCGGATCGTCGAGAGACCGGCCAGATGGCCCAGGCAGAGGTCGTCGCCGGGCGGGTCCGCCGTCGGGGCGATGTCCGGCAGGACGTTGATGAAGGCCGTGATGCCTTGCGCCGAGGCTACCCAGGTCTGCCGGTCCACCAGCGTCTCGGCGGGCGGACCGAGGTCGGCAAGCCCCCACCAGCCGCCGATCATCTTCAACGCCGTGGCCAGCCGCTCGGCGCGGCCATCGGGGCCGGGGCAGACCACGCGCAGGTGCAGGTCCAGAAGACCCAGCGCCGGATCGCTGGCGGCAAGGTCCAGCAGCGCATCGGGCGCCGGATCGTGGCGGCCCAGCAGCGCGCGGCCCGGATCGGCGCCAGGCAAGGCCGCCAGCGCGGCCTCTGCCCGCGCCGGATCGCCGGTCTGCCAGTCGCGGATGGCAAGCGCCCGCGCGAAGGCGGGGAAGTCCGGATCATCCGCCACCGCGCCAAAACCCTTGCGGTCGCGCCGGGCCAGCCGCTTGGCCGCGACATGGGCGGCATGCACCTCGTCCATCGCGGCGAAATCGAGCATCACCTGCACATCGGCGTCGCCATCCCACAGCCGCAGCCAGGCCTGGGCCAGCGGCTCGGTCAGTGCGGCCTCGCGCATCCAGTTCCGCCCCGAAAGCCCGCCCGGCGCGCGCAGAAGTGCGATCCGCTCGGCCCGCGGCTGGGCGGACAACCAGGGCCCCTGATACTGCGGCGTGGTGTCGATCAGGCCCAGCAGCACCTGCGCTGCCGCATTCCCGCCTGCGGCCAGCCCGGCCAGCGCCGGCAATGCCTCGGCCTCCTTGCCGTCCAGCCACAGGTCGCGTGCGGCCTGGAAGGCGGGGTCGCTCTGCCCCGACAGCGGCGGCGGGTCGGCTGCGAGGGGCGGCGCGGCCAGCGCAAGCGCGGCCAATGCGGCAAGCCAACGGCGCGTCATGGCCGGGGCCTGCGCGGTTGCGGGCGGATCGCGGTCTTCTTCAGCAACCCGGCCATGCCTGTGGCCGAGATGTCGTCAGCCATCCCCTCCAGGCCCCAGGCCAGCCGCTCCGGCACCCGGCCGGCACCGGTCAGCGCCGGGCCGCTGGCACATCCGGGCCGGCCGATCACCGGGCGCCGGTCGGTCTGCCGGCCAGGGAACGGCAGGTTGCGCGGATCGACCGGCATGCCAAAGCGCAGGACCTGCCCGCCGTCCCGGCGCAGCGCCTTGCGCGCGGCATCGTGCAGGTCTGGCCCGACCGAGCCGGTCAGGATCAGCACCTTCGCCGCCGCCCCCGCCGCCCCCGCCGTGCCGTCCGCCCGCCTCTCTGACTCAGGCACGACAGGGAAGATGATCTTCGCCGTCCCGCACAGCGAGCCCGGCGCCACCCGCATCAGCGGAGGCAAGGTTGCCAGCGTGATCGCCGGATGCACCCGGTTCGGCGCGCTGATCGCCGCCACGTCGATCCGCATCATCCCCGGCCGCGTTGCCCCAAGGTTCACCCGCCCGGCAAAGGCCGCCGTCACGGCAAGCCGCTGCCCGGCCGGAACGGCGCCCGGCGCCGCCGCCAACCGGGTGTCGGCGGCATCCTCCAGAGCATCCACCCGCCCCGACCAGGCCAGCGTCACCTCGGCCACAGCGGCCGCGCGCAGCCGCCTGTCTCGCCGCGGCGCCGAATTCGCCAGGGTCGCGCCTTCCGCCGCAGACTGCGGGGCCGGGCCGAACCCCATCAGCCCTGCCTCAGCGTCTGCGTCACCTGCGCCAGGATCGACAGCGCGATTTCCGCCGGGGACCGGGCGCCGATGTCCAGTCCCACCGGGGCGTGGATGCGGGCGATGTCCTCGGCCGTGAACCCGGCCGCCTGCAGCCGCTCCAGCCGTTTGGCATGGGTCTTCTTCGAGCCGAGGCATCCGAGGTAGAAACATCCCGACCGCAGCGCGACGGCGATCGCCGGGTCGTCCAGCTTGGGGTCATGGGTGAGGGTGACGATCGCGGTCCGTGCATCGGGGGCCAAGGCCCCCAGCGCCTCGTCGGGCCAGTCGTCCAGAATGGTCTCGCCGGGAAAGCGCAGGTCAGAGCCGAAAGCATCGCGCGGGTCGATCAGCACGGGGTCATAGCCGGCCAGCCGCGCCATCGGCAGCAGGGCCTGCGCGATGTGAACGGCGCCGATGACGATCATCCGCAAGGGCGGGTTGTGGATGGCCAGAAAGCGGCCGTCCTCCTCCATGCCCGAACGGTCGGCGCGGAACCGTGCATCCGTCGCCGCGTCCTCGCCCGGCCGCAGCAGACGCCGCGCCCAGCCGTCGGGCCGCACCTCCACCGCAAGGGCCCGGCGCGACGCGCGGGCTGCGACCACCTCGGCCAAGAGGGACTCGGACAACGCTTCCGGGCCCTCGCCCACCGGCTCCACCATCACCCTTATGGTGCCGCCGCAGGCCAGGCCCACGGCAAAGGCGGTCTCGTCGGTGACACCGAAGGTCAGCAGCCGCGGCCTGCCGTCTTGCAGCGCCTCCAGCGCCTCTGTCACCACCGCGCCCTCGACGCAGCCGCCCGAGACCGAGCCCATGATCTCTGCGCCGCCCGAGATTGCCAGCTGGCTGCCGGCCTGTCGCGGCGCGGAGCCCCAGGTCTCGACCACCGTTGCCAGGGCCGCACCCTGGCCTTCGCGGTGCCAGTCCAGGGCGATTTCTGGGATGCGGTCGTGCATGGCCTGTGTCATCGCAAATCCTCCTGCCTGCGGATGATGCCGCGCGGGCGGCCCTTCGGCCAGCGCAAAAGGTCGAACGCCAGGGTGAGGTGACCCAGGGCCGCAAAACCACGGAAAGAAGATCAGGGCACCGCCACGAAGGCAGGGCTTCGGACCGGGCCATGGGCCCGGCGAACGACGGAGAGTTTCGCCGGATCAGGGGCACCGCCAGGGAAGGGGCGGCATCCCTGACGCGATCCTTGACGCGCCGCCCCCACGCCGCATTGATCAAGGTCAGTTCAGCGCAGATCGGCCACCCGCATCAGGGGCGTGATCAGCCGCACCACCACGCGCCGGTTTGCACGCTCGTCGCCGGCGCTTTCCACCTTCAGCTCTGATTCGCCATAGCCCTGGATCACCAGATTCTCGGGTGGGATGCCGAAATATTCGGTCAGAGCCAGCGCCAGGGATTCCGCCCTTCGGTCGGACAACGACAGATTCGAAGCGGCTGACCCGACCGCATCTGTATGGCCCTCGACCAGGAAGACCTCGGCCGGGTTCGCCGCCAGCAGTTCCTCCATCAACCGGCCGATATCGGCCAGCTTGCGCGCCTCGGTCGCCTTGATCGCGGCCGATCCGGTGTCGAAGGTGATGCTGTCCACCTCGATCGTCGCCGACAGCGCGCGTACTTCGCGGATCTCGCGGATCTGGCGCAGACTGAACTTGCGGCCCAGGCTTTCGGCCTCCAGCGCCGCCATCTCGGCCTTCAGCGCCGCATCGCCGTCGGCGGTCGAGATCGTCACCCGGCCCGGACGCGGTGCCGGCAATTCGGTGATGTCGATGCGCTCTTCGGGGTAGAGGTCGTCGATCAGCACCATCTCGTTGCCGTTGCGGTCATAATGCGCGCGGCGCAGCACCCGGCCCGAGGCATCGCGGATCGTCACCACTTCGGTGCCGTCGGCGCGCTGCACCACGGTGCGGGTGGAGCCGTCGCTGTAGGTTTCGGTCACCGTGCGCACACCGGGGCGGCGCAGGATGGCGTCATCGTCCTTGTAGACGACATAGCTGCCGTCGGGATTTTCCACCACCACCCGGTCGCCGGAGTTCGACACGACCCGGCGTTCGTCCTTCTTGCCCTCGTTGATGATTGCGCCGACAACCAGTGCGCCAAGCGCCAGCAGGCCGACCTTTTCAAGGTCCGAAAGGCCGGATTTCTTGCCGTTCGAGACCGCGACGGGGGCGGCGGCGAATTCCTCGTCCGACGAGCGCGCGGTTTCTTCCGAGACGATTTCCTCGATCACCGCGACAGGTTCGGCGAAAGCCGCGTCCGAGGTTGCCTTGGTCGTCTCGCCTGCGGCTTCCTCGGCTGCCGCGGCGGCGACAGGAACCACCGGGACCTCTTCAGCCGTCGCTTCGGCGGTATCGTCGGCGGCCGCGCCGTCGGCGATCTCTTCGCTGACCGAAGGCGTGCCAAGGATGCCGGCCAGGCTTTCCGCTGCTTCCGCGCTCACTTCCGGCACGTCCACAGGCTCGGCTACAGGCTCGGCTACAGGCTCGGCCACCTCGACCGGCACCTCGGCGACGGTTTCCTCCGGGACGGCCTCTTCCGTTGCGGTCGGTTCCTCGGCGGCCTGAGCCTCGGCCTCGGCCTCGGCCTTCGCGGCTTCCTCGGCGGCAGCGGCGTCAGCAGCAGCCTGAGCTTCGGCCTTCGCAGCTTCCTCCGCTGCGGCAGCGTTGGCGGCAGCCTGAGCCTCGGCCTCGGCCTTCGCAGCTTCCTCGGCAGCGGCAGCGGCGTCAGCAGCAGCCTCGGCCTCGGCCTTCGCGGCTTCCTCGGCGGCAGCAACGGCAGCAGCCTGAGCCTCCGCCTCGGCCTTTGCGGCTTCCTCAGCGGCGGCGTCAGCGGCAGCGGCCTGAGCTTCGGCCTCGGCATTCGCGGCTTCCTCGGCGGCAGCAACGGCAGCGGCCTGAGCCTCCGCCTCGGCCTTTGCGGCTTCCTCGGCAGCGGCGGCCGCGGCGGCATCAGCGGCAGCCTGAGCCTCGGCCTTTGCGGCTTCCTCGGCAGCGGCGGCCGCGGCGACATCTGCGGCAGCCTGAGCCTCGGCCCTTGCGGCTTCCTCGGCGGCGGCGGCGGCCGCGGCTTCGGCTTCTTCCTGCGCGGCGACGGCTTGCAACGCCTTTGTGATCGCCTCCAGATCGCAGGCCGCTTCGGCCGTCGGCACGCAGAGGACGCTTCCGTCCGGACCCATGACCGAGCCGTCTTCGGCCAGCGTCTGGGCCTGGGCAGGAAGCGTGTGGAAGGATGACAGCGCCAGCGAAAGGGCGGTCGAGCAGGTCAGAAGCTTGCGCATTCCAGGTCCTTTTCTTTGCGCGACGGTCCCGGGGCGGGCCGATTCCCGCCCCTGCCGCCGTCACGATTGCCACGACACTAGGGGATCGGGCGGTCGTTATGCCATATCAACGCCGAAAACCGGGTGGGGTTCCGCCGACGCGGGGCGTCACCGGACGCTCAATCCGCGATCAGCGCCATCAGTCGGGCCTTCTCGCCGCCATCGCCGGGGTCCGAGATCGCCCGGCCCAGCGCCTCCAGCGAGGCGATGGAATGGCCGGCGCGAAAGCTGTCGACATGCGGCAGCATGGCGCGGATGCCGGCGGCTTTTGGCGCGAAGCCGGTCCAGCGCAAGAGCGGGTTCAGCCAGATCAACCGGCGGCACGACAGGTGCAGCCGGTCGATTTCCCGCGACAACTGCCCGGTATCGTCACGGTCGAGGCCATCGGTGATCAGCAGCACCACCGCCCCCTGCCCCAGCACCCGGCGCGACCAGTCGCGATTGAAGGCATGAAGGCTGGCGCCGATCCGTGTGCCGCCGGACCAGTCCTGCGCCTCGGCGCCAGCAGCCTTCAGCGCCGCATCGACATCGCGGGCGCGCAGATGGCGTGTGATGTTGGTCAGCCGCGTGCCGAAGGTGAAGGCGTGGACGCGCGCCCAGCCCTGACCCTTGCGGTTGGCGACGGCATGGACGAAGTGCAGCACCATGCGGGAGTAATCCGACATCGAGCCGGAAATGTCGCACAGGACGATCAGGTTGGGCCAGCGGGTGACGGGCTTTTTCCGCGCAAGCCGGGCGATCTCGCCGCCGCGGCGCAAAGCCTCGCGCAGAGTGCGGCGACTGTCGATGCCGGTGCCAAGGCTGGCGGCGCGGGTGCGGCGGGTAACCAGCGGTTTCACCGGAAGGGCAAGCCGGGCGAGCATCCGCTTGGCCTCGTCGATTTCCCGGGTGGACATCTGCTCGAAGTCCAGCGTTTTCAGCCGTTCCTCGGTGGACATGGTGGAAGTGGCGTCGACCTCGATCTTCGCGGCCTCTTCGGTGTCCTCGGGCGGCGGTGGCAACTGGCCGTCCAGCAGCGCCTCGGCGGCGCGTTTTTCGGCCGCCTGCGCGGCGCGGTCCTCCTGTACGCCGCTGATCTGCGGCAACAGCAGGCTCATCATATGGTCAAGATAGCGCGGGTCGCGCCAGAAGAGACGAAAGATCTGGGCGAAGACCAGGCGTTCTTCGGGGCGCGAGACGAAGACGGCCTGCAAGGTGTGGAAGAAATCCTCGCGCCGGTCGAAGCCGGCGGCGGCGACGGCGCGGACGGCGTCCAGAGTGCGGCCGGGGCCGACCGGCAGGCCCGCCTTGCGCAGGGCACGGGCGAAATGGGCGATGTTCTCGGCCAGTTTGCCGTCTTCGGGAAGGCTGAGATCGGCGTATTCGGCCATTGTTGCAACCGGGGGGTTTCACACCCCCCGGACCCCCTGTGGAGTATTTCCGCCAAGATGAAGCATCATGCCGGGGTGAGGTCGCGCCTGACCTCTTCCAAGAGGCGCCCGGCTTCCGCGCCTTCGATCCTCTGGATGTCGTCCTGGTATTTCAGGATCGCGCCAAGGGTGTCGGAGATGACTTCGGGGGAAAGCGCGATCACGTCGAGGGCAAGCAGGCATTTGGCCCAGTCGATGGTTTCCGCGACACCGGGTTTCTTGAACAGGTCTTCGTGCCGCAGGCGCTGGACGAAGGCGACGACTTCGCGTGAGAGCTGGTCTTGCGCTTCGGGCGCGCGGGCCTTCAGGATGGCCAGTTCGCGGGCAAAGGCGGGGTAGTCGACCCAATGGTAGAGGCAGCGGCGTTTCAGCGCGTCATGCACCTCGCGGGTGCGGTTCGAAGTCAGGATGACGATCGGGGGTTCGGGGGCGCGGATCGTGCCAAGCTCGGGGATGGTGACCTGGAAGTCGGAGAGGGCTTCGAGCAGGAAGGCTTCGAACGGCTCATCGGTGCGGTCAAGTTCGTCGATCAGAAGAACCGGGGCGCCGCCCGGTTGCGGACGCATGGCTTCCAGAAGCGGGCGCGCGATCAGGTAGTCTTCGGTGAAAAGCTCGGATTTCAGAGCGTCGCGGTCGGCGCCGCCTTGCGCTTCGGCGGTGCGGATGGCGATCATCTGCGCAGCAAAGTTCCATTCGGCCACGGCCGAGGCGGCGTCGAGGCCTTCGTAGCATTGCAGGCGGATCAGGCGGCGACCCAATGCCGCGGCGATGGCCTTGGCGATTTCGGTCTTCCCGACGCCGGCCTCGCCTTCCAGAAACAGCGGCCGGCCGAGTTTGAGCGACAGGAAGACCACCGTGGCAAGGGCGCGGGAAGCGAGGTAATCCTGCCCGGCAAGCAGGGTTTCGACAGCGTCGATCGTGTCGGGCAGTGCGGTCATGGCGTGTCCTTCATGGTCCGCCGATGCTGCGGCGCGAGGGCGTGCGGGTCAAGCGGGCGATCCGTTCTTGCGACCAAGGTCCACTGCCTGATCCGTCAGCCAGGCGCGGAACGAGGCCAGCGGCGCGCGTTCCGGGCGGTGCTGCGGCCAGACCAGGTAATAGCTGCCCAGCGCACGGACGGGCGGGCCGAAGGCCGGGATCAGCCGGCCGGAAGCCAGATCGTCGCCGATCAGGAACCCTGGCAGCAGCGCAAGGCCAAGCCCGTGCACCGCCGCCTGGGCCATGGTGGCGAACTGGTCGAAGAGCATGGCCGGGGGGCGCAGGCCGAGATGGCCGTGACGGGCCAGCCAGCGCGACCAGTCGCCGGTGCGGCTTTCCAGCTGCATCAGCGGGTGGTCGAGGACTGCGGCGGCGCTGGGCAGGGGTTTGGGCAGAAGCCGGGGCGCGGCAACGGCCATGATCTCTTCATCCATGAGTTTCAGATATGAAACGCCGGGCCAATCCTGGCGGCCATAGTGGATGGCGGCGTCAAAGGCGGTGGCGGCGAAATCGAACGGGCGCAGCCGGGTGGACAGGTTGATCGTCACCTCCGGATGGGCGCGCGAAAAGGCGGCGAGACGGGGCGCCAGCCAATGCATCCCGAAGGCGGGCAATATAGCCAGGTTCAGCGCCCCGCCCCTGGGATTGGCGCGCAAGGTGAGTGAGGCGTCTGTAAGCGTTTTTAAGGCGTTGCGGGCCTGCAAGACGAAATCCCGGGCGGCGGGGGTCAGGATCAGCCGCTTGCCTTCGCGGATCAGCAAGGAAACCCCAAGCTGGCCTTCAAGCACTTGTAATTGCTTGGATATCGCGCCTTGTGTCAGCGACAGCTCTGCTGCGGCGGAAGAGGCGGTGCCGAGGCGGTCCAGCGCCTCGAGGGCCAGCAGAGAGGGGATCGAGGGCAGGTAGCGGCGGGGAAGCATTTATGAGGTTTCCTCATATTTTCCTTACGCCGTTTCGATAGGGGATTTGGCGATTTCATGCAAGGATGCTGAAGAATTGGTTGCCACCGCGAACGCAAAGGAATTCCGCCATGACTGACAGGCCCAAGCTGAAAGCCAAGGATGCCCCCGATCTGGGCCGTTTTGACTGGGAAGACCCGTTCCGGCTGAACGACCAGCTGACCGAGGAAGAGCGGATGCTGCGCGACGGCGCGCGGGCCTATGCGCAGGAAAAGCTGCAGCCGCGCGTGATTGCCGCCTACCGCGAGGAAAAGACCGACCCCGGCATCTTTGCCGAGATGGGCGAGATGGGGCTTCTGGGCGTGACCGTGCCCGAGGAATACGGCGGGCTTGGCGCGTCCTATGTCGCCTACGGCCTGGTGGCGCGCGAGGTGGAGCGGGTCGACTCGGGCTATCGCAGCATGATGAGCGTGCAGTCCAGCCTGGTGATGTATCCGATCTATGCCTATGGCACGGAAGAACAACGCAAAAAATACCTGCCGAAGCTGGCGTCCGGTCAGTGGATCGGTTGTTTCGGCCTGACCGAGCCGGACGCGGGGTCGGACCCGGCGGGCATGAAGACCACGGCGAAGAAGACCGCTTCTGGATATGTGCTGAACGGCGCCAAGATGTGGATCTCGAACGCACCGATCGCGGATGTCTTCGTGGTCTGGGCCAAGTCGGAGGCGCATGGCGGCAAGATCAAGGGCTTCGTGCTGGACAAGGGCACAAAGGGACTGTCGGCGCCGAAAGTGGGGGGCAAACTGTCGCTCAGGGCCTCGATCACCGGCGAGATCGTGATGGACAATGTGGAAGTCGGCGAGGACGCGCTGCTGCCGCATGTCGAGGGGCTGAAGGGTCCGTTCGGCTGTTTGAACCGGGCGCGCTATGGCATTGCCTGGGGGGTTATGGGGTCGGCGGAGTTCTGCATGCAGGCGGCGCGAGGCTATGGGCTGGACCGCAAGCAGTTCGGCAAACCCATTGCACAGACACAGCTTTTCCAGCTGAAGCTGGCCAATATGATGACCGAAATCAGCCTGGGACTGCAGGCCTGCCTGCGGGTGGGAAGGCTGATGGACGAGGCGAATGCGGCGCCCGAGATGATCTCGATCATCAAGCGCAACAACTGCGGCAAGGCGCTGGAGGCGGCCCGCTGGGCGCGCGACATGCATGGCGGCAACGGCATCCAGGAAGACTTCCAGATCATGCGCCACATGGTGAACCTGGAGACTGTGAACACCTATGAGGGCACGCATGACGTGCATGCGCTGATCCTGGGCCGGGCGATCACCGGGTTGCAGGCGTTCTTCTGAGGGCTGCGCCGGGGTCGAATTCCTTCGAAGGAATTTGCAGATCTTTTCCAGAAGACTTGGCGCGCGCGGGGTTCGCCAGCCCCGCGCATCTGCACCGTCCGGACAGCTGCGCGCGCGCTGTCAACCATTCCACCCGGTCATGGATCAGCCGCGATCCGTCTGCCTGCCGCAGCGAAAACGATAGGCTGGCAAACGTCTGGCATGCGTATGGCAACCGTCGGGCAGGAAAACCGCCGGCGCGACCCTGACTGCCGCCGAATCGGATCAATCCTCGTCGTCGTCATCATCGCTGCCAAAGCCCGGATCGCCGGGTTTCAGCGGAATCGGCGCCAGACGCGGGTCGATGCCGTGGCGCTTCAGCAATTGGCCGAACAGGCTGCGCGGGCGCGGGATGCCGTTTTCATGGGTCACCAGCCGGCGACGCATCCGGCGGCCATAGAAGTGGATCGAGAAGGTTTCGTCCGTAATGCATTCGGAGCCGTCCCAGTTCGGGCGCAGCAGCAGCCGCCGGTCGCGGAAATGCAACGGATAGAGTGCGACCGGCGGCAGCGAATGGCGTTCATCGCCGGTGACATGCAGAAAATGGGTCAACGCCTTCGGCCCCCAAACCCCCCAGGGCATCTCGCCGGCGTGCATCGGCTCGCCGCGCGCTGCGGCTGCTTCCAACTCACTCGTCTGCACGCGGGTCAGGTAGGGCGGGATGCGATACGGGTCCGAGGTCAGTTCGATCAGCAGGCGCAGCGTCTCGCTGTCCTGCGGCAGCCCGAGCACGCCGTTGTTGATGGTCTTTTCCGTTTCCCAGCCGTGGAAATGGCCGTTCGCCGTGGTGAAGGGTTTCACGCAATAGGCGTCGGTATCGGCCCAGATCGTGCGGTCCAGTTGCGCCAGCATCCGGTAGCGGAAGGCGTCGGCCTGCGGCGCAGGGCTGCCCGAGACCTTGTGGACCACCGGCGTGCGCCGGGGCATGATCTCGGATGCGTCGGCGACCTCGACACCGGGGGGGACGTTGGGGATGTCCTCATAGGTGTAAAGCCGGATGTGCTGGCCGGCGTGGACGAAGGAGATCAGGCAAAGCTGTTCCAGATAGCTGAGCCGGCCACCGATCCAAAGGGCGGCAACCTGATATTCCGGGGTCATGTCTGCGTCCACCTGCGGGGTTCGTTTCCGTTCCGGCAACATTAGCCGGTCAGGATGCTGCCGCGAAGGGGGGTTTCTTGCGTCGGGTCCGGGGCGAGTCGGACGGGCAACACTTTGCGGCGGCCCGGCGGGGCGGCGGTGGGCAGGGCGCGGGCTTCGTGCTAGCAAGGGTCAAAGGGGACGGCGGAAGATCGTCATGGGCTTCAGCGGTGAACATCAGGGCGGCGTGCCGTCGAGGCTGACGGGGGTGGCGGGGCTGCCCCGGTTTCTCGACGGGCTGCTCTGCGATGACGGCCGGGTGCGGCTGTTCTTCGGCGGCAGTTGCGATGCGGCGGCGGTGGCGACGCAGGGCGTGGCGGAACTGCGCGAGGTTTCCGGTGGCCTGATGGTGGTGCTGCCGGGGCGTGCGGGCGATTTCCGACTGCCGCTGGCGGATGGTGGCGCGCTGGTGGTGCCGGTGGCCGGGGCGCAGGCGGCGGAGTTTGCCGGCCGCAACGTGCTGATGCTGATGCGGGTGGCCGAAACGGCGGCGCAGGTGGCGGAAGGCATCCTTTACCACGCGCAGCACCATGGGGCCGGGGCAGCGCTGGTGGTGAACCGCGCGCCGGCCGCGGGGCCGGGATTCGAGGCCGATCTGCTCGCCGCACTGGAAGGCCGGGTTCGGTGCCGGGTGGTGGCGCTGGCACTGCCCTCGGGCAGGCCGGATCAGGGGCCGGAGACGCATCCCTATCTGGCACCGGACGCGCCGGGCAAGGACCGGATGGAGGTGCCCGGACCGGATGAATGGCTGGCGCCACTGGGCGAGGCGATCCTTTACGAATGGATGAAGTGGCGGCATCTGTCGCAGGCCCGCGCGGTGCTGTCGCTGGAGGCCTGCGACATCCTGCCGGTTCGTGTCAAGAACGACGCCGATGTGTTTGATCTGGCGCAGGAAAGCGGCATCGTGATGCTGGCGGGCCGGCGCGTCTATCCGTGGCGGGTGCGGCCGGGGCGCGAGGTGTCCTTCGGCGATCATGTCTGCCGGCCGTTCGATGCCAGCCGCGGCTCGGCCCGCTGGGCCTGTGCCCCGGCGGTTCTGGGGCTGGAGAAGACCTGGAGGCAGACACGGATTTCCTATACGAATCCAAAGCTTGCCCTGCCCTTCTACCGTGCCATGGCGCTGCGGGTGCAGGGCGATACCGCCTCTACCCTGGCGCCCAAGACCGCGCTGATCGAGGATGAGGGGCTGGTGGCGCTGGCCGAGGTGCTGGGCGCAAAGCCGGTGCGGCCGCCGGCCTCGAAGGCCAGGCCCGCCAGCGCGCACGCACACCAGGCAGGGCGGACGGCAATCGTCACCACGATGAAGAACGAAGGCCCGTTCATCCTGGAATGGATCGCCTATCACCGCGCCATCGGGGTGGAGGATTTCCTGATCTACACCAACGACTGCACGGACGGCACCGACACCATGTTGCAGATGCTGGAGCGCAAGGGCCTGTGCCAGTGGCGCGAAAACCCGTTCCGCGAAATGGACCTGAAGCCGCAGCATGCCGCCCTGCAAGCGGCGGAGGACGAGCCGATCATGCGCGACTGCGCCTGGGGCATCTGCATGGATGTGGATGAGTTCATCGACATCAAGATCGGCGACGGCACGCTGACAGCGCTCTATGCGGCGATGGAGGCAATGATGCCCGGCGCCAACATGATCGCGCTGACCTGGCGGCTGTTCGGCAACAACGAAGTGCATGACTATGCTGATGAATTCCTGCTGGACCAGTTCACCTCCTGCGCGCCGGAAGTGGTCAGGAAGCCGCATCAGGCCTGGGGCTTCAAGACGCTGTTCCGCAATATCGAGATCTACAAGAAGCTGGGCGTGCATCGGCCGAAGGGGTTGAAGCCGGACCTGTGGGATCAGGTGCGCTGGCTGAACGGGTCCGGCAAGCCGATGCCGAAAGAGATGTTCCGCAATGGCTGGCGTTCGACATTCGAGACATATGGCTATGACTGGGTGCAGTTGAACCACTACGCGGTGCGCAGCGCCGAGTCCTTTCTGGTCAAGCGCGACCGCGGCCGGGTGAACCATGTCGATCGTGACCAGGGGCTGAACTACTGGTTCCGGATGAACCACAATTTCGCCGAGGACCGCTCGATCCAGCGGATGATCCCTGCCCTGCGGGCCGAATTCGACCGGCTGATGGCGGACCCGGAGATTGCCGCCGCGCATGCCCATTCGGTGGCCTGTCACCGGGAAAAGATTGCGGAGCTGCGCGGGACCGAGAACTACCAGCGCTTCTATGACGAGTTGACCGGGGCACGGATGGAGCGCCTGTGCCGGATGCAGCAGCATTTCGGCTCTGCCGTGTTCAATGCCGGGCCCTCGGTCATTCCGCCTGATCTGCACGAGCGCGAGGTGCCGGCGGATTTCTTCTTTACCGTCGAGTTCGACGGGGATGCGGAGCATTGAGATGCCGACCGCGGAACTGAGTATTTCTGCCGAGATGAAGCGGCCATGACCTTCGCGGTCTTGACCACGATGAAGAACGAAGGCGCGTTCGTGCTGGAATGGGTGGCGCATCACAAGGCGCTGGGGTTCGACGATCTGGTGATCTGCACCAACGATTGCGCCGATGGCACCGATGCCATGGTGCTGCGGCTGCAGGCGCTGGGGCTGGCGCGGCATCATGCGACGATGAAGGCGGGGACGTCGATCCAGCGCGCGGCGTTCCGGCAGGCGCGCAAGCGGCCGGAGGTGGCGGCGGCGGAATGGCTGTGGGTTTGCGATGCCGACGAGTTTCTGGTGGTGCATGTCGGCGATGGCTCGGCCCGCGCTCTGGTGGCGGCGGGGTCGCCGGGGGTGGAGGTGATCTCGGTGCCCTGGCGGGTGTTCGGCCCGGCGGGGCGGGCAAGCTATGAGGACCGGCCGGTCGGCGCGCAATTCGTGCTGGCCGAATGCGGGGCGCGGCGGGGGATCGGCAAGCCGGTCTTCGCCAAGTCGCTGCTGCACGACCCCGGCGGCGTGGGGCGGATCGGGGTGCATGCGCCGTTGCCGCCCGAGGGTGCCGCGCCCTATCTGCGAGAGGCGCCGGGCGGGCGCCCGGCGCGGGACGGCCAGCCGATGATGGTCCGGGCGCGCTATGACGTGGCGCAGGTCAACCATTACGCGCTGCGCTCTGCCGAAAGCTTTCTGGTCAAGCGCGACCGCGGCCGGGTGAACCATGTCGGCGAGGATATCGGGCTGGACTATTGGCGGCGGTTCGATCTGGCAGAGGTCGAATGCCACGCGATCCGGCGCTATGATGCCGCGGCGGCTGACTGGCGGGCGTTGATGATGGCGGAGGCGGCGCTGGCGGAGTTGCACGCAAGGGCGGTGACCTGGCACCGGGCGCGGATCGCGGCCCTGCGGGCCGATCCGGGGATGGCGGCGCTGTGGGCGGTGATCGGCGAGGGGGCGGCGTGATGCGGGTTCTGGCAGTGATGACGGTGAAGAACGAGGGCGCGTTCGTGCTGGAATGGCTGGCCCATCACCGGGCTTGCGGGTTCACGGACTTCCTTGTGTTTTCCAATGATTGCACCGATGGCACCGACCTGCTGCTGGACCGGCTGCAGGCAATGGGCTGGCTGACCCATGTCCGCAACGACGGGCCGCATGAGGCAGGCCCGCAATGGGCGGCCCTGAAGGCGGCGGACCGGCATCCGCTGGTCAAGGCGGCCGATTGGGTGCTGTTTGCCGACGTCGACGAATTCGTCAACGTCCATGTCGGCGACCGCACGGTGCAGGCGCTGCTGGCCGCCCTGCCCCGCGCCACCGCCATTCCGCTGACCTGGCGGCTGTTCGGCAATGCCGGCGTGGTCGAATGCGCCGACCGCCCGGTAACCGCGACCTTCACCCGCGCGGCACCCGCAGTGCTGAACTGGCCGTGGCGGGCGATGCTGTTCAAGACCCTTTTCCGCAACGACGGCAGCTACGGCAAGCTGGGCGTTCACCGCCCGCGCGCGCCCGACCGCGACCGGATGGCGGGGCAGCGATGGGTCTCAGGCTCGGGCGTCGATCTGGCCCCGGCGTTCCTGACCACGCGGATATTCTCGGACCTCGGGCAGGATCACTACGGGATGGTGCAGCTGAACCATTACGCGCTTGGCTCGATCGAGGGCTTTCTGGTCAAGGCCGACCGCGGGCGGGCGAACCGCGAGGCCTCGGTGGCGGATGTCGGCTATTGGGTGGAGCGGAACTTCTGCGATATCGAGGACCGGACGATCCTTGCGCTGGACAGCCGGACCTTGCGTGAAGGCCTGCGCGCCGATCCGGTGCTGGGGCCGCTGCATGACCGGGCCGTGCAATGGCGCAAGGACCGCTTCCGGCATCTGATGACCGAAGAACCCTGGCGCGCCTTTTTCGGGCGGCTTCTGATGTGTCCGCCGACCAGGCTGCTGACCGCCACGGAGGCCCGGCTGGTCTGGGCGCATGGCGCCGGGCAGCCGGACAGGGCGTAAGTGCGGGGCGCCATGATCGGGCGCAAGGGCGAGGTGTGAAGCTTTCGCAACAGACTGTTGCCGCGCCGGGAGGGGAAATCGCGTCCTCGTTCCTTGCCGCGCGGCCTTGATCGCGCGACAATGGCCGCCTCTGTTCCGCAACCCATGCCGAGGGGGCCTTTCGTCATGGCCGAAACCACCGCACTTGCCGCCCCGCCCCTTCCCGAGGGGCAGGAGTGGCTGACCGCCATGGATGCCATCGCCGAGGATGACGGGTATCTGGAACGGGTCGGCGCCCGCCACTGGGCGTTTTTCGCCGAGGACCGGCCGAACCTTCTGGTGACCTTCGAGCGGGCCGAGACGATCCGCGCCCGCGACGACCAGCTGCCGGCAGCCTATGCCATGTGCAAGGCGCGCGGCTGGTCGCTGCTGACGCTGATTGCCGAGGGCGAGACCTGGTGGCGCGACCGCGCGGTCTGGGGCTATTTCGACCGGCTGGTGGATGACGCTTTCTTCGACGATTTCGACCAGGTGCTGTTTCATGGCGCAGGGGCGGCGGGCTGTGCCGCCTGCGCCTATGCCGTGGCCGCGCCGGGCGCGCGGGTGCTGGCGGTGGCGCCGCGCGCGACGCTTGACCCCGAAGTGGCGGGATGGGACCGGCGCCACATGGCGGCGCGGCGCTTCGACTTCACCTCGCGCTATGGCTATGCGCCCGACATGACCGAGGGGGCCGCCCATGTCTGGCTGGTGCATGACCCGCTGAACCCGGTTGACGCGATGCACGCCGCGCTGTTCCGCAACCCCTGGGTGACGCCCCTGAAGGCGCGCCGCACCGGCGAGGTGACGGAACGCGCGCTGGCCGGTGCGGGCATTCTGGACAAGGTGCTGGAAGACGCGATGGCCGGCACGCTGACCGCTGCGGGCTTTGCCCGGCACTGGCGGTCGCGGCGGTCCTATGCCTTCTATCTGAAATCCATCCTCAATGCCGCAGCCGCGCAGAAACGCCCGGATCTGGAACTGCGGATCTGCCGCTCGGTCACCCGGCGGATGAAAGCGCCGCGCTTTGCGGCCCGACTGGCGGAACTGACCGGGGCCGAGAGCTGACCGCCGTCAGAAGCTGCCGTAGGCCTCGATCATCCAGGAAAGCTGTCGGGCGCGGTCTTCGGTCAGCCGCGCCATGCAGCCATAGACAAGAAACCCCTCGGCGCTGCCGCCACGCATGGCATAGCCTTCGGCCTCGCAGGCCTTGTCGCGAAAGGTGACCCAGGCGCGCTGGCCCTCTTTCAGCGCCTGAACCGCGCCACGCTCGGCCTGCGGCAGGTTGGCATCCCATTCCTCCAGCATCAGGACCGCCTTGGCATAGGCATCGTTCAGAGCCGCGTCCTGTGCCTGCCAATCGTCATGGGCGCAGAGGTTCATGTCGCTCTGCGACATGGCATTGGCGCAATCAACCTCTTGCGCGGTGGCGGGAAGGCTGGACAGCAGCAGGGCAAGAAGAGGGGAAAGAAGGGTGTGGTTCATAGCGGTCTCCGATGGCATTGCTTCCTTGTGACGCATCGGGGCCTGCCCGCAAAGGGGGGAATGCCAGCCCTCGCCAGCTGCCACCGCAAGGCCAACTGGCCACTGGCACCGCGCCTGCGGATGCGCTAGGGCGAAGCCATGCAAGAGATCACCCTCCGCCGCCCCGACGACTGGCACCTGCATCTGCGCGACGGCGCGATGCTGAAGGGTGTCCTGCCGGAAACCTCGCGCCATTTCGCCCGCGCGATCATCATGCCCAATCTGGTGCCGCCGGTGGTGACGGGCGAACAGGCCGCCGCCTACCGCGACCGCATCCTGGCCGCCCTGCCCGAGGGTGCCGCGTTCGAGCCGCTGATGACGCTTTACCTGACCGAAGGCACCGATCCGGCCGATGTGGCGGCGGCGGCGGCCTCCGGGCTGGTCAAGGCGGTAAAGCTATACCCCGCCGGCGCCACCACGAATTCGCAATCCGGCGTGCGCGATCTGACCGGCGTGATGCCGGTGCTGGAAAAGATGGCCGAGATCGGCCTGCCGCTTTGCACCCATGGCGAGGTGACGGCGGCAGAGGTCGACATCTTCGACCGCGAGGCGGTGTTCATCGACACCGTGCTTGATCCGTTGCGCCGCCGGCTGCCCGAGCTGCGCGTGGTGATGGAGCATATCACGACCAGGGAGGGCGCCGACTACGCCGCCGCCGGCGGGCCGAACCTCGGCGCCACGATCACCACGCATCACCTGATCATCAACCGCAACCACATCCTGGTCGGCGGCATCAAGCCGCATTACTACTGCCTGCCCGTGGCCAAGCGCGAAAAGCACCGCCTTGCCCTGCGCCGTGCGGCGGTTTCGGGCAAGGGCTGCTATTTCCTGGGCACGGATTCGGCGCCGCATGTGGATGCGCTGAAGGAGCATGCCTGCGGCTGCGCGGGCTGTTTCACGGCAACCAACACCATGGCCCTTCTGGCGCATGTCTTCGAGCAAGAGGGCGCGCTGGACCGGCTGGAGGCTTTTGCGTCGCTCAACGGCCCCGCCTTCTACCGCCTGCCCGTCAACGAGACCCGCCTGCGGCTGGTGAAACGCGATCAGCCCCACGCCTTCCCGGACAAGATCTTTACCGAGGCAGGCCCCGTCACCGTCTTCAACCCCGGCTTTCCCGTGCATTGGCATGTGGAAAGCTGATTTCATCTTGGCAGAAATACTCCCCGCGGAGCGTCCGCATCCGGCCGTGCGTGCCTCCGGCGGGAGTATTTGGACCAAGATGAAGCGCCTGAGGAGCCTCTCATGATCGCCGCCAGCTTTCCGCCCAAAGAGGAAATCAGTCGCCTGACCGCCCGCGCCTTGCTGGAGATCAAGGCGGTGCATTTCAACGCCGAAACGCCGTTCACCCTGGCCTCCGGCCTGCCCAGCCCGACCTATATCGACTGCCGCAAGCTGATCAGCTATCCGCGCATCCGCTCGGTCCTGATGGATTTCCTGTCGGTCACCGTGCTGCGCGAGGCGGGGTTCGAGGCCTTCGACAACATCGCCGGGGGCGAGACCGCCGGCATTCCCTTCGCCGCTTTGGTGGCCGAACGGCTGGCCCTGCCGATGACCTATGTGCGCAAGAAGCCGAAAGGCTACGGCCGCAACGCCCGCATCGAAGGTGCGATGACCGAAGGCCAGCGCGTGCTGCTGGTCGAGGATCTGACCACCGACGGCGGCTCGAAGCTCAGCTTCGTCGATGCCATCCGCGAGACTGGCGCCACCTGCGGCCACACCGCGGTGATCTTCTCCTACGGCATCTTCCTGAAACGACCGAGCGTCTGGCCGCGCATGGCGTGGCATTGCATCATCTGTGCACCTGGTGGGACGTGCTGGCCGAGGCCCGCGCCAGTGCCGCCTTTGATGCGCGTACCCTGGCCGAGGTGGAGGCGTTCCTGACCGATCCCCGCGCATGGCAGGCGGCGCGGGCCAAGGCTTGACCCTACGTCAGGGGGAATAATCCTGTGGACTGCCCATGGATAACTGCGATTCGCGGCTCTGAACCGACCTACATCTAGCTGCTCGCCCGGCCATCGCCACATTGCATTGTAGCGTCTTGCGCGGCTTTCGGTTATCCTTGGCGCCATACAGGCCTTATCCACAGACCTATCAGACTTGCCAGCCCGCACCCGGCTTTGCCATAGGGAACCGGGGTTCTCGGGAGTGTGCCTTGGGGGTATCAGATGAGTGAGATTGCAACACTGCGGCCAACGGTTCCGGCCACGCAAGACGGCGGCGGGGCCGAAGCGCTGCCCAATAATATCGAGGCAGAACAACAGCTTCTGGGAGCCATTCTGGTCAATAACGACATCTATGACCGGATTGCGGCTCTGGTGAGATCCGAGCATTTCTTCGATCCTGTCCATGCCCGCATCTTCGAGATCGCTTCAGCCCGCATCCAGAAGAACGCGCTTGCCTCGCCGGTCACGCTGAAAGCCTTCATGGAGGACGACTCCGGGCTCAGGGATCTGGGCGGCCCGGCCTATCTGGTGAGGCTTGCCGGATCGGCGATTTCCTCTTTCGCGGCGCGCGACTATGCGCAGATGATCTACGATCTCGCGGTGCGGCGCGAACTGATCCAGCTGGGGCGCGACATTTCCGATCGCGCCGCCAAGGTGGACATGGAATCCGAGCCGCGCGAACAGATCACCGAAGCCGAGCAGCGGCTCTACCGCTTGGGCGAGCAGGGCGTTGCCGAGCGCGGATTTCAGAGCTTTCTCAAGGCAGTGACGGACGCGGTTAATGTGGCAAACGCGGCCTATCAGCGCGGCGGCGGGCTGGCGGGCATCGCGACCGGGCTGGCCGACCTGGACAAGAAGCTGGGCGGGTTGCACGAAAGCGACCTACTGATCCTGGCCGGGCGGCCGTCGATGGGAAAGACCTCGCTGGCGACCAACATTGCCTTCAACATCGCCAAGGCCTACCGCCGCGGCCGCAAGCCCGACGGCAGCGAAGGCGCAGTCGAAGGCGGCTGCGTGGGATTCTTCTCTCTGGAGATGAGTGCCGAGCAGCTGGCGGCCCGCGTGCTGTCCGAGGCCTCCGAAGTGCCATCGGAACAAATTCGTCGCGGCGATATGACCGAAGGCGAATTCCGCCGTTTCGTCGATGCCGCCAAGCAGCTGGAGACCTGCCCGCTCTACATCGACGACACGCCGGCGCTGCCGATCAGCCAGGTCGCAGCACGGGCGCGGCGGCTGAAGCGGACCCATGGGCTGGATGTGCTGGTGATCGACTACCTGCAGTTGCTGAAGGGCACCGCCAAATCGTCGGAAGCCAACCGGGTGCAGGAAGTCAGCGAGATCACCCAGGGGCTGAAGGCGATCGCCAAGGAGTTGAACATCCCGGTGATCGCGCTGAGTCAGCTGAGCCGCGCCGTGGAAAGCCGCGAGGACAAGCGGCCGCAGCTGAGCGACCTGCGCGAATCCGGGTCGATCGAGCAGGATGCCGATGTGGTGATGTTCGTGTTCCGCGAGGAATACTACCGCGAACGGGAAAAGCCGGCGGATCACGAGATGGACAAGATGGCTGCCTGGCAGCAGATGATGGAGCAATGCCACGGCAAGGCCGAGGTGATCATCGGCAAGCAGCGCCACGGGCCGATCGGCACGGTGGAACTGTCGTTCGAGGGCCGCTTTACCCGCTTCGGCAACCTTGCGCGGGCCTGGCAGGGCGACGGTGGGCCGGACGTGGGGTTCTGATCGGGCGGCGCGCCGGGTTTGTGCGGTGAAGCAATTGCGCGCCTGCCGGCGCAAGTCCCTTGGTTTGGCGGGGCTCTGGCGCAAGAACGGGTGACGGGGTTCATCTTGTAGATCCAGTGTGCCCTGCCCCCCATTCGTCCCTCGGTCATGACGAGAGTTCTTGGGTTTGTTGGGCGTTGTTGCAGAACTCTGACTGCCAAGGATTCACATGGTGAATCCATGCGGTTAGACGGGGTGGATGAGCAAGCCATCACCTACCCGCTTCCGCACGACGAACTGGTCCGGCTACAACGTGGCGCCAGGGAAGCGCGGGTCGCTGTTGATCCGTTGCCCGGCAACGCATGCCTGCATGCGTGAGAGGGTGGCTGGACAATGACATGACCTGGCTTGCGCCGCATGACGGGAGCCCTGGCCGCCCTGCGGTGTTTTCCGATGCCGCGATCCGGTTTTGCCTGACGATCAAGGTCCTGTTCAAACTGCCGCTCAGGCAGACGACAGGCATGGTGGCCAGCATGCCGGGTTTGGCGAACCTCGATTGGACGGTGCCGGACTATTCGACCTTGTGTCGGCGGCAGAAAACACCGGCCGTCCAGATCCCTTGCAGGCGCGCCAACGGCCCTCTCAATCTGCTGGTGGACAGCACCGGGATCAAGTTCCTCGGCGGTGGCGCCCTCTCGTGGTTTGCCAGCAAACCGTGAGAGGGGGCGCAAGGTGCATCTGGCCATGGACACGGCCACGTCGGACATCCGGGCGGTGGAATTCACCTCCAGCAGCGACGGTGACAGCCCGGTCTTGCCGGAACTGCTGGATCAGATCCCGGAGGGCGAAGTGATCGGCACGGTGACCGCTGATGGCGCCTATGACACCCGTCGCTGCCACACGGCCATCATCGACCACCGGGCCACCGCAATCATCCCCATCCGCAAGAACGGCCGGCCCTGGAAAGAAGATTGCCCGGCGGCAACGGCCAGGAACGAAACGCTACGGGCCACAAGGCACCATGGCCGGGCATTCCGGAAACGCTGGACCGGATATCACGTATGAAGTCGGATCGAGGCACTCGGCACCGCCGAGATCCTGCGCGTGAGCTAAACCCAAAGGGAAAGGCGAAGTCACGCTTGACGCGGCAGTTCTGCAACAACGCCGCGTCAAGAAGCAAAGTTTGCGACAGAGCCTGCAATAGTCCCGTCCAAACTGCCAGTTGACACGACGCCGGCAGGCGTTCATGCGCACCTGCGACCGTCCCCTATTCCGAAGCCGGCAACCGAACGATGTTGATGGCCGAGCCTGCCACAACCACACCCCGCGCCATCGATACCACGAGGATATCATGAGCATCTATTCCTTTGGCGCCGATCTCGCGGTTTCCGCGAGCCTTCCCAAGTATGCCATGCGCGCGCGCGAGGCGGTCAAGGTCGGCGTGCTGGCGCCGCTGACGGGTGCCGCTTCGGCCTGGGGGCGTCCGGGTTTTGAGGGGTGCCGGATCTGGGCCGATCGGCTTAATGCCGAGGGTGGCCTGCGGATCGGCGACCAACGCCGTCGGGTCGAGATTGTCGCCTATGACGACCAGTATGACCCAGCCTGCGCTTTGCTGGGTGCCAAGCACCTGGTGCTGGAGCAGGGGGTCAAGATGATTCTCATGCTGGGCGGTGATCCCGTTCCGGCGATCAGCGATTTCCTGACCCGGTCGCGGATCCTGGCGACCACTCTGCTGCCAAGTGACCTGTCGCCGGACACCCCCTACCTTATCGCACCCTGCGAGGTGCATCCGATCTATGTCGTGACGGGCGTCGACTGGTTGTCCGAGAACCGGCCCGAACTGCGTCGCGTGGCGCTGTGCGCGCAACGCGACGCGCTGGGGCTGCCCTCGCTTGCCACCTATCGGGCTGCATTTGCGGCGGCGGGGATGACCGTCGTGAAGGAGCTACTCTATACCGGCGCGCCGGAGGATCCTGATGCCATGGTCGATGCGCTGCTGAGCGCCGAGCCCGACATCCTTTGCTGGGACACCGCCTATGAGCCCTTCGTCCACGCCCTGACCGAAGCCGCCTACCGCAAAGGCTTCAAGGGGCAGATCCTGTCTTGCACCTGCGACAACTATCCAGCGCTGATCGAGCGCACCAGCCGCGAGTTCATGGAGGGTTTCATCTTCCAGTTCCCGGACTTTGACGATCCGGCGCTGAGCGATACCAGCGTGGACTTCCCGCGCCCGGCCGAGTTCTACGCCGAATTCAATCGCCGCTTTCCGGGCGAGTGGAGCGCGGTGTCGTGGCAATATTGCGCCATTCTCGAGATGTGGCGCAAGGCCGTTGAGCGCATCCAGACCGTCGAGCCGACGGTTGTCCTGTCGGCGATGAAGCTGGGCGGGGTCGGTCGCAATGTGTTCGGCGAGGCGCGGTGGTGGGGGCGCGAGCTGTTCGGTATCGACCACGCGCTGGTCGGCTCCTGGCCGGTGGTGCGCATTCAGGACGGGCGCGCCCGGATCGTCGAAATCCGCTCGATCCTCGGCTGGTGGGAGAAGCACGGCGACCTGCTGCTGAGTCACATGCGGGCCTGCGGTCAGATGTGGGACCAGCGTTTGGACCGGCAGGCCAGCGGCGCGTCTACATTCGAGGATCACGCGCCGCGCATCAGGTCCTGATGGAACTCGGCCAGCAACAACCGCATGAATTCAACGGCCGAATCGATGTCGCGGCTTTCAATCGCCTCGCAGAGTGACAGGTTCTGCAGCTTGTATTCCCTGATCCGTGCGGGCGTCAGCCGCCGACGCCGCTGCACCGACCAGCCGGCGTCATTGCTGACGCGATTGATCATCGTATAGATCGCCACGAGGAGCGGGTTGTGCGTGCCCTCGGCAAGCTGCATCCGGAAAGAATCATCGAGCGCCGAGAACCTTTCGCCGTCGACCGTGACCTGGTCGATCTCGGACTGTGTGTCCTTGATTCTCTGGATGTCGCGTGAGGTCATGTTGAGCACGGCAAGGCGGGCAATCTCGGGCTCGATGATCGAGCGGACGACGCCTAGCTCCAGAGGGCTGGTGATGTCGCCGAGCTCACTGAGGTCCAGCGCGTTGGGCAGCCTCGGCGCGAGAGCCGGGGGCGGATCGGCCTGCGGCTCGGGCCGGTAGCGGACCACCGAGCCGCTGCCGATGCGGCGCTGGACGACCCCGAATTGCTCTAGCAACCCCAGCGCCTGACGGACCGTGTTGCGCGACAGGCCGTGCTGCTCGGACAGCAGGCGCTCAGCCGGGAGGCGGGTTCCGAAACTGTGTGCACCGCTGACGATCTCGGCGAACAGGCGGTCGGCCAGTTGCCGCGTCCTGGCCGAGACCGGCTTGGGTATTTCGCCGTCCGCGTCCCATGGCGGGGGAATCGGCCGATCTGGCGATGGTCTGCCCCCGAGGCCGCGCGCGATCGAAGTCCGCGTGAGGCCGGAATCGCGGCCGAACTGGCTGGGAAGTGGCCTGCAATCGGTCCGAAATCGGGTCGTCCGCGGGAACGGTGCGGGATGATTGGTCATTGGTGCGATCTCCCAAGCCTCTGAAATCAACACTTGATTCATTTTCGCTTGTATCAATTTCACCCAAAATAGACCAATTATATTTCGCCATCAAGCCAAACTTAGCAACTTTATGTCGTTTGTGTTGAGATTGGCGAAATCTGGCGCTACATTGGGCATTGAGCCATCTGCCAATGGCGGGGTTCAGGCTGTGGAGTTTGATCTTGGTCTAATTTGGTCGCGAATTGGTTCAAACTGGTCATCCGGACTAACCGGACTGCAGAAGAGGGAGGAGATGAAATGCTTGCGAACATGTTCAAGAATGGTCTGACCCGACGCAGGGTGTTGCGCGGAGCGGCCGCGCTTGCGGGAACGGCGGCGGCGACATCGCTGGTACCGCGCGCTGCCCGCGCCGCCGACAAGACCGTGAAGATCGGCTTTCTCGCGCCGCTGACCGGCGAAGTCGCCGCCTGGGGCAAGCCCGGTCTCGACGGCTGCCTCATCTGGGCCGAGTGGGTCAATGCGGCCGGCGGCGTCAATATCGCCGGCGAGGCCCATATGGTCGAATTCCGTTCCCCTATGACGACGAATACGATGCGGGCAAGGCGCGCCGGCGCGACCAAGCTGATCAAAGAAGACGGCGTCAAGATGATCATGATGCTGGGCGGGGATCCGTGGCCCGGTGTCCAGCAACTGGCTGAGCGCGAGGGGATGCTGTGCACGACGCTGCTGCCGTCGGACCTGTCGCCCGAAACGGCAACGCTGCTGGCCCCGTGCGAGGTGCACCCGATCTACAACGTCACCGGCATCCAGTGGCTGGCCGAGAACAAGCCCGAGCTGAAAACCGCGGTGATGTGCGCGCAGGAGGATGCGCTTGGCCTGCCGTCGGTCGCGACCTATCTCGCCGCGTTCGAGGCGGCCGGCATCGAGATGCTTGACGACACCCTGTTCTTCGATCCGGCAACGACCGACTTCGCGCCGATCGTTACCCGGCTGATGTCAAGCAATCCGCAGATCATCTGCCTTGACACCTGCTATTCAGACTACGTCCATCCGATCTGTGAACAGCTGTTCCAGCAGGGTTACAAGGGGCAGATCATCTCCTGCACGGCCGATTTCTACGACCAGATCGTCGCCAAGACGTCGAAGGAGTTCATGGAAGGGTTCCTCTTCCAGTTCCCCGATTTCGACGATCCGGGGCTCAATGCCGATTTCATCAACTTCCAGAAGCCGAACGAGTTCTACGCCGAGTACAGCAAGCGCCATCCCAACCAATGGGGTGCCGTGTCGTGGGAATACGCCTCGGTCATGGATCTGTGGAAGGCGGCGGCCGAGAAGGCGGGGTCGGTGGAACCCGGCGACGTCCTGGCGGCGATGAAGGAGGGCGGCAAGGGTCTGCATGCCTTCGGTGAAGCCGACTGGTGGGGCAAGGAGTTGTTCGGGATCGACAACGCTCTGGTCGGCAACTGGCCGGTGGTGGTGATCGAAGACGGCAAGGCGGTCATCAAGGATTTCAAGAGCATCCCCGAGTGGTACGACAAGCATGGCGACCTTCTGATCAAGCACATGGATGCCCTCGGCCCGATGTACTACCAGCGTGCCTGATCCCCAGGCTCGCAGGTCAACAGCCGCTTCGGTCCGGTGCCGCCACCGGAGCGGCCGCTTTTCCGCCAAACGGGGGGGGGGCGCCTGATGGTGGATCTTTTTGCCCAGACGATTCTGAACGCTACCTATGCGGCCAGCTACATGGCGCTGGTCGCGGTCGGTCTGGTCCTGATCTTCGGCGTCATGGGGGTGATCAACTTCGCCCATGGCGAGCTTTACATGCTGGGCGCCTATGCGGTGGTAGCCGTTTACGGTGACTGGAACATGCCCTTCCTGGTCGCCGTTGCCGCCGGTCTGGTGTTCGTCGGCCTCGTCGGCATCCTGATGGAGTGGGCGCTCTTCCGGCCGCTCCGAGACAACCCGCTTGGCGGTCTCGTCGCGTCGATCGGTTTTCTTCTGGTGCTTCAGGCATCGGCGGCGCTGATCTTCGGTGTGCGGATGGAGAACATCCCGCCCTCGACGCAGGAGATCATCCAGTTCTCCGACCGCGTCAGCCTGCCGCTCCAGCGGCTCTATGTGATCGTGGCGACGATCGGGCTGCTTTTCGCCCTCTGGCTGTTCCTGAAGAAGACCCGGTTCGGCTGGGCCTTGCGGGCCAGCGCCCAGGATCCTGAAGCGGCGGCGCTGCAGGGCATCTCGATCAACCAGACGGCGCGGATCGCGATGTTCATCGGCGCGGCGCTGGCGGGTGTGGCCGGCGCGCTGACCGCGCCACTGGTGCGAACCTATCCCTACATGGGCCATTCGGTCATCGTCACCGCCTTCATCATCATCATCGTCGGTGGTGTCGGCAGCCTTGAGGGGGCCGTG
This sequence comes from Rhodobacter sp., assembly GCA_016704435.1. Classification (GTDB taxonomy): domain Bacteria; phylum Pseudomonadota; class Alphaproteobacteria; order Rhodobacterales; family Rhodobacteraceae; genus Pseudogemmobacter. Next base: position 30,030 of record JADJAB010000018.1, on the reverse strand, counting down.
GTGGCGGCGGTCGTCTACGCCTTTGTCCACACGTTCGTCACGACGTTCGTCGACGGCGTGATGGCTGACATCGTCGGGCTGACGCTGATGCTGCTGGTGCTGATCGTGAAGCCCACCGGGCTTTTCGGCACCCGTGAGCGGGCGTAGGGGGGGGCAGGCGGATGCTGAAGATAATCGCATGGATCCTGCTTGCAGCCGCGCTGGTCGTGCTGCCCTTTGTTCTGAGCTATTCGCAGCAAGAGGTGCTGGTCTTTCTGACCATCAACGTCCTGGTGGTGTCCAGCTACCGGCTGCTGACGCTGACCGGCGAGTGGTCGCTGGCGCATGTCGTCATCATGGGCGTCGGCGCCTACGCCAGCGCGCTTCTGACCAAGAGTGCGGGCTTCCCCGTGCCGCTGGCAATGCTGTCAGGGGCCGCAGTGGCCGGGGTTTTCGCCCTTATTCTCAGCTTTCCGCTGTTTCGGATGAAGGGGTTCTATTTCCTGATCGGCTCCTTTGCAGCAGGCGAAATCATGCGCCTGATCTGGATCAAGTTCCGCGACCCGTTCGGTGGCCCGAAGGGGATCAAGCTGATACCGGGCTTTGACACCATCGAGATCGGCGGGCTGAAGATCGATTTCTTCGAACCGGTCAACTATTACTTCCTGGCGCTGATTGTGGTCGCGGTCTCGCTTTGGATCATATGGCGGGTTGAACGCTCGCCGGTGGGGCTGATCTTCCACGCCGTCCATTGGCAGGACAAGCTGGCTGAGTCGGTGGGGGGTCAAGGCGCGCCATTACCGCACGCTGGCCTTTGTCATCGCCTCTTGCTTTGCCGGTTTGTCGGGCGGGCTGCTGGCGCATTACATCGGAACCGTCAATCCCAACCGCTTCAATGTCGAAGAGATGGTCTTTGTTCTGACCTGGGCGATCGTCGGGGGTACGGTCACGTTCTACGGCCCGATCCTGGGCGTGATCGTGTTGACGATCCTCAACGACGTTGTCTTGCGCGAACTGGGGATGGATCAGGTCCGGCCGCTGATCTACGGCCTGATCCTGATTGCATCGGTCCTGTTCCTGCCAAAGGGCCTTGAAAGCCTGGTGCCGAGATCCGGCGCGATCTTCGGGCGCAAGCCCGCCGTTCCTGTGGTGTCCAAGACCAAGGGGGCAACAAATGAAGGATGACCGGACAAATGCCGGCGCGCGACCGCTGCTGGAGGTCAACGGCCTGACGATGCGCTTCGGCGGGCTGACGGCGATCAACAACCTCAGCTTCTCGGTCCAGCCCGGCACCATCCACGGGCTGATCGGCCCCAATGGTGCCGGCAAGACCACAACGTTCAACGTTGTCAGCGGCTACTACACGCCGACCGAGGGGCGGGTGCTCTACAAGGGGCAGGACATCTCGGGGCTGACCATGCCCCAGGTGGCGGCGCGGGGGCTGGTGCGGACCTTCCAGCACTCGACCCTGTTTCAGGAGTTCTCACTGCTGCAAAACGTCATGGTCGGTCGCTACATGCACCAACGCCCCACGCTGCTGGGCGCGATCCTGGGCACCGGGGCGAAGGCCGCCCGTGAGAACGAGGCGAAGGCACGCGAAACGCTGGCCTTCTTTGGCCTGCAACTGCGCGCGCACGAACTGGCGGCCGAGCTTTCGCATGGGCACCAACGGGCGCTTGGCATGGCCGTGGCACTGGCGGCCGAACCCGACATGCTGCTGCTGGACGAACCCTTCACCGGCATGAACCCCGAAGAGACCAGGCAGATGATGGACCTGATGTTCAAGGTCCGTGACCGTGGTGTCACCATCCTTCTGGTCGAACATGACATGCAGGCGATCATGGGCCTGTGCGACCGGATCACGGTGATGAACTTCGGCCAGCTTCTGGTCGAAGGCGCGCCAAAGGATATCCGCAACGATCCCAAGGTGATCGAGGCCTATCTTGGAGGTGCGCGCCATGTTGCTTGAGGTCAAGGACGCATCGGTAAACTACCAGAAGGTTTCGGCGATCCGGAATATCACGCTGCAGGCCCCGGCAAGCGGGATCGTCACGATCATCGGCGGCAATGGCGCCGGCAAGACCACGACGCTGCGCGCGATCTCGGGTCTTGCGAAACTGTCAGGCGGCGAGATCTGGTTTGATGGTCAGCGGATCGACCGGCTGCCGCCCGAGAAAATTGTCGCCCGCGGCATCGCCCATGCCCGAAGGGCGGCGGGTATTCCCCGACCTTACCGTTGAGGAAAATCTGCGCACCGGTGCCTTCCTGCGGCGCGACAAGGTGCAGGTTGCCGCCGATCTGGAGGCAGTGTTTCAGCGCTTCCCCCGCCTGCGCGAACGGCGCACCCAGTTTGCCAAGACCATGTCCGGCGGCGAGCAGCAGATGCTGGCGATCGGCCGCGCGCTGATGGCCAAGCCCAGACTGCTGCTGCTTGACGAGCCGTCGATGGGCCTCGCCCCGGTCATCGTCGAAGAGATCGCGGTGATCATCGAGGAAATCAGCAAGCAGGGCGTTGCGGTGATCCTGGTGGAACAGAACGCCGAGCTGGCGCTGGAACTGGCGGACCACGCCTATGTGCTCGAAACCGGTGACCTCGTGCTTGAGGGGAAAGCGAGGGATCTTCATGAGAACGACCATGTCCGACGTGCTTATCTTGGCGCCTGAGCCCGATATGGGGCTTGCCGCAGCGCGTGCTGCGGGGTGGCGTGGCTGTGACCTGGGCTGGGAACGGCTGCAGGAGCAGGCGCATGCCGCGCTGCGCAACGGCGACAGCCACCGCGCCGCGCGCCTGTGGCGGCGCGCCTGGTGGTTGGCGATGTTGCGGCTTTCGCGCAGCGATCCGCGCTATGCGACCAGCCTTGCCAATGCCGGGATGGCGGCACGGCTGACCGGGAACGAGGCCCTGGCGCGGCGGCGCTATGCCCATGCCCTTCGTTTGTGGGGCGCAGTGCCGGACTGGGTCGAGGGCATGACCATTGCCCGGCGTGCCCGCAGTTCGCTGTTCCATCTGCGGATGGAGGCCAAGCATTGGGACACCTATCAGGCCAACATGCGCCGCCGGACGTTGAATTTTGCGCGCGAAGCGGCCGCCTGCCTTGATGCTGCGGCCAACGGCGCCTCCGCGCCCTTCCGGCTGCACGACCGCTGGCGCGGCGAGAAGCCGGCCGTCTTCGACGACATGCGCAAGTTTCTTGGCGCGGCGCTTCTGCTCGCCACGCAGGATCCGACCGCAACGAATAGCTGACACGACACGCCGCCAGACTCGGCGATAACTTGGGAGAGAAGAAATGGCGAACAAGAGACCAGCGAAATATGACATCCTGTTCGAGCCGATCAAGATCGGTCCGAAGACGATGAAGAACCGGTTCCACCAGAGCCCGCACTGCATCGGCGCCGGTTCTGACAAACCGGGCTTCCAGATGGCGCACCGCGGCGTCAAGGCCGAAGGCGGCTGGGCGGCGATCAACACCGAGTATTGCTCGATCCACCCGGAATCCGATGACACGATGCGTATCTCGGCGCGGATCTGGGATGCCGGCGACATTCGCAACCTGCGCGCCATGACGGACGAGGTCCACAAGCACGACTGCCTGGCCGGTGTCGAGATGTGGTATGGTGGCGGTCATGCGCCGAACATGGAAACCCGCAACACCCCGCGCGGTCCCAGCCAGTACGTTTCGGAATTCGAGACGATGACCTATTGCCATGAGATGGATATCGACGACATCAAGCAAGTCCAGCAGTACTACGTCGACGCCGCTCTGCGGTCGCGCGATGCCGGGTTCGACTTTGTCAACGTCTATGGCGGGCACGCTTACGGCCCGGCGCAGTGGCTGAACCCCTACTACAACAAGCGCACCGACGGATATGGCGGCAGCGTTGAAAACCGCGGCCGGTTCTGGGTTGAGACGCTTGAGAAAGTGAAGAACGCTGTCGGCCATGATCTGGCCATCGCCTCGCGTTTCGCGATCGACTCGCTCTATGGCAGCGGCGGCATCCAGGTTGAAGAGGATGGCATCAAGCTCATTGAAATGGCCGATCACCTCGTGGACGTCTGGGACATCAACGTCGGCGACATCGCCCAATGGGGCGAGGATGCCGGTCCGTCGCGCTTCTATCGTCAGGGCCACCAGATTCCGTGGCAGAAGTTCGTCAAGAAGCATTCGAAGAAACCGGTTCTGGGCGTAGGCCGCTTTACCGATCCCGAGAAGATGGCCGAGGTCATCCGCAATGGCGAGCTTGACATCATCAGCTGCGCGCGTCCCTCGATCTCGGACCCCTTCATGCCGCAGAAGATCGAAGAGGGCCGGCTGGACGACATCCGGACCTGCATCGGCTGCAACGTCTGCATCTCTCGCTGGGAGATCGGCGGACCGCCGATGATCTGCACCCAGAATGCGACCGCAGGCGAGGAATATCGTCGCGGCTGGCATCCCGAGAAGTTCGAGAAGGCCAAGTCGGACGACACCATCCTCGTGGTCGGTGCCGGCCCAGCCGGGTCCGAGGCTGCGCGGGTGCTGATGGAGCGCGGCTATGTTGTCCATCTGGTCGACAGCGCCGAGAAGGTGGGCGGCTGTGTCAACGATATCGCCACGCTGCCGGGTCTTGGCGAGTGGAGCTATCAGCGCGATTACCGCGAGGTTCAGCTTGAGAAGTTGGTGAAGAAGAACAAGGACAGCCAGCTTGCGCTTGGCGGGAAGAGACTCGGAGTCGAGGATATTCTCAGCTACGGCGCCGACAAGGTGATCATCGCGACCGGATCGCATTGGGAAGGTGACGGAACCAACTGCCTTACCCACGACCCGATTCCGGGTGTTGACGCGGGCAAGCCCAATCAGGTGACCCCCGAGCAGATCTTTGCGGGCAAGAAGCAAATCGGCAAGCGTGTCGTGTTGATGAACGCCGATCCCTATTACATGGGGCCGTCGCTGGCCGAAATGCTGGCCGCCAAGGGTCATGAGGTCACGGTGATCGACGGTGTCGGCTTTGGTCGGTACATGCACTTCACGCTTGAGGCGCCGAACATGCATCGCCGCCTGCACGAGCTGCACATCAACGTCATTGGCGACAGCTGGGTGTCCAAAGTCGAAGACGGGCGCTTGCAATACTACAACATCTGGGGTGAAGGGTCGCGTCGCGAATACCGGGGCCCCGGTGTATTGCCGCGCGAAGAAAACCGCACTCACGAGTGGCTTGAATTCGACACGCTGGTGCTTGTCACCGGTCGGCGCTCGGACGATGCGCTCTTCCGCGACCTGAAGGCACGCAAGGACGACTGGGCCAAGAGCGACATCAAGGGCGTATACGTCATCGGTGACGCCTGGGCGCCCAAGATCATCGCCGACGCGACCTTCGACGGGCACCGCATCGCCCGCGAGATCGAAGAGAAGAACCCGCAACTTCCGTTGCCCTTCAAGCGCGAAGCCTCGGTATGGGGCACCGCCTATCAGCCGGGCGGCGAGTACAAGCAACAGTGGCGGGTCTGATCTGACACTCTGGCGGCCATGCGAGAGAGTGCCTGGCCGCCATTTCCCTGACATCCGGTGCCAGTACGGCGCCGATATAAACGCAAAGGAACGCTCCGGATGTTTCCCGAACACAACCCAAAGGACGTGACACGTATCCTGTTTCAGGATTTCCCGACCTGGATGATCGTCAGCTTCTACATAGTCGGATTTCTGGCGATCGGTGTTTTCCTCTACGGGGTCTGGACGCATATCCGCAAATACCGTCGCGGTGTGCGCTCGGGTGCCTGGTCGCCATTCTGGCCGCGGCTCAGTCAGATGGTGACGACGGTGCTGTCCCATCGCACCATCAAACGGCGCGCGCGGGCGGCGGGCATCAGCCACAGCTGGCTGTTCTTCGGCTTTGCGCTGCTCTTCATCGGTACCAGCACCATCACGCTGGACCAGGACATCCTGGGCCCGTTTGGCATCCACTTCTGGTATGGCTGGTTCTATTTGGCCTTCGGGACGGTGATGGATCTGGCGGGCGTCGCGCTGATCGGCGGGCTGCTCTACATGATGTATCGGCGCAAATGGCTGGCATTGCCCCGGCTTGACTATACCCGCCCCGACCGCTCGCCCGGCGACCCGGACTATGACCGCTCGGGCTATCGGCGCGAGGATTGGGCCTTTCTCTGGACGCTGATCACGATTGCGTTCACCGGCTATCTGCTGGAAGCGTCGCGCGTGGTCTGGCTTCAGGGCGACCCGTCGGTCTGGGATTACCGCTGGTTCGCGCCGGTGGGCACCGCGACCGCCTATCTGATGAAGGCGCTGGGCCTTGGTCCTGACGGGGCGGCGGAACTGCGCATGAGCCTGTGGTGGTTCCACGGGATGCTGGCGCTGCTGTTCATCTCGCTGGTTCCCTACACCAAGGTGAAGCACATCTTCACCGCGATGGGCTCGTTGATGGCGCGCGACCCCGAGGCCAAGCGGCGCATGCCGACGGCCGATGTCGAGGGCGAGCGGATCGGCTTTTCCCTGCTTACCGATTTCACCGACAAATACATGGTCAACGTCGATGCCTGCACCAAATGCGGGCGCTGCCATGAGGCCTGCCCGGCCAATGCCGCCGGCTACCCGCTGTCGCCGCGCGATCTGGTGCTGAGCCTGCGTGAGTTGGCCAACGACACGCTGTCGCACGCCAGCATGCCCGAAGGACCGATCACCATTTCTGGCGACGGCGTCAACATGATCCGTCCGGAAACGGTCTGGTCCTGCCGGACCTGTGCCGCCTGCGTCGAGATCTGCCCGGTGGGGATCGAACACTTGCCGATGATCGTGCAGATGCGCCGGGCGCTGCTGGAAGCGGGCGAGTTCGACCCGATGTTGCAATCGACGCTGAAGAGCCTGCAGAAATCCGGCAACTCGCTGGGCGAGTCCAAGCGCAAGCGGCCGCGCTGGACCAAGGATCTGGACTTCGAGGTCAAGGACGCGCGGACCGAGCCGGTGGACGTGCTGTGGTATGTCGGTGACTACGCCTCATTCGATCCGCGCTCGCAAAAGGTGACGATCGCCTTTGCCCGCATCCTGCATGCGGCCGGGATCGACTTCGGCATCCTCTATGAGGACGAGCAGACCGCCGGCAACGACGTCCGCCGCGTTGGCGAAGAAGGTCTGTTCCAGTCGCTGGCCGAGGCCAATATCGAGTTGATGAACAGCTGCGACTTCAAGTCGATCGTCACCACCGATCCGCACACCTACAACACCATCAAGAACGAATATCCCGAGTTCGGCGGCACCTACCAGATCGAGCATGCAAGCGCGATGCTGGAGCGGCTGATCCGCGAGGGCACCGTGCCAACGCCGGTCAGCCTGAAGTATCGTGTGACCTATCATGACCCTTGCCACCTTGGCCGGATCAACGACGGGACGGAGCCGCCGCGTCAGGTGCTGGAACGGCTGGGCGTCAATCTGGTGGAACTGCGCCGCAGCCGCGACAACTCGTTCTGCTGCGGTGCGGGTGGTGGCCGGATCTGGCTGGCCGATCCCCCGGAAATGAAGAAGCCGGCTGAATTGCGCGCCGCCGAGGCGGCCGAGATCGCCGGGCTGGACGTGCTGGTCGTCAACTGCCCGAAATGCCTGAACATGATGGAAGACGGCGTCAAGGGCACCGGAAACGAAGGCAGGTTCAAGGTGATGGAACTGATCGAACTGGTTCAGGAAGCCATGGGACTGGCCCATAACACGCCGTCCCTGGGTGAAGATGCCGATGCGACCGAACCGGTAGCGACGGCATGAACTGCTTGGCGGAAAACCGGCAAATGGAGCCTGAGACTGCCGCCAGCGCGTTGATCGACCGGCTCGTGAAGGCCGGCGATCCCTACGCGGCGCTTGGGGCCTATGCCCATGCCGGGGCCATGGCACGGTCGGAACTGGAACCGGTCATCCTGGCAACCCCGCGCCTGCGGCTGATCGTGGCCTCTGCCCCCTATGCGCCGCCCGATCTGCTCGACCGGCTGTCGCGCGGGGCCTCGGCACCGCTGGCGCTGCGGCTGGTGAAGAACCCGGCCACACCGACCACCGCCCTTGGCCGTCTGCTGCGCGGCGGCCCGGATGACCGCCTGCGCCGCTACATCGCCGCCCATCCGCAGGCGGATGCCGCGATCCTGTCGCGGCTGGCAAAGGACGGATCGGTCGAGGTGCGCCGCACGGTCTCGGGCAATGCCCATGCGCCCGCTGCGGTGATCGCGCGGCTGGCGGCAGAAGATGACGCCCAGATTGCGCGCAACGCCGCCGCAGCACCGCAGGCCAATGCGCCGACCCTGCGCCACCTTTGGAACGCGGACGATGTCTGGGTGCGCGCCGAGGTGGCGGCGCACCCGAATTGCCCGCCCGACATCCTTGCCGAGGCCGAGGCGGCGACCGATCCGCTGATCCGCCGCAAACGCGCCGCAAACCCCGCCATCGCTGAGGCGGCGCTTCTGAACCTGCTGGCCGACCCAGATGAGCGAGTGCGTGCGGCGGCGGTCCGCAATCCGGCCGTCTCGGGCGACTGTCTCGACGAGGCCGGCGACCCTTCAGCCAGGGTCCGTCGTCTGTTTGCCAGGCGCAGTCGGCTTTCGTCGTCTCTGATGGAACGGCTGACGACCGACCCGGATGTCTGGGTGCGGCGCTGGATCGCCCGCAATCCCGACCTGCCGCGCGCCCTGCTAGGCCAGCTGGCGGCCGATCCAGAGACGGAGGTGCGGCGCAGCGTGGCCCGCAATCCGGCTTGCCCGCCGGATCTGCTGGTGGCGCTTGCCACCGATCCGCAGCCCTGGGTGCGCGCCGGAGTGGCCCTGCGTGAAGATGCACCCGACACGGCCATCGCCCGTCTGACGGGTGATGAAGATCGCGACGTGCTGGGCGCGCTGGGGCGCAATCCGCGCACCCCCGCAGCACAACTGGACGTGATCGCCCGCCATCCGGACAAGGATGTGCGCCGCTCTGTCGCCTTCAACCGCGCCGCGCCGCCGGGCGTTCTCGGGCATCTGGCCGAGGATCCGTATCCGTTGAACCGCGCGATCCTCGCGGGGCATCGCGGCCTGGCGCTGCCGTTGGTGGAGCGTCTGCTGGACGATCCCGAGCCGCAGGTGCGCTTTGCCGCCGCAACACGGCTTGCGCGCGCCTTACTGACACATGACCAGGAATGGAGCAGCTGAGATGAAGATACTGGTGGCGGTCAAGCAGGTCGCCTTTCTTGATGACGAATTCGAGATGCGCGACGACGGTCGCGACGTTGACGCGGATTTCTTCGAGAAGGATCTCAACGAATTCGACCACTTCTCGGTCGAAGAGGCGATGCTGATCAAGGAGGCGGCGGGCGACGCGGCCGAGGTGGTGATCGCCATCGTCGGCGACGAGGATGCCGATGATGCGCTGCGCACCGCGCTGGCCAAGGGGGCCGACCGCGGCATCCGGGTCTGGGATGATGCGCTGGCCGAAGCCGATGGCGTGGCGGTTGCGCGGGTTCTGGCCAAGCTGGTGGAGCGTGAACAGCCCGACATGGTCTTCACCGGCGCGCAATCGGCCGATTTCGGCTCGGCGGTCACCGGCATGGCGCTGGCCGGACTGCTGGGCTGGCCGCATGCCGCGGTGGTGTGCAACCTTGATTACACGCCGGGGCCAAGACCGCGACGCTGCGGCGCGAGCTGGAGGGCGGGCTGGAAGAGATCATGACGATCCGCTGCCCGGCGGTTTTGTCGATCCAGCTTGGCATCAACCAGCCGCGCTATGCCTCGCTGCGCGGCATCAAGCAGGCCAAGCAAAAGCCGGTGGACGAGCTGTCGCTGGACGATCTGGGACTGTCGGCGGCCGACGTCGCCCCGGTTGCGCGGGTGCGCAAGATGTATGCGCCCGAGCGCGGCAAGGCCGAGCTGATCACCGGATCGGCGGCCGAACAGGCGGCGCGTCTGGCCGAAATCATCAAAGAATTGCGGGGAATGTGACCATGGCCGAACTTCTTGTCATTGCCGGGCAGCGCGAGGGCGAGCTGCGCCCGTCGTCGCTGGAGGCCATCGCCGCCGCACGCGGCGTCAAGCAGGCGGGCGACACGCTGGCGGTTGTCCTGATCGCCGCCGATCCGCAGGCGCTTGTCGGCGCGCTCTCGGTCGAGGGGGTGGACGAGGTGATCGCCATCAAGGCGAGCGACGACTTCCAGCCCGACCTGACCGAGGCGGTGATCACCGCCCTGGTCGCGGCGCGCAAGCCCGCGCTGATCGCCACCGCGCACGGCGTCGATGCCTGGTCGTTCGCGCCGGCCGCCGCGGTGAAACTGGGCTGTGGCCTGGCCACCGACGTGCAGGCGCTGCGGCTTGAGGACGGCGCGCTGGTCGCCACCCGTGCCGGCTATGCCGAGAAGGTGCTGGTCGACCTCGACTTTCCCGGCAAGGCCACCGTGCTCCTGACCATCCGCACCAACGTGTTCGAGCCGGCCGCCGGCTCGGGCGCGCCCAAGGTGACCGCGATGGCAGCCCCTGCCGCCGATATCGCCACCACGCATGAGGGCTGGAAGCCGCCCGCCGATGCCGGCGGCATCGACATTCCCGGCTCGGAATTCATCCTGTCGATCGGGCGCGGCGTTGGCGATGAGAGCAATGTCGAGCAGTTCCTGGAACTGGCCGGCGGCATGGGCGCCACGCTTGGCTGCTCGCGCCCCATCGCCGACAACGGCTGGCTGCCCAAGGCGCGCCAGGTCGGCCAGTCGGGTCAGCTTGCGGCCAATTGCAAGCTTTACATCGCGATGGGCGTCTCGCGCTCGGTCCAGCATCAATGGGGCATGAAGCATGTCGAGAACATCGTGGCGGTGAACACCGACCCCGAGGCCTCGATCTTCAGCATCGCCCGCTACGGCATCGTCGGCGACATGTTCGAAATCGCCGAAGAACTCCAAAACCACTTCTGAAACCAACCGAGGGAGGCCGCATGGTCAAAATGCAGGCCTCCCATCAATCCCGACAGAAGGGACGGTGAGATGGGCAAAGGTGTATCCGAACTTGAGACCGAACACCGCGCATTCGGCGCCCCCCCCGGACCGGGGCGCCGCCCGGCCCGGGCCCCGGGCTCCCCGCCCCGCGGCGGGGGGGCCCGGCCCCGGCCGCCGGGCCGCCGGCCTCCCCGCCCTCTCGGGTTCAAGACCGTCTGGATCAAGGGACCCGACGCGCTGGCAGTGGTCAAGAAGATCACGACGGTGCTGAAGGGCGACACGCAGTTGGTGGATGTCACAGCCCATAAAATGCCGATCTTCGATTGGAAAACGCCCTTGCCCGTGGCCGGGGGGCCATTCCGCGCCGGGCGTCGTTCGGCCGGCACGCGGTCCATTCTGCACCACGAACACCAGCGACGGTGAACCATGACTGCGCAACTGATGACCAGCCCATCGTCGAACCTGCATGCGTCAGCGGTCGTGGTCGCGTCGGCAGCCGCCTGGGGCTGCTGGTGGATTCCGCTGCGGACGATCGATGCGTTCGGATTTCGCGGCGACTGGGCAAGCGTCGTGGTGCTCTGCATTGCAGCAATCTGCCTCGCGCCGCCGGGCTGGGCGAGTGGATGGGGCTTGGCTCCGGCATCACCTTTGCGGTCGGTGCGACCTTCGCCCACAAGGTCAAGGGAAGCTACGAGGTCGAGAAGACCTGGCTGAGTTTCGTCTTCGGCGCAGGAATCGCGGCAATCTTCATAGTGGTCAATCCGGTATATCCCGCACCTGACGCCGACCAGCTGCTTGCGGTGGTTCCCTTTGCCACGGCTGCGGCTCTTTTCATCTTGATTCCGATCACCTGGGCAATGGTCTGGGGCGCGCAACGCCTTGATCCGGGTCGGGTGTCGCTTCTGTTGATGTTCGAAGTGATTGCAGCCTCAGTCAGCGCGTCGTTGTGGGCCGGCGAGCCTTATGGCGGCGAGAAGCTGGTCGGAACGGCGATAATCCTATCCGCTGGAGCGTTGGACGCACTTGGTTCAATCGCAAGGTTCAGCCGGCGGCGCCCGCGGGGCGAAAGCGCGGGTATTTCCCGGAAGGTGGCTTCCGATTGAGAGTGGCGTGATGATCTCGTTGAAAGCTGCCAGGTATTCGAAGGACGGTCGGTTGCATCAGGCGCCCCGTCTGCTTGTCCGGACAGCATCCGGGGCCAGAGCCATGCCGCCTCGATCTTTGCTCCGGAGCCGGCGCTTTTCGCATATTTCTGCCGTCCCAAGCCCGCGACGTGAAAATTTGTTGACTTTTATGAAACATGGGCGACTCATAAGGCAGTGCGGGAATCTGGCCATTTGTTACCCTCAAGGGGAAAAAGGACATGGGCAGAACACATCGCACTGTCTAGTGACAACCCGGTCTCCAAATCAGCTGCTGGGGACGGGAAATGGGAAGGAACGTGGCCCCACCAGGGTCGCGACAAGATCGTCGGAGATTCAGGGGCGCAATACGCGATCCTGTATCGCAAACGATAGCCAGCGGCGGCGGTGCGGAAGGCGACCGGCCGGAATCGGAGTGGATGCCTGCATCCATGCGCCAATTCCGATTCCTTTTGATCGCCTGATGTCGCTGAATGGGTCTTGGAGTGATCTTTGGTATCTGGAAAAGAGACGGATTTCGGAAATGCGAATCAGGAGCGGTCAAGGCAAGTCACCTCTATCTGGCGAGCGCTTCGGGATGCAATCCTGGCAGAACAGAAAGGACGTTAAGGTAATGATAATATTAAAAATATGATGACACCCGAGACAAGGTGCCGCAGGGCCATCTTTTCGTTGTAACTTGATTTTGGTGTACCTAGGGTCAAGTTAAGGGAGGTCGGAAAGCTCAAATCCTCCATGCGGGGTTTCTTTGACGGTTGGGATAAGTTCAGCCTCAATCCCCCAAGGATGGATGTTTCGGGGAAGCTAGCCAGTATTGATGATAAGCTGTCCATGTTCGAAAGCATGAACGGTCGTGTCGTTGCTTAATGGCAATTTCCTTTGTTCTGATTCACTCCCAATATGATGCGGATAGTCGCAGGTTTACTGACAAGGAGAGCGATGATCATGGCTAAATCTAACTCAGCTTACGACGTACTGTTCACCCCAATTAAAATTGGCCCGAAAACCCTGAAGAACCGGTTTTATCAGGTTCCGCACTGCATTGGTGCCGGCACAAACAGCCCGGGGTTCCAGATGGCGCACCGCGGCATCAAGGCCGAAGGCGGCTGGGGTGCAATCAACACCGAACAATGCTCGATCCACCCGGAATGTGACGACTCGCTGCGCATCACCGCGCGGATCTGGGATGAAGGCGACATGCGCAACCTGCGCGCCATGGTTGACCGCGTGCACAGCTTCGATGCCCTGGCCGGGTGCGAGCTGTTCTATGGCGGGCCGCATACTCCGGGGCTTGAGACGCGGACCATCTCGCGCGGCCCCAGCCAGTACAACTCCGATTTCTCAACCGTTGCGGGCTGCCCCGGATTCACCTACTGCCATGCTGCGGACAAGGACGAGATCCTGCGTCTTCAACAGCATTACGTGGACGCAGCATTGCGGGCCCGCGACGCCGGCTTCGACATTGTCGATCTATACGGCGGGCACGGCTACGGCCCGATGCAGTGGCTGAACCCCTACTACAACACCCGCACCGACGAATACGGCGGCAGCTTCGAGAACCGTGCCCGGTTCTGGATCGAGACCCTCGAGAAGTTGCGTCGTGCCGTGGGTGACGATCTGGCGATCGTGACCCGCTGCGCCGTCGACACGCTTTATGGCCCGACCGGCGTCGAGATCGGTGAAGACGGTTTGAAGTTCGTCGAACTGGCATCGCCCTATCTCGACCTGTGGAACGTCGTGATCGGCGACCTCGCCGAATGGGGCGAGGACGCAGGTCCGTCGCGGTTCTACCCGATCGGACACGAGAACGAATGGATCCGCCACATCAAGCAGGCAACGAAAAAGCCTGTTGTCGGTGTCGGCCGCTACTATGATCCCGAGAAGATGCTCGAGGTGGTGAATTCCGGCATCGTCGACATCATCGGCGCGGCCCGCCCGTCGATCGCCGACCCCTTCATCCCCACAAAGATCAAGGAAGGCCGGATCGAGGATATCCGGACCTGCATCGGCTGCAACGTGTGTATCTCGCGCTGGGAAATCGGCGGCCTGCCGTTCATCTGCACCCAGAACGCGACCGCCGGCGAAGAGTATCGCCGCGGCTGGCATCCCGAGAAGTTCGAACCGGCAAAGTCCGACAAGGACGTTCTGATCGTCGGGGCCGGGCCGGCCGGCTCGGAATGCGCGCGCGTCTTGCTTGAACGTGGCTACACCGTTCACATCGTCGATGAGCGCGACAAGGTCGGTGGCCATGTCAACGACGTGGCGACCCTGCCGGGTCTTGCTGAGTGGGGCTATCACCGTGACTACCGTGAGGTCCAGATCAACAAGCTGCTGAAGAAGAACAAGGGGTCGCAACTGGCACTGGGCCAGAAGCGGATGACCGCCGATGACGTGCTGAACTACGGCGCGGCACGGGTGATCATTGCAACCGGCGCCAAATGGAGCCCGGTCGGTGTGAACCACAAAACGCAAGAGCCGATCCCCGGTGCCGATGCGTCGCTTCCCCATATCCTTACCCCCGAGCAGGTTTTCGAGGGCAAGAAAAAGATCGGCAAGCGGGTGATGATCATCAACTACGATGGTTACTACATGGCGCCGAGCATTGCCGAAAAACTCGCCCGTGCGGGCCATGAGGTGACCGTTGCAACGATTTGCGCGCTTGGGGCCTATATGGACTTCACGCTTGAAGCGCCGAACATGCATCGCTTGATCCACGAACTGGGCATCAAGGTTCTTGGTGAAATGGGATGCTCTCGCGTCGAAGAGGGCCGGGTCGAGCTGTTCTACATCTTCGGCGACGGGTACAAGCGCACCTTCAATGGCGCCGGGCAAAAACCGCGGACCGACAACAAGACTCACGAATGGCATGATTGCGATACCGTGATCCTCGTCACCGGCCGTCGGTCCGAGGACAGCCTGTTCCGCGAACTGAAGGCGCGCAAGGACGAATGGGCCAAGAACGGCATCGACAACGTCTTTGTCATCGGTGACGCCGAAGCACCTCGTCTGATTGCCGACTCCACGTTCGACGGCCACCGGCTGGCGCGCGAGATCGAAGATGAAAGCCCGCAGCACCAGAAGCCGTTCAAGCGCGAACAGCGCGCCTGGGGAACGCCCTACAATCCGGGCGAGAACCCGGAACTGGAATGGCGCCTGTAGGCCTGAAGGGCGATCCGGATCGCGCTTGATGGCCATGGTTCGGGCAGCAGCCCGGCCGGTTCGTCAATAGCCGCCGCTCCGCATCAACACCGTGGCGAGGATTGTAAAGATTGCTCGCCACGGCATCCGCCCGCGATGGGTTCACGATCGCGGCCCGGTTCGAAACTCACGTTCAACCAAAGGGGCGCGCGCGGGCTTTGCGCGATCAACCCCGAGACACTATTGAAAGGACAGGGGAATGGCCAAACGAACATCCGCACTCGAGGACATTCACCGCGGCCTGGGCGCCGGGCTTGGACCATGGAACGACATGGACGTGCCGTGGAGCTATACCAACTCAGCCGACAACCAACTGGACGCCATGCGCGAAGCGGCCGGGCTGTTCGACCTTACCGGTCTCAAGAAGATCTGGGTCAAGGGGCCTGACGCTTCGGCCGTCATCGACATGGTCTCGCCCCGTGACATGAGCAAGGTCACCAAGGGCAAATCGGCCTATTGCCCGATCCTGACCGACGAAGGCACGATCTGTGACGACGTCATCATCTATCGCGTCGAAGACGACAAGTATCTCTTCGTCTACGGCACCGGCACTGGCGATGAGCGTCTGGCCCTTGCGGCAAAAGGCAAGAACGTCAAGCTGGAGAAGGACGACGAGCTGCACACCCTGTCGCTGCAGGGCCCCAAGGCGGTGAAGCTGCTTGATGCGAACTGCCCTGCGGACGTGGCAGCTGTGGAATTTTTCGGGCTGATCCAGACCGAGCTGTTTGGCCACAAGGCGATCGTGTCGCGTACCGGCTATTCGGGCGAGCGCGGCTATGAGATCTTTGTTGATCGCAAGGATGCGGTTGGTCTGTGGAACAGCATCCTCAAGGCCGGCGAAGAGGATGGCGTTGTTCCTTGCTCTTTCACCTGCCTGAACAAGGGCCGAATGGAGGCCGGGCTGCTGTTCTATCCCTTCGACATGGACGACAAGGTCACGCCGTGGGAGATGGGGCTGGGCTGGGCGATCTCCCGCAAGAAACCCGCCTACCTCGGCCGGGAGGCCGTGCTGAAGAAGGAAGGCAAGGAAAAGGTCAGGCTGACCGGTATTTCCTGCACCTCCAGCAAAGGCATCATCGAGGGGGGCACGGACCTCTTTCTGAAGGGCGAGAAAGTCGGGGCGGTCACCAGCTCTGAATATTCCCACCGTCTTGGACGGTCGCTCGCGCTGGTCCACATCCGCCCGGGCATCGCCGAAGGGACCAAGCTGAAACTCGGCAATGCCGCGGATGCCGTGGACGTCACGGTCGAAGACCTTCCGTTCTACGACAAAGAGAAAAAGCGCATGCGCATGTAGGCAGGCGTCGTCAGCTCGCCAATCCCGCCGTGCCCGGAACGCAAGGGTGACCCCCCCCGGGCACGGCACCGCCATGCGGCCGCGGCGCATCTGGCGCGTTCGGCATTGATACAGGATCTGGAAATGGAGCAGCAGAGATGAAGATACTGGTGGCGGTCAAGCAGGCCGCTTTTCTTGATGACGAGTTCGAGATGCGCGCCGACGGGCGCGATGTCGACGCGGATTTCTTCGAGAAGGATCTCAACGAATTCGATCACTTTTCGGTCGAAGAGGCGATGCTGATCAAGGAGGCTGCAGGCGACGCCGCCGAGGTGGTGATCGCCATCGTCGGCGACGAGGATGCCGATGATGCGCTGCGCACCGCGCTGGCCAAGGGGGCCGACCGCGGCATCCGGGTCTGGGATGATGCGCTGGCCGAAGCCGATGGCGTGGCGGTTGCGCGGGTTCTGGCCAGGCTGGTGGAACGTGAACAGCCGGACATGGTTTTTACCGGCGCGCAATCGGCCGATTTCGGCTCGGCGGTCACCGGCATGGCGTTGGCTGGCCTGCTGGGCTGGCCGCATGCCGCGGTGGTGTGCAACCTTGATTACACGCCGGGGGCCAAGACCGCGACGCTGCGGCGCGAGTTGGAGGGCGGGCTGGAAGAGATCATGACGATCCGCTGCCCGGCGGTTTTGTCGATCCAGCTGGGCATCAACCAGCCGCGCTATGCCTCGCTGCGCGGCATCAAGCAGGCCAAGCAAAAGCCGGTGGACGAGCTGTCTCTGGACGATCTGGGGCTGTCGGCGGCCGACATCGCCCCGGTTGCGCGGGTGCGCAAGATGTATGCGCCCGAGCGCGGCAAGGCCGAGCTGATCACCGGATCGGCGGCCGAGCAGGCGGCCCGTCTGGCCGAAATCATCAAAGAATTGCGGGGGATGTGATCCATGGCTGAACTTCTTGTCATTGCCGGACAGCGCGCGGGTGAACTGCACCCGGCGTCGCTGGAGGCCATCGCCGCCGCACGCAGCGTCAAGCTGGCGGGCGACACGCTGGCGGTTGCCCTGATCGCCGCCGATCCGCAGGCGCTTGTCGGCGCGCTCTCGGTCGAGGGGGTGGACGAGGTGATCGCCATCAAGGCGAGCGACGACTTCCAGCCCGACCTGACCGAGGCGGTGATCCTGGCGCTGGCCGAGGCGCGCAAGCCCGCGCTGATCGCCACCGCGCACGGTGTCGATGCCTGGTCGTTCGCGCCGGCTGCCGCGGTCAAGCTGGGCTGCGGCCTGGCCACCGATGTGCAGGCGCTGCGGCTTGAGGACGGCGCGCTGGTCGCCACCCGTGCCGGCTATGCCGAGAAGGTGCTGGTCGACCTCGACTTCCCCGGCAAGGAGACGGTGCTCTTGACCATCCGCACCAACGTGTTCGAGCCGGCCGCCGGTTCGGGTTCGCCCAAGGTGACCGAGATGGCAGCCCCGGCCGCTGATATCGCCACCACGCATGAGGGCTGGAAGCCGCCCGCCGATGCCGGCGGCATCGACATTCCCGGCTCGGAATTCATCCTGTCGATCGGGCGCGGCGTTGGCGACGAGAGCAATGTCGAGCAGTTCCTGGAACTGGCCGGCGGCATGGGCGCCACGCTCGGCTGCTCGCGGCCCATCGCCGACAACGGCTGGCTGCCCAAGGCGCGGCAGGTCGGCCAGTCGGGCCAGCTTGCGGCGAGTTGCAAGCTCTATATCGCGATGGGCGTCTCGGGCTCGGTCCAGCACCAGTGGGGCATGAAGCATGTCGAGACCATCGTGGCGGTGAACACCGACCCCGAAGCCTCGATCTTCAGCATCGCCCGCTACGGCATCGTCGGCGACATGTTCGAGATCGCCGAAGAACTGCAAAACCACTTCTGAAACCAACCGAGGGAGGCCGCATGGTCAAAATGCAGGCCTCCCCGGAAAACCATGGCTGGCCCCCACGAAGGGCATTGTTGCGCAACTGCAGCCTGAGGAGTGACTTCGCCTTTTCCCTTTGGGTTTAGCTCACGCGCAGGTTCTCGGCGGTGCCGAGTGCCTCGATCCGACTTCATACGTGATATCCGGTCCAGCGTTTCCGGGATGCCCGGCCATGGTGCCTTGTGGCCCGTAGCGTTTCGTTCCCTGGCCGTTGCCGCCGGGCAATCTTCTTTCCGAGGGCCGGCCGTTCTTGCGGATGGGGATGATTGCGGTGGCCCGGTGGTCGATGATGGCCGTGTGGCGGCGACGCGGTGTCATAGGCGCCATCAGCGGTCACCGTGCCGATCACTTCGCCCTCCGGGCTCTGATCCAGCAGTTCAGGCAAGACCGGGCTGTCGCCATCGCTGCTGGAGGTGAACTCTACCGCCCGGATGTCCGACGTGGCCGTGTCCATGGCCAGATGGACCTTGCGCCCCCTCTCACGGTTTGCTGGCAAACCACGAGAGGGCGCCACCGCCGAGGAACTTGATCCCGGTGCTGTCCACCAGCAGATTGAGAGGGCCGTTGGCGCGCCTGCAAGGGATCTGGACGGCCGGTGTTTTCTGCCGCCGACACAAGGTCGAATAGTCCGGCACCGTCCAATCGAGGTTCGCCAAACCCGGCATGCTGGCCACCATGCCTGTCGTCTGCCTGAGCGGCAGTTTGAACAGGACCTTGATCGTCAGGCAAAACCGGATCGCGGCATCGGAAAACACCGCAGGTCGACCGGGGCCGCCGTCATGCGGCGCAAGCCAGGTCATGTCATTGTCCAGCCACCCTCTCACGCATGCAGGCATGCGTTGCCGGGCAACGGATCAACAACGACCCGCGCTTCCCTGGCGCCACGTTGTAGCCGGACCAGTTCGTGGTGCGGTAGCGGGCGGGTGATGGCTTGCTCATGTGGCTTGTCTGACCGCATGGATTCACCATGTGAATCCTTGGCAGTCAGAGTTCTGCAACAACGCCTTTTGCATGGCAAGTTCTCCAGTTTGACAGTCACGGCGGGAACAGAACGTACGGCATCACCGCCAAGCGGATGATCTCCGACGACTTCCTGAAATAGCGGAAAAGGCTGGGTTTGGTCATGTTCCCAAGCTCGGCGGCACCTCTGGTCCGCTCAGGCCGTTTTCTGACAGAGCCCGGCCTGATCTGATTCTTTTCCGACGTGGTGATGCCGGAAAAACTGAACGGTCATGATCTGGCCAACCCAAGTTCATCAGTTAATCGCGTAAGCGATTGTTATTGTTATGGCTGGATGGCCAAAAATATGACAACAACGGTCGTCAGAGGGCAGGTTTGGGCAGGTTCATGGCGTCAAAGAGATCGAGTTGATCCGGAGTGGTTTTGCTGATGCCATGCAAGGATCGGTTCCCGGCATGGGCGGTGTGTTTCTGAATGCGGGCGAGCAGATCAAGCGCGGTGCGCGGGCTCGCGGTGTGTCCCTTTGCCTTCAGGCGCATGCGCATGACGCGGTAGAGCACGAGGGCGAGGAAGCAGATCAAGGCGTGGGCGCGGATGCGATCCGGCAGACGGTGATGGACCGGCGCTATCTCGATATCGGATTTAAGGACTCGGAATCCACGTTCGATATCCGCGAGAGACTTGTACCGGGTGACGGCCTCGGCGGGGGTGAGGTCGGGCGCGTTGGTCAGGAGGGCAAGTTTGCCGTCGAAGAGTTCCGCGGCGGCAATAGCATCATCATCGAGCGCCCAGGAGAACCGGTCAGCGGTGTAATCGGCTTTGAGGAAGCGGGTCAGTTCGGCCTCGGCGACGGCGCGGGCAAAGCGACTGTAGGCGCCCCGGTCTGAGGCACGGCGGCCCCGGGCGGTCTCTCCGGCATCCTGGGCGTCGAGCCGTGTCACCAGCTTCTCGGCCATGGCGTCCAGTTCCGCGATCCGCGCCCGCCGCCGGGCGGATTGCAGGGCGGCGCGGGCCGGATCATGGGCCACGATCAGCCGATGGCCAGCGAAGGTGGCTTCGGTCAGGCCCTCCTCGGAGAAAGACAGCCCCCGGAAGGTCTCAGCCAGTTCGCCGTAGCGCCGCGCCGGCACGGCGAGGATGAACTCAAGCTTGCGACCGCCCTGATCGGCAAGCGCGGTGAGTTCGCCAATGTTCTCAAAGCTCAGCAGCCCCCGATCGGCCACCAGAATGACGCGCTGCACCGGAAAGCGCTGCAGCACGGTTTTCAGCATGGCCTGCATGGTCTTGGTCTCTGCCATGTTGCCCGGGTGAACGGTGTGCATGAGCGGCAGCCCTTCGGCGGTTTGCACGACACCGAGCACGAACTGCCGGGCGATGCCGCCAGTCTCCTTGTTCAACCCAAAGGCGCGCAGGTCGTCGTCAACCTCCCCCTCGCCATGGATGCGCACCGTCGTCAGGTCATAGAAGACAATCGCCAGATCCTGATCCACGAGGGGGCGGATCTGACGGGCAAGTTCGATCTCCACGACCTCGGCATGATCCATCAGCGCATCCATGGCGCGCAGCAAATGCTGATGGGTCACGCCCTCGGGCATCGCGGGCATGGCTACCGTTTCCAGCCAACGGAGACAGCCCAGCTTGCTATCCGGAGCGCAGAGGCGGTTGAACACCATGGCGCGGATCAGCGCCTCGGCATCGATCTCGCGCCGGCCCGAGCGCAAAGCACGGCTGAGGGCGCGGTCAAAGCCGAGGTCCTTCCAGAGTTCGTGGAGGGCGAAGACGTCGCCGTAGGAGAGCGAAGATTCATAGGCAATGTCTGAAGCGGTATTTTCGAGCCGTCCTACCGCGCGATTGAGGCCGTTGATCAAAGGGTCGAGCTGGCCGGGACTGAGTTTGTCGAGCCGGCCCAAATTGGCGACGACCCTGATGCGCACCTTCCCAAGCTCGTCGCGATGCCCCTCGACGAGTTGCAGGTAGCGACGACCGCCGGATTCTGAGATGCGCGTATACATTGGACGAACGATACATCGGCTTTCGCCTGTATCGCAACGCAATTTACATCATGGCGTGTTACAACACGATTTCGCCCAAACCCGACCGGCGCACCCCGCAACCCATTGAAATCACTCAAGCGAGGCAACCCTCAGGCCCAAAAACCTACCGCTAACTGTCGAACTTGGGCCGCCCGCATTAGACCTTCGGCTGCCCCTGAAGCACCACTGGCGACCTCGCTGCTCGGTAGTGTCTCAGTTTGAAAATGGGCGGGGTTGACAGGTGTCGCAATCGCCCCGCGCTTCCTATATGCTAGACGGTAAGCATACGGAGGACACCATGCCTAAAGGACCAAACGGAGAAAAGCGCCCCGCCGACGCGGTGGGGCTGGCGGTGCTGATAGGCAAGATCGCCACGGGTGAGGTCGAGGACGCGCCGGAGGATGACGGCAAGGACAAGGCCGCTCAGGCTATGGGCAAGAAGGGCGGAAAGGCCCGCGCTGCAAGCATGACGCCAGAGCGACGGGCCGAGATTGCGAAGAAGGCGGCGGCTAAACGGTGGGGTCATTCTGGCTAGGCCGAGGCAGTGCATAAATGTTGTGCCCTAGGGGCAACTGCATGGTGTCACCGAAGCGTGGGTAGTATTGGTCCAGTAGCACCTTGAAGTGCTGCCAGTCTGGTGACTGAGTCATGAGAAGTTTGACCCCGCCAAGCAGTTCCTTCAGGCGCAATTTCCCTTCGTCCTTCGTCATGTATTGTGTCAGCTTCTCCGTAGGTCGGCCCTTAGAGTTCCGTTTCACTTTTGAGTGTAGAGCATCCTTTACTCCCGGCGCGAGGCGGTCGTAAATGTCGTTGGTATAGTGGCCGATAACGCCGGGTCGCGCGGATTTTTCCGGGTCAAATGCCCACCCATTCAAGCGGTAGACGTTACGGTAGAAATCCAAATCAAACATTTGCATGTAAGGCAGACGTTCAGCGGAGACGTATTTCTCAATGATCAGGTCAATTGCGCGCCGCTTGCGAAGATCGCCGAATCCGGTGGCAAGGTCGACCAAATCCTCAATAGCGTGATTGGTCAGCCCCTTCAGGAAGGCGCGCGATGCTTCGCCGATGTGCCGTTGGCTGGGCAGCAATTTTTGCGCGATCATTGCATCCTGATACACCCAGCAAACATCAGGTAGCAGGGATGCCTTGTAGCCAAAGGCGCGACCTTGATAGCCAGGGCCGCGCAGTGGCACGAACTCTATGGGAGTTGTCGACACTATCAAGTCATTGGAAATGAAGGGTTCTAGATTCTTTGCGCGTAGGAAAGCGGCTTTCCCGTCGACCCCTGCGCCTTCTCCACCCTTCGCTTTTCCCGCCCGACCAATAGCGTTTAGGAAGCCTTCCTGAGTCAGGACGCGCATGTTGCCGTGGTCATCGTCAAGGACGGCGCAAGGGATGCGCAAGTCTCCGACAATCAGAGTGCCCTCCGCTACTGCATGAGGCATTTTCTTACCGTGTCTCGCTAGAGCCGCCTTGCGGGCAATGGCACTGCGTTCTTCTGGGGAAAGCCGCATGGCGCGAGCCGCTCCACCACGAGAGTGAAAGTCGTCATCCATCTTCGCGGACTCCTGCTTGCTATACGAACACAGCAAGCATGTTTGCATGAAATTATGTGCAAGCAGAAAGGCGATGTGTGATTATATGACGCTAAGCATAAAGTTCATATCTCATCAACATGAACAAGCTAGACATCAAAACCGCGTCACCATCCTCCAACATGCTCGTTGAGGGGTTCGTCCACGCGTTCGATTAGCCGCATCACGGGTGTTTCGATCAACACAGTGACCAAGCTGCTTGAGGACGCTGGCAAGGCTTGCGCTGCATACCATGACGTGACGGTGCGCGATGTGAAAGCGCAACAGGTCCAGTGCGATGAAATCTGGTCGTTCTGTTACAGCAAAGACAAGAATGTGGCGACCGCCAAATCCGCTCCGGTTGGTGCAGGCGACGTGTGGACGTGGACCGCCATTGACCGCGATAGCAAGATGATCCTGTCTTTTGAGGTCGGCGACCGTTCGGGCGCAACCGCAATCGAGTTCATGGACGATCTGCGCGCCCGTCTGGCAAACCGCGTCCAACTGACTACGGACGGGCACAAGGCTTACCTTGAAGCGGTTGAAGGCGCGTTCGGCGGCGATGTGGACTATGCCATGCTGATCAAGCTGTATGGCGATGCTACGGGCGCTAAGGGACACGAGCGCAAGTATAGCCCCGCCGAATGCACCGGCGCGCGGAAAGAACTGATAAGCGGCTACCCGGTTAAGGAAATGGTCAGCACGTCGCATGTGGAACGCCAGAACCTGACCATGCGCATGGGTATGCGCCGCTTCACGCGCCTGACCAACGGTTTCAGCAAGCTGCAAAACCACCTGCACATGCTGTCGCTCTACTTCGTGCATTATAACTTCGTGCGGATGCACAAGACGCTCAAGATGACCCCGGCAATGGCCGCTGGCGTAACAAAGACGCTGCACGACATGACTTGGCTGGTCGGGATCATTGACGCCGCTGCACCCGCACCCAAGCCGCGCGGACCCTACCGGAAAAAAGATAATTCAAACTGAGACACTACCGCCAGATCACGTCGGTTGGTTGATTTATAGAAATACCCTAGGGTCAGGACCCATTGATCTGCTTGAGGGCGGTCGGCCCGCGTGATTTGCGCATTCCGGGGTGATCCGGTCGGGGATTCCGATTTGATCCGGTCGGGGATTCCAATCTGATCCGGTCACCGATTCCGGGGTATCCGGTCACCCTTTCGGGGTGAGGTTCTGACGCTGCTGGGCAGTCCTGCGGCGGGCTACGCTTGCTCTTTCAAACAGAGCAGGCGGCCCCATGAAGAGACTGACGATGCGGAAGATCAGAGAAGCGCTGCGGCTTCACGCCAGCGGATTGTCGACCCGGAAGATCGCGACGAGCCTTGGTGTCGGGCAGAGCACCGCCAGTGAGTATCTGAAGCGGATTGAACGGGCCGCGCTCACGTGGCCGCTTGCAGCGGAGATGACGGACGCCGCGTTGGAAGCGCTGCTGTTTCATCCGATCGGTGGCGCCATCCGGCTTGTCGAGGCGCAACCGGATTGGCCGGCGATCCACCGCGAGCTCAAGCGCCCGGGCGTGACGCTGTCCCTGCTGTGGGAGGAATACCGCGCCGTTCATCCGGAAGGCTATGGATACAGCCGGTTCTGCGATCTCCACCGCCGCTGGACAGGGCGCCTGACGCCAGTGATGCGCCAGCACCATGTTGCCGGTGAACGGGTCTTCGTTGATTACGCCGGCACCATGCTGGCCGTCATTGACGCGGCAACTGGCGAGGTTCGTCAGGCGCAGTTGTTCGTGGCCACGCTGGGGGCCTCGAACCTGACCTATGCCGAGGCAAGCTGGAGCCAGAGCCTGTCAGACTGGATCGGCGCGCATTGCCGGGCTTTCAGCTACTTCGGCGGCGTCCCGGCGCAGGTGGTATGCGACAACCTGAAGTCCGGCGTGACCAAGGCCTGCTTTTATGAACCGGCAGTGAACCGGACCTACGCCGACATGGCCGCGCATTACGGCACGGCAGTCGTGCCGGCCCGACCGCGCAAGCCCGCGACAAAGGCGAAGGTGGAAGTCGCCGTCCAGATCGCAGAGCGCTGGATCGCGGCGCGCCTGCGCAACCAGCGGTTCTTCTCGTTGGCGGAATTGAACGCCGCCATCCGCGTCCTCCTTGACCGGCTGAACGACCGGGTGACCCGGCATCTCGGCGCCAGCCGCCGGGACCTGTTCAATCAGGTCGAGCGATCCGCCCTGCGGTCCTTGCCCGCGGAGCCCTACGTTTTCTCTGAATGGAAGCAGTGCACTGTCGGCCTCGATTACCACGTCGAGGTGGACAAGCATTACTACTCGGCCCCGCACAGCCTGCTGCGGGAGAAGGTCTGGGTCCGACTCACGGCGCGGACGGTCGAGATTTTCCACCACGGCAAACGTGTCGCCGCCCACGCCAGGACCTCGTCCAATCGCAAGCACACCACCATCGCCGATCACATGCCGGCCAGCCATCAGCGCCACTCCGAATGGTCGCCCGAGCGGCTGAAGAACTGGGCTGCGAAGATCGGGCCCAATACCGCGACGCTGGTTGAGGTAATCCTGCGCGACCGCAGCCACCCCGAGCAGGGGTTCCGCTCCTGCCTCGGCATCATGCGCCTGGCCAAACCGCACGGCCCCGAGGCGCTGGAAGCAGCCTGCGAGCGGGCGCTCATGATCGGGGCGCGGTCCTATTCCTCGGTCAATTCGATCCTGAAGAACAACCTCCATCGCAAACGGCCCGAACCGGCCGCAGACGGGCCCGCGATCCAGCATGGCAATATCCGCGGCCCCGGTTACTTCCATTGAAAGGACAAACGATGTTGACCCACCCCACCTGGACCTGCTCCGCCAGATGAAGCTCGACGGCATGGCCGAGGCATTCATCGACTTGCAGGCGCAAGACGCCACCGTGGAGCTGAGCCACGCCGAATGGCTCGGCCTTCTGGTCGACCGCGAAGTCGCCAGTCGCGACACCCGGCGGTTCCAGACCCGCATGCGAGCGGCAAAACTGCGCCACATCGGGGCGGCTATTGAGGATGTCGACTTCCGCACACCGCGTAAACTGGACCGGGCCCTGTTCCAGCAACTCGCCACCAGCCGCTGGATCAAAGACGCCCGCAACCTGATGATCACCGGTCCCTGCGGCGTCGGAAAGACCTGGATCGCCTGCGCGCTGGGGCAAAAAGCCTGCCGCGACAACTGCACTGTCATCTACCAGCGGTTGCCCCGTCTGTTCGCCGATCTCGAACTGGCCCATGGCGACGGACGCTTTCACGCCTGTTCCGATCCCTCGTGAAAGTGGACTTGCTCATACTGGACGACTGGGGTCCGGATCGTCCTGACCGCCGGTCAGCGACGGGACCTCATGGAAATCGTCGAGGACCGCCACGAGCGAGGCTCGATCCTGATCACCAGCCAGCTCCCGGTTACCGCATGGCGACGTCATCGACGAACCCACATTCGCCGATGCCATCCTCGACCGCCTGGTCCACAACGCTTACCGCTTCGAACTCGACGGTCATTCCATGCGGCGCTCCACCGACCCCACCGAAAAAAGTTGACGAAGGCTGCCCGGCCTGACATCAAAAACCATGCCCACGCGGCAACGATCCTCAGGTGACCGGATACCCCGGAATGACTGACCGGATGTTGTCGGAACAGCCGACCGAATGCGTCGGAATGCGCACCCAGAACACCGACATTCCGCACAAACCTTGCCACCATGCCGAACTGGCACGCCGGGTTCACGCCTTCCTGAACGCGAAGCAGGCAGGAAACGGTGCACACCGCAGGCACCTCAACCACCTTAAACAAATGAATTTTCTCCGATCCGCGATCGCCGGACAGCGGCGGCGAGCGCCGATTTGTCTTAAATCAATTCATCCGGACCGTTTTCAGATTAAAGTTGAGTCGTTCACCTTTGCAACCACCTATGCGGGCGACTTGTTCGTTCCAGTTGCCTGCCATGGCAAACACCAATTCATTCTGGGAGGATTCGGTCATGGCCAAACAGGACACCCCGAAGCGCAAGAACGGCAATGAGATCTTGCTCAAGGTCCGCGTCAACCTGCTTGACGGTCGACCGCCGAAAGACGACCCCGGGGCCGCCGTCTACGCCTTCGCTCGGGGCGGGCAGGTTGTTGCCAGCGTCCGGCTCGGCAATGACGGCATCGCCATCCTGCCGATCCCCATCCCGAAAGAGGCCACCGCGCTGAACGTCGTTGCAGGGCCCGCCGTCGATGGCAAAGCGCCTGACCTGTCCGAACTGTTGCGCCGCGGGGCCAGCCGCCAGACCGTCCGCATCGACCCCGACATCCTGGACATTGAAACCGCTTTCGAAGTGCTGCCGGATCGCTGGAAGTGCTGGTTCGCGTCGCGCTGTTACGTGCCCGGCAAGCTGATCAAGCGGACCGAACTCGACGGCATGAAGATCGACCTGCCGGTCTGCGGCGCCGAAATCGAGGTCTACGAGGTCGATCCGATCCCGCTCGTCATCGCGCGCCTGCCCGACTGGGTACTCGATCGCATCCGTCGCTGGGTCATCGATCCCGATCCGCAGCCTTGGGATATCCAGCTCCCCGAACTGAAACGCCTTCCGCTGCCGGGGGCCCAAGCTTGGCGGCTCGATGGCCCTGTTGTCCGAAATGGACCAGCCCGCCTCCCCGCCCGACACAGGCTTTGGCGCGGGCGGAATGGCCGTGGCCCCTCTGACCTGCGGCTGGCCGCGCAGACGGCCTCGCTGCCGCAGTTCCGCGATGCGCTGGTCCGGGCACCCGATCTCAGCCGCTTCCTGATCTGCCGCTATTTTCCCGGCGGCGTCAGCAAACAGCTTGTAGCCACGGCAACAACCGACGACTGCGGCGAATTCCGCGCCGTGTTTTTCCGGGGCTGCGCCAACCCGGACCAACCCGACCTCTATTTCAAGGCGAAACGGTCGTTTCGGCCCCGCTACCGTCACGATTCTCGCCCCGACTCCCGTCGTGTGCTACACGCGCTGGAACTATGTCTGCGGCACCCACGTCGATCTGGTGACCACCCACGCGCTCGCCCCGACCTGCCCGCCGTGCCAACCCATCGAAACACCGGCGGGTGACTGGGTCGCGGTCATGCACATCGGCAACCTGCCGCTCAGCCGCATCCGTGGCGCATCGCCAAACCAGGACATCATCGACAGCACCACGACCGACAACACCGGCAAGGTCTTCATTGACAAGACCGAAGCCGAGGCCGCGGATACCTTCGACGGACGCCCCATGGGCGGCCTGCTGCGTCCGCACCTCGAATTCGACAGCGACGCCCTGCGCGGCAAGGGCATCGAATATTACCTTGTCTCCTGGCGGAAAGGCACATCCGGCGCGTTCAAGCCGCTCGACCATGAAGTGCACCGCCACTACTCCTACGAGGCCCCCGGCAGCAGCGAACCGACAATGGTCGTCTACCCGCTCGGACCATTTTCGGTCGGTGGCAAGTCGCTGTTCAGGATCCCCCCGGGTCTGCCGCCCTCGGGCATATGGGTCTATCCCGACTGGTCGAGAACAACACCAGCGCATGGTTCCCGTCTGATGTCCACGCGCCCCCGGCGAAGGCCGGGAAATTCCAGCTCAAGATCGACCTCTTCGACGGGTCAGGCAACCTGATCGACATCGACGCGGTGGCGACCAAGACCATCTTTGTCGTCCCCGAGGAGCTGGACCTGTCACAACCCGCGACCGTGCACACCGAAGATGCCGACACGCTTAACATGGTGCTTGACGACGACGGCGACGGGCTGCGCAGCTTCATCCTGACGCTGCATGTCGACAACACCGCCTGCCAGGCGGCGATCGAACCGGCCAAGCTCGGCCTCGTGCCCGCCAATTCCTGCGGCGTGCTGCCCTACGACACCACGAATACCGGGCAAACCGTGTCCATGCTGTTCAAGGCGCTGCACGATAGTGGCCACGCGACCTATGAATTCACGCTGAAACGCGGCGTGACCGGGCTGAGCGGGCTGGCCATCGGCGGATCAAACCCGCTGGTCCATCCAAGGGCGCTGCCGCCGGGCAATTTCGCAAACGGCAACGGTCAACACCCTGACCATGGCCTACCCGGCGCTTGGCCTGCCGCACTGCAACATGGCCGCCTTCTCCGAACATGTGCGGGTCTGGGCGATGGCCACCAACGGCTGGCGCCGGCTGAGCGAATATGACGCCTACGATCACGGTGCCTTCGTGCTCGCGCCCACCACGACCACGCCCTAAGATCGGCGGGCGGCCGGACTCCCCGCGCCGCCCCCTGCGATACCAATCACCAGTTCGAAGGGGATCCCGATCATGGAAAACGCCACGCAACTGCAAGAAGACCTCCTTGGCCGCCTGATGCAGCGCGACAAGGCCGCGACCGCCCGCTGGAACGACGACCGGGGGATTGCCAGTGTCCTCGGCGGGCAGCTGCTGCCGCGCGATGGCGTCGCCAGCGATCTCAGGAACAACCCCGAGTCGGTTCTCAAGGCCTTCCTAGAACAACATGGCCCCCTGATCGGCCCCGAAAACACCGCCGAGACGATGCGTTTTGTTCAATCCAAGAATGCCAAGGGAAAAGAGATCCGCATCCGCGCGATGCAGGTCGCAGAGGGCATCCCGATCCACGGCGCCAGCCTGATCCTCTTTGCCGACGCGGAACGAGGCGTCTATCGCGCGCAAAGCGGCGGTTACCGTGATGTAGAGGTGCCGCCGCTGGAATTCCGCGGCAGCCCCGTGAACATCGACCAGCGAGCACGCTCCCTGCGCGGCAGGCTGGAACGTCTGCTTCGCGCCGACAAAGAAGGCGCGGAGTTCATCAAGCGCAAAATGGAAACCGGGTTCCGCGACGACACCGGCGCAAAGGAAAGCTTTCCGTTGAACGCCCCGCCCACGCACTGGCTCTATCCGCAAGAAGACGAATTCCGCCACGTGTTTCGCCTGAACGCCTACCAACCTGTCGAATGGCTGGGCGTCAACGGCGAGACGACGAAAAGCATCCAGATGGTCGATATGGTGGTCGACGTA
>JADJAB010000017.1:90000-98249 GCA_016704435.1 Rhodobacter sp. | reverse complement strand
CGCTGCCGCCTCTTTCGGCGTGCTCACACCGCAGCGATCCGCGCCCGTGTTGCATTCCACCAGCACCCGCAACGGCACCGCCGCATCGACAAAGGCCGCTGACAGCCCGTCGATCACCACGACATTGTCCGCCACCACCGTAACCTGCACCCGACCCGCCAACGCCCGCAGATGCGCCAGCTTTTCCGCGCCAAGGATGTTGTAGGTGATCAGCACATCGGTCAGCCGGCTGTCTGCCGCGACCATCGCCTCGGCTTCCGAGGTTTTCTGGCAGGTGATGCCAACCGCCCCTTCCGCTAGCTGCATCAGCGCAATTTGCGGCAGTTTGTGGGTCTTGATATGTGGGCGCACCTTCATGCCAATCTGATCGGCATAGGCCTGAAACCGTGCGATGTTGCGCCGCACCACGTCGATATCCACCAGCACGGCAGGGGTATCAATGCTTGCGATCTGCGCAGGGGGCTGGGTCATCCGGGTTGCTCCATTGCCATGTGAAAACCTTGCCGCGCCGGGGCCTTGCGGTCAATCAAAGCCGCGCGCACCATGTTTGCCGCGCATGGACTCGTTCCCGATGCGGCACCGCGTCGGGTTGATTCCGCCGCCGTTCCGGCAGATCATCCGTGATAAAGCAGGTCGGCCTTTGCATCATTCCGCTTCCCGCCGAACCAAATTCCGCAACCGATGAAAGGAGGCGGATGGGATGGAAAGCCGTTGGCTTGAAGACTTTCTGAGCCTTGTCGATACCCGCAATTTCTCGCGCTCGGCGCAGGCTCGTTATACCACACAGCCCGCATTCAGCCGCCGGATTGTCAATCGGCACGCAAACCTGACCCCTTTTCGGCGTCCAAATTTGCCCCCATTTGGGTGTCGAGATCAGGGCCTGAGCCGACGGAACTGATCACAGAGTGGAGGCGGGTCAGGCCCTGATCGGGGTCAGGCGCGGTTTTTGAAGCGCCAGGACTCGTTGCCGGTTTCGACGATTTCGCAGTGATGGGTCAGGCGGTCCAGGAGCGCGGTAGTCATCTTGGCGTCCGTTCCCGGCACCGCCAAAGAGGCGGTGGGCCATTCTCCGAAGGCGAGATTGGTGGTGACGATGATCGAGGTTCGCTCGTAGAGCCGGCTGATCAGGTGGAACAGGAGCTGGCCGCCGGACTGGGCGAAGGGCAGATAGCCCAGTTCGTCGAGGATGACGAAGTCCATGCGGGTCAGGTAGTCGGCCATACGACCCTGTTTGCCGCCGCGGGTCTCGGTCTCCAGCCGGTTGACCAGATCGACGACGTTGAAGAAGCGGCCGCGAGCGCCGTTGCGGATGAGCGACCGCGCGATGGCGATGCCGAGGTGGGTCTTGCCGGTTCCGGTGCCGCCGATCAGAACGACATTGCGCTGGTCGGCCACGAAGCCGCCGGTGGCCAGATCGCGCACCAGGCCCTCATTGATCGGCGTGCCGGTGAAGTCGAACGCGTCGATGTCCTTGGCCAAAGGCAGCTTGGCGATGGTGATCTGGTAGCGGATCGAGCGTGCCTGCTTCTCGGCGATCTCGGACTGCAGCAGCTCGCCCACGATGCGCGGTGGCTCGTGCTGGCGCTTGATGCCCGCAGCCATGACCTCGTCATAGGCGCTGCGCATCCCGTAGAGCTTGAGGCTGCTCATCAGGTCGAGGATTTGAGTTGCGTTCCATGTCGGCTGGTCCTCCTGAGGCTGTCGTAGCGGGCGCAATCCATTGGCCCCCGCCCCCCCCCAACGCCCAGGGCGGCCACCGTTCGTGGGTCAGGCGCAGCGCTGCGGGGGTGAGTAGAAGCGGAGGGGGGGCGGATCGCGGCTCGCGGGCAAGGATGTTGATGATGACCGGCGCGGAATGAACGCCTTGATCGAGGGCTTCGCGGCAGGCCGCTTCGACAGCCTGCAGCCGGTCATCCCGCACGCAAGTCAGGATCTGGACCATCTGCCGGTCGCCATCATCGCTGCCCTTCAGCTTGCGCCGGATCGCGGCCATGGCGGGTGGAAGCACCCAGTCCTTGAACGGAGCCCCATTGCGCAGCGCGCCGGGTTTGCGGGCCAGAACAGGCACATAGTGCCACGGATCATAGACCGTCTGGCCGCGACTGAAGGCGCGTGCATGTTCTGCGACCATCACCCCATCCTGCCGGATGACGATCCGGTCGGCATAGGCGTGCACATCGACCGGGCGGCCAACGGCGGTCGCCAGGACCGAGTATTTGTTGTTGTCGAACCGCACCGTGCAGGTTTTTGAGACCGAGGCGGGCACGCTGTGGAATCCGTCGAAGGGCCCCACGCAAGGAACGAGGTGGGGCCGCATTCGCCATTGTGCTCGGACCAATGGCGCACAATGGCTCATCCTCGAACATCTCCCAGATCGTCCTGTCGGTCTGTTCGGGATGGCGGTGCGCCTTGGCATAGGCCACGCATTTGTCCATCAGCCAGGCGTTCAGTTCTTCTAGGCTTTTGACCCGCAGGCGCGGTGTGAAGAACCGCTCGCGCACGAGACCAACCTGGTTCTCGACCTGACCCTTCTCCCAGCCCGAAGCGGGCGTGCAGGCGACAGGTTGGACCAAGTAATGGCTGCACATCTGCAGGAAACGGCGATTGTATTGCCGTTCCTTGCCGGTGAAGACCGCCTCGAGCGCCGTCTTCATGTTGTCGTAGATGCCCCGCGTGCAGGTGCCCTTGAAGAAGGCGAAGGCCCGGTCATGCGCGTCGAACACCATCTCCTGGCTCTCACGCATATAGGCCCGGGCGAACATCATCCGGCTGTGGCACAGCCGGACATGGGCCACCTTGACCGTCACCGTGACGCCCGAGATCACGATGACTTCGTGGCTCCAGTCGAATTGATATGCCTCGCCGGGTGCATAGCAGAGCGGCACATAAGCTTCCGCCGTCGCGGCCCCACGGCTCTGCGACCAGCCCTTGGCAAACCGGCGCACGGCGTCATAGCCGCCCTCATATCCAAGCCGCCCGCAGATCTTCGAAGATCCGGATCAGCGTCAGCCGTTCCGCGCGAGCCTTGCCCGCATTGGCCGAAAGGAACGGCTCCAGCTGTGCCTGCCAAGGCCCGATCCGAGGCATCGGCTGCCGCTCCCGCTCATAGGTGAAGTCCGTCTCCCCCGACCGCAGGATCTTGCGCACCGTATTGCGCGAGACATGCAGGTCCCGCGCGATCTTCTTCATCGACCAGCCTTGAATGTGAAAGGCCCGCCGGACCCGCGCGATCGTATCCACCCGCTTCAACTCCCCCTCCGTCCGCTGCCCAAGCAGACCGGTCCGACAAAACCTGAGGGGGGGCAAAATTGGATGCCGATCACCCCGCCAACGGGGTCAATTTTGCATGCCGAAACACAACGGACGAAGTATCTGTTTTCCGGGGCGCTCGAATGTGGCTGCTGCGGGTCAAGCTACATCATGATCAGCGACAGCCGCTACGGCTGCGCCGCCGCGCGCAACTCGGGCACCTGTACCAACCGCAAAACGACTGGCGGACGGACGTGGAGGGACCGGATACTGGCCGGGCTGAAGGATCGGTTGATGGCCCTGGGGAGTGGTGGCCGAGTTCATCGCGGAATTCCAGCGAGAGCGCCAGAAGGAACGCCTTGCATCCCTGTCATCGCGCGCCGAGACGGAACGCCGCCTTGCAAAGGTTTCCAAACAGATCAATGACATTGTCACTGCCATCACGGATGGCATGTATCATCCGAACATGAAGGCAAAGATCGACAGCCTCGAAGCGGAGCGTGCCTCCTTGGCAGCAGCGCTTGATGGGCTGGCCACACCTGAACCCGCAGCCCTTCATCCCGGTCTCGCCGATATCTACGCAGGCAAGGTGGCAAAGCTGTCGGCGGCGCTGAATCACGAAGACACTCGGGCCGAGGCCGTCGACGTCCTGCGCGGGTTGATCGAGCGGGTCATCCTGCAGCCGGTTCCGGATGGGAGAGGAGGTTCAGGGAATCTGAACAGCCGGGATAGGTGGATTTTCCGCGCAACAGCAGCATGATGCTGCGAGCGAGGAGAAGACCATGGCAAGACGACCGCGCCGGAACCACAGCCCGGCATTCAAAGCGAAAGTGGCGGTGGCCGCGATCAAGGGCGAGAAGACCCTGATCGAGCTGGCGCAGGATTTCGACCTCCATCCCAACCAGATCAAGCAGTGGCGTGATCAGCTTCTTGAGGGCGCGACCGGGGTGTTCGGTGATGGGCCGAAGGCCGAGCCGGAACCGGTGATCGACGTGAAGACCCTGCATGCCAAGATCGGGGAGCTGACGCTGGAGAACGATTTTTTGTCCGGCGCGCTCGGCAAGGCGGGTCTGCTGCCGAGCGCAAAAAGATGATCGACCGCACAGCGAAGCTAAGTGTCGGCCGTCAAGCCAAGGTGCTGGGGATCAGCCGGGGCAGCGTCTATTACAAGCTGCGCGCGGTGTCGGACGCCGATCTGAAGCTGATGCACCGGATGGACAAGCTGCACATGGAATTTCCCTTCGCGGGCAGCCGGATGTTACAGGGCCTGCTGGTCCAGGAAGGGTTCAAAGTCGGGCGGCTGCACGTTGCCACGTTGATGAAGCGCATGGGCATCGAGGCGCTCTATCGCAAGCCGAACACCTCGAAACCGGCACCGGGGCACAAGATCTACCCCTACCTGCTCCGGAAATTGCCCATCACCCGGCCCAATCAGGTCTGGGCGATGGACATCACCTACATTCCCATGGCGCGCGGGTTCATCTATCTCGCCGCCGTGCTGGACTGGTTCACCCGCCGCGTCCTGGCATGGCGCGTGTCGATCACGCTGGAAGCGGATTTTTGCATTGAAGCAGTGGAGGAGGCACTTGCGCGCCACGGCGCGCCCGAGATCTTCAACACGGATCAGGGTAGCCAGTTCACATCGACCGACTTTATCAAGGTGCTGGCCGCCCGCAGGATCAAGATCAGCATGGATGGCAAGGGAGCTTGGCGCGACAACATCTTCGTGGAGCGTCTCTGGCGGACCATCAAATACGAAGAGGTCTACCTGCGGGCCTACGCCAGCGTCTCGGAAGCCCGCGCCGGGATCGGCCGCTATCTCGGCTTCTAACAGCCGCGCCATTCATCGCCCGACGGCCAAACGCCCGATCAGGCCTGCTTCAACCAGCCACGATGCCAGAAGCGGCGGCGGCCCAAGGCGGCTTCGAGGCGGAAAACCACTTAGAAAACGCCCGGAACCTGTTCAGACAAACCGAACCACCTCTGGGCCCAACGGTCATGTGATCGAGCTTCACGGCGAGCTTGGCGCGATATTGTCATTGTGCGGCAATGGGATGGTCACAAATGCCAAAGCCCGCACGGGTGGTGCGGGCCTTCGGCAAGTGACGATGGTTGGCCGGGGCAGGATTTGAACCTGCGACCTTCAGGTTATGAGCCTGACAAGCTACCGGGCTGCTCTACCCCGCGCCAATTGTTGCGTCCCCGAGTGATTGGCTGGGGAAGCTGAGATCGTTTCAGAGAGAGAATGGATGCCGCCAATTGCTTTCGCAATCGCAGCTTGCCGACGATCCTTGCGGATCGCCGCTTGCCGACGATTGCTTTCGCAATCGCAGCTTGGTCTCTGGTCAGGTTTGGCGGTGACCTACTCTCCCACGTCTTGAGACGCAGTACCATTGGCGTGACGGCCCTTAACGGCCGAGTTCGGGATGGGATCGGGTGTTTAGCCGTCGCTATGACCACCAAACCGGATCAGAGACCAAGCGGCGATTGCCTTGGCAATCGTCCGCCAGCACCCATAGGGCGCTACATCAGGCTGCAATCCACTTTCGGGATTGCAGAATTGTTCCAAGCCAGCGGGTTTCGTGCTGCTTCTATCGTCCAGGCAGGGTATTGCGCCCTGCTGTTTCTGGATCAGATCAAGCCAATCGAGCAATTAGTACCAGTCAGCTGAATGCATTGCTGCACTTACACCTCTGGCCTATCGACGTGGTGGTCTTCCACGGCTCTCAAGGGAGACCTTGTTTTGAAGGGGGCTTCCCGCTTAGATGCCTTCAGCGGTTATCCTGTCCGAACATAGCTACCCAGCACTGCCGTTGGCACGACAACTGGTCCACCAGTGGTTCGTTCACCCCGGTCCTCTCGTACTAGGGGCAACTCTTCTCAAGTCTCCTACACCCACGGCAGATAGGGACCGAACTGTCTCACGACGTTCTAAACCCAGCTCACGTACCTCTTTAAATGGCGAACAGCCATACCCTTGGGACCTGCTCCAGCCCCAGGATGAGATGAGCCGACATCGAGGTGCCAAACGATGCCGTCGATATGGACTCTTGGGCATCATCAGCCTGTTATCCCCAGCGTACCTTTTATCCGTTGAGCGATGGCCCTCCCACTTGGGACCACCGGATCACTATGGCCGACTTTCGTCTCTGCTCGACTTGTCAGTCTTGCAGTCAGGCTGGCTTCTGCCATTGCACTCAACGACCGATTTCCGACCGGTCTGAGCCAACCTTCGCGCGCCTCCGTTACACTTTGGGAGGCGACCGCCCCAGTCAAACTCCCCACCATGCAGGGTCCCGGATCCGGATGACGGACCGCGGTTAGACATCAAGAAGGCGAAGGGTGGTATCTCAAGGGAGGCTCCACGGAGACTGGCGTCCCCGCTTCAAAGCCTACCACCTATCCTGCACATCACAATCCTGATGCCAGTGCAAAGCTGGAGTAAAGGTGCATGGGGTCTTTCCGTCTAACCGCGGGTAGTGTGCATCTTGACACACAGTTCAATTTCGCTGAGTCCACGTTTGAGACAGCGGGGAGATCGTTACGCCATTCGTGCAGGTCGGAACTTACCCGACAAGGAATTTCGCTACCTTAGGACCGTTATAGTTACGGCCGCCGTTTACTGGGGCTTCAATTCAGAGCTTGCACCCCTCCTTTTAACCTTCCAGCACCGGGCAGGCGTCAGACCCTATACGTCGCCTTACGGCTTCGCAGAGCCCTGTGTTTTAAGTAAACAGTCGCCACCCCCTGGTTTGTGCCCCCCACACACAGTTGCCTGCATATGGGGCTCCCTTCTCGCGAACTTACGGGAGCATTTTGCCGAGTTCCTTTGACGTGGTTCTCTCAAGCGCCTTGGTATTCTCTACCAGTCCACCTGTGTCGGTTTAGGGTACGGTCTGATGGAGGGCTATTTCCAGGAACCTCTCAGCAGCCCAGACAATCCGATAAGTCTGAACTACCTCTGAGATCCGTCACATCCTCCTGGCCCAGGAATATTAACCTGGTTCCCATCGACTACGCCTTTCGGCCTCGCCTTAGGGGCCGGCTTACCCTGCTCAGATTAGCTTTAAGCAGGAACCCTTGGACTTTCGGCGACAGGGTTTCTCACCCTGTTTGTCGCTACTCATGTCAACATTCTCGCTTCCGATCTCTCCACCGGATGCCTTACGGCCCGGCTTCACAGAAAGCTCTCCATGTCCAACCCGCAGGTCGGGGTTAACCCCGACGTCCGGTAAAGACATGATGAACTGTATCACGGAACGCTCCGCTACCACGCACATCGCTGTGCATCCCGAGCTTCGGCTCATGGCTTGAGCCCCGTTACATCTTCGCCGCAGGACAACTTGTCTAGACCAGTGAGCTGTTACGCTATCTTTAAAGGATGGCTGCTTCTAAGCCAACATCCTGGTTGTTTTGGTCGTCCCACATGCTTTCCCACTTAGCCATGAATTAGGGGCCTTAGCTGCAGGTCAGGGTTGTTTCCCTCTTCACGACGGACGTTAGCACCCGCCGTGTGTCTCCCGGATAGTACTCATCGGTATTCGGAGTTTGCTTAGGCTCAGTAAGACTGTGGGTCCCCATTGCCCATGCAGTGCTCTACCCCCGATGGTATTCGTCCGAGGCGCTACCTAAATAGCTTTCGCGGAGAACCAGCTATCTCCAGGTTTGATTAGCCTTTCACCCCTAGCCACAAGTCATCCAGACCCTTTTCAACGGGTGTGGGTTCGGACCTCCAGTAAGTGTTACCTTACCTTCATCCTGCACATGGCTAGATCACCTGGTTTCGGGTCTGATCCAACGAACTCATTCGCCCTTTTAAGACTCGCTTTCGCTGCGCCTACACCTATCGGCTTAAGCTTGCTCGTGAGACCAAGTCGTTGACCCATTATACAAAAGGTACGCCGTCAGGGCTCAAGGCCCCTCCGACTGCTTGTAGGCGTCCGGTTTCAGGTACTGTTTCACTCCCCTCGTCGGGGTGCTTTTCACCTTTCCCTCACGGT
>JADJAB010000017.1:0-85000 GCA_016704435.1 Rhodobacter sp. | reverse complement strand
GCAGTGCCGTCGTCTACAGCCCGACCTTTGCCTATCGCGACGCGAAGGGTCTGGCCCAGGCAAGTGTCACGGGTGCGTCTTCGGGCTGGGGCTTCGACCTGGGGGCCGAGGTCGGGGTCCTGGTCAACCCGGCATTTCCCGGCGTGGCGCGGATCAAGAGCGAATGGCCCTATTTCTTCGGCGCCATCTTCCTTGTCGTCGGCATCGTTTTCGGCGTCGCCGGATATGCGGCGTTTCGCGCGCTTCAATAGAAGGGGGTGGGCACCCATATAGCAGGAATGTCCGAAAACCGATGCAATGGAGGCCAGGAATGAAAGCGACGATCGTATTTGCCGCGATGTGTCTTGCCGGGGCCGTCCAGGCCCAGGAGGCGCCGGTCACCCATGAGGTGGAGGATACCTTCGACAACGTGGCCTTCGCGGTGGAAAGCGCCATCATCGGGGCCGGGCTGGTGATCGACCATGTCAGCCATACCGGCGAGATGCTGGAGCGGACGCGGGCCGACGTCGGCTCTGACAAGGTGCTGTTCACTCAGGCGGATGTGTTCACCTTCTGCTCCTCCATCGTCAGCCGGCAGGTGATGGAGGCGGATCTGTCGAACGTCCAGCACTGCCCCTATGGCATCTTCGTCTATGAGACGCCCGAGGCACCGGGAAGGATCACGGTCGGGCACCGCGCCTATGACGGCACGATGGAGCCGGTGGAAGACCTGCTGCACGGCATTGTGGTCGAAGCGCTGGGGCTGGAATAGATCACGCCGGATCACGGCGGTTCACAGGTTCCTGACTTGAAATCGCGCGGGTCGGTGGCTTAGCGCGATCTGGTCCTGCGGCAAGGCCACCTCACGCATTTGTCAGGGTGATCCGGGGCGGCGGGCCGCGTGTATCCCCCTCGCCAATACCGGCAGAGATCAATCGGGAGTGACACCAATGATCCGCAGAACCTTTCTGGCCCTGACCGCCGCCACCGCCCTTTCCGCCCCCGCCTTCGCGCAGGACATGGACATCGTCGATACCGCCGTGGCAGCGGGGTCCTTCAGCACCCTCGTCGCCGCGGTCGAAGCGGCCGGTCTGGTCGAGACGCTGAAGGGCGAAGGCCCGTTCACCGTCTTCGCGCCGACCGATGCGGCCTTTGCCGCCCTGCCGGCCGGCACGGTCGAGGACCTGCTGAAGCCCGAGAACAAGGACAAGCTGGTGGCCGTGCTGACCTATCACGTCGTGGCCGGCAAGGTGATGTCCACCGACCTCTCCGAAGGCATGACCGCCGCCACCGTTCAGGGCGCTGACATCACCATCACGCTGGATGGCGGGCCGAAGGTGAATGGCGCCACCATCTCGGCACCGGACGTTGCGGCCTCGAACGGGGTGATCCACGTCATCGACGCGGTGATCCTGCCGCCGATGTAATCGCCTGACGCCAGGATACCGGCACGGGCCGGGCAGGAAAGGGGCGGGGAGACCCGCCCTTTTTCATGGCGTTCGAATCTATGGCGTTCGAACGGGCCGGGTGTCGACCGCCGACCTGCCGCCTGATAAGGGTTTGCCTTGCCGCGCGGCTGCGAACAGGGCCCGATCCGGGCGATACTGCCTGCGGCCTGGCCTTGAACAGGGAAACCGAGATGACTGAGGGTGGCAAGATCGAGATCGCCAATGTCCTGCAGCCCGGCCACCGCTATCGCGTGGACAAGGCAAGATACGGCGCGATGCGACAGGCGCTGATGGCGGTCTTGCCCGGCCCGCCCGCCGCGCTGACCGTGGCCGAAGCGAAGGCCGCGCTGCTGCCGGTTCTGGATCAGGCGCTCTTTCCGGGGGCGACAAGGCGGGCTGGTGGCTGAAGGCGGTGCAACTGGATCTCGAGGCCAAGGGAGAGATCGCCCGGATGCCAGGCAGTCCGGTGCGTTTGCACCGGATCGTGACGGGTAACTGACGCGGAAATCACGAAATCGGCTTTGCCGATTGCCTGCCGCAGCGTTACCATGGCGACAGGACTCGCCATTTTCCTCTGCGTTCATACAGGTCTTGCAGTGCTGCGCTTTTTCCTTTCGCTGCCCCTGGTGGCCGTCCTTTCGATCTGGCCTGCACTGGCGGAAACCATCGCCAGCGAACGCGTGGCGCTGGTGATCGGCATGTCCGACTATGTCTCGGTTCCGCAACTGCGCAATACGGTCAGCGATGCGCGCGCGCTGTCGGCGACGCTGGAAGAGATCGGCTTCGACGTCGACACGCTGATCAATGCCAGCCGCGAAGAAGTGATGGAAACGCTGGATGATTTTGCCTTCCGGGCCGAAACGGCCGACCTGGCGCTGATCTATTTCGCCGGGCACGGCGTCTCGGTCCAGGGCACCACGTTTCTTGTGCCGGTGGACGCGGTGGTGCAGTCGAACCTCGACATCACCACTCAGGCGGTGACGCTGGACGATTTTCTGCTGGCGGTCGATGGCGCGCGGAAGATGCGGATCGTCATCCTCGACAGCTGCCGCGACAACCCCTTTCCCGACGTGATCGACCTGCGCGACCCCGAAGTTGCCAAGGGCCTGACCACCGGCGAAGGCGGTCTGGCGGCCCCGGCGCCCGAACGCGGCACGCTGGTGGCCTATGCGGCGCGCAATGGCGAGGTGGCGCTGGACGGCGACGGCGCGAACAGCCCCTTCAACGTGGCCCTGCGGGACAACCTTTCCCAGTCGGGGCTGGAGATCAGCCTGATGTTCCGCCAGGTGCGCGACGATGTTCTTGCGGCAACCGCCAACCAGCAGGAGCCGACGACCTATGGCTCGCTGCCCGGTGTGCCGTTCTATCTGGCCGGCTCTCCGGAACAGCGCGAAGAGCTGTCTGTGGCCGACCTGGCCGCGGCCTGGAGCCGGATCGGCCCCGACCAGACGACCGAGATGATCGCCATGGCCGAAGCCGGCGACACGCGGTCGATGTTCGGCCTGGCGCTGACCAAGCTGAACCCCGACGCGCCGTCCTACGACCCCGAGGCGGCCGCGGCGCTGCTGGAGAAAAGCGCCGCGGCAGGTTCGCCCGAGGCGCAGTTCCGGCTGGGGCGGCTTTATGAAAGCGGTGTCGGTGTGGCCGAAGACTGGGATCGCGCGGTGCAATTGTATCGGGCCGCGGCGGCGCAGGATTTCTCCGATGCGGTGAACGAGCTGGGCTATTTCTACTTCTATGGCGCGCTGGGGCTGCCGCTGGATCAGGCCAAGGCGCTGGAGCAATTCCAGCGCGCGGCCGACCTGAAGCAGCCCGAGGCCATGTTCAACGTGGCGGGTATGGCCGACGACGGGCTGATCCCCGGTCTGGGGCCGGAAGATGCGGCGGGATATCTCTATCAGTCCTTGCGCATCGGCAGCCGCAAGGTGCTGGAGGCGCTGATGGAGAAATCAAGCTCTTTCAAACTGGAAACCCGCAAGGCATTGCAGGCAAAGCTGGCCGAGAACGGGCTCTATGACGGACCGATCGACGGGGATTTCGGCCCGACGACCAGGCGCAGCATTCGCCGTGCCTATGGTATTCTCGAAGCGGAGAATTGACAGATGATCATTTTTGCATCGCGCACCATCCTTTTCCTGATTGCTGTCGCGCTTGGCAGCACGCTGCCCTCGGCTCCGGCGATCGCCGGGCCTGTCTCGCCCCATATCCAGCTGCTGCCGCTTTTCCCTTCGGCATCCGGTGCCGAAGCAGGCAGCAACCACGACGTCCTGCTGTGGCAGGTTCAAAGCTGCGACGGCGACTATTGCAAGGAAGAGCCGACGAACGGCAAGAGCAGGAACCGCTACGGCACCAACCTGAACAAAGGCACGACGGCTGACATCGCCGAAATCATCAGGGACGCCAACAAGACCTGCAACGAACGCATCGAGCGCCGCTACCGGGTCGACTGCCTGCGCATCTACTATGGCTGGGTGGCCGACAGCCTGCCCGACAGCGGCGAATACCTTCCGATCAAGCAGGCGATGCGGAAGGCGGAAAAGAAGCTGTCCGCAATCGTGTCGGCAAATGTCGACAGAAAGGCGCCGGTGATCACCCCGCACGAAGGCCACAAGAAGAACGCCCCGAGGATGCCTCCGCTGCGGCCGGTGAAGAAATCGGCGGTGAAGAAGGCCGTGGCGCAGGCCGAGGCGGTGGTGAAGGAAACCGAGATCGTCATCCTGCGATCCGGCGAAGACCCGACACGACGCACCGCGCATTACGAGGAAGTGGCCGCGGCGGTGGATTCCAATCTGGTGATCCTGCGGTCGGCCTGATGTGCAAAGGGGGCCCTGCGGCCCCCTTTGCTCAGTGCATCACGGCTTCGCTGGGCCTTTCGCGACGGCTGGCAATGACCTTGCCGCCGACGATCAACCCCTCGGGGCCCGCCGACACTTCGACGGTCATGCCGTCGAGGATGTCGCCTGCCAGCAGCATCTCGGCCAGCGGATCCTGCACCTGGCGCTGGATCACCCGCTTCAGCGGCCTTGCGCCGAACACCGGATCATAGCCTTCCTCGGCCAGCCAGGCCTTGGCTTCGCGCGTCAGCTCCAGCGAGATCTTGCGGACGGCAAGGCGCTGTTCCAGACGATGCAGCTGGATATCCACGATTCCCGCCATGTCGGCGCGGTTCAGCCGGTCGAAGATGATCTGCTCGTCCAGGCGGTTCAGGAATTCCGGCCGGAAATGCGCCCTCACCGCCTCCATCACCTCGGCCTTGGCCGCAGCGACATCGGCCCCGTCCGGCAGTTCCGACAGCGCCCGTGCGCCCAGGTTCGAGGTCAGGATGATCAACGTCTGCTTGAAGTCCACCGTGCGGCCCTGGCCATCGGTCAGCCGGCCGTCGTCCAGCACCTGCAGAAGCACGTTGAACACGTCGGGGTGGGCCTTTTCCACCTCGTCGAACAGCACCACCTGATAGGGCCGGCGCCGCACTGCCTCGGTCAGGACCCCGCCTTCGTCATAACCGACATAGCCCGGAGGCGCGCCGATCAGCCGTGAGACCGAGTGCTTTTCCATGAACTCGCTCATGTCGATGCGCACCATCGCGTTGTCGTCGTCGAAAAGGTACTCGGCCAGCGCCTTGGTCAGTTCGGTCTTGCCGACGCCGGTCGGGCCAAGGAACAGGAACGACCCCAACGGCCGGCCTTCGTCCGATAGCCCGGCGCGGGCGCGGCGGACGGCCTTGGACAC
The DNA here is from genome assembly GCA_016704435.1 of Rhodobacter sp. GTDB lineage: Bacteria > Pseudomonadota > Alphaproteobacteria > Rhodobacterales > Rhodobacteraceae > Pseudogemmobacter. The sequence continues at coordinate 79,844 of JADJAB010000017.1, read as the reverse complement.
CGCCTCGACCGCGGGTCTCTGGCCGATGACGCGGCGGCCCAGCTCCTCTTCCATCTTCAAGAGCTTCTCGCGCTCGCCCTCCAGCATCTTCGTCGTCGGGATTCCGGTCCAGCGTTCGACGACCTCGGCGATCTGCTCGGGCCGGACGGATTCTGCGACCAGCGCCTCGCCCTCGCGGCCCTCGGCCTCGCCCAGCTGTTTTTCCAGCTCGGGGATGCGACCGTATTGCAATTCGCCGGCCTTGGCGAAATCGCCCTCGCGCTTGGCGGTTTCCAATTCGCCCCGCGCGTGGTCCAGCTGTTCCTTCAACCCGCGGGCGGTTTCGAGGCTGGCCCGTTCCGCCTGCCATTTGGCGGTCAGTTCGGCCGAGTTCTGCTGCAACTCGGACAGGTCTTTTTCCAGCTTTTCCAGCCGGTCCTTCGAAGCCGCGTCGTCTTCCTTCTTCAGCGCCTCGGCCTCGATCTGAAGTTGCAGGATCTGGCGGTCCAGCGCGTCCAGTTCTTCGGGCTTGCTGTCTACTTCCATCCGCAACCGGCTGGCGGCTTCGTCCATCAGGTCGATGGCCTTGTCGGGCAGGAAGCGGTCGGTGATGTAGCGGTGCGACAGCGTCGCCGCCGCGACCAGCGCCGCATCGGCGATGCGGACGCCGTGGTGCATCTCGTACTTTTCCTTGATCCCGCGCAGGATCGAGATGGTATCCTCGACCGTCGGTTCAGAGACAAACACCGGCTGGAAACGCCGCGCCAGCGCCGCGTCCTTTTCCACATGCTTGCGGTATTCATCCAGCGTGGTGGCACCGATGCAGTGCAACTCGCCCCGCGCCAGCGCCGGCTTGATCAGGTTGGCGGCATCCATCGCGCCTTCGGATTTGCCGGCACCGACCAGGGTGTGCATCTCGTCGATGAACAGGATCACCTCGCCCGCCGCCGCTTCGATTTCCTTCAGGATGGCTTTCAGCCGCTCCTCGAATTCGCCGCGATACTTGGCGCCCGCGATCAACGAGCCCATGTCCAGCGACATCAGTTTCTTGTCGCGCAGGGATTCGGGCACGTCGCCGTTGACGATGCGCAGCGCCAGACCCTCGGCGATCGCCGTCTTGCCGACGCCGGGTTCGCCGATCAGCACCGGGTTGTTCTTGGTGCGGCGCGACAGCACCTGCATCGCACGGCGGATTTCCTCGTCGCGGCCGATGATCGGGTCGATCTTGCCATCGCGCGCGGCCTCGGTCAGGTCGCGGGCGTATTTCTTCAACGCCTCCATCGTGTCTTCGGAAGACGCGGAATCCGCCGTGCGTCCCTTGCGCACGTCATTGATTGCAGTGTTCAACCCTTGCGCCGTGACGGCACCGGCAGAAAGCGCGTCCTTGGCGCGGGTGTTCACCAGCGCCAGCGCGGTCAGGATGCGTTCGACCGGAACGAAGCTGTCGCCGGCCTTCTTGGCCACCTGCTCGGCCTCGTCCAGCACCCGCACCAACGAGGGGTCGATGTAGGTCTGCCCGTCGCCGCCGGAAACCTTGGGAAGCTTGGCAATCGCCGCGTTCACCGCGACATTCACCTGTTCGGGCGACCCGCCTGCCTTGCGGATCAGGTTGGCGGCCAGCCCCTGATCGTCATCCATCAAAGCCTTCAGCAAATGGTCGGGCAGCACCCGCTGGTGGCTTTCGCGCATCGCGATGGTCTGGGCGGATTGGACGAACCCGCGCGACCGCTCCGTGAACTTTTCCATGTTCATCGGCATTCTCCTTTCAAAAGCACCACCTTGCGGACGCCCAAGAAAGGCACGCCCGCCACGGCCTTGCACCACAGATGGGAGGGCGCGCCGCCGCCTTCAAGCGAGAAAGCGCCGGGGTGCGGCGTTTTTTCCGGCGGTCGCAGGCGGAAATCCCCGCGTCTGGCGGGCTGGGCGTTTTGTCGCCGAAACGGGGATGCTGTTTTGGCGGGTTTCCGGCGCGGGCGGCGGTCGGGGCGGGAAGGTGCTTGCCCTGCCATGCGGCGGCGGCGCACCTGTGGCGCTGGTTCAGCAAGAGGGGGCTCCATGGGGGCGTTCATGCACGACATCATGGAGCCGATCCTGCCGCAGGTGCCGGTCGAGGGGATCACCCTGCACGTCGGGCGCAGCGGGCTGTCGATGGGCGATGCGGCCGAAGCGCGGCTGATGGCGGACGGTCGGGTGGGTATATGGGCGCGGGTGCAGCGCCCGGTGCTGGGCCTGCTGCCGCGCCGGCGCGAGGGGCGTCTGGGGCATCTGGGTCCGGTGGCGGGGCAGATCGTGACCGCCGCGCTGGAAGATGGCGCCCCGCTGCGCCTGCGGGTGGTGATGCTGACGCCCGAGCATCTGGCCGGCTCCGGAGAGCCGGAAATCCACGTCTCGATCTGGGGAGACCCGCGGTTGCTGACGCCGTTCCTGGACGTGCCCGAGGCGTTTCGCGCGGCCGAGCAGCCGCGGCCGGCAGAGCCTTTCACGCAAGACGGCACGCCGCCGGCGAAGGGCGGCCGGCGGGCACGATGAGCCGGCCTTCGAGGCGCGGTTTCAGTCCCTGGTCTTCGGGGTCAGCAGGGTCTTCGGCCTGATCGCCTCGGCCGCCTTGAACAGGCTGAAGGTCTGGCTGACATAGTTCACCACGCCGCTGATCTTTTCCAGGTAGGCGGTCAGCTCGGCGGTCTTTTCCGCCTCCACCACTTGCACCGGCCGGCTGGGGTCCATGCCTTCGAACTGGGCGTAGAACAGCGGCTCGCCGCGCTTCAGGATGATGTCCTTTTGCGGCTCATGCCATTCGAAGGCCCACATCAGCGGCCGTGGCCAGAGGCTGACCGGGAACCGCCCGCCAAAGATGGTGCCGGGCAGCGGGTCGGGGCGGTAGTGCATGAAGGCCGACAGCTGCGTGACATAGACCATCTCGTCGGCGATGAATGTATGGGGCAGGTGCAGCTGGATCGTGGGCCGGTCGGGGTAGCGCCACTCGGCCTCGTTCACCAGGGTCAGCACTTCGCCCAGCTTGTTGGCGCGGATCGGGCTGGCGGTGCCGGCGCGGTTGACCAGCACGGCCTTGCCCTTGTCGTCGCGCGAAAATCCGATGTGGATGTCGAACGGGCATTTCACCTGGAAATACCGGCTTTCCAACTGGATCACGCCGGGACAGCGGCTGGCGGACTTGGCGTGGGACTTGTTGGTTTGCCGCAGGGAAACCCGTTCGGGCGGGTCATACATCACCGCGCCCTTGTCAGAGGCCAGGAACCAGCCGACGGTGATCGGGCCAGAGGCGGGGCCATCCTCGGGCCGTTCATAGCTGATGTTGAAATCCATGACCTGCCCCTTTCGCCTTTGCAAGCAACCTTGCTGCAAAGGTCTTGCAAGTCAATGAACGGCCTTGGAAACGGCCTGCCGAAGGGCGCGGACAAGGGCGGCGTCGGTCTGGCGCGTGGTCGGTGGGCCAAAGCCCATTTCGGCAGCGCGTCCGGGGGTGGACCGGGGTGTGGCGCAAGAGCCGTGCAGTTCAGTCACGCCAAGTGCCACGAAGGCAGCTGCACTGGCGGCTGAAATCCCCGCGCCAGGCAAGATGGAGATACGCCCCGCCGCCTGCGCGATCAGCGTGCCGATCCGGTCCATGCCTTCCGGGGCCGTCCGCCCCCCGCCCGAGGTCAGGATGCGGTGAAAGCCGAGGTCGATGGCGGTTTCCAGCGCCTCATCCAGGTCCGGTGTCAGGTCGAAGACGCGGTGAAGGGTGGTGTCCATGCCGCCTGCCGCCCGCAAGAGGCGCGTCAGCGTGGCGGTGTCCAGCCGTCCGTCCGGCAGGCTGGCGCCCAGCACCACGCCGGCCAGCCCCGCGGCGCGGGCCGTGGCGATATCGGTCTCCATCTGCCGCATTTCGGGCTCGGAGAAGGCGAAATCCCCGGCGCGGGGGCGGATCATGGCCATGACCGGAACCGGCAACCCCGCCGCCTCGGCCATGAAGCCGGCCGAGGGAGTGAGGCCGCCAAGCGCAAGCGCCGCGCAAAGCTCGATCCGGTCGGCGCCGCCTTCGACGGCGGCCCGCAAGCTGGCCGAGGTGTCAACGCAGACCTCGACGATCACGCCCATGCCGCTGCCCCGGCAAGGGCCGCGCCCAGCAGGCCCGCATCGGCGCCGCATTGCGCGGGAACCGCAAGTGCGCCTGGCGATGCGCGAAGGATGCGGGCGCGCAGGGCCTCGTCCAGATAGCCCACCAGCCCCGCCGCGCGCGAAAGCCCGCCCCCCACCGGCACGCAATCGGCGCCGACCACGTTCAGCACCATCGCCCGCGGGCCCGAGACCCGATCGCGCCAGAGTGCCATCGTGGCGCAGGCCTCGGCATCCTTGCCGTGCCAGCCGGCGATGATCTGTTCGGAAGTCAGGCCGTTGCCGCTGCGCATCCGGTGCAGCCGCTCCAGCCCGCGCGCGCCGCCGATCACGTCCAGGCAACCCACCTGCCCACAGCCGCAGGGCAGCGCATATTCGCCCCGGATCACCGGGCCATGCCCCCATTCGCCGGCGAAGCCGCCCGCGCCGGTGACCAGCCGCCCGTCGATCACCAGCCCGCCCCCGACACCGGTGCCCAGGATGATGCCGAAGACCGTGCCATGCCCGCGCCCGGCACCTTGCCCGGCCTCGGCCAGGGCAAAGCAATCGGCGTCGTTCAGCACCAGCGCGGGCAGGCCGGTTGCGGCTTGCAGCACCGGCGCCAGCGCCAGCCCGTCGATTGCCGGGATGTTGGCGACCTTGCCGATGCCGGTCGCCGGATCGACCACCCCGGCGATGGACAGCGCCAGCCCGCGCGCGCCGCTGTTCTTGGCCAGTCCCCCGATGGTGGCGGCAAAGGCGGCCAGGTCGGAGGCAGGGGTGGCGGCCTCTCCCGCCGGGCGCAGGGTCGTTCCGTCCCACAAGCCAGCGCGGATACGGCTGCCGCCAATGTCGAATGCCAGGATCATCGTGGCTCCCTTTCGGCCAGATCAGCCGAAAGGGGGCCGCTTGTCAAAGCGCGCGCATCCGGTTGTTGCGCGGATTGTGCTCGACCTCGGCAAGGCCAAGCAGTTCCAGCACCGGCGGCACATAGTTGCCGAACCGCCCGCGATAGCCTTTGCGGGTGCCGTAGTAGCCGCCCGGCGGATTGCCCGGATCGCGGGCCCAGGCCTCGACGGTTCCGTCCTGCACCGGCTTGCCCTCATCGGCGTTGCCCAAAGTCACCCAGTCGCCCCGGGTCTTCAGCATGGCGTGCAGATCCTCGATGCAGCGCAGCTGATAGGCCAGCCTGGTGGAGCCGACCTGCACCACCAGCTCTCCCTTCGCCTCGTCGCGCCAGGCCTGGTATTCGGAACTGCCGGGCGGGGTCTTCAGCACCCATGGGTCGCCCGCCGTGCCGCTGCCAAAGGTGATCATCGCCATCGTTGCGCCCTTTCCGCTTGATTCGGCGCTGATGCTGCGCCTCTAATCAGGTCACCTTATGTCAGGTATCCAGAATGCGCGCGGCAAGGTTGCTGCAAATCCTTCTTCTGCTGCAGAACCGGGGCCGGATGACGGCACCTGCGCTGGCAAGGGAACTGGAGGTCACCCCGCGAACCATCCTGCGCGACGTGGACGCGATGACCGAGGCCGGCCTGCCCGTCATCACCTTTCGCGGGGTGCAGGGCGGGATCGAGCTGGGGTTCAACTACCGCACCCGGCTGACCGGGCTGGCCACCGACGAGGCCGAGGCGCTGGCGCTGTGGCTGGCCGCGTTGCCGCCGGCGCTGCGGGCGCTGGGTCTGCAAGCCCCGGCGCGCCGCGCCCGCGCCAAGCTGATCGAAAGCCTGCCCGATCGCAGCCGGGCGGCGATGCAGGCGGCGCTGCTTCGCTTTCCGCAGGCCGCAGATGACGCGCCCGAGGCCGATCCGCGCATTCCTGCCATCGCCGCCGCCATCCGCGACGGGCGAACCCTGACGCTTGCCGTGCGTTCCGCCTGCCCGGTGCGATTTCGGCCGATGCGGCTGGGTTGCGGCCCGCAGGGATGGTGGGTGGATGGCCCGCCGCTTTCCGCGCCTGCCCTGCAGGCCGACTGGCAGGATATCAACATCTCCCGCGCCCCGGTGGACACGGACGAGATGCCGCCCTAAGAGGCTCCGGCAAGCTGAGGGGAGGCCCGGCATGGATGACCGTCTGATCGTGGCGCTGGACGTGCCGAACGTGCTGCAGGGGCTGGAACTGGCGGGGCGGATTGGCGATGCGGTCTCGTTCTACAAGATCGGGCTGGGAATGCTGACCGGCGGCGGGCTGGCGCTGGCCAACGAGTTGAAGCAGGACCACGGCAAGCGCATCTTCCTGGACATGAAGTTCTTCGACATCGGCGCCACGGTCGAGACGGCGGTGCGCGGCATCGCCGCCTATGACCTCGATTTCCTGACCGTGCATGGTGACCCGCAAGTGGTGCGCGCGGCGCGCGAAGGGGCGGGCGGCTCCGGGCTGAAGATCCTGGCGGTGACGGTGCTGACCAGCCTCGACCGCGCCGATCTGGACGCCAACATGATCGTGCCGGGCGATATAGCCCAGATCACGCTGGAACGCGCGGCACGGGCGCTGGCAGCGGGGGCCGACGGGGTGATCGCCAGCCCGCTTGAGGCCGCGATGATCCGCGCCCTGCCCGAAGCGGCGGGAAAGCTGATCGTCACGCCGGGGGTGCGCTCCGAAGGCACAGCCTCGGGCGATCAGAAGCGCATCGCGACGCCGGCCCGGGCCATTGCCGATGGCGCCGACCATATCGTCGTCGGCCGCCCGGTCTGGCAGGCCGCCGACCCGGCAGCAGCGGCGCGGGCGATCATCGCCAGCCTGCCTGCGCGCGACTGAGGTCCGCAGATGAGGCTCGAATCCTCACGCGGTCTTGTGTAACGCTTGCATCTCTGCCCGCGTAAAGGCCTTTGAATGACAGGACAGGACGATGACTGGGCCGTGCTTCTGCGACAGGCCCTGGCCGGGGACGGCCGGGCTTATCGCAGCTTTCTGGCGGCTGTCACCCCGGTTGTCCGGGGCATCGTCCGGGCCCGGGGCCGCGGCTTCGATGCTGCGCAATGCGAGGATGTGGTGCAGGACGTGCTTCTGGCGGTCCATCTGAAACGGCAGACCTGGCGGCAGGACGCGCCTGTCCGGCCGTGGCTTTATGCCATCACCCGCCACAAGGTGGTGGATGCCTTCCGCGCCCGCGGCAAGGCGCTGACCCTGCCGGTCGAGGATTTCGCCGACGTGCTGCCCGCCGAAGCCGAGGCCGACCCGACCGAGCGGCGCGACATGGAAAAGCTGATCGCGATGCTGGACGACCGCTCGGCGCAACTGGTGCGGCTGATCGGCTTTGACGGCGCCAGTTCGGCCGAGGCCGGCGCGCGGATGGAGATGACCGAAGGCGCCGTGCGGGTGGCACTGCACCGGGCTTTCAAGCGGCTGGCGCAACTGAGGGAAAGGCATGTGGACTGATGCGCACGGATGACCTGATCCGCGCCTTGGCCGAGGATACGCGGCCCGAACCGCCGCCCGCGCGGCGGGTGGTTCCGGTGTTCCTGCCCGCTGTCGCCCTGTCGATGGCCGGGCTGCTGGCCGTGCTTGGCCCGCGCCCCGATCTGGCGCAGGCGCTGACCTCCTTCGTGCCGGCGATGCGCCATGTGCTGTCGCTGGCGCTTTTCGCCGTTGCCCTGACCGCCGCCCTGACCGCAATCCGCCCCGAAGGCCACGTCCGGCTGTGGCCGCTGGCTCTGGTGGCGGCGGTGGCGCTGGGCCTGCTGGCCTGGGCCTGGATGGCCACGCTGCCCGAGGCGCGCGGCATGGCGCTGATGGGCAAGACCAATTCGATCTGCCTGATCGCGATCCCTATCCTGTCCGCGCTGCCGGTGGCGGCGCTGTTCGCCGCCCTGCGCGGCGGCGCGCCTGCCTCTCCGACGCTGGCCGGCGCGCTGATCGGCCTGGCCGGAGGCGGCGCGGGGGCGGCGGTCTATGCGGTGCATTGCACCGAATCCAGCCCGCTGTTCTACGTCACCTGGTATGGCGCGGCGATCGGTATCGTTACCGTCGTCTCGGCCCTGATCGGCAGCCGCCTGCTGCGCTGGTAGCGGCCTTTCCACGGTGGACCGGCCCCCTTCTGCCCGTTAAGAAAAAGGCAGCGCGATTATGGCGTTTGCAGGGGAGTGGACAGATGGCAATCACCGGGGCAGCTTCGGAAACCGCGGCGCGTGTCCGTCTGGGCATGGTGGGCGGCGGCCGCGATGCCTTCATCGGCGCGGTCCACCGCATCGCCGCGCGGATGGACGATCGCTATGAACTGGTTGCCGGCTGCTTTTCCTCGACCCCCGAAAAGGCGTTGGCCTCCGCCGCCGATCTGGGCGTGGCGCGCGGCTATGCCTCTTTCGCCGAAATGGCCGCGCGCGAGGCACGGCGCAAGGACGGCATCGAGGCGGTGGCCATCGTCACCCCCAACCACATGCACGCCCCGGTGGCGATGCAGTTCCTGCGCCGGGGCATCCATGTGATCTGCGACAAGCCGCTGACCGCCACCCTGGCCGAGGCAAAACGGCTGGCCAAGGCCGCCGAGGCCAGCGGCGTGATCTTCGCGCTGACCCACAATTACACCGGCTATCCGATGATCCGGCAGGCCAAGGCGATGGTCGATGCCGGCGAATTGGGCGATATCCGCCTTGTGCAGGTGGAATATGCGCAGGACTGGCTGGCCGAGCCGATCGAGACCTCGGGCCACAAGCAGGCCGACTGGCGCACCGATCCGGCCCGCACCGGGGTCGGCGGGGCGACCGGCGACATCGGCACCCATGCCTTCAACCTTGCGGGCTTTGTCACCGGGCTGCAGGTCGAGGAACTGGCCGCCGACCTGCAAAGCTTTGTTCCCGGCCGTCGGGTCGACGACAACGCCCATGTCATGCTGCGCTATCAGGGCGGCGCCCGCGGCATGCTGTGGTGCAGCCAGGTGGCGACCGGCAATGAGAACGCCCTGCGGCTGCGGGTTCTGGGCACGAAGGCGTCACTGGACTGGTCGCAGGAAGAGCCGAACGTGCTCTGGGTCTCTCCGCTTGGTCAGCCGCAGTATCGGATCACCCGGATGGGCGCCGGGTCTGGTCCCGAGGCGGCCCGCGTCAGCCGGGTGCCGCCGGGCCACCCCGAGGGCTATCTGGAAGGCTTCGCCAACATCTATGCCGAGGTCGCCCGTGCCATCCTTGCCCGCCGCGAGGGCGCAGCACCCGACCCCGCCGTCACCTTCCCCGGCCTGCGCGAAGGACTTGCGGGCGTGGCCTTCGTCGACGCTTGCGTGCGGTCCTCATCCCGCAACGCGGCCTGGGTGAAACTGGCAGTTTAGCCGGCCGTCGGGAGTTCGGGCTTGACGCGGGGCGCAGTTTTACTTAACGTGCGAAGTATATTGTGCCAGAGGACCCCCGCATGACCAGTCTTCAGGAACGGCTCGGCAAGCTTGACGGGCATCTGCGCCGGTTTCGCCAGGACGGCGTGCTGAACCTGATCGGTGGTCAGGACGTGGCGGGGGTTGAGTGGTTCGAGACGCGCAGCCCCGTGGACGAAAGCCTGATTGCGCCCGTGGCACTCGGCACTCCGGCCGATATCGACGCCGCCGCCAAGGCCGCCAAGGCCGCCTTTCCTGCCTGGGCCGCGATGCCGGGCGACCAGCGCAAGGCCCTTTTGCACCGTATCGCCGACCTGATCGAGGACCGGGCCGAGGAAATCGCCCTGTGCGAATGCTGGGACACCGGACAGGCCTGGCGCTTCATGTCGAAAGCCGCCCTTCGGGGGGCCGAAAACTTCCGCTACTTCGCCGATCTGGCCCCCGGCGCGCGCGACGGCCAAAGCCTGCCGACGCCGACGCATTGGAACGTCACCACCCGCCACCCGATCGGCCCTGTCGGCATCATCACGCCGTGGAACACGCCCTTCATGCTGTCGACCTGGAAGATCGCGCCCGCACTGGCCGCCGGCTGCACGGTTGTCCACAAACCGGCCGAGTTTTCGCCCCTGACCGCCCGCCTTCTGGCCGAGATCTGCCATGAGGCGGGCCTTCCCCCCGGCGTCCTGAACCTGGTGAACGGCATGGGCGAAGGCGCAGGCCGCGCACTGACCGAACATCCCGACATCAAGGCGATTGCCTTTGTCGGCGAATCGCGCACCGGGTCGATGATCATGAAACAAGGCGCCGATACGCTGAAACGGGTGCATTTCGAACTGGGCGGCAAGAACCCCGTCATCGTCTTTGACGACGCCGATCTGGACCGGGCCCTGGATGCGGTGATCTTCATGATCTACTCGCTGAACGGCGAGCGATGCACCTCGTCCTCGCGCCTTCTGGTGCAGGCCAGCATCGCCGAGACGTTCCACGCAAAGCTGGCCGACCGCGTCAACCGCCTGAAGGTCGGCCATCCGCTGGACACAAATACCGAAATCGGCCCGCTGATCCACCAGACCCATTTCGACAAGGTCGCGGGCTATGTCGAAAAGGGCCGGGCCGACGGCGCCACTCTTGCGGCGGGCGGCCAGCGGATCGGCGACAAGGGCTGGTTCATCCAGCCGACCCTGTTCACCGACGCGCGCCCGGACATGCGCATTGCGCAGGAAGAGGTGTTCGGCCCCTTCCTCACCTCGCTGACCTTTCGCGACGAGGCCGAGGCGCTGGCCCTTGCCAACGGCACCGCCTATGGTCTGGCGGGATACCTCTGGACCAACGACCTGACCCGCGCGCTGCGCTTTTCCGAAGGGCTGGAGGCGGGGATGATCTGGGTGAACTCGGAAAACGTCCGCCACCTGCCCACCCCCTTCGGCGGGACCAAGGCCAGCGGCATCGGCCGCGATGGCGGCGACTGGTCGTTCGACTTCTACATGGAAACCAAGAACACCGCCTTTGCCACCGGCACCCACAAGATCCAGCGGATAGGAGCCTGACGCCATGCCCGTCCCCGCCCCGAACCTCTACCCGCCGTTCAACACCGTGCGCCTGTCCCATGTCGAGTTTTCCGTCACCGATCTGGCCAGATCGCGCGCCTTCTACGTCGACACGCTGGGCCTGCAGGTCACCGGTGAAGATGCCTCCACCATCTACCTGCGGGCGATGGAAGAGCGTGGCCATCATTGCGTGATCCTGAAACAGGCCGAAACGGCCGTGGCCGGGCATCTGGGCTTCAAGGTCTGGGACGAAGACAACCTCGACCGCGCGGCGGCGTTCTTTGCGGGCAAGGATCTGCCGGTCGACTGGGTCGATCGCCCGCATCAGGCCCGCACCTTCCGCACCCGCGATCCGCAAGGGATACCGCTGGAGTTCTATGCAAGGATGGACCGTCTGCCCCCGATCCATCAGAAATACAGTCTCTATCATGGCGTAAAACCGCTGCGGATCGACCATTTCAACTGCTTCTCGCCCAACGTCGATCAGGCCGTGGCCTTCTGGAACGAGATCGGCTTTCGCGTCACCGAATTCACCGAAGATGCTGAATCTGGCCGCCTCTGGGCCGCCTGGACGCATCGCAAGGGCGGGGTGCATGACATCGCCTTCACCAACGGCACCGGCCCGCGCCTGCATCACACCGCCTTCTGGGTGCCGACGCCCCTGAACATCATCGACCTGCTGGACCTGATGTCCACCACCGGCTGGCTGGCAAACATCGAGCGCGGCCCCGGTCGCCACGGCATCTCGAACGCCTTCTTCCTTTACGTCCGCGACCCCGACGGCCACCGGATCGAGATCTATTGCTCTGATTATCAGACCGTCGACCCCGACCTGGAACCGATCAAATGGGACCTGAAGGATCCGCAGAGGCAAACCCTCTGGGGCGCCGCCGCGCCGCGATCGTGGTTCGAGGAAGGCAGCCTTTTCACCGGCGCCACCTTGTCGGACAGCGACCTCAAAGCCACCCCGATCATCGCGTCATGAAGCGGCTGGCCACCTTTACCGCCGAGGGGCGGCGGCTCTGGGGTGCGGTTGGCGAGACCGGGCTGATCGCGCTGTCGGATGCGTTCCCCCAGTGGCCGAGCCTGCGAACGGTGATCGCGGCGAACGGGTGGAAAACAGTCTCTGACCGGGCGGAATCCTGCGCAGTTACACATTGCTTCGGCAGTTTCCGTTGGGATATTCCAGTGCCGGACCCCGAAAAGATCATCTGCGTCGGCGTCAACTTCCCCGACCGCAATGCCGAGTACAAGGACGGGCAAGAGGCCCCGCCCAACATGTCGCTGTTCCCGCGCTTTCCCCGCAGCTTCGTGGGCCATGAGGTGCCGCTCACCCGCCCGCCGGAAAGCCCGCAACTGGATTACGAAGGCGAAATCGCCGTGATCATCGGCAAGGGCGGTCGCCGCATTCCCGAGGCGCAGGCGCTGCACCACATCGCCGCGCTGACCCTGTGCAACGAAGGCACGATCCGCGACTGGGTGCGGCACGCGAAATTCAACGTGACCCAAGGCAAGAACTGGGATGGCTCCGGTGCCATGGGCCCCTGGCTGGTGCCTTTCACCGACCCCGCACAGATCACCGACATTGCCCTTGAAACCCGCGTGAACGGCGAGGTCCGCCAAGCCGACCGCACCGGACGCATGCTGTTCCCGGTAGCCCGGCAGATCGCCTACATCTCCACCTTCACCACGCTGGTCCCCGGCGACATCATCGTCACCGGCACGCCCACCGGGGCCGGCGCGCGGTTCGAGCCGCCGAAATGGCTGGCGCCCGGCGACCGGATCGAAGTCAGCGCCGAAGGTATCGGCACGTTGGTGAACGGAGTGCGCGACGAATGACGCCGGAGGATATTTCCGCCTGTGCAGAGACGCTTCTTGGCGCCGAGCGAAGCCGCCAGCAATGCGGGTTGATCTCGGTCGCCCACCCTGCGGCCTCCCTGGATGACGCCTATGCCATCCAGTTCGCACTGGTGGCGAAAAAGCTGGCAGCGGGGCGGCGCGTGACAGGGTGGAAGATCGGCCTGACGTCTCGCGCCATGCAAAGCGACCTGGGCATCACCACGCCGGATTCGGGCGTGCTGCTGGATGACATGCACATTGACAGCGGCGCCATCATTCCTCAGGGCCGTTTCATCCAACCCAGGGTCGAGGCGGAAATCGCCTTTGTCATGCATGCGCCACTGAAGGGCGCACAGATCACACGCGCCGATGTTGTTGCGGCCACCGACCACGTCTGCGCCAGTCTGGAGATCCTGGATACCCGCATCCTGCGCGCCGATCCGGCCAGCGGCCAGACCCGCAGCATCATCGACACCGTCGCCGACAACGCCGCCAATGCCGGGATCGTTCTGGGCGATGCCCGCCATGCGGTCGAGGAGTTCGATCTGCGCCGGGTCGGTGCCATCGTCAGCCGCGACGGGGTGGTCGAAGAGACGGGACTGGGGGCAGGTGTGCTGAACGATCCGGTCACTGGCATCCTGTGGCTGGTCCACCGTCTGGCGGTCTATGGCCAAGCGATCGAGGCGGGCCATGTGGTGCTTTCGGGCAGCTTCATTCGCCCGATCGAGGCCCCCCCCGGCAGCCGCTTCAGTGCCGACTACGGCCCCTTCGGCAAAGTCGAGATCGCCTTTGCCTAGGCGCTGATCACACCCGTCGCCAACCACTCATCGAACAGCCGCAGAACTGCGTCGCAAAAGGCAGCGTCGTTGATGTGGCAGTCCAGCTCGATCAGCTGGACATTGGGCGGGATGGTCTTGCGAATCTCGTCACAGAAGGCGGCCAGACCGCCGGTGTCCTGCAAGGGCGCGCCCTCACGGTCCCATTCATTGCAACCCTGAATGGGCAGGAAGAGAGCCGTTTTTCCTTTCGCCTCCGCCAGCTTGCCTGCCATCTCGCGGGCCATCATCCGGCGTTCCTCGGCCGTCATCACGAAGGATGACAACAAACGGTTATGCGCATGGCCGGGGTGGTCGCGAAGCCGCTCTGGCACCGGATGCCAACCGACCACGTCGATCAGATCATAGCAGCCCGGCGCGATCATCTGCGGGATACCGCGCGCGCCCGCGTTGGTCATCCGGTCCGGCCCTGCGGTGATGGTGCTGCCGAACAGGTGATTGCCCACCTCTTGCGGCGCGAAATCCATCACGGCGGCAAAAGCGCCCTCGGCCGCCAGCGATTCAAACGCCCGGCCACCCATGCCGGTGGCGTGGAACACCGCCACCTCGAAGCCGCGCTTTTCCAACGCGGGCTTCAACGTCACCATATAGCGCAGCACGGTCTTGCCGAAGCTGGTCATGCCGATCAGCGGGCGGTCGCGCTTTGGCGGCTCTACCGCGCGGGCGGCCCCGAGAACCGCACCTGCGGCCTGCGACAGGGATGCCTTGCAGACCGAGTTCAACCCGTAAAGCCCGCCCGCCCAGAGGATCATCTGGATATCAGGCGCCAGCCGCTCTGGCGGGATCATCGGGCTGAAGGAAACCGTCGAGACGACGTATTTCGGCACGCCCAAAGGCAGCGCGGCGCACAGATCCAGCGCCAGGTCGGTGCCCATGCTTCCGCCCAGAACGATGACCCCGTCGAAGGCGCCTTCGCGGTGCAGGCGGGCGCACAGCGTCGCCGCCCCTCTCGCCATCGCCTGCATGGCGGTATTCTCGTTCTCGGCTGCGATGGCCTGTTCGATGGTCGCGCCGCCCGCCTCGATGACCTGGTGCTTGGACCAGTCGGTCGGGGCTTTCGGGTCGCCGAGGATGCTGACATCCATGGTCAGCGCCCGGCCGCCCTGCGCGCGGATGACACCGGCAATGTAGGTCAGTTCATCGTCCTTGGTGTCGTAGGTGCCAACGACAAGAATACGGTCGCCCATGCGCCCCCAAACAGTCTCTGCTACAGTTGAATCCACGCTGTCTTCAGGTCGCAATACTTGTCCAGCGCGTGCAGGCTCTTGTCGGCGCCATTGCCCGATTGCTTGGTCCCGGCCAAGGGAACGGTGACATCGGCCCCGCCATAGGTGTTCACATGCACCACACCCGCGCGGATGCCCCGGATCATCCGGTGGGCGCGCGACAGGTTGGCGGTCCAGACCCCGGCGGCAAGGCCGAAGTCGGTGGCGTTGGCAAGGCGCAGTGCCTCGGCCTCGGTGGCAAAGGGGGTGACGGCCAGGATCGGGCCGAAGACCTCTTCGCGGAACAGGCGATGGTCGGGCTGAACGCCGGTGACGATTGTTGGCTCCATGTACCAGCCGCCGGTTTCGGTCAGGGTACGGGCGCCGCCGGCAACGAGGGTGCCGCCTTCGTTCTTGGCATCGGTGACGAAGGAAAGGTTGCCTTCAAGCTGTGGCAAGGAGTTGATTGCGCCGATCTGGGTGGTCAGTGACAACGGGTTTCCGACGGTCATTTTCTGGGTGGTTTCGGCAAGGACAGAGACGAATTCAGCCTGCACCGAGGCCTCGACAAGCAGGCGCGATCCGGCGACGCAGACCTGGCCAGCGTTGCGAAAGATCGCTGTGGCGGCGGCCTTGGCGGCGGCGGACAGGTCGGGGGCATCGGCGAAGACGATGTTCGGGGATTTGCCGCCGAGTTCCAGATAGCAGCGCTTCAGGTTCGATTGCGCCGAGTATTGCAACAGCCTGCGGCCCGTCGCGCCGGACCCGGTGAAGACCAGCACGTCAACCTCGGGCGACAGGGCCAGCGCCTCGCCCGTCACGCATCCGGGGCCGGTGACGACGTTGAAGACGCCGGGGGGAAGGCCGGCCTCCAGCGCCAGTTCGGCCAGTCTCAGCAAAGTCAGCGAGGCGGTTTCCGCCGGTTTCAGCACCACCGAATTGCCCATCGCCAGCGCGGGTGCGATCTTCCAGGCGCCGATCATCAGCGGGAAATTCCACGGCACGATGGCGCCGACGACTCCCACCGGCTCGCGGTGAACCAGCGCCAGCACGTTGGCGGCGGTTGGGGCAATCTCGCCGTAGACCTTGTCCAGCGCCTCGGCGTAGTAGCGGAAGGTCTGCGCGGCGGAACCGGGTTCGGCCTTCAGCGCCATCGAAATCTCGGTCCCGTTGTCGCGCACGCCCAGGACCGCCAGGTCCACGGCATGCTTTTCGACCAGATCGGCCAGCCGGTGCAGCACCACCTTGCGGGCCGACGGGGCAAGGCGGCTCCACCGCCCGTCCTCGAATGCCGCGCGGGCCGAGGCGCAGGCGCGGTCCACATCGCCCGCCGAGGCCGTGGCCAACGTGGTCAACTGCCGCCCGTCGATCGGCGACAGCACCGGCGACTCGCCGCCCTCTCCGGCGCACCATTTGCCGTCGATCAGCAGGCGGCCCGGCGCGACGGGGCGGCAGCAAGGCGGTCGATGGTGGGTTGGTCAAGTGTCATTGATCTGCCAGTCCTCACGAGGTTTGCGCTGCTTCAGCCAGCCACGGAAGGTGAAGACCACAAGCAGCACCAGCGCCGCCAGGATGATCGCCGAGATCGGCCTTGTGACAAAGATCGTCAGATCGCCGTTGGCCGTGCCCAGCGCCTGCCGCATCCGGCCTTCCAGGATCGGCCCCATCACCAGCCCCAGCAGGATCGGGGTCAGCGGCCAGCGATGCGCCCGCAGCACATAGCCCAGCAGCGCGAAGACCATGGCGATGCCGACGTCGGCGAAGTTGTAGCCCGAGGCATAGGTGCCGATCAGCGACAGGGTCAGGATCGCCACGCCTAGGAACCGCTTGTTGATCTGTGCGGCGCGGGCGATGGCGTTGGTGGCGACCAGCAGGAACCCGATGATGACGAAGTTCATCGCCAAGAGCGTCCAGTAAAGCCCCGCCACGAATTCCGGCCGCTGTACGAAAAGATCCGGCCCCGGAATGACGTTGTGGACCAGAAACACCGCCAGCATCATCGCCGTCAGTTCCTCGCCCGGAATGCCCAGCGCCAGAAGCGGGATCAGTGCGGCGGGCGGGACCGAGTTGTTGGTGGCCTCGGAGACGATGATGCCCTCGGGTGCGCCCTTGCCGAAGTTGGCGCCGTCTTTCGACAGCTTGCGGGCCCAGACATAGTTGACCTGCTGCGCCAGGAATTCGCCAACGCCCGGCATGATGCCGCAGAGAATGCCGAAGATCGACGATCCGAACAGGGTGACCTTGTAGCGGAAGACCTCGGTAAAGCCCTGGAAGAAGCGGCCGCCCAGCTGGATGGCGGGTTTTTGCACCTCGCGGGCGGTCAGCTGGATCAGCGCCTCGGACATGGCGAAAAGGCCGATCACCATCGGCACCAGCGGGATGCCCCCGGCAAGGAAGGAAAAGCCGAAACTGTAGCGCTGGGTGGAATAGGCGGTTTCGATCCCGACGGTGGCCAGGAACAGGCCGAAGGCCATCGCCGCCGTCGCCTCGACCCGCCGCCCGCCATGGCCGACGATCACCAGAACCAGCGCCGCAAAGGCCAGCATGGCAAAATCGGCCGAGCCGAAGTTGCGCGCCACCTTCGCCAGCGGCAGGGTCAGTAGCATCAGCGCCAGCACGGCCATCATGCCGCCGACGAAGCTGGCGGAATAGGCCAGGCTCAGGGCGCGCCGCGCCTCTCCCCGGTCGACGAAGGGCTTGGCCTCCAGCGCGGTCAGCACGGCCACCGGGCTGCCCGGCGTGTTGATCATCACCGCCGGAATGGCACTGCCATAGGCCGAGCCGCAATAGATCCCCAGAAGCAGGGTCATGCCGATCAGCGGCTCCATCGAGAAGGTGGTGGGCAGGAGGATCGAGATCGTCACCGCCGCTCCCGCGCCGGGAATGGCGCCGACGATGACGCCAAGGATGGCGCCCGAACACATGGTCAGAAAGACCCAGGGGTCCGACAGTTGCTGAAGGCCGAGCCAGAGAAACTCCATCACCTGCCCCTAGAACCAGCGGATCAATGCGCTGCGCAGCGCATCGGGGAACAGGTCATAAAGGGCAGGGGCGGGCATCCAGACGCCCAGGCCAAAGCGGAAGACCCCGATCATGAACAGCACCAACCCCAGCCCCGCCAACTGCCAGCGCGGCGCGTGCAGGCCCGCGCGCCACATGAGGAAGAAGACAAAGACCAGCGTGGCCGCGAAATAGCCCAGATGCAGGATGCCCCAGAGATAGGCGGCGAAATAGCCCAGATACTCCAGCGGCCGCAGCCAGCCCAGCAGCGCGGTCCAGCCTTCGGTCGCTTCGTCAGGCGATGGCGGGCGGGCGCGCAGGTCGGTCACCTCGCGCCACAGGGTGACCAGATTGGCGGCGGCAAGGATGGTCAGGGCGACGGCCGGCATCAGCCAGGGCCGCGTCCACCAGCCGGCCGAGGCCGGGCCGGATTTCGTCGCCACCGCGATCAGCGCCAGCAGGCCCGTGGACAGCGCCGCGAAGATGATCGACAGCGCAAGGCTTTCCAGCCGGTTCGCCCGTGCCTCCGGTTCCGCCGACATTGCCGCCCCCCGAATAGGAAAGGGCGCGCCGCGAATGGGCGCGCCCGGTTCAGATCACTCGGTTACGCCCAGCTTTTCGCGCAACTCGGCCAGGCCCTTCATGTCCTTGGCCACCTGCTCGGTCGCGGCGGCCTGATCCTGCCAGTAGACCAGCGCGCCGGTCGTGGTGGCAATCTCTTGCGCGGCGGGCGACATGACGACCTCTTTCGCGGCGGCAGCGATCTTGTCCTTCACCTCTTGCGGGGTGCCCTTGGGGACAAAGAGCCCGTTCCAAAGCGAAGACCCCTCCAGCGCCGGCACCTGTTCGCCCAGCGTCGCCACATCGGGGTGATCGCCGTGCGCTCGCCGGTGATGGTGGCCAGCACCTTGATCTCGCCCAGGCACGACAGCACCAGCTGCGCGGTGGTGTTGATCACATCGGCGTCGCCATTGGCGAGCGTGCTGCAATCCACCGCGTCGAAGGCGGCTTCGGCGCTGAACTTGCCGCCCAGCTCGGACATGCCGAAGAAGGTCATCATCGTCGGCTCGATGCCATATCCGAAGTGGCCCAGCCGCACCTCGTTCGCCTTCGAATATTCGGCCAGCTCTGCCATGGTCGAATAGGGCGCGTCGGACTTTGTGGCGATCAGGAAGGGATAGGTCAGGAAGATGCCCACCGGCTCCAGCGCGTCGGCCGCGATCTGGGCGTCGGCGCCCATGGTCTTGACGGTCGGAATGCCCACGGTGAACGAGCCGACGGTATAGCCATCGGCCGTGGCACCGGCGACTTCCATGCCGCCAACCACCCCGCCGCCACCCGGCTTGTTGACCACCGCAGCCGGCGCGCCGGTCTGGTTCTGGAATTCCTCCGCGATCATCCGGGTCAGCACGTCTTCCAGATCGCCGGGGGGCCAGGGCACGATGAAGGTCACCGGTTTTTCCGGGTATTCGGCCAGCACCGCCCCAGGCATTGCCGCCAAAGCCACGGCCAGAACGCCGCCCATCAGGCCAAGCTTTCTCATATTGCTCTCCACTGTTGCGTTGGTTCATTATTTGAACCATTGGTTTGAAAAACAGATTGACAGCTTGCCTGCCGATCTGTCAACAAAAATGCATGGGCCAGATATCGCATTTCGCGGGGTGGCTGGTCAGATCGGCGCGAGGCAATGGGAACGGTCGGAAAAGCACTTGATCTGCTTGATCTTTTTACCCACCAGCGGCCCTCGGCCGGGCTGTCCGAGATTGCGCGTCTGGCCGGGTTGAACAAGGCGACATGTCACCGCCTGCTGACCGAAATGGAATCGCGCGGGCTGGTCGAACAGACCGGCGCGGCGCGCGAATACCGGCTTGGCCCGGCGGTGCTGCGGCTGGCCTCCTTGCGCGAAGCGGCGGTGCCGACGCGCGAAGCGGCGATGCCGGTGCTGCGCGCGCTGGCCGAGGCTACCGGAGAGACCGCACATATGTCGCATCTGG
Source organism: Rhodobacter sp. (assembly GCA_016704435.1). GTDB lineage: Bacteria > Pseudomonadota > Alphaproteobacteria > Rhodobacterales > Rhodobacteraceae > Pseudogemmobacter. The sequence goes on along the minus strand of JADJAB010000017.1, from coordinate 60,050 downwards.
TGGCGGGGCGGCTGCAGACCCTGGCCTTCGCCTATTCCGCCCGGCACGGCATGAAGGTGATGATGGAAGACGCCGACTTTCTGCCCTTCCACGCCACCGCGTCCGGCATGGCGGTGCTGGCCTTCCTGCCCGGACCGGCCCAGCAAGACGCGCTGTCCGCCCCCCTGCCCAGGCTGACCGCCGCCACCGAGACGGCGCCCGAAGTGCTGTCGGCGCGCCTGCCGGCGATCCGGGCGAACGGTTATTCGGAAACCGCCTCCACCTTTGAAACCGACGTGCACGGCATCGCCGTACCGCTGTTCGATGCCCGCGCCGCCTGCGTCGGCGCTCTGGCCGTCGCCACCCCCGTGCCCCGGATGACCGTCGACCTGCGCGCCCGAATCCTGGCCGAGGTGACCGGCGCCGGGGCACGGATTACATTGCTCTGGGGCGGCCGTCTGCCGCCAGAGCTTGCAAACCTCTGGCGCGCCGCCGCCTGAAAGGACATGCCATGAAAGACGAGAATTTTCTCAAGGCGAACAACGCGCGCTCGCTCTGGCACCCGATGACGGCGCCCGCCGACAGCCTGAAGAACGCGCCCACCATCGTCACCGGCGCCCATGGCGTGCGCATCCGCGACATCGACGGGCATGAGGTGGTGGATGCGGTGGGGGGCCTGTGGAACGTCAACCTCGGCTATTCCTGCCAGCCGATCAAGGACGCGATCGCCGCGCAACTGGATGCGCTGCCCTATTACTCGATCTTCCGGGGCACCTCGAACGACAAGGTGATCGAGCTGGCCGAGGACCTGCGAACCTTCTTCGCCCCCGACGGATTGACCCGCGCCTTCTTCACCTCGGGCGGCAGCGATTCCGTGGAAACCGCGCTGCGCCTCGCCCGGCAGTATCACAAGATCCGGGGCGAAGCCGGGCGCACCAAATTCCTGTCGCTGAAGAAGGGCTACCACGGCACCCACATGGGCGGGGCCTCGGTCAACGGCAATGCGAACTTCCGTTCGGCTTACGAGCCGCTGCTGCCCGGCTGCTTCCACATCCCGGCCCCCTACACCTACCGCAACCCCTTCAACGAGACCGACCCCGTGCGGTTGGCACAGCTGTGCCTGCAGGCGCTTGAGGATGAAATCGGCTTCCAGGGCGCGGCCACAATCGCCGCCTTCATCATGGAGCCGGTGCTTGGCGCCGGCGGCGTGATTCCGCCGCACCCCAGTTTCATGCCGGGGGTCGAAAAGCTTTGCCGCAAGCACGGCATCCTCCTGATCGCCGATGAGGTGATCACCGCCTTCGGCCGCACCGGCGCCTGGACCGGCAGCCGCCTTTGGGGCGTCAAACCCGATTTCTCCTGCTGCGCCAAGGCCATCACCAATGCCTATTTCCCCTTCGGCGCCGTGATGATCGCCGAACAGGTGGCCGAAGTGTTCGAAACCGACGACACCGGCAAGGCCGCCATCGGCCATGGCTACACCTACTCCGGCCACCCGGTCGGCGCTGCTGCCGCCCTGGTGACGCTGGCCGAAACGCAGCGCCTGAAGGTCAACGAAAACGCTGCTGCCCGCGGCGCGGAACTGCACGCCGGACTACTGAAGCTGAAGGAAAAGCACAGTGCCATCGGCGACGTCCGCGGCGGCCATGGCCTGATGCACGCGGTCGAACTGGTTTCCGACCGCGCGACCAAATCCGCGCCCGACAAGGCAACCCCCGGGAAGGTCCAGAAAGCCGCATATGAGGCGGGCGCGATGATCCGCGTTTCCGGCCCCAACATCATCCTGTCGCCGCCGCTGATCCTGACCCCGGCCGATGTGCAGGAAATCGTGAAGGCGGTCGATGCCGGCCTTTCCGCGCTATGAGCGATTTCGTCGCCCTTCTGGGCACCAAGGGCGGGCCGATGATCCGGCCCGGCTCCACCATGCCGACGTCGTCGCTGCTCGACCTCGGCGGGCAGCGGGTGGTGGTCGATTGCGGCCTGGGCGTCGCGCGCGGCCTCACCGGCCAGGGCATGTCGCTGAAGGACCTGTCGCTGATCTTCATCACGCATCTGCATTCCGACCACTACCTTGAACTCGGGCCCCTGCTGCACACCGCCTGGTGTGCTGGTTTGCGAACGTCCGTTCAAGTATGGGGGCCGCCGGGGCTTGACCTCTACTGGCAAGGCTTCGTCGCCTCGATGGCTTTCGACATCGAAACGCGGATCGAGGATGAGGGCCGGCCCGATGTCCGCGCGCTTGTGAGCATCCATGAAACCACCCCCGATGCGCCGATGGTCTTCGGCGCGCTGACCGTCACCGCCATTCGCACCCTTCACCCGCCGCTGACCGACTGCTTTGCCTACCGCTTTCAGACAGCCGACAAGGCAGTGGTCTTCTCGGGCGACACCGCCCGTCTGCAGGCGCTGGAAACTTTCGCGTGGGGCGCCGATCTTCTGATCCACGAAGCCATGCTCGCCCCCGCGCTGCCCGCGCTGATGGCCCGTATCGGCAATGGCGACGACCGGCTGATGCGGCACTGGCTGCGTGCCCATACCACCGCCGAAGACGCCGCAAAAACCGCTGCCGCCGCCGGCGTCAAGGCGCTGGCGCTGCATCACCTGATCCCTTCGGACGCCCCCGAGTTCACCGAAGCGGACTGGCTGAACGACACCACCCCCCACTTTTCCGGCAAGATACACATCGGCACGGACGGGCTGAGAATCCCGCTCTGAGCCCTTCATCTTGGCCCAAATACTCCGGGGTCCGGGGCAGCGCCCCGGCACGGCTCACCCCACGCAGGGCCAGCTGTCGATCTCGGCAATCGCCTCTTCCGCCGTCTCGACGATGCGGAACAGCCCCAGATCCTCGGGCGAGATCACGCCCGCTTCCGCCAGCATTTTCCAGTTCACCACTTTCTCCCACCAGTCGCGTCCGAACAGCAGGAACGGGATCGGCTTCATCCGCTGGGTCTGGATCAGCGTCAGGCTTTCGAACAATTCGTCCATCGTCCCGAACCCGCCGGGAAAGACGCAGACCGCGCAGGCCCGCATCAGGAAATGCATCTTGCGGATCGCGAAATAGTGGAAGTTGAACGCCAGGTCCGGCGTCACATAGCCGTTCGGCGCCTGCTCGTGCGGCAGCACGATGTTCAGCCCGATCGACTGGCCCCCGGCCTCGTCCGCGCCGCGATTGCCGGCCTCCATCACGCCGGGGCCGCCGCCGGTCACGATCACCCAGTTGCGGCCATAGGTCTCCAGGCTGCGCTCGGTCATCACACGCGCAAAGCGCCGTGCCTCGTCATAGTAATGCGACAGGTCGGCCAGCGCCTTGGTCTTCGCCTGGTCGCGATGCTCGGGCGCCGGGATCCGCGCCCCGCCGAACATCACCACGGTCGATTCGATCCCGCGTTCGTCCATGATCATCTGTGGCTTCAAGAGCTCCAGCTGCAGCCGCACCGGCCGCAACTCTTCCCGCGTCAGGAAATCGCCGTCCGCAAAGGCCAGCCGATAGGCCGGCGCCCGTGTCTGCGCGGTGTCGGGGATATGCTTTGCCGCTTCCATATCCTGGGTGGAATCGCGAAACGGATGGGTGCGGGGTTCGTCTTTCATGTCTTGTCCAATTGCGTGGCTTTCCCCCAAGGCTTATAGGCCGCTCGATCGGAACGAAACCGCGAAAAGGGAAACCCCATGTCGAATGCAGCGCTTGAGACCGCCATCGAAGCCGCGTGGGTGGCGCGCGACAGCATCTCCCCCGCCACCAAGGGCGAGGCCCGCGACGCGATCGAAGCCACCCTGACCGCGCTGGACAGCGGCAAGCTGCGCGTGGCCGAACGGCAGGCGGACGGGCACTGGCACGTCAACCAGTGGGCGAAGAAGGCGGTGCTCTGCTGTCGTTCCGCCTGACCGACATGTGCGAAATCTCTGGCTCCAACGGCGGCTCGAACTGGTGGGACAAGGTGCCGTCGAAATTCCACGGCTGGACCGCCGCCGACTGGCGCAAGGCCGGCTTCCGCGCCGTCCCCGGTTCCATCGTCCGCCGCTCGGCCTTCATCGGCAAGGGCGTGGTGCTGATGCCGTCTTTCGTCAACATTGGCGCCCATGTCGATGAAGGCAGCATGGTCGACGGCTGGGCCACCGTCGGCTCCTGCGCCCAGATCGGCAAGAACGTCCACCTTTCCGGCGGCGTCGGCATCGGCGGCGTGCTGGAGCCGATGCAGGCCGGCCCCACCATCATCGAGGACAACTGCTTCATCGGCGCGCGGTCAGAGGTGGTCGAGGGCTGCATCGTCCGCGAAGGCAGCGTGTTGGGAATGGGCGTCTTCATCGGCCAATCGACCAAGATCGTCGATCGCGAAACCGGCGCCGTGACCTATGGCGAGGTGCCTGCCGGATCGGTCGTCGTCGCAGGCTCGATGCCGTCGAAGAACGGCATCAGCCTCTACTGCGCGGTGATCGTCAAGAAGGTCGATGCGCAGACCCGGTCGAAGACCTCGATCAACGAGCTGTTGCGCGACTGATCCTAGTTCACCTGGCAGCCGGTGCCGCCGATGCCGTCGCCTTCGCCGGGGGCGCAATCGGTGGCCATCGGTGCCGCTTCCATGACCGGTTCGGCCACCACCCCCGGCCCTTGCAGGCGATCGGCCGTGGTGCAGGCGGCAAGCGCCAGAACGGCGCAAAGGGCGGCAAGGCGGCGCATCAGTCGGGCTCTCCGGTCCGGTAGAAATACCCCCCCGCGCGAAACCGCATCAGGCCGGGGGCGGCATTCCCGCGTTTCATCTCGGCCGCAGTCTGGCTGATTTCCCGAAACAACGCCATCTCTGCGGCGCTGAACCGGGCCGCAAGGGCGGCCACCTGTGTCTCGGTCAGCCCGGAGTAATGCACCGCGCGTTCGAAATGCGGCAGGTCGCGGCCCTGCACGTTCTCGAAAGCAGCCTGCGCGTGATCGCCCAGATTGCGGCTCAGGTAAGCCAGCTGGTCGTCCGATCCGGCCAGCGGCTGATATGAGGTCTGCACCAGGGCAACGGTCTGCCCATCGTCGGAAAGCGTCACTGTTCCCGCGGAAACCAGCGTATCCAGCATGGTGCGAGGATGCACGTCGCGGCGCACCGCCTGCGCCAACGCCTCGAACGATGGCGCGGCGCCGGCGCGGGGCAGGGGCCGGGGCTGGCCACCGTCGGACCAATCCGCCCCGGTCTGCCACAGTGCCACCAGCCGCGACAGGTGGTTGGGGCGGCGATCCTTCACATCCTCGCCACGCAACCGCGCGACATCGCGCCGTTGCAGACCTGTCATCACCGACACCCGGCTGTCGGTCGCCCTGCCGCCGCTTTGCGTCAATGCAGCGGCGACGTAATGCGCCTTCATCCGCTCGGCCAGATCGGGGAACAGCACGCCACGCGCCACCAGAAGGCGGGCGATCGGGGCAAACAGGGCGTCGAAGATCTGCATGATGTGCAATAAGCACATTTGCTTTGACAGGTCCAGCAAGTCGATATATGTGCAAATTACACATATTCACTCAGGAGGCCCTCATGCGCCGCACCCACTGCCTTCTTGCCGTCTCGCTGACCGCTCTGCTTGCGGCCGCGTCGCGCCGAACACCCGGCAGTTCGGTCTCTGAACCAGCCGAATCCGGCCAGGCCTTCCGTGGGAATCCGCCCCCGTGATGGAAGCGGCGCCGGCAGCCAGCGCCCCCGCACGCGGCAGCTATGCCGGTGTTGCAAGGCGCGGCGTGGTGACGGCGGGCGACATCGACGACGCGCTGAACCTTGCTGCCTTCTCGCGCTATCAAAAGCGCGCCGGGCGCGACACCGGCCTGCCGCAACTGGGCCTTGGCGCGCCGGTCATGGTGCAGCTGATCGGCCCGGACGGCGCGCCTGCCCCCGGCGCCTACTACAGCCTGCGCCGCCCTGGCGCGGCCGAGCCGTTCCACACCGGCTATGCCGGACCCGATGGCCGCATCACCGACTTTCCGCAGGTGCTGGGCGCAGGGGCGCTGGGCGCGGTGGAGTTGCGGGTGCTGGATGGCGCCGGGCAGGAGATGACCCGCGAAACCGTCAAGACCGGGCAAGGCCGCACCATCCGCTTGCCCTTCGACGCCGGTTGGCAGCCCGATTTCCTCGACCTCGTTCTGGTCGTCGACACCACCGGCTCGATGGGCGACGAGATCGCCTTCCTGCAAAAGGAACTGACCGGCATCGTGCGCTCTGCCGCCGCCAAGGCCCCCGGTGTCTCCATCCGCTACGGGCTGGTCGCCTACCGCGACAAGGGCGACGCCTATGTGGTGCAGAACTACGGCTTCACCACTTCGGCGCCCACGATGAACGGCTGGCTGCGCGGGCTTTCCGCCGATGGTGGTGGCGACTACCCCGAGGCGGCGGCGGCGGCCCTGCAAGCGGGCGTCGGTCTCGACTGGCGGCGCGGCAAGGGCGAGCGGATCCTGATCCAGATCGCCGATGCCCCACCGCATGACGGCGACGCGGGCGCCTACTTGCGCGCGGCGAAGGGTGCGGCGGGCAAGGGCGTGCAGGTCTTTACCCTGGGCGCCAGCGGCGTGGGGCAAGAGGCCGAGTATCTGATGCGCCAGGCCTCGGTCGCCACCGGCGGGCGCTACGTCTTCCTGACCGATGACAGTGGCGTCGGCTATTCCCACGCCGAACCCACGATCACTTGCTACCGGGTCACCAAGCTGTCGCGCCTGCTGACCCGCATCCTCGCGACAGAGCTTTCCGGCAAGCGGCAGGAGGCCGGTGCCGGAGAGGTGATCCGCGAGGTGGGCAGCTATTCCGGCGGGGTCTGCCGGGACTGACGCGCAGTTGCGAAGGGCGGGCGGGGCGCATAGGCTCCGCCCGATCCGAAGGACCAGAGCCATGACCGACGAGACCCCGCCGCCCAAGCCCAAGCGACCCCAGCAGGTCTACACCCTGATCGTCGAAGTAGGCCGCAAGGCGGGCGACGGCCTGCCCGACAAGGCGACGGGCGCGGCGCTGATGTGCTTTGCCAGCGGCGTGGACGAGGCCGAGGCGGTGCGCGAAACCGTGGCGATCCTGAAAGAGGCCGACCTGGCGCCGCTGGAGGTGCAGGGTCTGGGCACGCTGGCGGAACGGCGCAAGGCGGGCGAAGAGATCGGCGCCGACGAGGTGGAGTTGATGGACCGCGCGCTGGCCGAAAACTCGGTCGTGGTGGCGCAGATGACGCCCTTTTACGACTAGGCCGCGTCCGAGGATTTCAGCCGCCGCAGAAGGCTCATCAACGGCAGGGCCTCGTAGTCCTGCAAGGCGCGCAGCGGCAGGATCGGCATCGTTGCCACCGGCCCGTGATGCGCGGTCATCAGCGTGCAGCCCCGTGCTCCGATCAGATGCAGTTGCCCAAGGTCCAGCGACACACCGGGCGCCGTGGCCCGGCGATTGTCGGCCAGCGCCGAGCGGCCGTCGACCAGCGCGCCGGCGCTGACCAGCACCTCATCCTCGCCGAACAGGTATTCGGCTTCCAGTCCACCGACGGCGACCAGCTGATCGGTGGAAACCAGCAGGTCGCGGTCGCGCGCGAAATACGGCGCGCGCAGCACGATGGCGGCGTGGCTGCCGCGGCTGGGCATGTCCATCCGCCGCAGCGACCGCAACCGCACCGGCCCCGCGTCACGGGTCAGCACCCATTGGCCGGGGCGCAGCAGGCCGGCGGGGACCAGGCCGTCCACCGTGGGGACCGGCGTTGTCAGCCCGATCCAGGGCGCGCGGGCCGGCGGCTCATCGCCCTGCATCACGCCGAACCACAAGACCGAGGCATCGCGCCGCGTCATCCCGCGCCCGGCGCACAGGCACGCCAGCACCCAGGACGGTATGGCGGGCGGGTTCAGGCCGCAGGTCGACCCCACCGTCGCCTCTTCGCCATCGTCCAGCCGCATGGTCCAGCTGTTGTCGTCCCTGTTCCAGCGAAACAGCAACCGCGCCACGCGGCCGTTCAGCCGCAACATGCCCGGCAGCAAGAGCCGCTTCAGCCCGGAAGCATCGCGCCACAGAAGGCCGATGCCGCTTTGCGGATGGTGGAACAGCGAAAGTGCCTGGCCCTCGGCCCCGCGCCAGTCCAGAAGAACGCCGGTGGGCACCGGCCAGGACAGCTCGATCACCAGCGTCCCGGCCTCCAGCACATCCGGCAGCGCCTCGGCCACCGGCGTATCGCGATCCGACAGCAGCAGCCAGCCGGTCATGCCGCGCAATCCTTCGGATCGGCCGTCCGGATCAGGGCGCGCGCCTCGAAGCTTTTCAGCGACCGGCGCGCGGCGGGGCCATAGCCCTCGCCAGTTTCCGGATCCAGCGCCGGGAACAGCGCCGTCAGTTCTTCCAGTGTCTCTTCGGGAAAATCGCCCATGGTCTGCGGGCCGGGGTGGAAGCTTTCGGTCGCCAGCCCTTCCGACATCACGATCTGGTGGCGGTCGAACAGAATGTGGATGTATTCGACATCGCCCCCGGTCACACGCCGGACCGAACGATCGTTCACAAGGTCCTTCGCGGCCACCAGAACCTCGGCCTCGCCGAACATCAGCTCTGCCAGGCTGTCGCGCAAAAGGATGCGGTGCTGCGGCGAGACCAGCAGCTTGCCATGGTCACCAAAGGTGCCCGCCCGGATGCAGATCGGCGCAAGCCCGCCGCGCGCCTGCACCACCCGGCTGCCGATCCAGCGCAAGGGCTGCGGCCCGTCGTCCAGCGTCAGAACCATGTCGCCGGGGGCCAGCGTCTCGATCGGCACGTCGCCTTGCGGGGTGCGGATCAGGGTTCCCGCAACGAAGCAGGGCACCGAGTTGATCGTGACCAGCCCGATGTCGGTGTTTCCCAGCCCGTCCGTGACGGTATAGGTGAAATGCAGCGTCTCGGTATCGCCGTCGCCATAGACGGTGATCGTGCCATTGGCGTTCAACTGCACTTGCTGGCCCGAGGCCAGGGTGATGATCTGCCCCACCACCACCGGGATGTCGTTCAGATGGGTAATGACCAGCGTGGCGCCGGAGGCATGCACATCATTGGCCAGCACATCCACGATCTTGACACCGTCGGGCCGCAGCGTCCGCAGATCGTCCAGCGCCACCAGCGCGGTCTGCACGCTTTCGGCGGCGATCAGCACGTTGGAATCCCACTGCGCGTCGCCCACGTCGGCAATGCCGATCCGGATCGAGTTCACCACCCCGGCATTGACCGGAATGGTCAGCTTCAGCGTCAGGGTGAAGCCGTCCATCTCGGTATTGTGGGCATCGCCGGTGTTGTTGATGAACAGGTTGGGTTCGGTGATCGGGTTGATGTTGTTGATCGCGGTGGTGCCGTTGCCGACGCTGACCGGCACATAGGTGCCGTTGATCCAGACCCCCAGGAAGTCGTTGAAATTGGAATTGACGTATTCGGGGTATTCCTCGGACGAGAAGACGAAATTCATCGTCATCACGTTGCCGGTCGGGATGAAGTCGACATCCATCCAGACCGCGTCATAGGTGCTGCGCCCGGCGACGGCGTTGAACAATGCGTTGTTGTTGGCGCCGGAGGTGTCGGTGGTGGTGTTCGTGGCGCGGTTCGGATCGCCCGAAGACTGGGTAAAGCTGCGCACATTGCCGGTGGACAGGATGACACCTGTGTCAGAAGGCGTGGCGGTGGGCGACAGCGCGTCGCCGTTGGAATAGATGGCGGATGAGTTGGCGGGCCCGCTATAGCTGGCGCCCACGACGGTGGCGCCATTGCCGAAGATGGTATTGGCCATCTGCAACGCGGTTGCATTGGTGTTGTAGCCAAGCTCGGCGCCTGTCGCCATGTCTCCGTCCCGTCTTTCCCGACGGGCCGACCAAACGCAGCCAATCTCCCGGTGGGTCCGGGATGTGTTCGCTTCCTGCTCGTGGCGGGCGCATTGGCCCGGCGTTTGCCCTGCCTCGGGGGGCTTGTTATTGCAGACATCAATAGGTTGATTTCTGCGCCTTGTCATCCCTTTGCCTTGTGGCGCTTCGGATAGGGGTTGCGGATCGGCCACAGAGCAGGCCGTTGCGGCCACCGGCGTGCCTGCGCTAGGACAGGGGTGCAGAACAGGAGAGCGCCATGCCGCAGACCCCCCCGCCCGTCGACCCCGTCGCGCTGACCGCCGATCTGGTCCGCTGCGCGTCGGTGACGCCAGCCGAGGGCGGCGCCCTGCAACGGCTCGAGCTGCTGTTGTCCGGCGCGGGCTTTGCCTGCCACCGGGTCGACCGGGGCGGCGTGCCCAACCTCTTTGCCCGCTGGGGCGCGCGCGGGGCGAACCGCAGCTTCGGCTTCAATGGCCATACCGACGTGGTGCCGGTCGGCGATGCCGCGGCCTGGACGCAGGACCCGTTCGGCGCGGCGGTGGTGGGTGGCTGGATGTATGGCCGCGGCACCACCGACATGAAATCCGGCGTGGCGGCCTTTGCGGCGGCGGCGGTGGATTTCGTGCGCGAAACGCCCCCCGACGGCGCGGTGATCCTGACCATCACCGGCGACGAGGAAGGCGACGCCGAGCACGGCACCGTGGCCCTGCTGGACTGGATGGCAGCCAACGGCGAGCGGATGTCGCATTGCCTGGTCGGAGAGCCGACCTGCCCCGACCGCATGGGCGAGATGATGAAGATCGGCCGCCGCGGCAGCATGACCTGCTGGTTCACCGCCACCGGCGTGCAGGGCCATTCCGCCTATCCGCACCGCGCGAAGAACCCGCTGTCGGCGCTGGTCGCGCTGCTGGCCCGGCTGGAGGCAGAGCCGCTGGATCAGGGCACCGACCATTTCGATGCCTCGACCCTGGCGATCACCACCATCGACTGCGGCAACCCGGCCACCAACGTGATCCCCGCGCAAGGGCAGGCCACGGTGAACATCCGCTTCAACGACACCCACTCCGGCGCCTCGCTGACCGAATGGCTGCGCGGCCATGCCGATGCCGTGCAGGCGGAAACCGGGGTGCAGATCGACTGCCGCCTCCAGATCTCGGGTGAAAGCTTCCTGACCCCGCCGGGAGAGTTCTCGGCCCTGGTCCGCCGCGCCGTCGAGGCCGAAACCGGGGTGGAGCCTGGCTACTCCACCTCCGGCGGCACCTCGGATGCGCGCTTCGTCAAGGATCACTGCCCGGTGGTGGAGTTCGGACTGGTGGGCAAGACCATGCACCAGGTCGACGAACGCGTCGAAGTGGCGCAGATCCACCAGCTGAAGGCGATCTATGGCCGCATCCTGCGCGACTATTTCGCATGATCCGGATCGCCCGCAGCCGCGACATCGCCACCTGTCGCAGGCTGCGCCGCACCGTCTTCATCGAGGAACAGGGCGTATCCGAGGCCGATGAGGTCGATGATCTCGACGATCAGGCGATTCACCTTCTGGCCACGCAAGACGGCAAGCCCGTCGGCTCCGCCCGCCTGCTGATCCTTGGCGAGACCGGCAAGATCGGCCGCGTCTGCGTCCTGAAGGAAGCGCGCGGCAGCGGCCTTGGCGCGGCGTTGATCCGAGCTGCAATCGAAGAATTCCGCCAACACCCCGGAGTGACACGCGCCAAACTGGGTGCGCAGACCCATGCGCTGGGCTTCTACGAACGCCTCGGCTTTGCCGCCATCGGCCCCGAATACCTTGACGCCGGCATCCCGCACCGCGACATGGTGCTTGCCCTCTGAACGCAGCGCCTTGCGATCGGTCGGAGCCTCCGGCGGGAGTATTTCTGCCAAGATGAAGCTGCAAGCCGGTCCTTCATCCGGGCCCGAATGCTCCGGGGCGGCGCGAATATTCCTGTTCGCACGGGGCGGGCTGGCCCCGATCCGCGCCGGGTTCCCGCCGCGCCCTTGGCGTGCTAGGGAAATCGCCATGACCCCCTTGCCCTCCAAAGACCAGATCCGCCAGTGGATCGCCGAGAACCCCGGCCTCACCTCGAAACGCGACATCGCCAAGGCGTTCGGCCTGAAAGGCGACCAGCGGGCCGAGTTGCGCCGCCTGTTGGCCGAGCTGGAGGAGGACGGCACCCTGACCAAATCCGCCCGCCGGTTCCGCCCCAGGGGCGAATTGCCCCCGGTGGCCCTGCTGCGGGTGCTGAAGCCCGACGCGGCGGGCGATCTTTTCGCCGAACCGATGGAAGAGGGCGTCGACAACGACGCCGGCCGTATCCTGATCATCCCGAAGACGGGCGACCCGGCGCTGGCGGAAGGCGACCGTATCCTCGGGCGTCTCGCCAGGGTCGACCTCGACGACTACACCTGGGAGGCGCGGCTGATCCGGCGGATCGGCTCCAACCCGCTGAAGGTGCTGGGCATCTTCCGCAAGGGCAGCGAAGGCGGGCGTATCCTGCCGATCGACAAGGGCCAGGACAAGGAATGGCGGGTGGCCGCCGACGCCGACATGGGGGCCCGCGATGGCGAGCTGGTCGAGGCGGAAAGCATCGGCAGCCGCCGCATGGGCCTGCCGCAGGCCCGCATCACCGACCGCCTGGGCGATCCCTCCGGCCCGCGTGCCGTCAGCCTGATCGCCATCCACCAGCATGGCATCCCCGACCAGTTTCCCGATGCGGCCGTGCAAGAGGCCGACCAGCCGCGCCCGGTGACCCTGGACAACCGCGAAGATCTGCGCGACCTCTCCATGATCACCATCGACCCGGTCGATGCCCGCGACCGCGACGATGCTGTTCTGGCCGAAGCCGACAAGGAACCCGGCAATCCCGGCGGCCATATCATCTGGGTCGCCATTGCCGACGTCGCCCATTACGTCCGCCCTGGTGGTGCGCTGGACCGCGAGGCGCGGCGGCGCGGCAACTCCAGCTATTTCCCCGACCGGGTGGTTCCGATGCTGCCCGATATCCTGTCGGGTGACCTTTGCAGCCTGCACGAGGCGGTCGATCGCCCCTGCCTGGCCGTGCGGATGCGGATCGACGCGCAGGGCCACAAGTTGAGCCACCGCTTTCACCGCGGGCTGATGCGGTCGCGCGCTTCGCTGAACTACACCCAGGTGCAGACGGCGATGGATGGCAGCCCGGATGCGGTGACCGCGCCCTTGCTGGACCGGGTGATCCGGCCGCTTTACGCGGCCTATCGGTCGCTGCTTCTGGCGCGGAACGAACGCCAGCCGTTGAACCTTGACCTGCCCGAACGCCAGATCGTTCTCAGCGACGAAGGCAAGGTGCTGTCGGTGGATTTCAAGGCCCGCTTCGACGCCCACAAGCTGATCGAGGAATTCATGGTGCTGGCCAATGTGGCCGCCGCCGAAGAGCTGCAGCGCCTGAAGGAGCCGCTGTTGTTCCGGGTGCATGAAGAGCCAAGTCCCGACAGGCTGGACAGCTTGCGCGAGGTGGCCGAGGCTTCGGGCTTTACCCTGGCCAAGGGCCAGGTCCTGAAGACCGCGCATCTGAACCGTCTGCTGGCGCAGGCCGAAGGCACCGATTTCGACGAGCTTCTGAACATCTCGACCCTGCGCAGCATGGCGCAGGCCTATTACAACCCGCAGAACTTCGGGCATTTCGGGCTGGCGCTGCGGAATTACGCCCATTTCACCTCTCCGATCCGGCGCTATTCCGACCTGATCGTGCATCGCGCCTTGATTGCCGGGCATGGCTGGGGCGATGACGGGCTGAGCGGGTGGGATCGTGAGAACCTCGACGAGACCGCCAAGCTGATCTCGGACGCCGAACGCCGCAGCATGGCGGCCGAGCGCGACACGGTGGACCGCTATCTGGCGGCCTATCTGTCGGACCGGGTGGGCGCGGTGTTCCAAGGCCGCATTTCGGGCGTGCAGCGGTTCGGGTTGTTCGTGAAGCTGGACGAGACCGGCGCCGACGGCCTGGTGCCCATTCGGTCCGTGGGGCGCGAGTTCTTCCACTACGATCAGGCCAGCCAGACCCTGATGGGCGCCGATACCGGGGTGACCATCGGCCTCGGCCAGCGCGTCACCGTGCGTCTGGCCGAGGCGGTGCCGGTGACCGGCGGGCTGATGCTGGAGCTGCTGGAGATCGAAGGCGGGGCGATGCCCTCCGGCCGCAATGCGCGGCGCGGGCCGCCACCCCGGCGCGGCGCGGCCAAGGCCGAGGCAAAGCGGCGCGTGGTGCGGCGTCGGAAATGAAGCGGCTGCTGCTCTGGCTGATGCTTCTTGCGTCCCCTGTGGCGGCGCAGACGATCGACGACCCGGAGGGGATGGTGATGGGCGTGGGCCGGGAAGACGGATCGGAAGCGGGCTTTCGCAACTGGGTGGCGGCATTTCGCATCAAGGCGCTGGAAGCGGGGTGCCTGCGGCAACCTATGATGGCGCGATGCGCACGGCCTCCTATCTGCCCATGGTGGTGGAGCGGGACCGCAAGCAAAGCGAATTCACCAAGGCGATCTGGGACTATCTGGATATCGCGGTCAGCGACGACCGGGTGGCGCTGGGCGCCAAGGCTCTGACGAAGAATGCCGATCTTCTGGCGCGGATCGAGGCGCAGTATGGCGTGGACCGCGAAGTCGTGGTGGCGATCTGGGGCCTGGAATCCGCCTATGGGACGTATCGTGGCGACACCGATACGTTAAGCGCGCTGGCGACGCTGGCCTATGACGGGCGCCGCGCTGCGTTCTTTGAGGTCCAGTTGGTGCTGGCGCTGGAGATCCTGTCGGACGGCCATGTGGAACGGGGCGCGCTGCAGGGCAGCTGGGCCGGCGCGATGGGGCACACGCAGTTCATGCCGTCGAGCTGGGCCGAGTTCGCGGTGGATTTCAACGGCGATGGCCGGCGCGATATCTGGAGCGACGATCCCGCCGATGCGCTGGCCTCGACCGCGAACTACCTGGCGCATTGGGGCTGGACGAAGGGGCAGCCCTGGGGGCTGGAGGTGCGGCTGCCGGAGGGCTTCGACTACGACCAGACGACCGAGCGGGTGAAGAAGCCGGTGGCCGCGTGGCGCAGCCTGGGCCTGGTGCCGATGGCCGGAGGCCCGCTGCCCGACGGCCCCGAGGCCAGCATCCTTCTGCCCGCTGGCCACACCGGCCCGGCCTTTCTGATCTTTCCGAACTTTCAGGTAATCGAGAAGTACAACCTCGCGGACGCCTATGTCATCGGCATTGGCCATCTGGGAGACCGGATCGCAGGCGGCCCGCCGATCGCGGCGGGCTGGCCGCGCCAGTGGCGGGCACTGACGCTGGAGGAACGCAAGGAATTGCAGGCGCTTCTGGTGGCGCAGGGGTTGGATACCGGCGGCGTGGATGGTCGCGTGGGCCCCAGGACCATTGCCGCCGTCAAGGCATGGCAGAAGGACCGGGGGCTGGTGCCGGATGGCTATCCCAGCCCCGATGTTCTGGAGGCGCTGCGGTAGGGCGGAGCCGCCTCGGGGGGCCTTGCGCCCCCGCTCGGCGGCATTGCCATGGAAGATCCTCATCGGTGTCGCGCGTTCTTTGCCGGGGCCTCCGGCGGGAGTATTTGAAAAAGCGCAAACCCTTTTGGCAAGGCTCGATTGCCTTGCTCTTTTCGAAATACTCCGGGGAGTTTGAGGGGCAGCGCCCCTCATCAGCGCCGCCGGACGACCCGCGGTGCGGGTGCCGAGGAAACAGGTCTTGCGGCGGCAGCCGCGCAATTGCTTCACCTCTGCCTAGGCCGCTGCAGGGGTCAGCCAGGGGCGCAGAAGTGCCAGCGGGTGAGACTTCAGCGTCAGCCGCATCGAAATGTAATCCTCCACCACCTCCTCCCCTTCGGTCATCGCGCGGAACGTTACCGCCGGCTCCACGATCCCCTCGCCATCCATGTCGCCGGCAAACAGCGGTAGCGGAGGGGCCGGGGCCAGCGCGCGGGCGGCCCAGAGAGCCGTGCGCCGGTCGATACCCAAGGACGCAAAGCAATCGGCCTCGGCCAGCCGGGTGACGGTGGCCGAGGGCACGCCCGCGCGGCGCCAGACATCCTCGACCGCGCGATAGCCGTTGCCGCGGGCGGCAGTGATCCAGTCGGCCTCTTGCTCGGCGATGCCCTTGATCTGGCGAAAGCCCAGGCGCAGGCACAGGCCCTCGTCGCGTTCCTCTATCGCATTGTCCCACTGGCTGGCGTTGATCGACGGTGGCAGCACCACCACCCCATGCTCGCGCGCATCCCGCACGATCTGGGCCGGGGCGTAGAAGCCCATCGGTTGCGCGTTCAGCAAAGCACAGGCGAAGATGCCGGGATGATGACGTTTCAGCCAGGCCGAGGCATAGACCAGGAGCGCGAAGCTGGCCGCATGGCTTTCGGGAAAACCGTAACTGCCGAAGCCTTCGATCTGGGCAAAGCAGCGGCGGGCGAAGTCTTCGTCATAGCCGTTGGCCTGCATCCCCCCGATGAAGCGGTCATGAAACTCGCTGACCGACCCATGCTTCTTGAATGTCGCCAAGGACCGCCGCAGCCGGTCGGATTCCTCGGGGCTGAACCCCGCCCCGACGATGGCGATCTGCATCGCCTGCTCTTGAAACAACGGCACCCCCAGCGTCTTGCCCAGGACGGCGCCGAGCGCGTCGGAGGGGAAAGCGACAACCTCTTGCCCGTTCCGCCGCCGCAGGAACGGATGCACCATATCGCCCTGAATCGGTCCGGGCCGGATGATCGCCACCTGGATGACCAGATCGTAGAAGGATCGCGGCCGCATCCGGGGCAGGAAGTTCATCTGCGCCCGGCTTTCCACCTGAAAGACTCCCAAGGAGTCCGCCTGACACAGCATGTCATAGGTCGCGGCATCTTCCGGCGGCAAGGTGGCCAGCGTCAGCCGCTGCTGGTGGTGCTTTTCCACCAGCGCAAAGGCCTTGCGGATGCACGACAGCATCCCCAGCGCCAGGATGTCGATCTTGAGGATCTTCAGGCTGTCGATATCGTCCTTGTCCCAGGGAATGACGGTGCGGTCCTCCATCGTTGCGTTTTCCACCGGGACCAGTTCGTCCAGCCGGCCTTCGGTGATGATGAAGCCGCCGACGTGTTGGCTCAGGTGCCGGGGGAAGCCCTGGATCTCTTCGATCAGGGCCATGGTCTGGCGCAACCGGCGGTCGGTCGGGTCCAGCCCGATCTCGCGCAGGCGGGCCTCGGTGATATCGGCCCGGCCGAAACCCCAGATCTGGCTGGAGAGTGCCGAGAGCGTGTCCCCCGTCAGCCCCATGGCGCCTCCCACCTCCCGCACCGCGCGCTTGCCGCGATAATGGATGACGGTGGCGCAAAGGCCCGCGCGGTGGCGGCCGTATTTCGCGTAGATGTGCTGGATCACCTCTTCGCGGCGTTCATGTTCGAAATCGACGTCGATGTCGGGCGGCTCGTTGCGGGCTTCCGACACGAAACGCTCGAACACCATGGTGCCGATTTCGGGGCTGACGGAGGTGACGCCCAGCGCATAGCAGACCACCGAATTGGCGGCCGAGCCGCGGCCCTGGCAGAGGATGCCCTTGGCACGGGCGAAGGCGACGATGTCGTGGACGGTCAGGAAATAGGGCTCATACCCCAGCTTGCCGATCAGCGTCAGTTCGTGGTCCATCTGGGCCTGAACCTTTTGCGCTGCACCCTTGGGGTAGCGCCACTGCAGCCCGGCTCTGGCGAGACGGGCAAGGCGGCCGGCGGCGGTCTCGCTGCCGGTGATCTCGGACGGGTATTCGTAGCGCAACTCATCCAGCGAGAAGGTCAGCCGTGCGGCGATCTCCGCGCTGCGATGGACGCTGGCCTCATGGCCCTGGAACAGGCGCAGCATGGTGGCTTCGCTGCGGAAGCGGCATTCGCCATTGGTCAGCGCGCGATGGCCGAGGTCTTCGACACGGCAGCCGAGGCGGATGGCGGTCAGCACATCGGCCAGGCGGCGGCGGCGGGCTGCGTGCATGACCGGCAGGGCCGATGCGACGGGGGTGAGGCCAAGGCCATCGGCCAGCCGGTGCAGGCGGGCGATGCGCGCGCCGTCCTGGCCATCGTAGCGCGGGGCAATGAGAAGGTGGGCCCTTTCCCCAAGGCGGCGCGTCAACCGCTGCGCCTGGGTCTTCCACCCTCCCGCGCCGCCCGGCTGCCGTGGTTCCTGGGGTGGCGGCGGGTGGATCAAGGCTTCCATCCCTTCGGACCAGGCGAGAAGGTCGTCAAACCCGATGTCGCAGTGCCCCTTCGGCGCGCGGGTGCGACCAAGGGTCAGAAGGCGGCAAAGCCGGCCCCAGGCGGCGCGATCCGCGGGCAGAAGGGTGGCGATGAAGCCGTCTCGTGTGGTGATGCGGGCCGACGGGATCAGCCGCACCTGCGGGCCACCGTCACGGGCGATCTCGGCCGCGCGGGTATGGGCGCGCACGATCCCGGCGACCGAGTTCACATCGGCCACTGCCAGCGCCGACATCCCCTGTCCGGCGGCGGCGGCGATCATCTCCTCGGGGTGCGAGGCCCCGGTGAGAAAGGTGAAGTTCGACAGTGCGGAAAGCTCGACGAAGGCCATCGTCCTACCTCTGGCGTGGACCATGCGGCGATTGCGGCCCCTCCGGGGGGAGTATTTCGAAAAGAGCAAGACCGGAAGATGCGCCCCGACCGACGGCACCGGTCCAGTGCGCAGGGGGTAAAGCCCACGCGGCCGGGGCGGCTTGCTCTTTACGGCCATCGGGACTCCTCCCTGTGCCGCAAGGCCAGCTTGACCCGGCCATGGTTAAGAAATGCCTTACAGGCTTGCTCTTTGAGAAATACTCCCGCCGGAGGCAGCCGACCCTGCCTCTGGCGCGCCGTCCAAGTGTCGTGAGGACGCCAGATGCCTGCGCGGGCGCAAGCCCCGTGCAGGCGACAGAAAAGACGTGCGGCTGCGCGGTCACGCGCGGGCGCGCCGCTGGAAAACCGCCGGAAAGAATGCGGCGATCAGACGAAACGGCCATGGCAGAACCAGCCCCCCGAGATCGCGCCGCCATGGGCGTAGAACAGCCACAGCCGCTGGCCTTGCTGCGCCTCGACCCGCCAGTAGTCGCGCGGGCCAGACCGCCAGTCGGCGTGGTCGAACCACCATTCCGGCAGGATCCGCTCCGGCCCCACCGCCACCCGCGTCTGCATTTCTTGCCGGCGCCAGCCGAAGCGGGCGGGGGGCGTGGGGTCTTCCGGCGCCGTCACCGGCTCGGGGTGGAACAGCACCAGCGGGCGGGGGCCGGGCGGGCCGGGCCAGGGCCCGTCATGCGGGGCGGACCAGGCCGCCGCCAGGATCTGCGAGGCCCGGTCCGGCAGGTGGCTTTCGGCCGGATGGAGCCGCGTCACCTGATCGGTGCCCAGCCGCGTGCCCAGCCGCCCGATCAGATCCACCAGCCCGGTGTCGCCGCCCTGCCGGGCCGAGGCCGCCGCCGCCGCATCGACAGGACCGCGGTGCTGCACGGCATGGACCGGCTCGGTCTCCACCGCCATCAGCCGCAGGCAGTCGATGCCGAAACCCGCCTCCAGCCCGTCCAGCTTCAGCGCCAGCAGCGGGCGGATGCGGTCGGGCGCGTCGGAAGCCTGGGCCAGCGTCACCTCGGCCACCGCCACCCCGCCATCGGCGCGAAAGGCCTGCAGCCGCAGCCGCCGTGCACCATGCCCCCTGGCGCGCAGCCGGCCGCACAGCACCGGCAGCAGCCGGTCGATCCCCGCCTCGATGTCGGACCGCAGGCCGATCGGCTCGGGCAGGGTCATCCGCACCGCGAAATGCAAGGGTGCGCGGGCCGGGCTGATCGGTTCCGGCTCCAGCCCCAGCGCCTGATCCAGCCGCCGCAGCACCGGCGCGCCAAAGCGCCGGGCCAGCGCCGCGCGGGGCAGCACGGCAATGTCCTGCACCCGCCGCAACCCCAGCCTGGCCAGGCTCTCCACCTCGGCCGGTTCCAGCCGCAGCGCCGCCAGCGGCAAGGGCGCCAGCACCTCGCGCAGCCGGCCCGGGGCGGCGATCACGCCCTGCGGCAGCGTCACCCCCGGCAGGCCGGGTGCCGTGCCGCCACGTTCCCACCCCCGCCGCTTCACCGCGCGCGCCCGTGTCGCCCGCGCCTCCTGATCCACCGCGTCGCCGTTGCGGACGGGCCCCGCCACCTGGCCCGCGAACCGCGCCAGCGCCCAGGCCCCGCCCGCCGTATCGGCGATGCCCGCCCGGACTGTCAGCATCAGCCCGGCGCAATCCTCCTCCACCTGCGCCAGCAGCGCGGCCTCGCCGCCGAACAGATGTGCGCAGCCGGTCAGGTCGACCAGCAGTGCCGCCGGCGGTTCTTCGGCCACCCAAGGGCTGAACTTGCCCGCCCAACGCCGCAGCGCCGTCAGGAAGGCCGCATCCTCGGCCGGGCTTTCGGCGCGGGTCAGGAGGGCGGGGCACATCGCGGTCGCATCACTGAGCGGCTGGTCCAGCCGCAGCCCCGCGGCCTCGGCCAGGGGGTTCAGCGAGATCAGCACCTGCGCGCCACCGCGGTCGCCCACCACCGCAAAGGGCAGCGGCAGCACGTCGCGCCGCGCGCGCAGCACGCGTTCCGCGGACAGGCGCGGGAACCAGAGCGAGAGGATTCGGCGACTCATGGGGTAAATGTTCACTATATGTTCACGCACTGCAAGCGCGATCGCCGGCCCCCGCCGCCGCAATGACAGCCGCAATGACAATCGCGTGAGATGGGGCCGGCGCGTGACAAGGTCACTTTTGCGACAATCCGCCGCATCTATAGTGGGGAACCAGAATCCAGCCAGGAGCCAGAACATGAAGCTGATAAAGATTGCGGTCCTCGGGGCCATGCTTGCCGCCGGCGCCGCCTTTGCCGAAGGCGCCGCCACCGACCCCGCCGCCATGCAGCGCGAGGCGGTGATGAAGGAAATCGGCAAGAACATGGGCATTCTTGGTGCCATGGCCAAGGGCGAGGCCGCCTATGACGCCGCCGCTGCCGAGGCCGCGAAAG
Organism: Rhodobacter sp.; assembly: GCA_016704435.1. Classification (GTDB taxonomy): domain Bacteria; phylum Pseudomonadota; class Alphaproteobacteria; order Rhodobacterales; family Rhodobacteraceae; genus Pseudogemmobacter. The sequence continues at coordinate 39,274 of JADJAB010000017.1, read as the reverse complement.
CCGCAATCGTCACCGCTTCGGGCACCATCCCCACCGCATTCGAAACCCAGGGCGGCGAAGATGCGACATCGGAAGCCAAGCCGGAAATCTGGACCTCGTGGGATGATTTCGTGAAGAAATCCGAAGCATTGCCCGCCGCCGTCAGTGCTGCCGACGTGTCCTCGGTCGAGGCGATCGGAGCCTCGCTGGGCAGCATCGGCGGTGTCTGCAAGGACTGCCACACCACCTATCGCGTGACGAAGCAATAAGCGCCGTCACCGCGACGGATCAGGCCCCCCGGTCCGTCAACCGGGGGGCCTTCCTTCATCCGCAGCTGACGCGGGTGATGGTGCCGGCCTCGTCCAGCTCGATGTTCAGCCGCTCGGCGATATAGTCCATCGTCACCGCCGTGTCGGGTTCGATGATCCGGACCGGCTGGCCGAATTTCATCGTGTTCAGAACCTTGCGGTTCTGCCCGACCAGGCCCTGCAGGCCGGGCGCGCCGCAAGCCCCTTCGGGGGCGCCGGGCGGCACCGGGCCGGGGCCGGGGCCTTCGGCCACGCAGGCCGCCAGTGCCAGACTGCCCGCAAGGCCGCCCAGAAGGCCGCCCAGAAGAACAAGCCGTTTCATCTGTCTTTCTCCGTTGTCTCCAGTGGGCTGACAGACACCAGCGACCGGCCGGGGACAAGACCGGCCGTCCCGCGCACCGGCCCGACCGGCAAGGTCCTGCCGGCTCGGCCGCAGTTCAGCCGCAACTCAGCCCCTGGATGAGGCCTTCGCCGTCCAGATGCACATTGATGCGGTCCGACCGGTATTCCTCCTGGTCCACCACCTGCCCTGGCGCCACCATGCGCACCGGGCCCGGCAGGCGCACCGTCCGCAGGTTGCCGGAAGGCTGACCGACCAGCCCCTGCAACCCGGCGGCCTTGCAGGTGTCCGGCTCGCGCTCGGCAAAGCCCGGCGTCAGGTCGACAGGCGGTGCGGCCACCACTGCCGGCACCGCGCGCGGCGCGGGGGCGCAGGCGGACAAGAGGGCGGCCATCCCCACGGCCAAAATCGCAGGCAACTGTCGCATCCTGTCGCATCCGGCGTTGAACTCTGCCGATATTTGGCACAGCCTTGCGCGCAACGATACAAGGAAAGGATCGACCCATGCGTACCCGCGCCGCCGTGGCCCTTAAGGCTGGACAACCACTGCAAGTGATGGAGGTCAACCTCGACGACCCCAAGGAAGGCGAGGTCCTGATCGAGATCAAGGCCACCGGCATCTGCCACACCGACGAATTCACCCTGTCGGGCGCCGATCCCGAAGGCCTGTTCCCCGCGATCCTGGGCCATGAGGGCGCCGGCATCGTGGTGAAATGCGGCCCCGGCGTCAAATCGCTGAAACCGGGCGACCATGTCATCCCGCTCTACACCCCCGAATGCGGCAAGTGCAAAGCCTGCCTTTCGGGCAAGAGCAACCTGTGCACCGCGATCCGCGCGACCCAGGGCCAGGGCCTGATGCCCGACGGCACCACCCGCTTTTCCATGCTGGATGGCACGCCGATCTTTCACTACATGGGCTGTTCCACCTTCGCCAACCACACCGTCATGCCGGAAATCGCCCTTGCCAAGGTGCGCGACGACGCGCCCTTCGACAAGATCTGCTACATCGGCTGCGGCGTCACCACCGGCATCGGTGCGGTGCTGAACACCGCCAAGGTGGAAATCGGCGCAAAGGCCGTGGTCTTTGGCCTCGGTGGCATCGGGCTGAACGTCATCCAGGGCCTGAAGATGGCCGGGGCCGACATAATCATCGGGGTCGATCTGAACAACGACAAGAAGGCCTGGGGCGAGAAGTTCGGGATGACCCATTTCCTGAACCCCAAGGAAGTTGACGGCTCCATCGTGCAGGCCATCGTTGACCTCACGAAAACCCCCTTCGACAAGATCGGCGGCGCGGACTACTCGTTCGACTGCACCGGCAACGTCAAGGTGATGCGCGACGCGCTGGAATGCACCCATCGCGGCTGGGGCCAGTCGATCATCATCGGTGTCGCCCCTGCAGGCGCGGTGATCGAGACCCGCCCCTTCCAGCTGGTCACCGGCCGGGTCTGGAAAGGCACCGCATTCGGCGGCGCCCGCGGCCGCACCGACGTGCCGCAGTTCGTCGACTGGTACATGGATGGCAAGATCCAGATCGACCCGATGATCACCCACATCCTGAAGCTGGAAGACATCAACAAGGGCTTCGACATGATCCATTCCGGCGAATCCATCCGCTCGGTCGTGGTCTTCTGACAAGGCCGTCTTGCGGCACTGGTTCTGGCCGGTGCCGCTCGCACGCCCCGACCGGAAAGCCGGGCTGGGCAAGATTTCCGCGTGACCTGACGTCAGGTTTTTGGCACAACCGTCACCTTAACGGTGGGCGTGTGGTGGCGTGGACGACCGTATCGAGTTCGTGATCCAGGTGCTTGTCACCGGGCAGGAGATCTGCGCCGGATGGTGCGTCGTCTTGCCGAGGACTGGCCCGAGGAACCCGCGCTGGATATCCTGCACGACATTGCCATGGGCGCGGGCAATCTGGAACGCGCGCTTTCGGGCGAAGACCTGCACCGCGCCGCCGCCGAAGGCTGGCGGATGGCCACGCTGGTCGGCGTGGATCTGGCGATGATGGCGCGCCTGGGTCTGCCGCACCGCACGGGGGCCGACCTCCTGGCCTACTGGAAAGTGCATGACCGCTTCTTTCTCGACTGATCCGCGCCGACCTGCGACAAGAGGCAAAACAGGAGCCCGAATGCCCGAACCCCGCGCCCCCCGCCTTGCCGTGCTGATTGACGCCGACAACGTGCCTGCCGGCCATGCCGAAGCCATATTCAACGAAATCGCCGCCCTTGGCGAAGCCTCCGTGCGCCGCATCTACGGCGACTGGTCGGCCACAAGGCTGAGCGCCTGGGCCCGCAAGGTCGCCGCCCTTGGCATGGTGGCCGACCAGCAGTTCTCCAACACCAAGGGCAAGAACGCATCCGACATCGGCCTCGTCATCGCGGCGATGGATTTCCTGCATTCGGGCCTGTTCGACGGTTTTGTCCTGGTGTCTTCCGACAGCGATTTCACGAGGCTTGCCGCGCGCATCCGCGAACAGGGCCTCGACGTCTATGGCATTGGCGAGAAGAAGACGCCCGAGGCCTTCCGGATGGCCTGCAAACGCTTCATCTACGTCGAGAACCTCGGCTCTGACGCCGATGAACCGAAGCCCGTGCCGGACGCGCCTTGGGGCGCCCCCGGTGCCGTCGCGCCCGAGACCCGGCCCGGCGGCAAGGAAGCCCCGGCCAAGGCGATTCCCCTCATCGCGGCCGCCATGCGCGCCATCGACCCGGACGGCGAATGGTATTCGCTGGGCCAGATCGGGCAGTTCATCACCCAGGCCAACCCCGATTTCGATACCCGCACCTACGGCAGCGCGAAACTGTCTGACCTGATCCGAAAACTCCCGCGATTCGAGGTCAAGCAGGACGGCACCCTGCTGAAGGTCCGCGACAAGGCCTGAGCCTGCCCGCTGGCGCAGGGTGAGTCGCGGATCATGGTTAACACCTGGTTTGGTGGAAAACCTGCCAGACGCTTGCCATACACTTGCCAGACGTTTTGCAGCCATTGCAAAAGGTCGAAAGTGGCCAGATTAATGCAGCGTCCGCAACGGCTTAACCGCCAAGGTGCCGCTCACCGCGCCGTGCGGCCAGAACCATCTGTTTCTGCCGCTCGCGGAATCGCGCGCGATCGCTTTGCGAATACTCGTTCACACAGGCAGCACAACAGACTCCCTCTTCGAAATCCGGGTGCTGCCGCCCGTCTGGCGTGACCGGTCGCCGACAAGCGCCGCAACTGGTCAACTGCCCTGGTACCAGCCCGTGCCCGACCGACACCCGACCATCGAACACATAGCATTCCCCCTGCCAGAGCGACGCTTCCTCTGGCACCTCTTCAAGATATTTCAGGATCCCGCCCTTGAGGTGGAAGACCTCTGAAACTCCTTGCGAAAGCAGATAGTTGGTCGATTTCTCGCAACGGATTCCGCCGGTACAGAACATCGCGATCCGCTTGTTGCCGAACCGCTCGCGGTTGGCCTCCCACCAGGCCGGAAACTCGCGGAACGAGGCTGTGCCCGGATCGACCGCGCCCTGAAACGTGCCGATCTCCACCTCGTAGCCGTTTCGCGTGTCGATCACCGCCACGTCAGGGGCGCTGATCAGCGCATTCCACCGGTCGGCGGGAACATAGTGCCCCACGGCGGCCATCGGGTCCACATCGGGCACCCCCATGGTCACGATCTCGCGCTTCAGCTTGACCTTCATCCGCCCGAAAGGCATTGAATCTGCGTGACTTTCCTTCCACTCCAGCGCCGCACACCCCGGCCACGCCCGCAGATGCGCCAGCACCGCGTCCACGCCCTCTCGCGGCCCGGCGATGGTGCCGTTCACCCCCTCGTGCGCCAGAAGGAGAGAGCCCTTGATGCCACGCGCAAGGCACAGTTCCAGAAGCGGTCCCCGCAAGGCGGCGGGGTCGTCGAAGCGGGCGAAATGATACAGGGCTGCAATCGTCGGCATGGGCGGTCTTTGCCCCCTTGGGCGCGGGATTTCAAGCGCTTCGCTTGACGGCCCCTGCACCCGGTCTTACCCAAGGAACCTGGAAGCGCCACGGAGACCGCCATGCGGAACGCGAACGAGGCCTTGATCGTGATCGACGTGCAGAATGATTTCTGCCCGGGCGGTGCGCTGGCTGTTGCCGGGGGCGATGGAAATCATCAGCCGGATCAATGGTTTGATGGAGAATTTCCCGAACGTCGTGCTGACCCAGGACTGGCACCCGGCAGATCACGCCTCTTTCGCGGCCAACCATCCGGGCGCCGCGCCGTTCTCGCTGACCGAAATGCCCTATGGCCCGCAGGTGCTGTGGCCCACCCATTGCGTGCAGGGCACCAGCGGTGCCGCGTTCCACCGTGACTTGCGCACCGATCCCGCACAACTCATTATCCGCAAAGGATTCCGTGCCGGGATCGACAGCTACTCTGCCTTTTTCGAGAACGACCAGACTACCCCGACGGGGCTTGAGGGCTACTTGAAGTCGCGCGGGGTGACGGCGCTGGTGTTTGTCGGCCTGGCGACCGACTTCTGTGTCGCATTTTCCGCGCTGGATGCTGCAAAGCTGGGCTTTCAGGCCGCGGTGCTGGAAGACGCCTGCCGGGCGATCGACCTGAACGGCTCGCTGGCCGAGGCACGTCGGCAGATGCAAGCCGCCGGCGTCGCGCTGGAGGCATGACCTGATGGATATCGCAACGCGCGTTCACAATCACAACTGGAGGATCGACCCGATCGTCCGCAGCCTGATCGACACCGATTTCTACAAGCTGTTGATGTGCCAGTCGATCTTTCGCAACAAGCGGGATACCACGGTCACCTTCAGCCTGATCAACCGCAGCCGCGAGGTGCGGCTGGCCGATCTGGTCGACGAAGGCGAATTGCGCGAACAGCTGGATCATGTCCGCTCGCTCCGCCTGACGCGGGGCGAAAGCACCTGGCTGCGCGGCAACACCTTCTACGGCAAGCGGCAGATGTTCCGGTCGGATTTCATGGAGTGGTTCGAAGCCCTGCGCCTGCCGCCCTATCATCTGGAAAGGCGTGATGGGCAATATGAACTGACGTTCGAAGGCAGCTGGCCCGAGGTCATGCTGTGGGAAATTCCCGCTCTGGCGGTGCTGATGGAGCTGCGCGGCCGTGCGGTCCTTCGCGAGATGGGCAAGTTCGAGTTGCAGGTGCTCTACGCCCGCGCCATGGCCCGGATCTGGGAAAAGGTGGAACGGCTGCGGCGGATCGACGGGCTGAAACTGGCCGATTTCGGCACCCGTAGGCGGCACAGTTTCCTGTGGCAGGACTGGTGCGTGCAGGCGATGCAGGAGGGGCTGGGGGACAAGTTCACCGGCACCTCGAATTGCCGCATCGCCATGCGCCGCGACATCGAGGCGATCGGCACCAATGCGCATGAATTGCCGATGGTCTATGCGGCGCTGGCCGATACCGATGCAGAATTGGCGCAGGCGCCCTACCAGGTCCTGGCCGACTGGCACGAAGAACATGACGGCAATCTGCGCATCATCCTGCCCGACACCTATGGCACCGAGGGTTTCCTGAAGAATGCGCCTGACTGGCTGGCCAGCTGGACCGGCATCCGCATCGACAGCGGCGATCCGGCGGTGGCGGCGGATATTGCCATCCGCTGGTGGAAGGACCGCGGTGAAGACCCGACGACGAAGCTGGTGATCTTTTCCGACGGGCTGGACGTGGAAAAGATCGAAGAGCTTTACGCCCGCTTCAACGGCCAGGTGAAGGTCTCGTTCGGGTGGGGCACCATGCTGACCAATGACTTCCGAGGCCTGGTGCCGGACGACGCGCTGGCGCCGTTCAGCCTGGTCTGCAAGGCGGTCTCGGCCAATGGCCGGCCGACGGTCAAGCTGTCCGACAATCCCAACAAGGCGATGGGTCCGAAGGACGAGATTGCCCGCTACAAGCGCGTCTTCGGTGTGGGCGAACAGGTGGCGCAGGACGTTTTGGTCTGAACAGCCTCAGAACAACCCGTTCAGCGCCAGGAACAGCAGCGCCGACAGCAGCGCCGTCATCGGCACGGTGATGACCCAGGCCGCCGCGATTCCGGCAACATGAACGCGGCGCACCAGCTTGCGGCGGCGGCGCTCCTCGGCGGACAGCGGCTTGCCCTTTTGCAGGTTCAGCAGGCGGGCCCGCCGCTCGGCATGCCATTCGCGGTAAAAGCCCACGCCGAAGACCCCGCCCACGGCGATATGGGTGGACGACACCGGCAGCCCCAGCCCCGAAGCGATGATGACCGTGATCGCCGCCGAAAGCGCCACGCAATAGGCGCGCACCGGGTTCAGCTTGGTGATCTCCTGCCCGACCATCCGGATCAGCTTCGGCCCGAACAGCATCAGGCCAAAGGAAATCCCGGCGGCACCGATCATCATCACCCAAAGCGGGATGGTGACCTTGTCCGAGGTGCCCGCGTCCTGCACCGCATGGACGATGGCGGCCAGCGGACCCACGGCATTGGCCACGTCATTGGCACCATGGGCAAAGGACAACAGCGCGGCCGAAGCGATCAGCGGCACCGCGAACAGGACCTTGAGCGAGCGTTTGCGGTTCTCCATCCCGGCCGACTGGCGGCGGATGATGGGGCGGAACAGAAGCCAGGTGGCAAAACCGCATGCCGTGCCCAGCATCACCGCCTGACCAAGCTCGATGGTGACGATCTTCTTCAGGCCCTTCATCGACAGATAGGCCGCAAAGGCGCCGGCCATGACGCCGATCAGCAGCGGCACCCAGCGGCGGGCGGCGGCCAGTTTGTCGGGAACATCGTTGATGAAGGCCTTGATGAAGGCCAGGAACAGCGCCGCGACGGCCCCGCCCAGGATGGGAGATACCACCCAGGAGGCGGCGATCTGCCCCATCTTGCCCCATTCCACCGCGGCAAACCCTGCCGCGGCGATGCCTGCGCCCATCACCCCGCCAACAATGGAATGTGTGGTCGAGACCGGGGCGCCGAACCATGTCGCAAGGTTCAGCCACAACGCGGCGGCAATCAGTGCGGCCATCATCGCCCAGATGAAGGTTTCGGGATTCGCCACCGCCTCGGGCGCGACGATGCCGCCCGAGATGGTGGACACCACATCGCCCCCGGCGACCAACGCGCCCAACGTCTCGAACACGACGGCGATGATCAGCGCGCCGCCCATCGACAGGGCATTGGCGCCCACGGCCGGGCCCATGTTGTTGGCGACATCATTGGCGCCGATGTTCAGTGCCATGTAGGCCCCGAAAACGGCGGCTGCGACGATGATCGCGGTGCCGGAGCCCTGGCCCGTCAGGCCGAATGCAGCCAGACCGCAGACCACCACGAAGACCAGCGAGATACCGATGGCCACCATGGGCCGCGAGATCGCCGCGGTTGCCTGTTCCAGCTGGACCACGCGGCTCAGGTCCTTGTCGAGGGTTTTCCAGCGGTTGATCGGCGCGTTCGGATCATCGGACATCGCGGCTGCCTGTCACCTCTGTCATGGCCCCTGCCTGAGGGCCGTTGCCTTGGCGCTGACTAGCCGTTCATATTGCTTGGCGCAACCGATTCTGCCAGCTGCCAGGGGCTATAGAACGCGCTCGGCCCACATCACCGCGCGGGCGATGTGGCTTGGGTGGATCGGGTCGTCAGCCGCAAGCCGAGGCATCGTCCAGCCGACCGAGGCGCAGGTGCGGGCCAGGGTCATCAGCTCGACCAGATCGGTGTCCGTGGTGCCGTAGCCTTCCATCAGCGCATCGCGGATGTCCTGGTAGCCCGGTTCGTAGAGGTTTTGCGACAGCGTGGTGCCCAGGTCGTAGAGAGCATAGCCCCAGCCGGAATCGTCAAAGTCGATCAGGCAAACCGCACGATCGTTCACAAGAACGTTTTCGCGCAGCACATCGGCGTGAATCAACTGCACCTCCGGCACGGCCGCCAGCCTTTCCCGCAAGCCATGGCGGGCGCGGATCAGCATGGCGCGCTGGCCGGAAGTGGCAGCGGGATGATCCCAGAACCGGCCCCAGAACGGGGCCTCGCCGGTCAGGCCGTCAAGGTCCCATCGCGGGCGCTGGAACCCCTCTGGCAGATCCAGCGCGGCGGTGGTGTCGTGCAGGTCGCGGATCAGTTTTCCCAATTGGCGGTGACGCTGCAAGAGCAGCGGCAGCGGGGTGGAAAAGGGTACGCCGGCCTCGCCCAGCGGCTCGCCTTCGATCCAGTCGATTGCGCTGGCGGCGCGGCCATTGGACAGGGTGACCAACAGAGTGCCGTCGCGTGCGGGCAGGGCGGCGGGCACGTTGACGCCGCGGGCGGCAAGTGCGGCGCACCACCACAGCTCGGACCGGATCGCGGCATCCGGCTGATAGCCCTGCCGGTGCAGGCGCAGTGCGGCGCGTTCGCCGCCGGGAAGCTCCATCTCGAACACCGCATTCTCGCGGTTGCGGATCAGCCGCAACGGCGTGCCGCCCCAATGCGCGGCGGCCTCCTGGGCGAGGGTTTCGATCATGCGGGTACCGGGGTTTCGTGCAAATTGCGGGTCAGCGCATCCATCAGCATGTCGGCATTCTCGATACTGAAGGGCATCGGCGGGCGGATTTTGAGGATGTGGCGGCCAGCGCCGATCACGTTCGTCAAGAAGCCTTTCCGGACCATGCTTTCCACCAGATCGGCGGCGAAACGGGTAGCAGGGGCGCCGTTGATCTGGAATTCGGCGCCAAAGAACAGCCCGTTTGCCCGGACATCCACCAGCAGCGGGTGGCGCAAGTCGCGCAGGCGATTCAGCATATGTGCCGACACGCGGGCGGCGTTTTCCTGCAGGTCCTCGTCGCGGATCACGTCCAGCACCGCCAGTGCGGCGGCGGCCGCGACGGGGTTGCCGCCAAAGGTGTTGAAATAGCTGAAGGCATTGCGGAAATCTGCCATGATGGCGGGGGTGGTGGCGACGCCCGCGACCGGGTGGCCGTTGCCCATCGGTTTGCCCATGGTGACGATGTCAGGGCGGAAAGCCAGCCTGTCGTGGCCCCAGAAATGGCTGCCCGAACGGCCAAAGCCGGGCTGCACCTCGTCGGCGATGATCAGCGCACCCTCGGCCCGCAACGCCGCCTCGGTGGGTGCAAGCCAGCTGGCAGGCAGGTCCGGCAGGCCCTCGTTGGCGAACATCGGGCAGATCAGCAGGGCCGAGGTGCCGAAGCCCGCCGCCGACAGCTCTGCCATGGCCCGCCGGACGTGGCCCGCGAACAGCCGGCCATCCGGGTCCGGTGTCGCCAGCGGATCGGGCGCCGGCACAAGGCGCACATTCGGCCAGCGCCCGCCGATCGGGGGTTTGCGGGTGGACAGCTGGGACACCGCCATGGTGTTGCCGTGATAGGTGGCGTCGGTGGCAATGATACCGGTCTTTCCGGTCGCCGCCTGCGCCATCCGCAGCGCGATGTCGTTCGCCTCGGAGCCGGTGCAGGTCAGGATCGCCTGCGAAATCCCGTGGTCAAAGGTGGTCGTCAGCCGCTCGATATAGTCCAGCACAAGGTCGTGATGGTAGCGGGTATGGGTGTTCAGCGTCGCGGCCTGCGCACAGATCGCCTGCACCACGCGCGGGTGGCAATGGCCGACATGGGCGACATTGTTGTAGCAATCGAGATAGCGCTTGCCGCCGGCATCCCACAGCCAGATCCCCTCACCCCGAATGATATGAACGGGTATTCGGTAAAAGGTCGGCACGTTCGGCCCCATCAGCCGGGTGCGGCGGTCGGACAACGTTTCGGTCATTCATCTTCCCCCGGTTTGCCGCGCAGGAACTTCACTTCGCCCCGCTCGGCCTTGGCGGCAAGTCGGCGGCGCTGGCTGCCCAGCGTGGGCTTGGTGGCGATCCGCCGCTTTGGCGCCACGAGTGCGGCACGGATCAACTGCACCAGCCTCTCGCGGGCGATCTCGCGGTTGCGGGCCTGGCTGCGGGTGTCCTCGACCTGGATGACGATGGCACCCTCGGCCGTCCAGCGGCGCCCGGCCAGCCGCTTCAGCCGTGTCTTCACCGGCGCCGGCAGATGCGGCGAGCGGTCGGCCTCGAACCGCAGTTCGACCGCGGTGGAAACCTTGTTCACGTTCTGCCCGCCGGGGCCCGAGGCACGCATGAAGCTCTCGGACAGCTCCCAGTCGGCAATGGCAAGGGTTTCGGTGACATGCAGCATGATGCCGCGAAGCTATCGGTGCGGCGCATGGTCCACAAGAGAAAGGGCCGCCCCGCAGGCGACCCTTTCCGAGTTCCAAGGAGATGGGCCAGTTAGGATCGAAAGGCCCAATCAGTGGTCTGTTTTGCCAAGGGGCTGCCCTTAGAAAACACCCCCCATGACTGTCCGGACACCTCTCTCCAATATCACTCTAGACACTGGATCACCTCCTTTCAATGGATTGCCGATGCAGGAATCATCACACAGATTTTGTGTTTGTCAAAACAAATCACGCAACCCGTGCCATGACTTTTCCGGCAATGATACGAAAAGGAACCAGCGCGCCCAGCGCCAGCGCGATCTTCACCGCCCAGTCGGCCACCGCCAGAGAGACCCAGAACGGCAGCTCCGGACCGAGACCCAGAAACGGCGTCGCACCCCCGGCCCAGGTCACGTCGTTTGCCGGTTCCAGCCAGATCAGCGCAGCCGAGAATGCGACGGGAAAGAAGATCGCGGTATCCAGCGTCGATGAGATCAGGCTGGAGAGCAGAGGTGCCTTCCACCAGATTTTCCGGCGCAGTCGGTCGAAGACAACCACGTCCAGGAGCTGCGCCGACAGGAAAGCCAGGCCCGAGGCCAGCGCGATGCGCAACGTGACCAGAGGGCCGAACGCCCCCTCGATCTGCGCGCCGACGACGGAACAGGCGATGCCAAGGACAAACCCGGTGACGATCACCCGTGCGGCGGCCACCGGACCGTGCAGCCGGTTGGTCAGGTCGGTGACCAGAAAGGCGAACGGATAGGTCAGGGCGCCCCAGGTAAGGTAGCCGCCCAGCGGATACTGGACGAGGATGTTCGACGCCACGACAATGGCGGCCATGGCAAGGGTGCCGGGCAGGGCAGGTTTCATCGGTGTTTTCCGTTTTGACAAGGTGGCGGAGACTTGGCCCTGGCGCACGGCCGGGGACGGTGAAGCTGAGGCGGCGCTTTAGTCCTGCCCACGCTTGGCGTCAACCGGCAACACATATTCGACGATCTCGTTGCGCAGGTAGAAGGCGAAGTTGTCGTCCGAGATCATGGTTAGCCGGATGTTGCCCATCGTGTCCTGCCAGACCGCAAGCCCCTCCAGGTTGTCATGCGTTCCGGGAGCGGTTTCCAGGACGATTTCGGCCGGCCCGAACCCGTCCTCGCCAGGCATGAAGGCGCGGATGCGCGTGGCAAAGCCACCAAGGCCAAGAAAGCTGCGTTCCAACAGGTAGAACCGCCCGTCCGGGCCGAAATCGGCGCCAACTGGAAGAAAGGCGCCGTCGCGCGGCAGGCTGAAGGGCTGTGACCAGTCGCCGTCGTAGACGAAGACCGGAAAGGCGCGGCCACCGGCACCCGAGCGTTCGGGAAGGGTGAACAGCCGGCCCGAGGCGTCGATTGCCAGCGCTTCCAATGCGGAGTTCCTTTGCAGGCCGCGAAATTCCCGTGGCCGGGGCAGGTTGCGGGCAGAGCCGTCTGTCGCGTGATAGACCAGGACACGCGCGACCCCTTCGAAAGAGATGTAGATCGTGCCGTCATCGGCCCAGGCGATACCCTCGCTGTCGGCCCGCCCAGGATTGAGCGGAGCCTCTCCCTCTGCCTTCAGCAGCGAAAGGTCGGGGGCCACGGCCGCGGTGATGCGCCCTTTGGCATCGCGCAGCAGCAGCCCTTCGGTGATCGCGCCACGGTCGGAAAGCGCCAGAAAGCGGCTGCCGTCGGGTGACAGCTCGATCCCGGACAGCCCGCCCAGCCGCGGGTCGTCGCCCGCCCAGCGAAAGGCGGACAGGAAATGCGCCGGCCAACTTGGTGCCGCGCTGCCCTGCGGGCCAAGCGCCAGCAGCGCCGCGACCGTCAGTCCGAGGCGAGTACGTCTTTGCATTGCTTGGGAAGGTCCGCCATGGTGAATTCGCGCGGCCCCTTCTTGCGGGGCGCGTCATCTTCCTTCGGCTTTTTCTTCTTGGTCGGCTTCGGCGGGTTCAGGTAGTCGGTCACCCACCAGGCCAGCGTATCGTCGCAGCCGTCGCCCCCCTTCGACAGGTCGGCAACCGTCGGCTTTTGCGTCTCGCACAGGCGCGCGCCCTTGGGGCATTTCAGGCGCACATGGAAATGCGTGTCATGCCCGGCCACCGGGCGCAGCTTCTGAAGCCATTTCCGGTCGGCTTTCTTCGCCGTCTTGCAGATCTCCAGCTTGATCGCGGCGGCGACGAAGATGCGGTCCACCCGCGGGTCCGAGGCGGCGGCCTTCAACAGTGCGCGGGCCTTGGGCCCCCAGTTGCCGGTGACCGACTTCTGGTCGGCAGAACGCATGGGGATCGACGAAAGGCTTTCACGCTCTGACCGCGACAGGTTCAGCCGGGTGGGCGCCAACCACCAGATATCGGCATCCAGCCCCATCTGGTGGCTGGCATGCCCCGAGGTCATCGGCCCGCCGCGCGGCTGGCTGATGTCGCCGATGTAAAGCCCCTTGCCCCAACCCATCGCCGCGGCCTGCGACGACAGGTCCTTGAGGAAGCCGATCATCTCGGGGTGGGCGAAGTTGCGATTGCGCGACAGCCGCATGGCTTGCCAGGTCGGGCCGGATTCCTTCAGCTCCATCAGCCCCGCGCCACATCCCCTGGCGTAGGATCCGACCGGCATGGCCGCCTGCCCGCTGGGATAGTCCATGGCGCCAAACAGCTTGTTGGCCAGCTTTTCGGCCATCGCCGGGGCCGGGACGAGAAGGGCAAGGCACAGGGCAACGCGAAAGATCATCAGGGTTTCTCACCTTTTGGGTTGACCCAGAGTAGCAGGATCAGGCCGACAAGGAACAGCGCGATAAGCGGGGGAAATGCCGATGCGCGCGCTGCCGCTGGCATAGGTGGCGGCGGTGACCATGGCCGGGGCAAGAAAGGCGGTGGCCTTGCCCGACAGACCGTAAAGACCAAAGCCGCTGGCCGCCGTTTCCGCCGTGACGTGATAGACCATCAGCGTCCGGCTGGCCGCCTGGACCGTGCCGCCTGCCGCACCGATCACCGCGCCGCAGAGATAGAAGACCGCGTCGGGCAGGGCCGACCCTTCGGCCATGGCAATGCCGAAGACGCTTTCCGGCGTCAGCCCGACCATCACCGCGACCACCGCCGTCAGCGCAAGGATCGACCAGGAAATCACCACCTTCGGGCCAAAGCGCGCGTCCATCCGCCCGCCCGCCCAGCTGAACCCCGCCGCCGTGATCGCGGCCAGGATGCCGAAGATCCCGCTTTGCGTGACCGACCAGCCCATGACGTTGCTGGCATAGGCCCCGCCCAGGCCATAGACGGCATTCAGCGAGTCCCGGTAGAACATCGAGCTTACGAGAAAGGTCGCCAGGCTGCGGCGATGCACCAGGTCCCTGACCGCCTGCACCAGCTGGCCCAGGCTCTGGCCGACCGAAAGGCGCCTGCCGCTGCGCTTCGGTTCGCGCACCCAAAGGAAGAACGGCACCATGAAGACCGCGAACCAGATCGCGGTAAAGGGGCCGACGGCGCGGGTGCCCTCGCGCATCGCCGGGTCAAGCCCGAAGGCGGGCGACAGGCCGGTCAGCGTTTTCCCGGTGTCGGCGCTTTCGGCAAGAAACAGCAGCATGACGACCAGCGCCAGCACGCCCCCAGCATATCCGAAGGCAAAGCCCGAGCCGGAGATCTTGCCCATTTCCTCGGCCCCGGTCAGGTCGGGCATCAGGGCGTTGGTGAAGGTGGTGGCCAGTTCCATCCCGACGAAGCCGATGGCGAACCAGAACACCGGCCAGAACAGCGTGGGCATGACGGGCAGCGTCCACCAAAGCATGAACGATCCCAGCACATAAAGGCCCGAGAACAGCCAGATCCACAGCATCCGCCGCCCTGCGCCGTCGGATATGGCGCCCAGTACCGGCGAGAGGATGGCGATCAGGATGCCGGTGATGGTCAGGCCGGAGGTCCAGTAGGCCTGCGACAGCGCCTTTGCGGCCTCGGTATCCGCGCCCCCGGCGGCGAAATGGGCGCGGGCGACCTCGGCGAAATAGGGACCGAAGATGAAGGTCAGCAGCAGCGTGTTGTAAGGCTGGCTGGCCCAATCGAAGAAATACCAGCCCCAGATGCGTTTCCGCGCGCTGATCATCGCCTGCCCCCTGTGATTGGCCGCGACACTGCCCCGGAACCACCTCGCGGCGCAAGCGTCACGCCTGCGGAGGCCAGGGTCGGGTGGAGTCGGCGGCGATCCAGTCGGCCACCCAGCAGGGCAGAGCGGGGCTTTCGGGCGCCAGCCCCAGCGCGACCGCCATCTCCGCTGGCGGCACGATCCCGCGCTTGCCCCGGGTGATCGCGCTGCGCAGCAGGGACTGCGAGGTGCACTCCCCGCGCACCCACATGCTCTGGTCCATATAGACAAAGCGGGCGTCCCAGCCGATGAGGCGGCTGCGCATCTCGATCCGGTCGAACATCTTCACACGGCGGCGGTAGCGGACCGAGGCGCCCGCCACCGCCAGTCCCCAGCCCTTTGCGCGGGCAGCCTTGTGCAGCCCGGTGCGCGTGGCCATCGGAATGCGACCCAGATCGAACAGCGTCAGCGTGCGGCCGTTGTTCAATTCCATCCATGGGTCGATGTCCTGCGGCCAGCACAGATGATGGCTGACATGCGTGTCCAGCGGGTGCAGCGGCGCGTTCCTGAATTTCAGAGCTTCCTTGACCATGCGAAGATAGGGGTACATCCGGGTCTCCTTTGCGGCCCCCGCCTGCCGCCAAGGGCCGCAAAGGTCAAGCGTGACCTCGCGTTGGGCATTGCCCTTGTTGGGGTGGCGCGCTACCTAAGACACCACAGCTTGTGGATGGGCCGGGAATGACATCGCTTTACCAGATTCTGATGCTGATCTTGGACGTGGTGCAATTCGTCATCCTGGCGCATGTCATCATGTCCTGGCTTATCAACTTCCAGGTGCTGAACCTGCGCCAGCCGCTGGTCGCCCAGATCTGGGATGGCCTGACCCGGATGCTGGAGCCGATGTATTCCCAGGTCCGCCGCATCGTGCCCGCGGCCTCGGGGATCGACTTCGCGCCGCTGATCGTGCTGCTTGCGGTCTTTGTGTTGCGCATCGTGCTGCAGAACAACGCCGCCGCCTTCTACTGATGCCCGATCCCGCCGCGCTTCTGGCCGAGGTTTTCGGCTTTGCCGGATACCGGCCGGGACAGGAAGAAATCGTGGACGCCGTTCTGGCGGGCCGCAACACGCTGGCCATCATGCCGACCGGCGGCGGCAAGTCGCTGTGTTTCCAGTTGCCCGCGCTGTGCCGCAGTGGGGTGACGGGGGTTAGCTCGCCTCTGATCGCCCTGATGCGCGATCAGGTCCGGTCGCTGAAAGAAGCCGGGGTCGAGGCGGGGGCGCTGACCTCCGGCAATACCGAGGACGAAACCGAACAGGTGTTCACCGCGCTGGACGAAGGCCGGCTGAAGCTGCTGTACATGGCACCGGAACGGCTGGGCGCCACGGCCACCCTGCCGATGCTGCGGCGGATCGGCGTGACGATGATTGCGGTGGACGAGGCGCATTGTGTTTCGCAATGGGGCCATGACTTCCGTCCCGACTACCTGCGCATAGGCGAGTTGCGCCGCACGCTGAACGTGCCGCTGGCCGCCTTTACCGCCACCGCGGATGAAGAAACCCGGGCCGAGATCGTGACGCGGCTTTTCGACGGGCACGCCCCGGCCACCTTCCTGCGCGGGTTCGACCGGCCGAATATCCACCTGGCCTTTGCCGTGAAGGACAAGCCACGCGAGCAGATACTGTCCTTTGCCGCCACCCGCCGGGGACAATCAGGCATCGTCTATTGCGGCACGCGGGCCAAGACCGAAACCCTTGCCGCCGCGCTGAAGGCCGAAGGCCATCTGGCGCTGGCTTATCATGCGGGGCTTGACCCAGAGCAGCGCCGATTCGTGGAAACCCGGTTTCAGCGCGACGACGGGCTGATCGTGGTGGCAACGGTGGCCTTTGGCATGGGCATCGACAAGCCCGACATCCGCTGGGTCGCGCATGCCGATCTGCCGAAGTCGATCGAATCCTATTATCAAGAAATCGGCCGCTCGGGCCGCGATGGCAGCCCTGCCGAAACCATGACGTTGTATGGCCCGGAAGATATCCGCTTTCGTCGCCAGCAGATCGACGAGGGTGTCGCCCCGATGGAACGCAAGCAGGCCGACCATGGCCGGCTGAACGCGCTTCTGGGGCTGGCCGAGGCGGTGGCGTGCCGCCGTCAGGTATTGCTGCGCTACTTTGGCGAAGACCCGAAACCTTGCGGAAATTGCGATCTGTGCGACCGGCCCGCCGATCTGTTCGACGCCACCGATGCGGTGCGCAAAGCGTTGTCGGCCGTGTTGCGCACGGAAGAGCGGTTCGGTGCGGGCCATCTGATCGACGTTCTGACGGGCACGCAAAATGACAAGGTGCAGCAATGGCGGCACGATCAATTGCCCACGTTTGGCGTGGGTCGCGAGTTGAACAAGGTCGAATGGGCCGCGGTGTTTCGGACCCTGAACGCCACGGCGCCTTGCGGATGACCGAAGGCGCGCGACCCGTTTTGCGGGGCAAAGTGCAGGTGACCCTGCGCAAGGATGCGATGAAGGCTGTGTCGCGCACCATCGTGCGCTCTCAGGTGGCCGAGGAGGATGCGCCCTTGTTGTCGGCGCTGAAGGCCAAGCGGCGGGCGTTGGCCGAGGCGGCTTCGGTCCCGGCCTATGTGATCTTTGCCGATCGCACGCTGATCGAGATGGCGGAAAAGAGGCCCGTCAACCTGGACCAGATTGCGGGCATCACCGGGGTTGGGGCGAAAAAGCTGGAGAGCTACGGGCGGGCGTTTCTAGAGGTGATCTGCGGCGAAGCGCAGGCATTGCATCCGTCGCGGATGGCGCTGGCCGGACGACCCGAAGGCGCGGTCTTCGACCGGCTGGCCGAGGTGCAACTGCAATTGCAGCGGGGCGAGGACGGCACCGGCAAGCCCCTGTCCTGCACCCATACGACGCTGCGCCACATTGCCGAACGCCGCCCCCGCACCCTGGATGATCTGGAGCGGGTACAGGGCATGGGCGCGCAAAAGGCCGAACGCTTCGGGCAGGCGTTCCTTGCCATCCTGCGCGACGCCTGAACACGGCAAGGAGGACGACAATGCTCTGCGTGATCTCCCCTGCGAAGCGGCTGGACGAGGTGCTGCGTGCCTTGCCGGCAGGTGCCTCGCTGACCGAACCGGCCTTCGCGGGCGAGGCGTGGACGCTGGTCCAGGCGGCGCGCGGATTGTCGGTCGAGGACCTGCGCATGCTGATGCATCTGTCGGACCCACTGGCCCGGCTGAACCGCGACCGCTTCGCCGCGTTCCGTCGCAAGCCCGCTTCGGGGCGGGCCAAGGCGGCTGTGCAATGCTTTGCCGGCGATACCTATGCCGGGCTCGAGGCCGCGACGATGGGCCCCGACGCAAGGCGCTGGGCCGAGGGACATCTGCGCATCCTGTCGGGCATCTACGGGTTGTTGCGGCCCTGGGACGCGATCCAACCGCACCGGCTGGAGATGGGCAGCCGTCTGGAAAACCCGCGCGGGGCGGACCTGTATGCGTTCTGGGGCGACCGCATTGCCAAGGCCCTGACGGGGCAGGCGGTGGCCATGGGCACCGATGCTCTGGTGAACTGCGCCTCGGTCGAATATTTTGCCGCCGCCAACCGCAAGGCACTGAAGCTGCGGGTGATCACGCCGGTTTTCCTTGAGGAGAAGGCGGGCGAGGCAAAGATCGTGTCGTTTTTTGCCAAGAAGGCGCGCGGCGCCATGGCGCGGTATCTGTGCGACCACCACCTGACCGACCCCGCCGACCTGCGCGGGTTTTCGACTGGCGGTTACGGTTTCCGGGCCGACCTGTCGGACGGCGACCGGATGGTGTTCAGCCGTTGCGCCGCCGAAGAGGACGCGGCCTGACCCTTACGCAGCGTCTTCGGTTGCTTGCTGGACCGGCCGGGCCTCGGCCGGGCAGAATTCTGTCAGGGCTTCGGTGATCGCGGCCTTGCGCAGGGGCTTGGTCATGTAGCGGTCGATGCCCGAGGCCAGGATTCCATCGGAATCGCCGTCCATCGCATGCGCGGTAAGCGCCACGATGGGCACATGCGTGCCCTCCGGCTCGGCGGCGCGTATGGCGCGGGCCGCTTCCTTGCCGTCCATCTCGGGCATCGAGATATCCATGAAGATCAGGTCGGGTCGGAAGCTTTGCCACAGCTCCACTGCCTCGCGGCCGTTGGCGGCGAAGACCAGGTCGATGTCGATCGCCTTCACCATCTTCTGGAACACCAGCTGGTTGGTCTTGTTGTCCTCGGCCGCCAGAACGCGCATCTGGCGCTGTTCGCGCGGAGCCGGCGGGGCCGAAACCGAGACCTGCGCCTCGATGGCCGGGCTGACCAGGTCTTCCAGGCGGCGGCAAAGCTCGGCCCGCAGGACGGGCTTTTTGCAAGAAGGCGTCCACTGCCGCGGATTCCTCGCGCCCGCGCGCGCCGGCCGGGTTGGACGACAACAGCACGATCGGCAGCTCCAGCCCCGCTGCGCGAACGCGGGCGGCCAGGGTCAGGCCGTCCATCTCCGGCATGTCATGGTCGGTCAGAAGCACGTCATAGCCGGCCTCGCGGCCGACCGTGGCGGTCAGCGCGGCCAGTGCCTCCAGCCCCGAGCGGCAGAGCGTGACCTCGATCCCGCAGGGCACAAGCTGGCGTTCCAGAATGGTACGGTTGATGAACTGGTCGTCGACCACCAGCGCGCGACGGATCGTGACCGGCGGGCGCACCGGATCGGCGCCTTCGGCCACCGGCAGGGTCAGGCGGAAGCCGAAGGACGAGCCTTTGCCCATTTCACTGTCGACCCAGACCGCGCCCTCCATCCGTTCGATCAGGCGGCGGGTGATGGCCAGGCCCAGCCCGGTGCCCTCGTATTTGCGGTTCTGCTCATCCTCGACCTGGTTGAACTCTCCGAAGATATGGTCGAGGTGGCTGGCCGGAATGCCGATGCCGGTGTCTTCGACCGTCACATGCAGCTGCTGGCGGCCATCCTCGGTCTCCATCCCGACCACGCGCGTCAGCACATGGCCCTTGTCGGTGAATTTCACCGCATTGCCGATCAGGTTGGTCAACACCTGCCGCAGCCGCCCCGGATCGCCGACATAGCGGGTGGGCAGGAACATGTCGAAGTCGATCATCAGGTCGATGCCCTTGCCCCGCGCCTTGGGCTGCAAGAGCATGGTAACTTCGTGGATCGTGCGTTCCAGGTCAAAGGGTTCCGGGTGCAGCGCCATCCTCTCGGCTTCCAGTTTGGAATAGTCGAGGATGTCGTTGATGATGACCAGAAGCGCCTCGCCTGAAGAGCGGATGGTTTCGGCAAAAAGGCGCTGTTCTTCCGAAAGAGAAGTATCGCAGAGCAGTTCGGCCATGCCGACGACGCCGTTCATCGGGGTGCGGATTTCGTGCGACATATTCGCCAGGAAGGCGGACTTGGCACGGTTCGCGGCCTCGGCCGCGGTGCGGGCGGCCTCCAGCGCGGTTTGCTGGTCGCGCAGCTGGGTGATGTCGGTGCGCAGGCCGACGCGGCCGCCATCGGGCGTGACGTGGTCGGATTCCAGGATCCAGCGGCCGCCCGAAAGCTGGCATTCGCTGGCCTCCTTTGCCTCGCGGAACTGGCGCAGGCGGGCGGCGAGCCAGTCTTCCTCGTGGCCGACAGCCTCGGGGACATGGCCGTTGTTGAGGCCGTGGCGCAGCAATTCCTCGAACGAAGTGCCGGGAATCGACACCTCGGCGCTGTCGGGGAACATGTCGCGGTAGCGTTGGTTGCAGGTCAAGAGACGTTCCTCCCGGTCGAAAAGGACAAAGCCGTCGGGCAAAGCCTCGATCGCGGCCCAGATGCGCATTTGTTCGGTGATGTCGACGACAAGGCTGACAATGTCGCCGTCGCGGGCGCGGCGGTCGACCAGCCGGATCCAGCTGCCGTTGGCCAGCTTGACGGTTTCCGCCTCGACCGGGTCTTCGTCCAGTCGGGCGATCATGCGGGCGGTCCAGTCGGCGCGGTCCTCGCCCTGGAAATCCACCAGGCCCATTTCGGCGGCCAGGGTGATCAACTCGGCATAGCTGATGCCCGGGGCGATGCCCTCGCCGGGAAAGAACGACAGGTAGGCGTGGTTCGCGGTGACCAGCCGCAGCGAGGAATCGAAGACGGCGAACCCGTCGCGGATGGTATTGATGGAGTCCCACAGCCGCCGTTCGGCCATCACGGCCGCCGTATGGGCGCGGTCGAGATCGTGCAGGAAGCGGCTGTTCTGGCCTTTCAGCTCCGCGGCCTCCGACCTTGCGGAATGCACCACCTGGCGCTGCTCGACGATCTGGTCCGACAGCGACCTCGCGTGCAGCCCCAGCTTTTCGTTGGCGGCGAAAAGTTCGCGAGTCTTCTGCTCCAGCAGCCGTTCCGCCGCTAGGCGCCCGCGCCTTTCCTTCGCCAATCTTTCCGTAAGGTCCATCCCGCCCCTGTGCCGACGTTCTGCCTGCCCCGCCCGGTTGCCGCGGCACGCCGCAACATCCGGATTTCGCGACTAGACTGCCCCAGCAAGATGAACCAACACTTAACGTTGAACGGGTGCGAGACGGCTTGCCGGAAACGGGGGGCCATGCAAAGGTTTGCACCATCTGACAGGAGGGAATTTCCATGCGCAGCTTTGCCAAGGCCGCGATCGCGGCACTTTTTCTGGCGCTTCCGGCAGCCGGATGGGCGCAGGACCTGATTCCCGAGCGCCGCGTGATCGTGACGCAGGATGCCGACCTGCCGGGGGGCGACATCGCGTCGATTTTCGACACCACGGCGGATGCCTGCGAGCGCGCCTGCCTGACCAATTCGCGCTGTGACGCCTTCACCTTCAACAGCCGCAATGGAAGCTGCTTTCTGAAGACCGACCCCAGTGATCCGCAATTCTTTGCCGGCGCGCAATCGGCCATCGTGGTCGCGGGCGATCCGGGCCTGATCGCGGCGGCCGGGGACCGGCGGGCAGAGCTGACCTTCCTGCAGGACTGGGACATTTCAGCTGCCTTCGAGATGGCGCAATCGCTGGGCCGGGCGCATTCGACCGGCCCCTGGACGGTCGAGGAACACCTGCAGGCCGCCGCCGAGAACGAGGCACAAGGCAACTGGGTGATGGCCACCGCCTTCACTGGTGCTGCGCTGAACCGGCAGGATTCGGCTGACCTCTGGCTGGAATACGCCCGCCGCGCGCTGGCCAATGCAAAGGCCACCTCGACCGATCGCGGCTGGTACGAAAACAGCGCCTTCAAGGCGACGATGAACGCCTATCTGCGCTCCGGCTCGGCTGCGCAGCGCCACAACATCCTGGTCACCATGGGCGAGGTGCTGGAGCGGATCGGTCGCGGCCGCGATACCGTGCAGGCCTTGCGGCTGGCGCAGGCGCAGCAGAACCGCGAAGACACCGCGCGGCTTCTGGATGATGCGATCGGCAAATACGGCTTCCGCGTCACCGACAACAACGTCGAGGCCGATCTGGCCCGCCCGCGCATCTGTGCCGGGTTCTCCGAGGATCTGGCGCCCTCGGGCGTCGATTACGCGACTTATGTCAAGATGCCGGAACCCGGCCTGACGGTCGAGATCAGCGGCTACCGCCAGCTTTGCGTGGTGGGCGTGGCGCATGGCGGGCGCTATACTGTGACCTTCCGCGAGGGGCTGCCGGCCAAGGATGGCCAAAGCCTGGCCAAGGACATCGAGCTGACGCTGTATGTCCGCGACCGCAATCCCGGCGTCTCCTTCCCCGGCCGCGGCTATGTGCTGCCGAAAACCGCGGATGCGGCGCTGCCGGTCGAGACGGTGAACACCGACAAGCTGGAGCTGACGCTGTTCCAGGTTACCGACCGCAACCTTCTGCGGGCGATCCAGAACAGCTATTTCGGCTGGCCGATGCAGGAATATGCCGAGTCCTATTTCACCGACGAGGTGGGCGAGGAAATCTGGAAAGGCGCGGCGACGGTGGGCCAGGAGGTGAACAAGGACGTCACCACCCGCCTGCCGCTGGCCGAAGCGTTGAAGGACCGTCCGGCGGGCATCTATGCTCTGAAGGCGGCGGTGCCGGGGGTGGACCCCTATGTCGTGCCGGCGGCCTGGCAATGGTTCGTGGTCTCGGACCTTGGCCTGACCACGATGAGCGGGGTAGACGGCCTGCATGTCTTTGTCCGTTCCCTGGGAACGGCGGGGGCGAAACCGGGTGTGACGGTGGAACTCTTGAACCGTGCCAACTCGGTTCTCGGCACCGTGGTGACCGACGATCAGGGCTATGCCCGCTTTGACGCGGGCCTGACGCGGGGCACCTTCGGGTCTTCTCCGGCCATGGTCGTCGTGAAGGATGGCGATACCGACATCGCCTTCCTGTCGCTGACCGACCCCGAGTTCGACCTGTCGGACCGCGGCGTCGAGGGGCGCGAGCCCGCGCCGCCGGTCGATGTGTTCCTGACCACGGATCGCGGCGCCTATCGTGCCGGGGAAACCGTCTATGCCACGGCGCTGGCGCGCGATGCGGTCGCAGCCTCGGTCGAGGGGCTGCCGTTGACAGCGGTGCTGAAACGGCCCGACGGCGTGGAATATTCCCGCCAGCTGGTCGAGGACAAGGGCGCGGGCGGACATGTCTTCGCGCTGCCCATCGCGGGCGGCGCCCAGCGCGGCGTCTGGACGCTGCAGGTGCTGGCCGATCTGGACGCCGCGCCGCTGGCGGTCAAGACCTTCCTGGTCGAGGATTTCCTGCCCGAACGCATCGACTTTACCCTGACCAGGGACGACACGCCGCTGGCGCTGAACGGCGAGGTGTCAACCCTGACGGTTCAGGCGAAGTATCTGTTCGGCGCGCCCGGTGCCGGGCTGGCGGTCGAGGGCGAGGTGCTGCTGCGCGCATCGGCGGGGTTGAAGGATTTCCCCGGCTACGTCTTCGGGCGCTACGATGCCCCGTTCTCTGGCGTGATGGACTCGCTTTACGGCTCGGACACCGATGAGACCGGCATCAGCCTGGTCGATCTGGTGTTGCCCCAGGTCGATGACCCCGGTCGCCCGCTCGAGGCACTGGTGACGGTGCGCGTCGCCGAAGGCTCGGGCCGGCCGGTGGAACGGCGGATGACCGCAGAAGTGGTGCCCGCCGCCGCGATGATCGGGGTGAAGCCGCTGTTCGACGGCGTGGTCGGCGAAGGCCTGGACGCGCGGTTCGAGGTGATCGGGGTTGGCCCCGATCTGGCGCCTGCGCCGATGCAGGTGAAATGGCGGCTGAACCGGATCGACACCGACTACCAGTGGTACCAAAGCTACGGCAACTGGAACTGGGAGCGGGTGACGACCCGTTCGCCGGTAAGTGAAGGCGAGGCCACCCTGGGCGATGTGCCGGCTGCCATTTCCGGCCCGGTCGCGTGGGGTGAATATGAACTGGTGGTCGAACGGACGGATGGCGCGCTTGCCGCCACTTCGACCACCTTCTGGGCGGGCTGGTATGCGCCCGCCGACGCCGGCGCCACGCCCGACACGCTGGAACTGTCGCTGGACAAGCCGGCCTACAAGCCGGGCGAAACGGCGACCCTGCGGGTTGTTCCGCGCGCGGCGGGGACGGCGCTGGTGACGGTGCTGTCGAACCGGCTGGTCCATATGGAAGCCATCGAGGTGAAAGAAGGCGAGAACCTGATCCCGCTGCAAGTGACGGCGGATTGGGGCGCGGGCGTCTATGTCACCGTCTCGGCGCTGCGTCCGATGGACGTGGCGGCAGGCCGCAACCCGGCCCGCGCATTGGGCTTGACTCATGCCGCCATCGATCCCGGCGAACGGGCGCTGAAGGCGACGGTCGAGATGGCCGCCGAGGCTGCCCCGCGCGGGCCGTTGGACGTGGCGGTGAAGGTCGAAGGCGTGCCTGCGGGCGAGACGGCCTTTGTCACCATTGCCGCGGTGGATGTGGGCATTCTGAACCTGACCGGGTTCCAGGCCCCCGATCCGCAGGGCCATTACTTCGGCCAGCGCCGGCTGGGCATGGGCATCCGCGACGTCTATGGCCGCCTGATCGACGGGCTGAACGGTGCCGAAGGGCAGGTCCGCTCGGGCGGCGATTCCGGCGCGCAGGCAAACCTGCAGGCGCCGCCTCCGACAGAGGAGCTGGTGGCCTATTTCACCGGCCCGGTTGAGGTGGGCGCCGATGGCTATGCCCGCGCCAGCTTTGATCTGCCGTCGTTCAACGGCACGGTCAAGGTGATGGCGGTGGCCTGGTCGAAGACCGGCGTCGGCCAGGCGTCGCAAGACGTGCTGGTGCGCGATCCTGTGGTGGTGACCGCCAGCCTGCCGCGCTTCATGGCGCCTGGCGACGAAAGCCGCCTGCTGTTGGAGATCGTCCATGCCACCGGGCCTTCGGGCCGGATGGGGCTGGATGTCACCGCGAATGGCGTGACCCTGGGCGAAGTGCCCTCGGGCTTTGACCTTGCCGACAACGGCAAGGCGGTGTTCGAGGTGCCTGTGACTGCTGGCGCCGTGGGCATCCAGTCCATCGACGTGACCCTGACCACGCCGGACGGCAAGGCGCTGAAAAAGACCCTGACCCTGCCGGTTCAGGTGAACGATCCGGAGATTGCCAAGATCAGCCGGCTGGAGCTGAAGAAGGGCCAGAGCTTTACCTTCGATCAGGCGGTGTTCACGGGGATGGTTGCGGGTTCGGGCAAGTCGGTCATGGCCATTGGCCCCCTCGCGCGGCTGAATGCGCCCGGCCTTCTGGCCTCGCTGGACCGCTATCCCTATGGCTGCACCGAACAGATGACCAGCCGCGCGCTGCCGCTGCTCTATTTCGACGAAGTGGCCCGCGTGATGGACCTGAAGGGGGCCGAGAACATCCAGACCCGGATCGACGAGGCGATCGTCGAGATCCTGGCCAATCAGGGCTCCGAAGGTGGCTTCGGCCTCTGGGGCGCGGGGTCGGGCGACATGTGGCTGGATGCTTTCGTGACCGACTTCCTCAGCCGGGCCAAGGCACAGGGCTATGCAGTGCCGGATCTGGCTCTGAAGAACGCGCTGACAAACCTGCGCAACCAGGTTAACTATGCGCCAGACTTCGACTCGTCGGTCAATGGCGGTGGCACTGCGCTGGCCTATGCGCTGATGGTGCTGGCCCGCGAAGGCGCGGCGGCGATCGGCGACCTGCGCTATTACGCCGACGTCAAGGGCGACGAATTCGCCACTGCCGTGGCGCAGGCGCAGCTTGGCGCGGCGCTGGCCTCTTACGGCGACCAGACGCGGGCCGATGCGATGTTCCGCAAGGCCGGCGCGCGGATGAGCGCGCTTCTGACGACCGAGTCCAAGCAGGTCTGGCGGGCCGACTACGGCACCAACTACCGTGATGCGGCGGCGCTGCTGACGCTGGCGGTCGAGGCCGGGTCGAACGCCCTGGACCGCGAAGCGCTGACCGACCGCATCGCCATCCAGGGCGGGCATCTGTCGACGCAAGAGGCGACCTGGGCGCTTCTGGCGGCGAATGCGCTGATCGACCGGCCCGATACCTCCGGCATCAAGATCGATGGAGCCCCGGCGACGGGCCCGCTGGTCAAGGTGCTGACCGATGGGCAGGCCCCGGTGGTCGTCACCAATGACGGCCAGGACACCACGATCACCATTTCCACCTACGGCGTGCCGACCGAGCCGGAACCGGCAGGCGGCAAGGGCTATGCCATCGCCCGCAGCTACTACACGCTGGAGGGCGAGGAAACCACGGTTGACGCGCTGAAGGTGGGCGACCGGCTGGTGGCGGTGGTCGAGGTCACGCCCTTTGGCTATTCCGACGGGCGGCTGATGGTGGCCGATCCGCTGCCGGCGGGGTTCGAGATCGACAACCCGAACCTGATGTCGGGTGGATCGGTGGCGAACCTGGAATGGCTGGACGCGCTGGTGGACGTGACGCATTCCGAGTTCCGTCAGGACCGCTTCCTGACGGCGGTGGACTGGTCGTCGAAGAACAGCTTCCGACTGGCCTATGTGGTGCGCGCGGTGTCTCCGGGCACGTTCCACCATCCGGCGGCTTCGGTCGAGGATATGTACCGCCCCGATTTCCGCGCCCGCAGCGATGTGGGTACGGTGACCATCGCCGCGAACTGGGGCGATGCGGGCGCGCTGGCTCATCACGGCGGCGGCGGGCCTCTGGCTCGCCGCGCTCGGCCGCGACCGGGTAGATGCCTGGATCGACACCACGGTCCTGCCGCCCCTGGCGCTGGAAACCTCGGTCGAGGTGCTGGACCGCGATGGCCACCTTCTGCGCGCCTATACCGTGGCTGACGGCCGCTGGCGGCTGCATGTCGATCTGGCCGACGTGGACCCGCGTTACATCGACATGCTCTTGACCTATGAAGACCGGCGCTTTCGCGACCATCCCGGCGTGGACTGGCGGTCGATGCTGCGGGCGGCGGCGCAGGCAGCATGGAACGGGCGCATCGTCTCGGGCGGTTCGACCCTGTCGATGCAGGTGGCGCGGCTCTTGGAGGAAGGCACCACCGGAGAGGTGGGCGGCAAGCTGCGGCAGATGCGGGTGGCGCTGGCGCTGGAGCGGCGCTTGTCGAAGGACGAAATCCTGACGCTTTACCTCTTGCTTGCGCCCTATGGCGGCAATCTCGAAGGTGTGCGGGCGGCTTCGCTGTCCTATTTCGGCAAGGAGCCGGGGCGGCTGACCCCGGCCGAGGCGGCGCTCTTGGTGGCGATACCGCAAAGCCCCGAAACCCGCCGCCCCGACCGCGCCGCCGACCGCGCCGAAGCCGCGCGCAACCGGGTGCTGGACCGCGCCGTCAGCTTCGACCTGATCGATGCCGAAGAGGCGACCGCGGCGCTGCGCGAGAAGGTGCCCGGCCTGCGCAAGCCCTTTCCCGCCCATGCGCCGCATCTGGCCGACCGTGCCCGCGCCGAAGACCCGATGGCGCAAGAGCATCATCTGACGCTGGATCTGTCGTTGCAAAAGGCGCTGGAAGGGCTGGCAATTGATGCCGTGCGCGGCCGCGGCGAGGCGTTGCAGGTGGCCATCGTGGTGGCCGATCACCGGTCGGGCGAAATCCTGGCCTCGGTCGGCTCGGCCGGGTTTGTCGATGACAAGCGGCAGGGGTTTGTCGACATGACGACGGCACTGCGCAGCCCCGGCTCGACGCTGAAGCCGCTG
Organism: Rhodobacter sp.; assembly: GCA_016704435.1. Taxonomy (GTDB): domain Bacteria; phylum Pseudomonadota; class Alphaproteobacteria; order Rhodobacterales; family Rhodobacteraceae; genus Pseudogemmobacter. Next base: position 11,326 of record JADJAB010000017.1, on the reverse strand, counting down.
GTCTACGGTCTGGCCTTCGACGAAGGGCTGGCCCACCCCGAGACGATGATCGACGACCGCCCGACCGTCTTCGGCACCTATGCGCCGCAGAACTTCGACAAGCTCTATCGCGGCACGATCCGGGTGCGCGAGGCGTTGCAGATGTCGCTGAACATCCCGGTGGTGATGCTGACCGAGGCGCTGGGCCCGGCCAAACTGCTGTCGGCCATGGGCAAGGCGGGGATGAAGTATGAATTGCCGGGCGGCCAGCCGGGTCTTGCTCTGGCCTTGGGCGGGGTCGGGGTCACACTGCAGGACATGGTGCAGCTTTATGCCGCCATTGCGCGCGGCGGCGTTGCGCTGCCGCTGAGCTGGCGGATGGCGGGCGACCGGCCGGAGGGGCAGCGCCTGATCGGCGCCGTCGCCGCCTGGCAGGTGGGTGATATCCTGGCCGGGTTGGCGCCGCCGCCCGGTGCGCCGTCGAACCGGCTGGCCTACAAGACCGGCACCTCCTATGGCCACCGCGACACCTGGGCGATCGGGTTCGACGGGCGGCATGTGATCGGGGTCTGGATGGGCCGGGCCGATGGCACGCCGGTGCCGGGGATGTTCGGGGCCGATCTGGCTGCACCGGTGCTGTTTCAGGCCTTCAACCGGCTGAAGCCGAAGCTGGACCCGCAGCCGCCCGCGCCGCCCGCCACGCTGCTGGTGTCGAACGCCCAGCTGCCGCAGCCGCTGCAGCGGTTCCGCTCGCGCACGGCAGCGTTCGAGGCCGATGCCGATGCGCCCGCCGTGGCCTTCCCGCCGGATGGCGCGGAGGTAGAGCTCTTGCCGGCGGGCCTGATGGTGCGGGTGCGCGGCGGCACCGCGCCCTTTACCTGGCTGGTGGATGGCCAGCCGATGCAGGTGGCGACGCGCGACCGCGAAAGCATTCTGGCGCTGCCCGAGGCCGGCTTCGTCACCCTGTCGGTGATTGACGCGACAGGCCGGTCCGCCCGGTCGGCGGTGCGGGTCTGGTAGGCTTGACGGTGGGCTAGGCCCGCTCGATCGCCAGTGCGATGCCCTGGCCGCCGCCGATGCACATGGTGATCAGTGCAGTCTTGCCGCCGGTCCGTTCCAGTTCATGCAGCGCCTTCACGGTGAGAATGGCGCCCGTCGCCCCCACCGGATGGCCCAACGCGATCGCCCCGCCGTTCGGGTTCACCCGTGCCGGGTCAAGGTCCAGCGCACGGGAAACTGCCAGCGCCTGCGCCGCAAAGGCCTCGTTCGATTCGACCACGTCGAAGGATTGCGGCGTGACGCCCAGTCTGGCGCAAAGCGCCCTTACCGCCGGGATCGGACCCAGCCCCATCACCTTCGGGTCCACCCCCGCCACTGCCCAGCCCATGATCCGCGCCCGCGGTTTCAGCCCCTTGGCAGCACCTTCCCGCGCCAGCACCAGCGCGCCCGCGCCATCGTTCAGGCCCGAGGCATTGCCCGCCGTCACCGTGCCATCCTTCTGGAACGCCGGCCGCAACCCGGCCAGGCCCTCGGCCGAGGTCGCCTTGGGGTGTTCGTCGACCGCGAAAGTCACGGGCCCCTTGCGACTGGCAATCTCGACCGGGGTGATCTGGCTTGCAAACCGCCCTTCGGCATTCGCCCGCGCCGCCCGCGCCTGGCTTTCCAGTGCGAAGGCATCCTGATCGGCGCGGCTGATGCCATGCGCGGCCGCCACGTTCTCGGCCGTCACCCCCATGTGTCCGGTGCCGAAGGGGCAGGTCAGCGCGCCGGTCATCATGTCCAGCGCCTTCGTGTCCCCCATCTTCTGGCCCCAGCGCGCGGCGGGAAGGGCATAGGGCGAGCGGCTCATGCACTCCGCCCCGCCCGCCAGCGCGATGTCGGCATCGCCCAGCATAAGGGCTTGCGTGGCCGAGACAATCGCCTGCGCCCCCGACCCGCACAACCGGTTGACGTTCATCGCCGGCGTGCTGTCGGGCACGCCCGCCTGTATGGCAGCGACGCGCGAAAGGTACATGTCGCGCGGCTCGGTATTGATGACATGACCGAATACCACGGTGCCGATCTGTGCGGGTTCAACTCCGGCGCGCTCGATCGCGGCCTTTGCGGCCTGGGTGGCGATGTCGATCGGCGGCATCGCGGCCAGCGCCCCGCCGAAAGTGCCGATGGCGGTGCGGGTGGCGGAAAGGATGTAGACATCGGTCATGGCTTCACCTCGTCGGGATGGGCCGCCTGAACGGCGGGAATCGTCTCAAGCTTGGCCATGATCCGCGCGATTGTCTGCCATGACGTCACGTCCAGACCGGCACGGCGGGCATTGTAGACCTGCGGCACAAGACAAAGGTCGGCCATGCTCACAGTGTCTTCATGGCAGAACACTCCGGTTTGCGGAGCATCCAGCATCCGTTCCAGCGAGTCCAGCCCGGCGGTCATGTAGTGGCGCTGCCAGTCGTCGGCCGAAAAGGCGCCACCGGTCAGGCTGGCCACATGGTTGCGCACCGACAGGTTGCAGATTGGCGCGATCTCCATCGCCACAGCATGGGAAAGCGCCCGCACCCGTGCCCGGCCCGGCGCGTCAACGGGCAAGAGCCCGCCATGCGTATCGTTCAGGTATTCGATGATCGCCAGCGACTGGGTCAGGATCGACCCGTCGATCTCCAGCGTCGGGACCAGGCCTTGCGGATTGCGCGCGAGATGCGCCGGGGCCTTTTGCGCGCGCTCCAACAGGTTCACGGGCACCGCCGTGTAGGGCAGCCGCAACAGGTTCAAGGCGATCCGGACGCGGTAGGAGGCAGAGGACCGCCAATAGTCGTAAAGCGTGATCATTCTTCCCCCAGCAATGCCCGCAAGGCACGGCGGAAAGGTGCTGCATCGGCGCCCAGCCGGGTTTCGAGATCGGACTGAAACCTATCGGCAATGGGCATGATCCGTCCGATCAGGTCATGCCCCTGCGGCGTCAGCCGCATGTCCAGAAGCCGCCGGTCCACGGCACTTTCCCGCTTTTCGATCAGTCCGGCACTTTCCAGCCGCGCCGCCGCCCGGCTGACCTTGGATTTGTCCATGTCCACCCGCGCGTGGATTTCGCGCACCGAAACCGCATCGCCCCCCGCCAGATGCGCCAGCACGCGCCATTCCGGGATGGAAAGACCGAATTCGGCCCGGTATCGGTCGGCGAAATCCTTCGACACGCGGGCCGATGCGACGGCCAGCCGATAGGGCAGAAAGGCTGAAAGGTCGAACTGGGGCATGGCAGGGGCATTCGGGCTTGGTCCGACCATTGCTGACCCAAAGACTGCCCGCCTGCAAGCGTTGACAGTTCCGCGCCGCCGGGCAAAGGCTGTGCCGCAGTGGCAGGAGTAACCGGACGTGCAGGACGAACTGGCGGCAAGGCGGCGACTGTTGGCCGTCGGGCTGGCGACCTTTGTGCTGATGGGCTTCGGACAGGCGCTGTTCGGGCCGGCGCTGCCGGTACTGACGCGGCTTTTCCTGCTGGCAGAGGGGCAGTCTGCGGTCCTGATCTCGGCGCTCTGGATCGGCAGCGCGCTGGGCGTCGGATCGACCTATGGCTTTGGCCAGCGCGCGCAGCCGCGCCATGTGCTGGGGCTGCTGGCGCTGGGGGCAGCGATGATGGCCGTGCAGCCCGGCTGGGCGGTGATGCTGCTGGGCGCGCTGGTCTTCGGCACCGGCTTTGGCCTGGCGACGGCCACCTTCAACCCGCGCGTGCTGAAGGCGTTCGGTCCGCGCGGCGCCTCGATGCTGAGCTTGCTGAACGCGGCCTTCGCGGCGGGGGCTATTGCAGCGCCGCTGATCTTTGTCGGGCTGGGCAGCGCATCGGCCCTTGCCTTTGCGATGACGGCGGCACTGTGCGCGGCGATCTGGCTTTTCGCCGGCGAGAAGGCGGGGCACCCGCCTCCGGCGCCCCGCCAGTGCGGTCCGGCTTTCGCATCCACTGGCCGATCATGGCCTTCGGCGCCATCGGCATCGGGATCGAGGCCAGCCTGATCGGCCTCGGCCCCACCGCCCTCGTCACGGCGGGTGAGACCGAGACCGCGGCCGCGCGGCTGTTGTCCGGCTTCTTCGTCGCTTTCCTGCTGGCACGGGTGGTGCTGGGCGTGATGGCGCATCGGGTGCCGTCCTTCGCGCTGTACCTTGCCGCCATGGCCTGGGCCGCGCTTGCCGCGCTGGTTGCGGTGCTTTGGGCGCCAGGCCCGGCCTTCGTCGCGCTGGGGATTTCCTGCGGCATGTTCTTTCCCGGCTTCTTCGTCACCGCCGCCCGCAAGATGGGCGACGACCCGCGCGTGACCCCGGTGATCCTGTCGGCCGGCCTTGTCGGCGGCATCTCCATGCCGCTGGTCCTGTCTGCCCTGTCCGCCGGGATGGGGGAACGCGGATTCTTCTGGCTGCTGCTGTGCCTGACCGTCCCTGCCAGCCTTGCCGCCTTGCTTGCGCTGCGCGGCATGGCGCGCTGATCCGACTTGGGCGCAGGAGTGGCCCTTGACTTCGTTGCAAGTGCAACGATAATTTCCCCACAAGCGAGACTCATCTTTTCATCTTTTGCGCGGGGGAGGGCGGCGATGAACATTGAAGCACGCCACAGCGGTCTGGTCCGGGCCGTCGACACCAAGGGCACGGTCGAGGGCTACATGCCCGGCTTCGGCAATGATTTCGAGACCGAGGCCCTGCCGGGTGCCCTGCCGCAGGGCATGAACAGCCCGCAGAAGTGCAACTACGGGCTGTATGGCGAGCAGCTTTCCGGCACCGCCTTTACCGCGCCCAGCCATCAGAACGAGCGGACCTGGTGCTATCGCATCCGGCCCTCGGTCAAGCATACGCACCGGTTCAAGAAGATCGACCTGCCGTTGTGGAAATCGGCGCCGTTGATTGACCCTGACATCATCTCGCTTGGTCAATACCGCTGGGATCCGGTGGAACATACCGGGCAGGCGCTGACCTGGCTGACCGGCATGCGCACCATGGTGACGGCGGGCGATGTGAACACGCAGACCGGCATGGCCAGCCATGTCTATCTGGTGACCGAGTCGATGAAGGATGACTACTTCTTCTCGGCAGATGGCGAATTGCTGGTGGTGCCGCAGGAAGGCCGCCTGAGGTTCTGCACCGAGTTGGGGATCATCGACATCGCGCCGCAAGAGATTGCCATCCTGCCGCGCGGTCTGGTCTACCGGGCAGAGGTGCTGGAAGGCCCGTGTCGCGGCTTCGTCTGTGAAAACTACGGCCAGAAGTTCCAGTTGCCCGGCCGCGGCCCGATCGGAGCAAACTGCATGGCCAACCGCCGCGATTTCAAGACCCCGGTGGCGGCGTTCGAGGACCGCGAGGCGGCGTCGACCGTCACCGTGAAATGGTGCGGCCAGTTCCATGAGACGAAGATCGGCCACTCGCCTCTGGACGTGGTGGCCTGGCATGGCAACTACTGCCCGGTGAAGTATGATCTGAAGACCTATTGCCCGGTCGGCGCGATCCTGTTCGATCACCCTGATCCCAGCATCTTCACCGTGCTGACCGCGCCTTCTGGCATCGAGGGCACCGCGAACATCGACTTTGCGCTCTTCCGCGAACGCTGGATGGTCGCCGAGAATACGTTCCGCCCGCCATGGTACCACAAGAACGTCATGTCGGAATTGATGGGCAACATCTACGGTATCTATGATGCCAAGCCGAAGGGGTTCGTGCCCGGTGGCATGAGCCTGCACAACTGCATGCTGCCGCACGGGCCGGATCAGCAGGCGTTCGAGGGGGCCTCAAACGCCAATCTGGCGCCGGAAAAGCTGGACAACACCATGTCCTTCATGATCGAGACCCGGTTTCCGCAGCACCTGACGCCCTTTGCCGCCACGGCGGGGCATCTGCAGGAAGACTATATCGACTGCTGGGGGTCTCTGGAGAAGAAGTTCGACGGAACCCCGGGCGTCAAGTGAGTTGACGGGACGGACCGGGGGCTTCGCGCCCCCGGACCCCCGCGGAGTATTTTTGCCAAGATGAAGGGGCGCAGGAAGTGGGTCTGATCCGGTCATGGGTGGAAAGTGCCAATCAGGCAGAGGGACAATTTCCCCTGAACAACCTGCCCTGCGGGGTATTCTCGGTTGCGGGGGATGAGCCGCGCTGTGGCGTGGCGATTGGCGATTTCGTTCTGGACGTGGCGGGGCTGGAGGAAGCAGGGCTGCTGGTTCTGGACGGTGGGCCACTGCTGGACGTGCCGTTCTGGAATGATGTGATGGAGGCGGGGCCAGAGGTCTGGGCAAGCTTGCGGGCGCGGCTTGGCAAGATGCTGCACGAAGGGTCGGCCTTGCGGGCGGAGGTGGAGCCCTGTCTGGTGCCGCTTTCCGATGCGACCCTGCACATGCCGTTTCTTGTGGCCGAATACACCGATTTCTATGCCGGGCGGAACCATGCGTTCAACGTCGGCTCGATGTTCCGGGGGCCGGAGAACGCCTTGCCGCCGAACTGGCTGCATATCCCGATCGGCTACAATGGCCGGGCGTCTTCGGTGGTGGTCTCGGGCACCCCGGTGCGACGGCCATGGGGGCAGGTGAAGGGGCCGGATCATGCGCTGCCGTCGTTCCAGCCCAGCCGCCGGTTCGATCTGGAGCTGGAGATGGGCGCGGTCGTTGGCTGCGCGTCCGAAGGCATGGTGTCGGTCGCCGAAGCCGATGCGATGATCTTTGGCTATGTGCTGTTGAACGACTGGTCGGCGCGTGACATCCAGGCCTGGGAGTATCAGCCGCTGGGGCCGTTCCAGGCCAAGGCGACGGCGACGACGATTTCCCCCTGGATCGTGATGAAGGCGGCGCTGGAGCCGTTCCGGGTTTCCACCCCCGACCGCGAGGTGCCGCTGCTGCCGCATCTGCAAGAGATGGGGCCGATGCTCTATGACATCGCGCTGGAAGTGGCTTTGCAGCCGGAAGGCGGCGCCGAGACCGTGCTGTCGCGCACCAACTACGCCGAGATGTATTATTCCGCCGCGCAGCAGCTGGCGCATCATACGACCAGCGGCTGCCCGATGACGGTGGGCGATCTTCTGGGGTCGGGCACCGTCTCGGGGCCGACGAAGGACAGCCGGGGCAGCCTGCTGGAATTGTCCTGGGGCGGCAAGGAGCCGGTGGAGATAACGGGCGGCAGGCGCAGTTTTCTGGAAGATGGCGATACGCTGACCTTGCGCGGCCATGCGCAAGGGGCGGGCTATCGGATCGGCTTTGGCGATTGCGCGGGGCGGGTTCTGGCGGCGCATAAAGACCCGGTGGGGGCGGGGCGGTGACGCTAGCGGCCCGCCTGCCAGCCTGCCATCCAGTCGAGGGGGTAAAGCAGCATCAGCACGTTCAGCGCCAGCCCGTCGCGGATCATCCAGATCGTGAAGGCCTCGAAGGACAGCGCAAGCGTAACCGTCGCCCAGACCGGCAGGCGCGAGGCCAGAAAAAAGCCGAACGTCATTGCCAGGATGTCGCAGACCGAATTCAGCACCGAGTCGCCGTAGTAGTCGAGGCTGATCGTCACGCTGCGATAGCGCTCGATCACGGTTTCGGAGTTCTCGACGATCTCCCAGGCACTTTCGATCAGCGTGGCGATGGCCAGCCGCCAGCCAAGGGCAAGGCGTCGGGCGACAAGCCACAGCACGCCGAAAAACAGGAAACCGTGGATGATGTGACTGGGGGTATACCAGTCCGATATGTGTTGGCTGTTTTCGGAACTGACGACCTGGCCCTGCCACAGCTTGATGTCGCCGCATTTGCAGATCGGTTCTTGTCCGATCCACAACAGATAGGCGGCCGCAAGGGTGACGATCAGGGCAGTGATCAGGTATGGAATGCGTTTGCTCATGCGGCGCAGGGAATCACGGGAATCGAAGCCCGGCAAGGGGAATGATATGGCCAAGGGATTCGCATCCGCCGGCGATCTGACGGAAAAGAAGACCAGTTTCACCGAAGTGGGCGCCGGCCTCTGGGCCTTTACCGCCGAGGGCGATCCGAACACCGGCGTCATCATCGGCGATGACTCGGTGATGGTGGTCGAGGCGCAGGCGACGCCACGACTGGCGCGCAAGGTGATCGAATGCATACGGGGGGTAACGGACAAGCCGATCACCCATCTGGTGCTGACGCACTACCATGCGGTGCGGGTGTTGGGCGCGTCGGCCTATGGCGCGCGGGAAGTGATCATGTCGGATGCCGCGCGGGCCATGGTGGTGGAACGCGGGCAAGAGGACTGGGACAGCGAGTTCGGGCGCTTTCCGCGCCTGTTCCAGGGGCATGAGGAAATTCCCGGCCTGACCTGGCCGACCACGACATTCAGCGACGCGATGACGGTCTATCTGGGCAGGCGGCGGGTCGACATCATGCATCTGGGCCGCGCCCATACCGCAGGCGATGCCGTGGTCTGGGTGCCGGATGCCGAGGTGATGTTCACCGGCGATATCGTCGAATACCACTCGGCCTGCTATTGTGGCGACGGGCATTTCGCCGATTGGGGCGGCACGCTGGAGTCGATTTCGGCCTTTGATCCGGTTGCCATCGCGCCCGGCCGCGGCGATGCGCTGGTGGGGCGTGACATGGTCGGCAAGGCCATCGAATCCACGGCCGATTTCATCGACAGCACCTATCGCCCGGCGGCACGGGTGGCGGCACGGGGCGGCAGCCTGAAGGAAGCCTGGGACGCGGTGCGGGCGGAATGCGACGGCAAGTTCAAGGGCTTTGCCATCTATGAGCATTGCCTGCCGTTCAACGTGGCTCGCGCCTATGACGAAGCGCGGGGTTTGGACAGCCCGCGGATCTGGACGGCCGAACGCGACCGCCAGATGTGGGAAGCGCTGCAGGGCTGAAATCGTAACCGGGGCCAACGCCGGGGGGCCAGCCTTCCGGAATCCCCGGAGTACTTTGGCCAAGATGAAGCCAGCATTCCGGGGAGGGGACATGCCTTACGACCACAAGCCCTTTGACTATGTGGCACCGCGCGGGTTGACGGAAGTCGAGCCGCGGCACCCGGTTGTGATCATTGGTGCCGGGCCGATCGGGCTGGCGATGGCGGTGGAACTGGCGAACCACGGCGTGCCCTCGGTCGTGCTGGATGACAACAATGTGGTGTCGGTCGGCAGCCGGGCGATCTGCTGGTCGAAGCGCGCGCTGGAGGTGCTGGACCGGCTGGGGGTGGGGCAGGCCTGCGTGGCCAAGGGCGTGACCTGGAAGGTCGGTCGCACTTTCCACCGCGAGGCAGAGGTGTTCAGCTTCGACCTTCTTCCCGAAGACGGCCACAAGATGCCGGCCTTCGTGAACCTGCAGCAATACCGGGTCGAAGAATATCTGGTCGCGCGCGCCCTGGCCGTCGGCACTGACCTGCGCTGGAAAAACCGGGTGACGGCGGTGGACCAGCATGCGGACCATGCCGTACTGACGGTCGAAACCCCGGATGGCAGCTATGCGCTGGAGGCGACTTGGGTGATCGCCTGCGACGGCGCACGCAGCCCGATCCGCGCCATGCTGGGGCTGGAGTTCGAGGGCGAGCTGTTCGAGGAGCGCTTCCTGATTGCCGATATCGAGATGCAGGCGGATTTTCCCAGCGAGCGGTTGTTCTGGTTCGAACCGACCTTTCACACCGGCCAGTCGGCGCTTCTTCACAAGCAGCCCGACAACATCTACCGCATCGACCTGCAACTGGGCTGGGATGCCGACCCCGAGGTGGAAAAGCTGCCCGAGCGGATCATCCCGCGGATCGAGAAGGTGGTGGGACGCCGCGATTTCACGCTGGACTGGACCTCTATCTACACCTTCCAGTGCCGGCGGTTGCGGAAGTTCGTGCATGATCGGGTGATCTTTGCCGGTGACAGCGCGCATCTGGTATCGCCCTTTGGCGCGCGCGGCGGCAACAGCGGGTTGCAGGATGTCGATGCGCTGGGCTGGCGGCTGGCGGCGGTGGTGCAGGGCCGCGCGCCGGAGAAGGCGCTGGCGGCCTATGATCGTGAACGGACGTTCGGGGCGGATGAGAACCTGATGAACTCGTCCCGTTCGACACGGTTCATGTCTCCGGCTCATGGGGTGGAGCGATTGTTCCGCGATGCGGTGCTGGATCTGGCGGGGCGGGCCGAGTTCGCGCGGCCGATGGTGAATTCAGGGCGGTTGTCAAAGCCCTGTGTCTATCCGTTGAATGCGCCCGATGATGCGCGTTTGCCCGATGGCGCGCGGCCCGGATCGGTGGCGCCGGATGCGCCGCAGGGGGATGGCTGGCTGATTGACCGTCTGGGCGGGCGCTTTGTGCTGGTGGCCTTTGGCGAGGCGCCCGAGGTGCCGGGTCTGCCCGTGATCCGGCCGCAACCGAACGCGGCCGTGATCCGGCGATGGCTGGCGTCTGAGGTGACTGGGCTTTACCTGATCCGGCCCGACCAGATCGTCGCGGCGCGCTGGGTCGAGGCGACGTCGGAGGATGTCGCCGCGGCGCTTGCCGCCGCATGGGAGGGGCGGACATGAGCCAGCTGATCACCACGCCGAACATGGCCGATCCTGATGGCCTATACGCCAGCCTCCTGGCTGCCCACAGGGGCCTGACCGAGGCCGAAAGCCACGCAATGAATGCGCGGCTGGTGCTGGTGCTGGCCAATCACATCGGTGACCGCAGGGTGCTGGACCAGGCGCTGGCGCTGGCGCGTGAGGGCACCGGCCCGGCCGGTTGAAGCGCGGCTGCCTCAGGGGTCCTGAGGCGCGGCGCCATGGCAGGCCCGCCCATAGACCCGCAGCACCCGCGCGACCGCCGCGCGCAGCAGCGCGTCGGGCGAGGATTCGGTCCGGCCGGACAGAACCTCGGGCCAGGCCGGTGCAAGGTATTGCGAGATCAGCGTCTCGGGCAGTCGTGGCGGAAGCTGGGCCATCAGCTCGGTCACCAGTGCCTGTGCTGCCGGATCGGCCCAGTAATAGCGGATGCGGTCGGAATAGCTGAAATGGCGCTGCAGGCGCTGCTCTGCCGGGGTGCCGTGATAGTGGCTTTGCCAATGCTCGGGCCGGGCCAGCATCAGCGCCTCCATCCCGGCGCGCAGCGGGGCGGTTCCGGTCAGTTCGGCGGCGATGGCATCCAGCCCGTACAGCGTTTCGCGCAAGGCGAAGCTCAGCCAGGGGCCGACCTTGAGGATGGCAAAGCCATCGCGGACCAGGGCGGCCAGCGCGGCGGGGGTCTGGTAGTCGGTCGAATGCGCCTCAAAGACCAGACCCAGGTCCCGGCGCGCGGCGGACAGGGCGCTGGCGGCTTCGGGCGCGTAGGCAATGACGTTTTCGTGCCCGAACTCCACCCCCGGCTGCACCACCAGCGCGACGATCCGGTCCAGCGCGGCGGCGACCCCGTGGCGGGCAAAGGCATC
>JADJAB010000016.1 GCA_016704435.1 Rhodobacter sp. | reverse complement strand
CTGTCGACCCATAGGACAGGCAACGCGGGGACAGTGCGACGAGTTCCGGTCACCGGCCCGCGGCAGACCAGCGATATGTCGGTAAAGCGGAACTTCAGGCTCCAGCAGATCCGTGCCGCGTCCGGCCCAAAGTAGCACGCGTCAGGTCAAGACGGGCGCGGACCCTGTCGGACACATCGCCTAGCCGCAAAACGCCGTCGCGGCTCTTCGGCGGGGCCCACACTGCGGCGCGTAGTGAATCAGTAAGTCGGTCGGTTCGAATTGCAACCGGCTGAACTCGGCGTCCGGCAGCGCTAGTTCGGCGCGGGTCAACCTTGCATGCAACTCGATCCAGTCAGTCGTCGGGCGGTCACGCCGACCGGCTTTCCAGGATTGGGCGATCAGCACGGGTCTTGGTACCCGCGCGGCGAAGACCGCCGCCCGCTCGTCCAAGGCGGGCTCTTTCGCGTCCTCTGCCTTGGTCTCGCGTTCCGCCAGAACGGCGATCTCCAGATTGCCGATCGGCGATGTAACCGTCTTCGCTGCGGCTGCATCCTCGGCATGGCCATCGATTGTAAGCGTTCCAGAGTGTTCCACAGGTTCGCCTGGCGCGAAGGTCGGTGGGGCCGATACACGCGCCAGCAGACGAAGCTGCAGATTGTCCAACTCACCAAGGGCTTCGGTCGGCACGCCCGACAGCAGCAGACAGGCACGGCGAAGCACAAGCCCTGCTTCGGTCAGGTAGGTCGCCGGCGCCGCCGCGGACGAGTCGGTCTGGTCGCCCGTCGTCACAGCGCGCAGGTGGATGCTGCAAGGGATCGATGGTCGAAGCACCGCCCTTGGGCCGCTTGTGCCGCCTAGGTTGATGTCCTGCTCCTGGACGTCAGCGCTATTTCCCTGCACATGCAACTGCTTCCAGGCCGGCTCCGGCCCGGCCGCGTCTTTGGTTGGCCTGCTCCAGCCAAAGGTGAATGTGCGGAAGGCGATGTCCCGGTTCAGCAGCCGCATCGCGATGGCGGCCGAGCTGGCCAAGGGCACCTTGACAGTCCAATTGCAGTCGTAGCCGAAATCGACGCGTACCAATGCCGAGGACTTGATCCCGCCAAAGCCAATCACACCGTTGAACAAAAGACGAAACGTGTTTTCAACCTGACCGACGGTGATGATCTGGGAAAGCTGCGGAGGCGGGCCGATCGCAAGATTAGGGCCGACCTGCGCCGTGATCATCTGCCTGAGCAGGACAAGGTTCACAGCGGCGCCCTCTGGTCCTGGTACTAGGTTGTTCTGTGGATCGCGGACACCAAGCGAGAAGCTTTTCACGGCCGAGGGCGAGTCCATGCTGCTCCACAGGCCGGTAACTCCCGAGACCCGAAATCGGGTTCGGATGACCTCCTTGCCTTCGCCTGTCGCCCGTTCGGGGAAACGCCGAAACAGGATCTCGAACTGACGGCCCGTCACACGCCCCATGCTGGCGTTAATGACACGCAGGGTATATCCGCCCAGATCAAGCCCCTGCGCCCCGCGTCTGCGCAGGACGAACCGCGCATCGGGCCCGAAACTTTCGGTTGCCAGTTCCCAGGCCAACGGCTTTTCGGGCGCGGGATTTGCAGGCAGATCGAGATCCTCGGGCATCGGCAATCTGGGCGCGCCGACAAGACCCGTGTTCCCCGTCCCAAGAGCCTGGATCACAGGGATGACCGACAGCCTTGTCCTGTCGTCATTCCACACGAAGGATAAATCGATTTCCGAATGCTCACTGGCACCAGCGAAACTGGCCTTCGCCAGAAGGGGCGTCGCAATTTCCGCCCTGCAGAAATCCGCGCCGACTTATCCGGAATGATCCTGGAGACATGGGGCGTCGTGAAGGAACTCGACTGCGCGACATGTTTCCCCACCAACTAGTGTCAACCAAAGACAATACAGACGTAGGCTCGGAGAGTGCTCCAAGGCCTAGATTTCGATTCGTGTCATTCACAGAGGGCGCCACGCGCGCCCCAGTTTCTGAATTTGCCTGCCATTCCTGTACCGAGACGGAATAAGAGCCTGACCGGCATAAATCGCGGTCAGCTTGTCAGGCTAGTATGGCCTTTGACTATGATGGCGCCGGTCGAGCGGCCGTCACTTGTCCTGCATTTCGAAAGGATCCTGTAAATTTCCTCCCACTTTCCGCCCTCCTGGACGCTGATGCATCCCGCGCTGACATTGCCGCGGTGCAGACAGTATCCTTGGACGCGTATTTCGTCATTTGCCACCAGTGGCATGCGTGGGGGCGTCTCCCTGGTAGGATTCACACACGAAATCCCCGTCTTCCTTCGACTTGTTCAGCCAAGGCCGGATCTCGAACGTGCCGTCCGGCACTCCTGGTTCGGACACCGCCTTCGCTTTCACTTTGGCCACGAATGGATCCGAAGGAACGCTGACGACGACCTCGCCGGCCGCCTTGTCCCAGACCACAAGGCAGGGCCCGTAATATTGCGGAGGATCGATAAGCAAGGTGCCCTTGTCAGTATGCGTCGAATAGGCCAACTGACCTTGATACTCAAAGTCCTGGACACTGAAGCGATCACGCTTCTTTCCATCCGGCAAAGTCGTGGTATCTATGAATTGCACACGCGTGTAGGTGGGCATCGGCACACGACCGCCCGACTCGAGACCAATCTCGGGAAAATCAAGCTGGTGCTGGCTTGTGCCAGTTGGTTTGAAAGAGCCGATTGCCTTGATTTCCAAGATCACCTCCGACAACCGACGGCATTTCTGATGAAACCAGAGGTTGATCGTCGGCCACCGTACTGCCCGCTGTCAACGATTCGTATAGAGTTCCGTAACACTGACTTTTTTGCTTTGGGGGGGAATATGCAGGTCGGCGGATGCGGGTCGGCTCCGTTGCAAAAATCAGCCTGAGGTCGAGTTTCCCCTTCCCGTGGACAGCCTCATCCCGCGCGTTGAGTTTGCGGATCCCAAAGATCGAAAAACGGTTCATGATTGCATCCCTGATCTGCAGTTCGACCACCTGCCCGTCGAAGTCGCACGTCATGACCCGCCTCCTGGCAGCTTGAAGCAGCGCATCGTGGTCTCGACCAGGCTTCGTCGGTGAGCCGGAAACGACGCAGACCGAGACGTAGCATGCGTCTCTCGTAGTGCCGATTGTTCAAGACGGCGCCTAGCCGTGCTGGCTTGTATCGTTTAGCCACGCCTCACACCCCTGCCGCCCAGACCCTGTATCTTCCCGCGCCAATCCTCTTGCCACCAGCAGATCCAGGTTGCGCTGCACGGCGGCGCGGCTGGCCCCGGTTTCCGCTTCGGCCAGCGGCGCCGAGACCAGCGGCCAGCGGGCGAGGCAGGCGATCAGCCGGGCCGGGGTGCGACCTGACAGATCGGCGGTGGCCTGCGCTGCCGCGGCTTGCCAGTCCGACAGCCGTTTCAGCAAGAGCAGGGCCGATAACGTGGCCTGATGCGCCCCGGCGATCCAGGCCGACAGCCGCCGCTCGGCCGGGCCGGAGGCGGTCAGCGCGGAAAACCCGGTCAGCGTCAGCGGCAGGAACAGCAGGCCCTGCCCTGCCCCGAAGCCCGCCGCCAGCCGGGCACCCAGCACCGCCGCTTCGACCTCGCGGACGCGCGGGTCGGCCGGCAACGCGTCCGGTGGCGCGGGGTCCGGCATCCGCCACAGATGGAACCCCAGGCAGCCCAGGGTGACCGGCGACAGCCCCGCCATCGGCTCCAGCCCCTCGCAGGTGTCGGCCAGATGGTCCAGCGCCGCCTCTGATCGGCTTTCGGCCGCGGCCAGATGATCCAAACCCGTCTGTCCTACCCGGCTCGGGTCGCCAACCCGATCTTCACCCGACAGCCCCAGGTGCCCGCCGATCACCGTGCCCCAGTCTCCCGCCCGGGGTCGTGCCGCCCCAAGCCGCCGCGCCGCCCATGCCGCCCGCGCCACTCCCGGCGCGTCCTCGCCGGTGGCGCCCAGCCGCAGGGCCAGCCAGAGCCCCAGCCGATCCGCCCCGATCCGGTCGCCCGACCACCAACTGAGCGATGCCGCTTCCTGCAAGGCCAGCCGCTCCGCCCCGCCGGGCGGCGCCTCCAATCGTTCGGCCAACCGCCCGGCGTCATGGCAAAGCGCCGCCAGATCCGCCGCCCGGACCCCCTCGGCGTCCCGCCATTCCTCCGGCTCGAAGATCAGCCGTTCCCGGCGCGGCGCAAAGGGCGCGGGCTCCGGGTCTTCCGCCGCTTCCGGCAAGAACCACGGATCCTCGGGCTCTGCCCCGTCATAGGGCCCGGAAAGGCCTTCGGTCTCGTCGGAAGCTGTCAATCTGCGTAGGTGCGGTGATTTCATGCTGCGCATTATCGGCGATTTTTGCACAGCACCCAAGCCCTATCTCTTACACTCCATTACACACGATAAGTCCGCCTTATCATGGGTGTTGCGTTGAACAGGGATTTGTGGGAAAGGATAGTGGCAAAACCCCTGCCAGGCGCCTGTCAATGGTCCGGATTCGTCCCCAGAAGCCACATCCCCGGGATACCCGCAGCCTTGCGGTCGAAACTTGCCGTTTCGCGGCAGCCGGCGCCCTCCCCGGCCAGCGCCACCATCTGGTCCGGAGAACCCCGCACCGCCCTTGCGGAAGCGGTCCGCGGCGATGGCAACCGCGATCTGGCGGCCTCGACGACCAACTCGCGCGCCTCCAGAAGCCGGTCCAGCGCAAAGGCTATGTCCGCCCGCGTCATGCCATAGGCGCGTTCCAGCACCCAGACCAGTTCCACCAGTACCTCGCGGCAGACAAAGCCAGGTTCGGTCTCGGTCAGGCCCACAATCAGCGCCGTGGCCGCTGCCGCCTGCTCTGGGTCATCCTGCACCAGAAAGCGGACCAGCACATTGGTATCCAGCCCGATCACCCGTCCACCGCGCCCCTGGCGATGGCGTCTTCCATTTCGTCCAGGCTGACCACCCGGTCCGTCTTGCCCTTCAGAGGCCCACGAGGCCTTCGACAGGCCGGCTGCGGGCGAGCCGCACTTCGCCGCCATCAAGGATGATATACCGGACCCGGTCGCCCGGGCTGAGCCCGCAACGCCGCGCACGTCCTTCGGCAGGGTGGTCTGGCCCTTTGTGGTGATGGTGGATTCAGGCATGGCAGCCTCCATGGCACTTCGCGATCATGCATTACATATGCCATTCTTGCATTACCATTTCAAGGGAACCGCATGACCACCCTCGCCCTGCCCTCTTACGCCCAGTTGTCGGACGCCGATGAAGACGCCCTGACCGAGCTGTATCGGCGCGGCACGCCTCCCAATACGCTCAGGGCCTGGGAGCGCGATCTGGCTTATATTTCGGCCTGGAAGATGGCGGCGTTCGGCCAGCCCCTGCACTGGCCCGAGGAGGAGAAGGTGGCGCTGCGGTTCATTCTCGACCATGCGCAGGACCTGACGGACCGGCCGGGATCGGCGCAGGATGTGGCGATGGAACTGCAGGCGATCGGGCTCCGAGTGGCGCTCAGCTGCCCTGCCCCGGCGACGCTGGACCGCCGGATCGCTTCCTGGCAGGCGTTTCATCGGATGCGCAATCTGGTCTCGCCGTTTTCGGCGCCTCTGGTGCAGCAGGCCCGGCAGAAGGCGCGACGGGCCAATGCGCGGCCGCGGGCGCCGAAGTCGGCCAAACCGATCACCCGCGACGTGCTGGAGACGCTGCTGGCCAGTTGCGATGACAGCCATCGCGGCATCCGGGACCGGGCCATGCTGATGCTGGCTTTTGCCTCTGGCGGGCGGCGGCGGTCTGAGGTCTCGAACCTGAACGTCGAGGACATTGGCCGCGACGATTTTGCCGCCAAGGGCCTGGTCTGGATCCGGCTCATGGAGACCAAGACCACCCGCAAGGATCAGGCGCCAAAGCTGCCGATGAAAGGCCGGGCGGCGCGGGCGCTGGTGCATTGGCTGGAGCTGCTGGGCGAGGCAAAGGGCCCGCTGTTCCGGCCGGTGTCCAAGTCAGACCGCCCCCTGCCCCGCCGTCTGGCCACCGCCGCCCTGCGCCCCATCCTGCGCCATCGCCTCAGACTCGCCGGGCTGCCCGAGGATTATGCCAGCCCGCACGGCCTGCGCGCCGGCTTCCTGACCCAGGCGGCGCTGGACGGCGCGCCCCTGGCGGCCGCCATGAAGCTCTCGCTGCACCGATCCGCCGTGCAGGCCCAGAAATACTATGCCGATGTCGAGATCGAGGATAACCCGGCCACCGACCTGTTGGGCGACTGACGCTAATTTTTCGTCGACAGATAGGTGCCGGGCGGACGGCCCAACCCTGGACCAATCGCCCGGGCGATCCGCAGACCGATTTCCCGGCTGCCTGTGAGCGAGGGATGGATGCGGTCGATCTGGTGATAGGACAGGCGACCATAGGGGACCAGGTCCGACATCGGCAAGAACGTCATCCCCGGATCAAGGCTGTCCAGCGCGGCCAGACGGCGATCCAGTTCATTCCCGGCCGGGCCACAGGCCTTGATCGGGGTCGCGGTGCCGGGATTGCGCAGATAGCCCGCATAAACCACTTGCGCGCCGGTCTTGCGAAGGCTTGCGACAAAGGACGGGATCGCCCCCCTGATCAGCCGATCAGCTGCCGTCGCAGCGCCCGCAGCCAGCGAACAACAGATCATTGCCGCCACCGTTGACGATGATGACATCCCAGGGCCCTTCCCGGAATTGCTGGGTCAGGTTCAACCCCGCGCTGCCGGAGATGGGCAAGGCATAGAAATACCGCGCGCCGGAGACCGACCGATCAACAACCTCAAGCCCCAGAGCGGCCTCGACAGCATCGGCGACACTGCCGCCCACCGCCTTGTTGGAGGCAAACATCGAATCGCCCAAGAACAGGATACGGGCGGAGGCCCCGGTTGGAATCCGCTCTCCACAACCAAAGACAAGGAAAAGGCACGCCAGCCCCATGAGTAAACGCAGCATGTCCAGCCGATCCAGAGGGAGTTGAGCCGGAACCCTTCAGCACAAGGTCTGCGGGGGCAAGTGATACGCCTGTAAACAGTGCGTTTCCGATTGGATGCAACGGCGGCATGGACCCTCGGCGGGGTCAGGACCTTCCCCGCGGGGAAGGTCTTTGGCGACTTAGCCGTCCAACTGATCCAGCATCAGGCGCACGGCCTGCTCCAGCCGCCTGCGGTCGATGGTGGTGAAGTCGCGGTCCAGTTGGATCTCCAGCTTGCCCACGGCGGCCACGCATCTGGCCCGCCCCTCGCGCCGGTCGAACTGAAAGCTGGTCCTGGCCTTGGCGGGCCGCGCCGGGGCCGCACCGACGGGAGGCGCCGCTGGCACCGGCGCGTCCTCGGCGCCCTGCCCCACCAGCCGTCGCAACACGCCGATCTCATCGGCAACCGAGCGGTTGTCCCAGCCTTTCAGCGCCGTGCGCACGGCAGCGGGAAAACCCTGGTCGTCGTCCAGCCGCCGCGCCAGCGCCACGCCAAGCGCGCGCGGGATCTCTTCGACGAAATGCAGGTTGCGGCCCAGTCCTTCGACCACACGGATGAAGGTGCGGATATAGCTGCGCTTCTGGTAACCGGCCGACTTGAAGAGCAGTGCCACCGCCTTGTCAGGGTCGGTGTTGCCGATGCGGGGATCGGCCGCATAGTCCAGCGCCAGAAGCGCCATCTCGGCAAAGGAGATGTCCTTGCGGACCAGGTTCTCGTCCACCATCTTGCGATAGAGCGCCCCGATCTCGTCGCCGGCCGGGCTGACCACCGCGGGCACGGTGCCAAAGCGATCGGCGTCGCCGGTGTCGGCCAGCAGTTCGCGGAAGGCCGTGAGGCGGCGATAGCCCTGCACCAGTTCGAACCGGCCGTCGCCCCGCGACTCCAGCCGGATCGGATTCGACAGGCCCAGCTCGTCGATCGAGGCTTTCAGCTCTGCCAGTTCCTGGTCGGGGCCCTTCTTGCGGTCGCGCACCAGCTTGACCATCTCGATCTGGTCCAGCGGCACCAGTTCGACCACCAGACCCAGCCGCTTCAGCCGCACATGTTCATGCGCCAGCGCGTCGTTTTCGGCGCGGATCCGGGCCTCGATCTCTTGCCGCTCCCGGTTGGATTCGGCGGTCTCCGAGATGGCGGCGGCCATCGGGCCACGGCGGGGCATGGGGGCCGGATCCTTCTCGCCAGGAACCTTCCCCGCGGGGAAGGTTTCCGTAACGTCCGGCCCGGAGTCTTCGGGCAGGTCGATGTCGAACATGCGGCGTTTCTTGCTCATGGCCGGCCCTTTCAGATCTTGTCCCAGGCGGCAATCACAGAGCCGCGGAATTCTTCATAGGCGCGGTCGAAACTGGCCCGCGCCCGGCGCCAGGTTTCCCGCGTCATCTCGCGGTAGTCGATCTCGTAGACCGAAGACAGGAAGCGCCCCGACTGCTCGACCGCGCGGGTCATCTCGATCGGGTGTTCGGTCACATGTGCGCCGAAAACCTTGCGGAAAGCCTCGAACATCGCGCGGTGCAGATCATTGCCCGGCTCATAGCGGGTCATCAGGAAGCGGATGTCGGCAAAGGCCTTGGGCAGGCCGATCTTCCCCGCGGGGAAGGTGGCACCAAAGCCGGCCAGGTCTTCCAGCGCCTCGGCCAGCTGGCCGATGAAGCTGGTGGTGCTGTCGTATTCCCAATAGCCGGGGCCCGAGGGGATATAGAGCATGTCGGCGGCAAAGACCGCGTTCATCGACTGATAGCCGATGGCGGGCGGGCAGTCGAAGATGATCAGGTCGTAGTCATCATCGGCCAGGCTGTCGAGATAGCGCGAGACCGCGGCGAAGAACGACCAGTCGGGGTTGAGGTGGCGGTACTGGGCCGAGGCGAACTCGACAAAGGCAGCGTTGGCGCAGGAAGGAACGATGTCGATGGTGGACCAGGCGGTCGGCTTGATGAAGTCGCCATGGCGCAACTCGGCCAGGCCGAGGTCGCGGATCGAGGCCGGGATCTGGCGGCGGGGCAGGGCGGTGCCGCTGGCAGCCCCGGTGGCGGCGGCGTTCATCCGGTCGGTCTCGCGGATCAGGTCGCGGGCCATGATGCCCCAGACGGTATAGTCCTCGGCGACGTCGTTGAGGCCCATGGAATGCGAGAGCGTGGCCTGGGGGTCGAAGTCGACGAGGAGCACGCGGTAGCCGTCCAGCGCGGCGGCATGGGCGAAGTGGAGCGCGACGGTCGACTTGCCGGCGCCGCCCTTGAAGTTGGCGACAGCCGCACGGAAGGCGCGCTTGCCGGCGGGGCGGGGGGGCATCAGGGACTTGCGGTTGACCTTCATCTTGCGGCGCAGCTCGTTGATCTCGTCCAGGGTGAACCAGCGCTGGCGGCCATCGGGCTCGACCTCGCCGCCGGGAAGATCGGGCTCGGCGGCGAAGCGGCCGCGGAAGGTGGACTGGTTGACCCGGAAGATCAGCTCCGACACCTCCCAGGAAGAAAACCGCCGCAGGGTCTTGCGGTTTTCCGGGCTGAAGGTCTGCTGGCGGATCCAGCTTTGCATCTTGAGCGACTGGGCCTGAAGGCGCGACAGGTCTTCGTGCGTGTACATGAGTTCTCTCAGAGACGTAAATTCTGGTTGAAATCGGAAATACGCCGGATTTGCGGGAATTGCAAAAGAGAAGTTATGCTGGGCGCGAATCTTCCCCGCGGGGAAGGTTTGGCCTGAAAAGCCGCAATGGGGAGCGAATCGCCTGGCGAGAGGGCGACCAGCCACGCCCCGGCGATCGAGACAAATATTGGGGGTCACCTGCGCGGACACCACAGCATATTGGGGGACAAATCCGGGCCAATACGGGACACCCAAGCCGTCCCCCTTAACCATTGAACCCATTCAATTTGAATTGAATCAGGCGTCGAAGCGACGCGGAAGACCCGCTGGCCAACTGTCCTCTTGACAGAATCGGATCACCGGACGCAAATACCAAACAACAAACGAATAACGTTGAGTTTGCGGGATGCAGTCGGACGACAGCGATACCCGCGGCATCGAGGCAGAGAACCGGCAACGTCCGGCGCAGTGGACAGGAGACCGCCATGCAGCTTTCCCGGCCCGTCGGCCGCGAGGCAGCGTCCCGCAAATACGACATCCTGTCGGCGCTGATGGCCTTTGCGCTGGCAGGCGACAAGCATGTGCAGCGGCAGGTCCTGCGCATCATGGCGCTGATTACCACCCGCTACAACTGGCAGCGCGACGAACTGTCGATGGGCCAGGCCGAAATCGCCCGGCTGTGGTCGGTGGACGAACGCACGGTCAAACGCGAGATGGCGCGGCTGCGGGCCCAGGGCTGGCTGGTGCAAAAGCGGCAGGGTGCGCGGGGGCGGGTCAGTCTGCATGGGCTGGATCTGGGCCGGATCATGGAGGATACAAAGCCGGTCTGGCCACGGATTGGGGAAGATTTCATCGCCCGCGTCGCGCCGGCGGAGACGGCACTGCCAGCCTCGAACGTGGTGCCGTTGCGGGCGGTGGCACTGCCTGCGGCCGATGGCTCGGTCTGGACGCAGGCGCAGGGGCGGCTGATGACGGCGGACGCGGCGGTCTACGGCGCGTGGTTCCATCCGCTGGCCGAGGCTGGCACCGCCGAAGGAACGCTGATGCTGGCGGCGCCGACGCGGTTTCACGCCTCATATGTGATGACGCATCTGCATGCGCGGCTGTTGGCGGCGGTGCGGGCGACGGACCCGACGCTGGGCAATGTCGTGGTCGTCGGATAGGAGGCCCGGCATGACGCCCCGTCCCTTTGTCAAGATGCACGGATTGCGCAACCATTTCGTCATCTTCGACCGGAGGCAGGATCGCCGCGCGTTCCGGCGGCAGGACATCGTGCGGATCTGCGATGTGCAGATCGGCGTCGGCGGCGAACAGTTGCTGACCATCGAGCCGCCATCGGTTGCCGGGGCCATGGCGGGCATGCGCATCTTCAACATCGACGGGCGTGAGGTATCGGCCTGTGGCAACGCGACGCGCTGCGTGGCGCATCTGCTGATGCAGGAGGCCGGCGCGGTTGAGATGGTGCTGGAGACCGGGGGCGGCATGCTGCGCTGCCGCCGCACGGGCCCGCTGGAGGTCAGCGTCGAGCTGGGGCCGATCGGGCAGGATTGGCGCGCGTTTCCGCTGTCGCATGCGGTAGACATGGATGATCTGCCGGTGGAAAGCGGGCCTTTGCGGCATGGCATGGGCCTGTGGATCGGCAATCCGCATGCGGTGTTCTTCGTGGATGATCTGGACGCCGTCGATCTGGCGCGGGATGCAGCCCCGATCCATGACAACCCGCTGTTCCCCGAGGGGGTGAATGTGGGCGTGGCGCAGATGGCGGATGCGCAGACGATCCGGCTGAAGGTGTGGGAGCGGCCCGGCATCGCCACGCAGGCCTGCGGCACCGGGGCCTGCGTGGCCGCATATGCAGCGCGCCTGAAGGGGTTGAGCGACAGCGAGCGGTTTACCGTGCATCTGCCGGCCGGGCCGCTGTCGATCACACTGCGCGGTGATATGGCCGAGATGGCAGGGCCGGTCGCCTATTGCTGCCGCGGCGAGGTCGAGGCCGAAGAGGTTTTCGCGTTCGACTGACGGCCGGGCAACACCGGGATCCGCTGGCCGTGTTCGTCCAGAAGGACGCAAGCGGCGGCGTCAAAAGCCAGCTCGACCGTCTGGCCTTCGGCGGCCACCGGCCCGCTGATCTGGGTATTGGCGCGGATCGTGGTGCCGCCGCCGATGTCGATCTCGTAAATCGCATTGCCGCCCAGATAGGAGGTGGAGACGACCCGGCCGGTCAGCCGATTGCCCGAAGGCACAGCGCCGACCGACAGCTTTTGCGGCCGCACCACCACGGTCACGGCACGTCCGGGGGGCAGGGCGGCGGCGACGCTGACTGTCTGGCCCGCCGCCAGCGCGATGGTCGTACGCGCGCCGTCACTGCTGCTGACGATGCCTGGCAACATGTTGGCTTTGCCCAGAAAATCGGCCACGAAGCCGGTGGCGGGGGCCTCGTAGACCTGTTCGGGCGAGCCGATCTGTTCCATCCGGCCGGCGTTCATCACCACGATCTGATCCGACATCGACAGCGCCTCTTCCTGATCATGGGTCACGAAGATCGCGGTGATGCCGGTGGCTTTCTGGATCTTCTTGATCTCGACGCGCATTTCCTCGCGCATGTTGGCATCCAGCGCCGAGAGCGGTTCGTCGAGCAGCAGAACCTCGGGCTCGAACACGATGGCGCGGGCCAAGGCGATGCGCTGCTGCTGCCCGCCGGAAAGCTGCGAGGGCAGTTTCCTTTCGCTGCCGGGCAGGCGGACCATTTCCAGCGCCTGGGCGACCTTGCGGGCGATTTCGGGTTTGGGGACGTTGCGGTATTTCAGGCCGAAGGCGACGTTGTCGAACACGTTCTTGTGCGGAAACAGCGCATAGCTTTGGAATACCAGACCGATGTTGCGCTTGTAGATCGGGACGTCGTCGACCCGTTTCCCGCCGATGGAGATCTGCCCGGCCGAGATGTCGACCAGCCCCGCGATCGAGCGCAGGATCGTGGTCTTGCCGCAGCCCGACGGCCCCAGAAGGGTGACGAAACTGCCCTTCGCGATGGCCAGCGAGAAATCGCGCACCGCGACGAAGCTGCCGTAGGCGATGGAGATGTCGCGGAACTCGACCGCGGGGCGGGTCTCCCCGGCCGTTTCCGGCCGGGGGGTCTGGTTTGTGTCGGCCATGCTGTCAGGCGCCTTTCGAGATGCGGTCCCACTGCTTGGTCCAGGCGTCCTCGTTGTCGGCCCAATAGATCGGGTCGGCAAAGGTCAGCGAAGACATCGTGCCGGTCGGATCGAAAGCAGGCAGCTTTTCGATCTTCTCGGTCAGCTTGACCTTGGTGGGATCGAGCGACGGCGGATAGCTCTGGCCTTCGGCCACGGCGATGGCCGTTGCGGGATCCAGCATGAAGTTCAGCAGTTCCTCGCATTCCGCCATGGGCGAGCCCTTCAGGACCAGCATGTCCTCCATCCAGGCATAGGAACCGGCGGGGTCGAGATAGCCGATCGGATGGCCCTGATCCTGCAAGGCGGCAACGCGGCCCGACCAGGCGTCGGTCACCACGATCTCGCCCTTGGAGAGCAGGTCCATCAGTTCCGCGCCCGAGCTCCAGAACTTCTTCGCCAGATCGCGGGTCTCGCGCACCTTGGCCCAGACCGCCTCGATATCCGAGATGGCGTTGGGATCCTGGCCGATGGCAAGGGCCGCATACCAGACCCGCGTGGTCATGTCGGCATAGCCGCCGATCTTGCCGGCGTATTTCGGATCGGCCAACAGGCCCGCACCCTTTTCCTTGGCTTCCTCGGGCGAAATCACCGTGGTGTTATAGGCGAGGCCGGTGGTTCCGTAGTCGTAGGGAACCGCCGACAGCTTGGGCGTCAGCTTGCGGAACGGCTCGATCATCGGCTGCAACACATTGGCCAGGTTGGGAATATTGGCCTCGTTGAGTTCCGAGGTCACACCGGCGTTGACGTATTTGATGTAGTAGTTGACGCCGGAGGAGTGGATGACCTGAAAGTCGCCGGGCTTGGAGGTCTTGATCTTGGTGATGATCTCGTTCTCGTCGCCGAAGGTGCCTTGCACCACCTTGAGGCCGGTCTTGGCGGTGTAGGGCTGGAAGGCGTATTTGTCGATCGCCTCCTGGACCACCCCACCCCAGCCATCAAAGCGCACCTCTGTGCCTGCGGCCAGCGCGCGGCCCGCCCAGGGCAGCGACAGGCCGGCGGTGGTTGCGGCAGCGGCGGTCAGGGTCAGGAAGCTGCGGCGGTTCAGATCGCCGTTGGCATAGCGGTCGTGCAGCCGTTCCAGCCGCTTTGTGGTGGATAGTTTCATCTTCAGGTCTCCCTTTGTTGGTCGCGCCTCTTCATTCGGCTGAGGCTTTGCAGGACAATCCCGCCGACCAGCGGAATGCCCACCGTCACCAGAATCATGACGGTGCCAAGCGCGTTGATCTCGGGACTGATCGAGATCTTGAGCATCGACAGGATCTGGGTCGGCATCGTCTCGACCCCGGCCGGTCGCCAGAACAGGCTGGCCGAGGTGTTGTCGAAGGAAATCGTAAAGGCCAGAAGCGCGCCCGCGACGACGGCCGGTATCAACAGCGGCAAGGTGATCTCACGAAAGGATTGCAGGCGGGTCGCCCCCAGCGACAGGGCGGCCTCGTCATAGATGCGGCGAATCCCGACCATCCGCGCCTGCACGATCAGCACGACATAGGGCAGGGCCAGCAGGATATGGCCAAGCACCAGCAGCGGAAGGGTGCGGGGCTGGTCGACCGCCTTGATCGCCACCAGAAGGCCGACGCCAAGGATGGTCTCGGGCACCAGGGCGGGCAGGATCACCAGGGTGCTGAGGAGCTCTTTGCCGGCGAATTCAAACCGGACAAGGGCAAAGGCGGTGACCAGACCGATCGCTGTGGTAACGGTTGCGGTGACAAGGGCGATCCACAGCGATGTCTGGAAGGCCGCCAGAACCTGTTCGTTTTCCCACAGCTTGGCATACCATCTGAAGCTGAAGCCGGTCATCGGAAAGCCGCCGAACATCGAGTCGTTGAACGACAGCACGACGGTGGCGACGATGGGGGCGAAAAGGAAGATGTAGACGCAAAGCGTGATGATGCCGGTCATCCGCCAGGCCAGCCTGCCCTCGGTGTTGCCGCGCCGCGCCGTCATCCGCCCAATCCCTTGACGATCTGCGACATGCCCATGTAGCGGGTGTAGATGGCAGCGAAGAAGCCGAGGATGACGAAGAGGACGATCGACAGCGTCGCCCCCATCGGCCAGTTCAGTTGCCCCATGATGGTGTCATAGATCAGGTTGCCGAACAGCGCGTCGCGGCCCGAGCCGAGGAGTTGCGGCGTGACATAGCTGCCCGCCGCCAGCACGAAGCACAACAGCAGCCCGGCGGCGAGGCCCGGCAGGGACAGCGGCAAAGTCACCTCGCGGAACGCCTGCGCGCTGGTGCAACCCATTGACCGGGCGGCGGAAATCAGCGTGCGGTCGATGCTTTCCAGGCTGACATAGACATTCAGGATCATGTAGGGCAGCAGAAAGTGCAACAGCCCCATGATGACGGCGCCCTCGGTATACAGCATCTGCAACGGCGCGTTGATCAGCCCCAGTTTCAGCAGCGTGACGTTGATCACGCCCTGTTCGCCCAGGATGTGGATCCAGGAAAAGGTGCGGATGGTGAAGCTGATCCAGAACGGCACGATCAGCAGCAGCAGAAGCAGCCACTTGTGCTTGAACGTCGTCGCCCAGATGAAATAGGCCGGGAAATAGCCCAGGACGCCGCAGATGGCCGCCGTCAGCGCGCCCACCCTGATCGTCTTGAGCAGGAAGCCGTGATAGTAGCCGTCGGTCAGGAATTCATGCCAGTTCGCCAGAGTCAGCGTGCTTGCTTCGACCCCGGCGGTGATGAAGGTGAAGAAGGTATAGACCGCCATCACGGCAATCGGCAGCAGCAGGAAGAAGACCAGCAGCAGCAGGGCCGGCGCGACCAACATCCACGCCAGGCGCGGGTTGTACAATGTCCATCCCTTGGTCATTCGAGCCCGATTGCTTGCGATGCTGGCGCAGCACTTGCCGACAGTTCTCGACCGCAGATTGGGCAATCGGGGCCGGGATGTCCAGAGGCAGCCAGGGACCGACGCGGGAAAGCCGGGCGCGATGGCGTTGAAATCGCGGGCCTGCCGCCCGGCGATCAGGCCGAAGCGGCGGCGATCGGCGGCACGGCGGTTTCGATCCGCAAGGCGACCGACAGGAGCCGCGCGTCGGCGCCCTGCGGACCGGTCAGTTGCAGCCCGACCGGAAGGCCCTGGCTTTGCCCGAACGGCAGGCTGAGAGAGGGGGGGGGTGGCCGGTCACGTTGGCAAAGCCGCTGGCCAGCATCTCGCTGTCCTGGCCATCGGCGATTTCGGGGTCTTCATGCGGCGCCACGAAGGGAACGCTGGGCGAGATCAGGACATCGACCCCCGAAAAGGCCGTTTCCACCGCGGCGCGCAAGGCGTCCTGGGCCTGACGGGCCTTGATGTAATCGGTGGCGGGCAGGGTGAAGCCGGTTTCGATCTGGGACCTTGTGCCGGGGGCATAGCCGCCGGGGTTGCTGGCGATCAGGCGTTCGTGGATCACGCTGGCCTCCGGGCGCAGGATCGCGACCAGGGTCCGGTTGGCGTGGTCGAGCCCCGGAATGTCGATGGGCACGATCCGCGCCCCGGCAACGCGCAGGGTTTCGACCAGCTGGCGAAACCGGTCGGAAACGGCGCGGCCCAGGTCGGTGCCCGAGACATGGCGGGAAAGGATGCCGATGCGCAGTCCGCGCAGGGCAGGGGGGGCCAGCGGCATCGGCCGGGCGGCAAGACAGGCCAGCGCCAGCGCGGTATCGGTGACGGTTCGGGCCAGCGGGCCGGCGTGATCCAGCGATTGGGACAGCGGGAAGACGCCGTCCAGAGGCACCAGGCCAAAGCCGGGTTTCAGCCCGACGATGCCGCAATAGGCCGCCGGGATGCGGATGGAGCCGCCGGTATCCGTCCCGATCGCCAAGGGCACGATCCCCGCCGCCACCGCCGCCGCCGAGCCGCCGCTGGAGCCGCCTGCGGTGCGGCTTGGGTCATGCGGGTTGTTGGTCTGGCCGATGGCGGGATGGGCAACGCCATAGGCATATTCCAGCAGGTTGGTCTTGCCCAGGATCACCGCCCCCGCCGCCCGCAGCCGGGCGACAAGCGCGGCATCGCGCGCGGCAACCTGCGGCGCCTGCACCTTGGAGCCGTAGCCGGTGGGCGCACCTTCGACCTCGATCAGATCCTTGATCGCGACGGGAATGCCGTGCAGCGGGCCAAGGTCGGTTCCGGCCTTCAGCTCTGCCGTCCGGCGGCGGGCCTCGGCGCGGGCCGCTTCCTCCATCCGGCAGGCAAAGGCGTTCAGCGATGGTTCGGTTGCCGCGATCCGGGCGAAGGCCTCGTCGACCACGTCCGACGGCGTGCGTGTGCCGTTGCGGTAGGCTGTGGCAAGGTCCGTGACGGTGGGGAAGGCGGCCATGTCAGCCACGCCCGAGCCGGTCCAGCAGCCGCGCCCAGGCGACAAGGCCGGTGCGGAAACTGGACAGGCGGAAGAACTCGTTGGGGGCGTGGTAATCCTCGTCCGAGGTGGAGAAGGAAAAGAACACGATGTTCACTCCCAGATGGCGTGAGAATACATCGCCGATCGGGATGGTGGCGCCCATGGCGACGCGCAGGGGTTTGGCGCCGAGGAGGTCGCCAAGGATGTCCTCGGCGATCTTCAGCGCGGGCAGGTCGGGGTTCAGCGCAAAGGCGGTGCTGCCGGGGCCGTGGCGGCGGACCGACAGCCGGTAGCCGCCGGGCAGCGCGCCTTCCAGGTGGCGGGTGATGGCTTCGGCCACCGCTGCGGGCTGCTGGCCGGCCACAAGCCGGCAGGTGATCTTGGCCGAGGCGGTTGCGGGGATCACCGTCTTGGTGCCCGCGCCCTGATAGCCGCCGGAGATGCCGTTGAACTCCAGCGTCGGGACCAGCCATTGCCGGGTCAGCAGGTCTTCTCCGCCGGGCAGGGGATCGGGGCGGGCGGCCCCGATACTGTCGAAATACGCCCCCGCGTCAAAGCCGACGCTGCGGATGGCGGCGGCGATGGCCGGGTCGGCGGGGGTGGCGGCATCGGCAAAGCCCTTGACCGTGACATTGCCCGCGTCGTCGTGCAGCGAGGCCAGCATCGCCACCAGCGCGCGGATCGGGTTCGGCCCGCTGCCGCCGTGACGGCCCGAGTGCAGATCCTTGGCGGCCCCTTCCACCGTCACCTCCAGCGCGGTCATGCCGCGGCTGGCAACGGTCATCGACGGCAGGTCGGCCCGCCACATGGCGCCATCGGCCGAGATCACCACATCGCAGGCCAGCCGGTCTTTCAGCCGGGCCACGGTGGCATCGAGATGCGGGCTGCCGGATTCCTCTTCGCCCTCGATGATGATCTTGAGGTTCACCGGCAAGCGCCCGGCGGTCTGGTGATAGGCCCGTGCGACCAGAATCGGAATCAGCAGCGGCCCCTTGTCGTCCGAGACACCGCGCGCATAAAGCCGGTCGTCGCGGATTTCCGGCTGGAACGGGGGGGAGAGCCATTTTTCCAGCGGATCGGGCGGTTGCACGTCGTAGTGGCCATAGACCAGCACGGTGGGCGCGCCGGGGGTGGCGCACCATTCGGCCAGCACGACCGGATGGCCGCCGGTCGGGATGATCTCGACTTTCGGGAAACCGGCCTGGGTCAGCTGATCGGCGGCAAAGCTGGCGGCCTCGGCGATATGCCCGGCAAAGGCGGGGTCGGTGCTGACGCTGGGGATGCGGCAAAAGGCCTTCAGCATCTCGACCGCCTGCGCCTGATGCGCGGCCAGCCAGTCCTCGACCCTGCTCATTTGCCGCCATCGACGCTCAGCGCCTCGCCGGTGATCCAGGCGGCGTAGTCGGAGGCGAAGAACAGCACCGCATTGGCGATGTCGGCGGGTGTGCCGAGACGGCGCAGGGCGATGTTCTGCAACAGCCGGTCCTGGCCGTCCTTGCCCATGGCCGCATATTGCCGCTCGGTGGTGGGGTTCGACAAAACGAAGCCCGGCGCGATGCAGTTGACGGTGATGCCCCAGGGGCCCAGCTCATGCGCCAGCTGGCGGGTCAGGCTGATCTGGCCGGCCTTGGCGGCGGCATAGGCCTGAATGCCGGTCAGGCTGATGGTCTTGCCCGCGCCGGAAGAGATGTTGATGACGCGGCCCTGCTTGCGGGCCTTCATGCCGGGGGCGACGGCCTGGGTCATGAAGAAGGCGCCCGACAGGTTGACGTCGAAGATGGTCTGCCAGTCGGCGGCGCTGATCTCTTCGATCGGGCGGCCGGTCTGGCCGCAGACGCCGCCGGCATTGTTCACCAGGATATCGACCGGGCCGAGTGGTGCGACGGCAGCCTGCACGGCGTCGCGGTTGCCGACATCGACCACGGCGCTGGTGCAGGTGCCGCCGGATTGGGCGACGGTTTCGGCCAGACCGTCGGCGAGCACGTCAAAGGCATGCACCTTTGCGCCAAGGGCGCCGAAGGCCAGCGCGATGGCGCGGCCAAAGCCATGCGCTGCACCGGTCACGATCACCCGGCGGCCTTCAAAGCCGATCTTCATGCTGTTCCCCTTGCCAGTTCGGTCAGGTTGTCCATCGCCAGCATCCGCTGGCCGGATTCGATCTCGGCGATCATGCCGATCAGCCGCTCGACAAGGGGCGTTGCCAGACCGGCCCTTTGCCCAGCCGCGACGATGGGGCCAAGCTGCGCCTCGGCCTCGGTCTTGCGCTTGCGGATGGCCAGATCGCGCCAGATCCCGGAATGCGATTTGGCCGAGCGGCGGTTGTGCGCGACCATGTCGGCAAAGGATTTGTCGATGGTCGCCGGGGAGGCGCCGGGCATGAAGGCGGCGGGGGCAAAGCCGTTGAACGCCTCGGTCTGCACGCCTTGCGCATCGGCCACGCGGCCCACCTCTTGCCCAAGCCGGGTCAGCAGCGGGCGGGCGGATCTGTTGTCCAGCACATCGGCGATGCTGTCATTGGTCAGCGCGGTGGCGAACAGCAGCGCGCCATAGATCAGCTTGCCCCAGAGATAGCCCCAGATGTTCGTCGTCAGCACGGCGGCTTCGTCGAAGTCCTGCATCAGCCGGAGCAGGGCGGTGATGCGGTCTGTCATGGCGCCGTCAAGTTCGCCGACGACCACGGCGCCGCGACCGGAATAGGTGACGATGCCGGGGTCAAGGTAGTCGGCGCCGAAGTTGACAAAGCAGCCGATGGTGCGCTTTTCGCCCACCACTTTCGCAATTTCGACCTCGTTCAAGCCGTTCTGGGCCGAGACGACATAGCCGTCAGCCGCGACATGCGGCGCCATGGCGCGAATGGCCTCGACCGTGTGCAGCGCCTTGACGCAAAGGAAGCTGCGGGAGAATTCGCCGGTCAGCTCTTCAGGCAGGAAGGCCGGGGCGTGGACGGTGTCTTCCCGGATCGGTCCGACGATCTGCAGCCCGGTCGCGTTGATCGCCTGCACATGCGCCGCGACGTTGTCGACGAAGACCACCCGGTGCCCGGCCCGCAGGAAGGCGGCGCCCAGGCTGCCGCCGATGGCGCCCGCACCCCAGATCAGGATCGGGGCGGTCAATTCCAGCCCTCGTCCAGCAGCTTGCGGGTCTCGGCCACGGCAATGTCCCAGATCGCCTGCATCTCGGCATCGTCGCGCTGGTAGTAGCCGCCGAAGTTGCCGTCGCCCAGATGGTCGCGCACCGCCTTGGGGTTCATCAGGCGCATGCGGTCGAAGTCGATCATCGGCTTGCGCTGTGCGGGCATGTCGACCCCCGGCAGCCGGGTCCAGGGGAAGTTCTCCATCCAGGAGGCGTGCGAGGCGACGGTGTCGATCTGCTGCACCTTGGCGAAGGTGGCGGGCGCGTTCCACCAGTTGTGGAACTTGACCTGGGTATCGGGGTTGTCGGCCATCCATTCGATGGCCAGCGCGCCGGCGGGCGAATTGCCGCCATGGCCGTTGACGATCAGGATACGGCGAAAGCCCTGTCCGCGCAGGCTGTCAAGGATGTCGCGGACCAGCCGGACATAGGTTTCCAGCCGCAGGCTGACGGTGCCGGGATAGCCCAGGAAATAGGGCGTCAGGCCATAGGCCACCACGGGAAACACCGGCACGCCCAGGGGTTCGGCAGCATCCACGGCGATCTTCTCGGCCAGGATCGAGTCGACCGACAGCGACAGCCCCGCATGTTGCTCGGTGCTGCCCAGCGGCAAGATGGCCAGGTCACTGCGCTTGAGCCAGTCTTCGACCTGGCCCCAGTTCATGCCGGATACTTTCATGACGCTTCCTTTCTGCCGCGCTCTGCGAAATCGTCGGCCTTCGTGATGAAGGGGATGACCAGCCGGTCGACGTCGCCGGGGTCCGGGATGTGGCGGTATTCGATCTTCTGCGCGTCGGGGCACAGCCGGGCGGCGGCTTCGGCGCCGGTCGAGAGGATCAGGACGTCGCAATCGGCCAGCTTTGCGGGCAGGGCCGGATCATCCATCACCAGCGTCGTGACGCCTTGCAGATGGGCGGCGAACCGGCGCACGCCAAGGCTGAGGATGGGCAGGAAATCGGCAAAGCGCGACACCACGCCAACCCTGGCCATCGGGTCGATCGAGGCCAGCGCCAGCCGGGTTTCCTCGGACGGGATGAAGCGCAGCGACAGCACGTTCACATCGGGCAAGAGGCGGCGGATGTCGTCTTCCAGATTGGCAAAGGTCAGCACAAGGTCGGCCGCCGCGATGCGCGCGCGCAGGTTGTCATCCGCAGCCAGCCGATCCATCGTCGCCGGCTCGATTGCGGCAAGGTGGCCAACCTGTTTTTCCACGGCGCGGGCATAGCTGGCCGTCGCATCACGGAACAGGCCGACCATCACGATGTCGCGGCGCAGGCCCGCACCCAGCCGGTAGGTGACCCGGGCATTGATCATCGCCAGGATATCGGCCGGCTTCAGCCCGGTCTTCAGGGCAAGGTCGATCGCGGCATCGATGCAGTTGCGCAGGCGCGGGGCCACGTCATGTTGGGCGATGCGACCAAGGGCGCCCTGCGCAACGAAGGTGCCCGAGCCGGACCGCGCTTCGATCCGCCCTTCGGCCTTCAACTCGCCGTAAACCTTGCTGACGGTCATCGGCGCTACCCCCACCTCTGCGGCAAGATCGCGGACCGAGGGAAGCGGCTCTCCGGCCCCCAGCGCCCCGAAGGCCATCGCATGTTCGATCGCGCCCTTCAGTTGCTGGTGGATCGAAATGGCCAACGTCCGGTCTATCGTGATTTTCATACCCGCTCCCTGCCAGCCGTGCTACTAGAGTAGCATGATTCTGGCAAGATTTCACGCTGATGCCCAGAGAATACGCAGTTACCAGCGAAGAATCCAGAGAAGTGTCATGTTGACTCATAAACGGTCTCATGAAACGTTTCGCTTAACTATAACGCTAATCGAATCCTGGGAGGTGCCAAGATGAAAACCCTGTCCATTGCTGCCCTGACGGCCGCCCTGTTCCTGGGGGGCCTTACCGACGCATCTGCGCAAGACCGCGGCGGCGTGATGACCTATGGCCGCTACACCGACAGCCTGTTCCTTGACCCGGTGCTGAACGACGCCAATGTCGACATCTGGATCCTGACCAACATCTACGAGACCCTGCTCAACCCGACCGATGACGGGCTGGGGCTGGAGCCGGGCCTGGCGACGGAATGGGCGCTGAACGAGGCGGGCGATACCGTCACGCTGAAGCTGCGCGACGGCGTCAGGTTTTCGGACGGCACGGCAATGACCGCCGAGGATGTGATCTGGTCGCTGGACCGCGCCCGCAACCCCGACAACGGCATCTGGAACTTCGTGCTTGCCTCGGTCGACAGCGTGTCTGCGCCCGATCCGCAGACCATCGAGCTGAAGCTGAAATACCCCGACCCCACCATTTTCTCGGCGCTCAGCGTGTTCAACACGGCCATCATGCCCAAGGCGGCGTTCGAGGCGATGGTGGGCGCGACCGACGCCGAAAAGGCGCAGGAATTTGCCAAGAAGCCCATCGGCACCGGCCCGTTCATGCTGGACAGCTGGGAGCGTGGGGCGACGATGAAGCTGGTCAAGAACCCGAACTACTGGGACAACGGCGCGGATGGCCAGCCCTTGCCCTATCTGGACGGCCTGACCTTCGAGATCATTCCCGATGACGCCACCCGCATCCTGAAACTGCAGGCGGGCGACATTGACGGGGCAGAGTTCATTCCCTTTGCCCGCGTGGCCGAATTGCAGGCCGACCCCAACGTCAAGATGGAGCTGTTCCCCGGCACCCGCGTCTGGGACGTGATCATCAACGTGCGGCCAGAGCTGGACGGCAGGCCGAACCCGCTGTCGGACGAAAAGGTGCGCCAGGCGATGAACTATGCCGCCAACAAGGAGGCGCTGGTTCAGGTGGTGACCTACGGCGTCGGCACGCCGCTGTCGTCCTTCATGTCGACGACGACGCCGATGCATTCGGGCGACGGGCCGCTGTTCCCCCATGATCTGGACAAGGCCAAGGCGCTGATGGCGGAATCGGGTTATCCCGACGGCTTCAAGACCAGCATCCTGACCATTGCCGGCAACCAGGACGACCTGGGCATCAGCACGGCGTTGCAGCAGATGTGGGCGGCGATCGGGATCGAGTTGGAGATCAAGCAGGTCGACAACGCCTCGCGCACCGATCAATACCGCGCGGGCACCTTCGAGATGCGGACCGGCGGCTGGACCAACGACATTGCCGATGCCAGCCAGATCACCTCGTATTTCGCCTACAGCCCGACCATCGACGCGCTGCATTCGGGCTGGAAGAACGCCGAGGTGGACGCCCTCTTCGAAGCCTCGCAGAAGAGATGGACCCGGCCAAGCGGACGGAACAGTTCGCGCGGATCCAGGAAATCTTCAACGCGACCGGGCCGACCATCGCGCTTTATGAAACGCCCTATCCCGTGGCGCTTGGCAAGAATGTGAACGGCTTTGTCCAGATCCCGCTGGGCAACAACATCTTCCGCGAGACCTGGCTGGCGAAGTAAGATCTTGGGGCGCGCGGAGGCTTTTCCCCCGCGCGCCCGCCCTGTCAAGAGATCGGAGACGCGGCCGTGCAACTGGCATCCTTCATCGCCCGCCGCATCCTGCAACTGATCCCGACACTTCTGTTCATCCTTATCGTGGTATTCGCGCTGGTCCGCCTGCTGCCCGGTGACCCGGCCAGCGCCATGCTGGGCGACCGTGCGCTGGATGCCGATGTCGAACGCATCAACCGGGAGCTGGGCCTGGACCGGCCGCTGCCGGTGCAATTCGCGGTCTTCGCCAGATCGGTGGCGACGGGCGATCTGGGCGATTCCATCACCCTGAAACTGCCGGTGACCGAACTGATTGCAACCCGTTTGCCGATCACCATCCTGCTGACGCTGATGGCGGCGCTGATCGCGGTGGTTTTCGCGGTTCCGCTGGCCTTCGTTGCCGCCACAAGGCGCGGGCGGATGGCCGACAGCGCCGTGCGCGGCGCGTTTCAGGTCGGGCTGTCGATGCCGGTGTTCTATCTGGGGCTGATCCTGCTGACGGTCTTTGGCGCGCGGCTGCGCTGGTTCCCGGTCGGCGGCTATGGCGACGGTTTCCTTGAGCATCTGCACCATCTTTTCCTGCCCGCGCTGACCCTTGCGCTCAGCCTCTCGGCCATCCTGATGCGCAACCTGCGCGCCGCCATCATCGAGGTGATCGACGCCGAATACGTGCAGTTCGCCCGTGCCAAGGGCCTGCGTCCGCGCCTGGTCCTGCTGCGCCATGTGCTGCGCAATGCGCTGATTTCCACCGTGGCGCTGTTTGGCCTGTCGATCGGCACGCTGCTCAGTGGCGCGGTGATCACCGAGACGGTCTTTGCCATTCCCGGCGCGGGGCGGCTGATGGTCGACAGCATCTATGCCCGCGACTATCCGGTGGTGCAGGGCCTGACCATCGCGCTGGCGGTGCTGGTCTCGCTGACCTTCCTGCTGACCGATCTGGTGCAGGCCTGGCTGGACCCGAGGGTGGCAAGATGAGCGACACCGCCGCCCCCCGCGCCCGCATGATCCTGCCGCGCCCGCTGATCATCGGCGGCGCGATCCTGCTGGCCAGCGTGGTGGTGGGGCTGTTTCCCGCCCTTTTCGCGCCCTTCGATCCGAACGCCTTCGACTATGGCGCGCTGTTGCAGGCGCCCAGTTGGGCGCATCCGATGGGCACCGACAACTTCGGCCGCGACGTGCTGTCTCGGGTGATCCACGCCTATACCATCGACATGCAGATCGCGGTCTTCGCCACCATCGTGCCCTTCGTCTTCGGCACCATCATCGGCGCCCTGGTCGGCTATGCCGGGGGCTGGGCCGAGGCACTTTTTGGCCGGATCGTCGATGCCGTCATCACCTTTCCCTTCTTGGTGCTGGTGATCGCCATCGTCTCGGTGCTGGGGCCGGGGCTGGTGAACATGTATATCGCGGTGGGGGTGGTGGGCTGGGTATTCTACGCCCGGATCATCGCGGCCGAGATCAAGGTGCAGAAGCGGCTGGACTATGCCGATGCTGGCCGGGCGATGGGCTACACCCACCTGCGGATCATCTTTCGCCACCTTCTGCCCAATGCGATCACCCCCGCCATCGTCTACTGGATGACCGACATGGCGCTGGCGATCCTGCTTGGCTCCAGCCTGGGCTATCTTGGCCTAGGGGCGCAGCCGCCCGCCGCCGAATGGGGCGTGCAGATTGCGGACGGCAAGAACTTCATGGCGACGGCGTGGTGGATATCGGTCTTTCCGGGTCTGGCGATCGTGCTGACCGGCCTGGGCTTCAGCCTGACCGGCGATGGCCTGGCCGAAGTGCTGAGGACCAAGCGATGACCGACGCCATGCTTGAGGTGCGCAACCTGACGACCACCTTCGGCCATGGCCGGCTGACGGCGGTCAACGATGTGTCCTTTACCGTGCGACCGGGCGAGGTGCTGGGGCTCGTGGGCGAAAGCGGGTCAGGCAAGAGTGTCACGCTGCGGTCGATCATGCGGCTGACGCCGGAGTCGGGCGCGGTGGCGGGCCAAGTGCTGTGGCGGGGCCGCGATGTCCTGAAGATGACCGCATCCGACCTGCGTCGGGTGCGCGGCGGCCAGATCTCGATGATCTTTCAGGAACCGATGACGGCGCTGAACCCGGTGCTGCCGGTGTTCGTGCAGATCGAGGAGAACCTGCGCGCCCATACCGATCTGGACCGCGGCGCCCGCGCCGCCCGCGCGCGTGAATTGATGGACCTGGTGGGCATCCCCGACGCCGCCCGCCGCCTGCGCGAATATCCCCATCAGTTTTCCGGCGGCATGCGGCAGCGGGTGATGATCGCCATCGGGCTGGCCAGCAACCCGAAACTGCTGCTGGCGGATGAGCCGACGACGGCGCTGGACGTGACCATTCAGGACCAGATCCTGAAGCTGATCCTGGACCTGCGCGACCAGCTGGCGATGAGCGTGGTTCTGGTGACGCATGATCTGGGTGTCGTCGCCGCAACCTGTGACCGGATGGCGGTGATGTATGCCGGGCGGATCGTGGAAACCGGCACCGTGGCGCAGGTCTTTGCCCAACCCAACCACGCCTATACGCGCGGGCTGCTCGGCTCGGTTCCGCACGCGGGCACCGAACGCAGCATGCTGTTGTCGATCGAGGGCACGCCGCCGCCTCTGGGTGCGCTGCCGGCCGGCTGCGCCTTCCATCCGCGCTGCGATTTCGCCACCGCGCCCTGCCGCACCACCCTGCCGGTGCTGGAGGACATCGCGCCCGACCGCAGTGTCGCCTGTTTCAACCGCGCGGCGGTTCTGGCTGCGGGATCGCCGATATGACCGATGCCGGGATGATCACGGTCGAGGGGATCGGCAAACGCTTTGCCTTGCCGCAGGGCGTGATGAGCCGGCTTGCGGGCCATCCGGCCCCCGCGGTTCACGCGCTGAACGGCGTCAGCCTGCAGATCCGGCGGGGCGAGACGCTGGGGATCGTCGGCGAAAGCGGCTGCGGGAAATCGACGCTGGCGCGCTGTCTGGTGCGGCTGCACGATTGCGACGACGGGCGCATCCTGTTCGAGGGGCAGGATATTGCCGGGCTGGAGGGACCGGCGCGACGGGCGTTCAACCGGCGCGTCCAGATGATCTTTCAGGACCCGTTCAGCTCGCTCAACCCGCGGATGAAGGTGCGCGCCATTCTGGGCGAGGCGCTGAGCGTGCATCGGATGTGTCCGGCAGCCGATATCCCCGACCGGATCGCCGCCCTGCTGGCGCTGGTGCGGCTGAACCCCGATGCTGCCGACCGCTATCCGCACGAGTTTTCGGGTGGCCAGCGCCAGCGCATCGGGATCGCCCGCGCGCTGGCGGTGGAGCCGGAGGTTCTGGTGGCGGACGAACTGGTCTCGGCGCTGGATGTCTCGGTGCAGGCGCAGGTCGTCAACCTGCTTCTGGACCTGCAGCAGAGGCTGAACCTGACGGTGGTGTTCGTGGCGCATGACCTGCGGCTGGTGCGGCATATCTCGCATCGGGTGGCGGTGATGTATCTGGGCAAGGTGGTCGAGATCGGCGCGACCGAAGACCTGTTCGCCGCTCCGCGCCACCCCTATACCCGCGCGCTGCTGGATGCCGCACCCGAGCTGGACCCCGAGCGCCGCAGCCGCCAGGTTGCCGCGCGGGGCGAATTGCCCAGCCCGATCAACCTGCCGCAGGGTTGCCTCTTTCACACCCGCTGCCCGCTGGCCCTTGACCGCTGCCGGACCGAGCGCCCCGAATTGACCGACCGTGGCCCACAGCATCAGGCGGCCTGCCACCTTGCCGATTTCGGCGCCCCAAGCACAGAGACCACCGCATGAGCTATGCCCGCTTCCAGACCGAAATCGCCCGGATCAACGACATCATCTGCGCCATCAACCTGCTGGCCTGGGATTCGCGCACGATGATGCCCCCGGGCGGCGTCGATGCGCGCGGCCATCAGGTGGCGACGCTGACCGCGCTGGCGCGCGACATGGCCACCGGCGACAGCCTGCGCCGCGCCATGGACGGGGCGCGCGAGGAATTGGCCCAGGCGCCCAAGGGCGACATCCGCCTGCGTGCCCTGGCACAGGCCGAGGCCGAGATCGGCATCCTCTCGCGCATTCCGGCGCGGATCATCGAAGACATGGCGGGGCTGAAGACCCGCGCCCATTCGGCCTGGGTGGCCGCAAGGGCGGCAAATGACTTTGCCGGCTTCGCCCCCCTGCTGGACCGCATGATGGCGATGCAACGCGAGGTCTCGGCGGCGATTGGCGGCGGCGCGCATCCCTATGATCCGATGGTCGGCCAGTTCGAACCCGGCATGACGCTGGCCGAATTGCGCGGCCTTTACGACCGGCTGAAAACCGCCCTTGTGCCGCTGATCCAACGCGCGACCGCGGCGCCGCAGCCGCGGGTCGATTTCCTGACGCAGGACTTCGCGATCGCGCAGCAAAAGGCGTTTGGCCTGAAGATCGCACAGCGCATGGGCTATGACCTGCAGCGCGGCCGGCTGGACGATACCGTGCATCCGTTCGAGATCTCCTTTACCCGCGATGACGTGCGCATCACCAGCCGCTTCCGCGAGGCCTGGGCGCCCGGCGGCATCTTCGCGCTGTGGCACGAGGCCGGGCATGGCATGTATGAGCAGGGTGTCGATCCGGTGCATACCCGCACGATCTTCACGACCGATCTGGTGAACCTTTACGGCGTGGCTGGTGCCAGCTTCGGCATGCACGAATCCCAGTCGCGGATGTGGGAGAACCGGGTGGGCCGGTCGCAACGGTTCTGGGAGCTGCACTTTGGCGAATTCCGCGACCATTTCCCCGACCAGCTGCGCGGCGTGGAGGCGACGGATGTCTGGCGCGCGGTGAACCGGGTGAATCCCGGCTTCATAAGGGTCGAGGCGGATGAGCTGACCTATGACATGCACATCATCCTGCGGTCCGAGATCGAGGCGGCGCTGATGGCGGGCGATCTGGCGGTGGCCGATCTTCCCGCCGCCTGGGCGGAAAAGATGCGCGATTACCTGGGGCTGGAGGTGCCCAACGACACCCTTGGCGTGTTGCAGGACGTGCATTGGTCGCATGGCTATGTCGGCTCGTTCCCGACCTACACGCTGGGTAACATCATGTCGTCGCAGCTTTTTGCCAGGGCGCAGCAGGTGCCGGGCATCGTGGCAGGGCTGCAGGCGGGGGACTACGGGCCGCTGCATGGCTGGCTGACCGAAAACGTCTATCGGCACGGCCGGTCGTCCTCGCCGCAGGAGACGTTGCAGCGCGTCACCAGCGGCGGGCTGGACCCGGCGCCCTATATCGCCGATCTGACGGCCAAGGTGCTGGCGCTGACCGCATGACCGAGGCCCCGATCTGCACCGCCGACCT
Source organism: Rhodobacter sp. (assembly GCA_016704435.1). GTDB lineage: Bacteria > Pseudomonadota > Alphaproteobacteria > Rhodobacterales > Rhodobacteraceae > Pseudogemmobacter. The sequence continues at coordinate 46,550 of JADJAB010000016.1, read as the reverse complement.
CTACGACCTGCATCATCACGGCCTGCGCGTCTGCGAGTTGCAATTCCGCAGTTTCGGCAGGGCGCACGGCTTCTTCGGCCCCTGCCTGACCGTCACGACATTCGAGGATCACACCCCGGTCCTGCGCGCCTTGGAAGGCGACGGGGCCGGGCGGGTGCTTGTGGTGGATGGCCAGGGGTCGATGCGGGTCGGGCTGATGGGCGACCGGCGGGCCGGGATCGGCCAGCGCAACGGCTGGCGCGGGGTGGTGATCAACGGCGTCATCCGCGACAGTGCCGGGATCGACGGGCTGGACCTCGGGGTTCGGGCGCTTGGCACCACCGCGCGGCGTGGCTGGGTGCCGGGCCCGGCAGGGCAGGGCGGGCCGGTCACCTTTGGCGGGGTGACCTTCGTGCCGGGCGACTGGGTCTATGCCGACCGCGATTGCGTGATCGTGGCGGCCGAGGCGCTGCCCCTGGACCGACCGCAGCAATTGACAGCGGCCGCACCCGACCCCTAGCCTTGCGCCGCAGCACCCGGAGGGACCATGGACATTCGAACCTATGCCGGCTTTGCCGCCGTTGCCGATCTGTCCAGCGTGACCCTGGCGGCCGAACGGTTGCACCTGACGCAATCGGCCCTGTCGCGCCAGATCAAGGCGCTGGAAGAGTCCTTCGGGATCAGGCTGTTCGAGAAGGCGGGCCGCAACCTGCGGCTGACACCGGCGGGCGAGGCGCTGGCCAGCCGGGTCAACGCGCTCTTGGCCAGCGAGCGCAGCCTGCGCACCTTTGCCGACGAGTTGAAAAGCGATCAGGCCGGCCTGTTGCGGATCGGCGCCTGTTCGCAACTGATCGAACGGTTCCTGCCATCGTTCCTGAAACGCTGGACAACCGCCAATCCGGGCATCGACGTGCGGCTGGAGGATGGAGGCGGGCCGGAGCTGGCCGAAAAGCTGCGCGGCGGGGCGCTGCACCTGACGATCGCCGCCACCCCTTCGGCCCCTGCGGACAGTTTCGAAGTGGTGCGCCTGGGCCGGCTTGCCTTTCTTGCGGTGGCGTTGCCCGACTTTCTGGCAGACACGACACGGCCGATCGAGATGGCCGAGTTGCTGGCCCATCCGATCCTGACGCTGAACCATCGCCACGCCTCGCGCGAGGTGTTCGATGCGGCCTGCCGGCTGATCGGCGAGCCGCCGAACCTGGTGATGGAAGGCTATTCGCCGCACACCCTGTTTGCGATGGCCGAGGGCGGCAACGGGGTGGCCGTGGTGCCATCTTCGGCGCGGGTGGCCAGCCCGCGACTGGTGGCCCGGCCGATTGCCCTGAAGGGAGAGCCGGTGGAGTTCGACATCTGCGCCATGTGGGACCGGCGCGCGCCGCTGCCGGCCTATGGGTTGCGCTTTGTCGATGCCCTGGGCGACCATGTGCGCGCCGAGGAAGCGCAGGAAAGCCAGCGGCTTGCCCCGCCGCAGGCCCATCTGACCGTGGTCTGATCCATTCCGGTTTCGCATGCGTTTCCGCCGACAATATTCATTTGACGTATTTGTCGCCGCCCCCCTAGGCTTGTCGCGAAGGTGCAGCCGATTGACGGCGGGCCCGCAACAGGGGGAACGTTCCGGCCGATGGCGAAACCACCACAGAGCTATCTGCGCACGCTGAGCCAGGAGCGTATCGTGCTGTGGATCACCGTGGCAATCTTTGGCCTTGCGGCGGCGGCCTTGCCGGGGTTCCTGACCGTCGGCAACCTGCTTGCGGTGATCCGGTCGGTTTCGGTGCTGGGGATACTGGCGCTGGGGATGTCGGTGGTGATCATCGGGCGCGGCATAGATCTGTCGATGGTCGCGGTGATGGCGATGTCGGTGGCCTGGTATCTGCAGCTTCTGGCGGATGGCATGACCGATGGTGCGGCGCTGGCGCTGGCGCTGGCCGGGGTGCTGGCGGTCGGGCTGGTGAACGGCTTTCTGGTGGCCTATGCCGAAGTGCCGGCGATCTTCGTTACCCTTGCCAGCGGGTCGTTCGTGTTCGGCTATGTCCGGTCGCAACTGATTCCGCAGGATGCGGTGCCGGCCCCGGTGGGGCATTGGCTGGTCGAGCTTGGCCAGATGCGGCCGGTGGGCATTCCGGTGGACGTCTATGTCTTTGCGGCGCTGGCGCTGGTGGCGTTTGCCTTCCTGCGGTTCACCAAATGGGGCCGCTATGTCTATTATGCCGGCGACAATCCGGTGGCGGCGCGCAACGCCGGCATGCCGGTGCGGCCGATGCAGGTGCTGCGCTATGTGATCTCGGCGTTCAGCGCCTTTGCGGCGGGGTTGCTGACGGCGGCCAGCCTGCAATCCATCAACACGCGCGTTGTCAACTCGACCCTGCTTTCCGACGTCGTGCTGGTCGTGGCGACCGGCGGCATCGGCCTGTCGGGCGGCAAGGGCGGGGTGCGCAACGTGCTGATCGGGGCGGCGCTGATCGGGGTGATGATGAACACCATGACGATCGTGGATATTCCGCAACTGTACCAGAACCTTATCAAATCAACGATCCTGCTGGTGGCGATCATCGTCGACGGCCTGATCAATCCGCGGGACGAACAGACCGCCCAGCAAGGCGATATCTGAAAAACCAGGACCCTGCGCTAGGCGGGGCGCAGTATCAACAGAAGCGAGGTGTGGAAATGAAACTGATCAAGACACTGGCCGGAGCGGCAAGCGTTGCGGGGCTGATGCTCTCGGGGGCGGCCTTTGCCGACAGCGACCCCGGCCCGGCCGAATACGCCGCCGCCCTGAACGGCAAGCGCGTCGTGATGGTGCCGCTGGCGATGGGCATGGACCTGGCGCAGGGCTGGTCCGCCATCCTGCAGCGCGAAGTGACGGCCTTTGGCGGCACCTTCGAGACCCGCGACCCGAACTGGAGCACCGAGGCCGGCGCGCAGGCCCTGACCGAGGCGATCTCGTCCGACCCGAAGCCGGATGTGCTGATCGTGATGCCGCCGGACCTGAACTCCTACAGCAAGATCCTGAAAAAGGCGCAGGCGGCGGGTATCTATGTGCTGCTTCTGGACAACCCGGCCAATTTCAAGGCCGACGCCTATTTCGGCAGCGACTGGACCAACCTTGGCGCGCTGGAGGCCAAGGCGGCGATGGACGCCTGCGGCGAGGGATCGTCCAAGAAGATCGGGCTGGTGCAGGGCGACGAGGTGAACGCGACCAGCCTTTTCCAGTATGAAGGCATCATGAAGGTGCTGGATGCCGACCCGTCCTATACCGTGGTGGCCAAGCCGGTGTCGAACTGGGATCCGACCACCTCGCGCACCGTCACCACCACGATGCTGCAACAGAACCCCGATGTCTGCGCCATCATCGACTTCTGGGATGGCGATGCCTCGGGTGCGGCAGCGGCGATCCGCGATGCCGGGCTGCAGGACAAGGTCGCGCTGATCACCACCGGCGGCGGCGAACAGGCGGCCGATTGCGACATGATCGAAAACGGCACCTATACCGCCGTGGTGATGACCGAACTGGTCCGCGAAGGCGGCGACCTGGTGGCGATGATCAAGTATCTCCTGCAAAGCGGGATCGAGCCGGGATCGACCAGCGCCTATATCTACACGCTGGAACAGGCCACCACCAAGGCCAACATGCGCCCCGACAGCTGCTGGTCGCTGAAGGCGCTGCAATCGATGAACCCCTGATCCTGCCTCGCGGGCGGCCCATGCGGCCGCCCGCGACAGCCTGACCCGACGGAGCCCCGATGACCTTCCGCGAACGGCTGCAAGCCTGGCGCTACAACCTGGTGCCCGATCACGCGATCGGCGAGATCCTGCAAAAGCGCTGGACCGACAACGCAATCCCGTTCCTGGCGCTGATGATCGTGATCGTCGGTTTCGGCAGTGCGATTCCGGGGTTCTTCAACCTGGCCTCGTTGCAGGATTCCACCCGGCAACTGGGCGAATTCAGCCTTGTCGTCATCGGGTTGACGGTGGTCATGCTGGGCGGCGGCATCGACCTTTCGGTCGGGTCGGTCTTCGCGCTGTCGGCCTTTTCTTCGGTCGCGTCCTTTTTCATCTTTGGCCTGCCACCCGGAGTGGCCTTTCTGGCCGCCCTGGCAACCGGCGCGGTGTTCGGGGCGATCAACGGCTATCTGATCGGCTATCTGCGGCTGCGGGCCTTCCTGACCACGCTGGTCACCTTCATCATCGGCCGGGCGATCTATGACATCCTGGTCGTCAGTTTCGGCGTGCAGGTGCAGCTGTCCGACGCCACGTCCGACGCTTGGGATTTCATCGGCGACGGCACCCTGGGCGGGTTGTCGGTGTCGGTGATTGCCGCACTGGTGCTGGCCGTCATCACCCATGTGGCGCTGACCCGGTCGCGGCCGGGCTGGCATGTGCAGGCCATCGGCGGCTCGCGCCGGTCGGCCCACAACGCGGGCATAAGGGTTAGGCGGATGGTGTTCCTGACCTACGTCTTTTCCGGCCTCTGTTCGGCGTTGGCCGGGTTCCTGATCGCCACCCGCCTGTCCGGTGCGGGGCCGGGAACCGGGCAGGGGCTGGAGATTCTGGCACTGACGGCGGCGGTGGTGGGCGGCAACAGTCTGGGTGGTGGGCGCGGATCGGTCGTCAAGGGGCTGATGGGCGCGATCATCGTTCTGGTGATGACCAACGGGCTGATCCGGCTTGGCTATGGCACCGGCACCAACCAGATGGTGCTGGGCCTCTTGCTGGCGGTGGCCGTCACCATCGACATCCGCTGGCTGAAGAACCGCCACAAGGTGCTGAACGAGGTCTATGTCGCCCCGGTCTATCTGCGCATGGGCGAGACGCAAAGTGCCACCCCCGGATCGGGCACGCCCTACGCGCTGAGCAATCGCCTGTCGCAGGCCGAGGCGATTGGTCTGGGCGAGGTCGAGGGCCCCGAGGATGTGATCCTTGACCGCGACGACCACCTTTATTGCGGCACGAGGCATGGCGAGATCGTGCGCTATTTCGCGCCCGACTACACAAGGTCCGAGGTTTTCGCCCATATCGGCGGCTTTCCCCTTGGCCTCGCGTTCGACCGGGCGGGCAACCTTCTGTCCTGTGTCGGCGCGATGGGGCTCTACCAGATCGCGCCCGACCGCACCGTCACCCGCCTGTCGGCGGAAACGCGGCGGTCCTGGACCTCGATTGTCGATGATGCCCGGCTGCGCGACCCCAACGACCTGGACATAGCGCCGGATGGCAAGGTGTATTTCACCGATTCCACCAAGCGTTATGACGCGCATGACTGGACGCTGGATTCGATCGAGAACCGCGCCACCGGGCGCCTTCTGGTGTTCGATCCGGCCAATGGCACGACCAGGACCCTGCTGGACGGCTATCGCTACACCAACGGCGTGACGATGGCGCATGACAACCGCTCGCTGTTCTTCTGCGAAAGCTGGGCCTGCCGGATTCACCGCTACTGGCTGGAGGGGCCAAAGGCCGGCACGGCGGAATGCGTGATCCGCGACATGCCGGGCTACCCCGACAACATCAACCGCGCCAGCGATGGCAGCTACTGGATGGCCTGGCTGGGGATGCGGACGCCCAGTTTCGATCTGTCGATGCGCCACCCGGCGATGCGCAAGCGCATGGCGCGACGGCTGCCGCAGGACGACTGGCTGTTTCCCAACATCAACACCGGCGGTGTGGTCAAGTTCACCGAAGCGGGCGAGATCGTGCAAACCTTCGGCGATCTTTCCGGCGAGTCGCATCCGATGGTCACCTCGATGCGCGAACACAAGGGGCACCTGTATATCGGGGGCATCCTGAACAACCGCATCGGCCGGTTGCGGATCGTGGGCGCAGACCCGGACTGGACGGCAATGGATGCCTATTGGGGGAAGCGGGGATGATCTTCGACCCGATCCTCGATCTCTTTCGCGGCAAGGCGATCACCATTCCGCCGCTGGACGGCGCGCTTGGCCCCAATACCGCGCTGGACGAGGCCGCAGTTCTGGCCACCCTGCCTGTGCCCGACAATCTGGTCTGGCACGAGGGGCGGCTGTTGTGTTCCTCGGGCGCGGATGTGCTGTCCATCGCGGGCGGCACGGCGGAAAAGCTGGCAGAGCTTTCGGCCGAGGTGACGGCCCTTGCGGTTTCCTCCGACGGGCGGCTGGCGGTGGCCACCGATGATGGCCATCTGAGCGAGGGCGGCGTGCCAGTGCCGCTGCCCGGCAGCATCGCCTGCATCACGGCGCTGGCCTATGGCGCCGACGGGGTCTTGTGGCTGGCGAACGGATCGGCGCGGCATCCGGCATCTGGCTGGGTTGCTGACCTGATGGAAAAGGGCGCTTCCGGCTCGGTCTGGCGGCGCCCGCCGGGCGGGGCTTTCGCGCGTGAGGCCGATGGCCTGGCCTGGCCCTGCGGGTTGTTGCCCGATGCCAGCGGCGTCACCGTCAGCGAAAGCTGGCGGCATCGGCTGATCCGGGTCGAAGGCGGCAGGGTCTCGACCGTTCTCAGCCATCTGCCGGGTTATCCCGCCCGCCTGTCGTCGGCGCCGGGCGGGGCCTGGCTGGCGATCTTTGCCCCGCGCAACCGGCTGATCGAATTCGTGCTGCAAGACAGCCATTACCGGCGCGACATGATGGCCGAAGTTCCGCGCGAATTCTGGATCGCCCCGGCGCTGTCCTCGGGGCAAAGCTTCCTGGAGCCGATGCAATGCGGCGGCATCCGGATGATGGGCATCCACAAGGCCTGGTCGCCCAGCCGGTCCTATGGGCTGGTGGTGCGGCTGGACGGCGCCTTCGCGCCGGTGGCCAGCCTGCACAGCCGCGCCAATGGCCGCAGGCACGGGGTGACCAGCGCGATCGAGGTGGGCGGCCGGCTTTACGTTGCCGCGAAGGGTGGCGGGGCCGTGTTGACCCTGGCGGGAGGGGGCTGATGCAACCGATCGTGCGGATGGAACGGATTTCCAAGGCCTATCGCGGCGTGCCGGCCGTGCGCGCGGTTGATTTCGACCTGCAGGAAGGCGAGATCCACGCGCTGCTGGGCGAGAATGGCGCCGGGAAATCGACGCTGACCAAGATGCTGGCGGGCGCGGTTCAGCCCGGCGGCGGGCGCATCCTGCTGGACGGGCAAGAAGTGGGCTTTGCCACCCCGAACGCCGCCCTTCAGGCCGGGATCGCCATGGTGTTTCAGGAAACCAGTCTGGTGCCGTCGATGACGGTGGCGCAGAATCTGTATCTCGGGTCGGAAAAATTCCTGAACCGGTTGCGCGGCACCTACATTTCGGCCCAGCAATTCCTGCAATCGCTGAATTTCGCGGTGGACCCGACCGCGATGGTCGAGACCCTTGGTGCGGCCAAGCGCCAGATGGTCGAGATTGCCCGCGCGGTGCATCACAATGCCCGCGTGATCATCTTCGATGAGCCCACCGCCTCGCTGACCCCGGAAGAGAAGCGTCATTTCTTTGCCCTGCTGCGGCGGCTGAAGGCGCGCGGGGTGGCGATCGTGTTCATCAGCCACGCGCTGGAAGAGGCGCTGCAGATCGCCGACCGCATCACCATCCTGCGCGATGGCGAGTTGGTAGCGCATGGGCCGACTGCCGATTTTGACCGTGACAAGATCATTGCCGCGATGGTGGGCCGCACGCTTTCGGGCGCGCTCTATACCCAGCGCGACACCGGGTCTTTGCGCAAACCGGGGCGCAAGGTGCTGTCGGTGCAGGATATTTCCCAAGGGCGGATGGTGCGGAACACGTCTTTTTCAGTGTTTGAAGGGCAGATCACCGGCGTCTTCGGCCTGATCGGCTCGGGCCGGACCGAGACCTTCAAGATTGTCGCCGGCATCACCAAGCGCGACTTTCTGCGCGGTGGCATCGTCGATCTGGATGGCAGGCAGGTGCGCTATGTCACCCCGGCGGCCGCGGTGGCCGACGGCATCGTCTACGTTACCGAAGACCGCAAGACCGAGGGCTTCTTCGAGACCATGACGGTGGCCGAGAACCTGTTCGGCGGCTTGTTGGCAGCGCCGCAGAGCCGGGGAATGCTGGTGCGGATGGCGGACATGAAGGCATTGGCGGCCGAATGGACCGGCCGTCTGAACATTCGCGCCATCGACGACACGGCGCATGTGGTAGAGTTGTCGGGCGGCAACCAGCAAAAGGTGGTGATCGGCAAGGGTCTGGTGCAGAAACCGCGGCTGGTGATCTTTGACGAACCCACCCGCGGCGTGGACGTTGCCGCCATTGCCGAAATTCACAAGACGATCAACGATCTGGCCGATGCGGGATTGGCGGTGGTGATGATCTCGTCCTACCTGCCCGAGGTGCTGAACCTGTCGGACCGGATTCTGGTCTGCCGACAGGGCCGCATCGTCGAAGAGCTTTCCCCGATCGAGGCGAGCGAAGAAAAGATCATGTATGCGGCGGTTCACTGAAGGAGAACACCATGGCGGAAACCTGGACATATTGGCGCGGCGACTGGCATCAGGGCGACTTGCGCATTCTGGGTGCGTCGTCGCATGCGACCTGGTTGGGCAGTCTGGTGTTTGACGGCGCACGGTTGTTCGAAGGGGTCACACCCGATCTTGACCGCCACTCGGTTCGCGTCAACGATTCAGCCCTGGCGCTGGCATTGGCGCCGACGATGACCGGAGAAGCGATCGAGCAGTTGACCCGCGACGGGCTGAAGAAATTCGCCCCCGGCACCGATGCCTATATTCGCCCGATGTATTGGGCCGAAGCCTCCGGCCCCGGTGTTCTGCCCGCCGACCCGTCCTCGACCGATTTCGCGCTGTGCCTGGAGGCTATGCCGATGACGCAGCCGACCGGCTTTACCCTGACCACAACCCGGTTCCGCCGCCCGACGATGGAGGTGATGCCGGTCAACGCCAAGGCGGCCTGTCTTTACGCCAACAATGCCCGGATGCTGCGCGAAGCGCAGGGCCGCGGGTTCCAGAACGCCCTGACCTGCGACGCCAATGGCAACGTCGCCGAACTGGCCACCGCCAATGTTTTTCTGACCAAAGGCGATGAAGTGTTCACCCCGTTGCCGAACGGCACCTTCCTGAACGGCATCACCCGCCAGCGGGTGATCGGCCTTTTGCGCGGGGCAGGGGTGACGGTGCATGAGGTCACCCTGACGGTGGAGGATTTCCATCAGGCGGACGAGGTTTTTTCAACCGGCAACATCTCGAAACTGGTGCCTTGCATCGGCTTTGAAGGCCGGACGCTGGCGTTCGGGCCGATCGCCAGGAAGGCCCGCGCGCTGTACTTCGACTGGGCACATTCCTGAAAGGCGAAAACCATGGCAACCGTAAGACTCTGGACCGATGACGAGGCTGCGGCGCACCCGGTGGTGGCGCGAATCTTTGCCGATATCCGCGCCACCAGGAAATCGGACTTCGTCAACAACTTCTGGCGCGGGCTGGCCAATCACCCGGATCTTCTGGAGCGGACCTGGGGTCAGTTGAAGGTCGTGATGACCGGCGATACGGTGTTGGAGCCGGTGGTGCAGGAGATGATCTACATCGCCGTGTCCACCGCCAACGCCTGCCAGTATTGCGTGCATTCCCACACCGCCGCGGCCCGCGCCAAGGGCATGACCGATGCCCAGCACGCCGAGTTGCTGGCGGTGATCGGCCTTGCCGCCCAGACCAACCACCTCGTCACCGCAATGCAATTGCCGGTGGACGAGGCTTTCCTGCGCTAAGGGGCTGACGATGGGCAAGGCACTTGTGGCGCGGGCACCCGGCGGGCCCGAGGTGATGGACTGGGTCGACCTGCCCGACGGCCGGCCTGGTCGCGGAGAGGTGCTGTTGCGCCATACCGCCATCGGGGTGAACTTCATCGACATCTACTACCGTTCGGGGCTGTACCCATGGCCCGAGGCGACGATGATTCCCGGCGCCGAGGCAGCGGGTGTGGTCGAGGCGGTGGGCGAGGGCGTCACCGATCTGCGAGTAGGTGACCGTGTGGCCTATGTGCTGCCCTTTGGCGCCTACCGCGAAACCCGCGTGGTGCCCGCCGACCGGCTGGTGCCCCTGCCGGCGGGAATTGAACCCGCAACCGCCGCCGGTGCCCTGCTGAAGGGGCTGACAGCCCAGTATCTGGTGACCGCCTCCTATCGCGTGCAAGCTGGCGATACCGTTCTGGTGCATGCCGCGGCCGGGGGTGTCGGCTTGCTGCTTGGCCCCTGGCTTGCCGCCTTGGGTGCCACGGCCATCGGCACGGCGGGCGGGCCGGAGAAGGTGGCGCTGGCGCGCAGGCACGGCTACGCCGAAGTCATCGACTATCGGGCCGATGATTTCGTGGCCGAGGTGGCGCGACTGACCGCAGGGGCCGGATGCAATGCGGTCTACGATTCCGTTGGTGCCGACACCTGGCGCGGGTCTTTGAAATGCCTGCGCCGGCGGGGGGTGTTCGTGAATTTCGGCCAGTCATCCGGGATGATCCGCGATTTCGCGCTGTCGGATCTGGCGGCCGGGTCGCTGACTGCGATCCGCCCGGTGCTGTTCGACTATATCGTCACCCGGGCCGAGCTTCTGACCCGCAGCGCCGATCTGTTTGCCCGGATCACCGATGGCACGCTGCAGCTTGACGTGGTCAACACCCGGCCCCTGCGCGATGCGGGTGCGTTGCATGCCGACATGGAAGCGCGCCGCACCATGGGATCGACGGTCCTGCTTGCATGAAGGCCCCGGCAAGCGGGATCGGGCGGCTCGGCTCCGGTTCTTCATCCGACGCCGCCCAGCCAAGGTGCCTGACCCGCGCCGCAGCACCATACAAGACCAGCAGCGCGAAGCCGCTTATCACCAGCAAGAGCAGCCCCATCGAACTGGCGACTGCTCAGTCGGGGCAACGGCTGAGGCTGCGTTCGATCACCATCAGCACCTTTGCAGTCAGCCAGGCGGGGTTCGCCATCGCGCTGGAAAAGACCGACCCGGTGGCCACGCTGGCGACGGTTTCAGCACCCGGCTGGAGGGGGATGCCGGAAACATCGACATGCAGGGTCAGCGGCGCGTTCGCTGCGGGCAGCCCGCCCATCGACGCCGCCCGGTTCAGGCCGCGAAAGGGCAGGGCATGGCCGTTGAAAGCGGCCGATCCCGGCACGGTTTCACCCTGAAAACACAGGCTTTGCAGCGTGCGGTTTCAGCTCGGCCGCGCCGGACGGCGCAGCACCCGTGGCGATCTGCATCTGTTCGGGGCGCAGAACGGCCAGAAAGTCGCCATCCGCATGACCGGGCAGGTCAGAAGCCACCACCGCGCCGGGCAGCGGAATTTGCGCGCCCTTGACCGTTGCCGGCAAGAACGCCGCCTCACCGATGAAACCTGCGACAGACCGGCTGCGGGGGCGGTTGCAGATGTCATGCGGCGTGCCAAGCGGCGCGATCTTGCCCGCGCGGTTCCGTGCGCAGGCTCACGTCGTCAAGAACCGTACAGGAAGCCGACCCGGTCATCGCGCACCAGCCTGGGGTCGATGCCCTCGGCATTGACGATGCCGTAGTCGATCGGCTCGAGCAGGCCTTCCTTGGCTCCCGCGACGCATTCCTTGGCCGACAGATCCGCCAGATCCCAGCGCACCGCATCGCCGGTGAGTTGCAGGCGGACGTCGGCAAGTCCGGTCGACAGGGTGTCTTTCCCGATGGTGATGCGCGGCTGTTCGGCGGCGGGCTGGACGGACGCCTCGCGCAGCGCGTCGTGATAGCGGCCGCCCTGGCCGCAACCGTGACGACTCGGCCCCGGCGGCGGTGGACAGAGCCAGGGGCGCCAGCAGGATCGCGGATGCTTTCGTCGCTGCTGAACGGCGGGTCGATGCACGAATTGCCAATCGGCTGGATAGTGAGTTTGGCAATCGGCCTGATGCCCTGCTGACAGAGGATGCAGGTGGCTTCGTCACCCGCTTTGTCTGGCAACGCCAGTTCGAGGTGGGCCAGAAACCGGCCGACAGGAACCGCCTGCTCGACCGGCCGGAAATCCTGCAGGATTTGGTGCCGGACCGGGGCATTCTGGCAAATGTGGCGCCTCACCGCGTTACCCGCCTTCGTCGCCGGAGAGAGCGGTACTTCGCCGGTGCCCTGCGGGACAAGGCAACCGTCCGGCCTGACTGGCGGCTATCGTGCATTTCAGGGCAGCGGTTCATCAATGCGGTTGATCTGTTGGTCTGGGATGCGGGCAAGCGTGTCGTCGGGCCAGGCTTGCAGGTCGACGCCATTCAGTTCGGCTGTTCAGCCAGACCTCCAGACCGTCGAAAGCGGGTCTGGTTTCGGCTTGCCGGATCCCGGCGCGCTTATCCGGCGGATCGCGCAGCCTTGCCGTCATCGCGGCGATGGCGATCACGGTTGTTTCCAAGGCCAGTTGCAACTGCCCGGCGGTCTCTGACGATGCCCCGAGGCGATGGGCGTGATGGCCTGCCGACTGGTGCCGCAACTTCTCGATCAGCACCGCCTGCGCCTTCAATTAGGCCTGAAAAAGCGCGGTGATGGCCCGCCGATCTACAGGATCTTCCGGCAGGGATCTGGTGATCTTCCAGCATGGGCAATCATGGCAAAAGCAGACCCCTGCGGGAATCCCGGACTTGTGAACCGCCGCATCAGAGGCCCCCTCTCGGGCATGCAGGCATGCCCTGTCGGGCAACGGGACACATGTCAGCACCCGACTGCGCGCGAAATGCCGACCAAAGAAAGCTCTTGCATATGAGGCGTCTACACATGTCGCAACCTTTGGTGGCGGTCCCGCTTGCTCGTTTCCTGTTTCCTGATCGCTCCAGGTCAGCGCGAATGGCTGACGCCATCCGGCACTTCCGAAAAGGGGCAAACTGGCCTCTTCGATACTGCCCTACAAGGCACTTGGCGCAACGATCTGCAATTGAGGAATGGACGGTCGGCCCAAATTCGCTAGGCTGATTTCATGGGTAAAACTGTCGGAGGCATTGTGGCGACCAGAACACCGAAATACACGGCCCCCGCCCTGGAAAAAGGCCTCGATATCCTTGAGCACCTGTCACGCTCGGAAGCGGGGCTGACACAGGCCGAGATCGCGCGGGCGCTGGGGCGCTCGGTATCAGAGATCTTCCGGATGCTGGTCGTGCTTCAGGAGCGCGGATACATCGCCTTTGACACCGGGACGGACCGCTATGTGCTGACGACGCTGATGTTCGAGATCGCGCATCGCACGTCGCTGATCCGCAGGCTGACCACCGCAGCGGCACCCTTGATGCGGACTCTGGCACAGCGGATCAATCAATCGGTGCATCTGGCGGTTCTGGCCGAGGATTCGGTGTTGATCGTCGGGCAAGTCGACCCGCCAGCCCGGCATGTCATGTCGGTGCGGCTTGGCACCCGGGTCGATGTGTGGCGGGCATCCTCGGGGCGGGTGATGATGGCGTTCCAGACCGAAGACGCCCTGTCGGAAATGCTGTCGCGCACGCCCCTGGCACCGGACATGACGGCACAGCAACTGCGTTCGGACCTGGCGGCCATCCGCATCCGGGGCCACGAGATTGTCGACAGTTTCGTGGTCAAGGGCGTTGTGAACATCTCTGCCCCATCATCGGCCACACCGGGCACGCCATCGCGGCGCTGACCGTTCCCCATAGAACGCTATGGCGATGCAGTCAGCTTTTCGGATTGCTGCGTGGCCACCATCGACTGCGCCGCGCGCCTTACCCAAAGTCTGGGCGGCGGGGTGGTCGGCGACCGTCTGCCAGAGAGCTTCAGCCGAAACTGACGCAGCTAAGTCGTCTGCAACGGCACGCTGGGCTGCGCCATCGAGGCAAAACAGGCCTCGACCAGCGCCATCGTGTGGAAGGCATCCTCAACCCCCGAGAAGAGCTGCGCATCCTCGCCCGCGTCAAAGCGCTGAAGGTTGCGCATCGGCCCCATGAACGCCTCGACAAACCAGCTGCCGGTCAGCGGAACCTGTCGCCAGGCGCCGCCGTTCGGGCAGAACCAAAGCTCGTCAGCCTCGCCGTTCGGATAGTCGAAACACACGCCAAGCTTGACCATGATCGCGCCTGCCGTGCCTTCGATGCGAAACCATGCCGACTGGAACTTTCGCCCCCCCTGGTGATTGTGGTTGATGCTCATCACCCCGCGCCTCAGGTCACCATAATCCAGGAGAACCGAGGTGCGGGTCTGCGCCAGTCCGGGTGCGCGCGGATCGGGCAACGACCGCGCAAACACGCCCTTTGGCGTGCCGAAAACTGCGCGGATGCTGTCAAGGTAGTGGATCGAGTGGACCAGCAATTCGACCCGGGGCATCGGCAGCAGGAAGGGAAACAGATGCCAGGGCGTGAAAATGTTCAGATGCACCTCCAGGTCCAGCGGATCGCCGATAAGCCCGCCGGAAACCGCCTGCCGGGCGGCCATCATCATCGGCGAAAACCGCAGCTGGAAATTCACTGCGGCCTTCAGGCCCTTGTCGCGACAGATCTGGCGAACGGCGCGGGCCTGAACAAGGTCCGCACCCATCGGCTTCTGGATCAGCACGGCCGAGCCATCCGGCAAGTCGGGCAGGATTCTTGGTATCGCATCGGGCGGAACGGCGATGTCGTAGACGGCAGAGGTTCCCATCGCTGCTGCGGCTTCGGCCACGCTGGAAAACACCGTCGGGATGTTGAAATCCCTGGCCAAGGCGCCACTGCGGGCGGCGTCAAGATCGGTGACCCCCTGCACCTTCAGCCCGGCCTTGGCGTAGGCCGGCAAGTGGGCATCGCGCACGATCCCGCCCGCGCCAATGATCACGATGGGCTTTGGGATGGCTTGGGCTGGGCCAGTCCTGGGCATAGCTTCAATCATGGCTCTGACCTCTTGGCGACCAACAGGATGTGTTCGCAATACATCACGGTCTTGCCGTGCTGGTTTGCGGTTTCGCAGATCTCCACCACCTGACCATGGCCCGGCCGCTTGGCGTCATCGGCCTTGCGCCCGATCGTCACCGTGGTGCGAATGGTATCGCCCGCGAAGACCGGCGTGGGAAAGCGCAGCCTTTCATAGCCATAGGTCATCGCGTGCGGGTTGATCCGGGTGGCGGTCAGACCGATGCCGATGGCAAAGGTCATCGTGCCATGCGCGATCCGCTGCCCGAAGGCCTGGGTGCGGCAGAACTCGGCATCCATATGATGCGGGAAAAAGTCGCCCGAATGGCCTGCATGCACCACAATATCGGTTTCGGTGATAGTGCGGCCAAGCGTCCGGCGAGTATCGCCAACGGCGTAATCTTCAAAGAACTGCGGCTGTTCCATGGTCATCTCCCCTGCGAAGATTTTGCATATGAAAATATCTTTGACAAGTGAAAGGTGCGTTGTCATGCTGAGACGTGGCCGGTCTTGACGATGCAGGGAAGGCCACGTCTTGGGGGCGAAATGGCTAAAATTGGCGTACATTCCAGGGGCTTGCCCGGCTTGCCAGAGGCGCATGCCGCGATTCCCGTCTGGAATGCCGAGAACTGGTTTTTCGAGGATTTCGAGATTGGCGACAAAATCCGCTCGATCCGGCGCACCATTTCCGAAGGCGAGTCGATGGCGTTCAACAGCCTGGTGATGGATCATCACCCCTATGTCTCTGACGAGCGTTTCGCGGTGGAAGAGGGGGTCTTTGGCCGCCGTCTGGTTGCCGGGGCGTTCGTGTTCTCGCTGGGACTGGGACTGGCGGCGACGAACTGCCTGAACTCGTTTTCATATGGCTACGACCGGTTGCGGTTCATCAAGCCGGTGTTCATCGGCGACACGATCTACACCATCCGCGAGAACCTCTCGAAGGTCGTTCACAATGAAACGATGGGCAAACTGCGGGTCAGCTATTCGGTCTACAAGGGCGAAGGCGAACTGGTGCTTTACGCCGAACACCTGCTGACCGCGCTTTACCGCGATCCGTCGCCGTTTGCTGCTGATGCCCGTGCCAGGATGGCCGAAAAGGAGGCCGCCCGTGGTTAGGCTGCGCGGCATGACCTGGGACCACCCGCGCGGCTATGACCCAATGGTGGCGACTTCGGCCGCCTACGCAAAGGCGCATCCCGGCGTGGACATCACCTGGGAAAAGCGCTCGCTGCAGGCCTTTGCAGACCGCCCGATTTCCGAGATGGCCGAGACCTACGACCTGATGGTGATCGACCATCCGCATGTTGGCGAAGTGGCCAAGATGGGCAATCTGTTGCCACTCGACGGGTTGCGCGATGCGGAAATGGCGGCGCTGGCGGCAGGCTCGGTCGGGCTGTCGCATCCGTCCTACAATTTTGCGGGGCGACAGTGGTCTTTGGCGATTGATACCGCGACGCCGGTGGCTTGCCTGCGGCCGGACCTGCTGGAGCACGCGCCGAAACTGTGGGCAGAGGTGCTGGACCTGGCCCGCGCCGGGCGTGTCGGCTTTGCGCTGATCCCGATCAACGCGCTGATGACCTTCTTTGGCATGGCCAGGAACCTTGGCCATGCCGTGGCCGAAGACCCCGATCACCTGATCGCCCCCGATGCGGGCGCGCATGTCCTGGGGTTGATGCGCGAAATCCTGTCGCTGATGGATCGGCGCTGCCTAAAGCTGGACCCGATCGGCATCTACGAATGGATGGGCCGCACCGCAGAGGCCCCGGCCTATTCCCCCTTTGGCTATGGCTATACCAACTATTCGCGCAACGGCTTTTGTGCCCATCCGCTGGCGTTCCACGATGCCCCCGGCATCGCCGAGCCAACCCCGCGCGGGACGGTTCTGGGCGGCACGGGCATTGCGGTTTCGGCCTGTACCAGACACCCGGAAATCGCCGTCGACTATGCGTTCTGGATCGCCGGAGCGGAGTGTCAGAAGGGGCTTTTCACCGCATCGGGCGGCCAGCCGGCACATGCCGCGGCATGGGAGGATGACGCTTGCAACGCCCTGACCGGGAACTTCTTCCGCAACACCCGCCAGACCCTGGACACCGCCTGGCTGCGCCCGCGTTATGAAGGCTACATGACCTTGCAGGACCGCGCCGGCGATATCGTGCATGCCTGCCTGCGCGGCGATGCGACCGAGGCGGCGACCCTTGCGGCCCTTGATGTTGCCTACCGGGAGAGCCGCGCATGAGCCTGCCGCTGGACGGTATCCTTGTTGTCGACTTCAGCCAGTTCCTGTCGGGACCGCTGTGCAGCCTGAAACTGGCCGATCTGGGCGCGCGGGTGATCAAGGTCGAACGGCCGGGTCTGGGCGATCTGTGCCGGACGCTTTACCTTTCGGATACGGAAATCGGTGGCACCAACAGCCTGTTTCACGCCATCAACCGCAACAAGGAAAGCTTTACCGCCGATCTGCGCAATGAAGATGATCGCGCCATGCTGCGCGATCTGGTCCGCCGTGCCGACGTGGTGCTGCAGAACTTTCGTCCCGGGGTGATCGAACGGCAGGGCTTTGGCTATGACGACGCAAAGGCGCTGAACCCCGGCGTGGTCTATGGCTCGATCTCGGGTTATGGCGAAGGCGGGCCTTGGGTTGATCTGCCGGGGCAGGATCTGCTGGCGCAGGCGCGCTCGGGCCTGTTGTGGCTGACCGGTTCGGCCGGCGATCCGCCGATGCCGATGGGTCTGGCGGCCGCCGACATGATGGCGGGCAATGCGCTGGCGCAGGGCGTGCTGGCGGCGCTGGTGCGCAAGGCGCGCACGGGGCAGGGCGGGTTGGTGCAAACCTCGCTGCTGGAGGCCCTGCTGGATTTCCAGTTCGAGGTGCTGACCACGCATCTGAACGATGGCGGGCGGCTGCCGCAGCGCTCGGCGGTGAACGGTGCGCATGCCTATCTGGGCGCGCCCTACGGGGTCTATCAGACGGCCGATGGCTGGCTTGCGCTGGCGATGACGCCATCGCTGGAACGGCTGGCCACGCTCTTGGGCCTGCAAGGGCTGGACAATTGGTTCAACGACCCCCGGCAGGCCATGCGCGACCGCGATGCCATCAAGGAGATCATTGCAGCGGGGGTCAAGACCATGGGCACTGCGCATTGGCTGGCCGTGCTGCAACCCGCCGACATCTGGTGTGCCGAGGTGATGGACTGGCCGGGCCTGATGGCCTCGGACGCCTTCGGGCGGTTGAAAATGGTCCAGCATATCAGCGGGGCCACCGCCAGCCTTGACACGCTGCGCGGCCCGCTGCGGATCGACGGTGCGGCGCTGACCAATCCGCGCGCGGCGCCCGATCTTGGTCAGGACCGGGCCGCAATCATTCAGGAATTCGGTTTGGGAATTTCCCATACCGGACAGGAAGGCAAGTGGCGCACGACCGCCCCTTGAAACGGCATCGGGTGCAGAAAAGCACCCGCTTTGGGAGGAGAGATCCATGAAACTGAAGACCACCCTGGTGCTGGGCACCGCGCTTGTTGCCCTGGCCGTTCCGGCCATGGCGCAGGACTACGGCAGCTTTGACGGCTATACCCTTCGCGTCAAACTGATCGGCGGCGCGCAATACGAGCCGCTTTATGCCGAAATCCCGAAATGGGAAGCGGCCACCGGCGCGAAGGTCGAAATCGTGTCCAGCAAGAACCACTTCGAACTGGACAAGGAAATCAAGCAGGACATCGCGGCAGGCACGCTGGATTGGTGCGTGGGCTCGAACCACACCTCGTTCGCGCCGCAGTATGGCGAGATCTACACCGATCTGACCGGGCTGATCGCCCCCGAGGTCATCGCGGATTTCGTGCCGCTGATGATCCAGCATTCGACCGTCGATGGCCGTCTGGTGCAACTGCCGCGTCATTCGGACGTGTCGAACTTCTTCTATCAGAAGTCGCTTTACGAGGACGCCGAGAAACAGGCCGCGTTCAAGACGACCTATGGCTATGATCTGGCCCCGCCGGAAACCTGGGCGCAGGTCAAGGATCAGGCGATCTTCTTCTCGAACCCGCCGGATTTCTATGGCTTCCAGTTCGTCGGCAAGGACGAGGCGATCACCGGGCGGTTCTATGAAATGCTGGTGGCCAACGGTGGCGCGATGTTCGACGAGAACTGGGTGCCGACGTTCAATTCGGCCGAGGGCGTTGCATCGCTGCAATTCTTCGTCGATCTCTATGCGGCCAAAGCCGTGCCCGCCGGGGTTCCGAACTATACCTGGGATGATACCGGCCTTGGCTTTGGTTCGGGCTCCATCGCGATGGACCTCGACTGGGGCGGCTGGTCGTCCTACTTCAACGACCCGGCAAACTCGAAGGTCGCGGGCAACGTGGGTGTCATACGCGCTCCGAAAGGCACCGCGGGCAAGCGCACTGGCTGGTCCGGGAGCCACAGCTTCTCGATCACCGAAAGCTGCGACAACAAACCCGCGGCCGCCTCGTTCCTGACTTTCCTGACCAGCTATGACAACCAGATGGTCGAGGCGCGCAAGGGGCTGTTGCCAACCCGCAGCAAGGTCTGGGAGGACGCCATCGCCGAGTTCGAGGCCGCCGGAAACACCTTCTCGGCCGAAACGATGAAGACCTTCCAGGCCTCGATGTCCGAGGACGCCTTCACCCCGCCGCTGATTGCGGAATGGATCGAGGTGTCGAACGCCCTGTGGCCCAAACTGCAAGCTGCGATCGTCGGTGACATGACCGCCGCGGACGCGCTGAACGAGGCGCAGGCCGATGCAGCCGAGATCATGAAGGACGCAGGCTACAACTGATCCGAGACGGCGCGGGGGGCTACGCCTTCCGCGCCATCACTCCCGTTTCGAAGGCTCCCCAGATGATCCGCGCTTTGACCACGCGACGCACCGAAATGGCGCCGTTTCTGTTGCTGCTGCCGGCGGTGGCCACCATGCTGTTCGTGGTGGCACTGCCGTTGATCTTTTCGCTGTGGACCTCGCTGACGCCCTACAAGCTGACCAAGCCGAACACGCTTTACGATTTCATCGGGCTGACGAATTACGTCCGCATCTTCGGCGACTGGGATTTCTGGGAAGCCTTCCTGCGCACGATCGGGTTTCTGACGGTGGCGCTGAATGTGGAGTTTGCCCTGGGCCTGGGCATCGCGCTCTTGATCAACAAGATCACCTGGGGCCAGCGCGGTTTGCGCACCATCATGATGTTTCCCATGATGTTTTCGCCGATCCTTGTCGGCTTTCAGTTCAAGTTCCTGTTCAACGACCATATCGGCGTCGTCAACAACGCCCTGCAATCGCTGGGGCTGACCAATCGGGCGATTCCGTGGCTGGTCGATGCGAAGCTGGCGATGTTCTCGATCACGCTGGCCGAGGTCTGGATGAGCACGTCGATCTTTGCGATCCTGCTGCTGGCGGGCCTGTTTGCCATGCCGCGCGACCCGCTGGAGGCGGCAAAGGTGGATGGCTGCAACGCGTGGCAGGTCTTTCGCCACATCACTCTGCCGTTCCTGATGCCGTTTGCCTATATTGCCATGGCGATCCGAAGCCTCGACGTTGCCCGCGCCTATGACCTGGTCGCGGTGATGACCGATGGCGGCCCCGCCGGGCGAACCGAGCTGTTGTGGACGCTGATCGCGCGGGTTGGCTATGACGAGGCCAAGATGGGTCAAGCCAACGCGATGGCCTATGTCTCGACCATCCTCTCGATCCTGTTCACCTGGTATTTCTACCGAAAACTGGTTGCCGCGCGGCGCTACATGGGGGGTGCCGAATGACCGTTACCGTTCAAAGCCGGGCTTCAAAGCAGGCGAAAAGAATAGCGCTCTGGTTCACCACCTTCGCATTGATGCTGGTGATGTGCGTGCCGGGTCTCTGGGTGGTGCTGTCGGCCTTTCGTCCCAACCGCGAGATCCTGGCCAAACCCCCGGTCTGGATTCCGCAAGAGCTTTCGCTGGTCAATTTCGGCAAGGTCTTCGGCTTTGGCGCCGAACAGGTCGGCATTCCCGTTGGCAGCTATTTCGCCAATTCTCTGATCATTGCGCTGACCTCCACCATCATTGCGCTGATCATCGGGATTGGCGGGGGATATGCGTTTGCCCGGTATCGTTTCCGCTTCAAGGGCGGGTTGTTTCTGGGGCTGATGCTGTTTCGCGCGGTGCCGGGCATTGCGCTGTCGCTGCCGGTCTTCATGATGTGGAGCAAGCTTGGGCTGGTCGACACCAAGTTGGGGCTGATCATCGTCTATGTGTCGCTCAACGTGCCGTTCACCATCTGGTTGATCGACGGCTTTTTCCGCCAGATCCCGCAGGCGCTGTCCGAGGCGGCGCAGGTCGATGGCTGCACGCGCTGGCAGGCATTCTGGAAGATCGAGTTTCCGTTGGCAAAATCGGGCATCGCGGCAGCCGGGGTTTTCGCCTTTCTGACGTCATGGAACGAGTTTGCGCTGGCCAGCCAGCTGACGCGCTCGACCGATTCAAAAACCCTGCCGGTGGGTCTGCTGGACTTTACCGCGCAGTTCACCATCGACTGGGCAGGCATGTGCGCGATGGCGGTGATCATCATCATCCCGGCGCTTATCCTGACCTTCATCGTGCAGAAACACCTGATTGCCGGGCTGACCTTCGGCGGCGTGAAAGGATAGGACATGGCGGAAATCACGCTTGAAAAGGTGGTCAAGAGATACGGGGCGCTCGGGGTTGTCCACGGCATTGACCTGACGATCGCGCATGAGGAGTTCGTGGTTCTGGTGGGGCCGTCCGGTTGCGGCAAATCCACCACCCTGCGCATGATCGCCGGGCTGGAGGATATCACCGGCGGGCTGGTGAAGATCGGCGGGCAAGTGGTGAACGACCTGCCGCCGCGCAAGCGCAACATCTCGATGGTGTTCCAGAACTACGCGCTCTATCCGCACATGAACGTGCGCGACAACCTCGGTTTCGGGCTGAAGATCGCCGGGCAATCGCCGGCCGAGATTGCCAGAAGGGTGACCGAGGCCGCCGATATTCTGGGCCTTGTCCCCCTGCTGGACCGCACCCCGGCCGAACTGTCGGGCGGGCAGCGCCAGCGGGTTGCCATGGGCCGGGCCATCGTGCGCAACCCCGACGCCTTCCTGTTTGACGAGCCGTTGTCCAACCTTGACGCCAAGCTGCGCGGCCAGATGCGGGCCGAGATCAAGAAGCTGCACCAGAAGGTGCGGACCACTGTGGTCTATGTGACCCATGATCAGGTCGAGGCGATGACGCTGGCCGACCGGATCGTGGTGATGAAGGACGGCAAT
This sequence comes from Rhodobacter sp., assembly GCA_016704435.1. GTDB lineage: Bacteria > Pseudomonadota > Alphaproteobacteria > Rhodobacterales > Rhodobacteraceae > Pseudogemmobacter. The sequence continues at coordinate 24,535 of JADJAB010000016.1, read as the reverse complement.
ATCGAACAGGTCGGCACCCCGATGGAGGTGTTCAACCATCCGCTGACCACCTTTGTTGCCACCTTCATCGGCAGCCCGCCGATGAACCTTTTGCCCGGAACCATTGCCGGCCAGATCGTGCGTCTGGCGGATGGCACCGAGGTTCCCGTGCCCGACCGGTTGCAGCGCTTTGTCCGCGACGGCATGGCGGTGCAACTGGGCATCCGGCCGGATGACATCTCGCCCGTCGGACACGGGTTGTCGCAGGATGGCCCCGGCGCCGAGGTAAGCCTGACCGTCGATCTGGCCGAGCCCCTGGGCATGGAAAGCCTGATCTACACCCGGCTTGCCGGGCAGGAAGTGCAGGCAAAGCTCTACGGCCCCCGGATCGTGGCTCCTGGCGAGGTTCTGGCCTTCCGGCTGGCGCTGGACCGCGCGCATCTTTTCGATGCGGCCAGCGGCAAATCGGTGAGGGCACACTGAATGGCCCGGATTGCAAATGTCGAGATCAGGATGGTCGATCTGGTGCCGCCGGTAAAGCGCACCGATGCGATCCAGTCCTTTGTCAGTCAGGAAACCCCGATTGTCACGATAACCGATGCGGATGGCGCGGTGGGGGTGGGCTATAGCTATACCATCGGCACCGGCGGGCCGGCGGTGATCAGCCTGTTGCGCGACACGCTGGTGCCGCGCCTGATCGGGCGCGAGGCCGAAGAGATCGAATCGATCTGGCGCGATCTGTTGTTTGTCACCCATGCCACGGCGGTAGGGGCGATCACCTCGCTGGCGCTGGCCGCCATCGACACCGCGCTGTGGGATCTGCGCTGCAAGCGGGCGGGCCTGCCGCTGTGGCGGATGGCGGGCGGCGCAAAACCCGCCATTCCGCTCTATTCCACCGAAGGCGGCTGGCTGCATATCGAACCCGCTGCCCTGGTCGAAGATGCGATCCAGGTCAGGGAACAGGGGTTTGCCGGATCCAAGGTGAAGGTCGGCAAGCCGCATCTGGCGCAGGATCGTGCCCGGCTTTCTGCCGTCCGCGCGGCGGTGGGCGACGATTTCCGCCTGATGGTCGACGCCAACCAGGCCTTCCATTTCCACGAAGCCCTGTTGCGCGCCGATATGCTGGCCGATGTCGGCATCACCTGGTTCGAAGAGCCGATGCCCGCCGATGATCTGGCCGGGCACACCCGCCTTGCCGCACAAAGCCGCGTGCCGATTGCGGTGGGCGAAAGCCTGTATTCGCCGGGCCAGTTTGCCGACTATCTGCGGGCAGGGGCCTGCAGCATCGTGCAGGTGGATGTCGCCCGGGTTGGTGGCATTACGCCTTGGCTGAAGGTGGCCCATATGGCCGAGGCGATGAATGTCGCCGTCTGTCCGCATTTCCTGATGGAACTGCATGTCAGCCTGGTCTGCGCGATCCCCAACAGCTGGATGCTGGAATACATCCCGCAGCTGGATCCGATCACCCGCTCGCGGCTGGATATTCGCAAGGGGCTGGCCCATCCGCCCGAAACGGCGGGTCTGGGGATCGATTGGGAACATCAGGCCATCATCGCGCAGACGATCTCTGGCAGCCACTCGGACCACAGGGGGTAAGCAATGCAACGCATGGGAATGGTGATCGGGCTGAGGCCCGACAAGGTCGAGGTCTACAAGCGCCTGCACGCCGCGGTCTGGCCCGAGATCCTGGACAAGATCAGCGACTGCAACATCACCAATTATTCGATCTACCTGAAGCAGCCGGAAAACCTGCTGTTCGGCTATTGGGAATATCGTGGCACAGATTTCTCCGCCGACGCGGCAAAGATGGCCGCCGATCCCAGGACGCAGGAATGGTGGGCGGTCTGCATGCCCTGCCAGGACCCGCTTGCCACCCGCAAGGACGGCGAGTGGTGGTCGATGATGGAAGAGGTGTTCCATCATGACTGATCTGCAGCGGGCATTTTCGTCATGCTACACCTCGGTCGTGCATGATGTTCTGCGCAGCATGGGGCGGCGCAACTTTACCCTGCCGCAGAGGCTGCGCCCGCTGAACCCCGAAGGTGTGCTGACAGGGCCTGCCTTTACCATCGAAGGGCGGATGGACGAGACGGCGGATGACCATCAGACCCTGCTGGCCTGGACCGGGCTTTTGTCAAAGGCCCCCAGTGGCCATGTCTGGACAAGCCAGCCGCACAACCACATCGTGGCGCAAATGGGCGAGCTGTCCGCCGAAACCCTGCACCGCAAGGGCGTGCTGGGCTGCGTGACCGATGGCGGGTTGCGCGATACCAACTTCATCCTGCGACTGGGCTTTCCCTGCTGGGGGGTGTTTCATACCCCGCGCGACGTGGTGGGCTGCTGGCTGCCGACGGCCACCGATATCCCGATCCTGATCGACGATGTGCAGGTGCGCCCCGGCGACTGGCTGCACGGCGACCGCGACGGGATGGTCTGCATTCCGGCCGAAATACTGACCGAAGTGGCCGGGAAATCGGTATCCGCCATGGCCACCGAAAGCCTTGTGCGCCGCGCCATTCTGGACGGGACGGATCCGCAGGATGCGTATCTTAAACATGGGAAGTTCTGATGCAGACTGATCCGCGCCTGATCCTGCTGTCACCCGGCGATACGGTCTATGTCCTGCGCGACCAGATTGCGGCGGGCGAGGCGGTAATGGTCGAGGGGGTGGCGGTGTCTTTCGCGCAAAGCCTTGGTCTGGGGCACAAGATTGCGCGGTTGGCGGTGGCTGCCGGCGACAGGGTGATCAAATACGGCGCTCCTATCGGCCGCGCCAGCCGCGCGATTGCGCCCGGTGATCATGTTCATCTGCACAACCTGGTGTCGGATTATACCCCCACCTATGCCCTGAACCCCCAAGTTGCTCAGAACCGAGGTGATTGATGCGAGGCTGGCTTCGTTCTGACGGGCGCAAGGGCATCCGCAATGTGGTGGCGGTGGCCTATCTGGTTGAATGCGCCCACCACGTCGCGCGTGAGGTGGCAGGCAGTGACCGGGATCACGCCCATGTCATCGGCTTTCCGGGCTGCTTTCCGAACCCCTATGCGCAGAAGATGATGGAGCGGCTTTGCACCCATCCCAACGTCGGCGCGGTTCTGCTGGTCAGCCTTGGCTGCGAAAGCTTCAACCGGCATCAGCTGGAAAGCGTGGTCAAGGCCACGGGCCGGCCGGTCAAGGTTCTGGTCATCCAGAATTCGGGGGGCACAAGGTCGACCATTGCGGCGGGGCAGGCCTGGGTTGCCGAACAGGTTGTGGCGCTGGCCGCAGCGCCGACGGTTCCGATGGATATCTCCGAATTGATCGTCGGCACCGTGTGTGGCGGGTCGGACGGCACCTCCGGCATCACCGGCAACCCGGCGGCGGGCATCGCCTTTGACAAGCTGGTCGCCGCAGGGGCTGCCTGCATCTTCGAGGAAACCGGTGAACTGATCGGCTGCGAAGCCATCATGGAGGCCCGCGCCGCCACCCCGGCCCTTGCCGCCGAACTGCGCGCCTCGGTCGAAAAGGCCGCGCGCTATTACGAAACGCTGGGCTATGGCAGCTTTGCCAGCGGCAATGCCGATGGCGGGTTGACCACGATCGAGGAAAAATCGCTGGGCGCCTATATGAAATCCGGCCAGTCGGTGATTTCCGGCCTGATCAAGCCCGGCGACATCCCCCCCAAGGGCGGGCTTTACCTGATGGATGTGGTGCCCGACGGCGAGGTGCGCTTTGGCTTTCCAAACATTTCCGACAATGCCGAGATCGTCGAGATGATGGCCTCGGGCGCGCATTGCACGCTGTTTGTCACCGGGCGCGGCTCGGTGGTGGGGTCCGCGCTTGCCCCGGTGATCAAGATCGCGGCCAACCCGCATATGTATGCGCGGCTTTCCGAAGACATGGATGTGAACGCCGGCCGGGTTCTTGAAGGGGCGGCCTCATTGGAAGAGGTCGGCCAGGAGATATTCGATCTGGTCGTCAGCCTTGCCTCGGGCAAGCGCAGCAAGTCCGAAGAACTGGGGCATCAGGAATTCATCCTGACCTACAAGAGTTTCGAGCCGATCGGGCCTGCCTGTTTGCCGGTCTGACGACGCCACCGTTCAAGAAGGAAGCAGGAAGATCATGGGACGGCTGCACGGAAAAACGGCGCTGGTGACGGCTGCGGGGCAGGGTATCGGCCGGGCTTCGGCGCTGGCCATGGCGCGCGAGGGGGCCATAGTCATGGCCACCGATGTCAACGCGCAGGCGCTGGCGGAACTGTCCGAAGCGGGCCTGCAAACCCGCGTGCTGGATGTACGCGACCCGGCCTCGATTGCCGCCGCGGTTGCGGCAGCGGGGCCGGTGGATGTGCTTTTCAACTGCGCGGGCTTTGTGGCGGCGGGCACGATCCTTGACTGCGACGAGGATCAGTGGGCCTTCAGCCTCGATCTGAACATGACGGCCATGTACCGGATGTGCCGGGCCTTTCTGCCCGGCATGCTGGCGGGCGGGTCGGGGTCGATCATCAACATGGCCTCGGTTGCCTCGTCCGTCATCGCCGCCCCCAACCGCTTTGTCTATGGGGCCACCAAGGCCGGGGTGATCGGGCTGACCAAATCCATCGCCGCCGACTTCATCACCAAGGGCATCCGCTGCAATGCCATCTGCCCCGGCACGGTGGAAAGCCCGTCGCTGGACCAACGCCTGCGCGATACCGGCGACTTCGAGGCAGCCCGTGCGGCCTTCATCGCCCGCCAGCCGATTGGCAGAATCGGCAAACCCGATGAGATCGCCGCGCTTGTGGTCTATCTTGCCAGCGACGAGAGTTCCTACACCACCGGCGTTGCGCATGTGATTGATGGAGGCTGGGCAAACACCTGATGAGAGGGAAATGAAGCCACTGCGACATGGTCGTTCGGGGGCCGAAAAGCCCGGCCTTCTGCACGGCGACGGCACGATCCGCGACCTGACGGGGCTGGTGCCCGATATCGGCGGGGCGCCCTGTCCGTTGCGGGGGTGGCGATGCGGCGCAGGATTGATCCTGCGCGCCGGCCCGGCCCAAGAGATCTGACCCGAGAGGAGGACGGAAATGGATTTGATCGATACCCATCTGCACCTGATCTACCGCGACCGGCTGGGCTATGGCTGGACCTCCGGCATCCCGCCCCTGGCGACAGGTGACTTCACGATTGCGGACTATGCCGCGCTGACCTCGGGGCAGGGCATCGCCGGGTCGATCTTCATGGAGACCGGCGTCGATGATCCCGACTACAAGGCCGAGGCGCGGTTCGTGGCGGGATTGGTTGGGCAGGGCGGCATACTGGGTCAGATCGCCTCGTGCCGGCCGGAGGAGGATGCTGGCTTTGACGACTGGCTTGATGAATGCGAGGGCCTGCATGTCTGCGGCTTTCGCCGCATCCTGCATGTGATGCCGGACGAGCTGTCGCAAACGCCGACGTTCCGGCGCAATCTGGCCAGGATCGGCGCGCGCGGACGGGCCTTCGACATCTGTGTTCTCGCGCGGCAATTGCCGATTGCTGTTGACCTGGCAAGGGCTTGCCCGGACCAGCCGCTGGTGCTGGATCACTGCGGCGTGCCCGATATCGCCGGTGGTGGTTTTTCGGACTGGTCCAGGGGGATTGCTGCCATTGCTGCCATGCCGCATGTCCATGTGAAGCTGTCCGGCATCACCGCCTATTGCGCGCCCGGAACTGCGAACCTGACGACATTGCAGCCTTGGGTCGATCACATCCTCGGCGCCTTTGGCGCGGATCGCGTGCTTTGGGGCGGCGATTGGCCGGTCGTCAACCTGGGCATCGGCTTGCCCGACTGGATTTCGCTGACGCGCGGCTTGCTGGAGAGCCTGTCACCCGCAGAGCAAGGCAAGATTCTCCAGGGCACCGCAAGGCGCGTGTACCGCATCTGACGGGTCCTCGGACTGGCATTGTCGCGAAGATTTTCGATGATCGTCCTGCTGGTGGAAACGCATCTGCGCCATGGCTTTCGTTCACGGTCGCATCCGTCGCTGTTTGTCCCTCCCGTTGACTATTGGCTATTGCTCACCAGAAATTCTTGTGGCTTTCGGCGACCTCGTCCTCCAGTTCCGCAAAGGGACCGCGGGTTTCGACCTTGCGTTGGCCCGCCGCGAAGACCTTTTCGCAAGACATGTCGAGGGCGAGGTTTTCGGGGTTGTCGCCGGTCAGGACGGCCAGTCGCTTTTCGGTCATGCCGTAGACAACGGTGCCAAGTCCGGCCCAGTAGCAGGCGCCGGCGCACATGACGGCGCATCGGTGCCATGGAGTGTTTTGCGTCCATGCTGATCCCGGCGCTTTTCGAGTTCGTACAATCGGAGCAGCCCCTCGGACGAATGACCGTCAGGATCGGGGATGCGGCGACTCTTCTGGAGAACCTGAACCGGCACGCGATTGATCTGGCCATCGTGTTCAACGCCCGTCGCAGCCAAAGCGTGCGTGTCCTGTTTGAAGTGCCTTGTCGGGTCGGGCTGGTGTATCGGCGCGACCAGCAACTCGGTGGAGTTCATTCGCAACCTCGTCATCCGGGGCAAGGCGGTCAGCTTTCTGACCTGGTATGATGTCCGGGGTGCTGTTCTTGCCGGGCAGATCGGCTTTGTGTCACTGGCGAAGAAGCGGTTGACCGAGACCCGTTGCGTCTGTGTGTCAGGCACTGTTTCGCTGTCTCCCGTATTGTCGAAGTCTGCACGCGAAACGGAGCGATTGATCACTGAGGTGTTCGAAAATGGGTGACGTCTTCCAGGTGGGTAGTCGGCATTGGAAGGATCGGCTGCAAGGCAGGCTCGTCGGCTCAGGCACCCGCCGATTGCAGCCTGCAAAGCCAGTCGACAAGCCCTTTCAACCCGACCTTGCGGGCCCGGCTGCGCGGATAGACGGCGCTGTAGGGATGACCAAGCGGGGCAGCCAGCGACGACAGGACCACGAGGCGGCCGCCCGCCAAGTCCTCCTGCGCCATCATGCGCTGCCCAAGCGCAACGCCAAGCCCATCGCGCGCGAAATCGAGGGCGAGTGCCGACGTTCCAACAACAAAGCCCTTGGCACGCCCGGTACGTGACAGGCTGCTCCGGGCGAACCACATCTCCCACGTCGGAAGTGACCCGAAGCCTGCACCCCAGTCTGTATGGATCAGATCCTCGTCCGGCACGCCTTCAAGACCAGGATCGGCCGCATCGGGATTGCGAATGAGGTAGTCGGGGCTACAGACCGGCAGAACCGCATCGTGGCACAGCAGCACCGCCACCAGATCGGGATAGGGATTGGGGCCGTAGCAGATTCGCAGGTCGATGTCGCACCGCTCGAAATCGACAGGGTCTTCTTCGACGCGCAGGGCAAAGCGAAACGACGGCTCGCGCTGAGTGAAAGCCGAGAGGCGGGGCGCAAGCCAGCACTGCGCGACCGACGGCAGGACACTGATGACAAGTCGCGAGCGCACGGTTCCGGTCAGCGTCTGCTCGGTCACCTCGGATATCGCCCGCAGCGCCTCGGTCGTGCCGTCGAAGATCGCACGGCCGGCATCGGTCAGGACAATGCGGTTGTTCAGACGGGTGAACAGCCGCTTGTCCAGAAACGCCTCCAGATTGCGGACCTGCTGGCTGATCGCGGCGGGCGATACGCCCAGTTCTCGCGCGGCGCCGACATAGCTGCCGCAACGCGCCGCCACGTCAAAGGCGCGCAAGGCTTTCAGCGGGGGGAGCGGTCCGGTCAAGGCTTGCCTCAGCTTTTCTTGGCCAGCCTAACATTTTCACCGGTTGAGAAAAGATCAATCCCAGCCATCATGAAACCTGACGCCAGCCAGAGGAGCATTCAATGCGCGACATACTTGACCTTGACCGATATCCACTGGATCGCCCCGGCTCGGAAGCCTGGCATGCCTTGGTGGCCCGGTGCCGCGCCGATCTGGCCAAGGACGGGATGTTCAACCTGGAGGGGTTTCTGCGCCCTGACGCCATCGCTCGCGCGATGTCAGAGATAGAGCCGGTGATGGAGCGGCTGTCGTTCCTGCACAAGCGCTCGCATAACATCTACTTCAAGGATCAGGTCGAAGGGCTGTCGCCCGATCATCCGGCGCTGAAAAAGGTGGACACCATCAACCATACGGTCTGCGGCGACCAGATCGCGGAAAGCGTGCCAGCCTGGGTCTATGAATGGCCGCAATTTGCCGTTTTTCTGGCCGCAACGATGGACAAGCCCACGCTGTTCACCATGCGCGATCCGTTGGCCCGGATGAACGTCATGCGCTATGGCAATGGAGAGGCGCTGAACTGGCACTTCGACCGTTCGGAATTCACCACGACGCTGTTGTTGCAATCGCCGAGCGCTGGCGGAGAGTTTCAGTATCGCTCGGACCTGCGCACGGAAGATGCGCCGAATTATGACGGCGTTGCCAAGGCGCTGGAGGGCCGCGACCCGGAGGTCAAGACGCTGAAGCTGGTGGCCGGCACGCTGAATGTCTTCAAGGGCAAGAACACGCTGCACCGGGTCACGACCTGCACCGGAGAAAAGTCGCGCTACATCGTGGTCTATTCGTTTTATGAGCGGCCGGGCGTGATCTTCAGCAAGCAAGAGCAGATCGGCTTTTACGGCCGCGCGGTCTGATCCGGTGACGGGGCCCGATCCCACGGGCTTGCGCGACGCCCTTTTGGGCGGGCCTGCCAAGATGCCAGGGCCGGCCTTCCCCGCTGGCTGCCATTCACGGCGGCGGGCGCCCTGGCCGACAAGTGTTGACGGAATTCCACGGTTGGCCGTTGACTACCGTTTGCGGGGCTGGGTCCCGGCGGAAGAACAGCCGGGCGCAGGTTCCGGGGTTGCAACAGGAGAGATCAATGAAACGGAACCACCGGCTTCTTGACTTGCTGCGCAAAGGCCGCAGCCCGTTGGAAAATCACCTGATCGACGGCTTTGTCGATGGCCGCGTCAGCCGGCGCGAGTTCTTGCGCCATGGCTCGGTGCTGGGGCTTTCGGTGCCCTTGCTGTCGGCAACGACCGGCGCTCTGGGCTTTCAGCTGGCGACATCCAGCCCGGCACGGGCGGCCAGCGGCGGCACCTTGCGCGTTGGCCAGATCGTCCCGGCGGGGTCGATCGAACCGGCGAAGATCGCCGATGGCGGCGGGATCACGGTTCTGTCGCAGGTCGCCGAGAACCTGGTGCTGTCCGCGCCCGACCTGACCGCGCAGCCGCTGCTGGCGCTGAGCTGGGCCCCTAATGACGATGGCTCGGTCTGGACCTTCAAGCTGCGCCCCGGCGTCAAGTTTCATGACGGCCGGGTGATGAATGCCGGTGATGTGGTGGCAACCTTTGACCGGCTGACCGACCCCGAGGTCGGATCGAACGCGCTTTCGGCCTTTACCGGGGTGCTGTCCAAGGGTGGCACCCGCAAGGTTGACGATCTGACGGTGGAATTCCACCTGGACGCGCCGAACGGCAGCTTTCCCTTCACCGTCTCGACCGACAACTACAATGCGGTGATCCTGCCCGCCGACTATGCCGGCGATTTCGAGGCGAAGATGAACGGCACCGGGCCGTTCAAGATGGTCAGCTACGCCGCCAAGCAGGGCGCGTCGTTTGAGCGCAACCCGGATTACTGGGGCGGGGCACCGCTTCTCGACCGGGTCGAATTCAGCTTCTACGACGATTACCAGCCGCAGATCCTGGCCTTGCTGGGCAATGAAATCGACGTGGTGCAGTATATTCCGGTGTTGCAGGCGGCTGCCGTCATGTCGAACCCTGAAATTGCTGTCATCAACACCCCGTCCTCGGCGCATGAGCAGGTGCATATGCGCAACGACATGGCACCCTTTACCGACAAGCGGGTGCGCCAGGCGATTGCGCTTTGCCTTGACCGCAACCAGCTGGTGCAGGGCCTGATGCGCGGCATGGCCGAGGTGGGCAACGACAGCCCGTTCATGCCGGCCTATCCGTCAACCGACAAGACGGTGGCGCAGCGCGACATCGACATCGCCACGGCCAGGCAGCTTATGGAAGCCGCCGGCATGCCCGACGGGTTCGAGGTCGAACTGACCACCGAGAAATACCAGGAAATCCCGGAATACGCGCAGGTCATCCAGAATGCGGTGCGCGAGATCGGCGGCAGGATCACGCTGAACATCATGGATCAGGGGGCCTATTACGGCGACGCCGTGCCGGGCAAATCGGCCTGGCTGGATTCGACCCTGGGCATCACCGATTACGGCCATCGCGGCGTGCCGAACGTCTTTCTGCAGGCGCCGCTGCTTAGCACCGGCACCTGGAATGGCGCGCATTTCAACAACAAGGAGTATGACGGGCTGGTCAGCGGCTATGTCGCGGCGCTTGACCTTGAGGCGCAGCGCAGTGCCGCGGGCAAGATCCAGCGCCTGCTGCTGGATGAGACGCCGATCATCTTCGGCTATTTCTACAACTTCCTGACGGCGACCCGAACCGGGGTCAGCGGTGTCGTGCCGACCGCGATGAGCCATCTGTTCCTGCAACAGGCCAGCCTCTGAACCGCCCTGGACTTTGCGTCGCCCCCGGGCCATCCGGTCCGGGGGCCATCTGGCAAGAAAGGATGGGGCCATCGCGGGGTATCTGATCAAGCGGCTGTTGCTGTCGATCGCAACGCTCTGGCTGCTCAGCGTGCTGATTTTTGCAGGCGCCCGGTTGCTGCCGGGCAATGTCGGGCGGGCGATGCTGGGGCCGTTCGCGGATGAGCGCGCGGTGCAGGTGCTGAACCATGAGCTGGGCACGGACCGCCCGCTCTTGACGCAATATGCCAGCTGGATCAGCGGGTTGGTGACCGGCGATCTGGGGCAATCCTACGCCTATCAGGCACCGGTTGCGCCGTTTCTTCAGACCGCCCTTCTGAACTCGGGCAAGCTGGCGCTGCTTGCGTTTCTGATGGTGGTGCCGCTGGGAATCCTCGGTGGCGTCCTGGCGGCGCTGTATCGCGACCGGTGGCCCGACCGCATCCTGTCGGTGGTGGGTCTGTCGGCGACGGTCGTGCCGGAATTCGTCTCCGGCATCATCCTGATCCTGATCTTCGGGGTCTGGCTGCGCTGGTTCCCGATCTCGGCCACGCCGCCGCGCGATGCCGGGTTCTTCTTGCAGCTTTATCACCTGATCCTGCCGTCGATCCCGCTGGTACTGGTGCTGTTCGGCTATATCGCACGGATGGCGCGGGCCGGGATGATCGAGGCGCTGGATGCCGACTACACCCGCACCGCCGTTCTGAAAGGCCTCAGCTTTCCGCGGGTGATCTGGCGCCATGTGCTGCGCAATGCACTGCTGCCCACGATCAGCGTGATCTCGACCCAGACCGTCTATCTGATCGGCGGGCTGGTGGTGATCGAGATCCTGTTTCACTATCAGGGCATCGGCAGCCTGATCTACGTTGCCGCCACCAAGAAGGACTTTCCGATGCTGCAAGACGGCATCATGGCGATCGGCATCCTGTTCACCATCACCACGCTGTTTGCCGATCTGCTTTATGCCGTGCTGAACCCCCGCATCCGCTTTCAGAGGCAGGAATGACCGCACCGTCCGACATGGCCCGGCCCAGGGTGGCGTCCGGCCCGCTGCGGCGGCTGATGGCGATGCCGTCCTTTCTGATCGGGGCGCTGATCGTGACCTTCTGGATCCTCTGCGCGCTGTTCGGGGCGCTGGTGGTGCCCTATGACCCCTTCGCCACCGATGTCATGCAGTCGCTCGCGCCGCCCTCGGATGCGCATTGGTTCGGCACCGACCAGCTGGGCCGCGACATCCTTTCCCGCGTCATCGTGGGCGCGCGCGACATCCTGACCGTGGCTCCGCTGGCCACCATTCTCAGCACCATCCTCGGCACGACGCTGGGCCTGGCCATGGGCTATTTCGGCGGCTGGTTCGATGAGGTGCTCAGCCGGCTGGTCGATGCGCTCTTGGCGCTGCCCACCATTGTCGTGGCCCTTCTGGCACTGACCGCACTCGGGGCCTCGACTTACACGATGCTGTTCGTGATCGGCTTTTCCTTTGCCCCGATCATCGCCAGAACCGTCCGCGCCAGCGTCCTGGCCGAGCGCGGCCTGGACTATGTGGCCGCCGCCGAACTGCGCCGCGAACGCGCGGCCTACATCATGTTCGTCGAGATCCTGCCGAACGTGCTGCCCGCCATCCTGGTCGAGGCGACGGTGCGGCTGGGCTATTCGATCTTTACCGTCGCGACGCTCAGCTTCATCGGCTTCGGCATCCAGCCGCCCTCGCCCGACTGGGGCCTGTCGATTGCCAGCAACTACGGGATGATCGGCGGCGGATTCTGGTGGACCGTGCTGTTCGACGGCCTCGCCATCGCCTCGCTGGTGGTCGGGGTCAATCTGGTGGCCGACAGCATTCAGGCGATGATCAATGACTGACCGGCCCGCGCTTCAGCTTGACGGCCTGTCGGTCGCCTACCGCGTCAAGGGGCGCAGCCAGCGCATCCTGCACGACATCAACCTGACGATCGGCCGGGGCGAGGCCTATGGGCTGGTCGGTGAATCGGGCTGCGGCAAGTCGACCGCGGCCTTTGCCATCCTGCGCTATCTGTCGCGCAACGGCACGATTGAACAGGGCCGCGTGCTGATCGACGGGCAGGATCTGTATCGGCTGGACACCAGGGCCCTGCAAAAGATGCGGCGCCATTCGGTCGCCATGGTCTATCAGGATCCGGGGCGGGCGCTGAACCCCTCGATCCGGATCGCGCGTCAGCTGGCCGAGGTGTTCGAGCTCATCGGAGAGCCACAGGCGACCTGGCGCGCACGGTCGGTCGAGATGCTGGAACGCGTGCGCATCAGCGATCCCGAAGCGGTGCTGGAGCGCTACCCGCATCAGCTGTCGGGCGGGATGCAGCAGCGGGTCTGCCTTGCGATGGCGCTGGCCAGCAACCCGACGCTGTTGATCCTGGATGAGCCGACAACCGGGCTGGACGCCACGGTCGAGGCCGAGGTGCTGGACCTGATCGCCCGGCTGCGCCGCGAATACGCGACCTCGATCCTGTTCATCAGTCACAATCTGGCGGTGGTGGCGCGGATGTGCGACCGGGTCGGCGTGCTCTATGCCGGGCGGCTGATCGAAGAGGGACGCACCGCCGATCTCTTCGGCGCGCCCCGCCACCCCTATACGGCCGAGCTGATCCGCTGCCTGCCGCGTCAGGGGCGCAGCAAATCGGTGGCTCCGCTGGCGACGATCCCCGGTTTTCTGCCGGCACCGGGCAGCTTGGTCACAGGCTGCGTCTTTGCCGGGCGGTGCCAGCTGGCCGACGCCGCGTGCCGCGACCGGATGCCTGAACCCAGCGATCTTGGCGGGCGCATGACGCGCTGCCATCACCACGATCAGGTCGCCGGGATGCAAGGCGCGCAACTGGCCCCTGCGATGGCCCTACCCGCCGGAGAGGCAGCCGCGGTGCTGGACCTGCGCGGGATCAGCAAGACCTTTCATCTGCAAAGCCACCAGGTGCGCGCGGTCAGCGACGTCAGCCTGACCCTGCGCCAGGGCGAGACGCTGGGTCTGGTCGGCGAATCCGGCAGCGGCAAGACCACGCTGGGGCGCACCATCCTTGGCCTTGTCCGGCCCGATCCGGGCGGGGCGATCCTGCTGGACGGCGCGGCCATGCCCGCCCGGCTGGCCGACCGTCCGCTGGCGCAGGTCAAGGCGCTGCAGATCGTCTTTCAGAACCCGGATTCGGCTTTGAATCGCGCCCATTCGGTGCGCCGCATGGTCGGGCGCACCGTTGCCCGGCTGATCGGCCTGCCGGGACCTGCGCGCGCCCGGCGGGTCGAAGACCTGACCGCCTCGGTGCAGCTGGCCACGCGCTATCTGGATGCGCGGCCCAGCCAGCTGTCGGGCGGGCTGAAGCAGCGCGTCGCCATCGCCCGCGCCTTTGCCGGAGAGCCGCGCGTGGTGATCTGCGACGAGCCGACATCGGCGCTGGATGCGGGCCGGGCGCCGCCGGAGCGGGGGGGCCGCAAAGCGGGCGGGGGGGACTTTACTTCCTCCCCGGGGGGGCCGGGGGGGGGGGCGCTCTACCCGGGGGGGGGAGGCGGTGTGCGCGGGGCCCTGGGGGGAAGCGGCCCGGCCGGGCCTGTGGGGGGGCCCCCCCTTCTGGCGCGGGGCCCTGCTGTCCTCTGTCTCGGGCCGCCTGGCCCCGGGCTGGCTCTGGGGGTGTGGGGCGCGAGATCGACGGCCGCCAGACGGGCCGGGTCAAGCTGACCGGTGAGATCCCCAGCGCGGCCCATCCGCCCGGCGGCTGCATCTTCCATACCCGCTGCCCCCGCAAGATCGGCACGATCTGCGAGGTGGAACAGCCACCGGATCGCGCGCTCACGCCCGAACACCTGGTGCACTGCCACCTGGCAGAGCCCGACCTGCATCAAGCCGCAAACCGGTGACAGACCCGGATCGGACCTGATGATGTTGCCCCCCCCGATGGTGTCGGCGGGGCCAGATGCCGGAGCGGGCACTGTCGCTGTCGGGATCTGTCGGGTCGAACGCCCGCCCGGTTGATCGCCTGCCTGGCCCGCTGGCCGCTGGTCTCTGCCCCCTGGCCGAGGCGGGAAACCGGGGCCAGCCGGGCCGCCGTGCAGCGCAATCCGGATCTGCTGGTGGCAAGAGGATTGGCGCGGGAAGTTACCGGGCAGGGGAGATATGGGGTTTGGGCGGGTACATGAGAAATGGAACATACAACCCCTATCGGCCGCTCGATCAGGGTTGCCCTTTCGGTTTTCCAAACCAGTCGCGCAGCGCCGCTGCGACAAGTGCGACTGGACCATCCGCCGGTTCGTCGGCACGAAACTGGCAACGCCAGGACTGCGTGATAGTGGGCGAACCCAGAGGAATGGCTCGGATCCGGTGTGATGATCGGAGGGGCTCAAGCACCCACTCGGTCAGAATGCTGGTTCCACGGTTCGCGGAGACCAGCTCAAGAATTGCTTCAGGCGGTTCCGCTGTTGCGGTCCACCGCGGGTAACGGCCTTCGGGACGGAAGATGACGGCAAACTCCTGGTCCGGGCTGGGAACTTTCGAATAGGTGATGAACTTTTCGCCTTCGATGTCAGCCCCCCCGATAACTTCCCTACCGGCCAAGCGATGTTCTGGCGCGCAGATGAACATCAGCCGGTCGGTAAATAACGGAACGAAGGCGCAGCCGGGCCGGGTCAGATTGCCCGGAACAATGGCTATGTCGACCTGCCGATTGAGGATCGCGGGCGTTACGTCTTCGCTCGGGCTTTTCATGATCTGAAGGCTGATGCGCTCGGCCCGGGTTTCCAGAAATTCAAGAAACCCCGGCAGCCAGTGGTACGCGCTGTAAGTTTGCGTTGCCAATCTGACGACGTGGTCAATCTCTTCGTTCATGCGCCGGACTTCGTCCTCGACGGTCTTCAGCTCGTTCAGCATCCGCTCGCTGACCTCGGCCAGATACTCCGCAGCCGCCGTCATCCGCAGCCTTTTGTGCATCCGTTCGAAAAGTGGCACCCCAAGCCGACGCTCGGCCTCTTTTATTCGGTGAGACAGGGCAGAGGGCGTCAGCCCCAGCTCGTCAGACGCATCCGTCACCCGACCCGTCCGCCCGATAGCGCGGATCATCTGCAAGTGTCTGATGTCCAGGCGAGGTCCGGTCATGGCTTGCGTGAAATCCCTTCATCAAAAACGATCGTAATCGCGTTCGGTTTTCACGCAAGGGCGATCAGTGCCGTCTGGCAGGCCATGCAGGACGGTCGGTCACGACTTCAGCAACAGGTTGTCGGGGTCATAGACATGCGCAGAATGCCTGCGTGCCGCGCGGTCCTGACCCAGCACCGAGACAAAGCAAACCTGCCCCAGGGCAAGCGACCCCGCCTTGATATAGCCCAAGACCAGTAGCTTTCCGGTCCGAAAGCCCTGGCTGGCCGAGGTGACATAGCCGATCCACCGCCCGTCGGCCGCAAGGATCGGGCAAGCGCCCAGCGGATCGGGCGAGGGGTCGGTCACCTCCAGCCCGACCCATTCCCATTCGGCGGCAGTGGTGGATTGGTCAGCGACCGCATCCCGGCCGATGAAGTCGCCTTTCTTCATGTTGGCAAACCGGCCCAGCCCGGCGTCGAACAAGGTGTATTCATTGCCAAAGTCGGTGCCCCATCCGTGATAGCCCTTCTCAACCCGCATTGCGTTCAGCGCGTAAGAGCCGAATTGGCAGCCTCCCACCTTTGCCACCCCTGCCATGATCGAGGCATGAACCTGCGGCAGGTCGGTCGATGCCATGTGCAGCTCCCACCCCAACTCGCCGACGTAGGAGACCCGCAGGGCTGTCATCTCTGCTCCGGCGAGCGTGATTTGTTGCACCGATAGCCAAGGTGCGGCTGCGGCGGAAAGATCGGCGTCGGTCAGGGGCGCGAGTACGTCGCGCGATCGCGGCCCCATCACCAGCAAGGCCGCGTCGTGGTGATGCCCGCGCGTGACCGACACGCCGTCCTTCGGCAGGTGCTTTTGCAGCCAATCAAAATCCCGCAGGTCCGCCAGTGTCGGGCCGCAGAGCAGGAAACGATCTTCGGCCAGCCGCGCGATGGTCGCCTCTGACCAGATCCGGCCTTTTGGGGTCAGCATGTAACCCAGCCGCACTTGCCCCGGCTTTGGTATCGTGCCGCAGAACACCTGCGACAGCGCGGCTTCGGCCCGTGGGCCGGTCACGGAAAAGCGCGTGAAGCCGCCGTGATCCATTACGCCGACACTGTCGCGAACCGTCTGGCATTCGGTCCGAACGGCGGCGTGCCACGGCTCTTCATGAAAGCTGAGGCCGTCTTCGCCGGTATCCTTGACGGCGGGCGTCCGGAACCAGAACGCGCGCTCCCACCCGGCGATCTGGCCCATGACGGCCCCATCCGCGACCAGCCGGTCATACAGCGGTGTGCGCTGAACGGGGCGGCCAGAGGTCAGGATGCGGTGGGGATAGGGGATGGCATATTGCAGGTCATAGTGTTGCGCGGCGCGGGCATGGGCGTAGTCTGGCGTCGCCCATTCGCCAAATCGGCGCGGATCCCAGGTGGAAAGATCCCACTCGCTTTCGCCTGCCGTGATCCACTCGGCCATCGCCTTGCCGATGGCGGCGGAATGGGTGATGCCGATCTGCACCCCCGTTGCGTGGTAGAAATTCGAAGCTCCTGCGGCGGGGCCAACCAGCGGCAAAGCATCGGGTGCATAGGCGATGGGCCCGTTGACGAACCGCTGCGCGCCGGCTTTGCCCAGGATCGGCACATGCGCCATGGTCGCCTCAAGAACGTCCAGGATATCGTCGACACTGTCGGGGAAAAGCTGGTGGGCGAAATCATCGGGCGGCCCGTCCTTGGCCCAAGCCGGGCGCCCGGCATGGGCGTAGGAACCAAGAAGAAAAGCGTTGCCTTCGCGGCGCAGGTAAAACCGGATATCGGGGTCGCGAACCAGCGGGAACAGCGCCGGATGCGCCGCCAGTTCGGCAATCGGTTCGGTCACCAGATACTGGTGTTCCAGCGTGACGACCGGCACCGAAAGACCCGCCATCGCCGCCACCTTCGCGCCGTAGAAACCAGCGGCGTTGATGACGATTTCAGCCGTGACCACGCCCTTTGCATGGGTCACCCTCCATTCGCCCGAGGGAAGCCGCGCGATCTGCGACACCGGCGCAAAACGCTGAACCCGCGCGCCAAGATCGCGCGCGCCCTTGGCCAGTGCCTGGGTCAACTGGCTTGGGTCGATGTCGCCTTCATAGGGGTCGAAGATGCCGCCCAGAACGGTGGCATCCGGTGTCCAGAACGGGTGCATCTCGTCCATTTCCTGCGGGCTTAGTATCGCCAGATCAAAGCCCGCGCTGCGCGACACGCCGCACAGATGCCGGAACAGATCCATCCGCTTTGCAGTATGTGCGGGCCAGAACGCCGAGGTATGGCGATAGGTGATCGCACTGCCGACCTTTTCAGCCAGCCCCTTGTAAAGCGACCAGGCATAGTTCCCCGCGCGCATTCCCAGCCAGGAGGTTGCATAGGTGGGGATATTGCCCGCCGCATGCCAGGTGGAACCAGAGGTCAGCTCGTTTCGTTCCAACAGCACGGTTTCGGTCACCCCCGCCAGAGCCAGGTGATAAAGAATGGACGCCCCGACAGCGCCGCCCCCGATGACCACAACGCGAACATGACCGGTCATTGCCCTGCTGCCTTTCCCAACAGGATCTCGAACCTGTCGCGGATTTCGACCTCGCGCGCGACGGGCAGATGCGTGGGCATTTCTGCCGTCAGCTCTGCCACCCGGTCGCGCGCCGCATCCCAGATCGTGCGGGCCCCGGCCTCGCGCCAGTCCGATATGCCTTGCCGGTTGGCAAGACGCGGGTAGACGTATTCCGATTTCATCAGGGCCAGCGTCTGCGCCTCGCCCAGATAGTGGCCGGGGCCGGTGGCGACCCGCTCGATCTGTTCAAGGTCGATCGATGCCGCCCCCACCTCTACCCCCCGCACCGATCGCAGGATCGCGCCGCACATGTCATTGTCGATCACCAGCGCCTCTGGCGACGCTGCCATGATCGACCCCAGCATGCCGACGGCGAGGTTGATCATGTCGGCCCCTGCCTGAGCGGCCAGCGCGACCGTATAGCCTTTTTCATACCCTGCCTGAGCGTCGGACGTCTTCGCATCCGTCATCCCGGCGGATACCGTGGACGGCAAGCCGAGGTGCAACAGCAGCTGTGCCGCGGCGGCGTTGGCGACGGCGGTCTCGCCACTGCCGCCGGTCATCGCCCCGGTACGCAAGTCGCTGATGAAGGGCATGAAAGCGAAGATGCAGGGAAATCCGGGCCGGATCAGATCGACGATCATCAATCCTGCCAGCGTTTCGGCCAGGCCCTGGGCCAGCGCGCCCGCAAGAGTGACCGGACTTGTCGCACCTGCCTGTCCAGCTGTGCAGATCTGCAAGGGCATTCCGGCGGCGATGGCCTGTAGCATGATCTCGACGCCCTCTTGGGCATAGCGCAGCGGCGAGACCGCGTGGACGATGACTCCAAAGCAGAAGGGCTGCTTTCGGAACGCGCCTTCCTGCCCAAGCGCCAAATCCAGGAGCGAGACAACCGGCTCCAGATGTGCGGCACTGTCAAAGCTGACACCGATAGGCTTCGGGCAGGCCTTGAGGCAGGCGAAGGTTGTGTTGATGTCCATTGCCAGCGGCGACGGCATATCGCGCGCGACCAGCGGGCGGACGCCGTAGTGGATGTTCTCTGACCGGCCGACGATGGCCATCATGTCGTAAAGGTCGCGCAAGCGTGCCGCGCGGAAGGTCATGCTTGCCGCATCGAGCACCTCAACAGCGGCCCCTCCGGTTCCAATGTGAACATAGCCCCCTCCGACCGTGATCCCGTGATTCTCGACAAAGCCGGGAAGGGCTACGCTGCGGGCCGCACGACCGATAGAGCGTTCAACCAAGGGACGCGGAAAGCAAAGCCGCCCGTCGGTGCGCAGCACAGCCCCCGCTGCCGTGGCGCGACTGATCAGACCTGTCGGACATTGTGCCATTCCGGTTCGCCCGAGAATGGCAAAGGCCGCTTCGACAATCCGGTCGCGGTCCAGATCAGACAGCGGCGCAAACCGACCCCCACGGGGCGGCGTAGTGGTCAGGACCGTGCGATCTTGCAAGCCCGCCCTTTTCCTTGAATGGCGTGCCATTCTAACGTTCTCCGTTGATCTGAAATGGTTATCCGCAAAGCATGGATGAAAGGAAATCGAATAAGGCGTGCAATAACGCGCGAAGGTTTCACTCCTTCTGGTAGATGCGAATACAAGAGCTTTCCTGCCGTCAAGGCTTGCGCGTCAACCGGCGGGCTATGCGACAGATCCGCGGATTTTTTCAGCATGGCCGGATTCCCACTGCCGCTTGCTCCGGTGGTGCCCGATGCAGCTGAGGCGCGGACATGGAAACCAGCGAGTTGAAATGCGCGCCGCTTGCGTTCTTTTCGACAGCGATCTCATCCGGTTGGCGACAGGTTACAGCTTCAAAGAGACGCAGCTCTGTAGCAAGACTCGCCTTGAGGACGAACGAACGCTGAGCTGTGCCTCGGCGAGGGCCGGAGCAATCGGGCCTGTGCCATGGCTCAAGAGGGTCAGGCTGTCGGGTGCCGACCTGATCTGTGGCCTTGGCAACTTCGGCTCAGCCAACAGACGCAGTTGCTGGTCTGCGACAAAGCCATCGCAAACCGCCCTTGCGGGCAAATCCGCCGGGCCTTTCAGGCATCGCTCGCCTCAAGGACTGATGACCGGACGATCAGTGCATCAACCGCTGTCGCATCGGTCTCAGTCACGACGACGGGGTTCACGTCGATTTCGATGAGATGACCAGCAAGAGCGGCACAGGCAATCGAGAACCTGGACAGCGCCAAGGCGGCGGCGCGCATGTTGCGGGGGGCCTGACCGCGGACGCCGTCAATCAGCCGGGCCACACTCAACTGGCGTATTATTGCTTCTGCGCGGATTGGGCCGAAGGGTGCCAAGGCAAACCGCCGCTGGTCGAAGACCTCGATCAGCGTTCCGCCGGCCGAAACCATGACCAGAGGGCCAAAATCAGGGTCAACGACACAGCCAAACGCCAGCTCGACACCCTTGCCAATCATGGCTTGAACAATTGCCCGCGGCCCAAGACGTTCGGTCAGATCGGCATAGGCAGAGTGAAGCGAAAGTTCGTCGCGCAAATCGAGGAAGACTCCGCCAAGATCACTCTTGTGATCAACCCCGGTTTGGGCGGTCTTCAGCACCAGCGGAAACCCGAGTGCTTTTGCTGCCTCGTCCAGTTCCCGGACAGATCGGCAAAGGATGCTGGCCGCCGCAGGCACGCCGAAATCCGCAAGCAGGGCAAGGCTGGAATGCTCATCCATCGGTTGTGCCAACCGGGCGCGCCAATGCCCGACCCGGGCGGGATCAGCCTGGCCAACGTGCTCTGCTACCGTGGCATGGCGACGATCTGCCCAGTGCTGGACATTGCGAATGGCCGCCAGCGTGATCTCGGCGCCGTTCAGGCATGGCACCCCGAGTTCGGCAAGCTCGGCACCCAGGGCGCGGTTGTGGGTCTGGGCAAAACTGGAATAGAAAAAACAGGGCTTGTCGGTCAGTGAAGCCAAGGCACGGGCGTGCAAAAGAAGCCCCACTTCATAGACGTAGTCGTCGCGCAAATCCACTTCGAGCCCCAACATGGAGACCTCGGGTGCTGCCGCAAGGATCGCAAGGCCGCGCTCGAAAACCCTGGGAAACTCATCGGTCAGATCGGCCGCGCAATCGAGCGGGTTGGAGGGTTCAAGTTCGGGCGGCAGGGCTGCGCGCAGGGCCTGTCTGGTGGTCTCGCTCAGCCGGGCCAGCGGTGTGCCGGTCTCAACGGCCAGATCGACCTGCATTTCCCGCAGACCGCCGCTGTCAGTCACCAGACCCGCGCCGCCCGGTCCGGGAAAGCGCCCGGTCGAACATAGCAGGGCGGTATTCATCATTTCATCGACTGAAGCGACCACGATCGCGCCGTACTCTTCGAAAACCGCATCATAGGCTGAATTGGCGCCGACAATCGCCCCGGTATGCGACCGGGCAAGCCGCGCGCTTTCCTCGGTTCGGCCAACCTTGCAGATCACCACCGGAATGCCGCGATCACGGGCAGCCTGAAGGCTGGCGACCAGCCCAGCCGGATTGCGGGCGGTTTCCATGAAAACCGCAATGACGCGCGTCGTTTCGCGGCTGGCGGCATAGGCGATATATTCGTCGATGGTCGCGCCGATCTCTTGCCCGGGTGAGGCCATCAGATCAAACCGATAGCGCGGATCGTTCATCCCCAGCACGGTAAAGACGCTGCCGGAATGCGCGATCAGGGAAATACCGCCGGGCTTCAACTGGTCGGCTGGATAAAAGCTGGCCACTGCGCCAGAGCGGGTGCTGATAAAACCCATGCCCGATCCACCGCAAACCGGCAGGCCCGCCTCGCGCGCAATGTCTTTCAACCGCTGAAGCAAGAGCGTGCCACCAGCGGTCTTGCCCTGACATGAGTCGAAGATCACCGCCGAGCGCGCGCCTTTGTCGATGGCGTCCAGCAATGCCTGCTCAAGATTGGTGGCGCCGACGCCAAGAATGGCGACGTCGGGCGCGTGGTCCAGTTCGGAGATGTGGCCGAGCGCAGGGTGGCCAAGAATCTCTCCGCCACGTGGGTTGATGAAGTCGATCCGGCCCTGAAAGTCGCGGCTGACGGTGGCGGCTGCCAGTCGCGCGCCGAATGATCCGGGACGCGCCGATGCCCCAATCACGGCCATTGAGCGGGCCTGAAACATCACGGACAGGCGGTGTGCCATCAGGTCACCCTCCAAAGCTGGGGTCGCGTTTCTCGGCGAAAGCGACCGAGCCTTCATTGAAGTCGTCGGATTGGATCATCTGCTCATATAGCGGCATGTCGCTTTTCCCGACCCAGGCGCGGCGCACGGCCGCGTGCGCGGCTTCGGGCGAGCTGTGGCTGTATTTCCGCATGAACTCCTTCAACGCACCAGCAACCAGCGGCGCACCCCGGGCGATACCTGCCGCAATCTCGCGCGCATGGGGCATCAGCTGGTCGCCGGGCACAACATCGCGAACCAGTCCCCAATGTCTGGCCTCGTCGGCATACATCTTGCGCCCGGTCAGCATCAGTTCCATCGCAACATTATATGGGATGCGATGATGCAACTTCTGGATTGCGCCGGCATCGGGCAGGAAGCCGCGCTGCATTTCGGGCAGCCAGAAATAGGCATCTTCAGCACAGACGATCACATCGCCGCCCAAGGCCAGCTCAAAGCCGCCGCCAATGGCTCCGCCGGCGACAGCCACGATCACCGGCTTGTAGAGGCTGAAGAACTCGGGCAAGCCGCCCAACCCGCCCGGGCCAAGATCGAACCCCAGTTCCGAGTCCCGGCTTTCCCCCGCGGCAAAGGCCTTCAGATCCCATCCCGCCGAAAAGATGCCCTTCGCGTTGCCGGCACCCGACAGGATGGCGACCCGCAAATCAGGATTGTCGTTCAGCTCTTTGAACGCCCCGAACATGGCGCGGCTAAGGGCTAGGTCAATCGCGTTGACCGGCGGGCGGTTGAAGGTGATTTCCATCACATGGTCGTTGATCGTGACCTCTACCTGCTTTGACATGATATGCACCATCTGTTCATGTTGTGACGCCAAGAGGGCGCTCCCTCCAACCTCATTCCTGTTGATTTCTCTGCCGCTTCCTGTCGAAGAAAACCTCGAAACGCTTCATCCAATCGTGAAAAGGATTCATGATGCGATACTGGCGACAGATACCGCCCCTGAAATCGCTGCTCGCGCTGGAAGCTGTGGCGCGGCACCAAAGTTTTTCGCGCGCTGCCAAAGAGCTGAACGTCAGCCCATCCGCAGTCAGCCACGCCGTCACCACAGCGGAAACCTTTCTGGGGCGACGCTGATCGACCGCAGCAGTCGGCCGATCACCTTGACCTCGGAGGGCAAGTCCTATGTGCCACGCTGGCCTCGTGTTTCGCGCAACTCGCGGCCGAAGGACAGGCTTTGCGACGCAGGAAAGCAAGGAACGTCCTGACCATTTCATGCAACCTTGCCTATGCCAACTACTGGCTTCTGCCCAGACTCAAGGGTTTTCACGCAGCGCACCCGGACATGCAGGTCAACATGGTCACGACCTACCAGGGGTTGGCGTCGCTGGACGACGGGATTGACGTCGCGATCCGGTTCGGGCGCGGCGATTGGCCCGGCGTCACGTCGCGGCTGCTGTTTCAGGAACGTATCGTCCCGGTCGCCTCGCCCGACTATATGGAAAGGAATGCGCCGATCCTGCGGCCGGCCGATCTCTTGGACCATGCATTGCTGCATGCCCTTTCTATCGAGCGATCCTGGTATGACTGGCACCAATGGTTTGGCCATTTTGGCGTGGCGGCACCAGCCACGCCGCCGGGCCCGACCTTCGACAATCACCTGATGATGATACAGGCTGCTCTTTCGGGTCGAGGGGTCGCGCTGGGGTGGATCGGGACGACGTCCGATTTTCTGCGACAAGGGCAGCTTGTAAAGGTGTTTGACGACCCGATAATGCTGCAAGATGGCTTGCACGCTGTCGTGCGCGATAGCACAGACCATCGGGTTGAAATGTTTGTCAGATGGATTACCGCAGTGTCCGAATCGGAGATCGACGATCTGCTGGCCCCATTTCTGCCCGGCAAAGTCAGGCCTGATTCAACCAGCGGATGAAGGCCGTGACGCTGTCTGAACGGTTTGCCGAGCGTGGGAAGGCCAGAAAATATCCGTAAGAGGCCAACTCGACCGGAGAGAGCCGGACAAGGCTTCCTTCCTCCAACTCCCGCGCCACCAAAGCATCATCCAGCGCAACACCCTGGCCATCAATAACCGCCTGCACCCGGACATTCGGGTCTGGAATGGTCAGCGTGTCCTTGCGTGTCTGTCGCGGCAGGTTTGCGGCATCCAGCCAGTCCGACCAGGCTGTGCTGCCATCACGGTCGTGCAACAGGATGAACTCTGAGAAAGCGCGCTCTGGCCCGACCTGCCGGACCCGCTCAGCGGCGGCCGGATTGCCGACCGGCCAGGCCGGCATCGGCATGA
>JADJAB010000015.1 GCA_016704435.1 Rhodobacter sp. | reverse complement strand
CGTGAAGAACCTGATCGACCTGCCCCGGCCCTGGCCGGTGCCGATGGAAGTCAACCTTCAGGTCGACCCCAGCTATCTGGAGCGGGTGGCATCGATGGGCCTTGACCCGGTCACCACCTCGACCATCCTGGTCAAGCTGCTTTATGCCGTGATGTTCGGCGCGGTGCTGCTGGGCCTGATCTGGCTGACCGAGCGCGCGCTGAACAGCCCCTGGGGCCGCATGGTCCGCGCCATCCGCGACAACGAGGTCTCGGCCGCCGCCATGGGCAAGGATGTCAAGCGGCGGCACTTGCAGATCTTCATCATCGGCTCGGCCGTGGTCGGGCTGGCCGGCGCGATGATGACCTCGATGGAGGGCCAGCTGACGCCGGGCAGCTATGTGCCCCTGCGCTTCACCTTCCTGATCTGGGTGATGGTGATCGTCGGCGGGTCGGGCAACAACTGGGGCTCCGTGCTGGGGGGGCTGCTGATCGGCTGGCTCTATCTGGCGGTGGAATTCCTGGGGCCGCAACTTATGGACTACATTACCGCCGGCCTGCCGCCGGGCGACCTGAAGGATCACCTGAAGGACACCGCCGCGCATATGCGCCTGTTGACGCTGGGCGTCGTGCTGCTGGTGGTGATGCGTTTTGCGCCCAAGGGCCTGATCCCGGAAAAATAGGCGCCCGGGCCGGATGCGGAGGCGGGGGTTTCACACCCCCGCACCCCCGTGGAGTATTTCCAAAAGAGCAATCCGGGATAGCTTCCGCGACATTTCTTGTCGTTTCCTCGCATGACCGGGCCGAAGCGCGAGGCCAATCTGCAGTATCGGATCAAGGGGAGTATTCGGGCATGAAGACCCATGCGCGCGTGGTGGTGATCGGCGGCGGAGTCGTCGGCTGTTCGGTGCTGTATCACCTGACCAAGCTGGGCTGGTCGGACGTGATGCTGATCGAGAGGAGCGATCTGACCTCCGGTTCGACCTGGCATGCGGCGGGCGGTTTCCACACCCTGAACGGCGATACCAACATGGCTGCTCTGCAAGGCTATACCATTCGCCTCTACAAGGAGCTGGAGGCGATCACCGGCATGTCCTGCGGGCTGCACCATGTCGGCGGCATCACCCTGGCCGACAACGAAGCGCGGTTCGAGCAGTTGAAGGCCGAACGCGCCAAGCACCGCTACATGGGGCTGGATACCGAGATCCTGGGACCCTCGGAAATCAAGGAATTCACCTACGGGATGGTCAACCTCGAAGGTATCGTCGGCGCTCTTTACGACCCGCTGGACGGGCACCTGGACCCGTCGGGCACCACCCATGCCTATGCCAAGGCGGCCCGGATGGGCGGGGCAGAGATCGTGCTGCACAACCGGGTGCTGGAGACCCGGCCGACAGCGGACGGCTGGGAGGTGGTGACCGAAAAGGGCACCGTCACCTGCGAGCACCTGGTCAACGCCGGCGGCCTCTGGGCCCGCGAGATCGGCGCCATGGCCGGTGTCTACCTGCCGCTTCTGCCGATGGCGCACCAGTATCTGGTGACCGACGACATCCCGGAGATCATGGAAATCCTGAAATCGGGCAAGGAATTTCCGCATGTCATGGACCCCGGCGGTGAAAGCTATCTGCGCCAGGAAGGCCGCGGCCTGTGCATCGGCTTTTACGAAAAGCCCTGCGAGCCGTGGTCGGTGGACGGCACGCCCTGGGATTTCGGCCACGAACTGCTGAACGAGCAGTTCGACAAGATCGAGGCGTCCGTCGCCTTTGCCAACCGCCGCTTCCCGGTGCTGGAACGCTCGGGCGTGAAGCGGGTGATCCACGGGCCCCTTCACCTTCGCGCCAGACGGCAACCCGTTGATCGGCCCGGTGCAGGGCTTGCGCAACTACTGGTCGGCCTGCGCCGTGATGGCGGGCTTTTCGCAAGGCGGCGGCATGGGCCTGGCGCTGGCGCAATGGATGATCGAAGGCGAGGTCGAGCGCGACCCGCGCGGCTTTGACGTCAGCCGTTTCGGCACCTGGACGACGCCGGGATACACCGTGCCCAAGGTGATCGAGAACTACCAGATGCGTTTCTCGGTCGGCTACCCGAACGAGGAACGTCCCGCCGCACGCCCGTTCCGCACCACGCCGATGTATGACATCTGGGATGGCATGAACGCCGTCTGGGGCCAGCAATACGGGCTGGAAGTGGTGAACTACTACGCCCTGCCCGGCGAGCCGCGCCATGAGACGCCCAGCTTCAAACGCTCCAACGCCTGGGAAGCGACCGCTGAGGAAGTCCGCGCCGTGCGTGAAGCCGTGGGCATCAATGAGCTGCAGAACTTCGGCAAATACCGTGTGTCAGGGCCGAAGGCGCGCGCCTGGCTGGACCGGATCATGGCCGGCCGCATCCCGAAACCTGGCCGGGTGTCGCTGACGCCGATGCTGGCGCAATCGGGCAAGGTCATCGGCGATTTCACCATCTCTTGCCTCGGCGAAACCGAGTTCCAGCTGACCGCCAGCTACGGCGCGCAAGGCTGGCACAACCGCTGGTTCGAGCAGAACGCCGAAGCGGGCGTGACGGTCGACAACATCTCCGACACGCGCTCCGGCTTCACCATCGCCGGGCCGAACGCGCGCGACCTGCTGGCGCGGGTGACACGGGCGGATGTCTCGGCCGAAGCGTTCCGCTTCATGGACGTGAAACGCATGACCGTCGGCATGGCCGATTGCATCGTGCAGCGCGTCAGCTACACCGCCGACCTCGGGTTCGAGATCTTTTGCGACCAGATGTCCGTGCGCCACCTCTGGCACACTCTTTCGGCTGCCGGGCAGGACCTTGGCCTTCGCCCCTTCGGCATGCGCGCGATGATGAGCCTGCGGCTGGACAAGTGGTTCGGCTCCTGGGGGCGCGAGTTCAGCCCCGACTACACGCCGATGGAAACCGGGCTCGACCGCTTCACCGCCTGGAACAAACCCGCCGACTGGATCGGCAAGGCGGCAGCCAGCACCGAAAAGGCCACCGGCCCGAAGCGCCGCCTGGTCTCTTTCGTCGTCGATGCCAAGGACGCCGATGTCTCGGCCTGGGAGCCGATCTGGCTGCGCGGCGACGTCGTCGGCTATTGCACCTCGGGCGGCTACAGCCACTGGACCGGCAAGTCGGTGGCCATGGGCTTCCTGCCCGCCGACGCCGTCAAGGATGGCCTGGAGTGCGAGATCGAAATCCTCGGCGAACGTCGCCGCGCCACCGTCCATCTGGAACCGATCTGGGATGACGGCGGACGGATGCGGGCCTGACACCCCCTGCCCTTCAGCTTGGCAGAAATACTCGCGGGGTGAGGCGCGAGCGACGAGGGGCAGACAGCCCCCTTTCTTCATGCCATCAACCGGAGATGACGCATCCGGTGATCCTGATCCTTGCCGCGGGCGCCTCGACCCGCATGGCGCCGCATGACAAGCTGGTGCAGCCGGTCGCAGGCCGGCCGCTGCTACGGCTTGTGGCAGAGCGCGCGCTGGCGACCGGGGCGCCGGTGACGGTGGTCTTGCCACCCGACCGCCCCGCCCGCCGGGCCGCGCTTGACGGGCTGGTCCTGCGGGTCGTCACCGCCGAAGACGCAGCGCAGGGCATGACCGCCTCGTTGCGCGCCGGCATCGCCAGCCTGCCGCCCGGCTGCCCCGGCGCGATGATCCTGCCCGCCGACATGCCGGG
Organism: Rhodobacter sp.; assembly: GCA_016704435.1. Lineage (GTDB taxonomy): Bacteria > Pseudomonadota > Alphaproteobacteria > Rhodobacterales > Rhodobacteraceae > Pseudogemmobacter. Next base: position 58,955 of record JADJAB010000015.1, on the reverse strand, counting down.
ACTGACCAGCGCAGATCTGTCGCGGCTGCTGTCGCGCTTTGCCGAAGACCCTACCCGCCTCTTGCGCGGTACCGCCGAAGACGGGCGCCAAGGCCATCCGGCGCTGTTCCCGGCCGATCTGTTCCCTGCCCTTCTGGCGCTTTGCGGCGACGAAGGCGGGCGATCCGTACTGAAGGCGCATCGCGACCGGCTGGTCCTGGTGCCCCTGCCCGGCGATCATGCGGTGCTGGACCTCGACTCGCCCGAAGACTGGGCGGCCTTCCACGCAAGGGGCTCAGGCGGCGAGTAGCACCCGCGCCTCATGCGCCTTCAGCGTCAGCCGCGCCGCCGGGAAGGCAACGCCGGTTTCCTCCAGTTCGGGAAACAGCGCCAGAATTTCCGCGGCCCTGGCGGTGTCCATCGCGCCCACCATGCGGGCCGCGGGCTGAAAGCTTTCGCTCCACACGCCATACGAGCAGATGATCTCATGCGCGTCGAACATGACGTGGATATAGCCGATGCCCGGCGTCAGGTCCTGCCGGATGCCGCCCCGCCCGGTCAGATGCTGCGCCGTAACCAGCACCTCGGCCTCGCCAAAGAACATCTCGGCCCGCGCGCCGATCATCAGCATCCGGTGCTGCGGCGACACGCGCATGTCGCGCGCCGGCAGACCGGGGCCCATCTCGCCCTGCGGGATGCGCACCGGGCGCAACTCGGGGTTCACCACCAGGTCGGCCAGGCTCAGGTCCTTGCGGCCGATCCAGCGGACCGGGCGCAGCCCGTTGTCGCGCGTCACCACCAGATCGCCCACCGCCAGCCGTTCGACCGGCACTTCGCCCCGATCGGTCAGGATCAGCGTGCCGGGGGTGAAGCAGGGGATGATCGTCTCGATATCCGAGAAGGTCATCGTGCCGATCACCGCCCCGAAGCTGTCGAGGAACTCGACATAGCCGTTCTCGGGGTTTCCGGTATCGCGGTAGACGTTGGTCAGGGCCTTGCCCCAGGCGGTCAGGTCCAGGACGTCGAAGTCCGCGCCGGTGCTGCCGCCGGTGACGGTATCGCCGATGTCGCCGTAGATCGTGTCCTCATCCGCGCCGCCGTCGACCAGATCGGCGCCCGCTCCGCCGTAAAGCGCATCTCGGCCGGCGCCGCCGTAAAGGCTGTCGGCCCCGGTGCCGCCCTCCAGCAGGTCGTTGCCGTCGCCACCGTACAGGACGTCGTCATCGCCGCCGCCATAGAGGCTGTCGTTGCCGCCTTCGCCGGACAGGATGTCATTGCCGGCGTCGCCGTGGATCGTGTCGTCGCCGTGCCCGGACCAGACGGTATCGTTGCCGGTGCCGCCATAGATCAGGTTGGCGCCGGTCAGGTTGATGCTGGGGGCATCGTCGATCAGGTCATTGCCGTCACCGCCATAGACGGTGTCGTCACCCGCTCCAAATGGATTGTATCGTCACCCGCGCCACCGTCGCTGAGGTCGCTGCCATCGCCCCCGAGAAGGCTGTCATCGCCCGCGCCGCCGTAGAGGCTGTCGTTGCCCGCGCCGCCGTCCAGCGTGTCATTGCCGTCGCCGCCCAGCAGACTGTCGGCACCATCGCCGCCCAGCAGGCTGTCGTTGCCCGCGCCACCATCCAGCGTGTCGTTGTCGGCGCCGCCGTCCAGCGTGTCGTTGCCGCTGCCGCCAAGGATCGAGTCGTTGCCGGTGCCGCCCAGAACGCTGTCGTTGCCTGCCCCGGTCGACACGGTGTCGTTGCCCGCGCCGGCATCGACCACGTCGTTGTCTTCGGGCTGGGCGGTGAACTCGATGTCCGTGACATAGATCAGCTGGCCGCTGGAAAAGGTGTTGTTGTAGTCGATCTCGAACCAGGCAACCGGCCCGGCGATCGTTACCAGCACCGAGCCCTGGGCAGAACTGGCCGAATCCGAAGTGGGCCCCGAGGTGATCGTGTTGCCCAGCGAGGTTTCGTTGCCCGAGATGGTGAAGCTGACCGTAACCGGGTTTCCGGCGGCGTCAAAGGCATTCACGGTGATGACGTCCTGCCAGCTGCTCGACGTCATGTCGATGTCGTTCAGCCGGAACTGGACGTTGGTCACCTCGGAGGCGTAGGTGGCCGAGCCTTCGAACGACACCCGCGTGGTCGAGGTGTCGCCCGCCCCGGTGCCCGAAAGGTAGAGATTGGAGTTCGGGTTGAAGGTCTCACCAGCGCCCACATAGACGCCCGCCGCGGTATTGATCTGGAACGCCGTCGCCGCGCCGTCGTTGGTGAAATCGACCGAGACGGTGACCCCACCGGTGTTCTGCGTCACCCCGCCCGCGATGTTCTGGCCGTTGCTGCCGGCCGCCGACCAGTTGAAATCCAGATTGGCGGTGGCGGTGTTGGTGATGCCCGCGTCGATGCTGTCGTTGCCGTCGCCGCCATAGATCGTATCGCTGCCCGCGCCAGAAACGATGGTGTCATCGCCTGCGCCTGCGGTGATGGTGTTGTCGCTGCCGTTGCCGGTGATATTGTCGGCCTGGGCCGTGCCGATGACATTCTCGATCCCGTGAGGTATCGACGTCGCCGCTGCCGGCCGTCGCGGTTCCGGTCGACAGGTTCACCGTCACCCCGCTTCCGGAATAGGCATAGGTCACGGTATCGGAGCCAAGCCCGCCTGCCAGGGTGTCGTTGCCCGTGCCGCCCTCCAGCACGTCGTTGCCGGCATCGCCGGAAAGGCTGTCGGCGCCGCTGCCACCAAAAAGGCTGTCGTCGCCCGCACCGCCATAGCCGGTGTCGTTGCCTGCCTCGCCCAGGATCTGGTCGTTACCATCCTCGCCGTTCAGCAGGTCGTTGCCGTTGCCGCCGAACAGCGTGTCGTTGCCCGCACCCGCATTGATCGTGTCACGGCCACCATACCCATAGATGTCATCGTCACCCGAGGTGCCGTTGAGGGTATTGTTCGAGTTGTTGCCAGTGATCGTAGCCATGACGCCCGTTTGGTCGGAACAGAACCAAATCGAGGGTAGCTAGGCGAAGTGACCGCAAAGCGGCACAAATCGGGTTTGTTTCGGAACGGGAAACGCCCCGCAGACCTGAAAATGGGCTGCGGGGCGGGTGATTGTGGCCGGAATCTGGCCTATTGGCTGGAGAAAAGCAGATTCGTCTCGTGCCTTTTCAAGGTCGCCCGCGCGGCGGGGAACAGCAGGCCAAGTGTCAGTTCCGGAAACAGTGCCATCAGTTCCTGGCGCGGCCCGTCCTCCATGCCGGCCAGTGTCATCTCGCCCGGCTGATAGCTTTCCGACCAGGCGCCATTGGCGCGGATGATCTCGTGGCCGTCGAACAAGAAGTGGATGTAGCTGACCCCTTCGGCGTCTGCTGCCGGCACGATGCCGGGATGGTCCAGCAGATGCGATGCCGCCACCAGCACCTCATGCTCGCCGAACAGAAGCTCGGCGCGCGAGCTGCGCATCAGCATCCGGTGCTGCGGCGACACCACCAGATCGCGTTCGGGCAGGTTCAGCCCGAGCGAGCCCTTGCGGATGCAGACCGGCGCCAGGTTCGGCTTTTCGGCCAGCTCTGCCGCCGCAAGGTCGCGCCGCCCGATCCAGCGGATTTCCTGATAGCCGCTGTCGCGGGTCAGCACCCGGTCGCCCGGTTTCAGGCTTTCCACCCGCACCTCGCCACGGTCGGTGGCGATCAGCGCGCCGGGGGTAAAGCAGGGCACGATCACGTTCTCGATGTTCGAGAAGGTCAGCGTGCCGACCACCGCGCCGCCGCCGTCAAGGAATTCGACGGTGCCGTTTTCGGGGTTCAGCCCGTCATAGATGACATTGACCGCGCCACCGTAGCCACGCAGGTCCAGGGTATCGTAGTCGTCGCCGCCTTCGCCGCCGTCGACGGTATCGCCGATACCGCCCAGGATCACGTCGCGGTCGTAGTCGCCGCTCAGCAGATCGTTGCCGTCGCCGCCGATCAGGGTGTCATTGCCACCGTTGCCGAGCAGCGTGTCGTCACCCGCGCCGCCAAGGATCCGGTCGTTGCCGTCGTCGCCGTCCAGCGAATCGTCACCGTCGTCGCCCCAAAGGGTATCGTTGCCGGTGCCGCCATAGGTCGTGTCACTTCCGGCGCCGCCATGAACGGCGTCATCGCCATCGTCACCTTCGGCATAGTCGTCGCCGTCGCCGCCGAGAATCGTGTCGGACCCGTCACCGCCCGAGAAGATGTCATCTCCGGCACCGCCGTCCAGTGCGTCGTTGCCTGCGTCGCCGGCCAGGAGATCGTTGCCGTCGCCGCCGTCGAGGCTGTCGTCGCCAATGCCGCCGCGCAGGACGTCATCATCCGCCCCGCCGGAAAGGGTGTCGTCGCCTGCGCCGCCCAGCAGGCTGTCTTCGCCCATGCCGCCGTCAAGCAGATCGTTGCTGGCGCCACCGTCGATGGTGTCGTTGCCGCCGCCGCCGTAGACGCTGTCGTTGCCTTCGCCCGCTGCGACCAGGTCGTTGCCGCCATAGGCCTCGATCAGATCGTCGTTGTCGCCAGAGGCGTTGTCGGCGCCGTCCACCCGGTCGCCTTCGGGGTCGCCCAGATAGGCCGCGTCGATCACATCGTCGCCGGCGCTGCCCTCGACGATGTAGTCAGGCGCCGGAAGTCCCGGAATGCCCATCGCCTGCAGCCAGGCCTGGGTGTCGGCTGCGGGCGGGCTGATGCCTTCCAGCGTGACCGAGGTGCCATCGGGGAAGGTCAGGATCGCGTCGCCGGTGCCGTCGCCATTGGTATCTGTCACCGTCACATCGGCCACGTTGACCGGCTGGCCACCCGGATCGAACAGATCCGACACGTCCAGCTGGTCCAGCCCGGCGAAGGTGCCGTCGCCGTTGTCGGTGGGACCCTCGAACCCCGCCAGGGTGTCGTCGCCGTCGCCGTCGCCATAGACCGCCACGTCCGCGACGCCATCGGCGCCACCAAGGTCAAAGCTGTCATTGCCCGCGCCGCCATCGACGGTATCGGCGCCTGCGCCGGTCGAGACCGCATCATTGCCGTCGGAACCGATGACGGAATCGTCGCCCGAGCCGAGGAAGATGTTCTCGATCTCCTGGAAACTCACGGCATCGCCGCCGACGAACAGCCGGCCGTCCTCGGCATCGCCGGGGTTGCCGAGCGACAGGTCCAGCACGCTGTCTTGGGTCAGCTGGCTGGCATCCAGCGTGTCGCCGGTGGTCTCGTCGGTCTCGCCGCCGATGATGTCGTCGCTGCCGGGGGCGTCATGGAGGCGGAAGGCATCGTCGCCACCCTGCCCGTTCATCTGGTCGTCGCCCGTGCCGCCGATCAGCAGGTCGTTGCCGGCGCCGCCGTCGATCTGGTCGTTGCCCGCCTCGCCATGCAGCGTGTCGTCGCCGGTACCGCCAAAGACGGTGTCGTCTCCGGTGCCGGCAAAGACGGTGTCGGAACCCTCGCCCGCAAGGACGGAATCGTTGCCGCCATAGGCCTCGATCAGGTCGTCATTGGTGCCGGCGGAGTTGTCGGCGGCGTCGACCCGGTCGCCCTCGGGGTCGCCCAGCCAGGCGGCGTCGATCACGTCATCGCCGGCGGTGCCTTCGACCACCTCGTCCAGCGGTCCGGTCAGGATTCCGTCGACATAGAGGTGCTCGATGTTGAAGAACTGCAGCGTGCCGCCACCGTTGAAGGTGACGGTGCCGTTCTCGCTGTTGCCCGGGTCGAAGCTGACCGACAGCACGTCGGTGACGTAGAGCGAGTCGTCGTCGGTGCCGGTGGTGACGCTCTCGTAGCCGTCGACATAATCGCCCGCGCCGCCATAGAAGGTGTCGGCATCCTCCTCGCCCAGCATGGTGTCGGCGCCGGCGCCGCCATACATGGTGTCGGCGCCGTTCGAGCCTTGCATGTAGTCGTCGCCATCGTCGCCGTAGATCAGGTCATTTTCGCCCGAGCCGGTGATGGTGTCGTTGCCGGCGCCGCCATAGACGGTGTCGTCGTCATAGCCGCCGTAGATGTAGTCATCGCCGTCGCCGCCAAAGACCTGGTCGTTGCCGGACCCGCCATAGACGGAATCGTTGCCGTCGCCGCCATAGACGAAATCGTTGCCCGCATCGCCGCGCAGGAAATCGTCGCCTGTGCCGCCTTCGACGGTGTCATCGCCCTCGTCGCCCTGGGCATAGTCGTTGCCGGTGCCGGTCTGCACCAGGTCGTCGCCGGTGCCGCCATAGGCGCGGTCATCGCCCAGCAAGGACTGGATGGTGTCGTTGCCATCCAGCGCATAGATCTCGTCGTCGTCGGAGCCGGGGTTCGACAGGATGGCGTCATTGTTGTCGATGATGTCGCCATTGGCGTCGATGTAGCCCGCGCCGATCAGATCGTCGCCGCCGGTGCCCCAGATCAGCCCGTCGGGGGTGGAGCCTTGCTCGACGATGGTCTCGATCCCGCTGAAGGTGACGGTGCTGCCGTCGCCCAGCGTGATGATGCCGCTTTCATTGTCGGCGCCGTAGGTGATCGACTGGATGCCATCGACAATCAGCGTGTCGAAATCGTCGCCGGTCTCGCCGCCATCGACCACATCGCCCGCGCCGGCGGCAAAGGTGTCGCGGTCGGCCCCGCCGGACAGGGTGTCATTGCCGGCGCCGCCGGTGATCGTGTCGTTGCCGGCGTCTCCCTGCACGGAATCGTCACCGTCGCCGGCGTCGATCAGGTCGTTGCCGTCACCACCCAGGATGGTGTCGTCCAGCCCGTCGGCGCCGTCGATGATGTCGCCCTGCGCGTCGATGTAGCCGGGCGCCATGGTGTCGTCGCCCGCGGTGCCGTGGACGATGCCGTCGGCATTGGTATAGGTCACGCCATCGGCGATGATCGCCTCGATGTTCTGGAAGGCCAGCGTCGCGCCGTCGTTGAACAGGATGGTGCCCGCTTCGCCATTGCCGCCACCATAGGTGATCGAGGCAACGTCGTTGACAATCAGGGTGTCGTAGTCGTCGCCCGCCTCGCCGCCATCGACCAGGTCGCCGCCGCCGCCGTAGATGACGTCGCGGTCGGCGCCGCCGTTCAGGGTGTCGTCGCCTGCCCCGCCGGTCAGCGTGTCGTTGCCCGCGTCACCGGCAAGGTCGTCGTTGCCGGACTCGCCGTCGATCAGGTCGTTGCCGTCGCCGCCCGACAGGCTGTCGGCGGCATCCGGCAGAACTTCCCAGGCCGGGGTGGTGTCGGCCGCGAATTCGTAGATCACGCCGTCCCCGGTGCCCGAAGGCGCCAGCGCCTGCACCGTGACCGATGTCATCGGGCCGTAAAGCACGATCACCGCCGGAACGAAGGGGCCCGGCGCATCGCTGGCCGACGCCAGGTTGCCGCTGGCATCGACGTAATAGGGCGTGGTGCCGGGGTCGAACTCGGCCAGACCCATGCCGATGGCGTCGTTCAGGTTCACCGCCACGCCGTCGATGTAGAGCACCAGCGTCTCGGTGGTGTTCAGCCCGGTGATGCGCAGCTGCACGCTGCCGACTTCGGCGTCGAAGGCGTGGTCGTGGCTTTCGTCCAGCGCCCCGCCATCACCGACCTGATAGCCGGAGAGCAGATCGGTGCCGCCGAGACCGTCGTCGATGGTGGCGGTGGTCTCGGCCACGGTGCCCTGGTCCGAGGCGACGGCATGGTTGAAATCCGGGTTGCCGCCGGTGCCGGAGACGCTGCCCGAGGTGCCGGACAAGGCAGCATATTCGGCCGGAGCGCTGTTCAGGATCTGCTGGTCGGCGCCGCCGTATATCGTGTCGTCGCCGGCGCCGCCGTCGATCGTGTCCGCGCCAAGTCCGCCATCGGCGCTGTCATCGCCGGCGCCCGACGCCAGGCTGTCGTCGCCCTCGCCGCCCGACAGCGTGTCATCGGCCGCTCCGGTGGCAATGGTGTCGTCGCCCGTGCCGCCGTCAGCCAGGGTAGCGCCGTCAAGGTCGGTCAAGAGGTCATTGCCCTCGCCGCCATCCAGCGTGTCGGCCCCGGCGCCTCCATCCAGCGTGTCGTCGGCACCGCCGCCCGTCAGGCTGTCGTCGCCCGCATCGCCCGAGATGCTGTCGCGATCCTCGCCGCCGTCGATGGTGTCCTGGCCGTCACCGCCCGACAGCAGGTCGTCACCCTCGCCGCCGCTCAGGCTGTCGTCGCCGGCCTCGCCCCAGACCTCGTCATTGCCGGTGCCCGCATCGACCGTGTCATTGCCCGCGCCGCCAAGCACCAGATCCGCGCCCGCGCCGGTGGTCACCAGATCGTCGCCCGCGCCGCCATCGACAGTGTCGTCATCGGCCGCATAGGCGGCCGGGGAATTGGTGTCGACCAGCAGCGTATAGACCGTACCGCCGCCGCTGCCGCCGGTTGACAGGTTCTGCACCGACAGCGTGGTAAAGGGCTGCAGGATGATCAGTTCGGCCGGGAACGGCTCGGCCGGCACCGGCGGGATGGCCGCAATCGCGCCCGCACCGTCGATCACATAGCCGGTGGTGCCCGGATCAAAGCTGACCAGACCGTTGGCGATGGCATCGTTCAGGTCGATCGCCACGCCGTCCAGCCAGATCACCACGGTTTCCGCCGGGTCGATTCCGGCCAGCGTCAGGATCGCGCTGGCCACCGGTTGGGTGAAGCTGTGGGCATGCGTCTCGTTCGCGTCCACGCCGTCGCCCAGCTGGTAGCCGTCCAGCGAAGCGCCGCCATCCAGCGGAACCGAGCCGGTATCGACCGCCGCGCCATCAGTGGTGACCGCATGGTCGAAATCGGGGTTGCCGTTGCTGCCGGTCAGCGTCTGGCTGGTGCCGGTCACCTCGGAATACTCGGGGAAGGCCTGGAACTCGGGACCGGCGTCGATGGTGTCGTTGCCGTCACCGCCGGTCAGGCTGTCGGAGCCGCCGTTGCCGGTGATCAGGTCGTCGCCGCCGCCGCCGTCCAGGTCATCGTCGCCGTTGCCGCCGGTCAGCGTGTCATCGCCGCCCTGGCCCTGGACCGAAAGCGCGGCATCGCTGGCCGATCCATCGACGCTGTCGTTGTTGTCGGTCAGCGACAGCGCCTCGATGGCCTGGAAATCGCCGGTCGCGGCGGTGTCGAAATAGCTGTAGCTGCCCGACTCGTCGCCGGAATAGGTGACGTCGACCCCGCTGGCCGAGACGAAGTTGCCGAACCAGATGGTGTCCAGATCGACCGGCCCGCCTTCGCCGCCGTCGATGCTGTCGTAGTCGTGGTCGTCGCTGATCAGGACCGTGTCGGCCCCGTCGCCACCCAGAATCGTGTCGCTGCCGACCCCGCCCGAGAGCGTGTCGTCGCCGGTGCCGCCCTCCAGCCGGTCGTCTTCGCCGCCGCCGATCAGGCTGTCGTCGCCCGCCCCGCCATAGACGCTGTCATTGCCAGCGGAATCAACGCCGTAGGTGCCAAAGACATCATTGCCCGCGCCCAGATAGGCGGTGTCGTCGCCATCGCCGCCATAGACGGTGTCATCCCCCGTCCCGGCCGAGATGGTGTCATCGCCGGCGCCGCCCAGAATGCTGTCGTCGCCCTCTTCACCGGCGACGAAGTCGTTGCCGTCGCCCGCCAGAACGGTGTCATTGCCGGCACCGGCAAGGATGTAGTCATCCTCGCCCTGGGTGCCGTGAACGCCGGTCGCATCCGAATTGTCGACCCGGTCGCCATCGGGGTCGCCCAGGTAGGAGGTGTCGATCAGCTCTCCCGCCGCAGTGCCCTGGACGATGCCGTCCACTCCGGGCGAGGCCACGGTGGAAATCGTCAGATAGCCGATGTCGGTGTTTCCCAGGCCATCGGTGAGCTGATAGGTCAGCACGTTCGACCCCAGATCGCCGTCCGACACCACGGTCAGCGTGCCGTCAAGGTTCAGCGTCACCTGCTCGCCGGTCGCCAGCGTCACGGTATCGCCGGGCAGCACGTCCTGGCCCATGATCTGGGTGATCGTCACGCCGCTGTCGGAGAGGTCGCGGTCGTTGGCCAGCACGTCCACGACACGGCCGGAGTTCTGCGCCAGTTCGACCGTATCGTCGAAGGCCAGCGCCACGGTCTGGATGCTGTCGGCCGAGATCAGCACGTTGGAATCGTAGACCGCGTCGCCGCCATCGGCGATGCCGATCTTGATGGTGTTCTCCACGCCCGCGTTCACCGGGGCCTTGAACGACAGCACATAGGTGATGCCGTCCATCTCGGAGTTGAACTGGTCGGCGCCGTTGTCCTGATACAGGTTCTGGTTGAGGTTCTGGTTCACCGTGTCGATGGCGATATTGCCCGAGGTGGTGATCGTCGCCTCGACGAACTGGCCGTTCACCCAGACTCCGAAACTGTCGTTCACGTTCAGCAGGACGTATTCGGGGTATTCCTCCGAGGTGAAGACGAACTGCATCGTCAGCCAGTCACCGGTCGGGATGAAACTGGCCTCCAGGATCGCACCGTCAAAGGTGCTTTGGCCGGATACGCCGTTCAGATCAGCGTCGCCATCGACGCCTGCGTTGTCGGAACCGGCGCCCGCAGCTGTGTTGGTGTCCGTCGTGCCGCTGGAATTGGTGAAGGTGCCGACATTGCCGGTCGACAGGATCACGCCGCTGTCGCTGTTGGTGACGCCCGGTATCGTGGCCTGCGCGTCCGAGTAGATGCCCGAGGCATTGGGATCGCCGCTGTAGGTGGCAGAGACGACCTGCACCCCATCGCCGAATATGGTCTGCGCCATCTACATGGCAGAGGCGCTGGTGTCGACCGTCAACTCGTTCGCAATTGCCATGTGTGGTCTGCTCTTATGTCTCTGGGCCGCAGAAACAGCGGCGCACCTCTCCACGCCCTGCCGCCCGGCCGGTTGGGAACCGGCGGGCAAGGCAGCGGGAATTCCTTCAACGGTTAACAAACCATTGCGGCGAGACTCGGGGGGGTTGGTGGCACGCGCGGGCGCAAATGCGGCGGAAACGCGGCCCTGCCCTTCATTCCGCGGCCCGGTCAAATGAAAAGGGCCCCCTTGCGGAGGCCCTTCCCGTGGTGCGACCGGACGCCCAGACAGGCGCACCCCGGTTCGCGCTGCATAACCGTTATTTGATCAGGATCCGCGCTTCGTGGCGCTTCAGCGTCCGCCGGGCTGCGGTATAGCCTTCCAGGCCGTCTTCCGACTTCAGGTCGGGGAACAGCTCGAGGATCTCGCTGCGCTGGGCGTTGCCCATGCCCTTCAGCGTGTAGTCGCCGGGCTGGAAGCTTTCGGTCCAGGCGCCGTTCGACAGCACGACTTCGTGGCGGTCGAACATGAAGTGGATGTAGTTCACCCCGATCGCCTCGACCGAATAGACGCCGTGCGATCCGATCAGATGCTTGGCCGCAACCAGCACTTCATGCTCGTCGAAGTAAAGCTGGGTGCGGTCGTTGGCGACCAGCATCCGATGGTTGGGCGACACCAGCATGTCCTGTTCCGGCAGGCCATTGCCCAGGGCACCACGCTTGATGAACACCGGCTGCAAGTGGGTGTTCAGCCGCAGCTCCTGCCCGGTCAGGGTCCTTTCGCCGACCCAGCGGATTTCCTGGATGCCGTTGTCGCGGGTCACCACCTTGTCGCCGGCGCGCAGTTGTTCCACCGGCATCTCGCCGCGCGGCGTCGCGATCAGCGTGCCGGGGGTGAAACAGGGCGTGACGCTCTCGACGTTGACGAATCCCAGCGTGCCGGTCGGATTGCCGGCGACGTCAAGGAAGGTGACGGTGCCGTTTTCCGGGTTGGCGGTGTCGTAGACGATGCTGAACGGACCCGAGCCGCGCAGGTCGAGGGTGTCGAAGTCGTCGCCGCCTTCGCTGCCGTCGATGAAATCGCCGATGCCGTCTTCCTGGCTGCCGATGGTGAACACGTCGCGATCATCGCCGCCATAGGCGCTGTCGGCGCCCTGGCTGCCGACAACGGTGTCGTTGCCTTCGTTGCCGCGCAGGTCGTCATCGCCCGCGCCGCCATGGACCAGATCGTCGCCGCGCCCGGAAAGGACCGTGTCGTTGCCGATTCCGGCAAAGATGGTGTCATTGCCATCGCCGGCAAGGATGCGGTCGTCGTTCGGCCCGTCGCCACTGACCAGCGCGTCGTTGGCATCCACCCGGTCGGTGTCGAAGGGATCGACATAGGCGGCGTCGATCAGGTCGCCTGCCGCCGTGCCGCGCACGATGCCGTCGGGGCCGGGGCCGGTCACGCTGACCGTGACGGTGGCGGTGGCGGTGCCGCCCGCGCCATCGGTGATGTCATAGGCAAAGGTCGCCTCGCCGGTGAAGCCGTCGTTCGGCGTGAAGGTCACGGTGCCGTCGCCGTTCAGGGTGACGGTGCCATCGGCCGAGGTGCCGACGGCGCTGACCGCCAGCGTATCGCCGTCGACATCGCCGTCATTGACCAGCACCGGAATGATGATCGGCGTGTTGATCGGCGTCGTGCGCGTGTCGTCCACCGCGTCCGGCGCGTCATTCACCGGGGTCACCGTCACGTCGACGGTCGAGGTGGCCTCGTTCCCGTCCGGGTCGGTGATGGTGTAGGTGATGGTGTCGGGGCCGTTGTAGTTTTCGTCCGGGGTATAGGTCAGCGTCCCTTCGGGGTTGACCGCCACGGTGCCATGGCCAGCGGTCGGCACGCCGACCACTTCCAGCGGATCGCCGTTCGGGTCGGTGTCGTTGGCCAGCACGTCGATCACGACCGGGGTATCCTCGGGCGTCGTGGCGCAATCGGGGTTGGCGTCGGGGTCCTGCCAGTTGTCGTCCGTGTCCGACAACGAGAAGAAATCGACCGTGCCCCGGAAATGCTCGTCGATGTTGTTCAGGATATCGGGGTCCGAGGTGTCCTGGCTGGCACCCACGATCCAGGGCTGGCTCTGGTCGGCCATGTCCATGGTCAGTTCGGGCGGCACGTCGGCGCGGTAGTCGGCGCCCGTGGTCTGGTTTTCCAACACCAGCTGGCCGCCTGCCCCGCCCTGATCCCAGGAATAGGAAAGGTTGATCACGTCGCCGGGCGAGAAGAAACCGGGGCCGGTCGAGAATACATTGGAGCCGCCCTCGGTCTCATGCGTGATCCGGACCGAGCCGTCGGGACAGACCTCGACGCGGTAGCTGCCCTGGTTCTCGCCCAGGCTGTCGCGCGACAGGACGGTCTGCGGCTCCGTCATGTCGGGGTCGGCGGGGGTGAAGTTGATCTCCAGCGTGCCCCGATCCATCTGGAACTGCGGCGCGGAATAGATCTTGGCAAAGTCGTTGCAGCCATCGAGAATCAGGTCGCCCCCGATCGCGGAGGCCCCGTTCAGATAGATCCCGTTCTGGCTTCCGTTGATCGGCGCATCATCGACAACGGTGGTGTTGTCGTTGAAGTTGTACAACGCGAAAACTGGCATCTTCTTTACCTCGTCCATTCGGCGGATCAACCGCCACACACCCCAAGTCTGCGTCCTGGTCCGGGCAAGCAACCGGGCCAGCAAGACGAAGTGACAGGACCGCCTTGACAGCGATGCGCCACGTGAACCGGTCGTGCGGGTGATGTGATGAGGGGGATGCCCGGCCTTGAGAGGCAATCCGCATTGACGGCGGAGTCCCGGATTACCGGGGTCGGCAGCACCTTCGTCACCGTATCGGCACCTTGCGATGCCCCACCAACATACGACCGCCCCCACGGCCCATACGTCTTTCAGTAGACCCGTTGTTGATACCTTTCGTTCACGACGACGCAAAGGGAAAAACGGCGACTTTCTGTCAGACCTCGGGTCGCAAGACGGCAGGCTTCGGCAGATTGTGGCGGCGGGTCAGGGGATAACCCTGTGGATTGTTTCCAGACCGGCGCCAGCAGCCCAAGGGCACCCTTCATAACCTGCAGAAAACCATGGGCCTGCACGCTTCGCCGCGTTCTCGCCGCCCGATTTCGTTTCCGTTCAGGCGACAGTCCTGGCGGCCACTGACGGCGTTAACCATGTACTCAAATCGGGCAGGAATGCGGCAGACCCGGCCCGGTGACGTTCAGGATTCCGGACCAATCAACTAAAATTCCCGGCATCTGCACGGATTAACCGACTGTTTTCCCTAATGCCCGGCGAATCACGACGACGCTTCGCAGCGCGGGCGTCCGGCAGACGAACTGCAATGAAAGGAAGGCTGGTACCCGAGGTCGGACTCGAACCGACAAGCCTTGCGGCGGCGGATTTTGAATCCGCTGCGTCTACCATTCCGCCACTCGGGCCTCCGTTGCGCGGTTTAGCCGCGCCCGGCGGCGGCGTCAATCGGCCTGAGTTGGCGACTACAGATCGTCGGTCGAGAAGGTGTCGCAATCGGCCAGCAGCCCCGACTTCAGCCCGATCACGAACCAGCGCGAGCGTTGTTCCGACGTGCCATGCGTGAAGGTATGCGGCATCGGGTGCCGCCCGGCATTCCGTTGCAGCGTGTCGTCGCCTATCTGGCGGGCGGCATTGACCGCCTCTTCCAGATCGCCGCGCTCGATCGTGCCCAGGCCTTGCGCCGCCTCGCGCGCCCAGATGCCCGACAGGCAATCGGCCTGCAGCTCGATCCTGACCGAGATGTCGTTGGACTCGGCTTCGCTCACCTGCGCGCGGATCTTGTTGGCCTTGGACAGGATGCCCAGCTCGTCCTGCACATGATGGCCGACTTCATGCGCCACCACGTAGGCGGCGGCGAAATCGCCTTTGGCGCCCAGCCGGTCCGACAGGGTGGTGAAGAAGGAAGTGTCGAGATAGACCTTGCGGTCCGACGGGCAGTAGAACGGCCCCGTCGCCTGGCTGGCGCCGCCGCAGGCCGAGGTCGTGGCCTCCTTGAACAGCACCAGCGTCGTCGGCGTGTATTTGCGTTGCAACTGATCGGTGAAGACCGCGGCCCAGATTTCCTCGGTATCGGCCAGCGTCACGGCGACGAATTCGCCCGCCGCCTTGTCGGCCGCCGTCAATTCGGTCGGGGTGGACGATTGCGTCCCCTCGATCCCGCCGGGACCGAGAAGCTGGCTGGGATCCACGCCCAGAAACAGCGCGATCAGCACGATGACGATGGCCCCCGCGCCACCCACCCCGGCGGTGCGGGTGCCCGACATGCGGCGGCGATCCTCGATGTTGCGGCTTTGGCGGCGACCCTTCCATTCCATCCCGGAACCCTTCCCTGCACTCCGGGCCCGAAACCCGCGCCGCCAAGGCTAGCGCCTCACCCGCGCCACCGGAAGCGGAAAGGCCGGTCGCGGGAAAGATCGCGCATCGGTGACTTCCGCCTGCCCGCCGGCCAAGCTAAGGTCGCGCCGCACCCGACGTTGCGAGGCCCCGATGCTGCCCAACCGTTTCCAGGCGACGCTTCTTGCCGGGCTTGGCTCTGCCGCCATGCTGGCCGGAGCCTTCGGGTTTCAATACATCGCCGGCATGGCGCCGTGCCAGCTGTGTCTGTGGCAGCGCTGGCCGCATGCGGCGGCGGTGCTGATTCTGGTGCTGGCGCTGGCCACCGGCTGGCGCGGACTGGCCTGGGCCGGTGCGCTGGCCGCGCTGACCACTGCCGGGTTGGGGCTGTTCCACGCCGGAGTAGAGCAAGGCTGGTGGGAGTTCGTCTCGGCCTGCACGCAGGGCTCGATCGCGGGCCTCGACCCGGCGGCGCTGATCGACCCGACCGTCGCCACCGCCGCGCCGGTGCGCTGCGACCAGATCCCCTGGTCGCTGTTCGGCATCTCGATGGCGGGCTGGAACGCCATCGCCTCGGCGGGCCTCGCCCTGGTCTGGGTCCGGGCCGCGACAGGGCGCGACTAGGCCTCGGACGCGCCGTCGGCCTTGGGCGGCACCAGGGCTATCAGCCGCGTCTCGGGGATGTTCTTCGGCAGCGTCCCGTCACCCAGGAAGCGCACGATGCCGCCGGGCGAGACGATGGCGATCGGCAGGCCTTCGGGTTGCATCGCCCGCCAGTGTTCCAGGGTGAATTCCGCCGTCAGCCGGGTTGCCGCGATGCGCCAGCCGGTCGCCAGCCGCTGATTCATGTCGACCGCCGACAGCCCGCTGCCCAGCCGCCGCCCGCCAAAGGTCGAAGGCAGCGCATGGCGGGCCGACAGCGCCTTTTCCGGCGCTGTCTGCCAGACATGCCGGCGACCGAATTCCGGCGCCAGATCCGAGGTGACCAGCGTGTTGTAGGCGTCATTGTCGGTGGCGGCGAGGATTTCGGAATAGCCGATCAGCTCGACATGGTTGTCGGCCGCTTCCGACAGGATGTCGCCGTAGAAGATCGGCAGGCCGGCGGTGCGGGCGCCGCGCAGATGCGCCATGTTCGGGTCGCTGACCATCACCGGCACCTCCAGCCTTGCGAAGGCCAGCCCCAGCGCGGTGGCGAAGGGCGAGCCGCCGATCAGCAGCACGCCCCCGGCATTGCCCATCGACAGGCCCAGCGCGCGGGCCAGAGGCGTCAGCGCAAAGCCGTGGACGATGACGGTGGCGGCCACCAGCACGAAGGCCAGCGGCCCGATCAGATGGGCGTCGGCAATCCCCAGCGCCGCCAGCCTTTCGCCGAACAGGCCCGCCACCGCCATCAGCACCACGCCGCGCGGCCCGGTCAGCGCCACCAGCAGCTTTTCGCGCCACGGCAGCCCGGTGCCCGCAAGTGCCAGCAGCACCGTCGCCGGCCGCGCCACGCCGATGACCAGCGCCACGAACAGCGCCGCCCGCCAGTCAAGTGCGGCCAGCGACTCCAGCCTGATGCCCGCGGCCAAGAGGATGAACACGCCCGAGACCAAGAGGACCGTCGCATGCTCCTTGAACCGGCGCAGTTCCTCGTAGGACGGCAGGCCGGAATTGGCGATGATCAGGCCCATCACCGTTACCGCCAAGAGCCCGCTTTCGTGCAGCATCACGTCCGAGACGGCAAAGACCGCGATCAGCACCGAGAACAGGACCGGCACCTTCAGGAACTCGGGCACCCCGCCCGAGCGGAAGGCAAGCACCAGCCCGCGCCCGGCCCCAAGGCCCAGAAGGGTGGCGACCACCAGTCCCAGGCTGAAATGCCCCAGCGCCGCGCCGGGCGAGGCGTCGGTCTGCAGCACGCTGACCAGGCCAAAGGCGATCACCGCGGCCAGCGCGCCGACCGGGTCGTTGACGATGGCCTCCCATTGCAAGAGGTTGGCCGGCCGCTTCGCCAGCTTGGCCTGACGCAGCAAGGGCGCGATCACGGTCGGCCCGGTCACCACCATGATGCCGCCGAAGACAGCCGAGGATTCCCAGCCCAGCCCGGCGCCGAAATGCAGCGCCAGCGCCGAGAACAGCCAGCCCAGCGGCGCGCCAATGATCACCAGCCGCCGCACGCCCTTTGCGGCATCGGCCAGCCCGTGCAGGTGCAGCGACAAGCCGCCCTCGAACAGGATCACCGCAACGGCGACCGAGATCGCCGGCCCGACCAGCGCGCCCAGATCGCGCTCGGGGATGAAAAGGCCAAGGCCCGGCCCGACGATCAGCCCCACCGCAAGCATCAGCACAATGGCCGGCTGGTTCAGCCGCCAGGCCAGCCATTGCGCCCCGATGCCCAGCGCGCCGACCAGTGCAATCGCCTCGACCGGCGCCAGCCCGCCCGCTTCTGCAGCCATGTGCCCGCCCCTTGCGCCCGTTGTCAGGCCGGATAGCCCGGCCCCTGCTGATCCAGCAAGAGCGGAACGCCGAACTGGCGGAAATGCTCTTGCAAGGCAAAGCGGTCGGTCATTCCGGCCACATAATCGGCAACGATCCGTGCCAGCCCGGTCTCGTCACCCGCCAGTTGCACGTCGGCCTGCCATTCCTCGGGCAGCCGCGACGGTTCCTGCAGGTAGATCGGGAACAGCGCGTCGATCACCGATGTCACCTTCTCGCGCACCTCCATCACCGAAGGGGCGCGATACATCCGGTGGAACAGGAACGACCTGACCGCCTTCAAGTCCTGATACAGCGGTTTGGAAAAGCGGATGATCGTGGTGCCCATGTGGCGGATGTCATCCACCGATTGCGGTTGCGCCGAGGCCAGCCGGCCTTGCGCGACAGCGATCACATCCTCGACCATCCGGCCGAAGACGCGGCGCAGGGCCTCGTGCCGCCGCCGCATCTTCTCCAGCCCCGGATAGCGCGCGTCGACCTGTTCGAAGGCCGGGCCGGTGACCGGCAGGTCCATCAGGTCTTCTTCGGTGAACAGGCCCGAGCGCAAGCCGTCATGCAGATCGTGGTGCGAATAGGCCACGTCATCGGCAATCGCGGCCACCTGCGCCTCGGCGCTGGCGTGGGTGTCCAGTTCCAGATCCCAGCCGCATTCACCTCGGCCAGTGCATAGGGCAGCGGCCCCGCGTATTTCTCATCGGCATTGGGGCCGGTAACCGGGCCGTTATGCTTGGCAATCCCTTCCAGCGATTCCCAGGTCAGGTTCAGCCCGTCGAAATCGGCGTAATGCCGTTCCAGCCGGGTGACGATCCGCAGCGCCTGGGCGTTGTGGTCAAAGCCGCCATAGGGCGCCATCAGCCGGGCCAAAGCATCCTCTCCGGTATGGCCGAAGGGCGTGTGGCCGAGGTCATGCGCCAGCGCGATCGCCTCGGCGAGGTCCGAGTTCAGCCCCAGCACGCCGGCAATGGTGCGCGCCACCTGTGCCACTTCGATCGAATGGGTCAGCCGGGTGCGATAGTAATCGCCCTCATGCTCGACGAAGACCTGGGTCTTGTGCTTCAGCCGCCGGAACGCCGAGGAATGGATGATCCGGTCGCGGTCGCGCTGGAAATCGCTGCGGAACGACGACATCCCCTCGGGGTGAAGACGCCCGCGCGACGCATCGGGCTGGCAGGCGAACGGGGCAAGCATCGGGCCTCGGCTTGTTTGGGACACTGATCATCATATATGATGGGGCAAGCCTGATGAACACCGGAACAGCCATGGAACTGAGCCTTCCCCCCCGCGTCTCCGACCGCGCCTTTGCCCGGCTGGCCGAGATTGCCGACCTGACCGGCGAGACGCGCGCCTTGCGCGTGGGCGTGCTGGGCGGCGGCTGCTCGGGGTTTCAGTACGACATCCGGCTCGACGATGCCGCCCCCGACGATCTGGTGCTGGAGCGGGACGGCGCGAAGGTGCTGGTCGATCCGGTCTCGCTGCCCTTCCTGCAAAACGCCGTGATCGACTTTACCGATGAGCTGATTGGCGCCCGTTTCGTGGTGGAAAACCCCAACGCCACCAGTTCTTGCGGCTGCGGCACCAGCTTTTCGATCTGACGCCCCGGCTTTCGCGTGACCGCGCGCCGCTTCGCCCTAGCTATGCTTGGGACAAGGAGGCGGCCAGATGACGACGATCCTGATGCTTGGCTCTGCCCCGATCGCGGCCCGTGCGACCGATTGGGGCCGCGCGCCGTTCGACCGGGTACTGGCGATCAACAACGCCCATGCGATCCGCGCCGATTGGGATTTCCACATCCACCCCTGGGATTTCCCGGCTGACCGGGTGCCGCAGCCCCGCGCCGGCCAGCGCATCGTCACCGAGGCAGATTTCGTGCCCGCCCAGAATGCCTTTGGCGGCTTTGTCTATGGCGGCGGCACCATGGCCTTTACCGCCGCCTATTGGGCGTTGCAGGCGCTGCGCCCTCGCGTCATCGCCGCCTTCGGCTGCGACATGCATTATCCCGCAAAGGGTCCGACGCATTTCTACGGCACCGGCACCGCCGACCCCTTGCGCGCCGACATCACGCTGCGCTCGCTCGAGGCGAAGTCGGCGCGGCTGATGGTGCGGGCCGCGTTGCAGGGCTGCGCCATGGTGAACCTGTCGGACGGCCCGTCACGGCTGGTGTTTCCCCGCCGCGACCGCAGGCTTTGTGGTCTGGCGCAGCCGCTGCCCTTCGACCGCACCCTGGCCGGGGCCGCCCTGGCGATGGAAGCGCGGCTTGGCTACGCGGTGCCGTCGGGGCGGTATTGGCACGAGGCCGACCGCTTCGACCCCGCCGCGCTGGACCGGCTGGATGCCCTGTGGCTGGCGGCGGCGGGCCTTCCGGCAGCGCTTGGACGAACCGGCTGAGTGTGGCCTCAGCCCTCGCCCGGCAGCGGAACGACCTGCATCTCATAGCGCAGATCATACGGGTCGGCGCCCAGTTCCGCGCCGCAGGCCTTGCGCTTTTCGGCCCGCGCCAGCAGGTCGTCCCAGGGGTGGGTCGGATCGCTGGCCTTCGGGCAGCCGCTGCCGCCGCCCTCGGCATCGCAGGCCGCCTGCATCAGGCGGATCGCCCGCACCTCGGGGCAGACCACGGCGCGGTCATAGTCCGCCTTGTCGAAGGCCGGGGCGCCGGTCGCGTCCATCGCATCCAGATTGCGTTTGTCGAGCTTGCTCCAGACGATGCGGTTGAACCCCTCCAGCCCCCAGAGCGCATAGGCCGAATGATTGCCGGTCACCACGCCGTTGATGAAATAGGCGCGCACGGCCTCGACCTCGTCCAGCGTCGCGTCATCCAGGTGCAGCATGTCCGTCTGCATCTGGCCATAGCGCATCCAGGTGTCGAAGTCATAGGGCGCCAGCTGGAACACCAGCGCATAGCGGCGGTCGATCTCGTCCGCCGGCCAGGGGGTGCCGTTCTCGCGCATGTCGGCGTAAAGGACGGCCATGTAGAATTCCAGCCAGAGGCTGCTGCCGGGGTTGAAATCGACCTCGGCCCGCAGCCGCGCCAGTTCCTTCGGCAGAGACTTCGCGCTCGGCCGGGCCAAGGCTGCCCGGCATCGGTGCCGCGCCGCGGGCGTCGTCAGGTCGCGCGCCTGCCACAGGGTCAGCGTGCCGGCCGCTTAGCGCTCCAGGATCGCGATACTTTCGGCCTTTGGCGCCAGCCCCGACTGGGCATAGCTGACCCGCGCCGGGTCGAGGATCGGGTGATCCTGCGCCGCCAGCCGGTCCCAGGCCAGCGCCTGATCGTCGCGGCTGCCCCAGACGGAATACAGCATGTCCAGCGCGCAGACCTCGGCAGTGTAATCCGCCACATCGACGACTTTTGCGGCCCAGACCTCGCCCCCCCCCCGGGGCCCCCCAGGCCCGCACCAGCACCAGCCGGGCGGCCCGCTCCCCCTACGCGGCGGGCCAGCTGCATCGCCTCGGCGTGCAGGGCCTGCATCTCTTCCAGCGCGGCAGGGTTGACGCTGCGGATCGAGGCGCCGCCGCGCTTCACCTGCCCCAGCGACTGCAGATACCAGCCCCGCGCCACCATGGCGCGCGGGTCCTCGGGATGCGCCGCCAGCAGCGCTGCGCTGACCGCGCCCGCCGTCGGATGCGCGGTGGCGAAGGCGCCGAAGGCATCGCGCTGGGCCTGCGGGTCGTCGGCGGACAGGGCTGTCAGGATCGCCGCCTCGTCCGCGGCCAGAACCAGCGCGACATTGGCGTCGCGGGCCGGGTCGGCCAGCGCCGGCGTGGCAAGGGACAGAAGGGCGGCACGCAGAAAGGCGGGCTTCACAAAGGCCATCTTGGAGGCATCCCTTGCAGATCACGGGCAAAAAGCACGATTTGCGGTGGACTGTGGCGCGGATTTCTGGCGGAATCCGGGCCAGCGACAGCGAAAGGCCCGCCCCATGAAGATCGCCAGTTTCAACATCAACGGCATCAAGGCCAGGATCGAGGCCCTGCCCCGCTGGCTGGAGGCCGCAAGGCCGGATGTGGCCTGCCTGCAGGAGATCAAGAGCCAGGACGACAGCTTTCCGCGCGAGATCTTCGAGGACATCGGCTACCGCGTCGAAACCCACGGGCAAAAGGGTTTCAACGGCGTGGCGATCCTGTCGCGACTGCCGCTGGAAGACGTGACCCGCGGCCTTCCCGGCGATGACACGGATGAACAGGCGCGCTGGATCGAGGCGACCGTGATCGGCGACCGGGCCGTGCGGATCTGCGGGCTCTACCTGCCCAACGGCAACCCCGCACCGGGGCCGAAATACGACTACAAGCTGGCCTGGATGGCGCGGATGGAGGCACGGGTGCGCGCCCTTCTGACCGATGAGATGCCGCTGGTGTTTCTGGGTGATTACAACGTCATCCCGCAGCCCGAGGATGCCGCACGGCCCGAGGCCTGGACCGAAGACGCGCTGTTCCGGCCCGAAAGCCGCGCCGCCTTGCGCCGGATCGTGAACCTCGGCCTGACCGAAGCGATCCGCAGCCGCGATCCGGCACCCGGCCTCTATACCTTCTGGGATTATCAGGCGAATTCCTGGGAGCGGAACAACGGCATCCGCATCGACCACCTGCTGCTGTCGCCGCAGGCCGCCGATCTTCTGGATGATGCCGGGATCGACAAGGAGGTGCGCGCCGGGGACAAGCCATCGGACCATGTGCCGGTCTGGGTGCAGTTGGCGGCGTGAGCGCGGACAAATTTCTTCGAAGAAATTTGCAAAATCCTTCGAAGGATTTTGGCCTGCCCTGTTTCAGCCGGCGGTCACATCATGGCCGTAAAGCCAGTCGAACCGCTTCAGCGCCGTCTCGGGCGCGAACCGTCCACCCAGCCGCAGCCCGAAATGCGCGATGCTGCGCACCGGCCCGGACAGGTGATAGGCCTTCGCGTTGCGGTTCGCCGCCTCGACGATCCGCGCCGCGCGGGGCGCCCGCGCTGCCTGATAGGCCGCAAGCCCGGCCCCTGCCCCGTCCTGCCCGGCAAGGCAGGCGGCCAGCACCCAGGCATCCTCCAACCCCATGCTGGCGCCCTGCGCCAGAAAGGGCAGCGTCGGATGCGCCGCGTCGCCCAGAACCGCCACACCGCCGCCCGGCAGCGCCCGATACCAGCTTTTCGCCACCGGATGCCGGAACAGGCCCCAGAGCCAGACATCCTCGACCTGTTCCAGCCAGCCACGCGCTTTCGGCCCGAAGCGTTCGAATGCCACCCGCAACTCCAGGGGATCGTCGCGCAGCGACCAGCCCTCTTCGGCCCAGCGCCGCCGCTCCTCGACCGCCACGATGTTGCGCAGGGTGCCGCCGCGCAGCGGATAGCTGACCAGATGCCGCCCCGGCCCCATATGCACCTCTGCGACCGGGGCTGCCCCCGGTTCGCAGGGCACAAGCGTGCGCCAGGCCACTTGATGGGTGAAGAACGGCGCCACCTTGCCATTCAGCGCGATCCGCACCGGCGAATGCAGCCCGTCGGCACCGATCAGAAGCCCGGGCTCCACCACGGCACCCGTCGACATCACCAGCCGCGGCCGGTCGCCCGACAGATCCACCCGCTCCACCTTTTGCAGAAGACGCAGTTCCACCCCGGCATCGCGCGCGCCGTCCAGCAGGAATTCGATCAGGTCGGCCCGGTGCAGGAAGTGATAGCCCTGGCCGGGCCGCAGCCGCGCCACCTCCAGCCGCGTCACCAGGCTTCCGTCCATCCCGTCGCGCAACTCCACCGCCTGCGCCCGCATCGAGGCCGCCTCCAGCGCCGCCGCCAGCCCCAGCGCCTTCAGCACCGCCGCACCGTTCGGGCTGATCTGCAGCCCGGCGCCGACCTCGCGGATCGCGTCGGCCTGTTCCAGCACGGTGACCTCGGCGCCGCGCAGGGCCAGCGCCCGTGCAGCCGCCAGCCCGGCTACGCCCGCGCCGACGATGGTGACGGATTGACCGGTCAGGCTCATGCGTATCCCGAAAAGAAAAGGGCCGGCGCTTGCTGGCCCGGCCCATGTTCCACCCTCACCGCGCCCGGCGCAACCCCCCGGACCCGAATAATAAATCAGTCGTCGCGATGCACCTTTTCGCGCCGCTCGTGGCGCTCTTGCGCCTCCAACGTCATGACGGCGATCGGGCGCGCGTCCAGCCGTTTCAGGCTGATCGGCTCTCCGGTCATCTCGCAATAGCCGTATTCGCCGTCCTCGATCCGGCGCAGAGCGGCGTCGATCTTCGACACAAGCTTGCGCTGCCGGTCGCGGGTGCGCAGTTCCAGGGCCCGGTCGGTCTCTTCGCTGGCGCGGTCGGCGATATCGGGGACGTTGCGCCCCGAATCCTGCAGGTTGTCGATCGTTTCGGCCGACTGGCCCTGCAATTCCTGCTTCCAGACGATCAGCTTGCGGCGGAAATACTCAAGCTGCCTGTCGTTCATGAACGGCTCGCCCTCGGCAGGACGATAGTCATCAGGCAGGAACACTTCGGGCTTCATCCTGGAACTCTCCTTGGCGTCGGCACGCGCCGACAGGTCGGCTGAAAACATATTCGCGCTCCTGTTGGCGGGCGTTTAGCGCAAGTGCCGGCCATTGTCACTAGCGGTTGCGACAAAATGAAGGCGCGGCTAGGGTCGCGTCGTCCCGGAACCAGACGATTGAAACCCCGATGAAATTCTCTTCCACCGCGAGCTATGTTGCCGATGATTCGCTTGCAGTTGCGGTCAACGCCGCCGTCACCCTGCAACGCCCGCTTCTGGTGAAGGGAGAGCCCGGCACCGGCAAGACCGAACTGGCCCGCCAGGTGGCGGAAAGTCTGGGGATGCCGCTTCTGGAATGGCATGTGAAATCCACCACCAAGGCGCAACAGGGGCTTTACGAATATGACGCCGTCAGCCGGTTGCGCGACAGCCAGCTGGGTGAGGAACGGGTTCATGACGTGCGCAACTACATCCGCAAGGGCAAGCTCTGGCAGGCCTTCACCGCGCCCGCCCGCGTGGTCTTGCTGATCGACGAGATCGACAAGGCCGACATCGAGTTTCCCAACGACCTTCTGCAGGAACTCGACCGGATGGAGTTTCACGTCTACGAGACCGCCGAGACCGTGACGGCGCTGCATCGCCCGGTCGTCATCATCACCTCGAACAACGAAAAGGAGCTGCCCGACGCCTTCCTGCGCCGCTGCTTTTTCCACTACATCCGCTTCCCCGACCCCGAGACCCTGGCCGCCATCGTCCGGATGCACTTTCCCGGCATCAAGGAGGCGCTGCTGGCCACCGCGCTGACGCAGTTCTTCGAAGTGCGCGAGACGCCGGGGCTGAAGAAAAAGCCCTCCACCTCCGAGGTGCTGGACTGGCTGAAGCTGATCCTGGCCGAGGATCTGGCGCCCGAGGATCTGCGGCGCGACGCAAGGGACGCGCTGCCGCGGTTGCACGGGGCGCTCTTGAAGAACGAACAGGACGTGCAGCTGTTCGAGCGGCTGGCCTTCCTGGCGCGCGGGCAGCGCTAGCCGGCGGCCCTTCCCGATGCCGCCTTGCAAGGATCGAACCCAGACCGAATCGGGCAGCTTTGCCGAAGTTCGGCCACAGTCTTGCCGCAATTCACTCACGAAATACCGCATTTCAGACACAAACTGTAATATTACGTGAAGGCACTGGAGAAGATCTGGTCCCCCGGGCGACCGAGACCTCTAGTGATGGTTCAGGGACAATCGCCAAGATTCCGCGCAATTGACACAGACGGGCCGCGATAAAGACACTCGTCACCTGTTGGATCAAACCCATGTGATCCCGGTTCCGAAAGCTGCCCGCATGACCCCTTGCCACTGCCTGACGTGTCTGCCCGACGGAGCGCCCTCGCCCCGCCGGGTATCGCGCATGGGCAGCCCGGCAAGCGCAGCTTTTGCAACCGGGATCATCCGCCTGCCTTCCGCCGTGCCCCCTGCCGGGGCCGGTATCGGCAGGCCCTTCCACGCGCTGCCAGGGCTGGTCCGCCCGGCATGCACGCCTGACACCGACCTGCGGGGCACCTCGTCTGCTCGCCCCCGCAGGTTGGCGTCCCGGGCAGCGTGGACACAGGACCACCGGAGACTTCGGGCGAATGGCGATGCGGGGGCGTCGCCATTCGTCCGGGCTTTCGGGGCACCATCCGGGGCCGCAAACCCCGGCAAACGCATGAATCGAGCTGCCAGAAAATGCGGAAACTCTCACTTGTCGCGGTGCTGGCGCTTGCCAGTGCCTGCGTGCCCACGACCGATGCCCAGGTAACCAAGGCACGTGCCCCCGATCCGGCGGGCACCGAAACCGCCGCGCCGGCGCTGGCCTTCGCGGCCAACCCGGCCTTTGCCATGGCCCCCGCCGCCGTGACGCGCAGCAATGCGACCGTCGTGCGCGACTTCATGGAGCTTGGCTTCGCCATGGAAAGCGGCCGCGTGCTGCCGGTCTTCAGCCGGTTCGAAGGCACCGTGACCATCGCCATGACCGGCGACATCCCGGCCTCGGCGCCGGCCGACCTGGCGCGGCTGATCCAGCGCCTTCGGGCCGAGGCCGGCATCGACGTGCGCCCCGCCACCGCCGGCGAGACCGCCTCGATCACCGTCCATTTCGGCCCAAGGTCGGAACTGCGCCGGCTGGCCCCGACCGCCGCCTGTTTCGTGGTGCCGAACGTGTCGTCGGTGGCCGATTACAAGGCCCGCCGCGGCACCGCCGCCGTCGACTGGGCCAATGTGGTGCAGCGCCAGCATGTCGGCATCTTCGTGCCCTCGGACGCCAGCCCGCAGGAAGTGCGCGATTGTCTGAACGAGGAAACCGCCCAGGCCATGGGGCCGTTGAACGACCTCTACCGCCTGCCCGATTCCGTCTTCAACGACGACAACTTCCATTCCGTGCTGACGCCCTATGACATGCTGATCCTGCGCACCTATTACGCGCCGGAACTGCGCTCGGGGATGTCGGCCGATCAGGTTGCGGCGCGGCTGCCCGGCATTGTCGCGCGGCTCAACCCCGGTGGCGCCGGGATGGGCGGGATGGATACCTCGGCCACGCCGAAAAGCTGGAAGACCGCGATCGAGACCGCGCTTGGCGCCGGCGGCGGGCAAGGCGCGCGCCGGGCCGCCGCCGACCGCGCGCTGATGATCGCGCGCGCCCAGGGCTGGACCGACGGCCGGCTGGCGTTCAGCCATTTCGCCGTCGCCCGGCTTTACGTCGGCTCCGACCGCCCCCGCGCGGTCGAGGAATTCAGCCGCGCGGCCGAGATCTACCGCCGCCTGCCCGGCGCCCAGATCCATGTCGCCCATATCGAGATGCAGCTGGCCGCCATCGCGGTGGCGAACGCAGAGCCGCAAAAGGCGCTGGCCTTTGCCGACCGCGCCATTCCGGTGGTGCGGGCTGCGCAGAACTACGCGCTTCTGGCCACCGTGCAGCTGATCAAGGCCGAGGCGCTGGACATGCTGGGCCGCAGCGCCGAGGCGCAGGCCCTGCGGGTGGACAGCCAGCAATGGGCGCGCTATGGCTTCGGCTCGGATGCGCAGGTGCGGGCACGCACGCGCGAAATCGCCGCACTCGGGGCGCAGGGGTCGCGGGGCTGACGGGCCCTTGCCGGCCCGCCGCCTTGCGGGCCGGAACAGGGGAACGGACGGCATGATCGTGATCGGCGGCCTTGGTGTCGGGGCGCTTCTGGGTGCCTGGACGGCGAAAAGGCGCGGCGGCAAGCCCGCCGACCTGGCGCAATATGCCGCCGGCTATGGCATCGCCTTCGGCATTGCCGGCGTCTTCCTGACCATCCTCATCGAACGCCTTTCGGCCTGAGGGGGCGGGCATGTTCCTGCCCTTCCTGCAGCATCTGCGGCGCGAAGGCGTGCCGGTGTCGCTGCGCGAATTCCTGACCTTCCTCGAAGCCCTGTCGGCCGGTCTGGCGACCCATGACACCGAGGCGTTCTACCACCTCGCCCGCGCCGCCATGGTCAAGGACGAACGCCATCTCGACCGCTTCGACCGCGCCTTTGCCGCCGCCTTCAAGGGGCTGGAAGCGATCAGCGACGACCAGCTGCTGCAGGCGCTGGACCTGCCCGCCGACTGGCTGGCGAAACTGGCCGAAAACCACCTGACAGCGGAAGAACGCGCCGCCATCCAGGCGCTTGGCGGCTTCGACAAGCTGATGGAGACATTGCGAAAGCGGCTGGAGGAACAGAAGGGCCGCCACCAGGGCGGCTCGAAATGGATCGGCACCGCCGGCACCTCGCCCTTCGGCGCCTATGGCTACAACCCCGAAGGGGTGCGGATCGGGCAGGACAAGAGCCGCCACCAGCGCGCCGTCAAGGTCTGGGACCGGCGCGAGTTCCGCAATCTTGACGACCGGGTCGAGATCGGCACCCGCAACATCAAGATCGCCCTGCGCGCCCTGCGCAAATGGGCGCGCGACGGGGCGCATGAAGAACTGGACCTTGACGGCACCATCCGCGCCACCGCCGAGCATGGCTGGCTGGACGTGCAGACCCGCCCAGAACGCCGCAATGCGGTTAAGGTGCTGCTTTTCGTCGACGTCGGCGGCAGCATGGACCCGCATGTCAAGGTGATGGAGGAACTGTTCTCGGCCGCGAAGTCCGAATTCCGCCACCTGCAACCGTTCTACTTTCACAACTGCCTTTACGAGGGCCTGTGGCGCGACAATGCGCGGCGCTGGTCCGACCAGACCCCCACCCGGGACGTGCTGCGCACCTATGGCCCCGACTGGAAGGCGATCTTCGTCGGCGATGCGGCGATGAGCCCCTACGAGATCACCCACCCCGGCGGCGCCAACGAGCACTGGAACCGCGAGGCCGGCCATGTCTGGCTGGCCCGTGCGGCGCAGCAATGGCCGGGCCACCTGTGGATCAACCCGGTGCCGGAACAGGCCTGGGACTATTCCCAGTCCACCGCGATGATCGCCCGGCTCATGGGGGGACGGATGGTGCCGATGACGGTCGAAGGCATTACCCGCGGCGTCCGGTTGCTGCGATGACAGGCGTGCTCCGCCGCCACCCCGTCCTCACCACCGCCTTCGCGCTGGCGCTGGGGCTGACGCTGTTCTTCGCCGGCCAGTTCATCGCCCGCGCGGTCTATTGGTCGAACCCGGCGCATCTGGAACAGCAGGTCCAGCCCTGGATGACCGCCGGCTATATCGGGCGCAGCTGGGGCCTTGACCCGCGCGCACTGGTTGCCGAAGCCGGGCTGCCGCCGCGCGATGGCCGCCCGCTGACGCTGGACCAGATCGCCGAGGCGCGCGGCGTGCCGGTCGGCACCGTCATCGCCGAGGTGGAGGCCGCACTTCTGCGGCTGCGGGCGCAAGGCGCCGCCGACCAATGACCGATTGGCTCCTGGCCGCCGTTCCCGGCTACGGGCCCTGGCTGGTGGCCGCCGTCACCTTCCTGTCCTGCCTGGCGCTGCCGGTTCCGGCCTCGCTCCTGATGCTGGCGGCGGGGGGCTTTGCCGCCGCCGGGGATCTGGCGCTATGGCAGGTGGCCGGCGGGGCGCTGGCGGGCGCGGTGGCGGGCGACCAGCTGGGCTATTGGGCGGCGCGGGCGGGCGGCCCTGCCCTGATGTCGCGGCTTGCGACGACCGGGGCGCGGGCGGCCACCCTTCACAAGGCGCGCGCCCTGCTGGCCGCAAAGGGCGCCGCCGCGATCTTCCTGACCCGCTGGCTCCTGTCGCCGCTTGGCCCCTACGCCAACCTTGCAGCCGGGGCCACGCCGCTGGGCTGGCGGCGCTTCACCCTTGCGGGCACTGCGGGCGAGGCGATCTGGGTCGGCCTCTACACCGGCGCCGGCCATGCCTTCGGCGGCAACCTGCAGGCGGCAACCGACTTTGCCGGCGCCATCATCGGCTTTCTGGCGGCGGGCGCGGTGGCGCTGGGCCTGGGCCTGTGGCTTTTCCGGCTGGCCCGGCGCGAGGCGGGCTGACCCCTTGCCCGCCCGTGCCAGTTGCGGCAACCTTCGCCGCAGTGGTGCGCCGACGACCCTTGATGCCCCGCAGATGCAATACCTGAACCTCGACCCGTCGCTCTATGTCCGCGAAGACATCTGGCAGGCCGAACGCCGCGCCATCTTTGCCCGGCCCTGGCAGTTCATGGGCCCGGCGTCCTCGGTCGCCACCGCCGGCCGGTATCTGGCCATCGACATCGCCGGCACCCCGGTCTTTGCCATCCGCGGCCGCGACGGCAGCTTGCGCGGGTTTCGCAACGTCTGCCGCCACCGCGGTGCGAATCTTCTGGCCGACGGCAGAGGGACATGCGGGCTGATCGTCTGCCCCTACCACAAGTGGAGTTTCGCCGACACCGGGCGACTGGTGCAGGCCCCCTGGTATGGCCGCGACCCCGCCATCATCCCCGAGGACTGGCCGCTGAAGCCGGTTGCCCTGGCCGACTGGCGGGGCCTGCTCTTCGCCGCCCTCGACCCCGAGGCCAGCCTGATCGACCAGTTGGGCGACCTGCCCGAGGAACTGGCCGCCGAGCCAATGGAAAGCTACAGCGCCACCGATGCTGCCACCGTCAGCTTCGAGGCGAACTGGAAGGTCGATACCGACAATTTCGTCGAGGGCTACCACATCCCCGGCACCCACCCCTCCTTCCACGCCGCGATCGACTTCGAGGCGTTCGAAACTACCGCCGACCACGGTTTCGTCAAGATGACCGCGCCGCCGAAGGACGGGTTGTTCTACCGTGGCAAATGGCTGTGAATGTGGCCGAACCGGACGCTGTCGCTGTTCGGTGACGGGATGAATGCCAGCCGCATCAACCCCACAAGGGCGGACCGCACCGACCAGCACTACCACTTCTTCTTCGCCGATACCGCGCCGGCAGGAGCAGACGCGCGGGCGAAATCGGTTCACGGCACGCTGGCGGTGGTGCGTGAGGATATCGACATCTGCGCCCAGACCCATCGGATCTAAGCCGCAGGCGCCTACTCTCCCGGCCCGCTGTCGGGGCGGCATGAAAAGGGCGTGCGGTATTTCCAGCAGCGGGTGGCGGCGGCGCTGGGGCTGTGATTTTCCCGCGCCCCGCCCCATATAGCTGTCCATGACCCTCTGGCTGCCCCTGATCCTTGCGGTTCTCTATGCCATCGTCTCGATGCGCTTTTCGGTCTGGCGCACGCAGAAGATGCTCGACGCACAGTCCCACCCCCTGCGCGATGCGGGGCTGGAGCGGCTGACCGCGCGCATGGCGGCCGCGCTGGACATCCCCGAAATCCGGGTGAACGTCTACGATGTCGACCCGGTCAACGGGCTGGCGGCCCCGGACGGGCGGATCTTCCTGACCCGCGGCTTTCTGCAAAAGCATCGGCAAGGCGTTGTTTCCGATGAGGAAATGGCCTCGGTTATCGCGCATGAGCTGGGCCATGTGTCGTTGGGCCACATGCGGCGGCGGATGATCGACTTCACCGGCCACAACGCGGTGTTCTTCCTCTTGACGGCGTTCCTGTCGCGCTTCCTGCCGATCATCGGCATCTGGATCGCCAACATGATCTCGACCGCCCTGATGGCACGGCTGTCGCGGCGTGACGAGTTCGAGGCCGATGCCTGGGCCTCGGCGCTGCTGATCAAGTCGGGCATCGGCACCGGCCCGCAGAAGTCGCTGTTTCGCAAGCTGGACGCGCTGACGAAATCGGGGGGCGCAGGGATTCCGGCCTGGATGCTCAGCCACCCGAAGGTGGAAGAGCGCATCGCCGCGATCGAGGCGAACGAGGCGCGCTGGCTTCAGCCGGCCTGAAGGGCCCCGCCGACCGCCTTGGCCAGCCGGAACAGTTTCGCCCGCTTGAGCAGCGGTTTCAGATCGACCGGGCGGCCGGAGATGGCCTCGGCCTTCTCCCGCACGGTCTCGACGATGGCAGCCATGGCATCGGGGTGATGCGAGTGCATCTCCCACAGGAAGCCGTCGGGGTCGCGGCGGGTGATGCCTTCGGCAGCCAGTACATGGCCGGGAAAATCCTGCACATTGAAGGTCACGATGGCATCGGCACTGGCGGCGATGGCCACGGCCAGCACATGCACGTCGTCGGGGTCGGGCAGCACAAGCCGCGCCTCCAGCCCCGGCTGGTCGCGGATCAGCGCCTTGGGAAAGGCCGCGCGCAGCAGTGCCGCCTCGCCCTCGGCCTGGGCCTGGGCGACGGGGCCGAGCTTGGCGGTGGCGCGGGTCCATTCGCGCAGGATGCGGTCGGAAAACACCGGCTGATACAGCCCAGCCGTGGCAGCGCCCTGCAAGATCTCGCGCAGGACCGTGGGGTATAGCACGCAGGCGTCGAGGACCGCTTTTGCGGGATGGACACG
Source organism: Rhodobacter sp. (assembly GCA_016704435.1). Taxonomy (GTDB): domain Bacteria; phylum Pseudomonadota; class Alphaproteobacteria; order Rhodobacterales; family Rhodobacteraceae; genus Pseudogemmobacter. Next base: position 27,153 of record JADJAB010000015.1, on the reverse strand, counting down.
GATCATCCTAGGAGTCCAGCCGGAAGGCCAGTGCCTTGAGATAAGAGGATTCCGCCAGTTGCGGCAGCACCGGATGGTCGGCGGCGGCAAAGCCGGTGTGCAGGATCTGCCCGCGCCGCCCGCCGCGCCCGATGCCGCGCGCGCAGGCGTTGCGGAAGGCGGACAGATCGGCGGCATGCGAACACGAACACAAGACCAGATAACCGCCGGGGTTCACCAGCGGGGCGGCCAGCCGCGCCAGCCGTTCATAGGCCCGCAGGCCCGCCTCCAGCGCCGGTTTGGCGGGTGCAAAGGCTGGCGGGTCGCAGATCACCAGATCGAAGCGCGCGCCTTCGGCCCCCAGCGCCTCCAGCACCGCAAAGGCATCGCCTGCCCGCGTCTCGAACCTGTCGGCAAAGCCCGAGGCCATTGCCCCCGCCTCCGCCAGCGCCAGTGCGGCGACCGAGGAATCCACCGCCAGCGCCCGCTCTGCCCCACCCGCCAGCGCGGCCAGCGCAAAGCCCCCGACATGGGTGAAAACATCCAGCACCTTCGCCCCGCGCGCCAGCCGCGCCGCAAAGGCATGGTTGTCACGCTGGTCGAAGAAAAGGCCGGTCTTCTGCCCGCCCACAAGGTCGGCCATGTAGCTGGCCCCGTTCATCGGCACCGCGATCGGCCCCGCAGGCGCCAAGCCATGCACCACCAGCGTCTCTTCCGGCAGCCCTTCCAGCCCGCGCGCCCGGCCCGAGCCGTTCTTGATGACGCAAGCCACCCCGGTCACCGCCACCAGCGCCGCCACCAGTGCGTCCAGATGCCCCTCGGCCCAGGCGGCATTGGGCTGCACCACCGCCACATCGCCGAAGCGGTCGATCACCAAGCCGGGCAGCCCGTCGGCCTCGGCATGGACCAGCCGGTAGAAGGGCGCGCCGAAAAGCCGGTCGCGCAAGGCCAGCGCGCGACCCAGCCGCAGCGCAAACCAGGCCTCGTCCACCACCGCCGCCGGATCGCGGTCCAGCATCCGCGCCACGATCTTCGAGGTGGGGTTCACCGTCACCAGCCCCAGTGGCCGGCGCTCGCTGTCTTCCAGCAGCGCCAGCGTTCCCGGCACCAGGCCTTGCGTGCGCCGGTCCATCACCAGTTCATCGGCATAGACCCAGGGGAACCCATGGCGGATCGCCCGCGCCTCGGCCTTGGGGCGCAGACGGACAACAGGACGCGAAGGCGCGTCGGCGGGTGGGGCGGAATGCGAAAGGGAGGGCTCCATGCCCTCCCCTTACCCGTTTCCGATTTGGCGCGGAAGCCGTCAGTTCGCCGTCAGTTCATCGACGACACCACCAGCGCGCCCGGATCGGTTTCCGACATCGACACCGACAGGCCGAACTTCGCCGGGTTCACCGTCAGCGCCTTCAGCTCATGCTGCAGCACCTGGGCCAGCCGCTCCACCACCACCACGCGCTGGGTGCGGCCGGCGTAGTCCTCGGCGATCGCCCGGCTTCCGCCCGAGGCCTTGGTGTCGGCGATCACTTCGCGCGGCCCGTCCAGGATCTCGCCGGTTTCGGCATGGCGGATGGTCAGCATGAAATGCATCGAATGAGTGCCGCCAATGCTGTTGCGGGTCTTTTCGGTGACGCAGTGGAACCGGGTGACCTCTACCTCGGCCACCACCGGCAGACCGGATTTCAGCTTGCCCGTGCCAAGCCTTGCGGCTTCGGTGAAGATGGCATGCACCTGTTGCAGCCGGTTGCCGCGCGGCTCTCCGCGCCAGACCACGTCGGCGTTGGGATAATAGGTGTCGGCCTCGCTGACGCGCAGCGACGACGGCACCTTGATCACCACCTCGGTGACGTTCAGCGCGATCGCCACCTTCTTGCCGACGGCCATCGGGGCCAGGCGGCCCTGGGTGGCCAGGGTCACCCCGTTAGGTCCGGCCGAGCGCGAGGCGCTTTCGGGCGCGACACAGGCCGAAAGCGCAAGCACAAGACCAAGCGACACAAGGGATTTCACGGTCTTCATCGTCTTCATCTCGGTTTCCTCCGAAACGCGGGCGAAAGGTCTTCGCCCCGATCGACCATTAGAATGATAGTCAAATGCGGCAGTATTGGGCTGGGAATGCGGTGATACCGCGGAATCGTCATGGTAACAGGAACAACGCTGGCCCGTTGTGCCGGGCATTTCCAGCCGGCGCCGGCCGCAAAGGCCGCGCTCGCGGCAAGATCGTTTCCGTGGTGGCACCAATGCCCCCGTATTGCCTCCGCGCGCCGACCTCCGCCTGCCCGCACCCCTTTCCGGCCCGGTCGTGCTAGGATGACTTGGGAACAATCGACTTGTTAGCGCTAACAGCATTTGTTACAAGAAGCCCGCCCCACAACCGACCCGACCCGCACCCGACCCGCAGCCGCCAGAGGCAAAACCATGACCCTGAATGCCACCATCGCCCGCGTCACCGACCGTATCCGCACCCGCTCCGAGGCGACGCGCAGCGCCTATCTCGAGCGGATCCGCCGCGCGGCAGATGCGGGTCCGGCGCGGGCGCATCTTTCCTGCGGCAACCAGGCCCATGCCTATGCCGCGATGGGCGCCGACAAGGCCGCTCTGGCTGCGGCCCGCGTCCCGAACATCGGCATCGTCACCGCCTATAACGACATGCTTTCGGCGCATCAGCCCTATGAAAGCTACCCCGCGCTGATCCGCGACGCCGCCCGCCAGGCCGGTGCCACGGCACAGGTGGCCGGCGGCGTGCCGGCGATGTGCGATGGCGTGACGCAGGGCCAGCCGGGGATGGAGCTGTCGCTGTTTTCGCGCGACGTGATCGCGCTGGCAGCGGGTGTAGCACTGTCGCACAACACCTTCGACGCCGCCCTCCACCTGGGCGTCTGCGACAAGATCGTGCCCGGCCTGATCATCGCCGCCGCCACCTTCGGCCATGTCCCGGCGGTGTTCGTGCCGGCCGGGCCGATGACCTCGGGCCTGCCCAACGACCAGAAATCCGCCGTTCGCAACGCCTATGCCGAGGGCAAGGCCAGCCGCGAAGAGCTGATGGTGGCCGAAATGGCCAGTTATCACGGTGCCGGCACCTGCACCTTCTACGGCACCGCCAATACCAACCAGATGCTGATGGAGTTCATGGGCCTGCACCTGCCCGGCGCCAGCTTCATCAACCCCGGCACGCCTTTGCGTGAAGCGCTGACGCTGGCCGCCGTCACCCGCGCGGCTGCGATTACCGCCCTGGGCAACGATTTCCGCCCGGCGGGCGAGATCCTCGACGAGCGCGCCTATGTCAACGGCATCGTCGGGCTGATGGCGACGGGTGGCTCGACCAATCTGGTGCTGCACCTGCCGGCGATGGCGCGGGCCAGCGGAGTGCATCTCGACCTGCAGGATTTCGCCGAGCTTTCGGACGTGGTGCCGCTGATGGCCAAGGTCTATCCCAACGGATTGGCCGACGTGAACCATTTCCACGCCGCCGGTGGCCTGCAATTCCTGATCGGCCAGCTTCTCGATGCAGGCCTGCTGCACGCCGATGTGCGCACCGTGGCGGGCGACGGGCTGGCCCATTACCGCCAGGAAGCCACGCTGAAGGGCGGCAAGCTGGCCTGGCACGACGGCCCCTCGCAGACGCTGAACGACCGCATCCTGCGCCCGGCCGCGCAGCCCTTTGCCAGGACCGGCGGGCTGAAGCAGCTGTCCGGCAACCTTGGCCGCGGCGTCATCAAGGTCTCGGCCGTCGCGCCCGAGCGGCATGTGATCGAGGCGCCGGCCCGCATTTTCCACAGCCAGGACGCCGTAAAGGCCGCCTTCAAGGCGGGCGAGTTCACCTCCGATACGGTCGTCGTCGTGCGCTTCCAGGGGCCGCAGGCCAACGGCATGCCGGAACTGCACGCGCTGACACCGACGCTGTCGGTGCTGCAGGATCGCGGGCTGAAGGTGGCGCTGGTGACCGATGGTCGGATGTCGGGCGCCTCCGGCAAGGTGCCGGCCGCGATCCACCTGACCCCCGAGGCGGCCTGCGGCGGGCCCTTGGCCCGGCTGCGCGATGGCGATATCGTCCGGCTGGATGCGGGGCGGGCACGCTTGCCGTGCTGGCCGAGGGCTTCGACAGCCGCACCCCGGTCACCGCCGACCTTGCGGCCAACAGCCACGGCATCGGGCGCGAGCTTTTCGAGGTCTTCCGCCGCTCGGTCGGCTCGGCCGACACCGGGGCCGCCGTGGTGGTGTGACCTTCCGGCCGCGCACCCGGCCTCACCCTTCGTCTCCGACGGGAGTATTTCTGCCAAGATGAAGCTGCAGATCTTCGTCGTCCCGGTGCAGATGATTTCGCGCGGAAGGTTCCTGCCCCGTCCACCCGACCCGACGCCCAAAGGAGAAGCACCATGACCCCTGCCGAGCAATCCCTGAAAGCCGCCGAGATCTGCCGCCTCGCCCCCGTGGTGCCAGTGCTGGTGATCGACGACATCGCCCATGCGGCCCCGCTGGCGCAGGCGCTGGTCAAGGGTGGCCTGCCCGCGCTGGAGGTAACGCTGCGCACGCCTGCCGCGCTGGATGCGATCCGGGCGATGGCAGAGGTTCCGGGCGGTGTCGTCGGCGCAGGCACGCTTCTGACCCGTGCCGACGTCAAGGCGGCAAAGCTGGCGGGCGCCACCTTCGGCGTCTCGCCCGGCTCCACCCCCGCCCTGATCGAGGCCTGCGCCGAATTCGACCTGCCGCTGCTGCCCGGCGCGGTCACCGCGTCCGAGGTCATGGCGCTCCTGGAACGGGGCTATACGGTGCAGAAGTTCTTCCCGGCCGAACAATCCGGTGGCGCGGCCTTCCTGAAATCCATCGGATCGCCGATTCCGCAGGTGTCGTTCTGCCCCACCGGCGGCATCGGGCTGAAGAACGCCGCCGACTATCTGGGCCTGAAGACCGTCCTTTGCGTCGGCGGCAGCTGGGTCGCGCCGAAAGAGGCGATGGTGCGCGGCGATTGGGCCGCGATCACCGCGCTGGCGGCCGGCGCGCGCGCGCTGCGCGCATGACAACACCGCCGCCGAGGCGTAGAATGGGCAATATGCCCATGCTGCCAGGGGGTCCGTCATGTCCGTGCCCAGCGTCCAGACCTGCCTTTGGTTCGCCGACCGCGCCGAAGAGGCCGCGCGGGCCTATGTCCGGCTGATCCCCGGCTCGGACCTGCTGCAGGTCTTCCCCGACCGCTCCGATCCCTCGCGCGCTTTCCTCGTCCACCTCAGCCTTGCCGGCCAGCGCTTCACCTTCCTGAACGGCGGCCCGCATTGCAGCCTGTCCCCCGCCGCCTCGATCGAGGTCCATCTCGACACGCAAGACCAGGTCGACCGGCTTTGGGAAGCCCTGCTGGACGGCGGCGCGGCAATGCGCTGCGGCTGGCTGACCGACCGTTTCGGCGTCAGCTGGCAGATCATCCCGCGGGTCCTGATCCAGCTGATGCAGACGAGGGATGCCGCCCAGGCGCGGCGGGTGACCGATGCGATGCTGCAGATGGTAAAGCTGGACGGCCCCGCGCTGGAGGCCGCGGCGCGGGCGTAGGGCCTGCCCTGCCGCGTCTCTGCCTTCAGTCGCAGTTCCAGTCGTAGGACATCTCGCCCTTGCGGGCGGCGTCAAGGATTTCCAGACCGGCACCCTGGCCCGCCACCGCGCCGCCGACCAGATGAAGCTCGATCAAGGCGGCGGCTTCCAGCGCGGCGCGGTCCTGGTAGGCTCTCGGGCCCTCCGTGCCATCCCATTCGCAACCGACCTGAACCGTGACAGCGTCGCCCTCGTGCAGGTCGCCCCGGAAAGACGCAAACGGCTCTCGGGTGACCGAGATTTCGGCGATCTGCACCACGCTGTCGGCCTGTCGGACCAGCGTGTCATAGGCGCAGGGGTCCAACGCCGCCCGCGCCATGGACGGTGCGGCGAAGGCCAGCGCGATACTGCAGATCCAGGCTGTTCGGTCCATGATCATCCTCCGGTTGCCGTTCGGCAGGATCACAACAGGGAACAGCCCGAGTCGGCAAGCCCTGCCGAGCCTGCAAACCCTGATTGCCGCGCCTGCTCCGCTTCGGCAGGCTCAGCCCGCGCCTTCGTCCGCCTGGGGGGAGCGGATTCGCGCGCCGCGCCCGCCGCGGCGCCCGGTCCGATCCGGTGCGGCCAGCCCGGCCTCGAGTACCGGGCTCATCGGATGGTCCGGCTCGGCCAGCGCATAATGCGCGATCAGCGCGCGCAGCGCATCGGGGGTCGACCTTCCCACCGGCAGGCTCAACGCCCAGTCGACGAAGATCGACCGGCACTCGCCCGGTGTGATCCCGTCGATCCGGTAGCTTTCCCGCACCAGCCCTTTCGGGTCCGCCTCTTCCAGCCGCAAAGCGCGTCTCCCCATCAGCCCTGCCCCGGTCCAACCTGCCGCGCGATCACGCCTTCGGCAAGCGAAACCGCGCGCGCCAGCCGCGCCGACAGCGCCGCGACCGTCGCCTCGCCGGTTTCGCGCAGCAGGAAGGCCCGCCCCCCTTCGCCCAGGGCGTCCGGCTCCAGCGACCGGTCAGTCAGCAGCCGCGCACTGCAATGCAGTCGCCACAACAGCCGGTAGGCGTCCAGCAAGACCGCCTGATCCGCCGCCGCCAGCACCCCTTTCGAGCCGATCTGCCGTTCCACCTGGCGGGCCGGATTGGCCGCGATCAGCGCCGCCATCTCGGCGCAAAGCTCGATGTCCATCAACCGGCCGGGGCCGTTCTTCGCCTCCCAGGCCTCTGTCGCGGGCTTGGCCTCGGCCAGCCTGTCGCGCATCTCTGCCACGTCCGGCCGCACCCGCGCCGCACCGCCCTTGTCGGCCAGAACGGCACGGCGGCAGGTCTCCACTTCGCCCGCGAGACCCGGATCCCCCGCCATCACCCGCGCACGCGTCAGCGCCAGATGCTCCCAGGTCCAGGCCTCGGTCTGCTGATAGTCGCGCCAGCCGTCGATCGAGGTCGCCACCGCACCTGCCCGCCCCGACGGCCGCAGCCGCACGTCCACCTCGTAAAGCCGCCCCTCGGCGGTCTGTGCCGACAGCGCGGTGACCATCGCCTGCGTCAACCGGGCGAAGTAGCTGCGCGTCGGCAGGGGGCGGCGACCGTCGGATTGCTCCACCCCCGCGGCGTCGTAGATCAGGATCAGGTCGAGGTCGGACCCCGCGTTCAGCCGCCCCGCCCCCAACGAGCCCATGCCGAGGAGCACCGCCCCCCGCCCCGGCGCCGCCCCATGCCGGCCGGCGAATTCCGCCAGCACCACCGGCCACAGGCCGGCGATCACCGCCTCGGCCAGATCGGCATAGCTTTTCGCGGCCTCGAACGCATCCGCCAGCCCGCGCAGGTGATGCACCCCGACGCGGAAATGCCATTCCTTCATCCAGCGCCGGGCGGTATCCAGCCGCGCCTCGTAGTCGCCCGCCTCCTGCAGTTGCTTGCCCAGATCGGCGACCAGCCCCGCCACGCCAGGCCACGGCGCCCAGAAACTGCCGCCGATCACCGCATCCAGCACCGCGGCATTGCGGCTCAGGTGCCGGGCCAGCGCCGGCGAGGTGCCGGCGATGTCGATGATCAGCTCGACCAGCGTCGGGTTGGCCTCGAACAGCGAGAAAATCTGCACCCCCGAGGGCAGGCCCGACAGGAAACCGTCCAGCGCCACCAGCGCCTCGTCCGGGTTCGCCGCCCGCGCCAGGTCCTTCAAGAGGCGCGGCCGCAGACGGCGGAAGATCGCCCGCGCGCGGGTCGAGCGCAGGCAGGGATAGTGCCGCCAGCCCTCGACGATGCCGCGGGCGTGGTCGGACAACTCCGGCCCCTCTTCCGCCTCGCCTGGCGCAAAGAAGCCTTCGGTCAGCCGGTCGGTGCGCGCCAGCCGGTCCAGGAGGCCGGTGCGGAAGGCCGCCTCGGCCGCGCCGCAGAAGGCCGCGATCCGGGCCACGCCCTCGGCCGTTGCCGGCATCGCATGGGTCTGCGCGTCGTTCACCATCTGCAAGCGATGCTCGACCTCGCGGTGGGCACGGTAGAGCGCGGTCAACTCCGCCGCGACGTCCGGCGGCGCCCAGCCCTTTGCGGCCAGCGCGGCCAGCCCGCCGACGGTGGTGCGGTCGCGCAGATCGGGGTCGCGGCCACCGGCGATCAGCTGACGGGTCTGGGTGAAGAACTCGATCTCGCGGATACCCCCCGGGCCCAGCTTCATGTCATGGCCCTCGACCGTGATCGGCCCGTGCAGCCCGCGGTGGTCGCGGATGCGCAGGCGCATGTCATGGGCGTCCTGGATGGCGGCGAAATCCAGATGCTTGCGCCAGACGAAGGGCGTCAGCGCCTTCAGGAAACGCGCGCCCGCCGCCAGGTCGCCGGCACAGGGCCGCGCCTTGATATAGGCCGCGCGCTCCCAGGTGCGGCCCTCGGCCTCGTAATAGGCTTCGGCCGCCGACATCGACAGGCAGACCGGCGTCACGCTGGCATCGGGGCGCAGGCGCAGATCGGTGCGGAAGACATAGCCCGCGTCGGTGACATCGCCCAGAAGTGCTGCCATCTTGCGGGTGACACGGATGAAGGCGGCACGGGCCTCGCCCGCGTCCTCACCATATCGCTCGTCGTCGAAAAGGCAGATCAGGTCGATGTCGGACGAGTAGTTCAGCTCTCCCGCCCCCATCTTGCCCATCGCCAGCGCCACCATGCCGCCCGCCGTCGCGGCATCCTCCGGCACCGTCCCCGGCAGCTTGGCGCGGCGGATCTCCTCGGCCACCAGACGACCGAGGCAGAGGTCCACCGCCCGGTCGGCCAACGCCGTCAGCGCGCCGGTCACCGTCTCCAGCGGCCAGACGCCGCCCAGATCGCACAGGCCGGCCAGCAGGGCCACACGCCGCTTGGCCTGCCGCAGCGCCGTGCCCAAGGTCTCCAGCGGCACTTCGCCCAGACTGGCCAGCACGGCCGCCAGCGCGGCCTCCGGCTCGGCCTCAAGGGTATCGCGCAGCCAGTCGGCCTCGCGCGTCATCAGCCCCTTGAGATAGGGCGAACAACCCGCCACCACGGCCAGAAGCCCGCGGCTTGCCGCCGCAAGGTCGGCGAATTCGGCGCCAGTATCCGACGCCGCATCGGCGTCGAAGGCAAGAGGCTGGCGGGTGATGCGGGCGGCAAGGCTCATGGCCGCAGCATGGGGCGGGTCGCAGGCAGGGTCAACGGGCCGCCCGTGCCGCAAGGGTGAAGCAGATGCGCGGCTTGCGCCGCAGGTCTTTCGCCGCGTCGGGGGCGCCGCCCCCGAACCCCCGGGATACTTGGGCACAGAGGAAGGCAGCGCAAGCCCGTCGGCTTCCTTGGTGCCCAAGCATCCCCGCCGGAAGCACGCCCGAGCCGGTTGCGCCGCAGGCGCAGAGGCGAGACGAAAGGCTTGCGGCGCAGCCGCGCAATATCGGTCCCGCCGCTGACCGCCTTGCCTGCGCCAGCGTCTTCTGTGCCGGACCGGAGGTGCCGAAGTCGAAATCCCGCGCCCCTGCCGCGCCGCCCGCCCCGCGGGCCGCACGGGCCGAACTGCCGCCGAAGGAGGGGCCCGCCAGATCGACACCGTGCCACTGCCTGCGACCCCCGCACGGCCGGCCGGGCTCCCCCCTGACCGGGCCTCAAGATCGGCAGGCGAGCGGAATGTAAATAATCTTCACATCCCCTCTTGCGCGACTCGCCCGGCTGCCCCATCTTGACCCATGTGAAAGGTATTCACATCAACCTGACTGGCATCAACCTGGGAGCTAACGCCAATGAGCACGACTGCCGCCCATACTTCCGCCCGTTCTTCCGCCCGCGCTTCCGCCGGACCGATCGGCTGGTTCCGCAGCGCCGAGGACTGGCTTGATCAGCGGGGCCGGGCGGCGTGGATCGCCGCCATGGTTCTGGGTTTCATCTTCGTCTGGCCGGTGGGCCTGGCCCTTCTGGCCTACATGATCTGGGGAAAACGCATGTTCGGAAAATCCTGCCGCCATCGCGGCAACCACGGCTCTGATCGTCAGCGCGCCTGGGCCTCGGAATGGGGCCGCACGGACCGCACCGCCTGGCGGCCCTCGGGCAACGCGACCTTCGACGCCTACAAGGCCGACACCCTGCGCCGCCTGGAAGACGAGCAGGAGGCCTTCGAGGGCCGCCGAGGGTGACGCCCGCCGCGGCGAATACTGACCGCCCACGCCTGTCCCGTCCTGTCCCCGCCCGGCCCCCGCCGGGCGGGGTTTTCTTCATCTTGCGCAAAGCGTCTTGGCGGATCGCGCCGGGCTTGCTAGGCTCCGCCCCGACCCACCCACAGCCTTGAAGACATGCGCCACACCCTTCCCATCGCGCCCCAGTTCTATGTGACGGCCCCGCAGCCCTGCCCTTACCTCGAGGGCCGGATGGAGCGGAAGCTGTTCACCGCGCTGCAGGGCGAGCATGCGCAGAAGCTGAACGACACGCTGTCCAAGCAGGGCTTCCGGCGCAGCCAGAACGTGCTTTACCGGCCCTCTTGCGCGGAATGCTCGGCCTGCCTGTCGGCGCGCATCAGGGTGGCGGATTTCCAGCCCAGCCGCAGCCAGAAGCGCATCCTGAAGCGCAATGCCCACCTGCGCCGCAACGCCACCTCGCCCTGGGCCACCGAAGACCAGTTCACGCTGTTCCGCCGCTATCTCGACAGCCGCCACGCCGATGGCGGCATGGCCGACATGGATATCTTCGAGTTCGCCGCGATGATCGAGGAAACGCCGATCAAGAGCCGTGTCATCGAATACACCCGCGGCCCGAACAAGGGCGAACACGGCCGGCCGCTGGCCGCTGTCTGCCTGACCGATGTCTTCGACGACGGGTTGAGCCTGGTCTACAGCTTCTACGACCCGGATCTGGCCGGCCAGTCGCTGGGCACCCACGTGATCCTTGACCATGTCGCCATCGCGCGCGAGGCCGGGCTGCCCTATGTCTACCTGGGCTACTGGGTGCCGGGCAGCCGCAAGATGGGCTACAAGGCGCTCTTCGACGCGGTCGAGATCTACAAGTCCGGCCAGTGGCAGCCGATCGGCGACGCCGCCGAGCACCGCGCCGAACTGCACCCGCTGTCCGTCGCCCCGATCGCCGAGCAGGTCGCCCGCATCGCCCTGCCCGAGGCGCGCAGTCACCGCGACTGACCCGGCTTCCCCGGCGTCACATCCTGCCGATGCCCGGTTTGCCACTGGACCGATGGCGGATTCCTCTGCACGATGTCGCTGTTGACGCAAGCATGAAACCCGCGTAATTGGACAACTAAATTTACCAGTTGCACAGGGCGCCGTTCAAGAGCGCCGCTGACCAAAAGGGAGAGGACGACCGATGCAACCATTGCTGGCGCTTGCGCGCCTGATCGACCGCATCACGGCCGGCATCGGCAAGACGGTGATGTGGCTGATCCTGGTCGCCGTCATCGTCAGCGCGGGTAATGCGGCGGTGCGCAAGATCGCGCCGCAATATGCCTCAATGCCTGGCTGGAACTGCAATGGTATCTGTTCGGCGCGGTCTTCATGCTGGCCGCCGCCTATACGCTGCAACAGAACGAACATGTCCGCATCGACATCTTCTACGGCAGCCGCACGCGTCGCTCCCAGCACTGGATCGACCTTTTCGGCCATGTCTTCTTCACCCTGCCCTTCGTCACCCTGATGGCCTGGATGCTGGTGCCCTACACATTTGACGCCTACCGGATCGGCCAGATCTCCACCAACGCGGGCGGCCTGATCATCTGGCCCGCCCGCGCGCTGCTGGCCGCCGGCTTCATCCTGCTGATCTTCCAGGCCGTGGCCGAGATCATCAAGAAGGTCGCCATCATCCGCGGCCTGATCGAAGACCCTCACCCCTTCCACAGCCCCCAGGAACACGCCGACGAAGAGACCGGCGAGTTGGTCGCCGACCTTGCCGCCACCAAGCGGGAGGGCCGGAAATGATCGAATTCATCGCCCTGAACATGGCGCCGATCATGTTCGCAAGCCTGGTCCTGTTCCTGATCCTCGGCTACCCCGTCGCCTTTTCGCTGGCCGCCAACGGGCTGGTGTTCTTTGCCATCGGGGTCTGGCTGGCGCCCTGGTCGCAGGGCGAGATCGCGCTGGACTGGCCGCTTCTCTTCACCATGCCGCAACGATTGTGGGGGGTGATCTCGAACGAGACATTGCTGGCCATCCCGTTCTTCACCTTCATGGGGATCATCCTTGAGCGGTCCGGCATGGCCGAGGATCTGCTCGACACCGTCGGCCAGCTCTTCGGCCCGGTGCGCGGCGGGCTTGCCTTTGCGGTGATCCTGGTCGGCGCGCTTCTGGCGGCGACCACCGGCGTCGTCGCGCCCTCAGTCATCGCCATGGGCCCGATCTCACTGCCGATCATGCTGCGCTATGGCTATGACCGGCGCGTCGCCACCGGGGCCATCGCGGCCTCTGGCACGCTGGCGCAGATCATCCCGCCCAGCCTTGTCCTGATCATCCTGGCCGACCAGCTGGGCGTCTCGGTCGGCGACATGTACAAGGGTGCGCTGTTTCCCGCCCTGATCCTGACCGGCATGTACATCGGCTACGTCGCCATGCTGGCGATCTTCCGGCCGCATCTGGTGCCGGCCCTGCCCGCCGCGGCGCGCACCCTGGGCGGCGGCGTCACCTCGCTGATCGTGGCGCTGGCTGCGGCCACCGCCGTCGGCTATGGCGCGCACCACTGGTATTATGACCAATGGGGCGCCAACGCCGATGTGCTGGGCGCCTCGATCGGCACCCTCGTGATCTATTTCTACGCGGTGCTGGACGGAGTTCTGAAGCTGAACCTGCTGTCGCGGCTGGCACGGCAGGTCATCATCGTGCTGATCCCGCCGCTGGCGCTGATCTTCCTGGTCCTCGGCACCATCTTCATCGGCCTTGCCACGCCGACCGAGGGCGGCGCGATGGGCGCGATGGGCGCGCTGCTGCTGGCGCTGTTCAAGGGCCGGCTGAACCTTGGCATCACCCAGTCGGCGCTGGCCGCGACCACCCGGCTGGCCTCCTTCGTGATGTTCATCCTGATCGGCTCGCGGGTCTTCGCGCTGACCTTCTACGGCGTCAACGGCCACATCTGGGTCGAGCATCTGCTGATCGGCGTGCCGGGCGGCCGCTACGGCTTTTTGATCGTCGTCAACCTGATCATCTTCGTCCTCGGCTTTTTCATAGACTTCTTCGAGATCGCCTTCATCCTGATCCCGCTGATCGCCGTGCCTGCCAAGACGCTCGGGATCGACCTGATCTGGCTGGGCGTCATCGTCGGCATGAACATGCAGACCTCGTTCCTGACGCCGCCCTTCGGCTTTGCGCTGTTCTACCTGCGCTCGGTCGCGGCCAAGGTGCCCTATCTGGACAAGATCACCGGCCGCAACATCGAGGGCATCAAGACCTCCGAGATCTACAAGGGCGCCATCCCCTTCATCTTCGTGCAGGTGATCATGATCTTCGTCGTGGTGCTCTGGCCGTTCTCGGTGACGCATTACAAGACGCCCCTCATCGACCCCTCGACGATCGAGATCAAGATCCCCGCGCTGACCCCGCTGGGCGGGATCGCCCCGGCCCCCGGCGGACTGCCCGGCCTGCCGCAACTGGGCGCACCACAGGTCACTCCCTGACAGCGCCCCGGCGCCACCGCCGTCCTGCCCGACCGACAAGGCCCGACCCGCAATCGACACTGCGGGCCGGGCCGTCGTTCCCGTTCATCTTGGCCGAAATACTCTCGGGGGGTCCGGGGGGCAGACAGCCCCCCGGCGTCGGACGGCAGCGCGCGCGCGCCCGCGCATCGATGCGCCCATGTAAAAGGCCCCGAAGATCGCTCCGGGGCCTTCCGCCTGGTCTTTCGGAGCCGGATTACAGCTTGCCGGCCTGCTGCTGGCTCATCATGAAGACGTCGTAATTGTACTCCGCGATCTGCGCCCAAAGATAGGCATCGCGCTTGAAGGCGTCCTGGCTGTCCTTGATCTTCTTGAACATCTCGTTCGTGGCCGACACCTCCGCATAGACCTCGTTGGCCGCGTCAAACGCCGCCGACAGCACGTCCTGCGGGAACGGCCGCAACTGCGCGCCATTCGCCACCAGCGATTTCAGCGCGGTCGGGTTCTTGTGGTCATAGCTGGCCATCATGTTCGAGTTGGCGGCCTCGCAGGCCGTCGCCACGACGGTCTGATAGGCCTTCGGCAACTCGTTCCACTTGTCCAGGTTGAACATGGTCGACAGCGTCGGGCCACCTTCCCACCAGCCGGGATAGTAGTAGTAGGGCGCGACCTTGTAGAAGCCCAGCTTCTCGTCGTCATAGGGGCCGACCCATTCGGCGGCGTCGATCGTGCCCTTTTCCAGCGACGGATAGATGTCGCCGCCGGGGATCTGCTGCGGCACGACGCCGATCTTCTCGATGATCTTGCCGGCGAACCCGCCGATCCGCATCTTCAGGCCCTTCAGGTCGGCCAGAGAGTTGATCTCCTTGCGATACCAGCCGCCCATCTGCACGCCGGTATTGCCGCAGGGCAGATAGTGCAGGTTCTGGCCGTGGAAGAACTCGTTCATCAGGTCGATGCCGCCGCCATAGTAGAGCCAGGCGTTCATCTGGCGATAGTTCAGGCCGAAGGGCACGGTCGTGCCCAGCGCATAGGTCGGATCCTTGCCCCAGAAGTAGTAGCTGGCGGTGTGGCAGGCCTCGACCGTGCCGGCCGTCACCGCATCTGCCGCCTCAAGGCCGGGGACCAGTTCGCCCGCCGGAAACACTTGCAGGTTGAACTTGCCGTCGGTCATTTCCGCCACGTATTTCGACATCGTCTCGGCCGCGCCGAAGATCGTATCCAGCGACTTCGGGAAGGACGAGGTCACCCGCCAGGTAATTGTCGGCATGTCCTGCGCAATCGCAGGTGCCGCCAGCGCCGAGGCACCGGCCGCCGCCACGCCACCAACGGTGGCTTTCGTCAAAAAGGAACGACGATCCATCACTATACTCCTCCTGGGTTGATCGGCCCGCTCTGCCGGCAGGCCCTGTTCCGATTGCGACCCTAGCGGCCCCTTCCCGGCTTGCAAACCGTTTTCTTGCCGGAAATCGGGATTTTGGTCAGTTTTTCTTACCACAACGGGAAAGCTGCCGCTTTCTTCGCCACGCCGCTTGCAAATCCGCATTTCCTGCCGATGTAGATGCTCCAGGGGCGGCAACAAGCGGGCATCATGACCTATATCCTTTTCCTCGTGGGGCTCGTCGCCCTGTTCATCGGCGGCGAGATCCTGGTCCGGGGGGCCTCGGCTGTTGCGCGTCACTTCCGGCTTTCACCGATGGTGATCGGGCTGACCGTGGTCGGCTTCGGCACCTCGGCGCCGGAACTGCTGGTCTCGGTCCAGGCGGCGCTGGCCGGCCAGCCCGCCATCGCCATCGGCAACGTGCTGGGGTCGAACGTCTCGAACATCCTGCTGATCCTCGGCGTCGCCGCCGCGCTGGCGCCCCTGGTCATCCACGCGGAAAAGCTGTGGCGCGACTTTGCCTTCATGCTGGCTTCGGTCGCGATGGTCTGGTGGTTCCTGGCCGACGGCACGGTGACGCGGGCAGAGGGCGCGCTGCTGCTGGCCGGACTGGTGGTCTTCCTTGGCACCGCCCTCTTCACCGGCGAGTCCGAGCCGCTGTTCGAAGCCCGCCCGATGCCGCAATGGCGGGCCTGGGGGATGACCTTGGCCGGGCTGGTCCTGCTGGTGATCGGCGCGCATTACCTGGTCGACAGCGCCACCCGGATCGCCCGCACCTTCGGCGTATCCGAGGCAGTGATCGGCCTGACCATCGTCGCCGTCGGCACCTCGCTGCCGGAACTGGCCACCTCGATCGTCGCCACGATACGAAAGCAGACCGATATCGCGGTGGGCAATGTGGTGGGCTCGAACATCTTCAATATCCTGGGCATCCTGGGCACCACCGCGGTGATCACGCCGATCCCGGCCGAGCCGCGCTTTGCCGGGATCGACATGTTCTGGGTGGCGGGGGTCTCGGTCGTTCTGGTGGCGCTGACAATCGCGCTGAAGGGCCTGCCGCGGATCGCGGGCGCGGGCCTTCTGGCGGGCTATGCGGCCTTCGTGCTGCTGATGGCCTAGCAGCTGCCGCCGACTCGCCCCCCGCCGACCGGGCGGGTTTTGCGAAAATTGCGCGGGCCTGCGATCAATCCGCAACATTCGTTCAATTTCCGCACCCCCTGCGACATTTTAGGCGGTGTTTTGCGGTTGACGCCCCCCAAGCCCCGCCATAGTGTCGCGCCCGACGGATCAGGGGGCAGCCATGGTGCGAATTCTTGTACTTGGGGATATCAGGCGCATGGGCCGGTAACGGTTGACCCATAACAGGTTCCCATGCGCCCTCGGTTCCCCCGGGGGCTTTTTGTTGGCCCAAGGGCCTTATTGACGAAGAACGGCAAGGAAAACGGCGATGACACGTCAGATGACCGGCGCGAAGATGGTGGTTCAGGCCCTGAAGGATCAGGGCGTCGAGGTGGTCTTCGGCTATCCCGGCGGCGCTGTGCTGCCGATCTATGACGAGATCTTCCAGCAAAACGACATCCGCCACATCCTGGTGCGCCACGAACAGGGCGCCATCCACATGGCCGAAGGCTATGCCCGCTCGACCGGCAAGGTCGGCGTGGCGCTGGTGACCAGCGGTCCCGGCGCCACCAATGCGGTGACCGGGCTGACCGATGCCTTGATGGATTCGATCCCGATCATCGTGCTGACCGGCCAGGTCCCCACCTTCATGATCGGCACCGATGGCTTCCAGGAGGCCGACACGGTGGGCATCACCCGGCCCTGCACCAAGATGAACTGGCTGGTGAAGGACACCGCGAAGCTGGCCGAGACCATCCACACCGCCTTTCACGTCGCAACCGCAGGCCGCCCCGGCCCGGTGCTGGTCGACATCCCGAAGGACGTGCAATTCGCCCAGTCCGACTACACGCCGAAGGAAAAGTCGAAGACCAGCCACTACCAGCCGCGGGTCAAGGGCGACATCGACCAGATCACCCGCCTGGTCGAGATGATGGAGACGGCGGACCGCCCGCTGTTCTACACCGGCGGCGGGGTCATCAACTCGGGCCGCGCGGCCAGCCAGCTGTTGCGCGAACTGGTCGAGGCGACGGGCTTTCCGATCACCTCGACCCTGATGGGTCTGGGCGCCTACCCCGCCTCGGGCAAGCACTGGATCGGCATGCTGGGGATGCATGGCCTCTACGAGGCCAACCTGGCGATGCACGGCTGCGACCTGATGATCAACATCGGCGCGCGGTTCGATGACCGGATCACCGGGCGGATCTCGGATTTCAGCCCGAAATCGAAAAAGGTGCATGTCGATATTGATCCGTCATCGGTGAACAAGGTGATCCGGGTGGATGTGCCGATCATCGGCGATGTCGGCCATGTGCTGGAAGACGTGCTCAAGGTCTGGAAATCGCGCGGCCGCAAGGTCAACAAGGCGGGCCTGGAAAAGTGGTGGAAGCAGATCGCCGAATGGCAGGCCGTGAAATGCCTGAGCTATGACCAAAGCAAGACCACCATCAAGCCGCAATACGCGCTGGAACGGCTGGAGGCCCTGACCAAGGGCATGGACCGCTATATCTGCACCGAGGTCGGCCAGCACCAGATGTGGGCGGCGCAGTATCTGGGCTTCGACGAGCCGCACCGCTGGATGACCTCGGGCGGTCTGGGGACCATGGGCTACGGCCTGCCGGCCAGCATCGGCGTGCAGATCGCGCATCCGGAGGCCCTGGTGATCAACGTCGCCGGCGAGGCCAGCTGGCTGATGAACATGCAGGAAATGGGCACCGCGATGCAGTTCCGTGCCCCGGTCAAGCAGTTCATCCTGAACAACGAGCGGCTGGGCATGGTGCGCCAGTGGCAGGAGCTGTTGCATGGCGAGCGGTATTCGTCTTCGTGGAGCGAGAGCCTGCCCGATTTCGTCAAGCTGGCCGAGGCCTTCGGCTGCAAGGGCATCCAGGTCACCGACCCCGCCGACCTGGATGAGGCGATCAGGGAGATGCTGGCCTATGACGGGCCGGTGATCTTTGACTGCCGGGTGGAGAAGCACGAGAACTGCTTCCCGATGATCCCCTCGGGCAAGCCGCATAACGAGATGTTGCTGTCGGCCGACGCATCCGCCTTCAAGTCGGGCGCGGTGCTGGTTTGAAATCGCGGCGGGGGTTTTGCACCCCCGCACCCCCGCAGAGTATTTTTGCCAAGATGAAGGGGCAGACATGTCCGCACTGAACATCAAGAAGGGCGCGAGCAGCCATTCCGCCTATGACCTGCGCGACAGCCATTCGGAGGTCGAGGAGAGCCATACCCTCGCGGTGATCGTCGAGAACGAGCCGGGGGTTCTGGCGCGGGTGATCGGGTTGTTTTCGGGCCGCGGCTACAACATCGACAGCCTGACCGTGGCCGAGGTGGACCATACCGGCCACCGTTCGCGCATCACCGTGGTCACCCGCGGCACGCCCGCGGTGATCGACCAGATCGAGGCGCAGCTGGGACGGATGGTGCCGGTCTTTGCCGTGCATGACCTGACCGCCGAAGGCCCGTCGGTGCAGCGCGAACTGGCGCTGTTCAAGGTGGCCGGCAAGGGCGAGGCGCGGATCGAGGCGTTGCGGCTGGCCGAGATTTTCCGCGCCCATGTGGTCGATTCGACGCTGGAAAGTTTTGTCTTCGAGATGACCGGCACCTCGGAAAAGATCGACAGCTTTGCCGATTTGATGCGCCCGCTGGGGCTGAAGGAAATCGCCCGGACCGGCGTGGCAGCCCTGTCGCGCGGAGCGTGAACCGCCTCTCGTCGCGCGGGCGTGATCAGCGGCGCTTTCGCGGGCGGGTCAGGGCGGTTTCCGCCCTGCCCTTGACCAGCCAGGCGAAGGCGAAGGCCCAGATCGCGATCGCCTCGAACCAAAGCACCAGCATCCAGTCGGCGACGATGCGCTGTGGCCCTTCTGGCCCCATGATCTTGAACCAGCTGGCCACGATCACCGCCAGCGTCATCGCCAGAATCGTCCAGCCGCAGGCGCGGTAGATGCGGCGCCGCGCCGGTTTCGCGGTGCGGGCGAACTTGCGCAGGCACATTGCCGCCAGTGCCGACAAGAAGGTGATGGCGCAGGCATAGTGCCCCGCCGCCGCCAGCTTGTAGCCCAGCATCTGCTGGGTGATCGAACCGAGAAGGTTGGCGTGCATCCGCGTCTCGTTCGGCAGATAGGCCACGCCAAAGGCCGCAATTCCCGCCACCGTGGTGATGAAATCATCCGACAGATGTTCGCCCTTCTCGGGCGAATGGCCGGGGTAGGTGATCAGGAACAGCCCGATCGCCGTCATCGCGCCGACGAAGGCGTCGCGCATCAGCGTGTGGTAATAGTCGCTGATCGAGGGTTCCACCGCGCCCTGGCTGAGGTAGCCGCCGATGATCAGCAAGACCGGCAGCACCAGCCCCAGCCAGCCCAGCACCTGGCGGATACGGTAGTAGGAACGGACGACATCGTCGCGGTTCAGATCGTCCATGCGGCCCCTCTTGCGGCCCCTCAGCGCCCGGTGAAGCGGGGCGCGCGCTTTTCCAGGAAGGCCGCCACGCCTTCGCGGAAATCCTCTGTCGCGCCGCAGCTTCCCTGCAGTCTTGCCTCCAGCGCCAGGGCGCCCGCAAGGTCCAGCTCGAACGATCCGCGCAGCGCCTGTTTCAGCGCCTGATAAGCCACAGTCGGACCGTTGGCCAGATGGGCCGCGCGGGTGGCGACGACGGCGGCGAATTCACCGTCCGGCACCGCCTCCCAGATCATGCCCCAGTCGGCGGCCTGGCGGGCGCTGATCTTCTCGGCAAACAGCGCCGCCCCCATGGCGCGCGCGAGGCCGATCTGGCGCGGCAGCCAATGGGTGCCGCCGGCGTCCGGGATCAGGCCGATGCGGGTGAAGGCCTGGATGAAGCTGGCGCTTTCCGCCGCGATGACCACATCGCAGGCGAGCGCAAGGTTGGCCCCCGCCCCGGCCGCAGCGCCATTGACTGCGGCAATGGTCGGCACCGGGCTGTCGGTGATCAGCCGCAAGAGCGGCACGTATTCCGCGTTCAGGATCCGCTCGAAATCCAGCGCGCCCGAGGCGGCGGCGTCCTGCAGGTCCTGGCCCGAGCAGAAGGCGCGGCCGCTGCCGGTCAGCACGATCACCCGCGCGCTTGCCTGCAGGTCGCGCAGCGCCTGCGTCAGGTCCAGCCGCATCTGCCGCGACAGGGCGTTCATCACCTGCGGCCGGTTCAGCGCGATGGTGCCAATGCCGCCGTCTTCGCTCACCGTTATCGTCTGATGGGTCATGCGTGCCTCTTCGGTTGCGGGCAGAGGATAGCCGGGCGCGGTCAAGGCAAAAGCGGAACGCCGCGTCAGACGCCCTGCCTCGGGCCCCCGCCCCCCGCGTTCAGCCCTTCAGGATCTCGTCCAGCCTGGCCTGTTCCTCGACGCTCAGCGCCTCGTCCGTTGCCGGCCGGCGGCGGCGAATCGCGGCAAAGGCGATGCCGCCCGCCGCCAGCAGCATCACCGGGCCGGCCAGCCACAGGATCAGGTTCGCCCCGGTCTTCGGCGGGTCGAACAGCACGTATTCGCCATAGCGCGCGACCAGAAACCCGATCACCTCGGCGTTGCTGTCGCCCGCCACCAGCCGCTCGCGGATGATGATGCGCAGGTCGCGGCTGATCTGGGCGTTGCTGTCGTCGATGGTCTCGCCCTGGCAGACCGGGCAGCGCACCTCGCGGCTGATCGCGCGGGCGCGGGCCTCCAGCGCGGGGTCGGCCAGCATCTCGTCGGGCTGCACCGCCAGCGCCGGGCCGGCCAGCAGCAGCAGCGACAGAAAGAGGGCGCGGATCATTCGGCCGGAACTCCGCGTGGCGCGGCGGCCTTGCGCGCGCCCGCCGCGACGCGATAGCGCCGGTCGGTCAGGCTGAGCAAGCCGCCCAGCGCCATCAGCAGCGCCCCGCCCCAGAGCCAGTTGGCAAAAGGCTTCACATAGCCGCGCACCGCCCAGCCGCCGCCGTCCTGCGGATCGCCGATCACCAGATAAAGGTCGCGCAAGGGGCCATAGTCGATCGCCGCCTCGGTCGTCGGCATCGCCTGCACCGGGTAGACCCGCTTTTCGGGGAACAGCCGCGCCACCTCGCGGCCGTTCTTCGTCACCGCCATCTCGGCCATGGTGGTGGTATAGTTCGGCCCCGCTTCGCGGTGCACCTCGACCAGCGTCACCTCATAGGCGCCCAGCGGGAAGGTCTCGCCCAGCCTGGCGACGCGGATATCCTCGACCGCCCAGGCATTCATCGCGGCCACCGCAAAGACGGTGACGCCCAGGCCGGAATGCGCCGTTGCCTTGCCCCAGTCGGCGCGCGGCAGGCGGGTCAGCCGGGCCAGCCGGTCGGCCATCGCGCCGCGCCCGGTGCGGCTGTAGAGATCCCACAGCGCGCCGAAGACCACCCAGGCCCCCAGTGCCGCCCCCACCGGGCCCAGCGCCGACCGCCCGGTCTGCATCGCGAAGGCCAGCCCGCCCAGCGCCACGGCAAGGATTGCCACCGGCACCAGCCCTTTCAGCGCCCGCCCGATGTCGCCCCGCTTCCAAGCCAGCATCGCGCCCACCGGCAGGATCACCGCCAGCGCCACGAAGAACGGCGTGAAGGCGGCGTTGAAGAACGGCTCGCCGACCGAGACCGTCCGCCCGATCGCCACTTCGGCGACCAGCGGCCAGACCGTGCCGATGAAGACCACCAGCGCCGACACCGCCAGAAGGATGTTGTTGGCGATCAGCGCGCTTTCGCGGCTGACCATGGCGAAGACGCCCTTGCCCTCCATCGCACTGGCGCGGGCGGCGAAAAGCACCAGCGCACCGCCGGTGAAGAAGGCCAGGATGCCCAGGATGAACACCCCGCGTTCAGGGTCGGAGGCAAAGGAATGCACCGAGGTGATGACGCCAGAGCGCACGATGAAGGTGCCGATCAGGCTGAACCCGAAGGCCATGATCGCCAGGAGGATGGTCCAGCTTTTCAGGCTCTCGCGCTTTTCCACCACGATGGCGCTGTGCAGCAGGGCGGCGGCCAGCAGCCAGGGCATGAAGGATGCGTTCTCGACCGGGTCCCAGAACCAGAAGCCGCCCCAGCCAAGTTCGTAATAGGCCCACCACGACCCCAGCGCGATGCCGATGGTCAGGAACACCCAGGCCGCCAGGGTCCAGGGCCGCACCCAGCGTGCCCAGGCGGCATCCACCCGGCCCTCGATCAGCGCCGCCACGGCAAAGGAAAACGCCATGCTCAGGCCGACATAGCCCAGGTAGAGGAACGGCGGATGGAAGGCCAGGCCGGGGTCCTGCAACAAGGGGTTCAGGTCGCGCCCGTTCATCGGCGGCACCTGCAACCGCCAGAACGGGTTGGAGGTGAACAGCAGGAAGGCCAGGAACGGCAGCCCGATCGAGCCTTGCACCCCGATCACCCGCGCCTTCAGCTGTGCCGGCAGGTTCGATCCGAACCAGGCCGCGCAGGCCCCGAACAGCGACAGGATCAACACCCACAGCAAGAGCGACCCCTCATGGTTGCCCCAGACGCCCGACACCTTGTAGAGCATCGGCTTCAGCGTGTGCGAATTGGACGTCACCACCGCCAGCGAGAAATCCGACACCACGAAGGCCCAGGTCAGCGCCGCGAAGGACACCGCCACCAGCACGAACTGCGCCACCGCCGCCGGGGCGGCCATCGCCATCAACGCCGGATTGCGCGCCTGGGCGCCCCACAGCGGCAACACCGTCTGCACCAGCGCCACCATCAGCGCCAGCACCAGCGCGTAATGCCCGATCTCGACAATCATCCGCGTCTCCCGTTTCCGGGCGGCAGTCTATGCGCATCAGGCGCCGCTTCCAATGGCCCGCGCCGCAAATCACTGCGCCCATGGGTCGCAACTGCGTGAGCACTGGCGCGATTGGCCCTGCCCGGCTACCAAAGAGCAAAGCGAAGGAGGCCACAGATGCCCAAGACCATCCTGATCGGCGCACCCATAGATTGCGGCCAGAAACGCCCCGGCTGCCTGATGGGCCCCGCCGCCTACCGCGTCGCCGGTCTGGCGCGCGAAATCCAGGCGCTCGGCCACGGTGTCGAGGATTGGGGCGATCTGGCCCTGCCCGACCTGCACGAGGTCGCCTGCGCCAACCCGGCGGTGCATTCGCTGGCCGAAACCGTGGGCTGGACCGAGATCCTGATGGACCGCGTCGATGACGCGCTGTCGCAGGGCGGCCTGCCGATCATCCTGGGCGGCGACCACTCGCTGGCGCTCGGCTCGGCCGCCGGGGCAGCCGCCTTTGCCGAACGCCAGGGCCGGCCGCTGTTCCTTTCTGGCTGGATGCGCATTCCGATTTTCACACCCCGCTGACCACCACCTCCGGCAACCTGCACGGTACTCCGCTGGCCTATATCGCCGGCCGCGAGGGCTTCGACGCCTTCCCGCCCTTCCCCGCCCCGGTGCCGGCGCCGCGCATCTGCATGTTCGGCATCCGCTCGGTCGATGGCGCCGAACACGCCGCCATGCTGGAACGTGACATCGTCCTCAACGACATGCGGGTGATCGACGAAAAGGGCATCGTCGCCCCGTTGCGCACCTTTCTTTCCGCCTGTCGCAAGGACGGCGGCATGCTGCATGTCAGCCTGGATGTCGATTTCCTCGACCCCTCGATCGCGCCGGCCGTCGGCACCACCGTGCCCGGCGGCACCACCTTCCGCGAGGCGCATCTGGTGATGGAGCTGCTGCACGAAAGCGGCCTTGTAACCTCGCTGGACCTTGTCGAACTCAACCCCTTCCTCGACGATCGCGGCATGACCGCGCGGCTGATGGTCGATCTGGTCGGCAGTCTGATGGGCAAGAAGGTCTTCGACCGCCCGACACGTTCGAAATAGGACGCAAGTGATGCTGAACCTCGTGCCCTTCGTTTCCGTCGACAACATGATGAAGCTGGTCCTGAAACTGGGGATCGAGCGGGTGATGGTCGACCTTGCCGCCGAGATCGAGGCCGATTTCCGCCGCTGGCCCTTGTTCGACAAGACCCCGCGCGTGGCCAGCCATTCCGATGTCGGCGTGATCGAGCTGATGCCGACCTCGGATGGCGAGACCTACGGTTTCAAATACGTCAACGGCCACCCCGCCAACATGAAGCAGGGGTTGCAGACCGTCACCGCCTTCGGCCTTCTGGCCGATGTGGCCACCGGCTACCCGGTGCTTCTGTCGGAAATGACCATCCTCACCGCGCTGCGCACCGCCGCGACCAGCGCCATGGCGGCGAAATGGCTGGCGCCGAAGACCGAGGTGATGGCGCTGATCGGCAATGGCGCGCAGGCCGAATTCCAGGCGCTGGCCTTCAAGGAGGTCTGCGGCATCGCCGAGGTCCGGCTATACGACATCGACCCGGCGGCCACATCGAAATGCGCCCGCAACCTGGCCGGGCGCGGGCTGACCGTCACCCCCTGCCGCACCGCTGAAGAGGCCATTCAGGGCGCCGGCATCGTCACCACCGTCACCGCCGACAAGCAATATGCCACCATCCTGACCGACAACATGGTCGGTGCCGGGGTGCATCTGAACGCCATCGGCGGCGATTGCCCCGGCAAGACCGAACTGCACCGCGACATTCTTCTGCGGTCACAGATCTTCGTCGAATACCCGCCCCAGACGCGGGTGGAAGGCGAAATCCAGCAGCTGGCCCCCGACCACCCCGTCACCGAACTGTGGCAGGTCATCACCGGCGCCGTACCGGGCCGCACCTCGGCGGCGCAGATCACCCTTTTCGACAGCGTCGGCTTCGCCATCGAGGACTTCGCCGCCCTGCGCTACATCCGCGGCAAGCTGGCCGAAACCGGGTTCTACGACAATCTCGACATGATCGCCGACCCCGACGACCCGCGCGACCTGTTCGGCATGCTGCTGCGGGCGGTCTGAGGAACGGGATGAGGGGCGCGCTTCCGGCCCATTTCGCGGCGCACGGCCGGTTTTCGTGCCATACGCTTGCCATACGCTTGCCAGACGTTCTGCAGACGCTTTGCAGACCGCATTTTCAGTGCAGCCGGAACTCCTTCACCACATGCCGCCATTCCGCCGGGCCGATCAGCATGCGATGCGTGAAGCGCACCGAATGCAGCGGCCCGTCGATATTGTCCTGCCAGTATTCGATGAACCGGAACAACTCCGGGTAGTCCGGCGCCAGATCCATGTGCTGCCAGACGAATGTATTGAGAACATTGCGGTAATCCGGCATCCGATAGAAGATCTCGGCCGTCGTCAGGCCATAGCCCTGCAACATCAACTCGGTTTCGCGTCGCTCCATAGGGTCACCCTCCTTTCGCCTCCCCCATTAAAGCATGACAAGTATGAATTCTTTTTCAACGGATTCAATCTGTTATCAGTCTTTCCCGGTGGCTGCCAAAGCCCGCCGGGCGCTCCCATTGCACCCCATGGGCGGTATGGTGTAACTTGCCGCCAACCAGATATAGGGCCATCAGGGCCAGGCAAGGCAGACCGTGACGGATACCCCCGAAGATACTGAAATCGCTGGCGAAATGCCGCAGCGGCCGCCGCATCACGGTCCGCAGGTCGACATCACCCACGAGATGAAGACCGCCTATCTCGACTACGCGATGAGCGTGATCGTCTCCCGCGCCATCCCCGATCTGCGCGACGGGCTGAAGCCGGTGCACCGGCGGATTTTGTTCGCGATGCAGGAATCCGGCAACACCGCCGACAAGCCCTACCGCAAATCCGCCCGGCCCGTCGGCGACACCATGGGCAAATATCACCCCCACGGCGACTCTGCCATTTACGACGCGCTGGTGCGGATGGCGCAGCCCTTCTCGATGTCGTTGAAATTGCTGGACGGTCAGGGCAACTTCGGCTCGATGGATGGCGATATGGCGGCGGCCATGCGCTATACCGAGGTGCGGATGGACAAGCCCTCGGCCTTCCTTATGGCCGACATCGACAAGGACACCGTCGATTTCCAGGACAACTACGATGGCAAGGACCGCGAACCCACCGTCCTGCCCGCGCGTTTTCCCAACATGCTGGTCAACGGCGCCGAAGGCATCGCCGTCGGCATGGCCACCCGCATCCCGCCGCACAACCTGCGCGAGGTCATCGACGGCACCCTGGCGATGATCGAGAACCCGGATATCTCCATGGAATCGCTCATGGAATTCATTCCGGCGCCGGATTTTCCCACCGGTGCAACGATCCTTGGCCGCTCCGGTGCCCGCAAGGCTTACCTCGAAGGCCGCGGCTCCGTCATCATCCGGGCAAAAACCCATATCGAGGAAATCCGCAAGGACCGCTGGGCCATCATCGTCGATGAGGTGCCCTATCAGGTCAACAAGGCGCGGATGATCGAGATCATCGCCGAAATGGTCCGCGAAAAGCGGATCGAGGGCATTTCAGGCGTCGCCGACGAATCCGACCGTATCGGCGTGCGCGTGGTGATCGAGTTGAAACGCGACGCCACGCCGGACGTGGTCCTGAACCAGCTGTTCCGCTTCACCCCGATGCAGACCAGCTTCGGCTGCAACATGCTGGCGCTGAACGGCGGCCGTCCCGAACAGTTGACGCTTCGGGACTTCCTTAGTTATTTCATTACCTTCCGCGAAGAAGTTGTGGCGCGTCGCACCGCCTATGAACTCAGGAAGGCGCGCGAACGCAGCCATATCCTGTGCGGTCTGGCCGTGGCGGTGTCGAACGTGGATGAGGTGGTCAAGACCATCCGCGCCAGCGCCGACGCCGCAGAGGCGCGCGACAAACTGATGACACGGCGCTGGCCGGCACATGAGATTGTGCCCTTCATCAAGCTGATTGATGACCCCAGCCACACGATCAACGACGATGGCACCTACAACCTTTCCGAAGCCCAGGCCCGCGCCATTCTGGACCTGCGCCTGCAACGCCTGACCCAGTTGGGCGTCAAGGAAGTCACGGATGAGCTGGAAGAGCTGGCCGGCCGCATCAAGGATTATCTGGAAATCCTGGGCTCTCGCGACCGGATCATGGCGATCATTTCCGATGAACTGCGTGAGGTGAAAGCGCTGTTTGCCGTCCCCCGCCGCACCGAGATCATCGACTGGTCCGGCGACATGGAAGACGAAGACCTGATCGAGCGCGAGGATATGGTGGTGACCATCACCTCTGGCGGCTACATCA
>JADJAB010000014.1 GCA_016704435.1 Rhodobacter sp. | reverse complement strand
CGATGAAATGGATCAGGGCGGCATCCTCGGGATCGGTCCGTACCGTCTCAAAATCCGGTGACGCTGCCCGCAGCGCAGGGCCGAGCGCGACGCAGCCCTCCGGCGCTTCGTCTCCCTCGATCAGCACCAGTTCGAGCGAGGGCAATTCGTGCCGCCAATGCGCAATCTTGCGGTTGTAGATCGAGGCGGTGGTGACAAGAACCCTGGCCGCACCGATCTCCATCCGCGTCTGGATCGGCTCGGGGCCAAAGGCCGAGAACAGCGGCGAAAATACAAGACCCGCCTTCAGGGTCCCAAGGGCGCAGGCGTAAAGCTCGGGCACCCGCCCCATCAGCGCGAAAAGACTGTCACCCTTACCAAGACCGTGATTGGCCAGAACATTTGCGAACCGCGCCGCGAGATCGGCCATTTCGCTATAGGTAAGGTCGCGCCGGTCTCCGGCTTTCCCGAGCCATCGCAGCGCCACCTGGTCGCCGTAGCCAGCCGCCACATGGCGATCAAGCGCCTCGTGCGCGATGTTCAGAGCGCCGTCAAGGCCGTCGATCATGCTGCGCGCTTCGGTCCAGTCTCCATTTGTCGAGCTGCCCGCCATCGAATCAGGTTCTGACGACGTGCTCGCGGAACTAGCTGCAATAGCATCCTTGTCCTGCATGGTCGGATTCCTCTTCGCTGCAACAGCAAAGCTGGAAAGCTCTCAACCGCGCGTTGATCTGCGTCAATGTGATCTCGCTAAGGGGCTCTACGGTCCTTCTTGGGAGCGGCTGATCTCGATAGCGACGGTAGCGAGTCTATCATTTCGTTGGTTGCAACAGGCATCGAGCAGTTCATCGTTTTATCTGCGCTTTTGGAGGAAACGCACTGAGGTGCCCCTGGTTTCCTAGACGCCCGCCTCGTTCAGTTTCTGCTGCCGGATTTCGAAGTCAACCATTGCCCGGCAGTCGATTGCCAAGCAATCGATGAGAGGGGGGGGCGACAGCATGCCGTTGTTCGTGTGCTTGCGTTTTGGGTTGTAGAACATCTCGAGCGGCGTCGATGGTCTGAAGATTTCAAGGCGAAGGCTGTGAGAGCGGCGCTGGAGCCTGGCGTGAATGTTTCGGCGTTGGCCCGGCGGTTGGGGATTTCTCCGCCGCAGCTCTTTGGTTGGCGCAAAGCCTTCCTGCACAGACAGAACGAAGAGGTGCCAGCGGGCTCGCCTGCCTCTATGGTCGAGATTGCGGTGGGCGAGGTCGTCATCCGGGTCAGTTCCGACCTTGAAGAGGCGGCGCTGCGCCGGATCTTGGGCGCGGTGCGCTCGGCATGATGCCAATCGGCGTAAAGGTCTTTCTGGCGGGCCAACCGGTCGACTTCCGCAAGGGGCCTGACAGCCTGCTGTCTCTGGTGCGTGATGCGGGGAGCGATCCGTTCAGCGGTGCGCTTTATGTGTTCCGGGCAAAGCGTGCGGACCGGTTGAAGATTGTCCTCCTCTCGGGCATTGCTGCGCAATACCCTGCCGGGCAAGGGGTGGGACGGTAGCGGCATCTGTCTTTATGCCAAGCGCCTGGAGAAACCCTCGTTCTGCCGGCCGCAGATCGGGGCTGTCCGGGTGCAACTGAACCACGCCCAGCTCATGGCGCTGCTGGAAGGTCTGGACTGGAAGCGGGTCCGCCCCATGACGGTCAGGACCCCTGTATTTGCTGGATAATATGGCCGCGACAAAGTGAATCATCGGTGCTTGGGGCGCGGATAGCCTGCGGCATGGCTGGGCGGGATGTGCTATCGTTCAATCCATGATTGCTGAGGATCTCCCCCTTCCCGATGATCTGGACCTGCTGAAGCCCATGATCCGCGCGATGACACAAAAGGCGGCCGTTCTGGAGGATGAGAACGCGGCCCTGAAAGCGCGCAGCGCGGATGCCGACGAGCGGGTGAAGCGGCTGCTGCAGATCCTGAAGGCCTATGACTGGGCCCGTTTTGGCCGTCGCTCGGAGAAGCTTGAGACCCGCGGACCATCAGATGACGCGGACGCGCAACAGGCCTTCGTCTTCGAGGAAATCGAGACCGGCATCGCGACCCTGAAGGCGCAAGTTGGCAAAGGTCGGGTCTCGGATCAAATGCGTTCCCCCCGGCCCCGCAAGGCTTTGCCGCCTCATCTGGAGCGGGTCGAGGTGGTGATCGAGCCCGAGGACCTGCCGGAGCATGCGGGCAAACAGAAGGTGCTGATCGGCGAAGACGTGTCGGAGCGCCTGGATGTCATTCCGGCAAAGTTCCGGGTGATCCGCTGCCCGGCAGCCCAAGTACGCGTTCACGGGGTGGGAGGGCGTCATCCAGGCCATCGCCCCGGCCCGCATCATCGAAAGCGGC
This sequence comes from Rhodobacter sp., assembly GCA_016704435.1. Lineage (GTDB taxonomy): Bacteria > Pseudomonadota > Alphaproteobacteria > Rhodobacterales > Rhodobacteraceae > Pseudogemmobacter. Next base: position 88,898 of record JADJAB010000014.1, on the reverse strand, counting down.
CTGCCGACCGAGGCGCTGCTGGCGCATATCGCCGTCTCGAAATATGCCCCCTCTCGGGCCATCGCTACGCGATGCTCTGCCGGGCAACGGACGGCCTGCCGCTCTATCGTCAGGAAGGGATCTATGCCCGCGACCAGGTGGAGATCGACCGGCGGCTGATGGCACAATGGATGGGCCGGGTCGGCTTTGAACTGGAGATTCTGGCCGACCATGTGCTGGGCGAGGTCCTGAACGGGCCGCGCGTCTTTGCGGATGAGACCAGCCTTCCGACCCTTGCCCCTGGCACTGGCGCCGTGAAGACGGCCTGGCTCTGGGCCTACGCCCGCGACGACAGCCCCTTTGGCGGGAGCGGCCCGCCCATGGTGGCCTATCGCTTCGAGGACAGCCGGTCCGGCGATTGCGTGCGTCGGCACCTCCACGGCTATCGCGGCATCCTGCAGGTGGACGGCTATGCCGCCTACAACAAGCTGCTGCGCAAGGGTGGTGGCAATGATGGCCCGCGGCTGGCTGGATGCTGGGCGCATAGCCGACGGCGGTTCTATGAGCTCCATGCGGCGGGCGACTCTCAGGTCGCCACCACCACGGTGGAGCGAATGGCCGATCTGTGGAAGCTGGAGGCCGAAATCCGCGGGAAAGGCCCCGAAGCACGTGCTGCGGCCCGTCAGGCTGTCTCGGCACCGATCGTGGCCGAACTGTTCTCTCTCTGGCAGAAGACCCTGCCGCGCATCTCCGGGAAATCGAAACTGGCCGAGGCCCTCCGCTATGCCATCGCCCGACGCGAAATCTTCGAACGCTTTCTCACCGACGGTCTGATCGAACTCGACTCCAACATCGTCGAGCGCGCCATCAGGCCCCAGACCATCACAAGAAAGAACAGCCTGTTCGCCGGATCGGATGGCGGCGGCCGGACATGGGCCACCATCGCCACGCTCCTGCAGACCTGCAAGATGAACAACGTCGATCCCGTCGCTTGGCTGACCCAGACGCTGGAACGTATCGCCAACCAATGGCCAAGCGCAAAGCTCGACGCCCTCATGCCATGGAACTATCGGCCCTGAACGGCCTCGGCTACCCGCTTACGCTGCCTCAAGGCCTTCGGGGAGCGTATCGCCGCGAGAGACCCCGACCGCCAAACCGCCGAAATCCAGATCCGCGTCCTTCGCAGGCTTTCTCGAACCAATGGCGTTCGCCTGCTCGGTCATGAACCGCTTCTCGGCCCTCGCAACGGCCGAGATCGTTCGCGTGGCCTGAGCTCAACGCGGAAAGCGGAAGTCACACCGCAGGCACCAGTCGCGCAACAACGCCGAGCGGCAGCCTGACGTCAGCCGCGAGCGGCCTTGTCCAGCGCGATGCGCAGGTCGGCGATCAGATCATCGGGATGCTCCAGCCCGACGGAAAGGCGGATCAGACCCTCCGTCACCCCTGCTCTTGCCCGTGCATCTGCCGGCACGCCGGAATGAGTGGTCGAGGCTGGATGACAGACCAGAGATTCCGTACCGCCCAGGCTGACCGCCAACTTGAACAGTTGCAGCCCGTTGACGATGCGAAAAGCCAGTGCCCGGTCATCCGCGACCACCATGGAAAAAGTCGAGCCGGGGCCGCTGCACTGGCGGGCATAGACCTCGCGCTCGGCCGCGTTCTTGCTGTGCAGAGGGTGAAGGATCTTGCACGGGATCGGGCTGTTGCTGGCCAACCAGTCGGCCACCTTGACGCCCGTCTCTGCCGCGCGCTCCATCCGCAGGGTCAGGGTCTCCATCGAGCGCGCCAGCATCCACGAGGAATGCGGGTCCAGCTGAAACCCAAAGGCGCTGCGGCTTTGGCGGATCGGCTTCAGCAAGGCCGCCGATCCCGTGATGCCGCCGGCGATCAGGTCACTGTGGCCACCGATATACTTGGTCATCGAATAGACGCAGATATCGACGCCATGCCGGATCGGATTTTGGAAAACCGGCCCCAGCATCGTGTTGTCGCAGACGATGATTGGCGTTTGCCCTGAGACGCTGCTCCATTCGTCCACGACCCGGCGAACCATCTTCAGATCAATCAGCGCATTGGTCGGATTTGCCGGCGTCTCAAGATAGACGATTCTCACCGGCCCATGCCGCGCCGCTTTTTCCAGCGCATAGAGCAACATCGAATCTGACAATCCGTCGACAAAGGGTATGGGCTTGATCCCCCAGCCGGTCATCACCTTGCCAAGCAGCGTTTCGGTGCCACCATAAAGCGGCGAGTAGTGCACAATGGCATCGCCCGGCCTGCAATGGGTCAGGAACACTGCGGCGATTGCCGCCATGCCCGAAGAGGTCACCAGCGCCCGTTCCGCCCCGTCAAACAGCGCCAGTCGATCTTCTACGATTTCGGTGTTGGGGTGGTTGAAGCGGCTGTAGACCAGCCCGCCCGCGCCACCATCCTGCGGTGCGGGTTTTCGCCCGGCCACGACATCAAAGAAGTCTGCCCCCTCTTCGGCGGATTTGAAGACAAAAGTCGAGGTCAGGAACACCGGTGGCTTTACCGCCCCTTCCGACATCGACGCATCATAGCCATAGGACATCATCTGGGTCGAAGGATGCAGAAGATGCCCATCCAGATGGGTGCGCCGGAAGCTCTTCGGTTCGGACATGTCACTCTCGCTGGGTTTTCGCGCCGAGTGACAGACTACACCGGGAAGGGAACAAATTCTCACCAATCTTTGGCTGGTTTCCGCCCTCTCGTAGCGGTTTTACCCGCATCTGAGGATGTGACCGCCCCCGCCCTGGGCCATTGGCAAACCGTCAGGTCAGCGCGTTCAGCAGGTCTGCCAACAGATCGCCGGCGTCTTCGATCCCCACAGACAGCCGGATGAGGTCGTCGCCGATCCCGGTAATGGCGCGCTGGTCCTGCGGTATGACCGCGTGGGTCAAGGAGGCGGGGTGCTGGATCAGGCTCTCGACTCCGCCCAGGCTGACGGCAAATTGAAACAGGCGCGTGGAGGAGAGGACCCGTTCGACCCGCTCCAACCCCCCGGTGAGCTTCAGCGATATCAGGGCGCCGAAATTCTCCATCTGCCGGGCGGCGACGGCATGGCCGGGGTGCGACGCAAGGCCCGGGTAGATGACTTCGCTAAGGCCAAGCGCCTGCGCGTTGGCCGCAAGGTGCTGCGCCAAGATCGCCGCATTTGCCGCTTGCCGGTCAACGCGGACCGACAAGGTCTTCAGTGACCGCAGCAAGAGCGCACAATCGATCGGACACATCACCGCCCCAAGCGCGTTCTGCAGGTACCGGACACGGGCGGTCAATGCTTCGGGCGCCTCTGCCGATACCGCCAGAACTCCGCCCAGAAGGTCGGAATGCCCCGCCAGAAACTTTGTCGCGGAATGCATGACCACGTCGATACCGAAATCCAGCGGCAATTGCCCGCAGGGCGAGGCGAAGGTGCTGTCGCAGACCGAAATCGCGCCGATCCGCTTGGCAATGTGCGCCACGGCGGCAAGATCGACGATGCGCAGCAGCGGGTTCGAGGGCGTCTCGAACCAAAGCATGTCGGCGCCACTTTCTGCCGCTTGCTCCAAGGCCGCGCTGTCCGAGAAATCGACAAAGCGCACTTGATGCCCGGCGGTATGGGTCCGCACATCCGCCAGCAGGCGATGAATGCCGCCGTAGACATCGGTATGCGCAAGGATCCGCGACCCGGCAGGCAACAGTTCCAGCGCCGTTGCAGCCGCCGAAAGCCCGCTGGGGAATGCAAAGGCGGCGCCGGCGTTTTCCAGATCGGCGAGGCAGGCCTCAAGCACCAGACGGGTCGGATTGCCGCTGCGGGTGTAGTCGTATCCCCGGTTTCGTCCGATTCCATCCTGAACGAAGGTAGTCGAGGTATAGACCGGCGTGATCACCGCCCCGGTAAGTGGATCAGGGCTTTGGCCCGCGTGGATGAGGCGGGTGGCCAGACGGTCGCGATTGGGAAGGGGGGCGCTCATGTTGCGGTCCAGTCTCGGGGGGCATGGTCTTACCGGGGGACGGGGATCTCGTTCTTGACCCCGCCAATGACGACACTTGTCTCGATCCCGAAAACGCCGGGCAGTTCCGACAGGACGGAATGCAGGAATATGTTGTAGGTATCCATGTCCTGCAGCCGCATCGTCATGACATAGTCATGCGGGCCGGTGACCAGCGCACAGGTCGTGACCTCTGGCATGTGGCGGATTTTGTCCTCGAACTTGGCGATCGTCGTTCGGTCACGGCTTTGCAGCTTCAGAAAAACGTAAAGCGTAAGGCCGTAACCGGCTTTTTCCATGTCCACATCAACGGTGTAGCGACGGACAATGCCCTCGGTCTCCATCCGTTTGATGCGGCGCCGGACCGGCGTGGGCGACAGATTTGTCTGCTCGGCAACCTTTTCGACGCTCAGCCGCGCATCGCGCGACAAGGCGTAGAGGATCTTCTTGTCCATTTCATCAAGAACGGTCATTTCTGGCTACATAAACCCTATTTGTTGACGAGAAAAGCGCAAAATATCTGCGATATTAGCTGTTATCATCCCGCACACAGGAAAGCACCCCAATGCCCGCCAAGGATTTGCGCCGCACAGACGGAACATGAAAGCGCCGTGAAAATGAACGCGGTCCTCCATGCGGGCTGCAACGACATCTGGAATTCGGCGGGCTGGACGAGGCAGGCATGCATTGCTCGATCGCCAGGCTCGTTGTCGATGCCGAGACGGGCGCGATGGGCTATTGCATGGCGGAGGGCATCCGCCGGGACGATTGCGACGCGGCGCTTCGGGTGGTGCGCGATGTCGGGCCGGGCAGCTACTATCTCGGCCATCCGCACCCGCTTGAAAACCCCGAGCGCGCCTCCTTCATGCCGAAGCTCTTCGACAACATCTCGATTGAACAGTGGCAGGCCGAGGATGCCTTGAACGTCGAGTATTGACGCCGCTGGCGATCGGGGCTGCCTCCTGTCGTTCCAGCGCGTTCAACCTGATATCGACCTTGCGCGTTGCAGGGAGGCGTCTGGTCCGAGGATGTGATGCGGCGGAAGGCATCGCGAGCTCGGCTCCACTTTCCGGGCTGGCCTGCAGCACCAGAGGGGGTGGCGCGCTTTGCGCTGGCCGTGAACTTTCTCCTCCATCACTACCTTCGCGCCCAACGGCTCGAAGGCTGTCACGCTCTGTCGCAATCTCCCGCGACGGCTGGAGGAAGCGCTACGATTTCCTTTGGTTAGGCGGCCAGCGCCGCGAATTGGGCAAGCGGGCAGGGTCCGGGTGTCAACTGGCCCTTGCGGATCATGTTCGCCACTTCGATGCCTTCGAGCGTCGCCCGGCAGCTCTTGCAGTGCAAAAGCGAGAGGGGGCGATTGAGCGTCGCGTGATCAACCGGCACGCCCCGCTCCGCCCTCTTCGCCCGCCCTCTCGAACGCATGGCGTTCGCGGGCTCGATCTTCAAGGTCGCGGCATGAAACCGTGTCGCGAACATGGAAAAACATGGCGAAGGGGATCACGTCCTTCGGAAACTGCGCACCCTTGAACGAGATCATCGCCTGTCCTCCGAAAACGCTGAACCAGGCAAGGATCGTCAACCCATTGCGCCCCGGTCGTCAACACGCAGAGTTCGCGACAGAACCTTCAAGGCGCTCTTGTCGGCCTCGGCGACGCTTGAGGGGATCGAAGGAGCGAACGTGAACCGCGAGGGCCAGCTGACGCCCAAACTCATCCCGTTTGGCCAGTTCGGAGCACTGGCCGCATGGCTGATCCGAAACAAAAGGTTGGCCGGACCCCCGCCAGAGGTCGCGACAAATCCTGAAGCGGGTCATTTCGATGTACATCCAGGCCAGTGGTTCTCATTCCCGGCACATCAGATGCTTCGGCCTGCCCGCCGGCGCGATGCTTCTGCCCGGCTTCGCCCTGAACATGGAAGGCCGGCTGCGCATCGGCCATGCCTGCGACACGGGCGCGTTGCGACAGGGCCTGGCGCTGTCCGGACAACGGCCTGCATGGCAGCGACGGTCGAACCGCTGGCTGCCTGATGGCTGCGCAAAGATCCTGAACCCTCACGGATCGTTTCAGTATCCGCCCTTTCGGCCGGCGATGCTGCCGGGGGCGCGTCTGCATCCTGCGAATCCGATCGGAGTGTTCAGCGGGTGATTCCCGGACCGGACAGCAGCGGTCCGGCCTCTGGCTGGCCATGTGGGCACCGCCAAGGCCCCCCATTCCCGGATGCGTCAACGCGCCACATGACAGGCCGGCACGGCCGCTCTGCCAGTTTGTCAGGCTGGTCTTTCGTGAAAACGGCGGCTTGCCGGGCCCACCGGCCGCGGCCTGACAAACTGGCAGGTTTCCGGCCAGGGTCCGGCACCGGCGAACGACCTAGAAGATCTCGTAAATAAACGAAAAACATGAATACCCTGTTCAGGTTCCGGGTCGCGCCGTGTCGGGTACGGATCTGCGCAAGGTCGCCGGAAGGGTTGAAAGGGGTGCGGATGCGAAGGCTCATCAAACCGCTCGTCCTGGGTTCGTTGATGACGGGCACCGCCATGGCAGAGGGGTATCCGGTCGCGGGTCTGACACCGTCGATGCGCCCCGATGGCGCGCCGGTGATCACCACCATGACAAAGGATGCCGACTGGTATGCGAAAGCGCTGACCGGGGTCGAGCCGCCCTACCCCGCAAGCCTGCGCTTTCTGGAAGACCAGGGTGCCTGGCATTCGCCGTTTCTGCGGCCTGGCATGACCGGCCCTTACGATATCCGCCACTGGCACAGTGGTGAGTGACCGCGTTCAAAGCGGGGAGAAATGCAGCGCCCGGATGGTCCGGGTGCTTCGTCCGGGACGGCGCCAAGTGAACCGGAACGGTATGAACAGAGGAGAGAACTGGATGAAAGACGCGATGAAAGTCGGCCTCGCTGCACTGTTGTGCGCGACTGCCGGTGTCGGCGTTGCTTCCGCACAGTCGATGTCGGGCATGGATGGAATGAGCGGGGCCGGTAGCAATGGCTGGGTCTGCACCCAGTACAGCTGGGCCGGAACCGGGCAGGCAGGCATGAGTGGCATGTCGGGCATGGACGGAATGTCCGGCATGGACGGCATGTCCGGCATGGATGGCATGTCCGGCATGGACGGCATGTCCGGCATGGATGGCATGTCCGGCATGGATGGCATGTCCGGCATGGACGGAATGTCCGGCATGGACGGCATGTCCGGCATGGATGGCATGTCCGGCATGGACGGTATGTCGGGCATGGACGGTATGTCCGGCATGGACGGTATCGGCATGGACGGCATGTCGGGCATGGACGGCATGTCCGGCATGGACGGGATGTCCGGCATGGACGGCATGTCCGGCATGGACGGATGTCCGGCATGGATGGCATGTCCGGCATGGACGGAATGTTCGGGCAGGATGTCCGGCATGGACGGGATGTCCGGCATGGACGGGATGTCCGGCATGGACGGTATGTCCGGCATGGACGGGGCCGGTGGCAATGGCTGGGTCTGCACCCAGTACAGCTGGGCCGGCGGCGCCCAGATGGGCATGGGCGGAATGTCGGGCATGGGCGGAATGTCGGGCATGGGCGGTACGTGGACCCCGCCGTCCAACTGATCGCATGATCCCTTCCCGGGGCGCGCCTACCGTGCGCGCCCCGGGGTTCCTACCCTCTCATCCGGCGACACCGATAATCGCGAAGACCTCATACATCGCTCTCCTTCTTGCGGCGGTCCTGATCCTGGCAGCTGTCTACTTCACGACCTCGAAGGGCGGAGACGTCCCTGAAACCGCAGCGCCCGCAGCGGCCGAGACGGACGGCAAACCGGAAAGTGCCGCGCCTGCGGCGCCCGAAGCGGTCCCCGAAGCGGCCGAGGTCGCTGCAGATCCGGAATGCAGCCAGTATTCGCTGGTCAACGGAGCATGGGTTTGCACCCGGACGGCATCGACCGGGAACTGACCTCCGACCGCTGCGGCCAAGCCGCAAAAAAGACCTTCCGACGCACGACCACGATCCAGCCAGGCAGGGCCCAAGCCATGAAGAAGTATGAAACGGTCATCGGAGCGATTTTCGGCCTCGGATTTGGCGGACTGGCCTTTCTTGCGGTCTTCGTCCTGGGGGTCCTGATCTACAAGGGCCCCGCAGCGAATCCGATGCCCGCACCGCCAGCGGAAGCTGCCGCCATCGTCCCTGATAGCCCTGCACCACAGCAGGCGGAGCCCGCCGAACAGGCCACGTCGACCGGCGCTGAAGTGGTCGCCGAAGCACCGGCCGCTGGTATCGACCTTGCGGCCGGCGAAAAGGTGTTCAAGGCCTGCAAGGCCTGCCACAAGGCCGAAAAAGGCGCCAAGCACGCAACCGGACCCGCACTTTGGGGTGTGTTCGGCGGCCCCATCGCCGCGCAGGAGGTTCAAGTATTCCGATGCCTTGCTGGCCCATGCCGGGCAGGCCTGGGACGAAGCGACGCTTGACGCCTACCTGACCAAGCCTTCGGCCTTCGCGCCGGGCACCAAGATGACCTTTGCGGGGGTCAGGAAGGCCGATGACCGGCGCAACCTGATCGGCTGGCTCGGGCTGCAGTCGGACAGCCCGGTCACGCTGGCCGAAGCCGGGCCCGTGGCAACCGATACACCCGATGCCGCGCCCGAGACGGGGGTCGAGACGGGGGCCGATGCCGGCCCCTACGCCGATCTGGCCGTCGATGCGATCATCACGCTTGACCCTGTCCCCTACCCCGAGGGCGTGACCTACGAAAACCCGCCCGAACCGACGCCCGAAACCATTGCCGGGATCGCCGCGAAACTGGCCGCTCTCGAGGCCGAGATTCCGACGCTTGACTATCAGCGCGCCACCTATCACCCGATCCATTTCCCGCCGATGATCGAGACTGCCTCGAACGAGGAATGCCTGGCTTGCCATCAGGAAATCCTGGCCAACGATGTCCGCGATACCTCGCCCGCCGGGGTCAAGGCGGCGGAAACCATGGTCTGGTATCAAACGCTGGATACCTATGCGCAGGGCCAGTCCGACTTTCACTGGCGGCACATGGAAAGCGATTTCGCCAAGTCGGTGATGAACCTGCAATGCACCTTCTGCCACAAGGGCAACGACCCGCGCGAGGAAAGCCCGGACATGATGCCGACGCGCGATGCCTTCCTTGCGTCGGCCACCCCGGAATTCACCCTGCGCAAGATGGTGAACCCGTCGGAAACCTGCCTGCTGTGCCATGGCGCGATGCCCGACCCGGAATTGATCATGGGTCTGGGCGGGCCCTGGCATGAGGTGCGGGTCGATCTTGAATATGCCGAAGCGCCGAACGGCTGCCTGTCGTGCCATGCGGAAACCTTCCGCACCAACCGCCATAACGTCACCTACCTGAAGGCCGCGACGATCGAGGAACTGGCGCGGGCCGGCACGTCGGACACCTGCTACGGCTGTCACGGCGGGCGGGCATGGTACCGGATCCCGTATCCCTACGCCCGCACGCCCTGGCCGTTGATGGACGCGGAAACCGTGCCCGACTGGGCGCTGGACCGGCCCACGCAATCCAAACCCGAATACCACCTGACGCCGGCGCCGTGAAAGGGACCGATGCCATGACCAAGCCATTCGATCTGTCGCGCCTTTCGGCCCTGCTGACACCGACCCGCCGGGCCTTCCTTCAGGGTGCGACGGCCACCGCCGCGGCGACACTGGTGGGCGGCAAGGCGACGCCTGCGCATGGGTTCGCCTATGAACCCTATCCGACCGATGACGAACTGACGACTGTCGTCACCTCCTGCGCGCACAACTGCGGGTCGCGCCACATGTTGGTGGCACACAAGAAGGGCGATGTGATCGTGCGCCTTTCCACCGACAACGGCAGCTATCAGGGCGACGCCTATGGCACCGATACCGAGGAAAAGCCGCAACTGCGCGCCTGTCTGCGCGGGCGGTCCTACCGGTCGCGGCTCTATTCGCCCGAACGCCTGCTTTACCCGATGAAGCGGGTCGGCAAGCGCGGCGAGGCCAGGTTCAAGCGGATTTCCTGGGATCAGGCGCTGACCGAGATCTCCGAGCGCATGGTTCATCTGCGCGATACCTACGGGCCGACTGCCCTGCTGGACCAATCCTATGCCGGCGCTTCTTACGGCGTGCTGCACAAGTCGGACCAGATCGAGGGCCTGCTGGGCCGGTTCCTGGGCATGTTCGGCTGCCGCACCAACAGCTGGTCGGTGCCGTCCTACCAGGGCACGACATCGTCGTCGCGCTGGACCTTCGGAACCATCCAGGACGGCAACGAAGACGATGCCTTCGCGCATTCCAAGCTGATCATCATGTGGGGCTGGAACCCGGCCTATACCTTCCACGGCGGCAACACGTTCTACTACATGCGGATGGCCAAGCAGCGCGGCTGCAAGTTCGTGCTGATCGACCCGCAGTATACCGACAGCGCAGCCGCCTATGACGCGTGGTGGATCCCGATCCGCCCCAACACCGATGCGGCGATGATGGCCGGCATGGCCTATCACATCTTTGCCAGCAACCGGCACAATCAGGACTACATCAACCGCTTCGTGCAGGGCATGGATGCCGGCACCATGCCCGACTGGGCCAAAGGGCAGGAAAACTTCCGCGACTATATCGAGGGCAAGGCGGACGGGATCGCGAAGACGCCGGAATGGGCGGCGAGATCTGCGGCGTTCAGGCCGAGAACATCATGAAGCTGGCCGAGATGTATGCCGATACCAAGCCCGCCGCGCTGAAGGCGTCGTGGTCGCCGGGCCGCACGGCCTACGGCGAGCAATACAACCGCATGGCCGCCGCGCTGCAGGCGATGACCGGCAACATCGGCGTTCTGGGTGGCTGCGCGGAAGGGGTCGGCAAGGGCTGGCACGCCGAATCCATTGCCTATCCCTATGACCAGAACTCGAACATCTGGTATGCCTCGCTCAAATCCGACCGCTGGGCGCATGCCGTCCTGAACTATCCGGACCTGAAACGCGAGGATCTGGGGCTGTGGCCGCGCGGCGACAACCTGGACGGCGTGATCCCCAACATCCGCGGGATCTTCTGGCAAGGCTCGGACTGGATCAACCAGCTGACCAACATCAACAAGGAAATCGAGGCGATCCGGAAGCTGGAGAGCTACGGCGAAGGCGAAAGCCTGCTGGTCTGCATGGACAGCACGATCACGCCGACCGGGATCTGGGCCGATTACCTGCTGCCGATCGCCACCCATTTCGAGCGTCACGACGTGGCGCTGCCCTGGTACAAGGGGCACTACTACATCCACCGCCCGAAGGTGATCGAGCCCTTGGGCGAGTCGAAGACCGACTTCCAGGCCTTCACCGAGCTGGCCTACCGGCTTGGCTTCGGCCCGGCCTATAACCCCAAGGCCGACCAGAGCTATTTCAACAATCCCGATGCGGTGGACGAGGCCTATCTGGTGGATTGGTGGCGCAAGGTGCAGCACGAACAGGGCGTCACCAGGAGCTGGGAAGAATTCAAGAAGCGCGGCGTCTACAAGTTCATCCTGCCCCGGCCCCATGTCGCCTTCCAGGACCAGATCGAGAAGGGCATTCCGTTCCAGACCCCGTCCGGCAAGATCGAGATCTTCTCGACCACGCTGGCCCAGGTGAAGGACTGGACGCGCACCCAATGGGGCCACTACATCCCCGCCATCCCGAAGTGGATTGAACCCTGGGAAGGCCGCGGTGATCCGGAGGTGGCGGAATACCCGTTCCAGATGATCACCCCGCATCCGCGCTGGCGGACGCATTCGATCTTCAACAACATCCCCTGGCTGCGCGAGACCTTTGCCCAGGAAACCACGATCAACGCCGCCGACGCCAGGGCGCTGGGTGTCCGCAACCGGCGACACGGTCGAAGTCTGGAACGCGCGCGGCCGGGTGGTGACGCCTGTTCATGTGACCGAACGTTGCATGCCCGGTGTCGTCGTGCTGCACGAAGGCGCCTGGATGGACATCGACGAGAACGGCGTGGACCGCTCCGGCAACCCGGATTTCCTGACCGATGACAACCCGTCCCCGCCGGCGCCTTTGCCTACAACACCATCCTCGTGAACCTGAAGAAGACCGACCTGCGTCACCGGCCCGGCTGGGACCAACTGGCGACGGCCCGCAGCCACGTCTTCCGGCGCGACAACTGAGAGGGCATGCACCATGGCCGACGGCGACAAGAGCACCCTGAAGGCAGCCATCCTCAAGAAGAAGCGCGAGGTCTATGAACCGGTGGTTCCCGAGATGCAGCTGGCCTTCATCCACAACAACGTGGATTGCATCGGCTGCCGCGCCTGCGAGATCGCCTGCAAGGACAAGAACGGCCTGCCCGAAGGACCGCGCTTTCGCCGGGTGCAATATATCGAGGGCGGGACCTACCCCGAGGTCTTCGCCTACAAGGTGAACATGTCGTGCAACCATTGCGCCGAGCCGGCCTGCCTTCCGACCTGTCCGACAGGTGCCATCTGGAAGCGGGAAGACAACGGCGTGGTCGACATCGACTCGACCCTGTGCATCGGCTGTCGCCGTTGCGAGGCGGCCTGCCCCTTCGGCGCCCCGCAGTTCAATGTCGAGCTGAACATCGTCCAGAAATGCAACATGTGCATCGACGAGCTGGAGGCGGGCCGCAAACCCTATTGCGTGTCGGCCTGCATGATGCGGGTTCTGGACATCGGCCCGATCGACCAGATCGACGCCGGGACCTATGAAACCAAAGCCGTCGGGCCCGCGGATGATCTGGTGCGGCAGGTGAAATCCATGGCCGATCCCGAGCTGACCAACCCCTCGATCCGCTTCGTGCCCCATTCGAAAGGCCGGGTGGAGTGATGCCGCGCGATGCCGTCAGCAACCAGCCCGGGACTTCTCGGTTCGCGCCCTGGGCCGAGCTTCTTGGCCCGGTCATCCGTCTGCACGACCGCGAAGCGGATTCGGCGCTGATCGAGGGGCTCTGGCAATCGGGTTTTGCCGATCTTCTGGCCGCTGCCCTTGCCGGCACCGAAGGCGCCGAGATCGCCGAAGGCTTTCGACGGGTGCTGGCGGGGTTTCCCCGCCCGGTCCCCGCCGAGGTGCTGGACGAATTGGCAGCGGATTTCGCCGACGCCTACCTGAACCACGGGTTCCGCGCTGCCCCGACCGGGTCGGTCTGGATGACCGAGGACCATCTGGAACGGCAGGAACCGATGTTCGCCGTGCGCGACTGGTATGCGCATTACGGGCTGACGGTGCCAGACTGGCGCCTGCGCCCCGACGATCACATCGCCCACGAGTTGCAGTTCGTCGCGCATCTGCTGTCGATCGGCAGCGAAGACGCACTGGTGGATGCGGCGGTGTTTCTGGACGATCACGTCCTGCCCTGGGTGCCCGATTTCTGCCTGCGTGTCGCCTCGCGGGCGCGGCACCCGTTCCATGCCGGAACCTGCCTGATCACCCGAGCGCTGCTTGCCGCTTTGCGGGACGATCTGACACTGGCAACCGACCGTCCGCCGCAGGTTCACGATCACGCCTGGAAGGCGCAGGAGGACCGCGCCCGCCGGCAAGTGGAAGCCGAGGCCGACCGTCCTTTCGTTCCCGGTCTTGGCGAAGGCTGGTGACGGGCGGCCGTGGCACGCGCTGCGTCTCCCCCGCCGCTGCCCCTGCCAGTGATCGACGGCGACGCGTGCAGCCACGGCCGGCTTGCCGCCGCCAGCTGCTCGGCATGCGCCGATGCCTGCCCGCGTGGCGCGCTTGAGGCGACGGAGGAAGGCCTGATGCTGGACGCCGCCGCCTGTTCGGGCTGCGGCGGCTGCATGGCGGCCTGTCCGCAGGGTGCCGTCAGTCTGGCCGGAAGGGATGCCCCCTTTGTCGCTTCACCGCGACCGGTGACCGAGGCCGCGCTTGTCTGCCCGGCCTTTGGCCACAGCACGGGCGCCGCGGAGGTCTGCCTTCAGGCCCTGGGGCTGGAGCAGCTTGCCCGCCTGTGGCTGTCGGGCCTGCGACAATTGACCGTCCGCACCGCCGAATGCGCTGCGTGCCCTGACGGCTGCGGCCTGCCGGTCGCAAGGCATCTCGATGATCTGAACGCGCTGCTGGCAGACCGTGGCCTGGGCGGTCTGTCCGTCCGGGTCGGCTCCGGTGCGCCCGGAGCCGGGCCAGGGATCAGTGCCGCGCGGCACGAGGCCGCCGATCCGGCCCGCCGTCGACTGTTCGGATTGGGCGCAGCACCCGCCTTGCGCGCAGCCGCATCTGGCCGCGCCCTTGCCCGGCTGCAAGCACAAGCTGGCGCCGATGCGCTTGATGCGACCGCGCGGCGCGTGGCTTATGCCCCCCGGATCGACCCGGATCGTTGCACCGGCTGCGACGCCTGCATCCGGATCTGCCCCGAGTCCGTCTTGTTCAGGATCAAGGCAGAGCAGGGCACTGAGGTGTATGGTTTCACGCCGGGAGCGTGCTCTGGATGTGCCCTGTGTATGGATGTTTGCCCGGTGAACGCAATTGTCGTTGAAAAGCAGACCTTGCCCGCAGCACCTCTGGCGTTGACCGGCTTTCGCTGTTCCGCCTGCAAGGTCGATGTGCATGTGCCCGCATCCGGTCCCTGGGCCGCAGGCCCGCAATGCCCGATCTGCGTCACGACGGGCCATTCGGGCCGTTCGTTCCAGGTGATGCCATGACTGCGCGACCGGGTCTTGTCGCGCGGTTCCTTGGCTGGACGCGGGCGCGCCTGCAGCGGCGGATGGTGGTGACGCTGGCGGCGGTGCTGATCGTGTTGTCGGCGGCCTTTCTTGTGCTGATCGCCGATCTCTACCGCAGCCGGATCGCGGCCGAAATGGAACGCTCTGCGCTGCAGATCAATGGCTTGCTGCATGCCGCACTGGAAAACGCCATGCTCAAGCGCGACCTGCCGGGCCTGCGGGCCATCGTCGCCGAGCTTGGCGCGGATGAAGACATCGTGGCTGTCCGCATCCTGAACCCGGACTTCGAGGTCCGATTTGCTTCGGACCTTGCGCAGGAAGGCACGACCCTGGACAGCGCGCTGATCCGTCAGGCCTTTGCCAGCCCCCAACCATTGTCCGAGATGCTGACCAGCGGCATCGTGCGTTCGGTCAACCCGGTCCTGAATCAGGCGCGCTGCCAGGTCTGTCACGGTCCGATGACCGGCCATCCCGTCAATGGCCTGCTGGTCGTCGACTACGCGACTGCCGGGCTTGACGGTGAAGCAAGGCGCACGGTCGCCCTGCTGTCGCTGGCCGGTCTTGCCGTCACCGGGGCGAGCCTGCTTGCCAGCTGGATCGTCGTGCGCCGCACGGTGCTGCGCCCGCTGGAAGACCTGGCGGATGGCACCGCGGCACTGGCGGCGGGACGGCTTGACCACCGACTTGCCCAGACCGGCACCGACGAGATTTCGTTGCTGGCCGACGGGTTCAACCAGATGGCCGGCCGTCTGCAAGCCGCCGCGCAGGATCTGGAAGCCGGGCGCAGCACTCTGCAATCCGTGATCGACGCCATCCCGGACGCCATCCGCGTGATCGGCCCGGATTATCGCATCCTGATCGCCAATGACGCCTATGCCGCCCATGTCGGCGCCTCCTCACCGAAGCAGGCCGTGGGGCAGCCGTGTCATTTGTCGACCCATGGACGCGACACGCCTTGTGTTGAGACGCTTGTCTGCTGCCCCCTGGCCGAAGCGCGTGCCGGCACCCTGCCGCTGACCTGTCGCCAGACCCATCTTTGCGGCGCCAACGGGGAAGCCGTCGAAATTCATGTCGAGGTGGCTGCCGCGCCTTTGATGCTGATGATCGGGGGGCAGCCCGTGCCCTGCGTGGTCGAGGCGATCCGCGATCTTGAACAACAGGCCCGCCTGTCGCAGGAACAGCGCCTGTCGGAGCTTGGCCTGCTGGCTGCCGGGCTTGCCCACGAGATCCACAACCCGATGTCCTCGATCAGCCTTCTGCTTGAAGTGGCCAGGTCCGAACTGGCCGAGGGCCTGGTCGACGAGGCCGGGCAGCGGCTGGACACCATCGGACAGGAGGTCGGCCGCACCCTGAAGATCACCAACAGCTTGCTGACGCTGTGCCTGCCGCCATCGCCCGATCCGGTGCTGGTGGATATCGACCGGGTCATTCCCGAGGCGCTGGAGATCCTGGCCTATCAGGCGCAAGAGGCCGGCTGCACGCAAGGCACGGACATCACGCCCGGGCTGCGGTTTCTTGGTTCGGAGAGCGATTTGCGCATGCTGGTCACCAACCTGATGCTGAACGCATTCCACGCGATGCCCGGGGGCGGCAATGTCGTTGTCGAAGGCCGGCGCGAGGGGGGCGAGGTCGTGCTGCGCGTCCGCGACCAGGGGATCGGCATTGCCGCGGCCGACCTGGGCCGCGTCTTTCTGCCGTTCTGGACGCGCCGCGCCGATGGCAGCCCCGGCCGGGGCCTTGGGCTTTCCATCGTGCAGGCCATTGTCAGCCGCTGCAACGGGCGCATTTCCGTTGAAAGCGCGATTGGCCGGGGCAGTACCTTCACCATCCGCCTTCCCGACCCCGATGCGCCCTTGCATCGCGACCCGGTCGACCGGCAGGGCATGCGATGATGAAAGGCCAGGCCCCCCGTCGCATTCTGGTGATCGAGGATGATACAACCCTCAACCGGCTTCTGGTGGAACAGCTCGGGCGGTCCGGTTTTGCCGCGCAGGGCGCCACCAGCCGCAGCGAAGCGCTGGAGCGGCTGTCCGTCCGCCGGCATGATCTTGCCATTCTCGACCTGCGGCTTCCCGATGCCGATGGCCTGACCTTCCTGCCCGAACTGCGCGAATACTGCCCGGTCATCGTGCTGACCGCGCAAAGGCTCCATCGACCGGGCGGTGCAGGCGGTCCGCGCCGGGGCGTCGGATTTCCTGGTGAAGCCGACCAACGGTCAGGCGCTGGAACTGGCCGTCAACCGGGTCCTCGGCACTGCGGATCTGCAGCGTGATCTGGCCTTCTGGCAGGGGCAGGCGCGGATCGGCCAGGATCGCCCGATCATCGGGGCCTCGCCCCAGATGGCCGAAGTGCGCCGCCTGCTGTCGCTGTTTGCCGGTTCCGACACCCCGTCCTGATCCTGGGCGAGCCGGGGACAGGAAAGGAACGCTGCGCGCTGGCGCTGCACGGGATGTCTGCCCGCTCGAACGGGCGCTTCGTTTCGGTTGACTGCGAGGCCGGACCGACGGCCGAAGACCTGCTGGGCGAGATGCGCAGCGATGGATCGGGCCGGGTGCATCGCAGCGAAGGGCTGATCGCCTCGGCCGATACCGGCACGGTCTATCTGGGCGGGGTGGACCGCCTGCCGCCCGACACCCAGATCAAACTCCTGCGGATGATCGAAACCGGCAGCTACCGGCCGCCCGGCTCGAACGCGCTGGTCGCTTGCCCGGCCCGTCTTGTCCTGGGGGCCAGCCGGACGGCCGGGGAGATCGCCGCAGACAAGGGCCGGACCAGCCCGCTGCTGTTTGGGCTGCTGTCCTTCGTGATCAGTATCCCCGCCCTGCGCGACCGCCCCGACGATATCCGACCCCTGGCCGAGGCCTTCCTTTCCGACCGCAATTTCCAGCGAAACACGCCGAAATCGTTCAGTGCCGAGGCGATGCGGGCGCTGCAGACCCACCGCTGGCCGGGCAACCTGCGCGAGCTGTCGAACGCCGTGGAGCGCGCCATCATCATGTCGGCGGGCGAAGAACCGATCGGGCCCGACCATCTTGGCCTCGGCACGGCAGCCGTGCCTGGCGCAAGGCCCGGTTCGGGCGAAGTGGCCCTGCGCTTTGACGCACCCCCGACCCTGGAAGCCCTGCGCGCGACCTATCTGCGCCTTCTGGTCGACCGGACCGGAGGAAACCGCCGCGAGATCGCAGCCATCCTGGGCATCAGCGAACGCACTCTCTATCGCCTGCTTGCGGACCCCAAGGTGCAGGGTCCGGGGAAGTGATGGACCTTGTCGACCGCCCGGCAAAGCGAGGCCGTGGCGCCGCGGACCCGCACGCAAGTCCCGTCCCCGCGCCAGGACCGGTTGGCCGGAACCTTCCGGCGGCGGGCAACGCGAGCGATCAGAGATGCGTGCTTCGGGCCACCCGGCGGTTCAAACACGCGGACGCGCGCGGACGCCGCCGCGCTCCGCCATCCTTGCCGACAGCTTGAACCGAGGGCGCCTGACGGCTCGATCCCCAAGGTCGTGGCAGGACAAGGGATCCCGGGCACAGACAAAGACCGCAAACACGGTGACGCCGTCGGCAACCGCGCGCCTCGGACCAGAACCCCATGCCGCCCACTGCCCGTTTCACCTGCCGGCAAAGCCGGCCGCGATATCAATCGCCTTGAATTCCCAAGGCGCCTAGTTGACGACCCGCTGTGTCACTTCCATACCCGCCGAAAGCCCCGAGGACGGGAACAGGACCACGGTGTCACCGGTTTCCAGACCCTCCAGAACCTCGGCGTCGACACCGTTGTTGCGGCCCAGCTTGATCGGGCGCAGGGCCGTGATGCCGTCTTCCACACGGAACACCGCCCATTCGCCGCGGTCCCGGAACAAGGCGCTGGCCGGCACGATCAGCGTGCTGCCGTCTTCCCAGACCACGATGCGCGCCTCAACCCGAAAACCATGGCCCAGGCCCGCGTAGGCCTCGGGCGGGCTTGTAAGGCGGATCACGGCGCTGACCCGCTGTTCCTCGACGCCAAGGGCAGAGAACTTCGAGATGCCGAAGGGATCGACCCGGACCACTTCGCCGTCAAGGGTGGCGGCCCCGCCCCAATCATCAACGATCACCCGGTCGCCCGCCGTGACCTGCACCGCATCGGTGGACAACAGCTCCACCACCACTTCCAGATCGCCGCCGACATCGCCGATTTCCATGATCGGCGTTCCGGCGGGAAGGGTGGTCTCGGATTGCTGCATGATCCGCAGGATGCGGCCCGAGGCCGGAGCGGTGATGGGAATGTCATCGCTGCGCGGACCCAGGGCCGCCGCCAAACCCTGATCGTCAAAGCCGATCAACTGGGCTTGGGCATTCGTCACTTCGGCCTGTCGCATGGAAATCGCCGCCTCGGCCGTATCGACATTCGCCTGTGCCACGCGCGCCTCTTGTTTGCTGCGGTCAAGGGCCGCGTCCGTGGCAATCCCGCGGCTTGCAAGCTGTTCGGTCCGCGCCAGTTCGGACTTGGCCAGGTCGTTGCTGGCGATGGCGGCATTCAGATCGGCGCGGGCCACGCGCAATGCGGCTTCGGCGGCATCCACCGCAGCGCGGGCCTGTTCGCGGGTGCGGATATCCAGCGCCGTGGGGTTGATCGGACGCATGTGGGCCACCACGGTTTCCCCGCGCGTCACCGGATCGCCGGGGTTCACCTCTACCCGTTGCAGGCGGCCTGCCACCGGGGTGGAAACGACATAGGCCTCGCGCACGCGGGTGCGGCCTTCCTCGTCAATGGTGACGGTCATCGCACCGCGCGCCACTTGCCCCATGTCCACCATCACGGCGCGCGGCCAGAAGGCTGCCGCCATCGCAGCCCCGATCAGGGCCAGGGCGCCGATGGTAAGATAGAGACGTGAGCGTTTCTTCCGGGCCATATCCGGCTACTCCCTTGTCTTCAGGGCGGAAACCAGGTCGGCCCTGTCGATATCACGTTTCACCAGCCAGCCAGAGGTGAGGCCTGCCCCAATCACCACAAGGGCGGCAAAGCCATAGCTGCCGGGGTCAAAGATCGCGGGGATCTGGTAAAGGTCGGTGGAGAATCCGGCGGCGATGCCGAAGGACAGATAATACCCCAGCACCGCCCCCACAGGCAGCGCAATCAGGGTGACGGCGGCCAGTTCGCCCAAGAGGACAAAGGCGGTCTCGCCCTTGGTAAAGCCGATGACCCGCAGGCTGGCCAGATCGCGGGCGCGTTCGGCATGGGCGATGCGGGCAGAGTTGTAGACAATGCCGAAGGTGATGACGAAGGCAACCGCGCCCATCACATAGCGGATTGCGCCCGCGCCGGTATCCATCAGCACCTTGAACGCATTGCGCGCGTCCGCCTTCAGGCTGACACCCGCGACGGTGGGCATATCCTGCAACGCGCGGTAGATCGCGTCAGCCTGCCCGCTGTCGATGGCAAGATAGGCCCCCGACACCCGACCGGGTTCGCGCAAGACCCGGTTCAGCGCCTCCATATCCATATAGGCTGGCGAGCCGAGCAGGCTTTCGGCCACGCCCCTGACGGGCAGGTTCAGCACGGGCTGGCGGCCCTCGCGGACCTCGACTGTCAGGATATCGCCCGGAGCAACATGCAGGATATTGGCCAATGAGCTGGACAGGGTAATGCCGCCCTGTTGCAGCGCGATGGTGGAGAGGGCGCTGTCGATGGCGCGGTACAGGCGGGCGTCCTTGGGAATACCCTCGATCGCGCCGCGATAGCTGTAGCGCCCGCTGCGCAAGACCGTTGGCACGATGCGGATGGGTTCCACCAGTGTGACACCGGGCATGCGCTGCAATTCGTAGATGGTCTTGTCGGAGACTGCAGTCGTGAAGCTGACGGTGACGTCAGAGCGATCGACCACGTCAAAGGTCAGATCAATCGTGCGGTCAAAGCCGACATAGATCGTCAGCATCGACACCGACAGGGCCATGCCGCAGGCGATACCGATCACCGCCCCCGCCATCCGCCCCGGCTGCCGGGTGATCCGGCGCAGCACCATGCGGCTGGGCTGATCGAGCAGGAGGTTGAGAGCGCGGCCAATCTCTCCTGTGCGGCTGAAATCGGGCGGCGCGGGCGCGCGCATCGCGGCGGAAGGGGTCAGCGCAAAGACCTGGCCCAGCACGAACAGCCCCCCGGCCGAGGCGGACAGCACCGACACCAATACCCCGATGATGAAGGACGAGGGTTCAAGCTGGAACACCAGAAACGGAAACTTGAAATAGGCGGTGTACAGCTGGACCATCGCGCCGCCTGCGAAGATGCCCAGCAGGCACCCGACAAATGCACCGCCAACGGCAATCAGCAGAACCATCTTGAAGTAATGTGCCCCCACCTCGGCATTGGTATAGCCGAAGGCCTTCATCAGGCCGATTTCGGTGCGTTCAGCCTGGACCATGCGGCTGATGACGATGTAGAGCAGGAAGGCCGCGACGCCCAGAAAGATCGGCGGCACGCCGACGGCGGCGGCCTCCAGCCCGCCAATCTCCTCGGTGATGAAGCGGTTCGAGGTCTGGTCGGCCAAGGGATAGGCGCCAAGCCCGCCGTAAGGGCCGAGGATGCGGTCCACCGCCGCCAGCACCGCCGCCTCCTTCGCGCCGCGCGACAGCGCCAACAGCACCTCGTTGAAGGCACCGTCCATGTCGTATGCGGCGGAAAGGGCGGAATTGCTCATCCAGATCACGCCGTAACGGGCGTCATCGGGCACCATTTCGCCGGGGGCGGTCGTGTACAGAAACTCCGGCGATTGGGCGAGGCCGACGATGCGGAAGGTCCGCCGCGCGCCGTTCATCGTGGCGACAAGCCGGTCGCCGGGGTGCAGGTCATGCGCGCGGGCAAGGCTTTGCAGCAAAAGGATTTCGTCGCTGCGATCCGAGTCGATCATGCGCCCATCGGTCAGATAGACGGCGTTCAGCCGCGGGTCGCGCAGATCGGGCAGGGACACCGCCTGCGCCTGCACCGGCAGATCGGTGCCCGGCAGATCAATCAACGCGCTGCCCTGAACCCGGCCCTCCACCACACCTACGCCATCTATCGCGGCAAGGCGGGGCAACAGCCGTTCGGGCGCGCGGGTGACGGGGGCAAAGATATCGGCCAGACGGTATCGGTCGTAATAGGTTGACCGGGTTTCATTCAACGAGGTGACAAGCCCCGACATCATCACCAGCATCATCACGCCCACGGCGATGACCATGCCGATGGCAAGAACCTGGCCCTTCATGCGCATCAGGTCGCGCAGAAGTTTATGGTCAAGCGGGCTTACCACTCGATTTCCTCGGGCGTCATCTTCTTGCGGTTCACCACCACGTCGCGCACATTGCCATCGGCGAAATGGATCACCCGATCCGCCATTGCGGCCTGCGCGGCAGCATGGGTGACGATCAGCACCGTCGCCCCCAGCTTTTCGTTCACATCCTTCAGCACTTGCAGCACCGCACGGCCCGTCGTGCTGTCCAGCGCACCGGTGGGTTCGTCGCAAAACAGCACATCAGGTTGCTTGGCGACGGCGCGGGCAATGGCCACGCGCTGCTGCTCGCCCCCCGACATCTGCGCCGGAAAGTGATCGACCCGTTCGCGCAGGCCGACCATTGCAAGGGCGTCGTCCGGGTTCATCGGGTTGGCCGCGATTTCGGTGACAAGTTCGACGTTTTCATGCGCGGTCAGGCTGGGCATCAGGTTGTAGAACTGGAACACGAAGCCGATGTGGTCGCGGCGATACCGCGTCAGCTGCGCGTCGGTCATCTCGGTCAGGTTCTGGCCCTGGAAATGAACCGTGCCGGCGCTGCACCGGTCCAGGCCCCCGACGATGTTCAGAAGCGTGGACTTTCCGCTGCCTGACGGGCCCAGCAGAACGACGATCTCGCCCTTCGGGATCTCCAGATCAACGCCGCGCAGCGCGTGCACGGCAGATCGGCCCTCGCCATAGACCTTGGTCAATCCGGCAATCCGGTATGCTGGTTCCGGCACCCCTTCCTCCGATACGTTCATTTTGCACTGAACACACTAGACCTGTCGAGTGCCAATGTATAGAGTTGCGGCAGTCACGTCACGAAACGGAGCAAGTCTGTGCCCCAGACAGATGAAGTAGCCCAGATCAAAGAAGAATTCATCGAGAAGATCGGCATGATTGCCCAATCCGAAGGATTGCCGCGGATCGCGGGGCGCGTGCTGGCGACCCTTGTCTATGATGGGCGGCGGATTTCCTTTGGCGAACTGGCGGAAACCCTTGGTGTCAGCCGTGGCAGCATCAGTTCAAGCGTGCGGCTGCTTGAGGACCGGCAGATCATCAAGCGCGTGGCAAAAGCCGGTGACAGGCAGGACTATTTCGAGGTCGCAGAAGACGCCTTCATCAACCTGATCGAAACGTCCGCCGTGCGGGCGCGCCGGGCCTACAAGGAAATCGCAAGCACCCTGGCAAAACTGCCGCTCAGCGAGGCGGGCCCCCATGCCCGGCTGAAAGCCTACGGCGATTTCTATGACGTGATCGACATTGCCCTGACCGAGGCTGCGATGCAGATGAAGAAACGCCAGTAACGCAGCGTTATCTGGAGAACATATCATTTAGTATGTTCAATGTTGTATGAACACAAGGTAGAGTCCGCAAGATTCACCCTGGGCAGCGCGGAGACTTTTCATGACCGAAGCGGAAATGCACACCGCAGGGGAGCAGCGCAAGGAGTTCGACCTGCACCGGATCGCCACAGATCTCGACCATCTTGTTCACGCCCTGGCCGCGCGGCGCACGGGCGGGCTGTCGCCGGTCGCGCTGGGGCAGGTCTGGTGGGACTGGGCGGCACATCTGGCCACCTCTCCGGGCCGGCAGGCGGAACTGGCGGCCAGCGCCGTGATGAAGGCAACCGGGCTGTTCGGCAACGCATTGCGGGGCAATCTGGACCTGGACGATATCCGCTACCGTGATCCGGCCTGGCAGACCTGGCCGTTCAACCTGCTGGCCGCCGCCCACAAGGCGCAGGAGGCCTGGTGGTCCGAGGCGACGACCGGGCTACCGGGCATGTCTGCGGCGCATGAACGGGTATCCGCCTTTGTGGCGCGACAGATGCTGGACATGACGGCGCCGTCCAACACCATCCTGACCAATCCCGAAGTGCAGCGCGAAACCTGGCGCTCGGCCGGGCAGAACCTGCTGCGCGGGATGCAGCACATGCGCGAAGACGCGATGCTGGCCGCAACCGGGCAACGCCCCGCCGGGATGGAAAACTTTGTCGTCGGCAAGACGCTGGCCGCGACCCGGGCAAGGTGGTGTTTCGCAACGAGCTGATCGAGCTGATCCAGTATGCCCCGCTGACCGGCAAGGTGCGGCCGGAGCCGATCCTGATCGTGCCGGCCTGGATCATGAAATACTACATCCTCGACCTGTCGGCGGATAACTCGATGATCGCCTGGCTGGTCAGCCAGGGCTTCACCGTTTTCTGCATGTCCTGGCGCAATCCCGGCCCGGAGGATCGTGACCTGGGGATGGACGACTACCTTGATCGCGGCGTCATGGCGGCACTGGACACGGTGGACAAGATCGTTCCCGGCGAAAAGGTGCATGCGGCGGGCTACTGTCTGGGCGGCACCCTCCTGACCATCGCGGCGGCGGCGATGGGGCGCGATGGCGACGATCGGCTGGCTTCGGTCAGCCTTCTGGCCGCGCAAGCCGATTTCACCGAAGCGGGGGAACTGGCGCTGTTCATCAACGACAGCCAGCTGGCGCTTCTGGAAGACATGATGTGGAAGCAAGGCGTTCTGAAGGCCGAGCAGATGGCCGGCACCTTCCAGATGCTGAAATCCAATGACCTGATCTGGAGCAGGATGGTCCGCGAATACATGCTGGGCCAGCGTGGCGAGCCGAACGACCTGATGGCGTGGAATGCCGATGCGACGCGGATGCCCTACCGGATGCACTCGGAATACCTGCGGCGGCTGTTTCTGGACAATGAACTGGCCGAGGGCCGGTTCGATGTGGGCGGCAAGCCGGTGGCACTGGCTGACATCAGGCGGCCGGTCTTTGCCGTCGGGGCCGAGCGGGACCATGTGGCGCCGTGGAAATCGGCCTACAAGATCCAGCGCCTGACGGATACCGATGTGACCTTTGCGCTTGCGAGTGGCGGCCACAATGGCGGCATCGTGTCTGAGCCGGGCCACCCCCGCCGCCATTTCCGCCTGCACAGCACGCGGCACGGCGAACCGTATCTGGATGCGGACGCCTGGGCCGAAACGGCCGATCGGCACGAAGGCTCGTGGTGGACGGCCTGGGGCGACTGGCTGGCCGGGCATTCCGGCCCGATGGGCAGGATTCCGGCCATCGGGGCCGCACAGGCCGGGCTGAAGCCGCTTTGCGACGCGCCCGGCGACTATGTATTTCAGGAGTAGCAGCAGGTGACCGTCTCTTCAGATCAAAGTCCCTTGTCAGCCTTGGCACAGACCCCGCCGCACGAACCCGGCGCCCGCCATCGCCGTCTGGTCGAGGCGGCGCGGGCGCATGGCCCGGTGGCCGTTGCCGTCATCCATCCCTGCGATGCGCGGTCGCTGACCGGGGCGCTGGCGGCACGCGATGCCGGGCTGATCCGGCCGGTTCTCGTTGGCCCGCCCGACCGCATCGCCACTGCCGCAGCCGCCGCCGGCCTGTCGCTGGACGGGTTGCAGATCGTCGCCACGCCGCACAGCCATGCCTCGGCCGAGACGGCGGTGGCGCTGGCCCGAGAAGGCAAGGTCCAGGCGCTGATGAAAGGCGCCCTGCACACCGACGAGGTGCTGGGCGCCGTCATCGACAAGGCCACCGGCCTGCGCACCGAACGCCGCATCACCCATGTCTTCGTGCTGGATGTGCCGCAGTATTCCAAGCCGCTGTTCATCACCGATGCCGCCATCAACATCGAGCCAGATCTGGAGACCAAGCGCGACATCATCCAGAATGCCATCGACCTTGCGCATGCCCTGGGCCTGCAAGAGCCGAAGGTGGCGGTGCTGTCGGCGGTGGAAACCGTGACACCCGCCATCCGCTCGACCGTCGATGCCGCCGCGCTGTGCAAGATGGCAGACCGCGGCCAGATCACCGGCGGGCTGGTCGACGGCCCGCTGGCTTTCGACAATGCCGTGTCGGTCGAGGCGGCGCGGATGAAGGGCATCACATCGTCCGTGGCGGGCCATGCCGATATTCTGGTGGCCCCCGATCTGGTCTCAGGCAACATGATCGCCAAGCAACTGGTCTATCTGGCAGGCGCGCAATCGGCCGGGCTGGCGCTTGGGGCCACGGTGCCGATCATCCTGACCAGCCGCTCGGACGATGTCGAGGCGCGCGTCGCCTCGTCGGCGCTGGCGGTTCTGTTCATTGCAGAAGCAAAGCGCCGCAAGGGCAAGACCCCGGCATGACCGGCGTCATGGACAACATGCCGGACCGCGCGGCCGCGTGCTCCTTTTCCGGCCAACAGCGCGCGCCCGGCATTCGGATTTCTGGAGAATAGGTGATGAAATACCTTCGCCCGCTGATTGCTGTCGCGATCGTTCTGGCCGCCGTTGCGGCGATCGGCTGGTATGTCTGGGATCAGAACACCGGCGGTTTGCCAGAGGGCTTTGCCACCGGCAACGGGCGGATCGAGGCCGACCAGATCGACATTGCCACCAAGGTGCCGGGCCGGGTCGCGGAAATCCGCGTCAGCGAGGGCCAGTTGGTGCAACCTGGCGAAGTTCTGGCGGTCATGGACACCCGCGAGCTTGAGGCGCAGCTGGCCCGTGCCGAAGCTGATGCCGCGCGCGCCGCAAGCCAGGTCGAAGAGGTGCGCGCCCTGATCGAGCAGCGCCGCGCCGAACGCACATTGGCCGAAGAGGAATTCACCCGCGCAACCGAACTGGCCGAGAGGGGCGTGAATTCGCAGGCGGTGGCCGATACGGCCAAGACCCGGCTGGCCACCTCCGAGGCCGCGCTGAACGCCGCCCTGGCAATGCTCAATACCTCTGAACGTGGCGTTGATGCGGCCCTTGCGCTGGTCACGCAGTATGAGACCCAGATCGCCGATGCCACGCTGACTGCGCCGGTGCTGGGCCGCATCCTCTACCGGCTGTCCCAGCCGGGCGAGGTTCTGGGCGGCGGCGGCAAGGTCATCACGCTGCTGGACCTGAGCCAGGTCTACATGGAGATGTTCCTGCCCGCCGATGAGGCGATGCGCACCGGCCTGGGGGCCGAAGCACGCATCCGGCTCGACAGCATTCCTTACGCCATTCCCGCCTATGTCAGCTTCGTCTCGCCCGAGGCGCAGTTCACCCCCAAGCAGGTGGAAACCGCCGAAGAGCGCGAAAAGCTGATGTTCCGCGTCAAGGTCCGGCTGCCTGAGGAACTGGTCAAGGCCTATATCGACCCAGGTCAAGACAGGGTTGCGCGGGGTTGCCTATATCCGCCTTGCCGGGGCCGAGGATCTGCCTTGGCCGGTCGAATTCGTCGGTGAACCGATCCCTGCCGACGCGCTGCCGGGAAACTGAACTATGGACACCGGCAACATCGCCTCGGTTCGGGGTGTCAGCCATGTTTATGGCAAGGTCTCGGCGCTTGAGGAGGTAACGCTTGACCTGCCTGCCGGGCAGATGCTGGGCCTGATCGGGCCGGACGGGGTGGGCAAATCCACGCTCTTGGGGTTGTTGTCGGGGGCACGGAAAATCCAGTCCGGCACAGTTTCGGTTCTGGACGGCGATATGGCGGGCAAGGCGCACCGCGAGGCGGTGTTCAGCCGCATCGCCTATATGCCGCAGGGGTTGGGCAAGAACCTCTATCAGGAGCTCAGCGTCTTCGAGAACCTCGATTTCTTCGGGCGCCTGTTCGGCCATGACGGGCCCGAACGGCAGCGCCGGATTTCGCGGCTGGCAAAGGCGACCGGGTTGGACCCGTTCCTGTCGCGCCCGGCGGGCAAGCTGTCGGGCGGCATGAAGCAGAAGCTGGGCCTGTGCTGCTCGCTGATCCACGACCCCGATTTCCTTATTCTGGATGAGCCGACCACCGGCGTCGACCCGCTGTCGCGCGGGCAATTCTGGGAGCTGATCGACGATATCCGCGCCGACCGGCCGGGGATGAGCGTGATCGTCTCGACCGCCTACATGGAAGAGGCCGAGCGGTTCGACTGGCTGGCCGCGATGGATGCGGGGCACATTCTGGCCACCGGCACGCCGGATGATCTGCGCCAAAAGACCGGCAAGGACACGCTGGAAGAAGCCTTCGTGTCGCTGCTGCCCGCCGACAAGCAACGCCAGAGCGCGCCCTTGGACGTGCCGCCTTTGAAGGCCCAAGAGGGCGGCCCGGCCATCGTCGCCAGGAACCTGACCCGCCGGTTCGGCGATTTCACCGCCGTCCGCGACGTCAACTTCGCGATCCGGCGGGGCGAGATTTTCGGCTTTCTCGGCTCCAACGGCTGCGGCAAGACCACGACAATGAAGATGCTGACCGGCCTTCTGCCCGCGTCTGAAGGCGAGGCCTGGCTGTTCGGCAAAAAGACCGATGCCAACAATATCGAGACCCGGCGCAGGGTCGGCTTCATGTCGCAGAACTTCTCGCTTTATGGCGAATTGACGGTGCGGCAGAACCTTGATCTGCACGCGCGCCTGTTCCATCTGCCGCGCGCGACCATCGCCCCGCGCATCGCCGAACTGCTGGCCGATTTCGATCTTGGCCCCTATGCCGATGCGTTTTCCGGCGACCTTCCCCTCGGCCTGCGCCAACGCCTGTCGCTGGCCTGCGCGATCATCCACAGCCCCGACATGCTGATCCTGGATGAGCCGACCTCGGGTGTCGACCCGGTGGCGCGGGATGAATTCTGGGATCTGCTGGTGGGCCTGTCGCGCCGCGATCTGGTGACGATCTTCATCTCGACCCATTTCATGAATGAGGCGATGCGCTGCGACCGGATCAGCCTGATGCACGCAGGCAAAGTGCTGGTCTATGACACCCCGCAGAACCTGGCGCAGGAAGGTGGGTCTTCCTCACTCAACGAAACTTTCATCCGCTATATCCAGGAGGCCATCGGCGATACGCCCGCCGTGCCGGCGCTGACCGGGATGGCCGCCGCCAAACCCACCCGGCAACGCAGCCCCGGCATGACGCGCCTGCTGGCCGTCAGTCGGCGCGAGATGCTGGAGGTGATGCGCGACCCGATCCGGCTGGCCTTTGCCTTCCTCGGCTCGATGCTCTTGATGCTGCTCTTTGCCTACGGCATTTCGACCGACACCACCGGCGTCAAATTCGCCGCTTTTGATCAGGATCGCACGCCGGAAAGCCGCGCCTATCTGGCGAATTTCGAAGGCTCGACCAGTTTTGTCGAGATGCCCGAGGTGACCACGGAAGACGAACTGCGCCGCCGCATGGTGGCGAACGAGGTGGCGCTGGCCATCGAGATTCCCGCCGGTTTCGGCCGCGCCGTCACCACCGGGCAGCCGACCAGCGTTGCCGCCTGGATCGACGGGGCAAACACCTTCGGCGCGTCCTATATCGAGGGCTATGTGCAAGGCGCGCATGGCAGTTTCATGGCAAACCGCGCCACGGCGGCGGGGCTTGCCGGGATGGCGCAACCGGTCGTCAACATCGAGCCGCGCTATCGCTACAACCCCAGCTTTGAATCGCTGCCTTCGATGGCGCCGTCGGTGCCCGCCATTCTGTTGATGCTGTTTCCGGCCATCCTGATGGCGGTCAGCGTCAGCCGCGAGCGCGAGGTCGGCACGATCACCAATTTCTACGTCACCCCCACCAGCAAGGTGGAGTTTCTGCTGGGCAAGCAACTGCCCTACATTGCGGTCGGCTTTGCCAATTGGCTGATCCTGACCGGCATGGCGGTGTTTCTGTTCGGGGTGCCGCTGAAAGGGTCGGCGCTGGCGCTGGCACTGGGGGCGGTCGCCTATGTCGCGGCCTCGACCGGCTTTGGCCTGATCATCGCGGTCTTCGTGCGCTCTCAGGTGGCGGCGGTGTTCGCCACGATGGTGCTGGCGATGATGCCGACCGTGCAGTTTTCCGGCCTGACGCAGCCGGTGTCCACGCTGGAAGGGGTGGCGCGGATCATGGGGCAGATGTGGCCGACCAACTATTTCATGCAGATGAGCGTTGGCGCCTTCAACAAGGGGCTGGGGTTCCTGCAACTCGGCCCGAACATCCTGTTGCTGGCACTGTTTGCGCCCGTTTTTCTGGCGATCGCCGTGCTGTTCCTGAAAAAGCAGGAGGCCTAGGGATGCGGTCCATCGCAAATATCTTCTGGCTTGCGATCAAGGAGTTCCGCAGCCTCTGGCGCGATGCGATCCTGCTGCTCTTGGTGATCTATTCGTTCGGGCCGGGCATGTATATCGAAAGCTCTGGCGGTGGCGACATGCTGAACAAGGCCTCGGTCACCTTCGTCGACGAAGACCGCTCGGCCCTGAGCCGCGCCTTGCAAAATGCGCTTTTCCCGCCGCGCTACCTGCCGCCGCAGGAAGCAACCGCCACCGATATCGACCGGATGATGGATTGGGGCGAGACCACCTTTGTCGTGGTCATCCCGCGCGGGTTCGAGGCTGATGTGCGGGCCGGGCGCATGCCGTCCTTGCAGATCAACATCGACGCCACCAAGACCCAGGCCGCAGCCATCGGCACCGGCTATCTGACCGCCACCTTCAACGAGGAAATCGCCCGCTTCGCTGCACGCCAGGACATCGTGCAGGCCTCGCCGCTGGATCTGGTCCTGCGCCGGTCGTTCAATCCGGCGGGTAACATGGTGTGGATCTCGTCGATCTCGGGGCTGCTCAACCAGCTGTCGATGCTGACCATCGTCCTGACCGGAGCCGCCCTGATCCGAGAGCGCGAACACGGCACGATCGAGCATCTGATGGTGATGCCGCTGACGGCCGTTGAAATCGCCCTGGGCAAGATCGTTGCCAACGGACTGGTGATCTTCGTGGCCTTCGTGTTCTCGCTGTTCATCGTGGTGAAGGGTGCGCTGGACGTGCCGATTGCCGGCTCCGAAGGGCTGCTGCTGGCCGGAACGGCGGTGTATCTCTTTGCCGCCGCCTCGATCGGGGTTCTCCTCGGGATCGTGGCGCGCACCATGGCACAATTCGCGCTGTTGATCATGCTGGTCATCATGCCGATCATGATCCTGTCGGGCGGCATGTCGTCGATCGAAAGCCAGCCGATCTGGCTGCAACCGATCACCTGGCTGCTGCCCTCGCGGCACTACATGGATTTTGCGACGGCCATCGCCTATCGCGGCGCTGATTTCAGCATCGTCTGGATCGAGTTCCTGTGGACCTTCCTCTTGGGCGCGGCTTTCCTGGCCATCAGCCTGCTGTTGTTCCGCAGATCGGTCGCCGGGGGCTAAGGCTTCAAAAGCGGGTCTTGCCAAGGCTGGCCCTCTCGCAGCACCTTGCGGATCTGGTGTTCGGCCGGGGTCGAAAGTTTCATGTCCGGTCCCCTCTCACTTTGCGGCCGACGCGACTGCCATGGCAGGGGCCGGCGCACCGTGGTTGTCCGGCCCGGTGGGGAAGAACCGCTTGGACCACCGCCCGAAGCTTTCGACATAGGTCAGCACCACCGGCACCACCACCAGCGTCAGCAGCGTGGACGAGATCAGCCCGCCGATCACCGCATGGGCCATCGGCGCGTTCTGCCCGGACCCTTCGTGGATGTTCAGCGCCAGGGGCAGCATGCCGAAGATCATCGCCAGCGTGGTCATGATGATCGGACGGAACCGGGTCTGCCCGGCCTCGAGCAGCGCGTCGTAGAGGTTCATGCCTTCGCGGGTGTGCTGGTTGGCGTTGTCGACCAGCAGGATGGCGTTTTTCACCACCAGGCCCATCAGCATGATGAAGCCGATCATCGAATACATGTTCAACGTCGAGCCCCAGGCCATAAGCCCCAGAAGCACCCCGATCAGCGCCAGCGGCAACGAGAACAGGATTGCCACCGGCTGCAGGAACGACCCGAACTGCGAGGCGAGGACGAGGTAGATGAACACCACCGCCAGCACCAAGGCATTGGCCGCCGAGGCACCGGTCTCGGCCAACTGCTGGGCATCGCCGCCGGCGCTGACCCGGTAGCCTATGGGCAGGTTCAGCGCATCCATCGCCGCCTGCACCTCGGGCATCACCTCGCCCAGGGTCTTGCCCGACAGGTTGGCAGTGACCGTCACCTGGCGCGACAGATCGCGGCGCAGGATTTCCGAGGGGCCGAAGGATTGCACGATGTCGGCCACCTGATCCAGCCGCACCATCTCGGCGCTGCCGGTGGCCCCGCTTTGGGTGATCGGCAGCGCGCGCAGCACTTCGGGGTCGTTGCGCATGCCAGCGGGCAGGCGGACGCTGACGGTAAAGCTGCGGCCATCGGGCGAGGTCCAGTCGGTGACGTCTTCGCCGCCCAGCATCGGCCGCAGGGTGGCGCCGACCTGTTGCAGCGACACGCCCAGATCGCTGGCGGCATCGCGGTTGATCCGCACGCCCAGCACCGGCTGTGCGACCTCCAGCCCGGATTTCACATCCTCCAGCCCGTCGATGGTCTGCATCTGCCGCACCAGCCGGTCGGCCAGCGGGCCAAGCACGTCCAGGCTGTCGCCGTAGATGTTGATCTGCACTGGCGCCTCCAGCCCGCCCAGCCCCCCGGCGGCGCCGATGGTCATGTCGATGCCGGGGATGCGCAGCAGCGCCTCGCGGACCGGGGCAGTCATGTCGGTAGGGGTGCGGACACGCTCGGCCGGGCCGACCATCGACACCGCGATGCTGGCGCTGTTCTGGCCTTCACCGCTGTTGGAATTGACAGTGGCATAGGTGCCGTCGATCTCGGGGAAGCTGCGCAGCAAGCGGTCGATCTGGCGCACCTTGCCGGCGGTATAGGCCAGCGACGACCCCGGCGGAGTTTCGATGTCGATCTGGAACTCGCTGTTGTCGGCGGCGGGGGCGAATTCCACGCCGACAAAGGGAACCAGCGCAAAGCTGCCGAAGAAGGCGCCGAAGGCCACGGCGAGCGTGGTGATCCGGTGGCGCAGGCTCCACCGCAGGACGACGCGGTAGCCCGAGGCCAGCCAGTCGAAGAACCGCCCGAACTGTGCGATCAGGCGGCCCAGGGGCCCGCGCTTCGCATCCGGCTCTCCGGCCGGGTCATACCAGACCGAGGACATCATCGGATCCAGCGTGAAGGCCACGAAAAGCGAGATCAGGACGGCGACCGAGACGGTCACCCCGAACTGCAGGAAGAACCGGCCGATGATGCCCTCCATGAAGGCCACCGGCAGGAACACCGCGACGATGGACAGGGTGGTGGCCAGCACCGCAAGGCCGATTTCGTTGGTGCCCTCCAGCGCCGCATCGCGGTGCGACTTGCCCATGTGCAGATGCCGCATGATGTTTTCGCGCACCACGATGGCGTCGTCGATCAGCAGGCCAATCGCCAGACTGAGCGCCAGCAGGGTCATGATGTTCAGCGTGAAGCCCAGAAAGAAGATCACCGTCATCGTGCCGATCACCGAGATCGGCAGCGTCAACCCGGTGATGACGGTCGAGCGCCAGGAGTTGAGGAACAGGAACACGATCAGCACCGCCAGCGCAGCCCCTTCGACCATCATGTTCTGCACGCCGTGATAGCTGTCTTCGACCGGCTTTGCGTTGTCGCGCACCACTTCGATCAGCACGCTGTCGGGCAACTCGCCGTCCATCAGCTCGGCCACGGCGGCGCGGATATCTGTGGCCACGCCGACGGTATTCGCGCCCTGGGTCTTGACCACATCGACCGCCAGCGCCTGCTCGCCGTCCAGAAGCGCCAGGCTGAACGCTTCGGCCTCGCCATCCTCGATGGTCGCGACATCACCCAGCCGCACCGGCTGGCCACCACGACGGGCGACGATGATGTCCAGGAAATCGGCCATGTCCTCGACCCGGCCCTCGACCTGGATCGACCGGACCTCGCGGCCCTGTTCGATGTCGCCTGCAGGCAGGTCCTGGTTTTCCTGGCGCAGCGCCGCGGTGACCTCGCCCACACCGACCCCGAAGGCTGACAGACGGTCGGGGTCGATCAGCACGTTCAGCTGCCGCGGCACGCCGCCGACCACGGTGGCCCGGCCGACGCCCTGAACCGATGACAGCCGCGGTTCGATCACATCCTCGGTCAGCGCGGTCAGGTCGCGCAGCGACATGGTGTCAGAGCTGACGGCAAGCGAGATCACCGGCAATTCCGCCGGGTCGAACTTGAACAGCAGCGGGTCGTTCACCGCATCGGGAAACTGCGCCTGCACCGCGCCCATCTTGTCGCGCACGTCCTGGATGGCGGTGGCGGAATCGATGTTCATCTCGAACTGCAGGATCACCAGCGCCTCGCCCGAACGGGCGGTCGAGTTGATGGTGTCGATGCCGCTGATCGTGTTCACCGATTCCTCGATCGGCTCGATCACGTCATTCTCGACCGCCTCGGGCGAGGCGCCGGGATAGGACACCACGACCGCGACCACCGGGAAATCGACATCGGGCAGTTGTTCGATAGGCAGGCGCTGGAACGAATAGATGCCAAACACCATCAGCGCCACCATGATCATGGTGGCAAAGACCGGCTGGTTGACGCTGATGCGGGTCAGGAACATGGGTTCAGTTCCCCACCATCTCGACCGCATCGCCGGCGTGCAGCGACGGCAGCGGGGCGGTCACGACGGTCTGGCCGGCCTTCAGGCCTTCGGTGACCCGTGTCATGTCATCGGCCCAGAGGCCGCCGATCTCGACGGTCTGGCGCAGCAGCTTGCCGTCTTCGATCAGCAGGACATGCAGGCCCTGCTGGTCGCGGCGGATGGCATCGGTCGGCACGGCAAAGGCGTCTTCGACCCGGTCGACGACGATCTGCCCGGCAGCGAACATGCCGCCCAGCAGCCGGCCATCGGGGTTGTCGATGGTGATATAGACCGGAATCGTCCGCGTGGCTTCGCGCGCAACCGGGTTGATCCGGGTGACGGTGCCGGCAAAGGTCTTGCCCTCGATCCCGTCCACCGCGATCGAGACGGTCTGGCCCGGCGCCAGCAGCGCACCCGAGCCGACGGCAGCATTCGCCTGCATCTCGACCGACGAAAGATCGACGATGGTGACCAACGGCGCGCCGATCGAGACATACTGGCCCGGCTCGGCATCGCGCGCCGAAACGGTGCCGTCGAAGGGCGCGCGCAGGGTGGCATTGCGCAGGCGCAACTCGGCAACGGACACCTGATCTTCCAGCGCGCTGAGATTGGCGCGCAGGCTGGCGACGCTGCCGCGGGCCTCGTCCAGCGTCGAGGTGGTGCCGACCCCGCGTTCGACCAGCGACAAGGCGCGGGCCAGCTGCGTTTCCGCCAGCGCAAGCTGCGAGCGGGTGGATTCCGCCGTGCTGCGCTGCACTTGCAGTTCCAGCGTCAGCGCCTCGACATCGACCTGCACCAGCACATCGCCTGCCTTCACCGTGTCGCCGGGAGAGACGGCGACGATCTCGACCCGGCCCCCGGCCTGACTGGACAGTTGTGCCCGGCGCACCGGGTCCAGCGTGCCGATGACCTTGACGCGCCGTTCCAGCACCTGCGGCGCGATGACGGCCATTTCGTCCGGATTCACCTGCATGATGCCGATGGCGGGCGTTGGCTCGGCCACGGGATCCACTTCGACGACCTTGTGTGATTGATACCAGCCATAGCCCCCACCTGCGGCGACCAGCAGGGCAACCAGCACCCAGGGCCATTTCCGCCGCTTGGGCGGCAGGCCTTCGGCGGCACGACGGTCGCGCTCTGCCTCGCCACGGCTTTTCGCCCAATCCGGCTTTCGGTGGTCTTCTGGCGCCTTGGACTTGGTGGAAGAGGATGCCATCTGCTTTCTCCAAAGGTCCCGTGTAGATAAACCATTTATGTATTCAGTCAATACTGAACACACCTTGCCAGACATCAAACCTGCGGTCCTTGCACCGCGGCCATGCCCCGCAGTGATGAATGCGCGTCGCAACAGTACATCACGAACGGGCTTTTGTCGGAAGAAATGCAAGGCCAGGCCGCTGGCCGAGGAAAATCTCCACCACGCTCGCGCCTCATTTCCATGGACCTTCGCGGGCCAATCGGCGGCGCTCTTTCAGAGCGGATGCAACGTCAGATCATTTTGGTATAGATTGTTCAGTCATAAATGACTATGCTTTTTGAGAACGAGACTCGCATCGGATCTGCTGGCCGGAAGCCCGCGGGCGTCTGGTGTTGTCAGACGGCGCGCGGGGCCTGTTCGGCACGCCCAGACCGTCAACCATTGATCCGGTTGAGAAGGAAACCGCCATGAAACGCCTGCAAGACAAGATCGCCCTTATCACCGGCGGGGCCGCCGGAATCGGCCTTGAAACCGCCCGCCTGTTCCTGAACGAAGGTGCGCGCGTGGCACTGGTCGACCTGAACGACAGCGCCCTTGAAAGTGCCGCTGCCAGCCTGAAGGGGCTGGGCGAGGTGTTGACCATCGCCGCCGATGTCTCGTCCGAAGCCGATACCCGCGCCTATGTGGCGGCCACGGTCAAGCGGTTCGGCGGGATCGACATCTTCTTCAACAATGCCGGGATCGAAGGCCGTGTCGCCCCGCTGACCGAACAGAAGATCGCCGATTTCGACCGTGTCATCGCGGTCAACGTGCGCGGCGCCTTCCTTGGCCTGCAGCATGTCCTGCCGGTGATGATCGACCGCAAGGGTGGCAGCATCATCAACATGTCGTCGATCGCGGGCCTGCAGGGCAGCCCGAACGTGGCGCCCTACATCACCTCCAAGCACGCGATGGTCGGCCTGACCAGGGCCGCCGCGATCGAGGCGGCACCGTTCGGGGTTCGGGTGAACTCGGTCCATCCGGCGCCGATCAACACAAGGATGATGCGTTCGCTGGAAGAGGGCTTCAATCCGGGCCACGGCGCCGAGGTGAAGCAGGGGCTGGAAACCAGCATACCGCTGGGCCGCTATGGCGAAAGCCTGGATGTGGCGCGGCTGGTGTTGTTCCTGGCCAGCGAGGAATCATCCTTCATCACCGGCGGCCAGTACCCGGTCGATGGCGGCATGGCGGCGGGATGACAGGCGCGCGCCCGAAGACATATCGCCCCCTTGCTGCGCTGGTGGCTTGCCCCCCGTGGCCCCCCTACCATGTGGCGCCAAAGGCCTAACTGTCGGCGCTGATTGGCGCCTGTGCCGATGCGCGCTATTTCCAGGAGGCGCAGGCGATCACCCGCGAGAGCCGAGAGCATTGCGAGCCGAAGGAAGACGCTGGATCTGGTGCTTGACCAGCGCAACCTCGGGTCGGTATCACCACCCTGCTGGCCGAACCGGCAGTTCCGTTGATGAAAGACCTGCAGCGCGGCGCGGCGCAACTGTTCCCACCGGGGCACGGGAAAAACGGCGTTCCCGCCAACCTGCTGCGCAACCGGCCCGGCGCGAAGTGGCCGCAGCAACCGCCCGACCTCCGGGCAACGCAGGAGGCCGCAGAATTCGAGGAACGGATCAAGGCGCGGAGCTATTCGCCCGCTTTCACGGGAGCATTAGACGCCCAAATTGAAAGATTCGGTGCGCGGGGTTTCCGCGAAAACGACGTCGCCACGCCTCGGTTGATGGAACGCCTGGGTGATTTCTTTCGCCAGATCAAGGCAATCAATGTCGGCGACAACCAGATGCTGCACGCCAGCAAGCGCAAGGTCGAGGCGATTGCAAAGATGCGCGCGATTGCGAAAGCCAAGGGCAAGCTGAAGGCCTTCGACAGGCATCTGCGCGCCATCGAGGTGTCCTACGGCCACCGCGAGACGCCGAGATACCTGGTGGTGATGATGAACGGCGCGCTGCGCCCGAAGACATTTTCGAGCTGTCCATCGCCGAGGTCACGCAGGCGCAAGAAAGACCAAACGCTTGAGTTGCGCCCGCTGATTGCGGCGAACCATCAAGCCGATGGAGATCGTCGGGCGTGTCAGGGACTATCCGAACTTCATTGACCGCCGCGGCAGGGTCTTTCGCAAGCGACTTCAGGCGGAAGCGGGCGATCTGGCGGGCATGGCGGTGTCCAACGGCACCTACACGGGCCGCGCCAAAGTGCTGAAAACACCCTGTGAAAAGCGGCTGGAGCCGGGCGAAATCCTTGTCACCGTGGCGACCGAGCCTTCGTGGACGCCGGTCTTTGTCAACGCCTCGGCTGTGGTGCTGGAGGTCGATGGCACCAATTGCATCGTCAAAATCCTCAGGGAGACCGCGTGCTGTCGTGCGATCTGCATATCCGCAGCGACTTTTCCGGGGGCAGCCAGTCCCTGCCCGGGATTCTGGCCGAAGCGAAGGCCAGGGCATCGGCCTGATCTCGAACACCGATGACGACAACATGGAGGCCTGTGACACGCCTCCCCAGCTTGCCGCCGAGGTCGGGATTTCGTGGATTCGTGGGGCGCAGGTCACCGTGCTGTGGAACGGGCGATACCTGCGCGATCGAGCGCGGTTCAAGGCCGATCTCGAGGCGGTCCTGCCCCTCGGCTTTGACGGGCTGGAGGTGTATAGTGGCTGCCATGACGAAGAGATGTGTGCGATCGCGCGATGTTGCCCGGCGTCATGGGCTGCTGATCACCGGCGGCGATGGTCACGGCACCTGGGCCGGCAAGGATACTTTCGCGACCGGGCTCAGAAGGATCGAACAGGGGGATCCAGTTCTGGGGGATATGACGGTCTCTTGCGCCGAGCGCCCGACCAGCGCCAACAGGAAACCGCCGGGGATTGATTCAGATCAGTCTTGCAATCAGTTCGTTCAGTTATAAGTGATTAGTTCTGCGCCGAAAATCCAGACGACCAGCTGCACGGTCTGAACAGTGGAAACCGCGCTTGCCCGGCAAGCGCCCAAAAGCCTGCAAAGGAAGGACTGCCA
Organism: Rhodobacter sp.; assembly: GCA_016704435.1. GTDB lineage: Bacteria > Pseudomonadota > Alphaproteobacteria > Rhodobacterales > Rhodobacteraceae > Pseudogemmobacter. Next base: position 50,435 of record JADJAB010000014.1, on the reverse strand, counting down.
TGCTCAGCTTCAACAGGGTTCTTGCACCGGCGATCGTCGCCACCACCCTTGCGGCCGGCACCGCCGCGTCCGCTTTCACCGCCTGCCAGGTCACCGACACCGGCGGCATCGACGACAACAGCTTTAACCAGACGGCCTGGAAAGGCGTTCTGGATGCGCAGGAGACCCTGGGCGTCGAGGGCCGCTTTCTGGAATCGCAGGCCGAAACCGACTACGAGGCCAACATCAACTCGCTGGTGAACGGCGGCTGCGACGTCATCATCACGGTCGGGTTCCTTCTGGGCGATGCCACGCAAAAGGCGGCGCAGGCGAACCCCGATCAGGCGTTCTCCATCGTCGATTATGCCTATGATCCGGTCATCCCCAACGTGCTGGGCCAGGTCTATGCCACCGACGAAGCCGCGTTTCTTGCCGGTTATCTGGCGGCCGGCATGACCAAGACCGGCGTGCTGGGAACCTTTGGCGGCATCAACATCCCGCCGGTCACGATCTTCATGGACGGCTACTATCGCGGCGCGATGTATTACAACGCGCAGCATGGAACCGAAGTGACCGTCCTGGGCTGGAACCCGGAAACCCGCGAGGGCCTGTTCACCAACAACTTCGAATCCCTCGACGACGGGCGCGCCTTTGCGCAGAACCTCTACGACGAGGGCGCCGATATCGTGATGCCGGTGGCCGGCCCGGTGCGTCTGGGATCGGCGGCGATGGCGGCCGAACTGGGCGGCGACACCATCAAGATCATCGGGGTCGATGCCGATCTCTTCCTGACCGACCCAGCCAATGGCGGGGTCTACCTGACCTCGGTCACCAAGCGGATGGATTCGACCGTGACCGAAGTGATCCAGCGGGCGATGGACGGCAGCTTCAAAGGCGGTGTCATGGTCGGCACGCTGGAAAACGGCGGTGTCGCGCTGGCCCCGTTCCATGACATGGACGCGGCCATCCGGGCCGAGCTGAAGGCCGAACTCGAAACCGTGCGCGCCGGCATCATCGACGGCTCGATCGCGGTCGACGAGTAATCCCGACCCCGGCTGCCGTCCCCAACATCTTGCGGGGCGGCGGCCTTTTTCCGGCAGGAGGGCCCCGATGGCCGTCGAGCTGCGCGGCATCACCAAGCGCTTTGGCAGTTTCGCTGCCGTCAAGGGCGTGAACCTGCAGATCCGGGCCGGCAAGGTGCTGGGTCTTCTGGGCGAGAACGGAGCGGGCAAGTCCACGCTGATGAACGTGCTCTGCGGTCTTTACGCCCAGACCGAGGGCGAGATCCTGATTGACGGCAAGCCCGTCCGTTTCAACGGGCCGGGCGAGGCGATCCGCGCCGGCATCGGCATGGTGCATCAGCATTTCATGCTGATTCCGGTGTTCACCGTGGCCGAGAACGTCGTCTTGGGCGTGGAGCCGACCGGGCGGTTTGATCATCTCGACCTGGATCAGGCGCGCGCGCAGGTGCGCGAGATCAACGACTCCTACGGGCTGGAGGTCGACCCCGACGCCTTGATCGAAACCCTGCCGGTCGGCGTCCAGCAGCGGGTCGAGATCATCAAGGTGCTGTTCCGCTCGGCCGATCTGGTGATCTTCGACGAACCGACCGCCGTCTTGACCCCGCAAGAGGTGGTCGAGTTCTTCGAGATCGTCAGAAGCCTGCGCGACAGCGGCAAGGCCATCGTCTTCATCACCCACAAGCTGGGCGAAATCCGCGAGATTTCCGATCACATCGCCGTCCTGCGCCGGGGCGAGATCGTCGGCCATGCCGATCACCCCGATGCGGTGTCCGAGGCCGATCTGGCCGAGATGATGGTCGGCCGCCCGGTCAGCTTCGATGTCGAGAAAAACCCCCACAAGCCGGGCGCACCGCTGTTGGAAGTGGCAGATCTGACCGTGCTGAATGAAAATGACGACATTGCGGTCGATGACGTCAGCATGATCGTGCGCAGCGGCGAAATCGTCGGCATCGCCGGGGTGCAGGGCAACGGCCAGTCGGCACTGGTCGAGGCGCTGACCGGGCTGACCCGCGTGGCCGGCGGCACCGTCCTGTTCAAGGGCCGGGACATCACCCGCGCCAGCGCCCGCGACCGCCACCGCATGGGCTTTGCCCATATCCCCGAGGACCGCCAGCGCACCGGCCTGATCCCCGCCTTCACCATTGCCGAAAACATGGTGCTGGACAGCTATTACGACGACCGCTTTTCGCGCGGACCGACGATGCTGTGGCGGGTCGTCAACCAGGCCGCCGCCCAGGCCGTGCAGGATTTCGACGTGCGCGCCGGGTCGATCTTCGATGCGGTCAGCACGCTGTCGGGCGGCAACCAGCAAAAGGTCATCGTCGCGCGCGAACTGTCGCGCGACACCGAATTCCTGATCGCGTCGCAGCCCACGCGGGGCCTTGACGTGGGATCGATCGAATACATCCACAGCCGCATTGCCCAGGCCCGCGACGAAGGCGACGGTGTCCTGATCGTGTCGTCCGAACTGGACGAGATCCTGGCCCTGTCGGACCGCATCCTGGTGATGTTCAAGGGGAAGATCGTGGCCGAATTCGATGGCGCGACAGCGGACAAGTCCGAGGTCGGCCTGGCAATGGCGGGCAGATACGAAGGGGCGGCGGCATGAATGACGAACCGAAACCGGCCGAGGGCCTGTCCGAGGCATTCCTGAAACGCGCCGCACCCGACCGCGCGGCGATGGAAGACCTGATCGTCGTGCCGTTCTTTGCCGTGGTCGTGGCGTTGCTGCTGGGCGCTTTGGCGATGCTGGCGACCAACGTCGATCTTGCCACGGTCGGGCGGTCCTATGTAGCACTTCTGGTCGGGTCGGTAGGCTCGTTCAACGCGATATCCGAGACGCTGACCGCGGCGATCCCGCTGACGCTGGCCGGACTTGGCATCGCGCTGGGGTTCCGGGCCGGCATGTTCAATATCGGCGCCGAAGGCCAGCTGCTGATCGGCGGCATGGCGGCGGTGATCGCGGGTTTCAGCTTTGCCGGGTTGCCAGCGGTGGTGCATGTGCCGCTGGTCTTGCTGGTGGGCGCGATGGCGGGTGGGCTTTACGCAGCCATCGCCGGTTGGCTGCGCGCCGCCACGGGCGCGCATGAGGTGATCACCACGATCATGCTGAACCTGATCTCCTACCGGCTGGTCGACTACATGCTGCGGCTTGATTTCATCCAGCGCGAAGGGCGGTCGGACCCGATCTCGAAATCGGTCCTGGGCAGCGCCGAGTTGCCGCGCATCCTGACGTGGCTTGACCCCAACCTGCGGCTGCATGCCGGCGTGTTCCTGATGATCGCGGCGGTGATCTTCATTCACTGGCTCCTGTTTCGCACCCGGCTGGGGTTCGAGTTCCGCGCCAGCGGCGAAAGCCCCGATGCCGCGCGCTATGCCGGGATGCGGGCAGGGCTGATCATCGTCCTGGCGATGGGCATGGCCGGGGCGCTGTCCGGGCTGGCCGGGGCCAACCAGGTCAGCGGCGTGCTGGGCCGCGCCTCGCCGGGCTTTTCCGCCGGGATCGGCTTTGATGCCATTGCGGTGGCGCTCTTGGGCCGGTCGCACCCTTGGGGTGTGCTGCTGGCGGGGCTTCTGTTCGGCGCGCTTGAGGCGGGGGGGCGGCAGATGCAGGTGGATGCCGGCGTCTCGATCGACCTTATCAGCATCATCCAGGCGCTGATCATCGTCTTCATCGCCGCACCGCTGCTGGTGCGCCGACTGTTCCCATGGGGGTTCCGCAAGCCCGCCCCGGTGGCGAAGGAGTAGCGCCATGAGCACCGCATCCCCCGCCGCAGCGATCACCCCGCAGGCCCGCAAGCTGGACAGCGCCAAGCTGCGCCAGGCCCGTGTCGCGGGCGTGATCCTGCTGGGCCTGGCCGTGCTGGCCGCCGCCGTCTTCGCCGCAGGGTCCGAAGGCACCGCGACCTTCCGACTGTCGCGTCCGACCGATCCCTGGGCCTTGCCCAACCTGCAAATTCCCGCAGCGCCGTTCAACTATCTGGTGGCGGCGGTGCTGGCCTTTCTGGGGGTGCGGCAGTTCCTGCGCGGCGGGTTGCGCCGGACCAGCGTCAGCCTGGGCATCGGCCTTTTCCTGGCGGTGGCGGCCTTTCTGGTCTGGGCCACCGCCGGAAAGGGCTTTTCCCTGACCGGGATGCTGCAGGCCACGGTCGTCGGCGCAGTGCCGATCGCGCTTGGCGGCCTGGCGGGGGTTCTGTCGGAACGGGTCGCGGTGGTGAACATCGCCATCGAGGGCATGCTCCTGGCCGGCGCCTTCACCGGCGCGCTGGTCGGATCGCTGCTGGGCGGCATCGGCGGGCTGGTGGCGGCGGTGGCGATGGGCGGGCTGTTCGGGTTCATCCTTGCGGCGCTGGTGGTCACCTACCGCGTCGACCAGATCATCGCGGGCGTGGTGATCAACCTTTTCGTGCTGGGCGTCACCTCTTACGTCAGCTCTCTCAGGTCTATTCGGAATACCGGTTCCTGAACAACGCTCCGGTGTTTTCGCCGATCCGCATTCCGCTGCTGGCCGATCTGCCGGTGCTGGGGCCGATGCTGTTCCAGCACAATCTCTTTGTCTACGGCGCGGTGATCATGGTGGCGGTGGCGACCTATTACCTTTTCCACACCCGCATGGGCCTGCGCGCCCGCGCCGTGGGCGAGCACCCCAAGGCCGCCGACACGCTGGGGATCAACGTCTATCGCACCCGCTTTGTGAACGTCACGGTGGCGGGCATGGTGGCAGGCTTTGGCGGGGCCTGGTTCACGCTGGGCTCGGTCGGGCGGTTCGACGAGAACATGACCAACGGCCTGGGCTACATCGGCCTTGCCGCGATGATCTTCGGGCGCTGGCACCCGGTGGGCGCCCTGATGGCGGCATTGGTCTTCGGCTTTGCCAATTCGCTGCAACAGAAGCTGGCGCTTCTGAACACGCCGATCCCGTCCGAGTTTCTGGCGATGGCGCCCTATATCGCCACGATCATCCTGGTTGCGGGCCTGATCGGGCGCGCCCGCGCACCGGCGGCCGATGGCGAGGCCTATGTGAAGGAATGACCGAACTGACGCTGGTCAGCTGGAACATCCGCGCCGGACTTGGCCGCGATTTCCGCCGTCGCCCGATGCGCACGGTCGACGCCATCACCGGCTTCGACGCCGATGTCGTTCTGTTGCAAGAGGCCGATTTCCGTCGCCACCCGCGGCCCGCCGCCCTGCCAAGCCCGCAGGGCAGGATCGGCCCCTACGAGGTGATCGACCTGACGCCGACCGGCGTCGGTCTTGGCTGGCACGGCATCGCCATGCTGAAAAAGCCGGGCATCCGGATCGAGGCGATCCACCGCCACGATCTGCCCGCGCTGGAGCCGCGCGGCGCCGTCATCGTCGACATGACGGTGCGTGACCGAGCGGTGCGGATCGTCGGCATTCACCTTGGACTGTTGCGCGGCAACCGCCGCAAGCAGCTTGCCTTCATCGCCGCGCGGCTGTCGGATCTGGATCACCGGCCAACCATCATCGCCGGCGACTACAACGAATGGCGCGACCGGCTGGGGCTGGAAGCGGTCCCCGACTGGCTGCGCCTGCACAGCCCGGGCCCGACCTTTCCGGCGGGCCGCCCGTTCCTGCATCTGGACAGATTGGCCCACAGCCACGACATCGAACTTCTGGACAGCGCCGTGATCGGCGACCCGAACGCGGTCAACGCCTCGGATCACCGGCCAGTTCGCGGTCGGTTCCGCCTGTTGGCGGCGCCGGACCCGAAGGAAAGACCGGGCGACGCGGCCTCTGCGTGATGGCCCCGCGCGGCCTGCGAAAAGGAAAGGCACGATGCTGATCTTGCTGGAGGTTCTCGCGGCGACGGTGGTGGCGGTGGCAACAGCCATCGTCGTGGCGCGCGTGGTGTTTCCGGCCCCGAAGGCAGGGGCGCGGACCAACAGCACCGCCCTGCCGCCGGCATCGGTTGGTCCCCTGGCGCTGGCCTTCGCCCGCAAGAGCGCCGAAGAGGCGGGCAAGACCGGCGTGTTGCCGCTGCAGGCCGGGGCCGACGCCTTTGCCGCGCGGATCATCCTTGCCGATGCGGCGGTATCGTCGATCGACGCGCAATACTACATCTGGCGCCGTGACCTGACCGGCTACCTGCTGCTTGACGCGCTGCGGCGCGCGGCGGATCGGGGTGTGCGGGTCCGCCTGCTTCTGGACGACAACGGCATCTCGGGGCTTGACCGCGAACTGGCGGCGCTGGGGGCGCATCCCGACGTCGAGGTGCGGCTCTACAACCCGTTCAACCTGCGCCGGTTCAAGAGCCTGTCCTATGGGTTCGACTTCTTCCGGCTGAACCGCAGGATGCACAACAAGTCGTTCACCGTCGATGGCCAGGCGACGATCCTGGGCGGGCGCAACATCGGCAACGAGTATTTCGACACCGGGCCGACCGCGCTGTTCGTCGATCTGGATGTGCTGGCGGTGGGCGCGATCGTGCCCGAGGTTTCGGCCGATTTCGACCGCTACTGGGCGGCACGCTCGGTGCATCCCGCCGCCGGGATCGTCGGAACCCTGACAGGTTCAGACCCTATCGACGACGGTCTGGCGCGGTTTCACTCTGATCCACAGCTGGCTGAATACCGGCTTGTTCTGGAAGGCTCGGATATCGTCAAGGCCATGACCGGTGGCGATCTGGGCCTGGAGTGGACGAAGGCGATCCTGGTCAGCGACGATCCGGTCAAGGGCGAAGGCGCTGTCCCGCGCGAGGATCTGCTGGCCGTCCGGCTGTTGAAGGCGGTGGGCGTCGTTCGCGCGAGGTTCGATGTCGTCTCGCCCTATATGGTGCCGGGCGCGGCGGGGGTCAGGGCCTTTGCCACGCTGAAGGCGCGCGGCGTCGCTGTACGAATCCTGACGAATTCGCTGGAGGCGACGGATGTGGTGCCGGTCCATGCCGGCTACGCCAAGCACCGCAAGGACATGCTGCGCTCCGGGATCCAGCTGTTTGAAATGCATCCGCAGGCGGGTGGGGAACGGCCGGCGGTCAAGCTTCGTCCGTTCGGGTCTTCCGGGTCCAGCCTGCACGCCAAGACCTTCGCCGTGGATGGCGCCCGGATCTTCGTCGGGTCGTTCAACTTCGATCCCCGCTCGACCACGCTGAATACCGAGATGGGCCTGCTGATCGAAAGCGCGCAGATGGCCAACGGGCTGCATGCAGCCTTCGACCTTGGGCTGAGGGGGCTGGCCTGGCGGGTGGAACGGCAAAGGCGGCCATACGGTCTGGATCGACCCGACCAGCCGCGCAGTGACCACCGTGGAACCGGGCGCAACCGCGTTCAAGCGGGTGGTTGTGGCGGTCGTCGGGTGGCTGCCCGTCGAATGGCTGCTTTAGGCGGTCCGGCTCGTGGCTTGGGCCGGGGGGGGCCACAACAGCAGAACCGGCAGGTGCCAGCGGCGTCGAGGCCGGGCAGGTTCCGACACCGGGATCGTATCGCGCTGCGGTCCTGGTGCGCCGCTTCGGGAGCATGAAATCAAGGGTCGTACCCAGCTTGTCGAGGTTTGAAGGCAAACCATTGCCGGGTAACAGATCACCGCAGCATCAAGGGGCAATCCGGCCCAGGCTCGGTTTCGGATCCTTCGTAGCGGCCTCGGCAACGCTGGAAGGTATCGAGGTTGCGAAGAATTCTGCCGCGCCTGCGGCTCGCTTGACACCGGGCGACAATGTCCAGGCCAAACACAGGTCATGCGGTTGTGGCACCGCGCCGATACACGACCCTGCCGCCGCAAATCGTCATTGCAACTTCCAGCGTATCAATGGCGTCGGCGGTCACCGTTTCGATATCACCTGACAGCAACACCAGATCGGCCAGATAGCGGGGCCTCACCATGCCCCGGTCGTGATCGGCATGGGCCGCACGGGCACCGCCCGAGGTATAGGCTGCCAGCGTGGCCATCAGGCCCAGTCGTTCGTCCTGCAGGCCGTCGTCCCAGCGTTTGCGACAGACTGCAGCCTTGATGCCGCGAAGCGGAGAGATATCGGCGACCGGCCAGTCGGACCCGAAGGCCAGCTCGGCACCCGCCTCGGCCAGGGTCCGCCAGCGATAGGCATCGGCCCAGCGGTCGCGGCCGATGTTGTGGACGGTAGGCTCCAGCGGGAAATCCATTGCGCCGGGCGGGTGTGGCGGCTGCACCGAGGCGACAAGGCCAAGCGTGCCAAGCCGGGGCACATCGGCAGGGTCGATCAACTCGATATGCTCGATCCGGTGACGGCTGTCGCGCGGACCGTTCGCCGCCTGCGCCGCCTCATAGCCGTTGATCACGCATTGCACCGCGCCATCGCCAATGGCGTGGACGGCGATCTGCAAGCCCCGGCGGTCGGCCTCGGTCGCCACTTCGGCAAAATGCGCGGCGTCGAACAGCGGCTCGCCGCGCCAGCCGGGCCGGCAGGGGTAGTCGTGCAGCATCACCGCCGTGCCGCTGTCGATCACCCCGTCCATGAACATCTTGACCAGCCCCGAGGTCAGCCAGTCATCCGACCAGTCCCGCGCCATGGCGCTGGCTTTCTCCAGCGCGTCAAGCGGCATGAAGGGCTTGAAATGAAAGGCAACCTTGACGCGCGCGGTCAAGGCACCCTCGGCCCGGATCTGGTCCAGCAATTGCAGGGTGTAGAGGTTGCCATCCATGTTGACGGCAAAGGTGATGCCATGCCGCGCCAGATGATCCAGCGCCCGGCGCATCATCCCCAGATCCGTGCTCCGTTGTGCCGCGGTGGGCTCGGTCTCCGGCTCGCCACCCGTCCGCAGGCCCAGCATGGCGCGTCCTTCGCCGGTCAGGGCCGTTACCGGCTCAGAGGCGGGCGGCTCGCGCAATTCGCCAGCAGCCAGACCGTCGGCGCCCATCACCACCTCGCTGCCGGGGGGTGTCTCAAACCCGCCCAGCAAGCCCGCCGCCGTCAGCGCGGCTGTGTTGGCCCAGATGGTATGATGGTCGGTCGAGACCATGGCAAAGGGCCGGTCGGGCAGGATGCGGTCAAGGTCATGCCGCGTGGTGGGCGGACCAAAGAGGTTGTAGTTGACCCCCTGCGCCATCAGCATCGGCTGATCCGGATGCGCGGCGGCAAACTCGCGCACGGCCGCAGCCACCGCGTCGAAACCCTCCAACCCGCCCAGTTGCAGGTGACCCAGCTCTGCGCCGCCCATGAACAGATGGCAGTGGCTTTCGACAAAACCAGGCAGCAACGTGGCGCCTTTTGCGTCAAGCGTTTCTGTTGCGGGGCCCGCCAGTCTGGCGATGTCCCCGGTCGTGCCAACCGCCAGGATGCGGCCACCAGCCAGCGCTACCGCCGCGGCCCGCGGGCAGTCAGGATCCATCGTCAGGATGCTTGCATTTGTCACGATCAGATCGGCGGGTGTCATTGCATCTCCTTCTGGCACCGTCACGCCGGGGCGCCGCTTTGCGGGTAGTGGCAGGCGACCGATCGGCCATCTTCCAGACCGCGCAGGGCGGGCCGCTCTGTCCGACAGCGATCCTGCGCAATCGGGCAGCGGGTGGAGAATTTGCACCCCCGCGGCGGGTTGGTCGGGCTGGGGATCTCGCCCGTCAGCACGATCCGCTTGCGGCGTCCCTCCGGGCCCACGACCGGCACCGGAATCGCCGAGATCAGCGCTTGGGTATAGGGATGCGCCGGGGTGTCGAACACCGGATCTGTGGCCCCGGTTTCCATGATCGAGCCCAGATACATGATCGCCACCCGGTCCGACACCTGGCGCACGACGCCCAGGTCATGCGCGATGATCAGATAGGTCAGCGACAGCCGCTCGCGCAACTCGGCGAACAGGTTCACCACCTGCGCCTGAATCGAGACGTCCAGCGCCGAGACCGGCTCATCCGCGACGATCAGTTCCGGCTCCATCGCCAGCGCCCGGGCGATGCCGATACGCTGCCGCTGGCCGCCGGAAAATTCGTGCGGGAACCGGCGCAGGGGCAGCTTCCGGCAGGCCGACAAGGTCCATCAATTCGGCCAGCCGGGCCGGGATATCGGCCTTGGCGCGGATGCCGTGCACCGCCAGCGGTTCGGTCAGGATATCGCCGACCCGCCGCTGCGGGTTCAGCGACGAAGACGGATCCTGAAAGATCATCTGGACCCGGCGCCGGAATGGCCGCAAGGCGCGACCCTGCAGCGCCGTCACGTCCTGTCCGTCGAACAGCACCTGGCCGTCGGTCACCTCCAGAAGCCGCGTCATGCAGCGCCCGAGGGTAGACTTGCCCGACCCGCTTTCGCCGACAAGGCCCAGCGTTTCGCCGCGCCGCACCTCGAGATCGACGGCATCGACGGCCCGCAGGGTCTGGCCGCTGCCCGGTATCCAGGTGCGCCCGACCGCGAAATCGCGCGAAAGGTTGCGGGCCGCGATCAGTGCCGTCATGCCGGCGCCCCCACCTTTTGCCGGGCCGCCACGCGCTGGCCGGCATCAAGAAAGCACAACGACCGGTGCGCGCCATCCATCTGTTCGGGCGGCGGCGTATGGCAGATCGCCATCGCCGCGGGGCAGCGCGCCACATAGGCGCAACCGGGCAGCTTGGTGCCGGGCGCGGGCGGCATGCCGGGGATCGAGTAAAGCCGCCCCTGCCGCGCGCCCGTCAGCGGCGGGATCGAAGCCAGGAGCCCCCCGGTGTAGGGGTGCCAAGGGTCGTTGAACACATCGGCAACGGGGCCGGTTTCGACCACCCGTCCGGCATACATCACCGCCACCCGGTCGGCCATTTCCGCCACCACGCCCATGTCATGCGTGATCAGCACCACCGACGACCCATGGCTTTGCCGCAGCGGCAAGAGGTCGAGAACCTGCGCCTGAACCGTGGTATCCAGCGCTGTCGTCGGCTCGTCCGCCACCACCAGCGCGGGGTTGCACGACAGCGCCATGGCGATCACCGCGCGCTGGCGCATGCCGCCCGACAACTCGTGCGGATAGCGGTCCAGCGCCTTTTCCGGCGCGGGGATGCGCACGTCGCGCAACAACTCCACCGCACGCGCGCGGGCGGCGGCGCGGCTTACCGGCTCATGCGCCCGGATCTGCTCGACGATCTGCGCGCCGACGGTATGCACCGGGGTCAGCGCGGTCATCGGATCCTGGCTGATCAGCGCGATGTCACGGCCGCGGATCTTGCGCATCTCGCGGTCGGGCAGGTCCAGGAGCGACCGGCCACGGAACACCGCCCGCCCGGTCACCGTGGTCACCCGCTTGTCCACCAGCCCCAGCACCGACAGCAGCGACAGCGTCTTGCCCGAGCCGCTTTCGCCGACGATGCCCAAGACCTCGCCGGCATTGACCGAGAACGACACGTCGTGCACCGCCGTCACCGGCCCGCCTTCCGAGGCAAAGCTGACGCGCAGGTTCTCGACGGCAAGCAGGGTCATTTGCGCACCCTCGGGTCGATCACGGCATAGAGCACGTCAACCAGCGCATTGGCGGCGACGACGAAGAACGAGGCATAGATCACGGTGGCCAGGATCACCGGCAGGTCAAGGTTCTGCAGCGCGTGGAAGGTCAGCCGCCCGACCCCGTTCAGCCCGAACACCACCTCGGTCAGCAGCGCAGCCCCACCGACCAGCGCCCCGAAATCCAGCCCGAACATGGTGACGAACGGCAACAGAGAGGTGCGCAACGCATGTCGCAACATGATCCGCGTCGGCGACAGACCCTTGGCGCGGGCGGTGCGGATGTAGTCTTCGGAATAGGCCTCGATCAGATTGGCGCGCAGGATGCGGCCGTAGATGCCGATGTACAGGACGGCCAGCGTGATCCAGGGGATCACCAGCGCCTTGAACCAGCCGCCAAGGCTTTCGCTCAGCGGTACATAGCCAAGGCCCGGCACCCAGGAAAACAGCCAGGTGTCGTGAAAGCGGCTCTGGCTCATCAGGTTCATCACTTCGCCCAGCCAGAACACCGGCATCGAAATCCCGATCAGCGACAGGATCATCAGGCCCCGGTCCACCACCGTATCGCGCATCGCCGCCGCCACGACGCCGACGAAAAGCGAGCCCAGAACCCAAAGCACCGCCGCCCCGGCCACCAGCGACAGCGTGGCCGGCACCGCGTCCAGCACCTGCGGGATCACCTTTTGGCCGCGGTTGACGAATGACGTCAGGTCGCGGGTGATGAACAGCCGTTTCATCATCAGGCCGTATTGCACCGGCAGGGCACGGTCGAAGCCGAACTCGTGGCGGATCTGTTCCACCGTTTCGGGTGCGGCGTTGCGCCCGGCGATCCGGGCGGCGGGGTCGCTGCCCGGCGTGGCAAAGAAGATCAGGAACACCAGCACCGAGATGCCGAACATCACGAAGGCCATCTGCATCAGCCGGGCCAGAACCGTCGCCAGCATCAGCGCACCTGCCCGCGCGGGTCCAGCGCATCGCGCACCGCGTCGCCCAACACGTTCAGCGCCAGCACCGTGATCACGATGGCGATGCCGGGGGCCAGCGCCACGGCGGGGCGCGAGTAGAGCAGCGTCTGCCCGTCCTGGATGATGGTGCCCCAGCTGGCATCCGGCGGCTGCACCCCGATCGACAGATAGGACAGCGCCGATTCCGTGACGATCGCCAGCGCCAGCAGGATCGGCACGAAGACGATGATCGTCGGCATCAGGTTGGGCAGGATGTCGCGCCGCAGGATCCGATGCGTCGGCAGGCCCAGGCCCACCGCAGCCAGCACGAATTCGCTGTGGCGCAGGGTCAGGACGCGAGCACGCACGGGTCGGGCGACATAGGGCACATAAATGATGCCGATGATGAAGACCGGCAGGGCAAGGCTGCCCGCCGTGATGGTGAACAGGCCAAGGTCGATGGTGCTGGTCAAGAGCACGATCGAAAGCGAAATCGCCAGCAGGTAGACCGGAAACGCCCAGAGCACGTCGAGAATGCGGCTCAGCGCCATATCGACCACGCCGCCCAGAAAGCCCGCGGCAAGGCCGATCAGCGTCGCCAGCACAAGGCAGATCACCGTTGCCGCGCTGGCGATGAACAGCGAATTTCGCCCGCCATAAAGCAGGCGGGCCGCCACGTCCCGGCCCTGGTTGTCGGCGCCCAGCATGTAGCCGCCCGGGTTCCACGTCGGCCCGATGGGTGTCACGCCAAGTCCCAGCCCTTCGGTGGACTGCTGCATCACCTGCACCACCTCGCCCGCGATCTCGACCTTGCCGCGCAGGTTTGACCGGAACGGATCGACGCCAAGATAGCCCGCGTAAAGCGGTGCCAGCAGCGTCAGCAGCGCCACCAAAAGCAGCACCAGCACCGAGACGACGGCAGAGCGGTTGCGCCGCAGCCGTCGAAACGCGGTTGCCAGGGCCCGCGCGCCGGTCCCGCCGCCAGAGGCAGCGGGACGGGCTGGTCATTGTCGGCCGGCAGGCTCATCGCCGGCGCTGCCGATTTCTCGCCGGTCTGTGCACTATTGCACCCAGGCCTGCGACATCAGCCATTGATGCTGCGGCGAGAACAGGAAGTTGCCCAGCCGCTTCGAGACCAGATCGACATGCTTGGGCGTGAACAGCGGTGCAATCGGTGCCTCTGCCATCATCGCCTGGTCGATCTTGGCCCATTCAAGATTGGCCGCGTCCGGGTCGGTCGTCGCAAGCTGCATCGCCGCCTGCATCCTCGCGTCGATCTCTTCGTTGCAGTAGCCCGAGATATTCACCGAGGAATCCGATCCGGGGTGGAACGACGCGCAGCCAAGCAGCACGTTGAGGAAGTTCGATGCTGCCGGATAGTCCTGATACCACTGCGACACGCTCATCTGCACCTTGTTGTTGGTGTTCTGGATGTAGGTGAACTGGATGTTGCCGGAGATCGAGTTGACCGAGGCGTCATAGCCCAGATCGGTCAGCACCGATTGCAGATAGGTGCCGACATCGCGCATGACGCTGGTGTCATCGACGACGATCGTCACCTTCTGCCCTGCGGTGCCCGATTCCGCGACAAGCGCCAGCGCCTTGTCCATGTCGGGCGCGGTCCAGTCGGTGCCGGGGTTCTGCGTATAGGCGCAGTGGTCTTCATGCCCCGGAAACGCCGGCGGCAGGATGGTGCAGACCGGTTGCGCCAGCACCGGGCCGCCGAAGATGCCGACCAGCGCATCCCGGTCGATGGCATAGTTGACGGCCTGGCGCACCCGCACGTCGTCGAACGGCGCAAGGTTGACGTTGAAAGGCACATACCAGAACGCGGTCAGCGTGTTGACATGGACCTGATCGGCGTTCTGCGTGCCGATCTCGGCCAGCCGGTCGGTCGGCGGCTGGTCGAACATCCAGTCGGCCTGCCCGTTCTGCACCGCCGTCACCTGCGCCTCGGCCGACAGGCCGAAATCGAACACGATGGAATCGGCGAAGCCGTCGGGCTGGGCATCCACGCTCCATTCCTTGAAATGCGGGTTGCGCACCATCACCAGGCTTTCGTTCGGATTGTAGCTTTCGAACATGTAGGGGCCGGTGGTGGGGATCGGAGTGACGCCGGCGTCTTCCTGCAGCGTCTCGGCCGGCAGGACCGAGGCATGCGGCACGGCGATCTTGTAGAGGAACTCCGGGTCCGGTGCAGTCAGCGTGATGGTGACCGTATTGCTGGCCGCATCGGCGGAAATGCCGCCGTCGAGCGTGCAATCGGCGGGCGCGGCGATGCAGGCCTCGGCGCCGACGATGCCGTTGTAGAAGGTGCCTGCCGTCGGGCCGGAAACCTTGAAGACGCGCTGGAACGAGGCCACCACGTCATCCACCCCGACATCCGAGCCGTCCGAGAACTTCAGCCCCTGGCGCAGCTTGAACGTATAGGTCAGGCCATCGGCACTTACCTCGGGCATGGCTTCGGCAAGGTCGGGCACGACTCCGCCCGCGCCTGCCCCTTCGACCCGCTTGAAGGTCACAAGGCCATCATAGGTGAAATAGAACAGCTGCCAGTATTGCAGCGTGTAGTTGATCTGCGGGTCGATGGTGCCGCCCGCCGCCGCTGCGACAAGGCGGATTTCGCCGCCCCGGTGCGCGGCCATCATCTCTTCGCGGGTCTCGGCGCCGGCGGTCACGGCCGTGGCCGACAACAGTGCCGCTGCTCCGGTCAGGGCCGCATATCTGGTCCAGTTGGTCATTGGTCTCTCCCCTTGGATTGGTCGCTTTGGCCTTCGGTCGAGTCGAGGAAATCGCCCACGACCTGCATGCAGGCGGCGCGTTCCTCGACATGCGGCATGTGGCTGGAGTCCTTGAATATCGTCCAGCGCACATCCGGGATGTGGTCGGCAAAGGGTTGCACGCAGGCGACGGTCGCCTCGTCATGGTGGCCCGAGATCAGCAGCACCGGCACCGCGATCCGGTCAAGCCGGTCGATGATGGTCCAGCGCTTCATGGTGCCGATGACGTGGAACTCGCTGGGCCCGTTCATCGTGTGATAGACGGTCGGGTCCTCGGCGATGGCATCGAAGGTGCGCGTCACCTCGGGCGGGTTCGGCACGACGCGGCAGACATGGCGGGCGTTGAAGACATCCACCGCCCTCTGATAGGCCGGATCGTCGGTCTTGCCGGCCGCTTCATATTTCAGAAGCTCGGCCTGCACTTCGGGCGGCAACTCGGCGCGCAGCCGGTTCGCCTCGGACAGCCACAGCTCCATCGAGGCCGGGGAATCGGCGATCACCAGTGCGCGCAGCCCCTTGGGCCGCCGCACCGCATGTTCCGCCCCCAGCATGCCGCCCCAGGACTGGCCCAGCACCGAATAGTTCCCGGAAATTCCCAGATGCGCCAGCAGGTTGTCCAGTTCCGCCAGGAACAGATCGACCGTCCAGAAACCCGGATCGGCATCGCGCAGATGGGTCGAACTGCCGTTGCCCAACTGGTCATAATGGATGACCGCGCGACCCGTCCCGGCCAGATCGCCGAAGCTGTCGACATAGTCATGCGTGCAGCCCGGCCCGCCATGCAGGACGACCAAGGGCGTCTTGCCCGCCGCCAGGTCGCCGGTGACCCGATACCAGGTCTTCCACGCGCGAAAATCCGCGAAACCTTCACTGGATGGCATGTGACGACCTCCCACGACTTGCCCGGCAAGACACCCCGGGGGAGCCCGCCAATGAACTGCAACTGGATGAAGAAAAGTCTCAACTGCCCGAATGCTGGACGCGAATGAGACGCCCTGTCAAGCGCACTGGTCGTACGGTCCGCCCCCGGCTGCCGCCGCGTCATCGGACGTCCGCGCCGTTGCGTTTACAGATCACGGTATTTGGTATAAGGATCAGACATTAAACCTTTTGGGGAGGGGTACGCTGGACCATCTTGATGCAGCCATCGACGCGGGCGCCGGGGCGGCTTTTGCCTTTCTCGCCAACTTGGTGCGTGCCCAAAGTGTGGCCGGAATCGAGCAGGAAGCCCTGAACATCTTCGCCGCCGAGGCCGAATCACTCGGGCTGTCCACGACCCGCCTGCCCTTCCCCGGAGGCCCGGTCGCCGACCCAAGCGCCGGCATCGCCCCGACCACCACCGACCGCTTTCAGGTGCTGGCCGCCAGCCCCGGTGAGGGGCCGCTGCACCTGCTGCTGAATGGCCATATGGACGTGGTGCCGGCCGAGACCCCCGCGCTCTGGACCTCGCCGCCGTTCGAGCCGCAAATCCGGGGCGGGCGGATGTGCGGGCGCGGTGCCGCTGACATGAAAAGCGGCTTTGCGGTGGGGATGCTGGCGCTTCGGGCGCTGCGCAAAACGGTGCCGGACCTTTTCAGTCGCCAACGCATCGGTTTCGTCGCCGTCGTCGAAGAAGAATGCACCGGCAATGGCGCGCTGATCGCCGCCACCCAGGGCGCCATCGCCCCCGAAGTGGTGGTGCTGGAGCCGACCGGATTGGACTTGCTGCTCGGCGGCGTCGGCGTGCTGTGGATCGCGGTCAATGTCATTGCCCGCTCGGGCCACGCCGAATCCGCCCACCGCAACGTCAACGCCATCGACCTGGGGATGCGGATCACCGCGCGCCTGCGCGATTGGGCGGCCGATCTGGCCCGCACAACGCCCGAACCCAGCATGTCCACCGACGCGCATCCCTACAACGTCAATCTCGGGCGGCTCAATGCCGGCGACTGGACCTCGACCGTGCCGTCAAGTGCGCGCTTCGGCTTGCGGCTTGGCTATCCCCGCGCCTGGACGCCGGACCGGGCCGAGGCCGAAGTGCGCCGGGTGATCGCCGAATGTGCCGAGGCCGATTCCGACTTCCCGCTCCAGCCGGAAGTCACGCTGACCGGCTTGCGCGCCCGCGGTTATCTGCTGGACAAGGACAGCCCGCTGGCCCGTGATCTTGCCGCAGCACACCACGCCGCCCACGGCACCGCACCCGTCGCCTACACGGTCGGCAGCACCACCGATGCGCGCATCTACCTCAACGACTTTGCTACGCCGGCGATCTGTTTCGGCGCCACCGGCCACGATCTGCACGGCATCGACGAATCCGTGGACCTGCAAAGCATCGTCGACGCCGCACGCACGCTGGCGCGGTTCATCCTGATGCGGTTCCGGCCCGGGGCGATGCCATGAAAGCGGACCTTGGCGCCCCCATCGTCACCCGTCCGGTCGCCGATGCGGTGGTCGACAAGCTGGTGACCGCCGTCGCCCTTGGCCTTTACGTTCCGGGCCAGCAACTGCCCACCGAACGCGAGCTGGCCGAGCGGCTGGGCGTATCGCGCAGCACCGTGCGCGACGGGCTGAAGCAGTTGACCGAGACCGGCTATCTCTCGGTGCGGCGCGGCCGCAACGGCGGCTACTTCGTCCGCGCCGACTGGGGGCCGCAGTCGCAGGGCCATGTGCAGCGGCAACTGATCGACAACTGGGCTGCGTTCGAACAGATTTTCGACGCCCGCACCCTGATCGAGCCGCTGATCGCCCGCACCGCCGCCGAACGGCACCGCCCCGCCGATATCGAGGCGATCGACGCAGCCCTTGCCGCCTATCTGGCGGCGCCCGATCACGACGCATCGCGCCGCGCCGACGCGGCGCTGCACCGGGCCATCGCGACGGCCACACAGACCCCGATCCTTGTCGACATCTCGATGGACCTGCGCACCAAGATCAGCCTCAACCTTGGCGCCGAGCCCTATACCGACGCGGTGCGCCGGATCGCCATTACCCAGCACCAGGACCTTGTCGCCGCCGTGACCGAACGCCGTGCCGACGATGCCGCCGCCATCGCCGCCGTCCACTTCACCCTGACCGAGACACTAATGCGAAAGCTTGTGAAACGGGCCGGGGGAAAGACATGAGCCGCCAGCTTGTCTTCATCCTTCGCCGCATCCTGATCACCATCCCGGTGCTGCTGGCGATGTCGCTGCTGGTGTTCCTGATCATTCGTCTGGTGCCGGGCGATCCGGTGCGCACCATGCTGGGCTTTCGCGCCACCGACGCCAACGTGGCCGAACTGCGCCATCAGCTTGGCCTCGACCAGCCGCTGGTCAGCCAGTATCTGAGTTGGCTCGGCAAGCTGCTGCAGGGCGACCTGGGGCAGGACATCGTCAGCCACGCGCCGCTGTCGGAACTCTTGGCACAGCGCCTGCCCGTCACGTTCGAACTGACCGGCCTTGCGATGCTGCTGGCGGTCGTGGTCGGCGTGCCCATGGGGGTGCGCGCCGCGACGGGGGGCAAGTGGACCCGCCGGCTGACCGAAGGCTTTGTCGTTCGGCGTCAGCGTCCCCGACTTCTGGCTGGGGATCATGCTGGTGCTGGTCTTTGCCGGCACGCTGATGTGGCTGCCGCCTTCCGGCTATGTCCCCTTTGCCGACAATCCCTTGGGCAACCTGCGCTACATGACGCTGCCGGTGCTGACGCTGGCAGTGGGCGAGGCGGCCTATATCCTGCGCACCACCCGCGGTGCGGTTTCTGCGGTGCTGGACCGGCCCTTTGTCACCTTCCTGCGCGCCAAGGGGCTGTCCGACCGGCGCATTCTCTACGGCCATGTGCTGCGCAATGCCGGGCCGTCGATCGTGACGGTGATCGGCATCCAGGTCGGCGTCCTCTTGGGTGGTGCTATCATCATCGAGACGCTGTTCGCCCTGCCCGGCGTCGGGCGGCTGGTCGTCACCGGGATCAACCAGCGCAACTATCCCACCGTGCAGGTCGGCGTGCTGGCGATCGCGACGATCTTCATCGTGATCTCGCTGCTGACCGACCTGATCGTCGGCTGGCTTGATCCGCGCGTTTCCGACGGGGCACGGGAATGATCGCCGCGCCGCAGCGCCTGATCCTTGCCGGCGGGCTGCTGTTTGCCTGCTGGCGCTGGTCGCGACTGCCGCGCCCTGGGTCGCCCCCTACGACCCCGAGGCGTTTGAACCCAGCCGCGTGATGGGCGCGCCGACCCTCGCCCATCCCTTCGGCTCGGACGTGCTGGGCCGCGATGTGCTGAGCCGGGTGATCCACGGCTTGCGCGTCAGCCTGGCGGTGTCGCTGGCCGCCGTGGCGATCTCGCTGGTGCTGGCAGTGCCGCTTGGCCTTGTGGCGGGCTATTTCGGGGCCTGGGTGGACAGCGCCATTTCGCGAACGCTGGACATGATCCTGGTGCTGCCGGCGATGCTGCTGGCGATCACCTTCATCGCCATCCTCGGCCCCGGCAGCATTGTCGCCACGCTGGCCATCGCCGTCATCTACCTGCCGATCCTTGCGCGGGTCATGCGCACCAGCACGCTTGTCGTCACCCGCCACGAATTCGTCGCCGGGGCGCGGGCGCGCGGGGCCAGTCACCTGCGGGTGCTGCTTGGCCATGTCGCGCCCAACGCGCTTGGCCCGGTGATCGTGCAGGCCTCGATCCTTGGCGCCTTCGCGCTCCAACTGGAAGCGGGACCTCAGCTCTCTTGGCTCGGCGCAGCCACCGACCCCGTCGCTGGGCGGCATGCTGGCCGAAGGGCGCGACGTGCTGACCGTCGCCCCCTGGGTCGAGGTTTTCCCCGGCCTTGCCATCGTTCTGGCCGTTCTGGCCTTCACGCTCCTGGGCGAAGGGCTGCGCCGCGCCTTCGACCCGAAGGGGGTGGCGGAATGACGACGCTGGTCAGCCTTGCCGACCTGTCGGTCAGCTTCGGTGCGCAGGCCCGCCCCGCCGTTGCAGGAGTCACGCTGAGCATCGACAAGGGCGAGATCTTCGGTCTGGTCGGCGAAAGCGGCAGCGGCAAGAGCACGCTGGCCGCCGCGATCCTTGGCCTGCTGCCCGCCCATGCGCGGATCAGCGGCAGCATCACCCTTGCCGGGCGAGAGATGATCGGCCTTGCCGAGGCCGATCTGCGCCGCGTCCGGGGCAACACCGCGGCGATGATCGTGCAGGACGCCTCTGCCAGCCTCGACCCGACCTGGCCGGTGGGTGACCAGGTGGCCGAGACCATCCGCGCCCATCATCCCGTCAGCCGCGCCGAGGCTCGTGCCCGCGCCACAGCACTTATGGTCGAGGTCGGCATCCCCGACGCCGCCCGCCGCTACCGTGACCCGCCGCACCGGTTTTCCGGCGGCATGCGGCAGCGCATCGTCATTGCGGCGGCGCTGGCCAACGACCCGCAGCTGCTGATCGCGGACGAGCCGACAACGGCGCTGGATGTCACCATTCAGGCGCAGGTGCTGGCGCTGATCGGCGCGCTGCGGCGCGGTCATGGCACCACGGTCCTTCTGATCACCCATGACCTTGGCGTGGTCGGGCAGGTCTGCGACCGGGTCGGCGTCATGCATGGCGGCAAGCTCCTGGAACTGGCCGAGACGCGCGATCTGTTTCATGCGCCGCAGCACCCCTATACCCGCGCCCTCTTGGCCGCGAACCCTGTCGGCGCGCCGCGCGGCAGCCGCCTGCCGGTGATCCCCGCCGAATGGAGCGTCGAAAGCCTTCGCGCGGCGGAGCAGCGCCATGGCTGATCTTCTGCGCGTCACCCAGCTGACCAAGACCTATGCCGCCGGCGGCCCGCCCTGGGCACGCCGCCATGTCGCCGCCGTGAACGATGTGTCGCTGTCGGTCGGGCGCGGCCGGACGCTGGGCCTTGTCGGCGAAAGCGGCAGCGGCAAAAGCACCCTCGGCCGCTGCATCCTTGGCCTTGCCACGCCCGACAGCGGCAGTGTCATCTTCGACGGCACCGAGATCACCGGCCTTCGCGGCCCCGCCCTGCGCGCCTTCCGCCGCCGGTTGCAGCCGGTGTTCCAGGACCCCTGGGGCAGCCTCGACCCGCGCTGGCCGGTCGGCCGCAGCGTTCGCGAGGCGCTGGACTGCTACCGCATCGGCACCCCCGCCGACCGCATGGCCCGCACCCGCGACCTTTTTGCCCGCGTCGGCCTTGACCCGGCGCTGGCCAGCCGCCTGCCGACGCACCTGTCGGGCGGCCAGCGCCAGCGCGTTGCCATCGCCGCCGCACTGGCCAGCGAACCGGAACTGATCGTCGCGGATGAGCCGGTCAGCGCGCTGGACATGAGCGTGCAGGCGCAGGTTCTCAACCTCTTCATGGACCTGCAACGCGACCTTGGCGTCGCCTTCGTCTTCATCACCCACGACCTTGGCGTCGTCGAGCATGTCAGCGACGACATCGCGGTGATGACCCGCGGCGTGCTGGTCGAACAGGGCACCACCGACCAGGTGATGCACGCGCCCCGCCACGACTACACCCGAACCCTGCTGGCCGCGATCCCGCGGCTTCCCGAACCCCAAAGCTGAAGGAGACTCCCCATGCCCACCACCAAAGCCAACGGCATAACCCTCAACTACCAGATCGACGGTGACAGCGGCACGAAAGGCACCATCGTGCTGATCAACGGCCTTGCCGACGATCTAGCCTCCTGGGGGTTCCAGACCCCGGCGCTGGTCGATGCCGGCTACCGCGTTCTCAGCTTCGACAACCGCGGCATCGGCGCCTCGGACAAGCCCGCCGGGGCCTATACCTCGCGTCAGATGGCCGACGATGCCAAGGCGCTGGTAGACCAGCTGAAGATCACCGGCTTCCACCTGATGGGGGTGTCGATGGGCGGCATGATCGCGCAGGAATATGCGCTGGCCTATCCGGGCGATCTGAAATCCGTCACCCTGGCCTGCACCTATGGCGTGGCCGATCCGTTCTGCCAGACCATGTTCGCCATGTGGGCCGACATCGCCCGCAAGATCGACGTGCCCTTCGTGATGCGCGACGTAGCCCTTTGGGCCTTCACCGGCCCGTTCTTCGAAGATCGCCCCGACGAGGCGGCCGAGTTTGCCGAGGCGATGGCAGGTCTGCCGATGACGGTGGATGCTTATCTGTCGCAGCTGAACGTGATCCAGAAGCATGACGCGCTGGCCCGCGCGAAGGCGATCAAGGTGCCGACCCTGGTGCTGGCCGGCGAGGAAGACATCCTGATCCCGGTCCGTCTGTCGAAACGGCTGCACGCGGCGATCCCGGGTGCCACGTGGCAAACCACCTCCGGCGGCCACGCTTGCCTGTGGGAAACCCCCGAGCCGTTCAACGCCGCCTTCCTCGCTTTCATCGCCAAGCATTGATCCCCGAAAGGACCCCGACATGACCCATCTTACCCGCCGCCGCTTTGGCCAGTCTGCCGCAGCCCTCGCCCTCGCCACCACCCTGCCCCGTTCCGCCTTTGCCCAGAGCTTCCGCCAGGGCGGCGACCTGCGCGCCGCGCTGACTGGTGAGCCCGACGTTCTCGACCCCGCAACCTCGACGATCTACACCGGCGCGCAGGTCTACGAGGGGATCTTCTCGAAACTGATCGACTTGGACGCCGACGGCAATTTCATCCCCGACCTCGCCACCGCCTGGACCCAGGACGACCCCACCACCTGGACCTTCACGCTGGCCGAGGGCGTCAGCTTTCACAACGGCGAGGCCTTCACCTCGGCCGACGTGAAATACAGCTTCGAGCGCATTCTCGATCCGGCGACGGCCAGCGGCTACGCCGGTCTTTACGCGCAGATCGACAGCATCGAGACGCCCGATGCCAAGACCGTCACCTTTCGCCTGAAATCGCCGTTCGGGCCGTTCCTGACCAACCTCGCCACCAACGGCCAGATCGTGAACCGCGCTGCGATCGAAAGCGGTGATCCGGCCCGCAACCCGGTCGGCACCGGGCCCTTCACCTTTGTCGAGTGGATGCAGGGCGACCATATCACGCTGCAAAAGAACCCCAGCTACTTCAAGCCCGGCCTGCCGCATCTCGACAGCGTGACCTTCCGCTTCCTCTTGGTCGATCAAAGCCGGATCGACGGGCTGGCCGCCGGAGAGCTTGACTGGGTCGATGCGATCCCGCTGCATCAGGTGCCGATCCTCAAGGACGACCCGCGCTTTACCTATGTCAGCAGCCCGGTGGCGGGCATTCCCGATTTCCTGGCGCTCAATACCGCCGTGGCACCCTTTGACAACGTCAAGGTGCGGCAGGCGGTGGCGCTGGCGATCAGCCGCGCCGACATCCGTGACCTGGCCTATCTTGGCACCGGCGAACTGGGGCTGATCGAGGTGCCGACCGGATCGCCCTGGTATGACGACACCGGGGTTTTCGGGGCCGCACAGGACGTCGAGGCCGCCAAGGCCCTGCTGGCCGAAGCGGGCTATCCCGACGGTCTGGCCATCGAATACCTTGGCCTGTCGCAATATCCGGAACTCCTGAAAACCGGCCAGGTGGTGCGCGAGGCCCTGCGCGCCGTCGGCATCGACATGGCCATCAGCGCCGTCGATGTCTCGGTCTGGTATGACGCCTTCGTCAGCGGCAACTACCAGATCACCAGCGCCTACCAGGAACGCACCATCGACCCCGACAACTTCTATTCGCTGGTCATCCGCTCGGGCGGGCCGATCAACACCACCGCCTATGCCAATGCCGAGGTGGATGCGCTGATCGACAAGGCGGCAGCCAGCGTCGATGTGGCCGAGCGCATGGACCTCTACCGCCAGATCCGCGGCATCGTCACCGCCGAGGCCCCGATCGTCTTTGCCCATTTCGAGACGCTGAACTACCTGATGAACAGGAACGTGGCAGGATCGGCGATTTCGCCGACGCTCAGCCTGCACATGGAAAACGTCGGCTTCGTCGACTGATCGCGGCCAGTGAAGGGTCAGCCGCCACACCGCGGCTGGCCCGCCACGGCGTGGGGGCCCGGACCTAGGCCTTCACCGCTGCCAGCCACTGGGCCAGCGCCTTCGCCACCTCGTGCCGCTCGCCGCCCGTGCAGTCTTCTTCGCGCAGCACCACATGCCAGGGCAGCGGCAACCCCGACCGGGTCAGCCGGACCGACACCAGTTCGCCCCGCAGCAGGCGCGGACGCACGACCCATTCCGACAGGATGGAAATTCCCAGGCCGGCGGCGACCAGTTCCATCACCGCCTCGGGCAGGGCTATGTTCATCAGCCGTTTCGGATAATGCCCGCCCGGCCGGAAGAAAGCGTCGTATTCGAACCCCGGCAGGATCTCGGAGCTGTAGGTCACATGGGTCTCGTCGCCAAGATCGGCCGCTTCGATGCTGATACGGCCGGCCAGCCGGTGGCCCGGTGCCATCACGCAAACGAGTTCGTCCTGCAGGCTGGGCAGGGCGACGACCCCGCGTTCGGTGATCTGGCCCGGCAGCAGCAGGATATCGACGGCCTCTTCGCGCAGATGCGCCAGCGGATGATGGGTCGCTTCGCCCACCACCTCCAGCTTGGTTTCCGGATAGCGGCTTTCCACTTCGCGCATGAAACGCGGCAGCCAGTTGTAGATGCTGTAGGTGCCGACCCCCAGCCGGACCACCGACCCCACACCGCGCCCGATGCGGGCGGCGTCGATCTCGGCACGGCCCAACTCGTCCAGGATGCGGGTTGCCGACTGGCCCAGCCGGTGTCCCGCCTCGGTCAGCCGCAGGCCGCTGCCGACCCGCGTGGTCAGATGGATGCCCAACCGCCGTTCCGCCTCGCGCAAGCGGTGAGAAATCGCCGACGAGGTGATGCCAAGGTGATCGGCTGCCGCCGTCGCCGATTGCCAGCGCGCCAATGCCTGCAGCACCGCCAGATGGCGGATCTCCAGCCGCGCCAGCATGTTTTGAGAATTGCTCAAATGATTGCACCCTATTTTTCACTATCTTCAACAAAGGCCTTGGCTACTGTCAACCGCGGCAATCGGCTGGCCCTTGCGCCGCCACCGTGCCGCGCAGGGGAGCGAAGGGGGGTGATGACGAAGATTTCCGATCTCAAGGGGTTCTCATACCCCTCGCCCGAGGGCATCTCGAATGTGGTCGGCAATCTGCCCTGGCATTTCGGCACCGAGCATATGTGCATTGCCTATCGGTCGGACCCCGCTGCCGTGGCCTCCTATCTGCCCGAACCGCTGGAGCCGAGCAGCGAACCCGATCTGGTGATCGTGGATTTCGGCAAATGGTACAGCCTGTGGGATCAGCCCGAACAGGCGATCATCAACCCCGAGCGGACCTGGTATCAGGAAACCGTCCACTGGATCGGCTGCCGCTATCAGGGCCAGGACGCGCGGTTTTGCGTGCAGACCTGGGTGAACAAGGATTTCAGCCTGGTCCGCGGCATGATCATGGGCTTCAACAAGCGATTTGGCGAGACGTATAAATCCACCTATCAGTCGCAGAACCCGGCGATGCCAGCGCTTGGCCCCGGCACCAGCATGGGCGCCTATACCGCCAGCCACGGCGAGCGGCTGTTCGAGGGGCGGCTGGATATCGAACGCGCCATTCCCTATGACGACATCCCCGCGCTGATGCGCTGGCCACAGATCAACCTGCGCTATTTCCCCTCGATGGACCCCGGCGGCAAGCCAGCCGTGTGTGAGCTGTTGCAGATCGAGGCGACAGATTTCCGCAAGGGCGTGGCCTTTGAAGGCAAGGGCCATCTGAAACTGCTGCCCTCGGTGCTGGAAGAACACACCAACCTGGAGGTGCGCGAGGTTCTGGGCGGCACCTATTTCGAGAACGGCTGCACCATCACCGGCGGCAAGGTCCTGCACAGCTGGGTCTGATCCGCCCCGAAACTCCGGCTTACAGGCGACCCTTGGAATGACCTCCGCACCCTCGCAGAAAACCCGGTTCCTGCCCCGCTTCGACGATGGCAACGGCTGGTTCAACATCCTGCCGCCACCGCCGCCCGCGCGCGAGCTGGAAGGCGACGTGGTCGCCGACTGGATCGTGATCGGCGCCGGCTATGCCGGGCTGTCTGCCGCGCGCACCCTCGCCACCCATTTCCCCGACCAGCGCATCGCTTTGGTCGAGGCCGACCGCGTTGGCCGCGGCACCGCTGGCCGCAACGCGGGCTTTGCGATCGACCTGCCGTTCTTGCAGGAATCCCATGGCGATCTGGACCGCGGCCGCCGCATCCTGGCCCTGCACCGCGCCGGGCAGGCCGAGCTTGACCGGCTGGTTCACGACCACGCCATTGATTGCCAATGGAGCCGGCGCGGCAAATACATGGTGGCGGTGGGTGACCGCGCCATCGGCATCCTCAACAAGACGCAGGAATTTCTGACCGCTCTGGGATGCGAAAGCACCCCGCTTCGCACCGAGGCGCTGAAGGAACGGCTGGGCATCGGTCATTACCGCTTGGGCCTCTATTCCCCCGGCACCTATCTGATGAACCCCGCCGCCCTGACCCGTGGCCTTGCCGCCAGCCTGCCCGAGAATGTCGATCTTTACGAGAACTCGCCGGTCACCGAGCTGTCGCTGTCGCCGCAGATCATGCTGCGCAGCCCGAAGGGCGCTCTGCGCGGCGGCGGCATCATCCTGGCCACCAATGGCTTTACCGAGGCCTTCGGGATCGCCCGTCACAGCCTCTTTACCATCATGTCATTCGCCAGCCTGACCGCGCCGCTGTCAGATCCCGCGCGCCTGGGCGGAGCCGGAGATTGGGGCGTTCACCCGGTGGGTGCGGCCGGGGCGACCATCCGCCACACCCAGGACAACCGCATCTGGCACCGGATCGGCTTTGCCCATTCCGCCACGGTCAGCAGCACGCCTGCCGCCCTCGTCCGCCACCGCCGCCGGCACATCGCCGATTTCAAGCGCCGGTTCCCCACCCTGGGTGAGCCGCACTTCGAACACACGTACGCCGGTGGCCTGTGCATGTCGCGCAACAGCGAACCGCTGTTCCAGCGGTTGTCCGACAGGGTCTTCGTCGTCGCCTGCCAGAACGGCATCGGCGTCTCGAAGGGCACGATCCACGGCAGGCTTATCGCCGACTGGGCCGCGGGCAGGGAGTCGGAATTGCTTGGCCACGCGCGGGCCTATGGCACACCCTGTCCCATTCCACCCGAGCCATTCCTGGGGCTGGGCGTCTCGGCGCGCCTGAAACTGGAAGCATGGAAAGGCCGCATGGAATGAACGCCACGTCCGAGCCCATGATCGCGGCACCCGAGTCCGCTGGCCGTCGCGGCCGACGCGGTCCGCGCGTCAAGGGCGCCCTGACGCAACTGCCCTGGGGGCCCCTGCGCAACCCGGTTCCCCCGGTCGAGGTTCTCAGCCTCGACCATCTGGAGACAATCCGCCTGACCTCGCTGCGGCTACTGGCCGAGACCGGGATGGAGATGCACGACCCCTGGGCGCGCGACGTGCTGAAAGCCGCCGGCTGCGCGGTCGATCACGGCACGATGCGGGTGCGGTTCGATCCCGCCTTTATCGAGGCGCAGATCGCCAGGGCGCCGTCCACCTTCACCCTGCGCGCCCGCAACCCGGCCCGCAGCCTGACCCTCGGCGGCAACACCGTCAATTTCGGCTCTGTCGTCGGGCCGCCCTATTGCAGCGACCTCGACCGCGGCAGGCGCAGCGGCACCACGGAAGATGTCCGCAACTTCGTGCGCCTGCTGCAATCGCTGAACACCATCCATTACCTCTACGGCACCCCGTTCGAGGCGATGGACCTCGCCCCCGAGGTGCGCCACCTGCAAGGCTATCTGAACGGGATCGAGCTGACCGACAAGGTCTGGGGATCGTGGATGCTGGGGCGGTTCCGCGCCGAAGACGCGATCGAGATGGCCTGCCTGACCTTCGCGACAGACCGCGACGGGCTGCAGCGAGACCCCGCGCTGATCGGCAACATCAACACCAACTCGCCGCTGGTGCTGGACGCCGCGATGACCCATGGCGCGCGGGCCTTTGCCGAATGCGGACAGGCGGTGATCGTCACCCCGTTCACCCTGGCAGGAGCCATGGCGCCGGCGACCATGGCCGGCGCGCTGGTCGGCCAGAACGCCGAAGCGCTGGCCACGATTGCCCTTTTGCAGGTGGTGCAGCCCGGCATGCCCTGCGTCTACGGCTCTTTCGCCTCCAACGTCGACATGCGCACCGGCGCACCCGCCTTTGGCACGCCGGAATATGCCAAGGCCGCTTTCGCCTCGGGCCAACTGGCGCGGCTTCAGGGGCTGCCATGGCGGTCATCGAACGCCTGCGCGGCCAATGTGGAGGATGCCCAGTCCGCCTATGAAAGCCAGATGTCGATCTGGTCGACGGTGATGAGCCATTGCAACCTGATGATCCACGGCGGCGGCTGGCTGGAAGGCGGGCTGACCGCCTCGTTTGAGAAGCTGATTCTGGACGCGGAAATGCTGCAGATGATGGTCAGCATGCTGCAGCCGATCGCGGTCGACGAGGGCGCGCTTGGGCTGTCGACCTTTGCCGAAGTCGGCCCCGGCGGGCATTTCTTCGGCGCCACCGACACCTTCGGGCGCTATGAAGACGCGTTCTATGCGCCGCTGGTCTCGGACTGGAGCAATTTCGAGAACTGGCGCGACCGCGGATCGCTGACCGCGTCCCAGCGCGCCAATGGCGTCTGGAAAAAGATGCTGGACGAATACGAGGCGCCGCCGATCGACCCCGATCTCTTGCGGGACCTGACCGGCTATGTCGACCGGCGCAAATCCGAGATCCGTGCCGGTATCGGCGTGGAATAGCAACCGCAGGAAGGAGAGACCGACGATGCCAGGGGTAAGGCTGTTTCGCAAATCCGATCAGGATCTGGTGCCCGGCGCTTCGGGTGCTGCGGTCCAGGGGCTGGTGAACACGTCCTTCAGCACGCGGCTTGGCGCCGGTATAGGTGTGTTCAGGGATTGCGAGATGGAATGGACCGTCACCTATGACGAAGTCCTGTTCATCCTGGAGGGTGAATTCCGGCTGAAAACCCGCGACGGCACCTTTCACGCCGGCCCCGGCGACACGCTGTGGATCCCGGAAGGGACATGGCTGGTCTATACCGCCACCGCCCCGGTCACCTTCTTTTACGCGGTGGCACCGGTCGACCGCTCGCCCTCGACGCAGATCGCCAGGGCCCACCCGACCGCGCCGCCGGACCCGTGACCGCCACAACGCAACAGCAAGAAACCGCCAATCCATCAGGGAAACCCACCATGAAAAACGCAACATCGACCAAACGCACCCTTCACCCCGGCGCCGAGCTTTACGGCGACGAAGCGCGCTCCGGCCGTCTCAGCCGCCGCGAGTTCCTGACCCGCGCCACCGCCCTCGGGGTCTCGGCCACCGCCGCCTATGGCCTCTTGGGCGTCACCGCCCCCGCCGCGCGGGCCCAGGCCACGATGGGCGGCACCCTGCGCATGGCGATGGAGACCAAGGCCCTGAAAGATCCCAGAACCGCCGACTGGGGCGAAATCTCGAACTTCGCGCGCGGCTGGCTGGAGTATCTGGTCGAATACGAAAACGACGGATCGCTGCGCGGCATGCTGCTGGAGTCCTGGGGCGCGAATGACGACGCCAGCGAATACACCCTGCACCTGCGCAAGGGGGTGAAGTGGAACAACGGCGACGACTTCACCGCCGCGGATGTCGTCCACAACATCGCGCGCTGGTGCGACGGTTCGGTCGAAGGCAACTCGATGGCCGGGCGGATGGCGGCCCTGCAGGATGAGGCCACCAAACAGGTGCGCGACGGCGCCGTGACCGTGGTCGACGATCATACCGTCAAACTGACGTTGACCGCGCCCGACATCACCATCATCGTCGGGATGGCCGATTACCCTGCCGGCATCGTCCACCAAGGCTATGACAATGGCGACCCCTCGGCCAACCCGGTCGGCACCGGCCCCTATCTGCCCGAAACCAACGAGGTCGGCGTCAAGCAGGTGCTGGTCAGGAACGCCGACCACGCCTGGTGGGGAACCGAGGTCTACGGCGGCCCCTATCTTGACCGCATCGAATACATCGACCTGGGCACCGATGCTGCGGCAATCGTCGCGGCGGCCCAATCCGGCGAGATCGACGCCACCTACCAGACCGTCGGCGATTACGTTGCCGTCATGGACGGGCTGGGCTGGGACAAGACCGAAGCGGTCACCGCCAATACGCTGGCCGTGCGCTTCAACCAGCTTGCCGAAGAGTTCAAGGATGCCAAGGTGCGCCGCGCCCTGCAGATGGCGGTCGACAACGCGACCATCCTGGAGCTGGGATATGCCGGCCTGGGCACCGTGGCGGAAAACCACCACGTCTGCCCGATCCATCCCGAATATGCGCAGCTGCCACCACTGGTGGTCGACAAGGCGGCCGCCAAGGCGATGATCGCCGAAGCCGGAATGGCCGATCACGAATTCGAGCTGATCTCGATCGAGGATGGCTGGCAGACCGCGACCTGCGACGCGGTGGCCGGGCAGATCCGCGACGCAGGCATCAACATCCGGCGCAAGATCCTCCCCGGCTCGACCTTCTGGAACGACTGGACGAAATACCCGTTCTCGGCCACCGCATGGAAGATGCGCCCGCTTGGGGTGCAGGTACTGGCGCTGGCCTACCGCACCGGCGGAAGCTGGAACGAAACCGCCATGGCGAACGCGGATTTCGATGCAGAACTGACCGCGGCCACGGCGATCTTCGATGCCGACAAACGCCGCGAGGTGATGGCGCGGATCGAGACGATCCTCCAGCAGGAGGGCGTTCTCATCCAGCCGTACTGGCGGTCTCTTTTCCGTCACACGACCGCCAAGGTCAAAGGATGCGACATCCACCCGATGTTCGAACACCACCACTACAAATGGTCGGTCGACGCCTGACCGGACAACAACCGCAAGACCCGCCGTCCCGCGGCCCTTCCTGGGTGAACGACCTGGCTGTGGCCGGCCAGGTCGTCATATGGCGTGCGCGGCGAATGGACGAAACCGACGTCTAGGTTCCCGGCGACCGGGTCTCCCTCTGGCGGGCCTTCGACGGCTGGATTCTGTCCGTTTGCCCAATTCCCTGCGGTCGCCGCATAGCCGAGCGGAATCGGTTTTCTTCCCCGCAGCAAGGACCTGAGACCAAGCCATCCGGCGCTTCACGTTCGTGCACGCCCCCGAAATCTGCATCTGGCCAAGGCCGAAACGCCTGAAGGCATGGGATCAACACACAAGATAGTAATTGATTACTTTCTTTTTTCAAGCCATGGTTGCCGGCGAGGCTGCGGATATCCGCCCTCAACCAAACACGGCCAGTCATGGTCACTGGCAGAGTCAACTTCGTGACGGATCCTGGCTATCTCATGCTGTTCATGCTTTGCGGTTACCTGCTGATCTACCTGCGTGATTTCGTACCGGGCAAGGTGCGTCGCCGCACGATGGAAGACGCGCAAGTCCGCCTGCATCAGCTGCAGGCAGTCCGTTTTGATGATTGCCTCAACCCACACCCCAGCGTACGCTGCCGTTTCCGGGATGCCGGCCATACCCTCGGCCCTGCCATCATCGAAGTCCTGATCACCGAAAACGGCAAAACGACCAGGATCGTTTTGAGCGGCGGTCTCGTGCAGCGGGAGCGGCCCATTCTGCGTGACCCGACAGTGATCGAGGGCGACCTCCATGCCGGACGCAGGAATACCATCATGGCCGATCTGGCGTTCCGGTTCCGCCATTTCGCGCTGCGCAAGTTGCATTTCCTGATGCGGGCCAAGGCGCTGGTGGCCCTTCCGGGCGGCTACGGCACGCTGGACGAGTTGTTCGAAGTCCTGACCCTCGTGCAGACCGGCAAGATGTCGATGCTTCCGATTGTGCTGTTTGGCCCGGAGTTCTGGGGCCGGGCCGTGAGTTTTGACTTTCTCGTCGCCGAAGGCATCATCGCTGCGCAGGACCGCAAGCTGTTCACCCTGGTTAAAACAGCAGAACAGGCCATCGCGGCCCTGCTTGATTTCTATCGAGGTCACCCTCCGGACGCGCTGCAAGATCATCCACAGGGAGTTGCCTGAGCCATGTCACGCAAGATTTCCATTGCTCTCGTGTTGGCCATTCTCGCGGCATTCTTGGGCTATGCTGCCTGGCGGGTTCTGCTGGCCCCCAGCGATTTGCCGCCCGAAGGCTTTGCCCGCGGCAATGGCCGGATCGAGGCCGATCTGGTCGATGTATCCACCCGGCTGGCCGGGCGCGTGTCCGAAATTGCCGTGCGCGAAGGTGACCTGGTGCAGGCTGGCGATGTGCTGGCAGTAATGGACACCACCGAACTGGCCGCGCAGAAGATGCGGGCCGAGGCGGCAGTGGCCAGTGCCGAGGCGGCGGTGACCGTTGCGCAGGCCGGCATTGCCCAGGCCGAGGCAAGTCTGGCGCTGTCACAAAGCAAACTCGCCCGCGCGGAAACGCTGGGTGAACGCGGTGTCGTCACCGGCGAAGATCTGGATATCAGCCGCACCCAGGCACAGCTGGACGAAGCCGGCCTTACCGCCGCGCGGGCGACGGTCCTTGCCAAGGAACGCGCCGTCGATGCCGAAACGGCGGCCCTGCACGAGATCGAAGCGCGGATCGCGGACAGCACCCTCTACGCATCGCAAGCGGGGCGCGTTCTCTACCGCCTTGCACAACCCGGCGAAGTGCTGGGCGGCGGCGGCAAGGTGCTGACGCTGGTCAGCCTTGGCGATATCTACATGGAGTTCTTCCTGCCTGCGAGCGCCGCCCCCAGAGTCCGCCTGGGCGACGAAGCCCGCATCGTCGTCGACGTCATGCCCGATGTCGCCGTACCCGCCACCGTCAGCTTCGTTGCCCCGCAGGCGCAATTCACCCCCAAACAGGTGGAAACCGTGGCAGAACGCGAAAGCCTGATGTTCCGCATCCGCGTTCGTATCCCGCAGGAACTGGTGGCCGGGCATCTTGCACAGGTCAAGACCGGGGTGCGCGGCGTGGCTTGGGTGCGCCTGGTCGGGTCGGATGGCACCGTGCCCGATTGGCCCGACGGGCTGACCCCGCCCCTTGCCACCGCCCTGCCAGTGGCGATGGATGGGGCGGCATCCGGCGCCGACCAATGACCTCCGCCGCCCCGGTTCCACCCGTCGCAAGGCTGGCGGGGGTAAGCCATCTTTACGGCAAGGTGCAGGCCCTGCACGACTTGACTCTGGACCTGCCCGCAGGCCGGATGCTCGGGCTGATCGGGCCGGATGGCGTGGGCAAGTCCACCCTGATGGGGCTGATTGCCGGGGCCAAGAAGCTGCAATCCGGTCAGGTCGAGACCTTGGGCGGCGATATGGCCAGTGCCCGCCACCGTGCCGACGCCGGGCGGCGGATCGCCTTCATGCCGCAGGGCCTGGGCAAGAACCTCTACCATGACCTCAGCCTGCGCGAGAATCTGGATTTCTTCGGCAAGCTCTATGGCCTGGCCAAGGCCGAGCGTGATGCGCGGATTTCCCGGCTGACCCGTGCCACCGGCCTTGCGCCGTTCATGGAGCGGCCCGCGGGCAAGCTGTCGGGCGGGATGAAGCAAAAGCTGGGGCTTTGCGCCGCGCTGATCCACGACCCGGATTTCCTGCTCCTGGACGAGCCGACGACCGGGGTCGACCCGCTGTCGCGCCGCCAGTTCTGGGATCTGATCGACACCATCCGCGCCGACCGCCCGCAGATGAGCGTGCTGGTTTCGACCGCCTACATGGAAGAGGCCGCACGCTTTGGCCATCTGGTTGCGATGAACGCGGGGCGGATTCTGGCCGAGGGCAGCCCCGCCAATCTGATGGCACGCACCCAAACCGCGACGGTCGAGGCCGCCTATGTGGCGCTGTTGGGTGGCGATGCGGCCCAAACAGCCGCCCCCGAACCCGCCCTCGCCGCCGATACAGATACGGGCCCACCCGCCATTCGCGCCCGGAACCTGACCAAGCGCTTTGGCGATTTCACCGCCGTCGACAAGGTCAGCTTCGAGATCAAACGGGGCGAGATCTTCGGCTTTCTCGGCTCCAATGGCTGCGGCAAGACCACGACGATGAAGATGCTGACCGGCCTTACCCCTGCCACGACGGGCGAGGCCTGGATTTTCGGCCAGCCGGTCGATGCGCAAAATCTCGATGCGCGGCGACGGGTGGGGTTCATGTCGCAATCCTTCTCGCTGTATGGCGAGTTGACGGTGCGTGAAAACCTTTTGTTGCATGCGCGGCTGTTCCACCTTGGGGGCGATCTGACCGCCAAGCGGATGGCCGAACTTGTGCCGCGCTTCGGGCTGGATCCCTATCTCGACCAAGGTGCCGCCTCGCTGCCCTTGGGCGTGCGGCAACGCCTGTCGCTGGCGGTTGCGGTGATCCACGCGCCCGACATCCTGATCCTGGACGAGCCGACCTCCGGCGTCGATCCGCAGGCGCGCGATGCGTTCTGGGTGATGCTGCTGGAGCTGGCGCGGCGCGATGGGGTGACAATCTTCATCTCGACGCATTTCATGGACGAAGGCATGCGCTGTGACCGCATCTCGCTGATGCATGCGGGCAAGGTGCTGGTGTCGGACGCGCCGAAGGCACTGATCGCTGCGCGCGGGGCGGCGACACTGGAAGACGCCTTCATCGCCTATATGCTGGACGCAGAGCCAGCCGAAGCCCCGGCGGACGAGGGCCTGCTGGCCACCGGGGCGGCACAGGACCACGCCAAATCCGCGCCCGGTTTCAGCCTCGGGCGGCTTCTGGCCTTCACCACGCGCGAAGCGATGCAGGTGCGCCGCGATCCGGTGCGGCTGGTGTTCTCCTTCGTCGGCTCGGCGCTGCTCTTGCTGATCATGTCCTTCGGCATCTCGCAGGAGGTGCGCGACATTCCCTTCGCGGTGTTCGACCTGGACCAAAGCCCGGAAAGTCGCGCTTATCTGTCGGGGTTCGAGGACTCGGCCTGGTTCTCCCAAAACCCACCGATCACCGACCCCGACGCGCTGGAACGCCGGATGGAAAGCGGCGAGCTGGCGCTGGCGATGCAAATCCCGCCAGGCTTCGGCAAGGCCGTGCGGCGCGGCGAGACGGCCGAGATTGCCGGGCTGATCGATGGGTCCGACACCAACCGCGCCGGAACGGTGGAAAGCTATGTCAAAAGCGCGCATGCCGATGTGCTGGCCAAGGCTGGGCAATCGGCACTGGCGCTTGCCGATCTGGCAACGCCGCGCAGCCCCGATGCGGCCCCGCCCGCGCAACTTGTCCCGCGCTTTCAATACAACCCGGCGATGGAAAGCCTGCCGGCGATCGGCCCCTCGATCCCGCCGCTGTTGCTGCTGTTATTCCCGGCGATCCTGATGGCGGTCAGCGTGGCGCGCGAAAAGGAAATCGGCACGATCACCAATTTCTACGTCACCCCGACCAGCCGCGCCGAATTCCTGATCGGCAAGCAACTGGTCTATATCGGCATCACGCTCTTGAACTTCATCATTCTGACGGCGCTGGTGGTGACAGTGCTGGGCGTGCCCTTGAAGGGCGATCCGGCGGCCTTGGTGCTGGGTGCGCTGCTTTATGCCGTGGCAGCAACGGGCTACGGCCTGCTGGTGTCGATGATGACCGCCACCCAGGTAACGGCCGTCTTCGCGGCGGCAATCCTGTCGGTGATGCCGACGCTGCAATTCTCCGGCATGATCACGCCGGTGTCTTCGCTGGAAGGCGCGGCGCGCGTCATGGGCACGTTCTGGCCCACCACCTGGTACATGGGCATCAGCGTCGGCACCTTCACCAAGGGCCTCGGCCTGTCCGAACTGTCCGGCCACCTGCTGCGTCTGGCCGCCTTTGGCCCGGTCCTGACCGGGCTGGCGGTGCTGGCGCTGCGCAAGCAGGAGCGGTGAGCGATGCGGCGGCTGACGAACATCTTCTGGCTGGCGGGCAAAGAGCTGAAAAGCGTGCTGGGTGATCCGGTGATGGTGGTGCTGATCCTGTGGTCCTTCGTTGTCGCCGTGATGCTGGAGGCCAGCGGTGCCGGAGATACCGTCCGCAACGCCGCCATCGCCATTCTGGATGAAGACAACTCCGCGCTGACCAGGGCGCTGACCGATGCGCTTGGCCCGCCCTGGTTCCAGCCGCCGATCGCCATCACACCCGACCGGGTGCAGCCCGCAATGGACGCCGGTCAGATCATGTTCGTCCTCAGCTTTCCGCCCGGATTCGAGGCCGATGTGATCGCCGGCCTGATGCCCGCCGCCCAGTTGGAGGTCGATGCCACCGCTGTATCGCAGGCCCAGCTTGGCACCGATTACATCGCCAATATCCTGGCCTCCGAAACCCGCGCCTTTCTGTCAGGCAGCCCCGATGCGCCTGAACCCGCCTTGCGGCTGGAATTGCGCCGCGCCTTCAACCCCAACGGCAACCCGGTCTGGTTCAAGGCGATGTCGTCGCTGTTGAACCAGCTGTCGCTCCTGACCATCGCGCTGACCGGGGCCGCCATGCTGCGCGAGCGCGAGCAGGGCACCATCGAGCATCTGATGGTGATGCCGCTGACGCCGTTCGAGATTGCGCTGTCCAAGGTGCTGGCCAATGTCGTCGTGGTGCTGACGGCTTTCACCCTGTCGCTGTTCTTCGTGGTGCAGCAGTTGTTGCAGGTGCCGGTGGAGGGGTCGGTGCCGCTGTTGCTGGCGGGGACGGCCGTCTATCTGGCCGCCGCTGCCGCCATCGGGATGTTTCTGGGCACCGTCGCCCGCAGCATGGCGCAATTTGCACTGCTGGTGATCATGGTGGTGATCCCGATCATCATGCTGTCGGGCGGCATGGGCGCTGTCGAAAGCCAGCCCGAGATCGTTCAACGCCTGACCATGGCGCTGCCGTCGCGGCATTTCCTGGCCTTCGCCAAGGCGGTGGTGTTCCGCGGTGCGGGCCCAAGCGCGGTCTGGGTTGAACTGTCGTTGATGGCCGGGCTGGGCATCACCTTCTTTGCGGCCAGCCTGGTGCTGTTTCGCCGCTCGATGAGCGTGTCGGGATAGCACTGGTCTCGTGGCCGAGCGTCGCAAAGCCATGGCCGGCGCGGTTCAGTTCCATACTTCCCGAATGCCGGAACCATTCCGATCCGTCCGGTGGGGGTTTGGTGACAGTCCTGCGGCAAGATCGTTCCGCATGATCCAGATCAGGGCACGGCTCCCCCGCTTATGCGCAGATGCGCATGATCTGGAGTAAGTCCGATGATTGTGACCGTCCTTTCTGCTCTTGCCGAGCCGACGCGCCTTGAAGCGATGCGCCTGCTTGCCGATGGATCGGAGCATTGCGTCTGCGAGTTGATGCGCAAGCTGGGCGCGACGCAAAGCCGGATGTCGCGGCACATGCAGGTGCTGAAGCAGGCTGGGCTGGTCGTTGATCGCCGGGACGCGCAATGGGTGCGCTACCGGATCAGCCCCGGGCTGTCGCCGCCGCTCCGGCGTCTGGTCGATGCCGCCCTGGCCAGCGAGATCGCGACCGAGGGGGTCGGCGCATGAGCGTGTTCGGATGGATGAACGATCAGTTTCTGCGGATGGTCTGGCTGAACGATCTGGTCGGTCAGGGGGTGGTGGCCCTCGGCCTTGACCCTGCCTCGCGGCTTGGCGGGTCGGTGCAGTTCTTTGTCTATGACGTGATCAAGATCTTCCTGCTCCTGTCGGTGCTGATCTTCGGCATCTCCTATGTGCAAAGCCATTTCCCGCCCGAGCGGACGCGGGCGATGCTGGGCGGCCGGTCGGGCCTGGGGGCCAATACCCTGGCCGCCCTGCTGGGCACGTTGACGCCTTTCTGTTCCTGCTCGTCGATCCCGATCTTCATCGGCTTCACGGCCGCCGGGCTGCCGCTGGCGATCACGTTTTCCTTCCTGATCTCGTCACCTTTGGTGGACCTTGCCTCGGTGATCCTGCTTGCCTCGATTTTCAGCTGGCCGATCGCGCTGGCCTATGTCGTCGTCGGGCTGGTGGTGGCAATCGTCGGTGGCACGGTGATCGGGCGGCTGGGGATGGAGGATCAGGTGGCGGGCTTTGTCCGCGTGGGTCCGGTTGCGGGGGAGGCCGCAACGATGACGCGCGCCGGGCGCCTGGCCTATGCAAGGGATCAGGTGGTGGAAATCGTCCACCGGGTCTGGCCCTATGTGCTGATCGGCGTGGGTATCGGGGCGGCGATCCACAACTGGGTGCCGGCCGAGGTGATCTCGGCCCTCTTGGGGCAGGACAAGTGGTGGTCGGTCCCGGTGGCGGTGCTGGTGGGCATTCCGATGTATGCCGACATCTTCGGCACCCTGCCGATCGCCGAGGCGCTGGTGGGCAAGGGGGTGGGCCTTGGCACCGTGCTGGCCTTCATGATGGCGGTGACGGCGCTGTCGCTGCCCTCGCTCATCATGCTCAAGCGCGTGGTGAAGATGCCGCTGCTGGTTGCCTTCACGGGGGTCGTGACCGCAGGCATCCTGTCGATCGGCCTGATTTTCAACGCCGTTTCCAACTGGTTCATCTGAAGAAAGGACAAATCATGATCATCAAGATCCTCGGTTCAGGCTGCAAGAAATGCGTGGCGCTGGCCGAGAATGCGAAAGCGGCGGCTCTGGCTGCGGGCAGAGAGGCCGAGATCGTCAAGGTGACGGATTTCGTCGAAATCGCGGCTTATGGCGTGATGTCGACCCCCGGCCTGGTGGTGGACGAAAAGGTCGTCTCGACCGGCAAGGTGCTGACGGCGGCCGAGATCGGAAAGCTGATCTGATGGACTACCGCGTCCACGCCCGCCGTATCGACGCGCACGGCAGCCTTGCGGCCGCCAAGGAGGCCGAGGTCGCACTCGACACCGACCTGGCCGGGCGGCGCGACGCAATGAACCCGGTCGAACTGCTGTTGTCTGGGCTCGCCGCCTGCATGCTGAAGGGGATCGAGCGGGTGACGCCGACGCTGCAGTTCCAGATCGACGGCGCGGAGGTGAAACTGGAGGCCGTGCGCCAGGATGCGCCGCCCAAACTGACCCTGATACGCTACGAGATCATCGTCGACAGCCCCGAGACCGACCAGCGCCTCGATCTTCTGCATCGCAACGTGCTGAAATACGGCACGATTTCGAACACGCTGTCGGCCGCCGTTCCCCTGCAGGGCAGCTTGCGCCGCGCCTCGGGTCACGCGCCAGAGGGGTGACTTTCTTAGGCTTCTCCATCACGTCCCCGATCCGGTGGCTGCACGTTTCCGTCCCATCCCGAAGGATGCGGTCAGTCGCCTCGAACACCTGACTGAAGTCGGTTTCAGCGGGTTGCGTCGGGTCTGCTTTTGCAGAAGCTTCGGCCTGCCATCAGCGCGGCCAGGGCGAACGCAGAAGCGGCCGGCGGCGAGTTCGGGGTGCAATGAGGCCGTCGTCACGGGCTGTCGGCCGCGCGATGTCAGAGGGATCAACCGGATGTGTCGGTGTCGGCGCGGGTATGGGCGGCCTTCTCAGGCGTGCCAGCATCGGGAAAGCAGGAAAAGTGGGTGAAACATTCGGCCATGGCTGGCTCCTTCACAAGCGGAGGACAAGAACCCGGGCACAGCCAGGCCGGGCCGCCATGTTTCGAGAGCGGTCGGGCCGGTCCGACGTGAACGGCCGGGCGGCTTCAGTCCCGGCACCGGCGCCGGTATGCGCTTGAGGCATCTCGCGGTGATAGCGCTTCCGCGCCTCTCGAAAGCTGCGCACGGCCAGCGTGTCGGGATGAAGGCGGCGGATCGCGGTACGAAGGATGGCCAGGGCACAGGCCTCGGGCGGCAGGCCGGGCCGGACAAGGCTACCAACCAGATGAACCGGACATTCACTTGGTCCAGGCTGCCCTTGGTGCCGAAAACCCAGCGTATTGATTGTCCCTCAGGACGCCTCGTTTCGCGGGTGACCCGGTCGGCCAGCCTCAGGATGCTCGGTTCGGCGCAATCGGTCGGCCACGAGTCAGGCGGTTGATTCGCGCAACGACGCTGCCGGCATCAAGGCCAAAGTGCCGATACAGATCGCTGACGGTCCCGGTCTGGCCGAAGTGTTCCACCCCGATCGGGATCGTCCGGTGCCCCGCCACAGCGCCGAGCCAAGCCAGCGTCGCGGGATGACCGTCAATCATAGTTACCAGATCGCAATGAGCAGGCAGCCGCGCCAGGATCCGCTCAATATGCGATTGCGCCGCATCGTTGCCACGGACGCGCGCGCGCTGCGCCGCAGTCCAGCCCGCGTTCAGCCGGTCGGCCGAGGTCACGGCCAGGACGCCAACGTCCCGGCGTGCTTCGGCCAGCATCCCGGCAGCCCTGATCGCCTCGGGAGCAACGGCACCCTGATAGGCGATGACGACCTCGCAATTCGGACCAGGGTCGCGCAACCAATAGGCACCGTCGATCGTTCCCTGGAGAAACGCGTCGTTGCCGCGCTTGCCCGGCTGTTCAATCGGGTTTGTGGTGAGCCGCAGATAGACCGAGCCGCCAGTCTCGTCACGCAGCCACGTACGCTCGTCCGGGTCACCCTCGCCGTCGCGCTGCAAGTAGTCGAATGACCATTCGAGGATCACCGCCAGTTCATCGGCGAAGGCGGGCTCAAAGGCGGCCAACCCGTCCTGGCTCATGCCGATCAGCGGCGTGCCCACGGACTGATGCGCGCCGCCTTCGGGTGCAAGCGTAATGCCAGAGGGCGTACCTACGATCATGAAGCGCGCATCCTGATAGCAGGCATAGTTCAATGCATCGAGGCCGCGGTTCACAAAGGGATCGTAGACCGTACCGATGGGGATGAGCCGCTTGCCGAAAAGGCTGTGCGCAAGGCCCGCAGCCCCAAGCAGCAGAAACAGGTTCATCTCGGCGATGCCCAGTTCGATATGCTGGCCCGCCGGCGTGAATTCCCATTTCGCGGTCGATGGGATGCGATGCTCGATGAATGCGTCGGACTGCACGGTGCGGGCAAAGAGCTTGCGCCGGTTGACCCAGGGGCCAAGGTTGGTGGTGCCCGTCACATCGGGTGATGTCGTCACGATCCGGTCGGCGAGCGCGCTGTCGCCCTTGGCCAGTTGATCGAGGATTTTGCCGAATGCGGCCTGTGTCGATGTTTCACGCTCGTTTTCGAAGGTGATCTCCGGTACGGCAGCGCCGGCATCCCTGAACGCCGCGCCTGGCTTTGAAGAAGGGCGCGTCGTCCAGAAAGCCTCGAACGCCGCGCGGTCCGCCACGGTGGCGAAAAGGCTCCCATTCTGCGCCCTCAGGCACGCCCATATGCGCTTGCCATGCCTGCCATCTGAGCCCTGTTCATCAGTCCGCCGTGGTTGTCCTTGTGGCCCGCGATCGGCGTACCCCAACCCTTGATCGTATAGGCGAGAAAGCAAGTCGGGCGGTCGTGGTCGACTGCGGCGAAGGTCCCGGCCATGGTGGCCACGCAATTGCCGCCAAGGTTTTCCATCAACGCTGAGTTCTGCATCACTGCGCCGCTCGATCAGGGCGCTGACGTCGCCCTGATCCCCAGATCTTCCATCAGGCGCTGGCGCCAGACCGCGCCGCCCATGAAGGTAAGCGCGGCATAGTCCTGAGTTGGGCAGGCATCGATCCAGTCACGCAGCTTTTCGCCGCCGTTTTCGGCAAAGGCCGCGCGTTGCAGGACGCCGTATTTGATCCGCACCACATCCCAGCCGAAGGCGGCGAAGATCTTCTCGACACGCCCGAACAACCCCTCTCGGACAATCCCGTCAAGCGATTGGCGGTTATAGTCTATGATCCACCAGCAGTTGCGCAGGTCGTTCTTCCAGCCCTCCTGCAGGGCCTCATAGACGTTACCCTCATCCAGCTCCGCATCGCCGACCAGCGCCACCATGCGCCCCATCGGCGCATCGCGCCCCCAGGGTTTGGCAGCGACGTAATCCTGCACGAGCGACGCGAAAGAAGTGATTGCCACGCCCAGGCCCACAGATCCGGTCGAGAAATCCACATCATCCACGTCTTTGGTGCGGCTCGGGTATGATTGCACGCCGCCGTAGGCGCGAAATGCTTCCATCCGTTCCCGGTCTGGTCGACCCATGAGGTAGTGCTGGCATGGAACACCGGGCTGGCATGCGGCTTGACGCCACCGGTCCTCTGGCCGCAAGGCCGAGAAATACAGTGCCGTCATGATTGACACCATTGAGGCCGAACTGGCCTGATGCCCGCCGATCTTGATCCCACCCGCTTTGGGGCGGACGTGGTTGGCGTGATGGATCATCCAATGCGACAGCCACAAGAGCCGTTGCTCGACAGTCTTCAAATGGGATGCTTCTGTCATGGATTACTCCGCTGCGATGGCGCTGCCCTGGGACGACATCGCCTGCGCCAGATCGGCTTGAATGTCAGCGACATCCTCAAGACCGACCGACAGCCGGATCAGGCCGTCGCTGATCCCGTGTTCGGCGCGCTCCTCTGGGGTATAGGTCGAATGGGTCATCGAGGCGGGATGCTGGATCAGCGTCTCCGTATCGCCGAGCGACACTGCGCGCTGAATCATCTTGAGCCGGTTCATCATCGCGCGCCCGGCCGCGATACCGCCGTCAAGTTCGAAGGCGATCATGCCACCGGGTTGGTCCATCTGGCGCAGAGCAAGGTCGTGCTGACCAAAGCTCTCCAACCCCGGATAATGCACCGCTGTCACCGTTGGCTGGGCTTCGAGCCAGCGCGCGATCACCAGCGCCGAGGCACAGTGGCGCTCTACCCGGAGCGCAAGCGTCTTGAGCCCGCGCAGGATCAGCATCGCGTTGAATGGCGCCATCACCGCGCCTGTCATGTCTTTCATTCCCACAAGCCGGATCTGCGTGACCTGTTCGACCGAACCGACCACGATCCCTGCCACCACGTCGCCGTGGCCGCCAAGGTACTTTGTAGCAGAATGCAGAACGATGTCTGCTCCGTGCTCGATGGGCCGCGTCAGATAGGGAGTGGCATAAGTGTTGTCGACCACCACCGTGGCGCGGGGGCCCTTGGCGATTTTCGCGATCGTCTCGATATCCACAAGGCGCATGTTGGGATTGGCCGGAGTTTCGAAATAGACGACGCGGGTTTTTTCGCTGATCGCCCGGCGCAGGTTTTCGGGGTCGGTCATGTCAACATGAGTGATGGTAACGCCAAACCGGGTAAGCCCATGCTGCATGAAGGCGAATGTGCAGCCATAGAGGGTCTTGTCGACGATCACCTCGTCTCCGGCACTAAGCAGCGTCCAAAGTGTCGCGGTGATCGCGCCCATGCCCGAGGCCAACGCCAGCCCTGCCTCGGCGCCTTCCAGATCCGCCATCCTTTGTTCGAGAATGTCACAGGTCGGATTTGATATCCGGCTGTAGAAATGCCCGGACCGCTCACCGGCGAAGATCTCGCCACCGATTTCGGCCGTGTCAAAGACGAAGGTCGAGGTCAGGTGCAAGGGCGGCGTCAGCGCGCCTTCGTTATCGCGCGGATCATAGGCATGATGAATGGCGCGTGTGGAAAATCCGGCAGCGTTGGACATGACCGACCCCAATATTGCAAGTTGAGACAGCATACGACACATTTCGCGTTGATGAATTCCAAATTATGCTAGAGATGGCGCCAGATTTGGCATTATCTGCCAACAAGGGAAGAGAAAATGGATCAGAAAGACCGACAGATCCTCAGGGCACTGCAGGAAGATGGGCGGATGTCGAACCAGGATCTTTCCGAGCGGGTCAACCTGTCGCCATCACCCTGCCTGCGCCGGCTTCGCAATCTGGAAGCCCTGGGGGTCATTCGCGGTTTCAGTGCCAGCGTCGATCCCGTTGCTTATGGCTTGCCGATTATGGCCTTTCTCAGTGTTCGGCTGGAAAGGCACACCGAAGAAACGGTCAGTAGATTCGAACAGCAGGTCGTGCGATTTGAGGAGGTCCTCGAGTGCTACATGATGACCGGATCGGTCGATTACATGCTGCGGGTCGTGGCCGCCG
Source organism: Rhodobacter sp. (assembly GCA_016704435.1). Classification (GTDB taxonomy): domain Bacteria; phylum Pseudomonadota; class Alphaproteobacteria; order Rhodobacterales; family Rhodobacteraceae; genus Pseudogemmobacter. The sequence continues at coordinate 6,514 of JADJAB010000014.1, read as the reverse complement.
GGCTGCCCGAATACGAGGATTTCATTCGGCACCGGATTCACCGTATCGGCGGCATAGCCTCGATCGACACAAGTTTCGTCTATGGGCAAGTCAAGAAGACCAACGTATTTCCAATGATCGAAAGCGCATGATGATGGGCTTGCGCCCAGGCCATTTCAGGACTGCGTGACGGCCGCTTTCCGCTGCATCGCGGCAACTACGCGCTCTCGGGTAACAGGCAGTTCGGTCAGCTGCAATTCCAGCGCGTGGTTGATGGCGTTCACGATGGCCGGGGCTACCGGGATCGTGGCGATTTCGCCCACGGATTTGGCGCCGTATGGACCTGAGGGTTCACCCTTCTCGACCAGAATGACGCGAATGCCGGGCATTTCCGGCGCATTCACCAGATGATAGCGGCTGAAGCTGTCAGCCTTCATCACGCCGGTTTCGGGGTTGATGGCGATGTCTTCCAAAAGCGCGTATCCGATGCCGATCTGCACCCCGCCATGGATCTGGCCTTCGACCAGCCGTTGGTTCAGCGCGCGGCCCAGATCGTGCGCCGCAAGGTAGTCGGTCACCCTGACGCGGCCGGTCAGAACGTCAACCTCGACTTCGGCGAAATGCGCGGCGTAGGAGCCGGGGTTGGCGGTGGCGCGATAGGTCTCTGTAACCTCCAGCCCGGTGCCGCGCGCATTTGCCCAGGCGGCGAGGTTTGCCAGCGAGATGCGGCGGCCCGCGCCCTGGAAATGACCACCTGCAAGGGTGACCTCGCCGGCGGGCAGGTTCAGCGCCAGCGCCGCAATCCCGCACAGATGCGCTTTCAGTTTCTCTGCGGTCCGCCGCACGGCCTCGCCGACGATATAGGTCATCCGGCTGGCGCGGGTGCCAAGGTCATAGGCGCAAAGGTCGCTGTCGACCTCGCAGAACACCACATCGGTCGGCGCGGCGTCCAGCACCTCGGCGATGATTTGGGCTGCCACGGTGTTCGACCCGCAGCCAAGATCGTGCAGGGCGCAGGTCAGGTCGAACCGGCCATCCGGGCGCAGGCCCAGGCTGGCGGTGGTGGCTTCGTGAAAGCCGGGGAAGCAGCCGTTGATATGGGTGGCGCAGGCCATGCCGACCCCGCGCCGGAACCGCGCCACCGGGTCCGCCGGAACCCGCCGGGCCTGCCAGCCAAAGGCTTCCGCCCCCTGCTCGACACAGTCGCGGATGCGGGCGTTGCCGACGCTGATGCCAGTAACCTGGTCCACCTTGTCGGGCGCGATCAGGTTGCGCAGCCGGAAGGTCACCGGGTCCATCCCCAAGGCTCGCGCGGTCAGATCCATGTTGATCTCGGAGATCAGGTGGATCTGCGGCGATCCATAGCCACGGAAGGCGCCACTGGACACCGTGTTGGTCAGCACCGCCCGGCCCCGAAAGCGCTGGTTCGGCACGTCATAAAGCCGGCTCATCCGCTGCGACATCGAGCCGGGCAGGAAGCCGCCGCCGGTCTGATAGGCGCCGATGTCGATCCGCACTTCGGTATCGCGGGCCAGGATGCGGCCGTCACGGCGTACCGCGGTGCGGACCTGGCCAATGGCGCCGGACCTCGTGCGGGTGGCGGTAAAGGTCTCGGCCCGATCCAGGGTGATGCCGACCGGGCGCTGCAACACCCGGGCGAAATGCGCGCAAAGCGGGTCGAGGATCGGCTCGGCCTTGCCGCCGAACGACCCGCCGATGGCGGTCTTGACCACCCGGATTTCCGAAGCGGGAATGCCAAGGCGCGGGCCGTCACCATCTGCACCGAAAAGATGCTTTGGCACGGCGACAGGATCAGGATGCGCCCGTCGGATTCCGGCATGGCGACGCAGGTATGATTCTCAATCGCGCAATGGTGCGTTCTGGGGGTCGAAACCGTGCTGGTGACCACCAGGTCGGCCTCGGCAAAGGCGGCATCGGTCTGGCCAAAGGCAAAGCCCTTGTCTTCGGCCAGATGCGCGCCGCCATCCTTCAGCAGCCTGTCGTCATCGGCCAGCGCGGCGGCGGTGGTCAGGAAGGCGGGCAGCGGCTCATACTCCACCACGATCAGCGCCGCCGCCGCGCGCGCCGCTTGCGGCGTCTCTGCCACCACGGCGGCCACCCGGTCACCGACATGGCGCAGGATCTCGGGGAACATGCGCTCGTCTTCCGGCTCTTCCTGATCCTCATACCAGATGGTGCTGTTGTAGGTATTGGCGGGCGAGTTGCCGTGATGGAAGATCTCGACCACCCCCGGCACCCGCCGCGCCGCCTCGGTATCGATGCGCAGGATCCGCGCATGCGGCAGGGGCGACCAGACCAGCCTTGCATGCAGCAAGCCGTCGATCTGCATGTCGTCCAGATAGACCAGCCGGCCGCTGACCTTTTCGCCGGCATCTAGCATCGGATGCGGCTGCGAGATGTGCTTCATGCCGATTGCCCCAAGCGGATCGGGCAATCGAAGACGCGCCCGAAAAGGTCGCCCAAGAGATCAAGGCCGAGGCCAAGGATGGCCTGCCGTTTGTAGGGGCTGGCTGGCCCGCCCCGGAATGGCGCTGTCCACGGCCTGCCCAAGCGCGTGCAGGAAATCCTCGACAAGAGCCTGATTGACCGGGCGATCACGCAGCGCGGCTTCGACCGCATCCATCCGCAGGGGCACGGGGGCCAGGGCACCGGCGACGATGCGGATGTCGCGCAGCCGGTTGCTGGCCATGCCGTAATCGGCCAGTGCGGCCAGGTTCAGACAGGCGATGGTGACGGCCTGGCGCGGGCCCAGCTTGACGAAGGCGCTGATCCGGCCGGTTGCCTCTGCCAGTGGCAGGTGGACGGCCAGGATCAGATCGCCATTGCCCAGACAGGTCTGGCCCCGGCCCAGCACCACCGCGTCGAAATCCAGAACCTCGCGCACTCCCGACCGTCGCTGGATCTCGACCTTGACCGCATGGCATTTCAGCACCGGCAGCAGATCCGCTGCCGGCATGGCGCCGGCGATATTGCCGCCCAGGGTGGCGCGGTTGCGGATCTGCGCCGAGCCGAATTGCGCCGCCGCGCGCGCCAGCATCGGCGCGGTCTGGCCAATGAGCGGATCCTCGATCAGCCTGGCAATCGTCACCCCGGCGCCGATCCGCAAGAATCCCGCGTCAGCCTCGATCCGGTCCAGACCAACCGTCTGCGAGATGTCCACGATCAGATTGGCCCAGGGCGAACCCTGCCGTTCGATGATCAGATCGGTGCCGCCGGCGATATAGTCGATGCGCCCGCCAGACTGCTGCAGAACGCTGGCCAGCGCCGTCAGGTCCGCCACCCGCAGCGCCGTCATGATGCAGCCTCGGCCTTCACCGCCGCGACGATGCCCTGAAAGCCGGTGCAGCGGCACAGGTTGCCGGCCAGCGCGTCGCGGATTTCGGCCTCATCCGGGGCCGGGTTGCGCAGCAACAACCCCTGCGCGGCCATCACCATGCCGGGCGTGCAATAGCCGCATTGCACCGCGCCATTGTCGACGAACGCCTGTTGCAGCGATGACAGCGCGCCGCCCGGTCCGGCAAGACCTTCGACCGTGGTGATCCGGCGGCCCTCGGCCTGAAAGGCCAGCATCAGGCAGGCGTTGACCGGCAGATCGTCGATCAGCACGGTGCAGGCGCCGCATTCGCCCTCCAGGCAGCCTTCCTTGACGCCTGTCAGACGCAACTCCCGGCGCAACACGGCTGACAGCCTCTCGCTGCCATCAAGGCGCAGCACATGGTCGCGCCCGTTGACGGCAAGGCGAACCTCGCGGCCCGACGCAGTGCGCACCGAGCCTGGTTGCGGGTGTGAAGGCGCGGCCATTGCGGGCTCTCCTGTCGATGCCTGATCTGTGTCAAGGCGGGGATATCAAAAGAATACCAATCTGAAGAACGAGATTTTCTGACCCTATCGAAAGATAGCCTTTTCATGAGACGCCAGAATGTCCGACATCGCCTCGCTTAGGGGTCTTCAGGCGCTGGAGGCCGCGGCCCGGCTTGGCAGTTTCGCCGCCGCCGCGCGCGAGCTTTCGGTCTCGCCCGCGGCGGTGTCGCAACTGGTGCGCTCGCTTGAGGATCAGGTCGGCCACAAGCTGTTCCACCGGATCAACCGCGGCATCACGCTGACTGAATCCGGGCTGGAAACCCTGCCGCGCCTTTCCGCCGCATTCGAGGAACTGCGCGCCGTGTCGCGCCGCATCTCGGGCTCGGCATTGCGCTCGAGGCTGACCATCTCGGCGCCGCCATCGCTGGCCACCGGCTGGCTGCCGACTGCGATCGCCAGCTTTTCGCGGCAGGCCGAGGTCGTCGACATTTCGCTGCGCGAAGACACCGACCCGGTGGATTTCGAACGCCACCGCATCGACCTGCGGCTTTCCTACGGCCGGTTCCACTATCAGACCCATGCGACCGAAGAGATCGCGACCGATTCCGTCATTCCCGTCTGCTCGCCCGCGTTTCTGTCGTGCCACGGCCCGTTCGAAACAGCACAAGTACTTGCCGCAGCACCGCTGATCCACACCGACTGGGGCCCCGCCGCCGCAGCCTTTCCAGTCTGGCGCAACCTGTTCGAGGCGTACGGGCCGGCGCAAGACACCCGCGAGCTGCGCGGCCTGATCGCGAATTCCTCGGTGATGGCGGTGAACCTGGCACTGGCCGGGCTTGGCCTCGCGCTTGTCCAGAGCCTGCTGGCAAAGCATCACATCCGGGCCGGAACCCTTGTCCGCGCCAACGACATGGCACTTGCGCAAAGCCAGCCCTATTGCCTGACGATCCCGCAACGCAGCGCCAACAGGCCGCTGGTGGCGACGCTTCGCGATTGGCTGGTTCTCACCTGCCGCGACACCATCGACGCGCCGCCGATCAAGGAACCGGCCCAACCCCTATAGACAGCGCAGTTGCAGCGAAACTTCAGCGATCTGGCCGGCGGCGCGATCCCCTTCGCCATGTTTTTCCATGTTCGCGACACGGTTTCATGCCGCGACCTTGAAGATCGAGCCCGCGAACGCCATGCGTTCGAGCAAGCGGGCGAAGAGGGCGGAGCGGGGCGTGCAGGTTGATCACGCGACGCTCAATCGCCCCCTCTCGCCTTTGCACAGCAAGAGCTGCCGGGCGACGCTCGAAGGCATCGAAGTGGCGAACATGATCCGCAAGGGCCAGTTGACACCCGGACCCAGCCCGCTTGCCCAATTCGCGGCGCTGGCCGCATACCTAAAGAAAATCGTAGCGCTTCCTCCAGCCGTCGCGGAAGGTTGCGACAGAGCCGTGACAGCCTTCGAGCCGTTGGGCGCGAAGGTAGTGATGGAGGAGAAAGTTCACGGGCCAGAGCAAAGCGCGCCACCCCCTCTGGTGCTGCAGGCAAGCCCGGAAAGTGGAGCCGAGATCGCGATGCCTTCCGCTGCATCACATCCTCGGACCAGACGCCTCCCTGCAACGCGCAAGGTCGATATCAGGTTGAACGCGCTGGAACGACAGGAGGCAGCCCCGATCGCCAGCGGCGTCAATACTCGACGTTCAAGGCATCCTCGGCCTGCCACTGTTCAATCGAGATGTTGTCGAAGAGCTTCGGCATGAAGGAGGCGCGCTCGGGGTTTTCAAGCGGGTGCGGATGGCCGAGATAGTAGCTGCCCGGCCCGACATCGCGCACCACCCGAAGCGCCGCGTCGCAATCGTCCCGGCGGATGCCCTCCGCCATGCAATAGCCCATCGCGCCCGTCTCGGCATCGACAACGAGCCCGGCGATCGAGCAATGCATGCCTGCCTCGTCCAGCCCGCCGAATTCCAGATGTCGTTGCAGCCCGCATGGAGGACCGCGTTCATTGTCACGGCGCTTTCATGTTCCGTCTGTGCGGCGCAAATCCTTGGCGGGCATTGGGTGCTTTCCTGTGTGCGGGATGATAAGAGCTAATCCGCGGAGATATTGCGCTTTTCTCGTCAATAAATAGGGGTTTATGTAGCCAGAAACGACCGTTCTTGATGAAATGGATAAGAAGATCCTCTACGCCTTGTCGCGCGATGCGCGGCTGGGCGTCGAAAAGGTTGCTGGAGCAGACAAATCTGTCGCCCACGCCCGGTCGGCGCCGCATCAAACGGATGGAGACCGAGGGCATTGTCCGCCGCTACACCGTTGATGTGGACATGGAAAAGCCGGTTACGGCCTTACGCTTTACGTTTTTGAAGCTGCAAAGCCGTGACCGAACGACGATCGCCAAGTTCGAGGACAAAATCCGCCACATGCCAGAGGTCACGTCCTGTGCGCTGGTCACCGGCCCCGCATGACTATGTCATGACGATGCGGCTGCAGGACATGGATACCTACAACATATTCCTGCATTCCGTCCTGTCGGAACTGCCCGGCGTTTTCGGGATCGAGACAAGTGTCGTCATTGGCGGGGTCAAGAACGAGATCCCCGTCCCCCGGTAAGACCATGCCCCGAGACTGGACCACAACATGAGCGCCCCCTTCCCAATCGCGACCGTCTGGCCACCCGCCTCATCCACGCGGGCCAAAGCCCTGATCCACTTACCGGAGCGGTGAT
>JADJAB010000013.1 GCA_016704435.1 Rhodobacter sp. | reverse complement strand
GCGCAACTTACGGGAAAGTCTCAAGGATAGTGAATGGAATGGCGACCCCGGGACGACTCGAACGCCCAACATCCTGATTAGAAGTCAGGTGCTCTATCCAGTTGAGCTACGGGGCCGTGTTCCTTCTGTTGGCGGTTCGGAAAACGGTTCGCAAGCGCCTGCCGTTTTCACCGATTGTTCCGTTATTCTTCCTGCCCCGACCTCCGGCTTGGAAGGCAACTGCTCCGTCCACCCGAGCTACGGGACCATGCGCCCCTTCTAGCCAAGCGCCTTGGTCATGAAAACCGAATTCGGATCGGGCGTGTAACCCTCGAACGGGCCACATTCGGCGAAACCCGCCCTTGAATACAACGCCCGCGCCGCCACGAACGTCGGCTGCACGCCGGTTTCCAGCGACAGCCGCGCATAGCCGTCCTTCGCCGCCTCGGCCACCAGATGCTCCAGCATCGACTTCGACAAGCCGCGCCCGCGCGCCTCGACCAGCACATGCATCGACTTGATCTCGGCATGTGCGGCCGCGATCCGCTTCAAGGCGCCCATCGCCAGCGGCTGCCCCGCCTCGCGCATCACGAAGAACCGGATGCCGAAGGCGGCCAGCGCGCCCCTGTCCATCATGTGGATCGATTCCGGCGGCGTATCGGCATGCATGTCGGCGGTGTGGCGGTCAAACAATACGGCCAGATCGGGGGGCAGCGGGTGTTCTTCGGCAATGGTGATGGTCATGGGCGGCTCCTTTTGCCCTTCCTGCCGCGCCTTCCGCGCCAAGGCAAGCGGAAGCCCGCCAGACCCGGACGAAGGCACGAATTCCTCACTTGGCCTGCCTGATCCCTGTGCAATCCTGTTGCCAATGACGAAGGAGCCCGCGATGCGCATTCCTGCCTTGGCCCTTGCCTGCCTGCTGGCCGCCCCAGCGGCCGCCGAAACCCGCCAGCACGGCAACCTGATCTTCGACCCGCCGCAAGGCTGGGCGGTCGGCGCCGTTCTTGAGGACGGAACACTGGTGTTGAAGTCCGACCTGCCGAACGACGAATGCCGGTACTGCCGAATCTACCTTTCGACCGGCGACGAGGGCGCGCTGGCCCTTGACCGCTATCTGGCCGCACAGACCCTGCGGTTCGCCGACCCCGATCCCGACGACACCGAGCCGCCGCAGGTCGAAGCGCTGGCATCCGAAATGATCGACCTGAACGGCCACCCCGCCGGGCTGCAGGGTCAAAAGCTGAACGGCGACCTGCAGGTCCTGGTCGCGCTGAAACTGACCGCCCGGATGGAACTGATCGGCTTTGAAACCGGTGCCTCGGACGAAGCGCAAGCGACCGCCGACCTCGGCATCTTCGAACGCGACGTGATGCCGATGATCGAAGGCGCAAGCTTCGTCTCGGAAGGCGCGACACCCTTGATGCCCGCACCACAGCCGGGCAGCCTGACGGGTGTCTACTGGGGCACCAGTACATGGTGGATGCTGGGTGTCGACGGCATGATGCAGATGCAGATCGACCACCGCTGGCTGACCTTCTGGCCCGACGGCCTGTTCTACGACGGCACGCCCCCCGCGGGCACCGCAGCATTCGACCGCGCCGCCCTGCTGGCGGAAGGCGACATGAACTGGGGCAGCTACAACGAAGCGGACGGCACGCTGATCCTGTCATTCGCCTCGGGCGTGACCGAGAGCCTGACAGTCAGCGGCAGCGGGCTGGCGAAGGGCGACAGCAGCCTTTTCCCGGTCGAGCTCTTGACCGACGGCACGAAAATCGACGGATCGGTATCGACATTCTTCTACTCGGGCTTCACTCCCGGAAGCGGCGTCACGGGCGGCGCGTCCTCCGCCGGGCTGACCGAATTCCACCCGGACGGCAGCTGGACGCACGGGTCCTCTGGCGGAGCTTTCGGCAGTTTCGAGACCGGCAGCGGCCTTGACCCCGGCGGCGGCTACGCCGTGTCGAGCGAGTCCGAGACCGCAGGGCGATATGAAGTGAAGGACGGGCTGGTGATCCAGTACGGCAAGGACGGAACGGTCCGGGCCACCAGATACATCTTCAGGGCGGGCAGCGATATCTGGATCGGCTCCGAAGTGCTGGCCAGCGGTTGACGCGCCCTCGGGGTCAGTGCGTCCAGGCGCCCTTGCGGTCAGTGGCGAAGTTCTCGCCATAGCCGCGGACGCGGATCAGCGGCTTGCGGGGCTTCGGTTCCTGCACTGTGAATGCGATTCCCTTTGCGACGGCATAGGCCTCGGCCGCCTCGCGGCTGTCAAAGCGCAACCGGACCTGGGCCTGGGTGTCCGAGGATGAGGTCCAGCCCATCAGCGGGTCCACTTCGCGCGCGCTTGCCGGCGCGTATTCCAGCACCCATTGATGCGTCTTTGCCGTGCCCGATTGCATCGCGGTCTTGGCAGGCTGGTAGATGCGGGCGCGCATGGGCATTCTCCGGCGGATCGGCGATCTGGATCACCGTCTTATTGGCCGAAGGGGGGGGAAAGCGCAAGCGGCACCTTGTCCCGTTGGTGGTGGTGGCATCTGCGGGAGGAAGGCGCTGTCGGCTGGTCACGGGGAGTGTGGGTGGGGTGTGGGTGCGACCAGCCGACAGCTCTTGTGCTGCTTGCCCGATCACCTTGCATCATGGCTTCAGGGAACTCAACCAAAAGATGCGGCTTTGCTTCAGTTTTTCGTTAAAATTGCAGTGGTTTGGTTAACGGGGCGTCAGGGCTTCTTCAACCTGAGGATGCAATAGCGGTTGTATTGCCGGAAAACCTCGGCGGTGCGGCTGGTATCGGTGAGTCGCCGGGTCAGGTTGCGGCGGCGCCTTTCCGACAGGAACAGCGCCAGAGCCTTGGTGGCGAACCACCAGGCGCGCGGCTTCTTGACCTTCACCTCGTCCTGCGTGCGCGACAGCCCAAGGCCCAGCACATTGAAGAACCCCTGCTCCAGATCGATCGAAGGGGCCACGGAGTCGGTGATGTCTTCTTCATGCGTCACGGTCAGCGGCAGCCCCGACAGCGTTGCCCGAAACGTGGTCAGCCGGTGGCCGCCACCGGGCTGCGGGCCAGAGACCTGGCGGCCCTGATAAGCCTCGGCCCGGAAGCAATCGGCGATCAGCACCGACCCGCCGGGGGCCAGCAGAGGCAGACAGCGCGGCAACCCCTGCTCCAGCGGGATATACTGGAAGCTCTCGGAAAACAGGCAAAGGTCGAACGGCCCCTGGCCGGTGAAATCCTCGAACCTGCATTCATGCACTCCGGGCTCCGGGCGCGTTCACCCGGCAGCGCGCCGCAAGATAGGACGAGGGCACGACGATATCGACCTGATGGCCCAGCGCGATCAGCTTTTTCGCCGTCTCGCCCGCGCCGCCGCCGATATCGAGAACGCGCAACAGGCCGGGCGGAAACAGCGCAAACAGTTTGTCCGAATAGGCGTCCTGCGCGCGCCGCAGGTTGCCGGCGGAAAGCTCCAGCCCGTCCCACAGCCCGTAGTGCAGGTTCTCGGCCCCGGTCAGCCATTTGATCAGCGCAAGGCCCGTGTCCAGGCCAATCGCCCGCGTGTCGATCTTCTGTCCCATGAGCCTTGCCTTAGCGGGTTCCGGCCTTTCCGGCAATCCGCCGCTTGTGCGGGAACAAAAACGGATCAAATCTGGGGGGCTGATAGGGAATCACTCATGCCGCACAACAACGCCAACGCGCTGGCCCCCCGCCCCGACGTCCTGACCCGGCCCAAGCTGGAAGGCGGTCGGCGCTTCGTGCTGCAGACGCCGTTCCAGCCGGCCGGCGACCAGCCGACCGCGATCGCCGAACTGACGGCCGGTTTGCGGGCGGGCGAGCGCGACCAGGTGCTTCTGGGCGCCACCGGCACCGGCAAGACCTTTACCATGGCCAAGGTGATCGAGGAAACCCAGCGCCCGGCGATCATCCTGGCGCCCAACAAGACGCTGGCCGCGCAATTGTACGGGGAATTCAAGGGCTTCTTTCCCGACAACGCGGTGGAATACTTTGTGTCCTACTACGACTACTACCAGCCCGAGGCCTATGTGGCGCGGACCGACACCTACATAGAAAAGGAATCCCAGATCAACGAACAGATCGACCGGATGCGCCACTCGGCCACCCGGGCGCTGCTGGAACGCGACGATGTGATCATCGTCGCCTCGGTGTCGTGCATCTACGGCATCGGCTCGGTCGAGACCTATTCGGCGATGACCCAGGACCTGGTGGTGGGCCAGATCCTACGACCAGCGCAAGGTGATCGCCGAACTGGTGGCGCAGCAGTATCGCCGGCTGGAGGGGTCTTTCCAGCGCGGCTCGTTCCGGGTGCGCGGCGACAGCCTGGAAGTCTGGCCCGCCCACCTTGAAGACCGCGCCTGGCGGTTCTCCTTCTTCGGCGAAGAGCTTGAGTCGATTGTGGAATTCGATCCGCTGACGGGGGCCAGGACCGACACGTTCCGCCAGATCCGGATCTATGCGAATTCGCACTACGTCACGCCGCGCCCGACCCTGCAGCAGGCGATCAAGGGCATCAAGGACGAGCTGTTTCACCGCCTGAAGCAGCTGACCGGAGAGGGCAAGTTGCTGGAAGCCCAGCGGCTGGAGCAGCGCTGCAACTTCGACCTGGAGATGATGGAGGCGACCGGCTCCTGCGCCGGGATCGAGAACTATTCGCGCTGGCTGACCGGCCGCGCGCCGGGCGAGCCGCCGCCGACGCTGTTCGAGTTCATCCCTGACAATGCCATTGTTTTCGCAGATGAATCCCACGTTTCGGTGCCGCAGATCGGCGCCATGTACAAAGGCGACTTCCGCCGCAAGATGACGCTCGCCGAATACGGCTTCCGCCTGCCCTCCTGCATGGACAACCGGCCGCTGAAGTTCGAGGAATGGGATGCGATGCGGCCGCAATCGGTGTTCGTCAGCGCCACCCCCGCGGCGTGGGAGATGGAGCAAACCGGCGGCGTTTTCACCGAACAGGTGATCCGCCCCACCGGCCTGATCGACCCCGAGGTCGAAATCCGTCCGGTCGAGATGCAGGTCGACGACCTGCTGGACGAAGTGCGCCACGTAGCCGCGCGCGGTCTGCGCACGCTTGTCACCACCCTGACCAAGCGGATGGCCGAGGACCTGACCGAATACCTGCACGAACAGGGCATCCGCGTGCGCTACATGCATTCAGACATCGACACCATCGAACGCATTGAAATCTTGCGGGATTTGCGGCTGGGGGCGTTCGATGTACTGGTCGGGATCAACCTTCTGCGCGAAGGCCTGGATATCCCCGAATGCGGGCTGGTGGCCATTCTGGATGCGGATAAAGAGGGCTTCCTGCGGTCGGAAACCTCGCTGATCCAGACCATCGGCCGCGCGGCGCGGAACGCGGACGGGCGGGTGATCATGTATGCCGACCGGATCACCGGCTCGATGGAACGGGCAATGCGCGAGACTGACCGCCGCCGCGAAAAGCAGCGCGCTTACAACACCTTGCACGGCATCACCCCGCAGACGGTGAAGAAGAACGTCGAGGATGTGCTGTCCGGCATGTGGCAGGGCGACACCGACATGTCGCGCGTCACGGCCAAGGTGGAAAAGGCGCAGGTGGGCCAGAACCTTGCCGCGCATCTGGACGCGCTGCGCACCGCCATGCGCAAGGCCGCCGAGAACTTGGAGTTCGAAGAGGCCGCCCGCCTGCGCGATGAGGTGAAACGGCTTGAGGCAGTGGAACTGGCCGTCGCTGACGACCCGCTGGCAAGGCAGGCGGCAGTCGAGGAAGCCGCTGAAATCGCGGTGAAATCCTCCGGCCGGTCCACAGCTGGGCGGCCCGGTCAACGCGGTGGCGTGAAACGGCGGGGGCGGCGTTAGAGAATCTTGCGATTACGTTGAATGGGGGACCCCGGGTGGGCCCCCCCCTGGAGGACGCCCCATGCCCGCACCGCTTTCGCTCGACATCGCCGCCCTTCAACGCGACGAGGAGGGCCGGGCCGGGAGGCATCCGCGGGAGATCCGCCGGCGACCGGGCGGGGGCCAAACGGGCCCCGCGCGATCACGGGGAAGTGCGGAGCCCGGGGCAAGCTGGGCGGCAAGGCCTTTCTGTTGAGATCGCGCACAGGACCCCGACATCACCCGCGCGAGTGCAGGCGCGAAGCGGAAGGCGCCGGCCAAGACCGCTGCGGCGCCCCCCGCGCGGGCCACGTACAAAAAGTCGCTGGTGCGGGAGCAGCCAGGCCGACGCCCGCCCGCGCCCGCCGGACGGATAAGGATCGCCTGCCCGCGAGCAGGCGCAACCCGCCGGCGCCACGACGAGCCTCGGCAAGACCAACAGACCAGAACGGGGGACGCGCCCGAAGGGCAGCGCGAACGCCGCAGCCCCTGGCGGAGCACCCGACCCCGCGGGGCAGCCGGCCCTCATGCCCCGGGACCGGGGGCGACGCGAGCCCGCCACCGCGAGACCCAGTTGCCCCGCCCTGCACCGGGAACCGGACCGAAATCCCAGCACCACAAGAACACGCGCCAGCCAAGGCCCTGGAGGGAGGGGCTGCCCCTCTCCCGCCCTACAGCCCGCCGAACCCCATCGAGATGGCATCCCAAACCCAGCAACCCTGCGCGGCGGGCAAGGACCTCGACCAACCCCTCAAAGCCCCCGGCGATACCTGCAAACCTTCACCCGAGGAATGCTCGAACCACCCCAGCACGCTGGATATGTCTCAACGAAATGCAAAGCTTAGGCGGCCTTTGCGGCCTCGGCCGCCGGCGCCGCAAGCCAGGCCCCGTCGCGGCCGAAACCGCCCCGAACCAGCAATTCCGGCGTGGCGAGGAAATCGAACTGCCCGGCCCAGTCGCGGTAGCGGTCGTTCGACACCACGGCGCGCGCCCCGCGCCTTTGCGCATCGTCCAGCAGGCAGGGATCGGCGGGCTGGCCCTTTTCGGCCACGAACACGCGCTTGCGCGGCAGGTCGAGGGCCCGCGACAACTCCCAAGGGCCAAGCCAGGTGCTACCGACACGATACCCGACATTTGCGTCGAACCAGACCACCGGCTCCATCCCCCGCGCCTGCACCTGCCGCACCACCGCCGCCACGGTGTCCAGCGACGGCACGCCGGCGTTCCAGAACAGCACGTTCGACCCGTCGATCACCGCCCAGTCGATCGGCTTGTGGCGCCATGGCCCGGCCCGGCGGGGCCTGCGGACTTGCGCGAGACCGCGCGATGGTCTGCGGTCCGACCACCGCGCCCACAGAATGCAGATCAGCAGCAGGATCAGGCTGCCAAGGCTTGCAATCATGGCGCCCTGCTCCAGCGCGGCAAAAGGGCCGCCCAAGGCCAGGGCCGCCGTCCAGGCCAGGACGGAGAGAAGGAAGATCACCGTCGCCGGAAACATGTCGCCGAAATCCCCTGCCTCGTTTCCCTTCGATCCTTCACCGCGATTCGGGCAAATTGACGGCGTGCAAAGTCCCCGGAGGGCCTATTCGATCAACACCGGATCACCGGTCTGTCCTTGCCGCAGAGTCCGCTGCCAGACGATCTCACTCTCCCGCTCGTCCCAATGGCGCGAATCGCAAAGGACCTTCTCCGGTAGCCGGTCCTTGAGGAACACCCGGCGTTTCTGGTGACGGATCACCACCTCATGCCCGTTCTCGACCGAAGTCGCGCTTCCGGTTCCAGAAACCCGCACGCAACACCGGAACGCGGCCTTCCAGTCAGCGGACTTCTTCCACCGGATCCACGACTGCAACAGCGGTGCCGATACAACGACGCCAGTCTACCCAGAGTTGCCTAACAGCCGGTTAACTGCGGCTAGAGAACGTCGGCCACCTCGTACATCACCGGCTCGAACCCCTTGCACAGCGTGTTGATGTGACGATTGCGTTCCCGCATCTCGTCGGTGCGCAGCATGGCCTGGTAGTCTTCGCGCTTTTCCCATTGGGAATAATTACATACGCGGGTTCTGGCATCGTTGATATGCAGCCCCGCGCCAATGAAACCGGACTGTTTCGAGATGCACTCGGCATAGGCCGCCTGCAGCGCGTCGATCAGGTCGAACGCGGTGGCGGGCGAGGTCTCGAAGGTGGTGATGACGGTTTGTCCTTTGAAGTCCTTGCGGATTTCGGGCATGATGGCCTCCCTTTTGATACAGGATGCCACGGGAAAGGGCCAAGGGGAATGAAGTTTCTGGACCGCGACCATCCGTTCTTCGACCGGCCGCTAACCCGTTGGCTGACCACGCTTATTCCCATCGCCTGGGGAGGGGTGGAACTGTGGATGGGCGCGCCGGGGTGGGCGATCCTGTTCGGTGCGGCGGGTTTGTTCGCGGGGTGGGAGTTCTTCATCCGCAAGTGAGGCTGCCGCGCATTTCGCCGGAATCGCCTTGCAGGGTGTTTTCCCTTAGTTTGCAGCCGGTTACCTCGGGGATCAGGGAAATCATCGTGGCGCGGATGGCCTGGTGCTCGCCGCGCGTTGCGTAACCTTTGCGAATGATTTCAACGCGTTCGCCCTTTTGCAGCACCACGTATTGGCGACCGTCACGGGTGACTTCGGTCCGGGTGGCGCCGAAGAATTCGGGGGCTGCAGTGGGGGCGCAGGAACACAGGAATATCAAGGGGATAACACGTTTCATCAGGGCAGTCTGGCCGAGGCTGGTTAAGGGTTCGTTAATGGCTGCACAGCGTCTGGCAAGTGTATGGCAAGCGTCTGGCGTGCGGTCGGGCCATCGCGCGTTAACCCGCTGGCGGTGAAATCGGCAAAGGACGCAAAGGATTCCCCCCATGGCAGGCTTGCGCAGACAGACCCCGAAGCAGCGGATGTACTCGACCTACATGGCCGAGGTGATGGAGCGGCTGGAATGGGATCTGCACAACACCATCGAGCTGACCGGGCGCATCCCCGAGGAATGGCACGAGATCGCCAAGGCCCCGCCGGCGCCGGAGCAGGAGAAGGTGACGCTGCGGCTGGAAAAGGACGTGCTGCGATTCTTTCGCCAGATGGGCGTGGGCTATGCGGGGCGGATCAACGACGTCCTGAAAAGCTACATGTATGCGCGGCTGACCGGGCTGCTGCGCGGGGCCGAGACCACCGACCACTTTCGCCAGCGCGAGGTGCATCACGCCGGGCCGAAGCCGGGGTTCGAGGGCGAGGACCCGGAGGGCTGGCGCAGCGACCGGGGCTTGCGCCAGGCCAAGATGCAGGAACTGATGCAGCGCAACCATGCGGCGGACGGGCTGCCGGACGACACCGAGCCGGGGCAGCGGGTGCGGTGACGGCGGCGGATATCCGCGCCTGTGGCGGCCCGGGGTGAGAGGAGAGCCGCGCAAGCCGGCGCCGGGCCGCAGGGGGGCCGTGCGTCCGGTCGCGCGGCGGCGCAGGGTGGGGCCGCAACCTGAACCGGAGATGTGACCGATGACCTTGAAGCCCCTTGCCCTGCTTGTCGCCGTGCTGAGCCTGTCGGCCTGCCTGAACACCGACACCGAACGCGGCCTTGCCGGCGCCGCAGGTGGCGCGGTGATCGCCGATGTCACCGGCGGCAGCGCCGTCACCGGCGCGCTGATCGGCGGCGCGGCGGGGGTGTTCTGCGATGACCTGGGGGTGTGCCGGTAGGGCGGGGATGCTCTCGAACTCTAACGTAGAACCATCTGCACCCACTAAGTCGATTGACTTACACCAAACCGCAAGCCATTTTCTATTGGTGAAAGCGGGGGTTTCAAGTGTCACTCAAGGAAAGCTTAACCTTAGCTGTCACATCCCGGAAGTAGGCTGTTTTGAACGCTCCGGCGAGTTTGTGCCGGTCCTTCATCGCCTGCAACGGCGTCTTGCCGCCCGGCTGATTGCGGGAGCTGCTGTGTGCCAGACGTAGCGTGCAGCGTCGTCTCCAATTCCTCGCCGGATCGGAAGTGGTGGCTTTGTAGCACCTCTTCGATGCGGCCGTTGAAGCGTTCGACCATGCCGTTGGTCTGAGGCGACTTCGGCGGGGTCAGGCGATGCTCGATGTCGAGGGCGGCGCACAGCGTGTCGAACACACCTTCAAGGCCTATGAGCCCGGCTACATCCATATCGACGTAAAATACCTGCCGCAAATGGCCGATGAAAGCTCCCGGCGTTACCTCTTTGTGGCAATAGACCGGGCAACGCGTTGGGTCTTCATCCGCGTATTCAAAGCCAAGACAGCGGCCAATGCCCGCCGCTTCCTTCGTGATCTCGAACGCGCTTGCCCGCTGCGCATCCGCACAATTCTTACGGATAATGGCAAGGAGTTCACCGACCGCCTTTTCGGCCTGCGCGAGCGTGCCGCGACCGGCGCGCACGAGTTCGACACGCTGTGCGCCGCCCTCGACATCGAGCATCGCCTGACCCCGCCGAAGTCGCCTCAGACCAACGGCATGGTCGAACGCTTCAACGGCCGCATCGAAGAGGTGCTACAAAGCCACCACTTCCGATCCGGCGAGGAATTGGAGACGACGCTGCACCGCTACGTCTGGCTTTACAACCAGCAGCTCCCGCAATCAGCCCGGGCAGCAAGACGCCGTTGCAGGCGATGAAGGACTGGCACAAACTCAAGCCGGAGCTGTTCAAGAAACAGCCTGACCTGAGCCCCGTATCCTCCTCCAGTTTGAGGTAGAGTCCGCTCCAAACGAGGAGACGGACGATGAAGCGATCAAGGTTCAGCGAGGAGCAGATCATCGCGATGCTGAAGGAGCAGGAGGCCGGTGCGAAGACGGCTGATGTCTGCCGCAAGCACGGCATCTGTTTGCGACCTTCTACAAATTCAAGGCGAAGTATGGCGGGCTCGAGTGTCGGATGCCCGGCGCCTGAGGGCGCTCGAGGAGAGAACGCCCGGCTCAAGAAGCTCTTGGCCGAGGCGATGCTGGACAACGCCATCCTCAAGGATGTCGCAGCAAAAAATGGTAGCGCCCGGTGCGAAGCGGAGGCGATGGCCACGTGCGTCTGCGGGTGAGCCAGCGCCGGGCGTGCCAGGCCCTGGCTGCGCATTCCGACGCATTCGGTCGGCTGTTCCGACAACATCCGGTCAGTCATTCCGGGGTATCCGGTCACCTGAGGATCGTTGCCGCGTGGGATGGTTTTTGATGTCAGGCCGGGCAGCCTTCGTCAACTTTTTCGGTGGGTCGGTGGAGCGCCGCGGGAATGACCGTCGAGTTCGAAGCGGTAAGCGTTGTGGACCAGGTCGAGGATGGCATCGGCGAATGGGGTTCGTCGATGACGTCGTGCCATGCGGTAACCGGGTGGCTGGTGATCAGGATCGAGCCTCGCTCGTGGCGGTCCTCGACGATTTCCGAGGTCCCGTCGCTGACCGGCGGTCAGACGATCGGACCCCAGTCGTCCAGTATGAGCAAGTCCACTTTCACGAGGGATCGGAACAGGCGTGGAAAGCGTCCGTCGCCATGGGCCAGTTCGAGATCGGCGAACAGACGGGGCAACCGCTGGTAGATGACAGTGCAGTTGTCGCGGCAGGCTTTTGCCCCAGCGCGCAGGCGATCCGTGTTTCCGACGCCGCAGGGACCGGTGATCATCAGGTTGCGGGCGTCTTTGATCCAGCGGCCGGTGGCGAGTTGCTGGAACAGGGCCCGGTCAGTTACGCGGTGTGCGGAAGTCGACATCCTCAATAGCCGCCCCGATGTGGCGCAGTTTTGCCGCTCGCATGCGGGTCTGGAACCGCCGGGTGCGCGACTGGCGACTTCGCGGTCGCCGGAGGCCGAGCCATTCGGCGGCTCGGCTCCACGGTGGCGTCTTGCGCCTGAAGTCGATGAATGCCTCGCCATGCCGTCGAGCTTCATCTGGCGGAGCAGGTCGGTGGGGGGGGTCAACATCGTTTGTCCTTTCAATGGAAGTAACCGGGGCCGCGGATATTGCCATGCTGTATCGCGGGCCCGTCCGCGGCCGGTTCGGGCCGTTTGCGATGGAGGTTGTTCTTCAGGATCGAATTGACCGAGGAATAGGACCGCGCCCGGATCACGAGCGCCCGCTCGCGGGCTGCTTCCAGCCCCCCGGGGCCGTGCGGTTTGGCCAGGCGCATGATGCCGAGGCAGGAGCGGAACCCTGCTCGGGGTGGCTGCGGTCGCGCAGGATTACCTCAACCAGCGTCGCGGTATTGGGCCCGATCTCGCAGCCCAGTTCTTCAGCCGCTCGGGCGACCATTCGGAGTGGCGCCGATGGCTGGCCGGCATGTGATCGGCGATGGTGGTGTGCTTGCGATTGGACGAGGTCCTGGCGTGGGCGGCGACACGTTTGCCGTGGTGGAAAATCTCGACCGTCCGCGCCGTGAGTCGGACCCAGACCTTCTCCCGCAGCAGGCTGTGCGGGGCCGAGAGTAATGCTTGTCCACCTCGACGTGGTAATCGAGGCCGACAGTGCACTGCTTCCATTCAGAGAAAACGTAGGGCTCCGCGGGCGAGGACCGCAGGCGGATCGCTCGACCTGATTGAACAGGTCCCGGCGGCTGGCGCCGAGATGCCGGGTCACCCGGTCGTTCAGCCGGTCAAGGAGGACGCGGATGGCGGCGTTCAATTCCGCCAACGAGAAGAACCGCTGGTTGCGCAGGCGCGCCGCGATCCAGCGCTCTGCGATCTGGACGGCGACTTCCACCTTCGCCTTGTCGCGGGGCTTGCGCGGTCGGGCCGGCACGACTGCCATGCCGTAATGCGCGGCCATGTCGGCGTAGGTCCGGTTCACTGCCGGTTCATAAAAGCAGGCCTTGGTCACGCCGGACTTCAGGTTGTCGCATACCACCTGCGCCGGGACGCCGCCGAAGTAGCTGAACGCCCGGCAATGCGCGCCGATCCAGTCTGACAGGCTCTGGCTCCAGCTTGCCTCGGCATAGGTCAGGTTCGAGGCCCCCAGCGTGGCCACGAACAACTGCGCCTGACGAACCTCGCCAGTTGCCGCGTCAATGACGGCCAGCATGGTGCCGGCGTAATCAACGAAGACCCGTTCACCGGCAACATGGTGCTGGCGCATCACTGGCGTCAGGCGCCCTGTCCAGCGGCGGTGGAGATCGCAGAACCGGCTGTATCCATAGCCTTCCGGATGAACGGCGCGGTATTCCTCCCACAGCAGGGACAGCGTCACGCCCGGGCGCTTGAGCTCGCGGTGGATCGCCGGCCAATCCGGTTGCGCCTCGACAAGCCGGATGGCGCCACCGATCGGATGAAACAGCAGCGCTTCCAACGCGGCGTCCGTCATCTCCGCTGCAAGCGGCCACGTGAGCGCGGCCCGTTCAATCCGCTTCAGATACTCACTGGCGGTGCTCTGCCCGACACCAAGGCTCGTCGCGATCTTCCGGGTCGACAATCCGCTGGCGTGAAGCCGCAGCGCTTCTCTGATCTTCCGCATCGTCAGTCTTTCATGGGGCCGCCTGCTCTGTTTGAAAGAGCAAGCGTAGCCCGCCGCAGGACTGCCCAGCAGCGTCGGAACCTCACCCCGAAAGGGTGACCGGATACCCCGGAATCGGTGACCGGATCAGATTGGAATCCCCGACCGGATCAAATCGGAATCCCCGACCGGATCACCCCGGAATGCGCACCCTGGCTGTGGATCGGTCGAGCGTGCGCTATCGCAGCGTCCGCCCTGACGATGCTGAGGCAAGGACGGCGATGAAGGCTGTTGCGGCCGAGCGACGCCGTTTCGGCTACAGGCGCATCCACGTCATGCTGGAGCGGCAGGGGATCATGATGAACCTCAAGAAGCTCAGGCGGCTCTACCGCGAGGAGAGCCGGCGCCGCCGGGGGCCAGCGCGCTGGGCACACGGCGACCGATGCTCTTGCCGGATGCTCCGAACATCCGCTGGAGCCTCGACTTCGTCAGCGACGCGCTGACGGACGGGCGCCGGTTCCGGGTTCTGGCCGTGGTCGACGACTACAGCCGCGAATGCCTGGCGCTGGTGGCGGACACATCACTGTCGGGACATCGGGTCGTGCGGGAACTCGACGCCGTGATCGGCCGACGGGCGCGCCCGGCCATGGTGGTCTCGAACAATGGGACGGAGCTGACCTCGATGGCGATCCTGTCGTGGTGCCAGCGCTCCGGCGTCGAATGGCACTACATCGCGCCCGGCAAGCCCATGCAAAACGGCTTCGTCGAGAGCTTCAACGGACGATTCCGGGACGAGCTGGTGAACGAGACGCTGTTCACGACGCTCGACGAGGCGCGGCAGAAGATCAGCGCCTGGCAAGACGACTACAACGACCACCGCCCGCACTCCGGCCTCGGGAACATGACCCCGGCCGAGTTCATGGCAAGGAAGGGGCTGGAAATGCGCGCCGCGTAGTCCCAGAAATCAACCCGCGGATTCTCCGAATGGCCGGAGGAGAGTCGGGGCTCAGGTCAAGCCTTACTACCTTCCGGGATGTGACACGTAACCATTTATTCGAATCTTGGCCACGGAAAGACTGTCGCTGCGCGTCTACTCCTTGAACTAGTATGGCGCAAGGAAAACCGCCCAGCATTCTTTCTCAAGAAAGATCAGCCCGAGCTTCTCTCGGAGTTTGACTCCCAAGTTCATCAGTTAATCGCGTAAGCGATTGTTATTGTTATGGCTGGATGGCCAAAAATATGACAACAACGGTCGTCAGAGGGCAGGTTTGGGCAGGTTCATGGCGTCAAAGAGATCGAGTTGATCCGGAGTGGTTTTGCTGATGCCATGCAAGGATCGGTTCCCGGCATGGGCGGTGTGTTTCTGAATGCGGGCGAGCAGATCAGCGCGGTGCGCGGGCTGCGGTGTGCCCTTTGCCTTCAGGCGCATGCGCATGACGCGGTAGAGCACGAGGGCGAGGAAGCAGATCAAGGCGTGGGCGCGGATGCGATCCGGCAGACGGTGATGGACCGGCGCTATCTCGATATCGGATTTAAGGACCCGGAAGCCACGTTCGATATCCGCGAGAGCTTGTACCGGGTGACGGCCTGGCGGGGGTGAGGTCGGGCGCGTTGGTCAGGAGGGCAAGTTTGCCGTCGAAGAGTTCCGCGGCGGCAATAGCATCATCATCGAGCGCCCAGGAGAACCGGTCAGCGGTGTAATCGGCTTTGAGGAAGCGGGTCAGTTCGGCCTCGGCGACGGCGCGGGCAAAGCGACTGTAGGCGCCCCGGTCTGGAGGCACGGCGCCCGGGCGGTCTCTCCGGCATCCTGGGCGTCGAGCCGTGTCACCAGCTTCTCGGCCATGGCGTCCAGTTCCGCGATCCGCGCCCGCCGCCGGGCGGATTGCAGGGCGCGGGCCGGATCATGGGCCACGATCAGCCGATGGCCAGCGAAGGTGGCTTCGGCCAGGCCCTCCTCGGAGAAAGACAGCCCCGGAAGGTCTCAGCCAGTTCGCCGTAGCGCCGCGCCGGCACGGCGAGGATGAACTCAAGCTTGCGACCGCCCTGATCGGCAAGCGCGGTGAGTTCGCCAATGTTCTCAAAGCTCAGCAGCCCCCGATCGGCCACCAGAATGACCCGTTGCACCGGAAAGCGCTGCAGCACGGTTTTCAGCATGGCCTGCATGGTCTTGGTCTCTGCCATGTTGCCCGGGTGAACGGTGTGCATGAGCGGCAGCCCTTCGGCGGTTTGCACGACACCGAGCACGAACTGCCGGGCGATGCCGCCAGTCTCCTTGTTCAACCCAAAGGCGCGCAGGTCGTCGTCAACCTCCCTCGCCATGGATGCGCACCGTCGTCAGGTCATAGAAGACAATCGCCAGATCCTGATCCACGAGGGGGCGGATCTGACGGGCAAGTTCGATCTCCACGACCTCGGCATGATCCATCAGCGCATCCATGGCGCGCAGCAAATGCTGATGGGTCACGCCCTCGGGCATCGCGGGCATGGCTACCGTTTCCAGCCAACGGAGACAGCCCAGCTTGCTATCCGGAGCGCAGAGGCGGTTGAACACCATGGCGCGGAGTTGCCATTGGAGCGCCATTGGTCGAGCGATCTGGCGCCGGCATCGATCTCGCGCCGGCCCGAGCGAAAGCACGGCTGAGGGCGCGGTCAAAGCCGAGGTCCTTCCAGAGTTCGTGGAGGGCGAAGACGTCGCCGTAGGAGAGCGAAGATTCATAGGCAATGTCCGAGGCGGTATTCTCGAGCCGTCCCACCGCGCGATTGAGGCCGTTGATCAAAGGGTCGGCTGGCCGGGACTGAGTTTGTCGAGCCGGCCCAAATTGGCGACGACCCTGATGCGCACCTTCCCGCTCGTCGCGATGCCCCTCGACGAGTTGCAGGTAGCGACGACCGCCGGATTCTGAGATGCGCGTATACATTGGACGAACGAACATCGGCTTTCGCCCGTATCGCAACGCAATTTCATCATGGCGTGTTACAACACGATTTCGCCCAAACCCGACCGGCGCACCCCGCAACCCATTGAAATCACTCAAGCGCGGCAACCCTCAGGCCCAAAAACCTACCGCTAACTGTCGAACTTGGGTTACTATATCTGTGACAACTTCGATAGGGCGGTTTTTATTATTGAAGATATAGCGAAATTTAAGCGCCACTGGACGCATTTTGCAAGAAAACTTGATCGCAGGGGAAGTATCGTCGCTACGAGCCGTTTTAGCGTATTTGAGCATAATCAGGCAGAGATAGATGCAACTTTCATTGATCTTTCCCCGACGCATCTTCGAATTGACTAGCTTACTCCGATTGAACGCGCTGCGCTGGTGCCTCGTTGCAAGTCTTTGGGGGAGAGATTCCAGCTTATTCAACGCACTCAAGGAAATCTTGTTGCGGCTAAGTTCAGAAGTAACTTTGCGGATCTGCTGATCGGATTAATGAATTCCCTGGACCTGATTGGACGTTACAAAGCTGAACTTGCTCCTCCTTAAAGAGTTGTCTAGGGAAGTGTATGATGGAGTTGTCTTGTGCATTTATCTCGAGTTTATCGATGCACATCTGGACGAAGTCATGCTGCGCGACTCATTCGGCCGAGAGATCGGGAAGTTAGCCGAACGTACTGACGTTTCAGATTTGGTAAGGAGCTTTCACTTCCGACCGCTCCGGCACCTTCTACTCGAGCAGTATTTTTTCGAAATTTGCTATAGAAACGATATTAGACAAAGAAGATCTTGCACGTGTAATTGAAAACGCTCTTGTGAGTCTTGTTCATGGCCCGAGCATTTCTGGAGATCTCTTTCATGTTGCCCGAGAGCTTATGCGATTCAACTATCTAAAAAGCCTCTCGCGGGATGGGAACTTTGACAGAGTAGCTGATATCTATGATCGGGTGTCGCGGCTCCCAGCGTTGCATGAGCACACTCTTCTGGTTGCAGTATGGCATGCTGGAGCGGGCTAGGCATAACTTCCCGAAGGCGAGAAGGCATTTAATAGAAAGTCGCGGCTATGCGCGTAACCGCGGGTCAACATATGTCCCATTTCAAACTGAGAATCAATTAATTGCTTGCATACTCGAAGTTGGAATTTACGAAATCATTAGTCCTGAAGCTGCTTTTAAGGATCTAATTGAAGTAATTGAGTTGCCCGTGCGCCGTGACCGGAGCGCGATCATCTTCCTCGGAACAACCATTCCAGTGGTTTAATCAATTGAACGACTTTCTTACCAAATGGATGCACAACTTCGCGCCCGATCACAAGAAAGTCGTGGTCGGTCGACTGTCAAAGTACAGAGAACAGATCAAGCACTTGATCAATGGCTGGGCAAATCGCCCCAATGCGAAACGCACAGTAGACACAATTGACAAGCATCTTGGATCGTCGTGATCTACCCGTTCATCTTCAACGCCGAGATAAACGCCTCCTGCGGGATCTCGACCTTCCCGAACTGGCGCATCTTCTTCTTGCCGGCCTTCTGCTTGTCCAGCAGCTTGCGTTTGCGCGACGCGTCGCCGCCGTAGCATTTCGCCGTCACGTCCTTGCGCATCGCCGACAGAGTTTCGCGGGCAATCACCCGGCCACCGATTGCCGCCTGGATCGGGATCTTGAACATGTGCCGGGGGATCAGTTCCTTGAGTTTCTCGACCATGCCGCGGCCGCGGGCGTCGGCGCGGTCGCGGTGGACCATCATCGACAGGGCGTCGACGGGCTCGTCATTCACCAGGATCGACATCTTGACCAGCTCATCCTCGCGGTATTCGGACAGCTGGTAGTCGAAACTGGCATAGCCCTTGGAGATGGATTTCAGCCGGTCGTAGAAGTCGAACACCACTTCGTTCAGCGGCAGGTCATAGACCGCCATCGCGCGGGGGCCGGCGTAGGTGAGGTTCAGCTGGATGCCGCGGCGGTCCTGGCAAAGCTTCAGGATGTCGCCGAGGTAGTCGTCGGGGACCATGATGGTGGCCTTGATCCGCGGCTCCTCGATATGGTCGATGTAGGTCAGGTCGGGCATGTCGGCGGGGTTGTGCATCTCCTGCATGGTGCCGTCCTTCATGTAGAGCTTGAAGACCACCGACGGCGCGGTGGTGATGAGGTCGAGGTCATATTCGCGTTCAAGGCGGTCGCGGATGACTTCGAGGTGCAGAAGGCCAAGGAAGCCGCAGCGGAAGCCGAAGCCAAGTGCGGCGGAGGTTTCCATTTCGGTGGAGAAGGAGGCGTCGTTGAGCGAGAGCTTTTCGATGGCGTCGCGCAGGGCCTCGAAATCATTGGCGTCGACGGGGAAGAGGCCGCAGAACACGACGGGGACCGAGGGTTTGAAGCCTGGCAGCGGTTTGTCGCAGCCGCGGCGTTCGTGGGTGATGGTGTCGCCGACGCGGGTGTCGCGGACCTGTTTGATACTGGCGGTGAAGATGCCGATCTCGCCCGGCCCCAGTTCAGGAATATCGACCATCTGGGGTTTCAGCACCGCCAGCTTGTCGATGCCGTAGACGGCGTTGGTCTGCATCATCCGGATGCGGTCGCCCTTGCGGATGATGCCGTCCATGACCCGGATCATGACCACGACGCCGAGGTAGGCGTCATACCAGCTGTCGACCAGCATGGCTTTCAAGGGCGCGTCGCGGTCGCCCTTCGGGGCGGGCAGGCGGTGGACGATGGCCTCCAGCACCTCGGGGATGCCGAGGCCGGATTTGGCCGAAATCGGGATGGCGTCGGAGGCATCGAGGCCGATCACATCCTCGATCTGCGCCTTGACCTGCTCGGGTTCGGCGGCGGGCAGGTCGATCTTGTTCAGGACGGGCACGATCTCGTGCCCGGCGTCGATCGCCTGATAGACGTTGGCCAGGGTCTGCGCCTCAACCCCCTGCGAAGCATCGACGACCAGCAGCGACCCTTCGACCGCGCGCATCGAGCGCGAGACCTCATAGGCGAAGTCGACATGGCCGGGGGTGTCGATCAGGTTCAGGATATAGGTCTTGCCATCCTTGGCCGGATATTCGATCCGCACGGTGTTGGCCTTGATGGTGATGCCGCGCTCGCGCTCGATATCCATGCTGTCGAGAAGCTGGGCTTTCATGTCGCGTGCCGCGACCGTGCCCGTCATCTGGATCAGCCGGTCGGCCAGGTGGATTTGCCGTGGTCGATATGCGCCACGATGGAAAAGTTGCGGATCTGCGAGCTCGGTCATGGGGCCGCAAAAATGGCTGCGGAAGATACCGAAGGGGGGCCGGGAAAGGGGCATTGGTTTGGCCCGCAGCCGGCATTGGGCGTTGCCAGGGGCGGCGCGGGCCAATCTATTCCGACTTAAATACTCGAATTAAGCCAGCGATGACCGACCCCCTCGCCCGCACGTTCCCCGCCGCAGCCTTCTGGCCGGCATGGCGGCGGTCACCGTGACCCTGCCGCCCGGTGGCGCGCCAGCCGACAGGGCGGCGAGGCGGCGAAGGGGCGGCATTGGCCGGGCTGGAGGCGGTGCAGTTCCTGTCGCTGCTGGGGCTGTTCGAGGCGCAGCACCGGATCGTGGCCGCGCTTCATGTGGCGGGCGACGGGGCGGCGGCGGTGGAGCATCTGGAAGGATCGCACCACGCCGCTTACGACGACATCGCCGAGGGGGTCGCCGCCAGCGGCCAGCCCGATTTCCGCCCCGCGACCGAGGCTTTTGCCGCACTTGTGACTGCAGGGGCGGCACCCGATGCGGTGGCGGCAGCGGCGGAAAGCGTCATTGCCGCCATTGACGCGGTGCGCGCCACCACCACCGCAAAGGACCAGATGAAGGCCGCCGAGGCGCTGTTGCGGGTGGCCGCCTCGGACATGGAGGCCGGGGTGGACGACGGGCAGGTGACGCTGGCGCAGGAATACCGCGATTCCTGGGGGTTTGCGCTGGTGGCGCTGGCGACTGAAGGCGCTGGCCGGACGGCAATGCCGAGGTTGCGACGGCAGCAACGGCGGCGCTGGCAGGCCGCGACGACGTCGCGGCGCAATATGCCGGCGTGGATGCGACGCAGGCGCCGGGCGACCCTGCGGCGCTGCTGGCGGCGGCGGCGCGGGTGGAACTTGCCGCCTTTCGGCTGAAGTGCGAGGGCGCTGATGTTCCACATCCTGACCGGGGTTCTTGACGCCGCCGCCCTGCTGGCGCTGCAAGAGGCGGTGGCGGCGCTGGACTATGAGGACGGCCGCCGCACCGCCGGGGCCATCGCGGGTCGCGTCAAGCGCAATGCCCAGGCAAGGCAGGGGGCGGCGCGCGACGCGGTGACGGCGCGGGTGCAGGCGGGGCTGATGGCCTCTGGCACCTTCACCTCGGCGGCGCGGCCCAAGGGCTTCGCGCGGCTTCTGGTGTCGCGCTATGAGGGCGGGCAGGCCTATGGCAGCCATGTCGATGACGCGCTGATGCCGGGCGGGCGCACCGACCTGTCGTTCACCCTGTTCCTGTCGGACCCGGCGAGCTATCGGGGCGGCGGGCTGGTGGTGCAGGAGCGCGCCGAGGACCGGCTGATCCGGCTGAACGCGGGCGAGGTGGTGCTCTATCCGTCCGACACGCTGCACCGGGTGGAGCCGGTGACCGAAGGCACGCGGTTCGCCGTGGTGGGCTGGGTGACCAGCTGGCTGCGCGACCCGCGCCAGCGCGAGATGCTGTTCGACCTGGACCAGGCGATTGGCGTGGAACAGGCGCGGGGCGCCGAGGACGGCCAGCTGGACCGTCTGGCGCAGCTGCGGTCGAACCTGCTGCGGATGTGGGCAGAGTAGCACCGAGAATCCATAAATGATTTTATTGTTAATTACTTGTATGCCGTTCTTCGAGTGATCTCTTAAGTGCGGGCCGGAGCCATGGCCCTGGCGAGCCTTGCGCGGGACCGGACCGCGGCCTAGCCTTCGGCCGGGAACAACGGCGGAGACCGGGGCAATATGCGCGTGGTGATGCTTGCCCTTGCCGTGCTGGCGGCGCTGGCGCTGGCGGTGTTCGTGACCTTCTATGTCATGATCATCCGACCGGTCGAAAGCGCGCTTGCCCCGGCCACGCCGGAAAACGCGCGGGTGCAGATGCTGGCGGGCGCGCCGGATGCGGTGATCGTGATGCCCTTCGTCACCGGCGACGTGCCGCGCCTGATCGCCGGCGCGGCGCTGGACAGGCACCGCGCGGCGCTTTGGTATACCGACACCACCGACGCCGGCAACATCATCGGCGCGGTGGTGCTGGGAACGATGGGCATGGCGCCGTCACAGGCCATCGGAACATCCTTCAGGGCGGGCATCCCGCAGCAGAGTTTCGACTGTCTCAGCGTGGGCTGCATCAACTGGCCGACCGACGGCGCCGCGATCTGGGGCCTGGGGGCCCTGCGCGGCATGGGCGATGCACTGGGGCCGGAGGTGGTGTTCCACCGCGAGACCCATGACGATTTCGCCACCTATCTGGCGGCCTACCGGGCCGTGGAGGCCGACCCGTCGCAATGGTTCTCGCGGCCGCAGGATCTGCAGCCCCTGCCCGGCGATGACGGGCTGAGGCTGATGGTGATCCGCTTGCCGGACGAGGTGCTGGTTCATGCGCCGGTGTTCGGCGCCAATGACGAAGACCCGGCGCGCGAGGCAGAGCTGACGCGCCTTGCCGGCAACTGGTCGCCGATACCGGCGGGCAGGTCGAGGCCGTCCTGAACACCGCTCCGATGCCGCTCTGGGCACTGAGGGCGGCATGACGATGTTCGACGCGGATGGCGCGATGCGCGCCCTGCCCGACCTGACCTTTCGCGGCCCCGTCCTGCGGCTGAAGGTGCCGGCGGACAAGGTGGCCGTGGTGCGCGCGCGGCTGGACGCGACGGCGCTGCCCGGCCCCGATCTGGCAATGGTCGACACCGCGCTGCGCGCCGCCTATGCCGGCTGGGGCGAGGATCCCGCCTGCCTGCCGGGCTGCGGCGGCGTGGCGGCAGGCGGCTGGCAGACCACGCCCGAGATCTCGCTTGGCGGCACGCCGTTCTGGACCTTGGACTATTGGCAGACGCCACCATCGGGCCGATAGCCGCGCAAAGCCAATACAACCGGAGGGGGATTTTCGCCAACGCCTCGCCTCCATCGTTTCCGCGCCGGAAGCGAATCGTTACTGCCTTTTTATTATTTATAACAATACATTGACCAGCGCTCGCCGCAGCACTGCCATGGCGCATGCACGATCCGGGTCCTGCCAGACCGGGGTTTTCGCATCCCGGGGCAGAGTGCCATGCCGACAAGCACGGTCAACCGGCACTGGATCGGGAACGCCCCGGCCATCGGCGCAACGCCGGGGTCGGACATCAGGCAAGCGCAGATGAATGCATCTGCTGGCCGCCCGACAGCGCTTGACGGGTTTCGTACGCCTGTACAGGATGCGTGCAAACCGTCGGGGAGCCGCAATGGATTTCGTGCATTTCCTGTCCAGCCACATGCTGGACCCGAAGACCGGCGGCAAACGGCTTTATGCCGACACTCTGGCCCAGGCGGTGCATGCCGAGGCCTGCGGTTATCGCGGCGTGGCGATCCCGGAACATCATCTGGTCAATATCCTGCTGGTGCCCTCGCCCTTGCAGATGGCGGTGGCGATCGCGGCGCGGACCTCGCGGCTGGCGCTGATGACCTCGATCTGCCAGCTTCCCCTGCGCGACATGCGGGTCTTTGCCGGCGAGGTGGTGCAGGCGCAGGCCTTGTGCGACGGGCGGCTGATGCTGGGCGTCGGCAAGGGCGCCTTCGGCTTCGAGACCGGGCGGATCGGAGTGCCGATGGAGGAAACCAGAGAGCGGTTCGAGGAATCGCTGGCGGTGCTGGAGGCGCTGCTGACCCGCGAGGAGGTGGAATGGGACGGCCGGCATTACCGCTTTGACGCGCTGACCATCATGCCGCGCCCCGAAGACCCGGTGCCCTTGATGCTGGGGGTGATGGCGCCGCCGGGGATCGAGGCGGCGGCGGCGAAGAACTACCATGTGCAGACGACGCCGCTGTCGGCCACCCATGGCGTGCTGGAGGGGCAGGTCGCAGCCTTTCATCGCGGCCGTGCGCAGCACCCTGCCCCGACCAACCGGCTGTCGCTGCAGCGCGGGGTGTTCCTTGTGCGGTCCGAGGCCGAGCGGCAGCGGATGGTCGAAGTGGCGCACCGCTATTACGCCAGCTTCGACAATGTCTTCGGCGGGCCGGGGATCGTCGATGCCGGGATCATCCGCCCCTTGCCCCGCAGCCAGACGGCACAGGAACTGGGGGCCAATATCGTGATCTGCCAGCGCGACGAGATGATCGACCGGCTGGCGGGCTATGCCGAAATGGGGATCGACGAGGTCATCGTGACCTCGATCTTCGGCCAGCCGCAACAGGAGACGCTGGAGATGATGTCGATGTTCGGCGCAGAGGTAATGCCGCATCTTCTGCCGCTGCGCCGCCGCGTTGCATGATTTGTTCAAATCCAAGGGGGTCAGATGCCTATCATCCGTATAGAAATGTTCGAAGGCCGCAACACAGATCAGAAGCGCGCCTGCGCCGAGGCGGTGACCAGGGCCTGGTGCGACACCTGCGGGGGCACGCCGCAGATGGTGACGGTGGTGTTCACCGATGTGTCGAAAAGCGACTGGGCCACCGCCGGGCGGCTGGCCTCGGACCCGAAGGTCTAGGGCCTTGCGGTCAGCCTTTTCGGTCGCGGGCGATGGCCCGGCGCTGGTCCTGATCCACGGCATCGGCGCGCGGCGGGCGACCTTCGACGGCATGGTCGCGGGGCTGAAGGACCGCTTCACCTGCATCACCTACGATCTGCGCGGGCACGGGTTGTCGCCCTTGCCGGATGGCCGGTTCGGGCTGGATGATCTGGTCGACGACCTGGAGGAATTGCGGGCGCGGCTGGGGGTGGAAAGGGCGCATTTCGCCGGGCATTCGCTGGGCGGCATGATCGGCCCGCGCTATGCGCTTCGCTACCCCGAAAGGGTGCTGAGCCTGGGCCTTTGGTCGACGGCTGCCTTCCGCACCGAAGATGACAGTGCCAAGGTCCGCGCGGTGGTCGCGGCCATGCGTGAGCGGGGCATCGGCCCGGTGCTGGACACGCTGACCGCGCGCTGGTTCACCGATGAGTTCTGCGCCGCCCGGCCGGAGGTGATCGACTGGCGCAAGACACAGGTGACGGAGACGGACGCGGAGGTGTTTCTGAACGTCTTCGACATCTATGCGACAACCGAGATGGCGCCCTGGCTGCACGAGGTGAAGGCCCCCGCCCAGATCATCACCGGGGAACTGGACGGCGGCTGCAACCCCCGCCTGAACCGCGCGATTCATGCCGCCCTGCCGGGGTCGGAGCTGGTGATCCTTGACGGCCTGAAGCATGCGATCCTCATCGAGGCGACGGACCGGGTGCTGCCGGACGTGCGCCGCTTTCTTCTGGCGCAAGCCGCAGGCGGATAAGGTCTTCGCAGCCCTTCAGCCCGCGCTGGACCGCCGCCGCGTCCTGCCGGCGGGCGTAGTCGGCCCAAAGCCCGTCCAGTGCCGCCATCACGGTATCGGCCACCTCGGCCCGCGCCTCTTCGGTGCCGCCCAGTTCGGCCAGCAGGTCCAGAAGTGCGGCGCGGTAGCGGGCGTAAAGCGCGCGCTCGGTCGCGGCGATGCCGGGGTGCCAGAGGGCGGCGGCCCAAAGGTCAACGCGCAGGCGCAGGTGGTCGGCGGTCAGGAACCCTGGCGCGAAACCCGCGCGCAGGAAGGCCCCGATGCGGTCGCGCGGGCTGCCCTTGCCTTGCAGCGCGGCGGCCGTGGCGGTGCGCAACTGCTCCGAGGCCAGGCGGTAGGCTTCGGCCAGAACCTCGTCCATCGCGGCGAAGTTGTAGGTGATGTGGCCCAGGGCAAGCCCGGCCTCTGCCGCGACCTTGCGGGCGGTCAGCCTGGCATGGCCTTCGCGCGACAGAACCCGCAAGGCGGCCTCGGCGATCTGGCGGCGCCTGGCCTCGCGCCGGGTATCGCGCCCGGTCTCGGTGACCATGGCTTTCCCTTCATCTGGTGGGTTCCGCGCCCCACACTCCCATCCCTTGCGGTTTTCGGCAATCCCCTGCCCAGCCGCAGTGCGGCATTGAATTTTTCTCTTCGAATCGGCATGATGAGGCTAGAAAAATGACCGTGGGCGGAGGGTGACCCCGCAGCCGGCAATGAGGCAGATGATGAAGAAACCGATCCTGTTGGCAGCCATGGCCGCCATTGTCATTCCCCTGTCGTCGGCGCCTGCAAGCGCGGGTGCGATCGAAACCGCCTGCCTGCGGTCAGGCCGCGAGGCGGCGAACCGGGCGTTGTGCGGCTGCATCCAGCAGGTTGCCGACATGACGTTGCGCGGTTCCGACCAGCGCCGGGCGGCCAAGTTCTTTCGCGACCCCGACCTGGCGCATCGGGTCTGGATCTCGCAAAGCGCGTCGGACGATGCGTTCTGGGACCGCTACAAGGCATTCGGCACCATGGCCGAGTCCCGTTGCGCGGGCTGACTGCCTGAGCGTCAGGTCCGGCAGGCGCAATGGCTGGACTCTGCCCGCCCTGCCGCCCTATCCCTGACGGGCAACTGGAAAGGCCCGTCATGACCCGCATCCTCTTTGCCGCCCCCGCGCTTTGGGACGAGTACCGCGACACCCTGCCCCGCGCCCTGGCCGAGGTCGGCGTCGTGGCCGAGGTGGTGACCGAGGCACCCGACCCTGAAGCCATCGACTACATCATCCATGCGCCTTCGGCCCCGTTGCAGGATTTCGGCCCCTTCACCCGCTGCAAGGCCGTGCTGTCGCTTTGGGCGGGGGTGGAGCGGATCGTCGGCAACCCGACGCTGACGCAACCGCTGTGCCGGATGGTCGATCCCTGGCTGACCGAAGGCATGGTGGAATGGGTCGTCGGCCACGCCTTGCGCCACCATCTGGGGATGGACCGCCATATCGTGAACCCCGGCCGCGTCTGGGACCCGACCTGCCCGCCGCTGGCCCGCGAAAGGCCGGTGGCGATGCTGGGCCTTGGTGCGCTGGGTCTGGCCGCCGCCCGCGCGCTGCAGGCGCTGAACTTTCCGGTGACGGGGTGGAGCCGCAGTGAAAAAGTGATCCCCGGCCTTGCCACCGACCACGGCGCCGACGGCCTGCTGCGTGTGCTGGCGAAGGCGGAAATCGTCGTCACCCTGTTGCCGAAGACGCCCGAGACCGAGAACCTGCTGAACGCCCGCGCCTTCGCCGCGATGCCGCGCGGAGCCGTCGTCCTGAACCCCGGCCGCGGCGCGCTGATCGACGATGCGGCTCTGCTGGCGGCGCTGGATGCGGGCCAGATCGGCCACGCCACGCTGGATGTGTTCCGGGCCGAGCCGCTGCCGCAGGACCACCCCTTCTGGTCGCACCCCGGCATCACCGTCACCCCGCATATCGCCGCCGACACCCGCGCCACTTCGGCCGCCAGGGTGATCGCCGAGAACATCCGCCGCGGCGAGGCCGGGGAGCCGCTGCTGCACCGTGTCGACCGGACCCGCGGCTACTGAAGCGAAAACGCGCCACTGCCGGGTCGGTTACAGGACAGAAAGCCCGCCTGCGGCCCCCCCTAGCCTGCCCGGCATGACCTATCGGTCGGGCGTTCTTTGCGTGGTGGTGGCGGCGGCGCTGTGGTCGCTGATGGGGCTTGCCATCCGCCTGATCGAGGCGGCGGACACCTGGCAGGTGCTGCTCTGGCGGTCAGCCGGGGCCATTCCGGTGCTGGGGCTGTGGATCACCATCCGCTCGCAGGGCGCTGCGCTGGCGCGCATCCGCGGCACCGGATGGGCGGGGGTGATCGGCGGGCTGTCGCTGGTCGCGGCGTTTTCCGGCGCGATCTATGCGATCCAGTCGACCAAGGTGGCCAATGCGGTCTTCCTGTTCTCGGCATCGCCGTTTCTGGCCGCGCTGCTGGGCTGGCTGATCCTGCGTGAAGTCGTGCGCCCGGCGACCTGGGCCGCCATCGCGCTGGCCGGCGCAGGCATGTTCATCATGGTGCGTGAGGGGCTGGCGGCGGGCGCGCTGTCGGGCAACCTGGCGGCGCTGGCCTCGGCCTTCGGCTTTGCGGCCTTCACCGTGGCGCTGCGCCCCGGCAACCGGTCCGAGACGATGCCGGTCAGCTTTCTGGGCTGCGTGTTTTCGGTTCTGGCGGCGGGCGGGATTCTGACGGCCAGCGGCACGCCCTTCCTGCCGCCGGCGCAGGACATCGCCATTTCCGCCGCCATGGGCGCGGTGATCCTTGCGGTGGGGATGATACTCTACACGCTGGGCAGCCGGGTCATCCCGGCGGCGGAGGCCACGCTTCTGTCGATGGTCGAGGTGATGCTGGCCCCGGTCTGGGTCTGGCTGGTCCTGTCCGAGACCGCCTCTGCGGCCACCTTTGCCGGCGGCGCGGTGGTGCTGGCTGCCGTGGTGCTGAACGCGCTGGCCGGAAGTCGGGCGCGCGCAGTGCCGCGCGCCGCCCCGCCCGCCGTCCTGCCGCACTAGCCCTTGCCGCCCACTTTCGGCGCGCGGAACACGCGGGTGCGGGCGAAGTAGTCCTCCAGTCGGTTCAGCCGGCCCTGCACCTGGTCGGCCAGCCGGCCCTGCACCTGCGCCAGCAGCGCCTCGATCACCACCAGGATGGTCGAGGTGCTGTCCCAGGCTGCCGGCACCTCGACATGGCAGGCCAGCACATGGCGCGCATGGGCGGCGGCGGGCGACAGCCAGCGGTCGGTCACCAGCACCACCTCGGCGCCCTGCTCGGCCGCCAGTTCGGCAAACAGCATCGCGTTCTGTTCATAGCGGCGGATGTCGAAGATCACCGCCACGTCGCCCGCCCGCAGGTCCAGCAGCGCCTGCTGCCAGTCGGTCAGCACATCGGCCAGAAAGGTCACCTCCGGCCGGATCACCCGCAGAAGGGTGGCGAAGTAGTCGCCATGCGCATGGGTCAGCCGCCCGCCCATCACCACCACCTTGCGTCCGGTGTCGGCCAGCAGTTCGGCCACCGCCAGAAACACCCGCGCCGGGATCTGCGAGATGGTGGCGTCGATGTTCGCCACCACCTGGACCGAGAACGCCTGCAACGGATGCATCATGGCCTCGCGCCCGCCTTCCGGCAGGGTCAGCGGCGCGGTCAGCAACCGCCCGACCTCGGCGCGCAGGGATGCCTGGTATTCGGTGTAGCCGCGAAAACCCAGCTTCTGCACCAGCCGCACGATGGTGGGCGAGGACACCTCGGCCGCCCGCGCCAGGGCGGTGATCGAGCCCAGCGCCGACATCGGGAAATGCGACAGCACATGGCTGGCCGCCTGCCGCTCGGCCCGCGTCAGGTCCGGCATGGCGGCGCGCATCCGGGCTTCGATATGGCTTTCGTCTTCCATGCGGCCTCCTGCGATCAAGAAACATTTGTAACAGAGAATCAGTCGCCGGAAAATTCTTGACAGAAGGCAGGGGGGCAGGGAACCCTTGGGGCAAGACCAAGGGGAGAGACTCGCACCATGACAGCCCTGCGATCCACGCCAAGCACGGCGCGGACCCCGGCATCCGTTTTCGCGAACCGCGAAGGCTGAGCCGGTGCCGCGCTGGTCCATCGCCTATGTCCGCCTGGTCGACCGGCTTTGCGCCGGCGTCGGCCGGTTCGCGATGTATCTGCTCTATGCGATGATGGCGATCATGCTGTGGTCGTCGATCACCAAGTTCGCCGAGTTTCCTGCGATCTGGACGCTGGAAATGGCGCAGTTCACGCTGGTGGCCTATTTCATGCTGGGTGCGCCCTGGACGCTGCGGATGGATACCAACGTCCGCATGGACCTGCTTTATGCCCGCTTTTCGCCCAAGGGCCAGGCGCTGTGGGATGTGTTCACCGTGTTCACGATGATGTTCTACATTGGCGTCATGCTGTATGGCGCGATCGACAGCACCGTCTATTCCTTCACCCATGGCGAGCGGAACCCCTCGGCCTGGCGGCCGGTGCTGTGGCCGCTGAAGCTGATCATCTCGTTCTCCTTCGGGCTGATGCTGCTGCAATCCGTCTCGATCCTGATCCGCGACGTGGCGATCCTGCGCGGAGAGCGCATCTGATGGACCACAGCAGCATCGCGATCCTGATGTTCTCGACCATGCTGTTGATGATGGTCACCGGTCAGCGGGTGTTCGGCGCCATCGGCTTTGTCGCCGTGGTGGCGGCGCTGCTGCTCTGGGGGCCGGGCGGCACCGACATGGGCATCACCGCCGTCTTCAAGGTGATGAAATGGACGCCGCTGCTGACGCTGCCGATGTTCGTCTTCATGGGCTATGTGATGAGCGAAAGCCGTCTGGCCGAGGATCTGTACAAGATGTTCCACGTCTGGTTCGGCCCATTGCCGGGCGGGCTGGCGGTGGGCACCATCCTTCTGATGGTGATGATCTCGGTGATGAACGGGCTGTCCGTGGCGGGCATGGCGATCGGCGCCACCATCGCGCTGCCCGAACTGGTGCGGCGTGGCTATGACAAGCTGATGATCTCGGGCGTGATCCAGGCCGGATCGTCGCTGGGCATCCTGATCCCGCCCTCGGTCGTCCTGGTGCTGTTTTCGCTGATCGCCAAGCAGCCGGTGTCGAACCTTTGGCTGGCGGGCGTGGTGCCGGGCCTGCTGATGGCCACACTGTTCATCGCCTATATCATCATCCGCAGCATGCTGAACCCGACGCTTGCCCCCGCCATGGCGGCCGAGGAGCGCGCCGCGATCACCTGGAGCGAGCGGTTCGCGCTGTTGCGCGCGGGGCTGCTGCCGGTCTTCATCTTCGTCGCGATGATGGTGCCTTTCCTGAAAGGCTGGGCCAGCCTGACCGAAGCCTCGGTGATCGGCGCGCTGGCGGCGGTGCTGGCGGCGGTGATCAAGGGCCGCTTCACCTGGGCGGTGTTCGAGGTCTCGACCCGCAACACGCTGGCGATCACGGTGATGTTCATGCTGATCATCACTGCGGCGCTGTCCTTCGGCGCGGTGTTCGACGGCCTTGGCGCCGGCCGCGCGATCGAGAGTTTCTTCCTGTCCGATCTGGGCCTTGGCCCCTGGCAGGTGCTGATCCTGATGCAGCTCCAGCTTCATCGTGATGGGGATGTTCCTGGACGATACCGCGATGCTGGTGATCGTGGCGCCGGTCTATGTCGGGCTGGCCAAGGCGCTGGGATTCGATCTGGTATGGTATGGCGTGCTATACACCATCACCTGCCAGATCGCCTATCTGACGCCGCCCTTCGGCTACAACCTGTTCCTGATGAAGGCCATGGCCCCGGCCGAGTTCACCCTGCCGGTGATCTACCGTTCGGTGTTTCCCTTCGTGCTGATCATGATCGTGACCCTGGTGCTGGTGATGCTGTTCCCGCAGATCGCGCTATGGCTGCCGAAAGCCGTGCTGGGATACTGACAAGAACAAACCCTGCCCCGGCCGAACCGGGGCGAAAGACCGCCCGCGAGGGCCTAACAAGGAGAAAGAGCAATGACCACGAGACGCAAGTTTCTCACCACCGGCGCGCTGGGTGCCGCCGCCGCCGGTCTGGCAGCACCTGCCCGTGCGCAGGAAACCATCAAGTGGCGCCTGCAGACCTATGCCGGCCCGGCGCTGGCCGAAGAGGTCTGCAAGGGCGCGATCGAGGCCTTCAACACCATCGCCAACGGCCAGATGGAGATCGAACTCTACACCGCCGACCAGCTGGTGCCGACGGCAGAACTGTTCCGCGCCATGCAGAACGGCACCATCGACGCGGTGCAGTCGGATGACGACAGCATGGCCTCGCCCACCGAGGTGACGGTGTTCGGCGGCTACTTCCCCCTGGCGCTGCGCTATTCGCTGGACGTGCCGGCGCTGTTCAACACCTGGGGCCTGGACGAGATCTGGAAGGAAGAATACGCCAAGGTCGGCATCAAGCACATCTCGGCCGGGTCCTGGGATCCGTGCAACTTCAACATGCGCGAGCCGATCAACAGCCTGGCCGACCTGAACGGCAAGAAGGTGTTCACCTTCCCGACCGCAGGCCGGTTCCTGGCCCAGTTCGGCGTCATCCCGGTGACCTTGCCCTGGGAAGATGTCGAGGTGGCGTTGCAGACGGGCGAGCTGGACGGTCTGGCCTGGTCGGGGATCACCGAGGACTACACCTCGGGCTGGTCCAAGGTCGCGCCGTATTTCCTGACCAGCAACATCTCGGGCGCCTGGATCGGCCACTTCTTCGCCAATATGGAGCGGTGGGACGCCGTGCCGCCGCATCTGCAGCAGCTGTTGAAGACCTGCTTCGACCAGTCGCATTACCATCGCCAGTGGTGGTACTGGGCCGGCGAGGCCAAGCTGCGCGTCGAAGGCGCCGACATGACGCTGACCACGATCCCGGACGAGGACTACGCCAAGATCGAAGCCGCGGCCCAGGTGTTCTGGGACGAGATCGCCGCCGAAAGCCCGCTGAAGGCCAAGATCGTCGACATCATCCGCAAGTATAACGACACCATGGTGAAGGCCGGCCAGCCCTATCGCTACGGCTGACCGCTCGACCGGGATGCGCGGATTGCGCATCCTGCATGACGACTGGCCGGGCATATGGGGTGCCCGGCCCTTCCCCGTGGAGGGGGACGATGAAGCAGATTTCCGCCAGGCCCGATTGCTGGCCCAGAAAACCTGAATTCGGAGGCGCCGGGCGGGGCCGCTGATAGCCTGTTCCCGACCCATGCCCGACCCGCTCGGGTGATCCGAAAACGACAGTGAGATGAGGCCAAGATGCCCGGAACCATGACCCTTGACGCCCTGAAGGCCGCCGTTGCGGCGGGCGAGATCGACACCGTCCTTGTCGCCGCGATCGACATGCAGGGCCGCCTGATGGGCAAGCGTTTCCACGCCGCCTTCTTCGTGAACGGCGGTTATCAGGAAACGCACTGCTGCAACTACATTCTGGCCGTGGACATGGAGATGACCACGGTGCCCGGTTACAAGACCTCGTCCTGGGAGCAGGGCTACGGCGACTACATGATGAAGCCGGATCTTGCCACCCTGCGCCCGCTGCCCTGGCTGCCCGGCACGGCCCTTTGCCTGTGCGATCTACTGGAACATGACGGCAAGACGCCGGTGCGGGTTTCGCCGCGCGCGATCCTGAAGGCCCAGGTCGCCCGCGCCCGTGCGATGGGGTTCGAGCCGATGATGGCGACCGAGCTGGAGTTCTACATCTTCGAGAATTCCTACGAAAACCTGCGCGATGGCGGCCTGGCGGCGTTGCAGCCGATCGCGGGCTATAACGAGGATTACCACATCTTCCAGACCACCAAGGAAGAAGGGGTGATGCGCGCCGTCCGCAACGGGCTTTATGGCGCCGGCATCCCGGTCGAGAACACCAAGGGCGAGGCCGATGCCGGCCAGCACGAGGTGAACTACCGCTACTCCGACGCGCTGGATGCAGCCGACAACCATGTGATCGTCAAGCAGGGCGTCAAGGAAATGGCGCATGCGGCCGGGAAGTCGGTGACCTTCATGGCCAAGTATGACCACCGCAAGGCGGGGTCATCGAGCCACGTCCACCAGAGCCTGTGGACCAAGGACGGCAAGCCGGTCTTTGCCGACAACGGCGATGCGCATGGGATGAGCCGGACGATGAAGCATTACCTGGCCGGCCAGCTGGCCCATGCCACGGAAATCACGGCGTTTCTGGCGCCATACGTCAACAGCTACAAGCGCTTCTGCATTGGCATGTTTGCCCCCACAAAGGCGGTCTGGAGTGCCGACAACCGCACCGCCGGTTTCCGCATCTGTGGCGTGCATACCAAGGCGGTGCGGGTGGAATGCCGCATTCCCGGCAGCGACGTGAACCCTTACCTTGCCTGCGCTGCCCTTCTGGCGGCGGGCCTTGACGGGATCGAGCAGAAGCTGGAGCTGGAGCCGGAACTGACCGGCGACACCTATTCGGCCCAAGGCATCCGCGAAATCCCGCATACGCTGCGCGAAGCCGCCGCCGCCCTGCACGGCAGCGCCATGCTGCGCAAGGCCTTTGGCGATGACGTGGTCGATCACTACCACCATGCCGCCGAGTGGGAGATCCGCGAAACCGACCGCGTGGTGACAGATTTCGAGATCCAGCGCCTGCTGGAACGGGCCTGACCCGGGGTCACCCGGTTTTGGCAACATGGCGGGTGAACCCCGCCCAGGTGGCATGATGACCCTACCAACTGAAACCCATCCTTCTCCCCGTTGACGGCTCGGTCTATGCCGAACGCATGCCCCTGACCCAGGACGCGGCGAAAGCCGCCGTTGCCCGTGCCCGTGTGGCGCAGAAGGCTTGGGCCGCGCGGCCTTTGGCCGAGCGGATTGCATTGGTAAAGGCCGGCGTTGCCCGGCTGAACGAGATGTCTGATGAGGTCGTTCAGGAACTCGCCTGGCAGATGGGCCGCCCCACCCGCTACGGCGGCGAATTCGGCGGGGTGAACGCGCGCACCGACTATATGGCAGGCATCGCCGCCGAGACGCTGGCGCCGCATGTCATCGAAGACAGCGCCAGCTTCCGCCGCCTGATCGCGCGCGAGGCGCTTGGCGTGGTCTTCATCGTCGCGCCCTGGAACTACCCCTACCTGACCACGATCAACACCCTTGTCCCCGCCCTGATCGCGGGCAACTCCGTAGTCCTGAAACACGCCAGCCAGACCCTGCTGGTGGGCGAACGTCTGGCACAGGCGTTCCACGAGGCCGGCGTGCCGGCAGACGTGTTCCAGAACGTCGTCCTTGACCATGCCACCACTGAATCCCTGATTGCCGCCCGTGCGTTCAACTTCGTCAACTTCACCGGCTCTGTCGGGGGCGGTCAGGCGATGGAGCGCGCGGCGGCGGGCACCTTCACCCCCTTGGGGCTGGAACTGGGCGGCAAGGACCCCGGCTATGTTCGCGCCGATGCCAACCTCGACGCGGCGGTGGATACGCTGATGGATGGCGCGATGTTCAACGCCGGCCAGTGCTGCTGCGGGATCGAGCGGATCTATGTGCACGAAAGCCTCTATGACGCTTTCGTCGAAAAATCAGTGGCCTGGGTGAACGGGCTGAAGCTGGGCAACCCGTTCGACGCCGCATCAACCCTTGGCCCGATGGCCAACAGGCGCTTTGCCAGAATCGTCCGCGACCAGACCGCCGAGGCGATCGCCATGGGCGCCAAACCCCTGATCGACCCGAAAGGCTTTCCCGCCGATGACGGTGGTGCCTATCTGGCCCCGCAAATCCTGGTCAACGTCAGCCACAAGATGCGGGTGATGACCGAGGAATCCTTCGGCCCCGTCGTCGGCATCATGAAGGTCAAGGATGACGCCGAGGCCATCGCCCTGATGAACGACAGCCCTTACGGCCTGACCGCCAGCATCTGGACCGAAGACTATGAAACGGCTCAGAAAATCGGCGCGCAGATCGAGACCGGCACCATCATGATGAACCGCGCCGATTATCTGGACCCCGCCCTGTGCTGGACCGGCTGCAAGGACACCGGGCGCGGCGGCAGCCTGTCTTACCTTGGCTTCCATTCCGTCACCCGTCCGAAATCCTATCACCTCAAGAAAGTCTGAGCCATGAGCCACGGCGTCCCCTCCCGCAACTGGTCCTACCCCACCGCCATCAAGTTCGGCGTCGGCCGCATTGCCGAACTGGCGGAACACGCCAAATCCATCGGGCTGAAAAAGCCCCTGCTGGTGACCGACAAGGCGCTGGCCAGTCTGCCGATCACCGCCGAGGCGCTGGAGGTTCTGGCCAAGGCCGGCCTTGGCCGCGCGATGTTCTCGGACGTCGATCCGAACCCGAACGAGGCCAACATGACCGCCGGCATCGCCGTCTATCTGAAGGGCAAGCATGACGGCGTGATCTGCTTTGGCGGCGGCTCGGCGCTTGACCTTGGCAAGATGATCGCCCTGATGGCGCATCAGCGCAAGGACTTGAGCGTCTGGGATCTTGAGGATGTCGACGACTGGTTCACCCGCGCCGATGAGGGCAAGATCGCGCCGATCATTGCGGTGCCGACCACGGCCGGAACGGGCTCGGAAGTCGGCCGCGCGGGCGTGCTGACCAACGCGGCCACGCATAAGAAGAAGATCATCTTCCACCCCAGGCTGATGCCCGCCATCGTCATCTGCGACCCCGCGCTGACCGTGGGGATGCCGAGGTTCATCACCGCCGGCACCGGCATGGACGCGCTGGCCCATTGCCTCGAGGCCTACTCAAGCCCGATCTACCACCCGATGAGCCAGGGCATCGCGCTGGAAGGCATGCGGCTGGTGTTCGAGAATCTGCCCCGCGCCTACAAGCACCCCGACGACCTGATGGCGCGCGCGAACATGATGAGTGCGGCGGCCATGGGTGCTGTGGCATTCCAGAAGGGGCTGGGCGCGATCCATTCGCTCAGCCACCCGATCGGCGCGGTCTACGGCACCCATCACGGCACCACCAATGCGGTGGTGATGCCGATGGTGCTGGATTTCAACCGCAAGCTGGTGAAGGACAAGCTGGCCTCGGCTGCGGCCTATTGCGGCATCAAGGGCGGCTTCCAGGGTTTCCGCTCGAAGGTGATGGATCTGCGCAAGGAACTGTCCATTCCGGAGAACCTGACCGCATTGGGGGTGAAAAACCCCGATCTGGACATGTTGACCGAGATGGCGCTGGAAGATCCGTCCTGCGGCGGCAACCCGGTCAGGATGACGAAGAAGAACACCCGCGCGCTGTTTGAGGCCTGCTTGTAGGATGGGCAGTATTGCCCATCCGACGCTCTGAACCGCAGGAGCACGCATGACGCGCGCCCAGACCACTGACATCGCCATCATCGGGGCCGGCGTCATCGGCCTCGCCATTGCCGAACGGCTGCTGGCCGAGGGCCGCGAGGTCGTGCTGGTCGACCCCGGTGAGCCCGGCATGGGCGCCAGCTACGGCAATGCCGGCACGGTCGCGGATTATGCCGTCGATCCGGTCGGCACGCCGGCGGTGCTGAAGGGCCTTCCCGGGCTTCTCTTCAACCGGAACTCGCCGCTTTCCATCCGCCATGCCGCGCTGCCCGCGCTGGCGCCGTGGCTCTTGCGTTTCGCCCGGCAGTCCCTGCCCGGCCACGCCCGTCGCAACGCCGCCGCCATCGCGACGCTCCTGCA
The DNA here is from genome assembly GCA_016704435.1 of Rhodobacter sp. GTDB lineage: Bacteria > Pseudomonadota > Alphaproteobacteria > Rhodobacterales > Rhodobacteraceae > Pseudogemmobacter. The sequence continues at coordinate 47,527 of JADJAB010000013.1, read as the reverse complement.
GGACGCCGGGCCGATGTGGGAAGACCTCGCACTGCGCGTCTCGGGTGCCGGCATCCTGCAACGGCGGGGCTGCCTCTACCTCTATCAGACCGCTGCCGCCGCCCGCGCGGCCGCAGCCGAAATGGCCGGTCGCCGCGCGCTTGGGGTGACGGTCGATCTTCTCTCGGCTGCCGAACTGGCGGCGCTGGAGCCGGGCCTGCCCGCCATGGCCGGTGCGGCCTTCTTTCCGAAGGCGATTTTCCTCAACGATCCCGGCCGGATGATGGGGCTGATCGCGGCGCAGGTGCTGCACCGCACCGAACATCTGCGCAGCCGGGCCGAGCGGCTGACCCGCCGGATCGACGGGATCACGGTCGAGGGGCCGGGCCTGAACCTGCACGCCCGCCGCGTCATCATCGCCGCCGGGGCGCATTCGCGCGACCTGGCCGCGCAGGCCGGCGACCGGGTGCCGCTGGAGACCGAGCGCGGCTACCATGTGGAATGGGACATGGCCGAACCGCGGCTGACCCGGCCTTCCTGCCCGACGGCGCGGGGCTTCTACCTTTGCCCGATGGACGGTCGGCTCCGGGCGGCGGGGACGGTGGAACTGGGCGGTCTGACCGCGCCGCCGTCGCGGCACCGGATTGCTCGGCTGGTCGAAGGGGTGCGCAGCCTTTTCCCCGACCTGCCCGAAACGCCCGACCGCAGCTGGCTGGGGTTCCGCCCCAGCCTGCCCGACAGCCTGCCGGTGATCGGCCCGTCGCAGGGCGGGGCGGACGTGATCCATGCCTTCGGCCACGGCCATCTGGGGGTGACGATGGCCCCGGTCACGGCGCGGATCGTGGCCGATCTAGTGGCCGGGCGGGCGCCGCATCTGGACCTGGCGCCGGTGCTGCCGGGGCGGTTCTGACACCTGATCGGGGCCCGGAAAGCCGCCCGGCGCGCCCTGCCCCTGGAGGGCGGGGCGGGCGGGTGGGCGCCCTCCGAGGGGGGCAGCCCCGGCCTTCGGCGCGACGCAAGGGGGGTTAGGGCAACATCCCCAAAACCATCGGCTCCACCTGATGCCAGCCTTCCCACATCATCTTCAGCGCCACATAGACGATGATGCCAAGGCCGACATAGGCGATCCAGCGATAGCGGTTCAGAAGCCGCGCGATGAAGGTCGCCGCCAGACCCATCAGCGCGATCGACAACACCAGCCCGATCACCAGCACCGTCGGATGGCCATGCGCCGCCCCGGCCACCGCCAGCACGTTGTCGAGGCTCATCGAGACATCCGCGATGACGATCTGCCAGGCCGCCTGGGCAAATGTCTTGCGAGACCCGCCCCCGGCGACCGTGCCGTCAAGGTTCAGGTCCTGGCCGGTCAGCGCCTCTTCGGCGCGTTCCTCATCGGCATGGCCCTCGCGCAGTTCGCGCCACATCTTCCAGCACACCCACAGCAGCAGGATGCCCCCGGCCAGCAGCAGGCCCACGATCGCCAGCAGTTGCGTCGTCAGCAGGGCAAAGCCGATCCGCAGCACGGTCGCCGCCATGATGCCGACCAGAATGGCCTTGCCGCGCAACTCTTTCGGCAGCCCCGCCGCCGCAAGGCCGATCACGATGGCATTGTCACCCGCCAGCACCAGGTCGATGCCGATGACCTGCATCAGGGCAACGAAGCCCGCGTAGGTGAAGATTTCCATGACTGTCCCGGTATGCTTTTGTTGCTGGCTACCTAGGCCGTTCCCGGCGGCGTTTCAATGGTCGGCCCACCCGGCCCGGAAATTCGCCTGGCGCCGGCGCATTGCCGGCCTTGGCGTCTGCTGCCCGATGCGGATCAGGCAAGACCCTTGCGATTCCAGCCTGGCTGAAAACGGGCCAGCAACCCGGCCTCCAGCCCCGCGGCAATTTCCACCGGCAGGCCGTTCCAGTCCGTCATGCCGGGCGCGGCGAACAGAACCCGCAGGACCTTGCCACCGGCCATTGCGGAAACCTGCGCAGCCTTGATCCTTGCACTGGTGAGCTGTCCGGCATGACCGATCCTGTAGTCTCGCATCCTGTCGGCAAGCTTCTTCGGGTCGTGCCGACATGGACCACCTGATCCTCTTCGACAAAAAACGTAGACGCCCGGATCAGACGGCGCCGCGTGGTCAAGACGGATGCCGCCGTTGCCGTCGCTCTGCCAATCCGCACCATAGAAAAACCCGTTCTTCAACAGGCTTGCCCAATGGCGGTCGGGGCCCGGCAAGGCCGGCACCGGCGGCACGGACGTTGCTTTTGCGCCACCTTGCCCGGATGCGATTGTGTCGGTCGTGCCGCCGATTGCATCATGTCCGCGACGCCTCGTGATCCCGTCCAGCTCGGGGTGATTGGTCCGTTTCCAGGCGCCGAATTGGGTCGAGGCGGTCTTCGGATCGATCTTCTCCTTGACCGCCGCGGCCACGACCTCGGCCCGAAAGGCCGGGACGCCGGGTCGGGAGAGGCTGTCGGCAATCGCCCAAACGCGGCCTGAAATCGTGCCCTTTGACGGGCGCGCCTTCACAACATCCCCGGCACCACCTGATCGGGCGGGCGGTGGCCGTCGGCAAAGGTCTTGATGTTGATGATGACCTTCTCGCCCATCTCGGTCCGGCCTTCCAGCGTGGCACTGCCCATATGCGGCAGCAGCACGACATTCGGCACTTCGCGCAGGCGGGGGTTGATCTCGTGGCCATGCTCGAACACGTCCAGCCCGGCGCCGGCCAGTTCGCCGCTGCGCAAGGCACGGGTCAGGGCGTTTTCGTCGATCACCTCGCCGCGCGAGGTGTTCACGATCACCGCCGTCGGCTTCATCAGCTTCAGCCGTCTCGCGTTCAGCAAGTGGAAGGTCGAGGGCGTGTGCGGGCAGTTGATCGACACGATATCCATTCGCGCCAGCATCTGGTCGAGGCTTTCCCACCAGGTCGCCTCCAGCTCTTCCTCGATCTCGGGGCGCAGGCGGCGGCGGTTGTGGTAATGCACCTGGCAGCCGAAGGCATGCGCGCGCCGCGCCACCGCCTGGCCGATCCGGCCCATGCCAAGGATGCCCAGCCGCTTGCCCGCAAGGCGCGCGCCCATGAAGGCAGTGGGGGCCCAGCCCTCCCATTTGCCGGCCTGCATCACGGCAAGGCCTTCGGGGATGCGCCGGGTGACGGCCATGATCAGCGCCATCACCATGTCGGCGGTGTCCTCGGTCACCACGCCGGGGGTGTTCGACACCAGGATGCCGCGCTGCCGGGCGGTGGCGACGTCGATATGGTCGACGCCCGCGCCGTAATTGGCGATCAGCTTCAGCTTTTCGCCGGCCTGCGCGATCAGCCCGGCGTCGATGGCGTCGGTGACGGTCGGCACCAGCACATCTGCCCGCGCCATCGCGGCGGCCAGCTCGTCGCGGCTCATCTTGACGTCTGGGTCGCGCAGCTCGACGTCGAACAGTTCCTTCATCCGCGTCTCCACCGCCTCCGGCAGGCGTCGCGTGACGACAACACTCAGACGCTGAGTTGGCATGGCTCCTCCACGGGTCTTCCAAAGGCATCGGTCCTGGGGCAGAGTGGCGGGAACCGGGGCGGTTCACAAGCCCCGAGACGAGGCAGAAAACGGCAAGAACGCGGGTCCGGGTGTCGCAGGCAGCGGCAGGCGGGGCCCGAAGGGGCGGTGACATGAGACTGAAGGTCCTGGCTTTGGCAAGCGGGCTGGCTTTGGCGCTGGGCCTGGCGATCGGCGCCGGCATGGCCGCCTTTGCGCAAGAGGCGACGGCCGAAGGCGATGGCGCGGCCGAAGGCGGGGCCGAACTGCTGGCCGTGGCGAAGACCGACGCGGATTGCAAGCCCGGCTTCGGCTGCGTGACCAACCTGCCCTTGCCCCGCTTCGTCTCGCTGAAGGGCGACGAGGGCAACGCCCGGCGCGGCCCCGGCCTGACGCACCGGATCGACTGGGTGTTCACCCGGCCCGGCATGCCGCTGAAGATCACCGCGGAATACGAACACTGGCGCCGGGTCGAGGATCAGGACGGCGCGGGCGGCTGGGTGCATTATTCGCTGCTGTCGGGGGTGCGCAGCGTGATGGTGACGCTGGACATGGCCGAATTGCGCGACGCCCCCGATGGGCAGGTGCTGGCGCAGGCGGAACTGGGCGTGGTGGCGCGCGTGCAGGAATGCACCGCCGACTGGTGCCGGATTTCCGCCGACGGCGAAAAGGGCTGGGTACAGAAATCCGCGCTCTGGGGCGTGGCGCCGGGCGAAGTGATCGAATAGCCGGCTTGCGCCAGGTCGCGCGCGGCGCTAGCCCTGCCTGCGAAAGGAAGCACCGGCGATGACGGACGAAAGCACCAGATTGACGCTTTCCGCCGGGCTGGCCTCGGTTGCGGTCGCGACCGTGCTGGTGGGGCTGAAGCTCTGGGCACTGGCGGCGACCGGCGCGCTGTCGATCGCGGCCTCGCTGACCGACAGCGCGCTGGATCTGATGATGAGCCTGGGCGCCACGGCCGCGCTGATCTATGCCGCCCGTCCGGCGGATGACGACCACGCCTTCGGCCACAGTTCGGCCGAGGATCTGGCGGCGCTGGCGCAGGCGGTCTTCATCCTGGTCTCGGCCCTGGTCATCGGCTGGTCGGCCTCGGGGCGGCTGCTGGGCGAGGCGCCGCCGCAACTGGCGGACGAAGGGCTGGGGATGGCGGTCATGTCGGTCTCGATCCTGCTGACACTGGGTCTCCTGTGGTGGCAGGGCCGCGTCGCACGGGTGACCGGCAGCCGGGTGATCGCCGCCGACCGGCTGCATTACCTGGGCGACCTGCTGCCTGGGCTGGGTGCCATCGTGGCGCTCTGGGCGTCGTCGCGCTGGGGGCTGGCACAGGTGGATTCAGTGGTCGCGCTGGCCGCCGCCGGGGTGATGGTCTTCGGTGCCGTCCATATCGGGAAAGGTGCCTGGGACGCGCTGATGGACCGCCGCGCCGACCCTGAAGTGATCGCGGGCATCGCCGCCATCGCCGCAGGCTGGCCCGGCGTCCACGGCTTTCACGACCTCAAGACACGCACCGCCGGACGCCGCATCTTCGTCCACCTTCATATCGAGCTGGACGGTGACCAACCGCTGCGCGAGGCGCATGCGGTGGGCGCCTCCCTCCGCCGTGCCATCCTGGCAGCCTATCCGCAAGCGGATGTGATCATCCACAAGGACGTGGCCGCGACCGGCCGGTGAAGCAAACGCGCGCCTGCCGGCGCAAGGCTTTCTGGTCTGGAAATGCCGCGCCGGCATCCTGCGTTGCCCGATGAGGGGCGCTGCCCCTCAAACTCCCCGGAGTATTGCTGCCAAGATGAAGGGAAATCCGGTTCTCTCCGGTTCATCTTGGCCGAAATACTCCCGCGCGGAGCGCAATCGCCCGAGCCGGTTGGCGCTTGCGCCAGAGGCGAGAGAACAGGAATACGGGCCGCGCGCGCATGCGCGGCCCGTGCAATCCGAAACCTCTGCCGCTCGCGCCGTCAACCCCCATTGCGCCCATGCGCGATTCGTCGGATTATGCATCTGTATAACAAGCCACCGCCCCGCCATGCAGTCCGACCGCCGCCCCTATCGCCGCGAAAGCGAAGAGACCCGCCGCGAGGCGCTGATCGCGGCCACCCAGGCACTGGTTGCCGATGGTGGCCCGCGGGCGGCTACCGTGCGCGCCATCGCCGAAAGGGCAGGAGTGACGCCCGGGCTTATCCGCCACTACTTCGGCTCCAAGGATGAACTTACCCGCGCCGCCTACCGAACGCTGCTCGACGGCATGACCGACAGGGGCGCGGACGCCCTGGAAGGCGTCGGCGCGGATCCCGCAGAGCGGCTGGCCGCCTTCGTCGCCGCCTCGTTGCGCCCGCCGGTCGTCGATGCCCGTGCGGTCGGCCTCTGGGCCGGCTACCTGCACCATGTCCAATCCGATGCCGCCCTTCTGGCGCTGCACGAAAAGGGCTATCTGCGCTACCGCGACCTCCTGCAGAGCCTGATTGCGGCACTCGAGCGCGTCGGGGTTCCCTCCGCGCGCCTGCGCCGCGAGGCGATCGCCTGCAATGCGGTGATCGACGGGCTCTGGCTGGAAGGTGGCGTGCTGCCGCAGGGCTTTGGCCCCGGAGAACTGGTGCGCATCGGGCTGATCTCGGTCGGCGCCCTGCTGGGGGTCGACCTGATGGCGCATGGCACCTTCATTCCCGAAATCGGCATGGCCCCGCGCGACGGCGCCGACCCTGCCCTGCCCGACCCTGCCCCGTTAGGAGACAAGACATGAGATACGCAGGCGTCACCGAACGTCTGGCCAAGCTGGGCTCGGCCAAATGGGAGGTTCACACCCTCGCCCGCGAGATGAAGGCCGAAGGCCGCGCGGTGATCGAGCTGACGATCGGCGAACCCGACGTGCCGCCGCCGCCGCAACTGATCGAGGAAGCCGCCCGCGCCATGGCCGACGGCCGCACCGGCTATTCCAACGGCCGCGGAGAGCCGCTGCTGGTAACTGCCCTGGCCCGGCGCTATTCCGCCCGCCGCGGTCGGCCGTTCTCCGCTGATCAGGTGATCTGCCTGCCCGGCACCCAGACCAGCCTCTACGCCGCTTTCCGCACCCTGTTGGGGCCCGGCGACGAAATCCTCGTCGGCGACCCGATGTACGCCACCTACGAGGGCCTGATCGCCCAGACCGGCGCCACCATGGTGCCGGTGCCCCTGCGCCCCGAGCGCGGCTTTCGCATGGCGGCCGAGGACGTGGCCGCGCGCATCACCCCGCGCAGCCGGGTGCTGTTCCTGAACACCCCGCACAATCCCACCGGCGCCGTCCTGCGCCGCGACGATCTGGCCGCGCTGGGAGCGGTCGCCCGCGCCCATGACCTGTGGATCGTCAGCGACGAGGTCTATGAAGAGTTGGTCTTTCCCGGCGTCCCCTTCGCCTCGCCGCTGGATCTGCCCGAATTGGCCGAGCGCACCGTCGCCGCCGCCTCGATCTCGAAATCCCATGCTGCGCCCGGCTTCCGATCGGGCTGGGTCATCGGCCCGGCCGAGTTCGCCGCGCGCCTGCTGCCCCTGTCGGAAACCATGCTGTTCGGCAGCCAGCCCTTCATCGCCGACATGACCACGCTGGCGGTGTCCGAGCCCTCTCCCGTTGCCCCCGGCATGGTCGAGCGCTTCGCCCACCGCGCCGACCTGCTGGCGCAGGCGCTGGACGGGGTGGCGGGTCTGCAGGTCCACAAGCCCGAGGCCGGGATGTTCGCGCTGGTCGATGTGCGCGCGACCGGGCTGTCGGGGCGCGAGTTCGCGCTGGGCCTCCTGGCCGACCATGGCGTCGCCGTGATGCCCGGCGAAAGCTTCGGCGACGGGTTGAAGGGCTGGCTGCGCCTGTCGCTGACGGTGGAAGACGCGCTGATCGCCCGTGCCGCCGACCGCATTGCCACCCATGCCACGAAACTGAAGGGGAAAGCCGCATGACAACCGTTGGAGAACGCCTGGTCGAAGGTCTGGCTGCGCGCGGGGTGGAGGTCGTCTTCGGCATCCCCGGCGTGCACACGATCGAGCTTTATCGCGGCCTCGCCTCGGGCCTGGTGCGCCATGTGACGCCGCGCCACGAACAGGGCGCCGGCTTCATGGCCGACGGCTATGCCCGCGTCACCGGCAAGCCCGGCGTCGCCTTCGTGATCACCGGGCCGGGCCTGACCAACACGCTGACCGCGATGGCGCAGGCCAAGGCCGATTCGGTGCCGATGCTGGTGATCTCGGGCGTCAACCGGCGGGCGTCGCTGGGGCGCGGCCTTGGCCATCTGCACGAATTGCCCGATCAGGCGGCGATGGTGCGCGCGTTGTGCCAGACCGAGCGGCTGGACGACCCCGCCCAGCTTGGCGCCGCACTTGACCGCGCCTTTGCCGCCATGCTGGCCGGCCGGCCCGGCCCGGCGCATATCGAGATCCCGACCGACGTGATGGGCCTGCCCTGCCCTGCGCTGGCGCCGCCCGCCGCCCTGCCGCAGCCGCCGATGGCGGTGCCGCAGGCACTCGCCGAGGCGGCTGCCCTGCTTGCCGGGGCAAAGCGCCCGCTGATCCTGATCGGCGGGGGTGCCCGCTTCGCCGAGGCGGAGACGCAGTCTCTCGCCGAGGCGCTGGATGCCCCGGTCATCCAGACCGTCAATGCCCGCGGGTTGATGCACGGCCACCCGCTGGCCGTCCCCGCTGCGCCCAGCTTTGAGGCGACCCGCGCCCTGATCCGCCAGGCCGACGCGATCCTGGCGCTGGGCACCGAACTTGGGCCGACCGACTACGACATGTATGGCAATGGCATGATGCCCGACCTGTCGGGGATGATCCGCGTCGATGTCTGCCCCGACCAGTTGGCCCGCCACCCGGCAAGGCTGGCGATCCGGGCCGATGCCGGGGCCTTTGCCGCAGCCCTGCTGCCGCTGCTCACCCCCCGCAGGGCCGATGGCGCCGCCCGCGCCAGCACGGCCCGCAAGGCCGCCCGCGCCGAACTTGCCACCCTGCATCCCGCCATGCCCGACCAGCTGGCGATGGTCGAGGCGATCCGTGCCGCACTGCCGGCGGCCCTGATCGTGGGCGACAGCACCCAGCCGGTCTATGCCGCGAACCTGGCCTATGACCACGACCGCCCGCGCGGCTGGTTCAACGCCGCAACCGGCTACGGCGCGCTCGGCTTCGGCCCCGGCGCCGCGATCGGCGCAGCAGTGGCCAGCCCCGGCGCAAAGGTGGTCTGCCTGATCGGCGACGGCGGCCTTGGCTTTTCCGCGGCCGAGTTGCGCACCGCGCTGGACGAGCGCCTGCCCGTCACCTTCCTGGTCTGGAACAACGCCGCCTTCCGCGAGATTGCCGAGGCGATGCAGGCCGCGCAGACGAAGATCATCGGCTGCTCGCCCAGCCCGCTGGAGATGGAGCCATTCGCCGCCGCCTGCGGCCTGCCCTTTGCCCGCGTACCGCAAGAGCCCGCCGCGCTGACCGAGGCGCTGCGCGTCGCCTGCGACGGCCCGAGGCTGATCGAGGTGCGGCCCCAGGTCCCGTTTACGGCTCACGGCCCGGCTCACGCCCGTGCCCGCTGCTGCCATCAACGGCGCCAGCACCAGCACCGTCAGCAGCATCAGGGCGGCGAAGACAAAGGCCGCCCGCAGCCCGAAGCCCGCGGCAATGAAGCCCAGCGTCGGCGGGCCGAAGAAATAGCCGAAATAGCCAAGCAGCGTCGCGCGGGCCACCGCGCGTGCGCGATCCTCGGGCGGGGCCAGCCGGCCGACCAGCGAAAAAGCCGTCGGCGCGATGACGGACGCGCCGATGCCCATCACGACGAACCCGGCATAGGCCATCGCCGGTGAAGTCGCCTGCGACGCGATCAACGCACCACACGCCGCCACCACCGCGCCCAGCTTCAACAGGAAGAACGGTCGCACCCGTCCGGCCAGCCCCTGCCCTGCCAGCCGGGCAAAGCCCATGGTCAGCGCCAGCGCCGCCGGCCCCAGTGCCCCCTGCGCCGGGCTGCCGCCCAGGGTCTTCTCGATATGCAGCGCCGACCAGTTCTCGGCGGCGTTCTCGGTCAGGAAGGCCACCAGAACCATTGCCCCGCCAACCGCCGGCAACAGCCCCAGGCCGCCGCCGCCCGCCCCCTTCGGCCGGGTCAGCCCATGGATGCGGCCATCGCGCTCCCAGGTTGCCAGGGCGAAAAGGAAGGCGAAGGCGGCCATCGTCCCCATCACCCATCCCGGCCCCCAGCCCCAGTTGCGCAAGGCCCCGGTGCCCAGCGCAGCCCCGGCGTAGCCGAAGGAATAGGCCGCATGGCACAGGTTCATCAGATGCAGGCCACGCTCGTTCTCGATCTGCGCGGTGCGGGCGTTCATCAGGACATCGGTCAGCCCGGTGGCCGCGCCGCAGCCCATCATCGCCAGCGCAAAAGCCAGATGCACGGCCGTCTGGCCCGGCAGGGTAAAGGCCAGCGCCATCAGCCCCGCCGCGACCGGCAGGGCCACGCGGCCCAGCCGGCCGCCGATCCGGGGGGCCGCCAGCATCGCAGCCACGGCGGCCAGCGGGGTCATCAGGATCAGCACACCCATTCGCGCCTCGTCGACGCCCAGCATCGCCTTCAGATCCGGAAAGACCGCGGCAAAGGTTCCCCACAGCACGCCCATGGCGGCAAAAGCCGCCACCGCAGGTCGCGCGGCGACAAGGGTCTGGACGAAGGGCATCGGGAACTCCGCGTTTCTTCGCCCCGAGGTAGCCCGCCAGGCGAAGCCCGTCCAGCCTGCGCGCGACGCCGCAAGGGTGCGCAGCGGCGCGCCTACCGGCGCACGCCTGTTTGGTTCCGAAACCCGTGTGCCTGCTTCCTGCGTTGCCTGATGAGGGGCGCCGCCCCTCAAACTCCCCGGAGTATTTGTGCCGGGATGAAGGGCAGGGGCATCATCCCGACCGAGTTGCGCCCGCCGGAGGAATCAGGTGGTGCAGCAATGCGCAGCGTTCAAGTGGCACGTCGCGCTGGCAGCATCTCCCCGAGGAGAAGCGCGCCAGCGCGCCGACGAGACAAGGGACTTGCGGCGCCAGCCGCGCGTTTGCTTCGCCGCCGATTCCCTCTTTCCCTGCCGCGCGATCCCCGCTATAGCCCCCCGGTCGCGCCATGCACCCTTGGAGGATGGCGGACGGATATAGGAGAATGACTATGGCTCGCGAGATCCCCGATCTTCAGGCCGTGGTGCGGACGGGGACAGGCAAGGGGGCCGCCCGTCAAGCCCGCAGAGAGGGCTACGTACCCGGCATCGTCTATGGCGACGGCAAGGAGCCGACGCCGATCAACCTGAACTACAACTACCTGCTGAAGCGCCTCAAGCAGGGCCGCTTCCTGCAGACGCTGTTCAACCTCAAGGTCGAAGGCCAACCGGACGGCCACGTCATCTGCCGTGGCGTTCAGCGCGATGTCGTCAAGGACCTTCCGACGCACGTCGATTTCATGCGCATCCACGACGAAAGCCGCATCAACCTCTTCATCCACGTCGACTTCATCAACCAGGACAAGGCGCCTGGTCTGAAGCGCGGCGGCACCATGACCATCATGCGTCCGGAGATCGAGCTCGAGGTGATGGCGGGCGACATTCCCGACCACATCACCGTGGACCTGACCGGCAAGGAGATCGGCGATGTGATCCACATCGACGACATCACCTTGCCCAAGGGCAGCAAGCCGACGATCAGCCGCAATTTCGCCGTGGCGAACCTTGCCGCGCCGTCGGGCCTTGCCCGCTCGGAAGAGGAAGAGACCGAAGCCGAGGCCTGAGCCTTGCTGACGCGAACGACCGGAACCGGGGGGCCATCCGCGCCCCCCGTTTTCATTCCGGCAGCCGCTCGAACACCACCGTCGCGCCCTTCGACCCATGCGGCGTAAAGGCGAAGCCTTCGGCCGACAGCGCGTCGAACAGGCGCTTGGTTCCGGCAAGGCCATAGCTGGCCGGATGAATCTCGGTCACGATCAGCCGCACGCCCGGCAGGGGTCGGGCCAGCACCGCCTCCTCCGCCCCCTCGATATCGCAGGACAGGACCGTGGGCCGATGCGCCGCCAGAAGCGCGGCCAGCCGCAGCGCGGGCACCGTGGTCACCGTGGCGCTTGCCGGCCAGTCCTGTGCGCCCTGGAGGGCCGAGGCCCAGAAGGCCGGCCGCACACCGAAGGCGACCGTCTCGCCCCGATGCCCGTCCGCAACCACCGCGCCATGCAGCACCTCTGCGCCAAAGCCGTTGCGCGCCAGATTGCCCCGCGCGATCCGTGCCGTCTCGGGCCCCGCCTCCACCCCCGTCACGGCCCCGTCGCCCAGCATCCGCGCCGCAAGGCAGCACAGATAGCCCGCGCCCGCGCCCAGATCCAGAAACCGGTCGCCGGGCCGCAAGTGGCGTTCGATCGCATCGGCCTCGGCTTTCTCGTAGCGCCCAGAGGTCAGCACCTGCGGCAAGGTTCCGCGCAAGGCGCTGTCGGGCAGGTCAAGCGTGATGCCGCGCAGGGTGAAACTGGCCATTCCGGTCCTTGATGTTGAGCCTGTGCGGACTGGCCGCTATAGGACAAAGGCTAAGGGCGCAAAGGGTTTGCGTCCAGCGGCAGGGGGCAGGCTTGTGAAACTCTTCGTCGGCCTAGGCAATCCGGGCGCGAAAATATGCGGGCAACCGCCACAACATCGGCTTCATGGCCATTGACCGGATCGCCGCCGACCATGGCTTCGGGCCGTGGAAGCGCGCGCATCAGGGGCTGGTCAGCGAGGGCCGGCTGGGGGCCGAGAAGGTGGTGCTCCTGAAGCCCGAGACCTTCATGAACCTGTCGGGCCAGTCGGTCCGGGCGGCGGTCGATTTCTGGAAGCTGACGCCTGACGATATCGTGGTCTTCCATGACGAGCTGGACCTGACCCCCGGCAAATGCCGGCTGAAGCAGGGCGGCGGCCATGCCGGGCACAATGGCTTGCGCTCGATCCACGGCCATCTGGGCGAGGCCTATGGTCGGGTCCGGCTGGGCATCGGCCATCCCGGCCACAAGGACGCGGTGTCCCATTATGTGCTGCATGATTTCGCCAAGGCCGATCAGGACTGGCTGGATGACCTGCTGCGCGGCATTTCCGATGGCGCCCCGGCGCTGGCGGCGGGCGACGGCGCGCGGTTCCTGAACGCGGTTGCGCTGCGGGTGGCGCCGCCGCGATCCTCGACCAGTGCAGAGAAGCCGGTGCCAAAGGCCGAACCCGCACCTCCGGCCGAAGACAGCCGCAGCCCGATGCAGCGCCTGCTCGACCGGTTCCGATGAACGAGTCCGTCCGCGCCAGTTTCCGCGATCAGGCGGAGCATTGCGCGGCGCTGGGGTCAGAGCTGACAGCACGCGTGCTGCGGCTGCTGGCCGATGATCCGGGCGCAGGCGCGGTTGCCGACCGCGTTCTGGACTGGCCCGGCGATCCGTCTCCGCGCGCCGATGCGCTGGCCCTGCGGCTGGCCGGCGGTCTGCATGCGCTGGTCCTGTCGGGCGACGATCCCGTCCTCGCGGCTGCCTACGGGACGGGCACGGAGTCTGTCTTGCGGCCAGCGCTGGCCCTGGCGCTGCAAAACCACGCGAGGCATCTGTCGCACTGGCTGGACAGCCCGCCGCAAACCAACGAGGTGCGCCGCTCGGCGGTGCTGATCGCGGCGGGGCATTGGTTGGCGCGGCGCTTCGGCCTGCCGATGGTGCTGTCGGAACTGGGGGCGAGCGCCGGGCTGAACCTGATCTGGGACCAACACGCGCTGGAGCTGTCCGGACAGGTCTACGGCCCCGCCGGCGCCCCGGTGCGGCTGACGCCCGCATGGGACGGCCCGCCGCCACCGCATTGCCCGCCCGTTGTCGCCGACCGCGCGGGCGTCGACCTGAACCCGCTGGACCCCGCCGCCGACCGGCTGCGCATCCTGTCCTATATCTGGGCCGGGCAGGACGACCGGCTGGCCCGCACCCGCGCCGCCGCCGACCTGGCGGCGGGCTTTCCCGGCATGGTGACGCGCGGCGATGCGGTGGACTGGCTGGCGACCCGTCTGGCCACGCCCCGTCCCGGCCATCTGCACCTGGTCTTTCACACCATCGCCTGGCAGTATTTCCCCGCCGCAGCGCAAGCCCGCGGCGCGGCCCTGCTGACCGAGGCGGGCGCGCGGGCCACGCCGGATGCCCCGCTGGCCCGGCTGGCGATGGAGGCCGACGCCGCGCCGGGAAGTGCCGCCGTCACGCTGACCGTCTGGCCCGGTGGCACGCCGATCCTCATGGCCCGCGCCGGGTTCCACGGCCAGCACATCCATTGGCTGGCCTGAGCCGCCTACTCGGCCTCTGCCGCCGTGCCAGCCTTGCCGCGCTTCGGGATCAGCCCGGCCAGCGCCCGGCTGGTCAGGGCCGAGACGCCGGGCCGGGCCTGAACCGTGAAGGGCAACGGCCGGCACAACTCCATCGCGGCGGTGCCGATGCGGGCGGTCAGGGCCGCGTTCACCACGCCCTCGCCAAAGCGGCGCGACAGTTTCGACAGGATGCCGCCGCCCGCGACCGAGCCGATCAGATCGTCGGTCAGCGCCACCGCACCGGTCGCGATCAGCGAGGAGAACACCCGGCGCAAGAGGCCAAGCGAGCCGAAGCTGCCCGAGCGGCCGCCGTAGATCTCGGCGATGCGGCGGATCATCCGCAGGTTGGAGTACAGCGCCGCCGCCACATCGGCCAGCGCCATCGGCACCAGCGCCGTCACCAGCGCCACGCGGGCCGCCGCGGCCTCCACCTCGGCCACCGCGCGGGCATCCAGCGGGCCCAGCAGCGCCGTCTCGGCCAGGGCCAGAGTGGCGTCGGCATCCATCACCTCGTCCTTGCGTTCGGCAAGGCGCGCGCGGCCCCAGGCGGTATCGGGGCGGGCGGCATAGAGCCGGGTCAGGTTGGCGACCACGCGGCGGGCCAGGGCCAGGTCGGCTTTCGCCAGCGCCTCGGCCGCCTGATGGCGGAAACTGTCGAGCCGCGCCAGCCGCGCGAAGGCCGCCCATTCGCGGAAAGCCAGCGCGACGGCCGCCAGCACCGCCAGCGCCACCAGCGTGAATGCAACGCCGCCCAGCACCGGGTTTTCGGCCAGAAGCGTGGTCACGAAGGTCCAGGCCGAGACCGACAGCCAGAAGGTGATGAGCGTCCCGAAGGCCCAGAGCGCAAAACGCCAGACGCCGGAAGGCCGGGCCGAGGCGACCCGCGCCGCCGCCAGCACGGCGCGGCCTTCGGGCAGGGCTTCGGGCACCGGCGGTGCTGCGGCGGGGTCGGCCTCGTCCTCGACCTCCAGCACGAAGGGCTTCGGCGGCGGGGTGCGGTCTTCGGTCATGGCGCGCGCCTCCAGATCATCCGGACGTCGGGCAGGCGTTCCTCATTGCCGGCGCCGTCGGTGCGTTCAACCTCGGCAAAGCCTTCGCGGGCATAGAAGGTGATGGCACGGGTGTTGGCCTGGAAGGTCCAGAGCGCGAGGCGCGGCTCGCCCTCTTTCACCGCGTCCAGCAGGGCCTTGCCGATACCCCGGCTGCGTTGCTGCTCAGCGACGCAGAAGCCCGCGATGTCGCCCTGTTTCACCGCGATGAAACCCATTGGGTCCGGGTCGCGGGCCACCAGAACACGGTGGCTGGCGATCATCCGGCGCAGAAAGCCAAGGTCTTCGCCCCGGTTGTGCAGCACCGGAATCCAGCCCGTGCCGCGCAGCCAGTCGCCCAATATGCGCGCCAGCGGTGCCGCGTCGCGCGGTGTGGCGGGAGAGAGGGTCAGGCTCACAGCCGGTCTCCGATCAGGAATTCGGCGGCGCGGTCCAGCCGGATATGCGGCGGACCGATGCCGGGGTCCAGTTGCATCCGCGCCGGCGCAAAGGTCATCAGCCCATAGTCGGCATCCAGCCATCGCTCTGCCCCTGCGCGCGCAGGCGACAGCACGCGGGCGGGGTCGCGCGGCAGGGCGCCCGGATACATCACCGCCTGCTTGCCGGTGGTCAGCAGGCGGCCGCGCACCGCCGGCAGGGATTGGCCGTCACGCTCGGCCAGCTCCTCGACCGTGGCGCGCAGCGCGGCGATCGACATCGCGGCAACCTCGGCCCCGGCATAGGCCGCGCGGGACTTCGCCTCGGCCAGCATCGCTTCGGTGATGGCGGTCAGCGCGGGGTGCTGTTCGTGGTGCAGATGGTCTGCCTTGGTGGCGGCAAAGAGGATCTTCTCCACCCGCCGCGCACCCAGGATGCTGGACAGCCAGCCGGTGCGGCCGACCCGGAAGGCGCCGAGGATCTCGGCCATGGTGCGGCGCAGGTCCTCGACCGCGCGGGGGCCCTGATGCAAAGCGCCGAGGACGTCCATCAGCACGATCTGGCGGTCGATCCGGGCGAAGTGGTCGCGGAAGAACGGGGTGACGACGCGGGCCTTGTAGGCCTCATACCGCCGTTCCATCTCGCGCCAGAGGCAGCCTCGAGGCGTCTGGTCCGGGCGTGGCAAAGGGGCGAAGGTCAGGACCGGGCTGCCGGCCAGATCGCCGGGCAACAGGAAGCGGCCGGGGGTGCAGTCGGCATAGCCCGCGTCGCGGGCGGCGGTCAGGTAGGCGGTGAAGCTGCGGGCAAGGTCCTGCGCATCGGTCTCTTCAAGGCGGCGGTCACCATCGGCGGCGCGGGCGATGGCCATGAACCCGGCCGCCTGGGCACGGGTGGAAAGGCGGGTCAGGGTATCCTCGGCCCATTCGGCATAGGTCTTGTCCATCAGGCCAAGGTCCAGGAGCCATTCGCCGGGGTAGTCGACGATATCGAGATGCAGGGTCTGCGGCCCCCGGAAGCTGCCGAACCAGCCGCCGGGGCGGGTGCGGAAGGACAGCCGCAGTTCGGATATGGCGCGCGTGCTGTCGGGCCAGCGCGGGTTGTCGCCGGTCAGCGCGGCCAGATGCGCCTCATAGTCGAAGCGTGGCAGGGTGACATCGGGCTGCGGTTGCAGGTGGACCGTCTCGATCCGGCCGTCGCGGGCGGCGGTCAGTTGCGGCATGCGGCCACGCGCCAGCAGGTTGGCGATCAGGCCGGTGATGAAAACGGTCTTGCCCGACCGCGCAAGGCCGGTGACGCCCAGCCGCAGGGTCGGTTCGAAGAACATCTCCGAGACGCCGGCCTGCACGCCTTCAAGCCCGCGTGCGATACTGTCCGTGATGCCGAAAAGTGCCAACGACCGTCCCCTGTTGCGGCGCCAAGATAGGCATGCGGCGGCCGATTGGAAAGGAGGCGCCGTGGTGGACAGCGGCAGGGGCTTGGGCTAAGCGGCTGAACATGCCCCGCTATGCGCTTCAGGTCGAATATCACGGCGGTCCGTTCTGCGGCTGGCAGCGGCAGGCGGGGGGGCTGGCGTCCGTCCAGCAGGCGCTGGAAGAGGCGCTGGGGCGGCTGGAACCGGGCGACCACCGGATCGTGGCGGCCGGGCGCACCGATGCCGGCGTGCATGCCACGGGCCAGGTGGCGCATGCCGATCTGGGCAAGCCGTGGCAGCCGTTCCGGTTGTCAGAGGCCCTGAACTGGCACCTGAAGCCGCTGCCGGTGGCGGTGACGGCCTGTGCGGCGGTGGCGCAGGATTTCCACGCACGGTTCTCGGCGGTGGAGCGGCGCTATCTCTACCGCATCGTCGCAAGGCGGGCGCCGGTGACGCTTGACCGGGGGCTGGTCTGGCAGGTGCCGCGCCCGCTGGATGTGGAAGCGATGCGGGCGGCGGCGGCGCATCTGCTGGGGCGGCACGATTTCACCACCTTCCGGTCGGTGATGTGCCAGGCCGACAGCCCGGTGAAAACGCTGGACGAGATCGGCATCGAAGAAACCACCTATCCCGGCGGGCACGAGACCCGCTTTACCCTGCGCGCCCGCAGTTTCCTGCACAATCAGGTGCGCTCGATCGTCGGCACGCTGGAACGGGTCGGCGCGGGAAGCTGGCGGCCCGGTGATGTGGCGCGCGCCCTTGCCGCCCGCGACCGCGCCGCCTGCGGGCCGGTGGCCCCGCCGGACGGGCTGTATCTGACCGGCGTGGGCTATCCGGAGCGATCCTTTCGCGGGCTGACAGGTCGCAAGGGGGGCTGTCTGCCCCCCTGACCCCCCGAGGATACTTTTCCACAGAGGAAGGCATTGCCGTTAATCATCTGTTTACCCGATTCAGCGAATTCTGGTGCCACGGTACAGGCGGGGACGCCGATGACCGTCACGGGGGAAGGCGCCTTGCGGATCGCGGAACATGCCCGCCGCAAGGTGTCTGAACCACCACTTTGCCCCTTCCTCTGTGTGAAAATATCCTCCGGGGGAAGGGCGAATGCCTGCATTCGCCCTTGGGGGTGGAAAACCCCCATGCGACTTATGCCGCCAGCGTGCCGGCCGGAGTCTGTCGGTGGAAAAAAGGGATGGAGCGGGCGGCGGGAATCGAACCCGCGTCTTTAGCTTGGAAGGCTAAGGTCTTACCATTACACAACGCCCGCTGAGGCCCGCCTTAGGTAAGCGCAGGGCGGCGGGACGTCAAGCGCCTGGGCCGACCGTGCGCCGATTCGTCCTGCTCCGCCGGGATCCGAAGCTGCCATCAAGGCCCGGCGCCTCAGGCCGCAAGCGGCACGATCAGACCGGCCCCGCTGGCACGGTTGGAGTTCACCTTCGCCTCCACCCGCCAGGGCGGGTTCATCACGCCCGCCACCGTGGGCCGCATCAGCAACGCCGCGCCCTTTCCCGCCTCGCCCAGCCACAGCGGCCAGTCGGCGGCCTCGAGAATCACCGGCTCGCGGTGGTGCAGGCCCGCCATGCCATCCCCTGCCTCGGTCGAGACAATGGCGACGGTGTCGATCTCGTGCCAGCGCTGCCAGATGCCGGCCAGGGCCATCGGCTGGCCGTCGGCACGGGTGAAATACCAGGGCAGGCGCTCACCCTTCGGCCCCTCGCTCCATTCGTAAAAGCCCGAGGCGGGGACGATGCAGCGCCGTCCCCGCACCGCCTGGCGGAAGGCGGGTTTGCCCGCGATGGTGTCGGCGCGCGCGTTGATGATCAGCGGGCCATCGTTCGGCGCCTTGTACCAGCCGGGCAGGAACCCCCAGCGCATCGCGCGCAAGCGGCGTTGCCCATCATCCGAGGTGACCACCGCCACCGTATTCGTCGGGCAGACGTTGTAGGCCGGCCCTTCGGGCAGGTCATTGCCGGGGGTGGCGGCGAACAGTGCTGCCAGGGCATCATTCGGGTGGGTGATGGTGAAGCGGCCGCACATTCAGCGCACCCGGACCGCCACCGCACGGCTGGGTGTTGTCGCCGGGTCGCCCGGCATCGAGAGATAGGGCGCCGTCACCTCCAGCAGATCGACCGGCTGCGCGCGCAAGGCGGCCTCGAAGCCAGCTTCCCAGAGCGCGCCCTTCACCGTCAGGACGATCACGCCGCCTTTCGCGGTGATGCGGATCAACTCGGGCAGCGCCTCGGCCCCGACATGGCCGGTGGTGAAGACGCCGGTCGAGATCACGGCAGCGAACTGCCCGCCGGCAAAGTCCAGCTTTTCGCCCAGCACGGCGCGGGAGAGGCGGGCATAGCTGCCCTTCCTCGCCGCCACCGACAGCATGCCGTCCGAGATGTCCACGCCCCAGACCTCGGGCCAGCCCAGGATGCCGAACCAGGCGCCCGCCAGCCCGGTACCGACACCGGCATCCAGCACCGGCGCCACCCCGCGCGGCAGATGGCGCGCCAGCAGTGCCAGCCCGATCGTCGGGTGGCGATAGCCCGCCGACGCCATTTCGGCGTCATAGCTGGCCGCCCAGGCGTCATATCCCGCCGCCACCTGCTCGGGCGTCTTCGCGTCGTAGACTGCGCCCAGATGCCCCTTGTGATCTGCCATGACGTCCCCCCGATCTTTGCCCAGCATAGCCAAGCGCCGGCTTTTGTGGAACCGTCAGGGCGACCCGACAGGAGGCACCGATGTCCGACACCGAAGAGATCATGGCCCTGCTCCGCCAGTTCCCCGCCCTGGCCAGCTTCTCCGGGGTGCCAGAGCGCATGGGCGGGTTGACCAATCGGGTCTACCGGATCGGAGATGTCGTGTTGCGCCTGCCCGGCGCGGGAACCGAGGAATACATCGACCGCGCCAACGAGGCCGCCGCCGCGCTTGCCGCCGCCGGGGCCGGGGTATCGCCGGAGGTGATCCATGCCGATGCGACCTCGGGCGTGAGGATCACGCGGTTCATTCCGGGGGCCGCGACGATGTCACCGGTCGCGTTTCGAACGCGCAGGGGCAGCCCGGCGCGGGCAGGACAGGCCTTCGCGCGGCTGCACGGCTCGGGCGCGCGGTTTCCGGCACGGTTCGAGCTGTTCGCGATGATCGACGACTACCTGCGGCTGCTGTCCGGCAAGGACGTGGCCCTGCCGCCCGGCTATCACGACGTGCTGCACGATGCCGAATCGGTGCGTGCGGCGCTGTCGGCCCGCACGCTGCCGCTGGCACCCTGCCACTGCGATCCCCTGTGCGAGAATTTCCTCGATACCGGCAACCGGATGTGGATCGTCGATTGGGAGTATTCCGGCATGAACGACCCGATGTGGGATCTGGGCGATCTGTCGGTGGAGGCGGGGTTTGACGAAGGCCAGGAGGCCGAGATGATGCAGGCCTATTTCGGCCATGCGCCGAAGCCGCAGGACCTGGGGCGGATGGTGATCTACAAGGCGATGTGCGACCTGTTGTGGACGCTCTGGGGGCTGATCCAGCTGGCCAATGACAACCCGGCCGACGATTTCCGCGCCTATGCCGATGGCCGCTTCGCGCGGTGCAAGACGCTGATGGCCAGCCCCGGCTTCCCGCACCATCTGGCCGCCATCACCGCCTGAGGCGCGCGGATTGCCACCCGCGCGCCGCGGAATTCTCGAAAACTCCGGCAGATTTCCTCGAAGAGGATCTGGCCCCGGATCAGCCGCCAAGCTTCTTGATGCGGCCGTCCAGCTCGACCTTTACCGACCCCATCTTCTCGACGTAGTTCATCACATCCGTCGCGACCAGATTGCCGGTCGCCATCTCGGTCACGATCCGCCCGCCACCGAGGGCGGCATAGCCATCGCCGCCGCCAAGGATGTAGTCATTCACCGCCACGGTATAAAGCTTGTCGGCCTCCAGCGGCGCGCCGCCCACCATCACTTCGCTGACCCGCGACCCCGGCTCGGCCGCAGCGTCGAACGCGAAGGTGAGGCCCGAGACCTGGGCGAACCGCCCTGCCCCCTTTTCCACCTGGCTGACCGCATTTTCCAGCGCCAGCAGCACCTGCGACCCCGGCAGTTCCGTCACCACCGTCAGGTTGCCGAACGGCAGCTCCGTCAGGATGTCGCGCCGCGTCAGCGTGGCCCCGGTGTCATAGGTGCGGTCGCCGCGGATGCCGCCGCCGTTCATCAGCCCGATATCCGACCCGGTCTGCACCCGCAGCGCATCGGCGATCAGGTTGCCCATGGTCGCCTCTTCGGCGCGCACCAGGTTGCGGCGACTGTCCAGGCCGGCCTCCAGCGTGCCGATCTGCTGGTCCAGCGTTGTGTCCATCGTCGCCTTCAGCGCATCGGCCATTGCCACCGTTTCGGGGTCCGGCGTCACGGTCGCCGTGTCGATGAACCGGAACGCCGGGGTCCAGCTGATCGTGCGTTCGCCATCCTTCTCGCCCACCTCGACCATGAGGTCGATCGGCGTCAGAAGCTGCGCGTCCACGCTGGTTTCCACATAGGCCGTGATGCCGTCATAGGCGGTGGCATAAGAGTGATCGTCGCCCGACAGGATCACGTCGAAAGCATGGCTCGCCATCAGCGCGCGGTCGTTCTCCATGTTCGTCTGCACCACGCCCACGACGATATCGGCGCCCTCCTCGCGTGCCGCCTTCGCCGCCGCCACGCCCATTTCGACCGTTGGCCCGAATTTCAGGCTGCCGGTCGAGGACACTTCCGGCGAGGTATCCTGCGCCACCGGGATCAGCGCCACCTTCAGCCCGCCCACCTCTTTCATCATCACGCCGCCCAGACCCTCGACCGGGCTGCCATCGGCATTGGTGATGTTGATCGCGGCCCAGGGGTAGTTCGACGCCTTCATCTTCTCGGCGAAATTCTCGGGCCCGAAGTCGTATTCGTGATTGCCCGGAACGGCCAGGTCAAAGGGCACCAGATTGGTGAAGTCGATGGTGTTCTGCCCCATGTCGAACCCTGAGGCGAGCGAGGGCGACAGCATGTCGCCGTTGAACAGATAGAGCGTGTTCGGGTTCGCCGCGCGTTCCGCCCGCGCCACCGCGTTCAGCCGGGCAAAGCCGCCGCGACCGTTCTCTTCCTCGAAATTGTAGACATCTCCGACCCCCAGCAGGGTCAGCTTCACCGTCTCGGCCGACACGGGAGCGGCCAGGCAAGTTGTGCCTAGGACGGCGGCGATCAGGCGGCGGGAAAGCATCGGCATGGCGATTCTCCTTCAAGGCGTTCTGTTGGACTGCCCGCAGTCTGGGGCGGCAGGCGGGGCGCTGTCAAAGCCGCAGTGAGCGTCCGCGCTGGCGGCACCGCCATGGCACGCCGGGCCGCGCCGCGATCTCCGCCTGTCTTTCCCGAATTGACGCGCGCGCCGATGCCGGGCAAAAGCCGCCCATGCTGATCCTGAAGATCCTTCGCCGCCCCGAATGGGATGCCTTCCGCGCCGCCGGCCGGACCGCAGGCGCGCCGGTCGATCTGGCCGACGGCTTCATCCATTTCTCCACCGCTGCGCAAGTGGCCGAAACCGCGGCCAGATGGTTCAGCCACGAAAGTGATCTGGTGCTGGTGGCCTGCGATGCCGACCGCCTGGGTCCGGCCCTGAAATGGGAGCCGTCGCGCGGCGGCGCGCTGTTTCCGCACCTCTACCGGCCGCTCGATCTGCCCGAGGTGGTCTGGGACAAGTCGCTGCCGCTGGGCGCCACCGGCCATATCTTCCCCGAAGGCCTGTGGTGAGCCTGCTGGAATCCCTCGCCGTCGCCGCGCTGCGGCGAATCGACCCGGAAACCGCGCATGGTCTGGCGCTGAAGGCGCTGGCGACCGGGTTGATGCCGCTGCCCGGCCCGGTCACCTCGGCCCGTCTGACCTGCGACCTGGCCGGGATGGCGCTTCCGAATCCGGTCGGCCTGGCGGCGGGCTTCGACAAGAACGCCACCGCCGTTGCGGCGCTGTCGCGCGCGGGCTTCGGTTTTCTGGAGGTGGGCGCGGCGACCCCGCTGCCCCAGCCCGGCAATCCGCGCCCGCGTCTGTTCCGGCTGGCCGAGGACCGCGCCGCGATCAACCGCTTCGGCTTCAACAACGACGGGGCAGAGGCGATTTCGGCCCGCCTCGCGGCCCGCAAGCGCGGCCCCGTCCCGGTCGGCCTGAACCTTGGCGCCAACAAGACCTCCGACAACCGCGCGGCGGACTTCGCCCGCGTGCTGGCGACCTGCGGCCCGCATGTCGATTTCGCCACCGTCAATGTCAGTTCCCCCAACACCGAGCGCCTGCGCGATCTGCAAGGTCCCGCCGCCCTTGCGGCGCTGCTGGACGGAGTGATGGAGACGCGCGCCGGCCTGGCCAGCCCGATCCCGGTGTTTCTGAAGATCGCCCCGGATCTTGGCGATGACGACCTTGCCCAGATCGCCGGGGTCGCCCTGACCTCCGGCCTGTCCGGCATCATCGCCACCAACACGACCCTGTCGCGCGAAGGCCTGAAAAGCGCTTGCAAACACGAACAGGGCGGCCTTTCCGGCGCGCCCCTGTTCGAGAAATCCACCCGCGTGCTGGCGCGGCTGTCGCAGCTGACCGATGGAAAGCTGCCCCTGATCGGCGTTGGCGGCATATCCTCGGCTGACGAGGCCTATGCCAAGATCCGCGCCGGAGCCGCGGCCGTGCAGCTTTACACCGCCATGGTCTATCAGGGTCTCAGCCTCGCCGCCCGCATCGCCCGCGGCCTTGATGCGCTGCTTGCGCGCGACGGCTTCGGCAACGTCGCCGAGGCGTGCGGAACCGACCGGGCGCGCTGGCTGTAGCCCCCGGGGCGCTGCCCCGGACCCCGGAGTATTTGGACCAAGATGAAGGGGCGGCCAGCGGTCCGGACTTCATCCTGGCAAGAGCATTCCGGGGCTGGCGGTCTCAGAACGCCCGGTAGGTCATCGTGGTCAGCGTCTTCACGATGCCGGCGATGTCGAACAGTTTTGACGACAGGTAATGCCCGACATCCTCGCCATCGGGGATATAGACCTTGGCGATCAGGTCATATTCGCCGCTGGTGGAGTAAAGTTCGCTGACCACCTCGCGGTCCCAGATCTCGTTGGCCACGTCATAGGTCTTGCCCGGGGTGCAGCGGAATTGGACGAATACCAGCGCCATATGTGGTCTCCCTTGCCCTTGCGACCAGTCTAGCTGTCGTCCCCGGCCAGCGCCAGCGGCACCGGGGCCACGCGCAGGTCATCGACCTGCAGCGGGCGTTTCGGCAGCGCCAGGCGGTTGCGCACCACCCAGTGCAGCCGCGTCTCGGCGCGGGTGATCGCCACATAGGCCAGCCGCTTCCACAATGGCACCCCCGCTTCGGAGCGGCCCGATTGCGCGGCGGCGTAGAGGTCGGGCGCAAAGACCTGCACCTCGGGCCACTGGCTGCCTTGCGCCTTGTGCACGGTCACCGCCGCGCCATGCAGGAAGGCAGCCCCCATGCGGGCGGCATGCGGGATGAAGGGTTCCTCTTCGCCCACCCGTTCGATCTTGATGATGCTGGCGGCGGAAAACTGCGGGTCTTCGGCGCCCAGCACATGCAGCTTGGCAAAGCCTTCACGCGAGCCGGGGCCGAGGTAGATCACCTGTGCGCCCTTGATCAGGCCGCGCGCCTCGAGGTCGATGCGTTTCTTGCGGTGTTTCAGCGGCAGTTCGATACCGTCGCAGATCAGCGGCTCTCCCGGCATCAGGTCGGTTTCCGGCGCGCCATGGGCCTGGCGGAAGGCCTGGATCAGCTTGATCCGCGTCACGTTGCGCCAGACCAGCACCGGGCTGCGCGCCATCAGGTCGGCGTCGACCCGTTCGGCCCAGACCACCCGGTCATCGGCGCGGGCACGGTCTTCGACCATCCGCTCGAAGTCCTGGAACGTCAGCCGCTCGTCGCCCAGCGCATGCGCCAGATCGAGGATCGGGTTGTCTTCCGCCTGGCGGTGGATGCGGTGCAGCACCAGTTTCCGGCTGTCGCCCATCCGGTCGAACACCATCTCGCCCGATTGCCCCACCGGGGCCAGCTGAGCCGGATCGCCGAACAGCACCAGACGGGGGAAGATCTCGCGCAGGTCGTCGAACTGGCGTTCGTCCAGCATCGAGGCCTCATCGACGAAGCCCACATCCAGCGGGTCGTCGCGCCGCTTCCAGCCCTTGATGAAGTCCGATCCCTTCAAGCCCGCCGCTGCCAAAGCCCCCGGAATCGACGCGACTTGTTGGAAAAAGGCAAAGGCGCGGTCCAGCGCCTGGTCGGTCAGCCCCTCCACCGCCGGCCTGGTGCCCTGCCCGGCCAGCCATTCGGCGATCTTTTCATATTCGGGGTCGTAGACAGGCGTATAGAGGATCCGGTGGATCGTCGTTGCCGGCACCCCGCGCAGGCGCAGCACGGATGCCGCCTTGTTGGTCGGCGCCAGGATCGCCAGCGTCCGCCGGTCCTTGCGCTTGCGCCCTTCCCAGTCGGCCGAGATCACCTCCACCCCCGCCTCTTTCAGCGCCCGGTAAAGGCCGCCCAGCAGCATCGTCTTGCCCGATCCCGCCTTGCCCATCACCGCCATCACCATCGCCTTGCCTTCGGCCTGCGGAGAAAGCTCGCCCTCGGCCAGGTCGATTCCCTGACGGGTGAACTCAGCCGCCAGCCGGTCCCAGGCTTCGGCCTGGTCTTCGGAAAAGGTGATGGGAAGCCCGCTCATGCCGCGGACCTTAGCCGCCGGGCCGGGAAAGGGCCAGACGGCAGCCCCCCTTCAATGGCGGGGGCAATGCCGGTTCAATGCGGGCGCGGTGGGCGTGACACCCCGCCAGATCCGGCCCCCGCCTGCGGCCGCTCGCCCGCCGCGATCTCGGCTTCGGCCACGGCCAGGGCGTCCTGCACCCTTGCCGCCAGCGCAGGCAGATCGTTTCGCTGCGCATAGGTCAGCAGATCCTTCAAGACGTCGAACACCCAGTCATGCCGCATGAGGCCCCCGGAACCCGTGCCAGTCACTGCGCCTTCCCGTTTCCGCACAACCTTGGCGCGAAAAACCGAAGTCGCGTTGCAACTGAGCGATGCCTGCGCGGGAATCTCAAGTGAAAACCACCGAAACGGTGCGCAGGCGACCGCGATCGGCCGCCGCTCAGCCGCCGCGGCTGGCTTCCAGCGTGTCCTCGAAGGTCCGCAGGCCGGTGCGTGGCGCCTGCACCAGCACGGCCATGTTGCCCGGCTTGTGCTGGTTCTTCCACATCAGCGTATGGGCGCGCGGGATTTCGGCCCAGGGGAAGACCTCGGACATGCAGGGGTCGATCCGGCGTTCGCACATCAGCTTGTTGGCCGAGGCCGCCTGTTTCAGATGCGCGAAATGGCTGCCCTGAAGCCGCTTCTGGTGCATCCACATGTAGCGCACGTCGAAGGTGCAGTTGAAGCCCGAGGTCCCGGCACAGATCACCACCATGCCGCCCTTCTTGCAGACCAGCGACGATACCGGAAAGGTCGCCTCGCCCGGATGCTCGAACACCATGTCGACGTTCACGCCCTTGCCGGTGACGTCCCAGATCGCCTTGCCGAAGCGGCGCGCCTCTTTCAGCCAGATGTTGTATTCCTCGGAATTCACCTTGGGCAACTGCCCCCAGCATTTGAAATCATTGCGGTTGATCACGCCCTTGGCGCCCAGGCTCATCACGAAATCGCGCTTCGATTCGTCGGAAATGACGCCGATCGCATTGGCGCCCGCGGTGTTGATCAGCTGGATCGCATAGGACCCGAGCCCGCCCGAGGCGCCCCAGACCAGAACGTTCTGGCCTGGCTGCAAGTCATGCGGCGCATGGCCGAACAGCATCCGGTAGGCCGTGGCCAGCGTCAGCGTGTAGCAGGCACTTTCTTCCCAGGTCAGGTGGCGCGGCCGCGGCATCAGCTGCTGGGCCTGCACCTTGGTGAACTGCGCGAAAGAGCCGTCGTTGGTCTCGTAGCCCCAGATCCGCTGGCTGGGGCTGAACATCGGGTCGCCGCCGTTGCATTCCTCGTCGTCGCCATCGTCCTGGTTGCAGTGGATCACCACCTCGTCGCCGACTTTCCAGCGCTTGACCGCCGAGCCGACGGCCCAGACGATGCCCGAGGCATCCGACCCGGCGATGTGATAGGGCTGCTTGTGGCCGTCAAAGGGGCTGATCGGCTGGCCCAGACCTGCCCAGACGCCATTGTAGTTGACACCCGCCGCCATCACCAGAACCAGCACCTCATGGCTGTCCAGCGCCCAGGTGTCGACCACCTCCAGCTGCATCGCCTCTTCCGGCGCACCATGGCGTTCACGGCGGATCGCCCAGGCATACATCTGCTTTGGCACATGGCCCAGAGGGGGCATCTCGCCGATTTCGTACAGATCCTTCTTCGGCGCGTCATAGGCGGCGATCTCGGGTGCGGTGTCCAGGGCCATCGCTGTATCCTCCACATGCCGCGCCGCAGAATCGGCGCGCGCTTGCGGCAAGAATTATGGGCGCCGGCGCAACATTGCAATAGCCGAAGCGCGGTTTTTTGTAATTTTATGTCCGCTGCGTTGCAGAAAGCGCGCTCACACCACCGGGACCGAGGCCGCATAAAAGGCCAGCAGCGCCGCCTCGCGCGGCTCGGCGGTCAGGTCGGCGCGCACCAGGCCCCGCGCGATCAGCGGCGCCAATCCCTCTTCCAGCGCGCGCTCCAGCCCCTGCGTCGGCAGCTTCAGCACTGCCCCCGCCGCTTGCAGTCGCGCCACCAGCGCCTGCATCCGGGCCAGCAACTCGTCTCGGCTGCCCGCACCCGCACCCAGCGCCGCGGCCACCAGCGGCACCGGCAGAACCGGGACCACCGCCGCGATCGACGCCATCAGCCGCTCGCCCAGGCTCTCCACCGCGCCACCCGACGCCAGATGAGCGCGCAGAGATACCGGCGCGCCGAACCCCGCCGCCGCCGTGCCGAAGCCCTTTGTCCGCCCGCGCCAACGCGCCCACAGGAATCGCAGCGCATGCATCGCCACCCAGAACGGACGATTGCGGAATTTCCGCCCCTCGGACTTCGCCGCCCCGACCAGCACCCGGTCTTCCAGCACCCGGTCATAGGCCAGCCCCACCGGCACGAAGACCACGTCACGCTCCTCCTCGCGCCAGCCCTCGACGATATAACTCAGCAGGCCCAGCTTCGCCGGCCCCACCCGCCCGTCCAGCGAAAGCCCGCCCTCGGGAAACATCGCCTGCGTCGTGCCCTCTTCGGTCGCCATCTGCACATAGCGCGCCAGAACCCGCCGATAAAGTGCATTGCGGCTGCCGCGCCGGATGAAATAGGCCCCCATCGAGCGCACCAGCGCGCTCAGCGGCCACACCCGCGCCCATTCGCCCACCGCATAGGAAACCGTGCTGCGGTCGGCCACCAGCCAGGTCACCAGTACATAGTCGAGATTGCTGCGGTGATTCATCACGAAGACCACCGTGGCCTTGGGGTCGATATGGCTCAGGGCCGCGTCCACCGCCCCCACGCGCACCCGGAACAACAGCCGGCTCAACCATTTCGCCGCCCGCGTGCCAAAGCCGAAATAGACCGTCGCGGAAAACCCCGGCACGATCTCGCGCGCATAGCGGCGGGCCTCCTCGAAGGCCACCTGCGCCGGCACACCCGTCGCCTCGGCATGCGCGGCCACCGCCTCCATCACCGCGCGATCATGCACCAGCCGCGCCACCATGTCGGACCGCTGCG
Source organism: Rhodobacter sp. (assembly GCA_016704435.1). Taxonomy (GTDB): domain Bacteria; phylum Pseudomonadota; class Alphaproteobacteria; order Rhodobacterales; family Rhodobacteraceae; genus Pseudogemmobacter. The sequence continues at coordinate 19,162 of JADJAB010000013.1, read as the reverse complement.
CCAGCTTGAACAGCTCGATCTTGCGGTCCAGCCGGGCGTTCAAGCTGGCCAGGGCCTTTTCGGCCCGGCGGCGAAAGAACCAGCGCACGCTCGGAAACAGGAAATGCGGGGCGAATCTGACCGCCGCAAAGCCAAGGATCAGGACCAGCAGCCAGAGCGGCAGGCGACGGGCGAAACATCCGCGACTTGCGCAGCGCCCGCGCGCCGCGCCGGGCCGCCGCATGCGCCAGCGCGCCAACGCCTATGCCAGGTACGGCGGCCGGCAAATGCCCCGCGGACCTTGGTGCAGATCTACTGCCGGCAGGCTTTCGGCGCCTGCATCGGCTGCTGGCGGCGCTCGTGACCCCGCCTTCGCCGCTCGCCGCAGCGCGACGGCGATTGCCCGCCCGAAGTCACCTGCCCCGGCCGCAGAAATATCGCACAGCCGCGGCGCCCCGGCGAGTCTGAGACGCTGGACGCAACGCCAGAACGCGGCCGTGTGGCGGCGCCGGCCTACTTCCCCTTTCCGGCCTTCTTCCGCGTGTCCTCGGGCCTTCCGCACCTATGCCGGCCATTCCACCGCCGCCGCCTCGAACGCGCTTTACCGTGGCAACCTGGCCAAGGGGCAGACCGGCCTGTCGGTCGCCTTCGACCTGCCCACCCAGACCGGCTATGACAGCGACGACCCCCGCGCCAGGGGTGAAGTCGGCAAGGTCGGCGTGCCGATCTGCCATCTCGGCGACATGCGGGCGCTGTTCGACCAGATCCCGCTGGATCAGATGAACACCTCGATGACGATCAACGCCACCGCGCCGTGGCTGCTGGCGCTCTATATCGCGGTGGCCGAGGAACAGGGCGCCGACATCAGCGCGCTGCAAGGCACGGTGCAGAACGACATCATCAAGGAATACCTGTCGCGCGGCACCTATATCTGTCCGCCGAAACCCAGCCTTCGCCTGATCACCGATGTTGCGGCCTACACGTGCGAACACCTGCCCAAATGGAACCCGATGAACGTCTGTTCCTATCACCTGCAGGAGGCGGGCGCGACGCCGGAACAGGAGCTGGCCTTCGCGCTGGCCACCGCCGTCGCCGTGCTGGACGATCTGCAAGGCAAAGTCCCCGACGCGGCCTTCCCGGCCATGGTCGGCCGCATCTCGTTCTTCGTGAACGCCGGCATCCGTTTCGTGACCGAGATGTGCAAGATGCGCGCCTTCACCGATCTCTGGGACGAGATCTGCGAGCAGCGCTATGGCATCACCGACGCCCGCTTTCGCCGGTTCCGCTACGGCGTGCAGGTCAACTCGCTGGGCCTGACCGAACAGCAGCCGGAGAACAACGTCTACCGCATCCTGCTGGAAATGCTGGCCGTCACGCTGTCGAAGAACGCCCGCGCCCGCGCCGTGCAATTGCCTGCCTGGAACGAGGCGCTGGGCCTGCCCCGGCCCTGGGATCAGCAATGGTCGCTGCGCATGCAGCAGATCCTGGCCTATGAGACCGACATTCTGGAATATGACGACCTCTTCGACGGCAACCCCGCCATCGACCGCAAGGTGGCCATCCTGAAGGACGGAGCCCGTGCCGAACTGGCGCAGATCGACGCCATGGGGGGGGCTGTGGCGGCGATCGACTACATGAAATCCCGGCTGGTCGAGGCGAACTCCGACCGCATCGCCCGGATCGAACGGAAAGAGACGACCGTGGTCGGCGTCAACCGCTTTACCACCACCGAGCCTTCGCCGCTGACCACCGGCGAAGGCGCCATCATGGTGTCCGACCCGCAAGCCGAAGCCGACCAGATCGCCCGGCTGGCCTCGTGGAAAACAGCCCGCAACTCGGCGGCCGTCGAGGCCGCGCTCGCAGCGCTGCGCGATGCCGCGCAGAGCGGCGCCAATATCATGCCGCCCTCGATCGCGGCTGCAAAGGCAGGCGTCACCACCGGCGAATGGGCCGCCGTGATGCGCGCCGCCTTCGGCGAATACCGCGCCCCCACCGGCGTCAGCCGCAACCCGTCGAACCGCACCGAAGGGCTTGAGGAAATCCGCGACGCCGTCGATGCCGTCTCGACCAGGCTGGGCCGCCGCCTGAAGTTCCTGATGGGCAAGCCCGGCCTTGACGGCCATTCCAACGGGGCCGAACAGATCGCCGCCCGCGCCCGCGATTGCGGCATGGACATCACCTATGACGGCATCCGCCTGACCCCGGCCGAAATCGTCTCGGCCGCCGCCGACCAGCAGGCGCATGTCGTCGGCCTGTCGATCCTGTCGGGCAGCCACCTGCCCCTGATCACCGAAACCATGGAGCGGATGCGTGACGCCGGACTTGCCCATGTCCCGGTCGTCGTCGGCGGCATCATCCCCGACGAGGATGCCACGCAGTTGCGAAAGCTGGGCGTCGCCGCCGTCTACACGCCGAAGGATTTCGAGTTGAACCGGATCATGATGGATATCGTTGCCCTGGTGGACCCGGCCAGCAAAGCCGCCGAATGACCTGACGCCGCCGCGCCCCGGAAAGTTGCGCCAGATCAAGGCAGCTCCGGCAGGACACGCGCATCCTGCCTGCAGTTTCTGCTGCGGGAAGCCCGCCCATGTTCGACCGTATCAAGACCCTTCTCCACCGTTGGCACGACCTCCGCGAAGTCGAGGCGCTGACCGACCTGGAACTTGACGATCTCGGGATGAGCCGCGACCAGGTCCGCGCCTTTGCCCGGTTGCCCGCTGATGTTGCCGACCGGGTTGCCGCGATGGGCGAAATCTTCGGCGTCCCCGAGGCGGAGTTGAAGCGCGACCACGCGCAATGGGTGGACCTTCTGTCCATCTGCGGCCGGTGCGCCGACCGGGGTGCCTGCGCCGCGGTGCTGGCGAAGGGCGAGGCGTCGCAGCCCGCCGATGCCGGATTCTGCCTGAACCGCGGCACCTTCACGGCGCTGGCGCCGAAAGTCGCCTGACCGCCGCTGATCCGGCCCGTCGGGGGGCTTCGATGGCCGCCCTCAATTTCCTCCCGGTTGCCCCCTTGCGCCCATCTGCGAGCGCAGCCTTAATGCTGCCCGGCGTCTCTGGCGTGGAAGACGCATGGACGACCTTCGGAAGACCGGGATTTCGCGGCGATTTCAGCTCGTCAACTCGGGCATTGGGAGACAGAGGGAAGAATGAGTTTTCACATCGGGGCGACACCCGGCGATATTGCCGAAACCGTGCTGTTGCCCGGCGATCCTTACCGCGCCCGCTGGGCCGCGCAGAAATTCCTGGAAGACCCGGTGCTTGTGAACGAAGTGCGCGGCATGCTCGGCTATACCGGCACCTGGAAGGGCCACAGGGTCACCATTCATGGCAGCGGCATGGGCATGCCCTCCCTGTCGATCTATGCCAATGAGTTGATCAAGGAATTTGGCGCGAAGACGCTGATCCGCATCGGCAGCGCGGGTGCGTTGCAGCCGCATCTGAAGCTGCGCGACGTGGTTCTGGCGATGTCATCGGCCACCACGCATACGCCGTCTTCGACCATCTTCCGCGAGATGAACTTCGCCCCCACCGCTGATTTCGGCCTGTTGTCAGCGGCTTATGCGGCCGCAAAAGGCCGTGCGACGACCCATGTCGGGATGATCCATTCCTCCGACACCTTCTACGACGAACGCCCCGACCTCAACGACCAGCTTCAGCGCCACGGCTGCCTTTGCGTGGAAATGGAGGCGGCCGAGCTTTACACACTCGCCGCAAGACATGGTGTCCGCGCGCTGGCCGTCCTCACCATATCGGACCACATCCTGACGCACGAAGCCCTGCCCGCACAGGACCGCGAAACCAGCTTCGCTGCCATGATCGAGATCGCCCTTGAAGCCGCCTTTGCCTGAGGTTCCCATGCCCCAACTAGCCCGCCGCCCCTGGGTTCCCGCCGCTTGCGAAACCCTGATCCAGCGCTACGCGTCGAAAAACCGCTGCGCCTTCGGCCGAAGTCGCCGCCCGCATCGACCGCCTGATCGACCACAATCAGGAGATACATGACGCCGAGTGCTTCAACCTGAACCCCGCGACCAATGTGATGAGCCCCCGCGCCGAAGCGGCGCTGGCGCGCGGACTTGGCTCGCGCCCCTCGCTGGGCTACCCCGGCGACAAGTACGAAATGGGGCTGGAGGCGATCGAGGAAATCGAGGTGATTGCCGCTGAACTCGCGGCCGAGGTCTTTGGCGCCGAATACGCCGAAATCCGTGTCGGATCAGGGGCTCTGGCCAACCTCTACGGCTTCATGGCGCTGGCGAAACCCGGCGATTCGATCATCGCGCCGCCCGCCGCAATCGGCGGCCATGTCACCCATCACGCCGACGGCTGCGCCGGGCTCTACGGGCTGACCACCCACGCCGCGCCGGTCGATGAAGACGGATATACCGTTGATATCAATCGACTTCGCGATCTGGCGCATGCAGTGCGCCCCAGGATCATCACCGTTGGTGGCAGCCTGAACCTGTTCCCGCATCCGGTCGCCGAGGTCCGCAAGATCGCCGACGAAGTGGGCGCCAAGGTGCTGTTCGATGCCGCCCACCAATGCGGCATCATCGCCGGGAAAGTCTGGGCCAGCCCGCTGACCGAAGGCGCCCATCTGATGACGATGAGCACCTATAAATCGCTGGGCGGGCCGGCCGGGGGCTTGATCGTCAGCAATGACGCGGCCATCGCCCAACGCCTTGACGCGATTGCCTTTCCCGGCCTGACCGCCAATTTCGACGCGGCGAAATCCGCCGCCCTGGCGCTGACGCTGCTGGACTGGCGCGACCATGGCCGGGCCTATGCGAAAGCCATGGTCGATCTGGCGCGGGCACTGGCAGCAGAACTGGTCAACCTTGGCCTGCCGGTCTTCGCGGCGGACAAGGGGGGCACGCAAAGCCACCAGTTCGCGATCGAGGCGGCGGGGTTTGGCGGCGGTCAGGCCGCGTCGAAAACCCTGCGCAAGGCCGGCTTCCTGGCCTGCGGCATCGGCCTGCCGATTGCCGAAGTTGCGGGTGACATGAATGGCTTGCGCATCGGCACGCCGGAACTGGTGCGCCGCGGCGTCACCCCCGCCGACGCCCCGGCCCTGGCCGCCCTGATCGCCGAAGCGCTGCGCTCGAACGCACCCGAAACCATCGCGCCACGCACCCGCGCCCTTCGCGCCCGGTTCCAGGGCCTGCATTTCGTGACTCCATGAGACAGCGCCGCCTCGGGGCGAACGGTCCTCTGGTCTCGGCAATTGGTCTTGGCTGCCTGTCCTTCGGCGGCATCTTCGGCCCGACGGATGCGGCCGAAAGCCTGCGCACGCTGGATGCCGCCTGGGATCACGGGATCAATTTCCTCGATGTGGCAAACATTTACGGCCATGGAATTTGCGAGTCCGTCATCGGCAAGTGGCTGGCCAGCCGCCGCCATCGTCCGGTGATCGCCACCAAGGCCGGCATTGTCGAGGGCCCGCCGCGCGGGGTGAGCAATGCCGCCGGCTATCTGCGGGCAGAGCTGGAAGGCTCGCTTCGCCGTCTGGGGGTGGATCACGTCGATCTGTTCTACGCCCACCGTCACGCCCCCGACACCCCGGCCGAGGAATTGGCCGACACCATGCAACGCCTTCAAACCGAAGGGAAGATCGGCGCCTACGGGCTGTCGGAGATCGCCCCCTACACGCTGGAGCGCGCCCATGCCGTGCATCCCGTCACTGCGGTGCAGAACGAATATTCGCTGTGGACGCGGGCGCCGGAATTGGGCCTGATCCAGCGCTGTGCAGCACTTGGGGTGGCTTTCGTGCCGTTTTCTCCGCTGGCGCGCGGGGTTTTCGGCACCCCGATGGCCGACCCGGCGGCCTTTCCGTTGGGCGAGTTCCGCACCCGCATCCCCCGCTTCTACCCGGAAAACTGGCCGCACAACCTGTTGAAACTGCGAGCCTTCCATGACTTCTCCCGCGCCCGCGGCCTGCATCCGGCTGCGCTGGCGCTGGCCTGGGTGCTGGACCGCGGCGCGCATGTGATCCCGATTCCCGGCACCCGCAGCGCCGGTCACCTGCGCGACTGGATCACCGCCCCCGAGATCGACCTGACCGACGACGACCGCGCCGGAATCAACCGCCTTCTGCCGGTCGGCTGGGCCTGGGGCGACCGTTACGACGATGCGCAATCGGCCACCGCCGAACGCTATTGCTGACGCAGACAGTCGCGCGGCTCTGCCCCCCGCGCCGTTGCCCCGCAGGCCGCACAGCGCCAGGCATCCGGGGCAACGCTGCGGTCCAGCCGCCATCGGCAGGCACGGGTCAGGGATGAATTGCGGCGCGAAAGCCAAAGGTAGAGAAAAACCGCGACCGCAAGGAAAACCAGCAGGATCGGCATGTCAGCCGGTCGCAGACGCCGGGCGATCAGACAATCCGCTCCACCATCATCCTCTTGATCTCGGCAATCGCCTTTGCCGGGTTCAGCCCCTTGGGGCAGGTCTTGGTGCAGTTCATGATGGTGTGGCAGCGGTAGAGCTTGAACGGGTCTTCCAGATCATCCAGCCGCTCTCCGGTCGCCTCATCGCGGCTGTCGATGATCCAGCGATAGGCGTGGAGCAGTGCGGCGGGGCCAAGGTAGCGGTCGGAATTCCACCAGTAGGACGGGCAAGCGGTGCTGCAAGACGCACACATCACGCATTCATAAAGCCCGTCCAGCTTGGCCCGGTCCTCGATCGACTGGCGCCATTCCTTGGCGGGGCGGTTGGTCTTCGTCTCCAGCCAGGGCATGATGGATGCATGCTGGGCGTAGAAATGCGTCAGGTCGGGGATCAGGTCCTTGACCACCGGCATATGCGGCAGCGGGTAGATCTTCACATCGCCCTTCACCTCGTCGAGGCCGTAGATGCAGGCCAGCGTGTTGATGCCGTCGATGTTCATCGCACATGAACCGCAGATGCCCTCGCGGCAAGACCGGCGGAAGGTCAGCGTCGGGTCGATCTCGGTCTTGATCTTGATCAGCGCGTCCAGCACCATCGGGCCACAGCTGTCCATGTCGACGAAATAGGTATCAACCCGCGGGTTTTCGTCGTCATCGGGCGACCAGCGATAGATCTGGAACTTGCGCACATTGCCGCCCGAAGGCTTTGGCCAGGTCTTGCCGGTGCGGATCTTGGAGTTCTTGGGCAGGGTGAACTGGACCATGGGTCAGCCTTTCCAGTCGGGACGGTCGTACAGGGGCCGCGTCGGCGCCTGGCCGGATTTGGCCATGACGCAGGTTTCATAGACGGCAGAAGGGTCTTTTCCGAGCACGTAGTCGGTCGAGACGGAAATCGAGGCCCCGCCCTTTACCCCGCCGCCCGATCCAGTGCCCAGCTTGACCATGCCGCGCGGCTGTTGCGCCAGCCGGGCGCGGTCAAAGCATTCGCGCTCGGCCTGCTGCACGCTCACCGGGCCGCAGGCGGCGAGGAACACGAGGGGGATCAGGACAAGGCGAAGCGCGCGCTGCATCAGGTCACCGGGGGCACGCCGGAGGCGGCGAAACAGGCCTGCGCGACGGGGCGCAAGGCAAGGTTGCGAATGTTCTCAACGGTCTGGGTTCCCGCCTCGACGCCCACATCGCGGGCAAGCGCGCGCTGTTCCTCGACCGTTGCGGCCTGCAGGATGCATTCGGTGGCGGCGCGGGCCGGGGCGGCAGGCATGTCGCGGTTGACCACAGCAAAAACCACATCGCCGGCGGTGCGGCGGACGACATCATCGGCCACGGCCTGCGGGTCGCAGGCCGCCAGCACCAGAACGGCGGCGGGAAGAAGAAGACGGATCATCACTGCTCTCCTCTGCGGGGTTTTCCGCAAAGGATGCCCGAAGCAAGCCGCCCGCGACACCACATCACCGTGAGCCGGGGTGCCGCGCGCAGCCTTTCGCTCATGTCGCCGTGCGGCCATCAGAACTTCCGCTCCGCCGGGGCGATCTTCTTCAGGCTGATGCCGCCGTCCTTTTCCTTCGTCAGCGGGTCCACATGCACGGCCCGATAGTCCAGCTTCACCTTGGCGCCATCCACCCAGGCCAGCGAGTGCTTGCGCCATTTGGCGTCGTCGCGCTTGGGGTGATCCTCATGCGCATGGGCCCCGCGGCTTTCGGTGCGGGCATGGGCGCCGTAGATCGTGGCCAGGGCGTTGGGCATCAGGTTGGTCAGCTCCAGCGTCTCCATCAGGTCCGAATTCCAGATGAGGGAGCGGTCGGTGACATGCAGATCGCCCAGCTTGGCGGCGATGGCGGTCATCTTCTTCTCACCCGCGGCAAGCGTCTTTTCGGTGCGGAAGACGGCGGCATCGGCCTGCATGGTCTTTTGCATCTCCAGCCGCAACTCGGCCGTGGGCGTGCCGCCCTTGGCATTGCGCAAGCCGTCGAAGCGGTCCAGCGCCTTGTCGATCTGCGCCGTGTTCAACGGCGCGTTCGGCGCCTTGGGATCCACCACCTGACCGGCCCGAATGGCGGCCGCGCGGCCGAACACCACCAGGTCGATCAGCGAGTTCGAGCCCAGCCGGTTGGCGCCATGCACCGAGGCGCAGCCCGCCTCGCCCACCGCCATCAGGCCGGGGAACACCGCGTCGGGGTCTTTTGCGGTGGGGTTCAGCACCTCGCCCCAATAGTTCGTCGGGATACCGCCCATGTTGTAGTGCACGGTCGGCAGCACCGGGATCGGCTCCTTGTGCAGATCGACGCCGGCAAAGATGCGCGCGCTTTCGGTAATGCCGGGCAGCCGCAATTCCAGCGCCTCGCGCGGCAGGTGGTTCAGGTGCAGGTGGATATGATCCTTGCCTGCCCCCACGCCGCGCCCTTCGCGGATTTCCAGCGTCATGCAGCGCGACACATAATCGCGCGGCGCCAGATCCTTGTAATGCGGCGCATAGCGTTCCATGAACCGCTCGCCTTCGGCGTTGGTGAGGTATCCGCCCTCGCCCCGCGCGCCTTCGGTGATCAGACAGCCCGAGCCGTAGATGCCGGTCGGGTGGAACTGCACGAACTCCATGTCCTGCAAAGGCAGGCCGGCGCGGGCCACCATGCCGCCACCATCGCCGGTGCAGGTATGGGCGGAAGTGGCGCTGAAATAGGCCCGGCCATAGCCGCCGGTCGCCAGGACCACCATCTTGGCGTTGAAGACATGCATGGTGCCATCATCCAGCTTCCACGCCACCACGCCGGTGCAGGCACCGTCGGTGATGATCAGATCAATCGCGAAATACTCGATGTAGAATTCCGCGTTGTTCTTCAGGCTCTGGCCGTAAAGCGTGTGCAGGATCGCATGCCCGGTGCGGTCGGCGGCGGCGCAGGTGCGCTGCACCGGCGGGCCTTCGCCGTATTCGGTGGTATGGCCGCCAAAGGGGCGCTGGTAGATCTTGCCCTCTTCGGTGCGCGAAAACGGCACACCGTAGTGCTCCAGCTCATAGACCGCCTTCGGCGCCTCGCGCGCCAGATATTCCATCGCGTCGGTGTCGCCCAGCCAGTCGCTGCCCTTCACCGTGTCATACATGTGCCATTGCCAGCTGTCGGGCCCCATGTTGCCCAGAGACGCGGCAATGCCGCCCTGCGCGGCCACCGTATGGCTGCGGGTCGGGAACACCTTGGTCACGCAGGCGGTGCGCAACCCCTGTTCGGCCATGCCCAGCGTGGCACGCAGACCCGCGCCACCCGCGCCCACCACGACCACGTCATAATCATGCACTTCATAAGGGTAAGCCGTCATGTCAGATCCTCAGAGTGCGATTTTCAGAAGCGCGAAGATGCCGACGGCACCGATCAGCCAGGCCAGCGAGGTCACGAAGATGATCAGCATCTTGCGCGCCGTGCCGCGGGCATAGTCCTCGATCATCGTGGTGGCGCCCATGGCAAAATGGCGCATGCCGATCACCAGGATCAGCGCCAGCACGATGGCCGGGGTGGGCGAGGAAAGGGTGGCCAGCACCACCTCGTAGGGCGCACCCAGCAGCCCGCCGAAGATGTAGATCCCCAGCGGCACCAGAAACGCCAGCCCGACCGACGACATCGTCATGGACCAATGGTGATGCGCCCCGGTATGGGCGGCGCCCTTGCCCTCGGCGCGCTTGCGGGCGGTCAGATAACGCATGGTGCCCTCATTGAACCAGAAGGATTGTGATTGCGGTCAGCACGACCGAACCGATGACGCAGGCCCAGCCCAGCTTTTCGGCCGTCGCGATGTCCAGCCCGCGGCCGGCGTCGAAATAGAGGTGACGCAGGCCGGCCAGGTAGTGATACCACACCGCCCAGAGCGAGCCGGTAAAGACCAGGTCACCGAACCAGGACGTCACCACCGCGTCGGCGATCTCGAAATACTCCTGCGAAATCGCCGCCGCCAGGAGCCACCAGACCGCCAGGAAGACGCCCAGGATCAGCGCGTTGCCGGTGATCCGCGTCAGGATCGACGAGATCGCGGTGATCTGCGGCCGGTAGATCTGCAGATGGGGAGAGAGGGGCCGTTCGACCCGCCTGGACTCTGCCATGTCGGTTCCCTTCGTCGCTGGCATGCCCGGCAAAAGGCGCGGGCCGCGCTGTGTCATATCTCTTCCATAAAGGATTATTCCGCCAAGTCACGCCCGGCAATGCGGCAAATCTCCTTCGTTTGCGATAACGAAGGCATATTCTTCGCCTATGTGATCACGTTCAAAAAAGTCGTGATCACAAACCCATGGCCTCGGTCTGCTCCCACAGATAGTCGACGTATTCGGTGCAGAAGGTGACGGACATGGTCGCGGAATCGTAAAAGGCGTTGATCTCTCCGCAGGATTCAAGGGACACGGTCAGCCCTTCGGGCAGAACGTACCTTTCATTCAACCCTTCGACCTCATAGCCAAGAACGATCGAGATGCTGTCTGCCGGGTCCACATCCATGCTGATCGAGGTTCCGGGCTCGTCGGTCGCGATCTCGTCCAGATACAGGCCCCAGGATTCGGCCGTCCGTGCATATTCATCGGCGCAGCCCTCGGCACGTTCTTCGGGCAGTTCGAACTCGGTCACGAAATCGCCGCGGGCGTCCGGGTTGGCACCGTAGAACAGGCAGACATGGGTGAAATGGCGCTGCATGTCCAGGCCATGGACATCGGCATAGGCCGGTTCTTCATCTGCATTGTCACTGGCCGACTGCAACCAGAATTCCGCCGTGGCCCAGGCCGTCGTCCGGGCCATGTCTTCGTCCCACATCTCGTTCGTCAGAACGACCGAGAGGGCATCAGCCGCGTCTTCTTCGCGGCCCATGACGGGCACACCCAGGATATCGACCAGCGCATGCCCGAATTCGTGGTAGAGGATCGACCAGACGTTGCCACGGACAAACTCCGCCGCTTCGTCCGATGGTTCTTCAGCGGCGGCGGCAGTGGTCAGGAATGCCAGGGCCAGAATGGCCGGGAAAGCTGTCTTGCGCATGGCTGAATATCCCTTTTGTTTGTTTGGTATCGGGCGTCTCATTTCGGCACAAGGGCCCAGTAGTCCAGATCCAGCAGCACCTGCGGCAGGTAGCGCCCGGCCTCGTCCTTCAGCGCGAAAGGTTCTGCGCCCTGTTTGACCGCCACCAGCCGCAGCCGCAGCGCGCCCACGCCGGGGGCGGCTGTTTCGGCCCGGTCCAGCACCTCGGACCAGGCTTTCACCGTGTCGCCTGAAAAGCACGGGTTGGCATGGGCGCCCGCGTTCAGCGCCACCAGCATCTGCGCATTGGCCAAGCCGTTGAACGACAGTGCGCGGGCCAGCGAAATCACATGGCCGCCGTAGATCAGCCGCTTGCCATCGTCGCGCTGGCCGGTGTCGAAATGCACTTTCGAGGTGTTCTGCCACAGCCGCGTGGCCAGCATATGCTCGGCCTCTTCCACGGTGACGCCATCGACGTGGTCGATCTTCTCGCCCACGACATAGTCGCCCCAACGATGCGGTTCGCCCGCAAGCGCGAAATCGTAGTTGGAGAAATCCAACCCCGCGGGCACCACCAGCGCCACCGCGGCGACCGAGGCCTGCAGTTCTGGAACAACCGGCGCCGGCGCGGGCACATCGCCGCGCAACTTGCGCACCATCACCCAGCGAACATAGTCCAGCACCGCTTCGCCCCGCTGGTTGAGACCCCGCGTGCGCACCCAGACCACGCCGGAGGCGCCACTGGAGTTCTCCTTCAGCCCGATCACCGTCGATTCCGACCGCAGCGTGTCGCCCGGCCAGACCGGCGCCAGCCAGCGGCCTTCGGCATAGCCGAGGTTGGCAATGGCGTTCAGCGAGATGTCGGGCACGGTCTTGCCGAAGACGGTGTGGAAGGCGATCAGGTCATCCAGCGGCGCGGCGGGCAGGCCGCAAGAGCGGGCAAGCTCGTCCGAGGAATAGAGCGCCCCCCGCGCCGGATAAAGCGCGTGGTAAAGCGCCCTCTCGCCCCCCGACAGGGTGCGCGGCACGGCATGGACGATGGTCTCGCCCAAGGCGTAATCCTCGAAGAAGCGGCCCGGATTGGTCTTCATCATCCGTCCTTTGCGGCCGGACCCGCAGGAGGGGCAGTATTGCCCATCCTACGATTCCCCGAGTTTCAGATCCGGGCTGTAGGGCCCCGGCACCTCTTTCACCACCGCCTGCCCGCAGCGCATCACGCCGCGCGCCGCATCGAAGGCATAGGTCGGCCCGCCGTGCAGGTCCCAGCCCTTCGACAGCGCCAGGCTGACCTTGTGGCAGAAGGCCGATGTGTCGTCGTCGGACAGAAAGCGGTAAAGCCGCATCTCAGCCGCCCCAGGGCTTCACGCCCAGCCAGTTGTGGATCAGCATGATCCCGACGACCGCAAAGATCGTCGCTGCCACCGCCTTCACATTGGCCCCCGGACGCACCGGCTTTGGCGTCCAGACCGGCTGGGCGCGGTTGATCACGATCACCTCGACCACCGCCCAGGCCAGCAGCCCGCCGAACAGCACCACGCTGGCCAGATCGCCATTCACCAGCAGATGCGCCACCGCCCAGGTCTTGAACCCGATCAGCTGCGGGTGCCGCATCCGCCCGATCACCGGGGCGCGCATGCCATCCGCCGCGAAGAGAAAAACCGACAGCATCATCAACAGGTTGTTCACATGCACCAGCCAGCCCGGCGGATACCACAGCTCCACGAACCCGGCCGCGCGGAACCCCAGCACCATCAGCACGACCGCGCCGACCAGCGCCAGCGCCACCAGCCCCTTTCCCGGATCGCCCAGCCGCACCCGCGGCCCCGGTGCCAGCCTTTTGAACAGATGCGCCACCCACCACAGCGCCACGCCAAGAACGAGAAGGGTCATCGGATCACCTCGAAATGAACTGGCGCCACCCTGCCCTCAATTCGCCAGCGCCGCAATCGCCTCGGCCTTTTCCAGCGTGGCCAGTGCAGTCGCAACGTGCAGGTTCTCGACAATCCGGCCATCCACCACCGCCACGCCTTCGCCCGTGGCCTTTGCGGCCTCGAAACCCGCGATCTGGCGGCGCGCCAGGTCGACCTCGATTTCGGAGGGCGCGAAGGCGGCATTGGCGATCGCCAGTTGCGCGGGGTGGACAACGGTCTTGCCGTCAAATCCCATGTCGCGGCCCTGCGCGCATTCCGCGCGCAGGCCCTCGTCGTCCTTGAAGGCGTTGTAGACGCCGTCGATGATCACCTTGCCATGCGCCCTGGCGGCCAGCAGGCACAGCCCAGCCCGCCTGCACCGGCAGACGGTCCGCCCGGAACCGGCTGCCCAGTTCCGCAGCCAGATCGTTGGTTCCCATCACCAGACCCGTCAGCCGCGGATGGGCGGCGATTTCGGCCGCGTTCAGCATTCCGGCCGCGGTTTCCATCATCGCCCAGAGGTCGCCCCCCGGAACCGCCGCCGCCACCGCGTCCAGATCGGCGGCGCGGTTCACCTTGGGAACCAGCAACGCATCCACCCGCGCGCCCGCCGCCATCGCCTTTGCCACCGCGGCGGCATCGGCCCGGCCCCAGTCGGTGTGAAAGCCGTTGATCCGCACGATCCGCGCCCGCGCGCCATAGTCGAAATCGCGCAGGACCCGCGCAAGCAGGTCACGCGCGGTGGGCTTTTCGTCAGGCGCCACCGCATCTTCCAGATCGAAGATGATCGCATCGGCCGCCAGCCCGCAGGCCTTTTCCAGCGCCCGTCCCTTGATCCGGGAATATAGAGGACAGATCGGTAGGGGCGGGCCATGCCAGGCTCCTTGCGCAAGATTCTTGCGCCACAAACCACGATTCCGCCAGTTTCTTCAAGACCGGAAATGCCGCGGTGCAGAAATTTCGTCAGGGCCGCTCGAAATCCCGCCCGAACACCCGCCAATCCTAAGGGAGCGCCCCTTGTGCGCGTGCGGCGACTAATGCCGCCCGCTTAGGGCGGATGACCGGACCCTTGCCCTCTCGCTCGCTTCGCGCGTGCTGGCCACCATGCGGCGTGGCGGCGCGCCGCATCGGGCGTAACGCGCTGGTGGCGCAGGCCACGCCTGGCGGGTCCGGCTCTTCCGGCATGCAGAAGCCGTGGTAGGTGCCAGCGCCGGACCGGCGCCCCCCCCCCCCCCCCCCCCCCCCCCCCCCCCCCCCCGGCGGTCCCCTCCCCCCCCCCCCGGGGGGGGCCGGCCCCCCCCCCCCCCCCCCCCCCCCCCGGGGCCACAAGGTCTGACCCACCGCTACCCCGTCAACCCGCGCGCGCCGTCCCAGACCAGCTTTGCCGAGATCGCCAGCAGCGACCAGGTCACCAGTCGGAAGAACAGCCGCTCCGGCAGCCAGCGCACCAGCCGAACGCCGGCAAAGACCGCCAACGTCGCGGGCAGGAACAGCATCGCCGCAACCTGCAGGTTGCCGGCGTTCAACTGGCCCAGGTGCCAATAGGGCAGCAGCTTGGCAGCATTGATCACGGCAAAGGCAATGGTCGAGGTGCCGGCAAAGACCATCTTCGGCAGCTGCAGCGGCAGGGTATAGACCTGATAGGGCGGCCCGCCCGAATGGCTGACAAAGCTGGTGAACCCTGTCACCGTGCCCCAGAACAGCCCCGGCACCACCGCCGCCGCCTGTGGCGCGCCTCCCGGTTTGTGCCGCAACAGCAGGTTCAGCGCGAAGGCCGCACCGATCGCCCCGATCAGCGCCGTCACTGCCGCCTCGGGCACCACATGCGCCGTCGCCCACCCCACCCCTATGCCCGCCATCGCGCCGGGCAGCACGATCGCCAGCACCCGCCGGTCGAAGGCATGGCGGTAGGCGTAAAGCCCGAAGATGTCGCTGACCACAGACCGGCAGCAGCAGCCCCGCCGCCGTCACCGGCGGCATCACCAGCGCCAGCACCGGCACGCCGAGCATGCCGACCACCGGCATGCCGCCCTTGCCGGCCCCCACCAGCATGGCCGCCACCACTGCCGCCACCCAGAACCCCAAGCCTTCCATCCGCCCCTCCGCCGGCGTTACCGCTAAACCGTGGCGGGTGGGACGAAAAGACGATTTTCTGCATGCGATGGTATACCAAAACCGCCGCAGCGCTGGACAGACGGCGCCGAAGGGGCTACCCCTCGCCGCCGACTCGCAGCCCCGACTCACTCACCAGACCCGCACCCCGGATCAACGCTCAGGAGGTTCCCATGGCACGACCCAAGATCGCCCTTGTCGGCGCAGGACAGATCGGCGGCACGCTTGCCCATCTTGCGGCCATCAAGGAGCTTGGCGACGTCATCCTGTTCGACATCGCCGAAGGCACCCCGCAGGGCAAGGCGCTGGACCTGTCGCAATGCGGCCCGGTCGAAGGCTTTGACGTGTCGCTGAAGGGCGCCAACTCCTACGCCGACATCGCCGGCGCCGATGTCTGCATCGTCACCGCCGGCGTGCCGCGCAAGCCCGGCATGTCGCGCGACGACCTTCTGGGCATCAACCTGAAGGTGATGAAATCGGTCGGCGAGGGCATCAAGAGCCACGCCCCCAACGCCTTCGTGATCTGCATCACCAACCCGCTGGATGCCATGGTCTGGGCGCTGCGCGAGTTTTCCGGCCTGCCGCATCACATGGTCGTCGGCATGGCCGGCATCCTCGACTCGGCGCGCTTCCGGCACTTCCTGTCGGTCGAGTTCAACGTCTCGATGCGCGACGTTACCGCCTTCGTGCTGGGCGGCCACGGCGACACCATGGTGCCCTTGGCGCGCTATTCCACCGTTGCCGGCATCCCGCTGCCCGACCTGATCGAGATGGGCTGGACCACGCAGGACAAGCTGGACGCGATCATCCAGCGCACCCGCGATGGCGGCGCCGAGATCGTCGGCCTGCTGAAGACCGGCTCGGCCTTCTACGCGCCGGCCACCAGCGCCATCGAGATGGCCGAGGCCTTCCTCAGGGACCAGAAGCGCCTGCTGCCCTGCGCGGCCTATGTCAAGGGCGCCTACGGGCTGGACGGCATGTATGTCGGCGTGCCGACCGTGATCGGCGCCGGTGGCATCGAGCGGGTGGTCGAGATCAAGCTGAACGCCGCCGAGCAGGCCATGCTCGACAAGTCGGTCGACTCGGTCAAAGGCTTGGTCGAGGCCTGCAAGGGCATCGACCCGTCGCTGGCCTGAATCGCCCGGCAAGACGATGAAAGGGCGCCCGCCGCGGCGCCCTTTTTCCATTGCGGCCGCGCCGCAAAGCAGGCATCCCTGCCCTGACCCGAAGGCTGGAGACGACCATGGACTATTCGAAATCCGGCAGCGCGCATGCCGCGAAATCCACCCCGCGCCCCAAGCGCAAGACCTTGAAGGGTGCCCCCAAGGCAGCCGACGACGACAAGGCCGTGCTGCTGGCCCGGATGAAGGCCGCCGCCGCCACGAAACCCGCCCCGAAGGGCTGAGACCGCGCCGCCCGAAAGCCACTCCGGCGGCGGCCCGGCCCTGGCGCCTGCCCGCCACGGCCCCGCCGCTTCCGCGTTGCCAAGCCGGGCCGCGATTGTTAGCTTCTGCGAAACGATCCGCTGCACCGGATGACATGATCCTTTGGACGCCCCCGCCCCCGTTCCGCCCGTGACCGACCTTCCCCCGATCTCTGCCGGAGCGGTGGTGCGCTGCACGCTCTGGAACGAACCGGTCTTCTTCACCATCACCGACGCCCGTGACGCCATCCAGGCCGAGCACCGCGCCGGCCGCTTCTACGAAACCGAAGAGCTGGACATCATCCGCAAATGGCTGCGCCCGGACAGCACCTTTTGCGATATCGGCGCGAACATCGGCAACCACACGCTGTTCGTGCTGAAATTCCTGCGCGCCGCGCGCGCGATCCTGTTCGAACCGAACCCCGCCGCGATCGCCGTCCTGCGCTCCAACCTGGTGCTGAACGGCGTCGAGGACCGCTGCGACCTCTCGCACCTTGGCTGCGGCCTTTCGGATTCGGCGCAAGAGGGGCTTTCGGTCCACGCCCCCCGGCGCAATCTGGGCGGCGGCCGGATGGTCGCGGTCGAGGGCGGCACGCTGGCGGTGATCCGGGGCGACAGCGTGCTGGCCGACCAGCCGGTCGATTTCATCAAGATCGACGTCGAGGGCATGGAAATGCGGGTCCTGGCAGGGCTTGACCAGACCCTTGCGCGGTGGCGCCCGCGCCTCTTTGTCGAAGTGGACCGCAAGAACTTCGGCGACTTCCGCCTCTGGCTGCGCGGCACCGGATATGCGGTGCAGGACCGGTTCCGCCGCTACCGCGCGAACGAGAACTTCCTGCTCGTCCACCCGCAAGAGCCGCCGCCGCCCGGCTTTCTGCCGTCGCGCTGATGGCCCCCGGCACAAGGCCCACGTCCCCCTATCTGGCGTCGGGGTTCTATGATCGCGCGCTGGCGGCGGGAAGGCACCGCGACATCGTCGGCGGCCGCTGGGATGAGACCGCCCGCGCCCAGATGGCCTGCCTGTCGGCCGAGGGGATGCAGCCGCAGCACCGCCTGCTGGACATCGGCTGCGGCGCGCTGCGGCTGGGCCACAAGGCGGTGGCCTTGCTTGACCCCGGCCACTACTGGGGCACCGATGCCAGCCTTGCGCTGATGCGGCGCGGCTGGGAGGCAGAGCTGTCGCCCGACCTGCAATCGCGCCTGCCGCTGCCGCAACTGGTCGAGGATGCCGGTTTCGCCTTTCCCGGCCTGCCCGCGGATTTCGATTTCGCCATCGCCTTCGGCGTCTTCACTCACCTGCCAGCCGCGATGCTCCGGCCTGCCCTGACCAACCTGCGCCACCACCTGCGGTCGCAGGGCAAGCTGCTGCTGACGGTTTTCCTGTGCCCCGAGGGCCACGCCGGCCGGCTGGCCCAGCCCGACGGCGTGGTCACCCACTCTGACCGCCCGCCCTGGCACCGCCCTGCCAGCGCGATCGCGGAAGATGCCGCCGTCACCGGCTTTTCCTGTGCCTGGCGGGACCGGCAATTGCCGCGCGGCCAGCGCCTTTGCGTCCTTTCCCTGGCCTGAGCGCCAGGCCCGACGGCGGCCGCTCCGCGGGGAGTATTTCCGAAAGAGCAAGCCCATTCCGCTTGTTCCCCGGTTTGCTCTTTTGGAAATACTCCCGCCGGAGGCGCTGACCGATCCGCAAGGCCGACGCCGGAAATCCCTACCCCACGGCAACTTGACCCTTCCGAAGCCGGCGCGCATCCTGCGTCCAGCCGCAAAAGGAGCCCCCCATGCACCGTCCCCTGCTTGCCGCCGCCCTGACCCTTGCCGCCACCGTCGCCACCGTCGCCACCGCCGACCCGTCGCCGATCTCGCCGAGATCGCCGCCAACGGCATCGCCGCCACCGAGGCGCGGCTGGCCGCGCTGCCCGCGCCGACTCCGCCGGAGCTGTTCGCCCTGGCCGGCCTGCGCTTCCTGTCCGGCGTCGAGGGCGCGCTGCAACTGCGCTGGCAGACCGGCGTGCAGGCCGACTGGTCGGAACTGCCGATCCTGCGCCTGCCGATCCCGGAAAACCCCGCCGCCCGCGCCTTTGCGGGCCAGGACATCGTCACCCTGCTGACCGATCTGGACAGCGATATGGCCACCGCGCGCGCGGCGCTGGCGACCCTGGGCGAGCAGAATTTCGCGCTGGAGATCGCGGTCGGCGACCTGTGGTTCGACATCAACATGAACGCCACCCGCGACGAAGGCGAAGACCTCGGCTCGGTCGCCGGGTTGACCCTGGGCGCGGGTCGGCTGGCCTCGGTCGACACCATCGCGCCGACCATCCGCTTCGACACTGCCGATGCCGCCTGGCTGCTGGCCTATACCCATTTCCTTTCCGCCTTCGCC